>CAZLMG010000001.1:0-322807 GCA_964560765.1 uncultured Oligoflexales bacterium
ACCCAAATTTTGAATTCGCGTGGCAAGTTGGAGAAAGTGGAACGTTTTCGTCGCGTTCCAGCGATGAAAGCCCGTCCCAGAGTGAACGAGGGAGGCTCAGCGAACGAGCCACATACATGGCATTATTTGCGCGGACATCCCCTCACACGGTGCATGTGCTTCGGCCCCAAATCAATGGATACAGCGTTAACTCAGCTGAAATGACCTTCAATAACCAGAATTGTACCGTCGTTTTTGCTTCGGAGGTTCTCTCTGTGTCGGACGAAGGTGTCACCCACTTTGCATTTGCCTGTAAGCAGGGCTCTCAAACCGACGCTACAGCAACACTCCTCGTCGGGCGCATGCCTTTAAGCGGTGCGGCAACGCTCTTTGCCATTAACGCGCCAGATATCCTCGATTTTTCGCGAGACAGAGCACCCTATTTGCAGGTTGACGAATTCGGCACCGCTCACTTGCTTTACGTCAGCAAATCGACGCTGCAACTTTGGCATGTCACCTTCAACATGGATAATGACGTCAATGTCGAGACCGTTGACGTCACTCTAGACACCCCAGCAACATCAATCGCCGGCTCCTACGGCTCGCTGCGGGCTCAGCGGCAGGCGAATGGCAAAATTCACGTCTTGCTACATGCCCAAATTGACAACGAGAACGCGACATCGACTTGGTCGGTGCACTACGGCGTCTTCGTTCCTGGCTCGGGAAACCTTTCAGCACGGGCGATTACCACGTCGCACGCCCCCCAGGAGCTGCTCAGCAATATCGTCGTCTACAGTCCTTAAGCCTAATTCTGCCGCCGGCGCGTTTCCGCGCTGCGCCAAGCCCCATCAGCTGTCACCGTGACTTTCCCAGGTCCGATTCAGGTATTGCCTCGGTATTTGAATCCTGAGCGACTGGCCTACTCGGACCCACCTGCATTTCGACGGCCAACACCTGGCGACTTTGAGCATGGGACGCCATCACTTCTTACACAAAAACCGTCTTCTAACGTAAAACTACATTTCCCAAGGCTAGGATGCTTCAATCCCCTCGGAGGCCGCACCAACCGTAGAACAACGCGGGATCTTCCATTACAATCCGTACAATGGTACGTACAAGAATCCAATCACGGGACAGGTATATTACTGATTCCAGCTGAATTTGGGCCAGGCGACGCATTTGGCCGCGGTTCTGTAAAGTAACACCCAGTTATAGCCGCAGAATTTCGCTTTCCGCTGCGGCTCTTCTTTGCTACGTTCAGCCGGCTCGAGCAAATGAATTCATGGCTTTGGGAACTCATGCTGAACGTTCAGAGAATGTGGGTCATCATTCGCACAGGTATCCTCATCGCCCTCACCGGCGTTGCGTGCGCCGCCCCGCGCTCGACCATTCAGATGGGCATGCAGCCCGAGTATACGACGCACGTGCCGGCGCGCACTGCTGTATTGCCTTGTCAGCGCTGGCCCGAACAATCTCGCTATGCAGGTCTGCCTCTTTCCAACGCCGAGGCGGAAGAGTTCGCCTTGTTATGCAGCCGGATCGATGAATTCATCCTCAACGGTTTCAAAGATCAGCCCTACATGCGTGGGTTCTCACCCAAAGCCGTGGCAAAACTACTGCAGCAGGCAGGACAAGAGGGGCTGGTGGCCAAGCTTCCCAGTCTTTGGCAACACCAAGCCGATAGCTGTGGTACTTGCACCAATGCCGCCGCCTATTATCGCGCGTCCATCGCTGCCCGCACACCTTGGCGATCCTGGTTAGGAGAGTTTTCCGCCGCAGCCCGCAATGCGGATGCCCTGTTGCTGCCGTTTGTTACCTACGCCTATTCCGATACGATCAACGACCGTGGGCTTCTCGTTGCGCGCCGGGTTCTCAGCATGACGATACTGCTTATCGATACCAACAATGGCGATTTGATTTGGGCGGGTGGACGCAGCACCCAGGCGACAAACCAACGCTTGATGGCCGCGGCCAGCACCGCAGCTCCGGCACCACCGACCTGGGAGTCTGCTTGCGACCGCCTCCTGACGGAAGACATCTGGCGGCAATTCCCTGGCCGCGTTCTCAATTGAGATCACACGAAGGATCAACGACCCATGACGCTACCGACGATGTCTGAAAAACTGTCTCAGTTGCAGGAAAAGCGCACGCAAGCGGCCCTCGGAGGCGGCGCTGATCGCATCGCCGCGCAACACGAACGCGGCAAGATGACTGCCCACGAACGCCTTGACTATCTGCTGGATGCTGGCAGCTTCATCGAATTGGATGCGTTTGTGGAGCATCGCTGCCAAGATTTTGGCTTGGCCGGCAAAGGCATCTTGGGCGATGGCGTGGTCACTGGTTTTGGTACCATCGATGGCCGCTTGGTCTATGTGTTTTCGCAGGACTTTACCGTGCTCGGTGGCAGCCTCTCCGAGACGAACGCCCAAAAGATCTGCAAGGTCATGGACCTTGCGGTCAAACACGGGGCTCCGATCATCGGTCTCAACGATTCGGGCGGTGCCCGCATTCACGAGGGCGTGGCCAGTTTGGGCGGCTATGCGGACATCTTTTTTCGCAATGCCCGAGCCAGCGGCGTTGTGCCGCAACTGAGTTTAATCTTGGGCCCCTGTGCCGGCGGTGCGGTCTACTCACCCGCTCTCACTGACTTCATCTTTATGGTTGATCACACCAGTCACATGTTTATCACTGGTCCGGACGTCATCAAGACCGTGACCGGCGAAGAGGTCACTTTCGACGCCCTTGGCGGAGCCAAGGCACAGACAGAGACCAGCGGTGTCGCCGATCTGCGCATGCCTTCAGAGGCCGAATTGCTTTTGGCCACGCGCCGCCTGCTGACGTATTTGCCGTCCAACAACCAGGACGCGGTGCCCACATTCAGCAATCCGGATTTGGACACCTCCCCATCGATGCAGGCGACGCTGGCGGAGCGACGGGAATCGCTGGCCCAGATCGTCCCCGACAACGCCAATCAACCGTACGACATGCGTCAACTCATTCAAGGCATCATCGATCCCGATTCCTTTTTTGAGATCAAGCCGGGCTATGCGCAAAACATGGTCTGCGGCTTTGCGCGTCTCGCGGGTCAGTCGGTTGGTATCGTCGCCAATAATCCCAACCACATGGCCGGTGTATTGGACATCAACGGCAGCATCAAGGGCGCTCGCTTTGTGCGATTCTGCGATGCCTTCAACATCCCGCTGATCACCCTCGTTGATGTCCCAGGATTTTTGCCGGGGCTGGATCAAGAACGCGGTGGCATCATTCGCCACGGGGCTAAATTGCTGTACGCCTTTTGCGAAGCCACCGTACCAAAATTGACGGTGGTGGTGCGCAAAGCCTATGGCGGCGCCTACGACGTCATGAGCTCCAAACACATCGGAGCCGACTTGAATCTGGCTTGGCCGGGGGCGGAAATTGCCGTTATGGGCTCTGAGGGTGCCAGCAACATCATCTTCCGTCGCGAGATCGCCGAAGCCAAAGATCCTGCTGCCAAACGCCGTGAGCTTGCCGAAGAATACGCGCGTAAATTTGCCACCCCATATCAAGCTGCTGCCCGTGGCTATATCGACGCGGTGATATTCCCGTCGGAAACTCGCAGCTACTTGGTGCGCGGACTCGCGGCCGCCTCGGCGAAACGAGAGACAGCGCCGCGGCGCAAACACGGAAATATCCCGCTTTAACGGCCCCTGCCGAGATATCGACTTGGAGGCTTCGAAAGTGAAAAACATGACTGAATACTATCGCCCCTTCCGCCGCGTTCTGGTCGCCAACCGCGCCGAGATTGCTGTGCGGATCATTCGCGCCCTGCGCGATCTACACTTGGAATCCGTCGCCGTTTATTCCGATGCCGATGCGGACAGCACCCATCGGCATCTTGCCGACTTTGCCGTTCGCCTGCCGGGGCGTACTTCGGCGCAAACCTACTTGAACGTTCCGGAACTGCTACGCGCGGCAAAAGCGGCGGGCGCCGAGGCTGTGCATCCTGGCTACGGCTTTCTCTCGGAAAACGCTGCGTTTGCTCAGGCCGTACGCGACGCGGGCATGGTCTTTATTGGCCCGTCCCCATCAGCCATGCAACAAATGGGCGACAAGGTCGAAGCCAAGCGTCTGATGAAACTTGCCGGAGTACCGACCGTCCCTGGATCCGAGGGGCCGTTGCGCGATGCCGCGGATCTGCAGGCCTTTGCCCAAATGCACGGATATCCCCTCATTCTCAAGGCAGCTGCTGGTGGCGGCGGTCGGGGCATGCGCGTCGTCCGGCAGGATAGCGAATTGGCAGCAGCCCTCGCCTCATGCCAACGGGAAGCACAGGATTACTTCGGCGATCCCCGCGTCTTTTGCGAGCGCTACATCGAGCGCCCTCGCCATATTGAGTTTCAGGTGATGTGCGATAGCCACGGCAACGGCGTGCATCTGTTCGAGCGCGACTGTTCGATTCAACGGCGCCATCAAAAGCTGATCGAAGAGGCTCCCAGCCACTTTCTGAACTCCGAGCAACGAGCGCGCCTAGGCGCACAAGCGTTGGCGGCGGCGCAAGCGGTCAACTATGTGGGCGCGGGTACCGTGGAGTTTATCTGCGAATCTCCTGACCGCTGTTACTTCATGGAGATGAACACTCGGATTCAAGTTGAGCATCCGGTCACGGAAATGATCACGGGTTGCGATCTGGTGCAGGAACAGATTCGCGCGGCGCAAGGTAAAACACTGTCTTGGCAGCAAAGCGATATTCAAATCAAGGGCTGGGCCTTTGAAGCTCGAATCAACGCCGAAGATCCCGCTCAAGACTTTATGCCGTCGCCAAACATGATCACCGGTTTGCACCTGCCGGCGGGTCCCGGCATTCGCTGGGACACCCACATCTTCGCCGGTTACCGCATTCCGCAAGAGTACGACTCCATGATCGCCAAGTTGATCGTGCATGGAGCAACGCGAGAAGAGGCTCTGGACCGCATGTGCCGCGCCCTGCGCGAGCTGGTCGTCGAAGGAGTGCCCACGACGGCGCGTTTTCATCTGGCCCTGGCACGGCATCCGCTGTTTCGTGCCGCCGAGATTGACACCAGCTTTTTGGCCGTGCACGGTGGCAAACTTTTGCCTGAACCCGAGCCAACAATCGACATTCAGGAGATCGGCGCCATTGTTACAGCGTTGACCGTGGCCGCAAAACTTCAGGATCAACCACCCGATGCCACGAACTCGCGACAGGCTTGGCAGGACATCTCCCGTCGTGAAGCGTTGCGGAGTCTGACATGAAATGGATCGTCGAAGCGTTTAAGAACAAGCACAACGTGCAGCTACCCGACCGCATTCCGGTGGATCAGCCGTTCACCATGACGATCAATGGTCGAACCGTGGAAGCTACCTGGCATCCTCGCCATCGCACCTTGCACTTGCAGCAAGGACATGGCGCGGCGAAGATCGTACGGATACTTTCGCAGAGCGCCACGCGTCCAGGCGGTGGCATGAATTGGAACAACGACGTCGCCTTTACGACCGCCGCAACTGCCGATCCCGTACATATTAAATCGCGACTGCGCATTGACACCCCCGGTCAAGAGAGCCGCGCCGTCAGTTTGGCGGCTGCAGGCACAGTCATCGAGGCGCCGATGACCGGCAAAGTTTTACGTGTCTTGGTTGCCAACGATCAGTCGGTCAAGGCTGGCGATACCCTGCTCATCATTGAAGCGATGAAGATGGAAAATCGAATACTCGCCCCGGATGATGGCGTCGTCTTCAACCTGCGCACCAGCGACGGGGTCCTGGTGAAGGTGGGCGATGAACTTGTCAGCCTCAAGTAGACAGCACCGCACGCTGCGCAGTTGGCACAGCTGGATGGCCACGGCCGGGGGGATTGGCCTGGTTCCGAAAGCCCCGGGAACGTTTGGCTCGCTGCCCGGACTGGCGGTGGGCTATGGCCTGGTGCAGTGGACATTGACACTCCAGGCGCAAAGTTGGTCCATGTCTGCCATTGTTGCCTTGCTCACTGCACTCTTTGCTGCGTCCACCGCTGTCGCTGTACGCGCCATCGCCGGTACAGAGCGCGCTTGGGGCGAGCATGATCCAGGTGCCATCGTCATTGACGAAGTCATCGGGCAAGCCCTAGCCGTCGCCATCATCGCATCGACGACCTGGATGTCGCTGCTGGCGGCCTTTGTCATGTTTCGAATTCTTGATATTGCCAAACCTTGGCCCATTTCCTGGGTCGATCAGAAAGTGGGTGGAGCCTGGGGCACCATGCTGGACGATGTTTTGGCCGGGGCCATGGCCGGGGCGTTGGTCTTGGCTGGGCATGCGATTTTTTTGTAAATATATGATTTAACTGATCTTTACCACGCCTTACCGGCCCGCATCCGGCCTATGCTATAATCGTATTAAACGATTCCATGAAATTGCAGCACATTTCGTAATGCGAGGTCGGTGATGCATGCACGTTCTATGATTCGCTCTTTGAGCATGACGGCGATCGCGGTTTTCGCAACGCTGACTCTGCTCAATAGTTGTGCAAGCGGTGGCGGCGGTACCGTCGTTGGCAACGAGAGCGGGTCCGCACCCATCAACCAAGAAGAATCTAATGCCTACAAAAAGGCAATTGTGCGCTGTTACAAGATCGGCGGCACGCGCGTCGTCAAAATCGAAGGCACCTTGCGCTGTTACTAGAAATCTCTGCGAGCGCTGATCTGGCGCTCTAAGGTTTTTCCGCCCCATTTTTCCTGACCCTTTTCCTTGCCCCTCTTCGCGTCTCCTTTGCTTGCCAAATCCGCTAGTTCCAGTATGATCGGCGATCCAAGGGTCCGCCGCTAACGGCACAAATTTTCATCGTCATTTGTCCATGTCTGAGGAGTTCTTTGTGGTTGAACGCACGCTTTCCATTATCAAGCCAGACGGCGTAAAGAGAAATCTGATCGGCAAGATCGTTGGCCGCTTTGAAGAAGAGGGTCTAAAGATTTCTGCCATGAACATGAAGTGGCTGAGCCGGCAAGAAGCCGAAGGCTTCTATGCGGTGCACCGTGCTCGTCCATTCTTTGGCGAGTTGGTCGACTTCATGGTCTCTGGCCCCGTCGTTATCATGTGCCTCGAAGGCGAAAATGCCATCGCCAAGAACCGCGAAATCATGGGTGCTACAAATCCAGCGCAAGCCGCCGAAGGCACCATCCGTCGCATGTTCTCCCAGTCCATCGGTGAAAACACCGTACATGGCTCGGACAGCCCCGAAACCGCGCGCCAGGAAGTTGCCTACTTCTTTCCTGGAACGTCCGTTATGACCAACTTCGCCTGAGAACTTATTCATGCCTAATTTGACTATCGTCCAGCAGATTGCCGAAGAGTTGAAGATCAAAGACTTTCAGGTGGCCAATACGGTCACCTTGATCTTCGAAGAAGATTGTACGATTCCCTTTGTGGCTCGTTACCGCAAAGAAAAGACGGGATCGCTGGACGAGGTCCAGTTGCGCGATGTTCGCGACCGGTACCAATATCTAGACGAACTAGAGCAGACCAAGCGCAAGTACTTCAAGGTCGTCGAAGAGTTGGCCGCAAGCCGCGCCGACGTGAAAGCGAAGCTGCCTGAGCTGAAAGCCAAGTTCATGGGCTGCAAGACCAAGCAAGAGCTTGAGGACTTGTACCTGCCCTACAAGCCCAAGCGCCGCACGCGCGCCCAAATTGCGCGCGAAAAGGGCTTGGAGCCTCTGCTCGATCTCATTCTCAACGGTCGCCGTGAAGTCAACGATCTCGTGGCTTTGGCCGCCCCCTTTGTCACGGCCAAGGACGCGACCATCGATGCGACGTTACGCGTCGAGGATGCGTCCGCAGCCTTATCCGGGGCTGCCGATATCATGGCCGAGCGCGTGGCGGAAACGCCTGAGGTGCGCGCCATGGTCCGCGAAATTAGCAATCAAACGGGAATGCTCCTCGCCGAAAAGGTTGAAAAGCCGACGGCGGCTGGCGCAGCGGCAGACAGCGACGGCGACGGCGAAGCCGCTCCTGCAGGCAAAAAGGACGGCAAAGGCAAGAAAGATCGCACCGCCGTCTACGAAAACTACTACAACTACCGGGAATCGATTCAAGCAGCTCCTTCCCACCGCGTGATGGCGGTGCGACGGGGCGAAGCCGAAAAGGTTTTACGCGTTCAGATCGAAGTCGATGCCGCCCGCATCGTCAATGCCATGCGCGAAAAGGTGCTTGGGCAAGAGCCGAGCACGGACGCCGTCAAGCAATGGTTGTCACAGGTGGTCGAGGATGCCTATAAGCGCCTCTTGAGCCCCTCCATTGAAACCGAGATCCGGCTAGATATTCGCCAACGAGCTGAGCAAGAGGCGATTCGCGTCTTCTCCAAGAACTTGGAAAACTTGCTACTGTTGCCGCCCATTCCCGACAAGACCGTACTGGGTGTCGATCCGGGCTTACGTACAGGTTCGAAGTTGGCTGTGGTCTCCTCGACGGGTCGGTATCTCGATCATGCGATCATCTATCCGCATCCCGAGAATTTACAACATGCGAAAAACGAAGAGGCTAAGAAAGAGATCTTGCGCCTGATCGACGCGCACAAGCCTGAGTATATTGCGATCGGCAACGGCACTGGCAGCCGAGAGATCGATCGTTTTATCCGCCACGTGATGAAAGAGAGCGGTCGCGAAAAGATCAAGCGCTGCATCGTCAGTGAAGCGGGCGCCAGCGTTTACTCGACAGATGCGATCGCCCGAGAAGAGTTTCCCGATTTGGACCCGACCGTGCGCAGCGCCGTCAGCATTGCCCGCCGGTTGCAGGATCCGCTTGCCGAGTTGGTGAAGATTGATCCGCGCTCTATCGGCGTCGGTCAATATCAGCATGATGTGAATGTGACCCGACTCAAGAGCAGTTTGGAAGAAGTCGTCGAAAGCTGCGTGAACCGTGTCGGCGTCAACGTCAATACTGCCAGCTTTAAACTGCTGTCGTATGTGTCCGGCATCGGCCCCGCACTCGCCAAGAGTTTGGTTCAGTTTCGTGACGAAAAAGGTAGCTTCACCAGTCGCGCCGCCCTGCCCAGCGTGGTTGGATTTGGCCCGAAAGCGTTTGAACAGGCTGCAGGATTTTTACGCGTACCAAACGGCGAAAACCCACTCGACAACTCCGCCGTGCATCCCGAGCGCTATGAGATCGTACAAAAGATGGCGCAAGATCAGGGGCGCCCGATCGAGGAATTTATTGGTAACGCGCAACTGGTGAATGGCATACCGCTAGAAAACTATGTCACGGCAACGGTCGGGGTTCCAACTCTGCGCGATATCGCGGCGGAGTTGATCAAGCCGGGACGCGACCCGCGTGAAGATGGAACCCGTTTGCACTACTCGGACGACGTGACCGAGATTGAAGATTTGAAGATCGGGATGGTTCTCAAAGGCACGATCACTAACGTCACCAACTTCGGCGCCTTTGTCGATATTGGCGTACACCAAGAGGGCCTCGTTCACATCAGTGAACTGTCCGATCAATTCGTCAAGGACCCGGCCTCTGTGGCTTCGGTCGGCGATGTGGTTGACGTGCGAGTCATCGATGTCGACGTGGCTCGACGACGCATCAGCTTGAGCTGCCGGACACCAGGTAGCAAGCCAGCTGCAGCTTCCGAACCACGGCCGCAAGGACAGCGTGGACCGCAAGGTCAAGGCGACCAGCCTCGACGCGATGGCGGCGGGCATCCAGGTCAGCGGGGTTCGAATGATCGTCATCAGCAGCGCCCACAAGCGGCAGCAGGTTCAGGTCGCGGCCCGCAAAAGGGTGGACATGGCCAGCATGGCGGCGGTCAGCGTGGCGGTGGTGGCGGTGGAGGGGGCGGCCGAGCTCCACAGCCCCAGTACACCCTCGAGGATCTGATGAAAAAATTTAACGCGGGATTGAAGAACTGATGAGCGCAAAGCCGGCGGTCTTAGGGGTCATTGGTGGTTCAGGCGTCTATCAAATGGATGGCGCCAAGAAAATCGCAGAACATCGAGTCGATACGCCGTTTGGCCAACCATCGGATGCGGTCATCGAAGCCGAGGTCGGTGGCCGGCATGTCTACTTCTTGCCGCGGCACGGTCGGGGGCACCGCTTCACCCCATCCGAAGTGAACTACCGAGCGAATATCGCTGCCTTGAAACAAATGGGTGCAACCCATGTTTTGGCGGTGAGCGCCGTCGGCATCATGCGCGAAAATATTCAGCCTGGACACTTGGTCATCCCCGATCAAATCTTCGATCGTACCAAGGGTACGCGGCCTTCGACCTTTTTTGGCGATGGTGTCGTCGGTCATGTGCAGTTTGCCGATCCCTTCTGCAATGAGTTCCGCGGACTCATCCACCAATCGGCGCAGGTACATACAAAAGGTGTGCACTTCGGCGGTACCTATGTGTGCATGGAAGGTCCGCAGTTTTCCACGCGCGCCGAATCGAACTTTTATCGGCAAACACTTGCCCCCGCAGTGATCGGCATGACGGCTTTGCCCGAGGCAAAGTTGGCGCGGGAAGCCGAGCTTTGCTATGCCATGCTGGCCTTGGCGACCGACTATGATTGCTGGCATGAATCGGAAGAAGATGTTTCTGTGGAAGCGGTCGTGGCTGTTCTGAAGGCGAATGCGCAACTGGCTAACGCCGTGGTTCGCGAAGTCGCAAAGCAGTTGCCTGGTGGCGCGACGTGCGCACACCAGCAGGCGGCAAAATTTGCGATCATGACCGCGCCCGACGCCATTCCTCCAGCCGCAAGGCAACGATTGCAGGGACTTTACGGACATTACCTTGGCTAACCCTGGCAACGCCACCAACACGGACCGCTCCGTGGTCCGTGGCGAGTTCTCTTGCTTGGTGTATTACGAAGACACGGACTTTACCGGCTTCGTTTATCACGCCAGTTACCTGAAGTTCTGCGAACGAGCCCGCGAGCATCTGCTGGGCATTGAACGCCTACGCGACCTTTTTAGCCGCGGCATCCACTTTGTCGTGCATCATCTCGACGCGACCTTTCATGCACCCGCAAAACATGCAGACGCCTTGACCGTACGCTCCGAGGTGACGCTGGATGCCAAACCAAGACTGACGTTTATCCAGGAAATTTGGCGCGCGGACATGGATGGCCAAGCTCGTAAGCTATTTTCCACTCACATCGACATCGCCGTCTTGAACCACGAGAATCGGCCTGTCCGCTTGCCTGACTGGGCGATTGCGCTATTGATGGCACGACATTAGTCCGCTGTTAGGCGCAAAACCCGTCCCCATTCCGCCACGAGAAAATCCACATCATCGATGGCATGCTGGGTAACAGAGTGCCAGAGAATTCGTCGCTCATCATCCATGAGGAAGATACCATGCAATGGCACCTCTTCAAACTCGTCAAACACTCCGAACATGTGATGAATACTCTGGTCGGCATCTGGTACCGTCGGTAGCGCGTTTACCGTCTCGCCGGTGGCCGTCACGGCCACCGTATCGACTCGGTACTTGCCCAAAGTCTCTTGCATCGCCACCAGGCGGCGAAGCTGCTCGTTACAATTTAAGCACGCAGGTCCCGCCGAGAATACTAACAGCTTGTATCGACCCTTTACCGGTGAAGCCAAATGCTCCGCCGCACTCGGTGCAGCTCCCTGATAGTTTGTGAGGGTCGGGAGTTGCGGATCGATTGGACCAAGCGTCGCTAAATCCAAGGTTTCCATATAGGCGAAGCCGGCCGGATACGCAGCTCGTTCGGCAGTGTGCCGCGCCTCGGCCCGCTGAATAATCTCTGTGAGGGTGCCGGGATCTTCCTTGGCTATCGCCAAGCCGGAAAAGTCAGCCAATTGCAACGGAGGCGTCAGTACACGCACCGCTCGAGCCGTTGCTAGCGGCAGCCATTCTCCGGAACCCGAAAGCGGCGAACGCGCAGCAAAATGCGCCAAATTTAGCGCATCGGCAGCACCAAGACGAGCAGCGCCATCGGCCGCGCTGGTCATCAGCTTCAGCGCCAATTCATGCTCTCCGAGCTGTTGAGCGAGGAGTGCAACTTGCGTCAGTGGAGTCAAAGCGGTCTTTGCCAACTGTTCGATGAAATATGCAGGAACGTGATCGTCGTTGCGGCGCAGTGCAATTTCAAACCAGAGGCGAGCATCTTCGAAGTTGGATACAACGCGACGCTGTGCGACTCCAGCGACAACCTCTTCATTGCTCAACCGCTCCAATTCAATCAAGGTCGATTCGAGTTGCGGGCGTAATGTTGAAAAGGACGCTGCCAGGTGTGTCCCTGCGCGAATCTGCAGGCGGAGGATGGCCGCTTGTACCCAACGGTCAAGCTCCAAATCGCCAGTGACCAGATCCGAGAAATAACCCTGGTTCATCAGCACCTGAAACCGTTCCCAGAGCTGGTAGGCCTCCAGCTGCTGCAAGACGCCAACGGCCAGCGTCGCATGCGAAGCGCGCGATCCAAAGTGTGGCAGCCGACCAAAACGCAGCATGGCCAAAGCCCGATCGATTCCGTGGCTAGGCTGTCCGGCGGTGCCGGCCAGACGCAAACCAAAATCGCGGAAGTTATGATAGTAATTGTGCTGATTCGCCGGCATCAGGCGCCGCTCGGCCATCTGTTGGTGATCTACCCGGTGCGCCGCTTCAATGTGTCGGGTGGCATAATAGATATCCTGCGTGGCGTTAAAAATGTGGGCCGGCATGTGCCAAAGATGGGCCGTCTGGGCCTGGGCAGGGCCAACGATACGTGCCGAATCCAGGGCCTTGTACTCTTCACGCCCATTGTTCCAAAGATGGATTTTGTAATGATGCGCTGGATGTCGAGGTGCAGCCGTGAGCACGGCGCGAATCAATTGATCCGTCTCGGCAACGACCCGTTGCTTCTCGGCAACAGCAAGTTCAGAATCCAGAACGCGGAACAACCAGTTTTGTAATGCCAGAAATGCCTTCGCCTCAACATCCTCCGGAAACTCGGCCACCAGCATTTGCAAATGCCGCAAATGCTGCTCTTGCTTGAGTTTTGGTGAAGGCAGAGCATTGTCGTACAGGGCAACAATGGCATCAAACCAAATGGCTTCGCGATTTCCGAGGACCATCGCCTGCTCCTGCCGCAGGACCATCGCTTGATTGAAATAGTTCAAGCCGCGTTCAAAATCACCGGAGCCAAAAACCGTGTGCACAAAGGCGCCAAGAGCAAAGATCAACGGGTGCGATGGATTGCGGACCATAGCCTCGCGCATATGCCGCTCTGCTTCCGCGATCCAGAATCCATGGGTGAGCTCCAAGGCATAATCCACATGCCGCTGACTGATCTCGTCTAGCCCTGGAATGGGAAAGGAAACCTCGGGACGACGGGTCAGTTCTGCGGGACGCAGCCTTGGGACGTCAAAGGCAAAGCCCCCACCTTCAGCATGTTGAGCGTGGCTAGTAGCTCCCCACGAGCACAAGATGATGGCGAAAATGGCGGCGATGAAATGCATAGCAACTCCTTGGCGCTGGGTATCTTTGCAGCCACTCTATGGTCGGACATTGCGCCCTGTCAAGATGACATAGCCTACCCAAACGCCTCGCCTGCTACAATGTCCGGGAGCAGATATTGCCTTAGGCCGCCCCGAAGGATGGGCCGGTAAAAACGGGGGCTGTGCTATCGTGTTGGAGAGGTAAAAAACTTATGCGCATTCTTTCACTGTTGCAATTCGGCGCCGCACTCAGCCTGGCTCAGACCGCGATCGCCCGCCCACCCAACCCGTTTCTGGCCGACTCACCGTGGCCCATTTCCCACGGGCATCCCTACAATCAGGGGGCCTCCGACTTGGCCGGTCCCATCCGCGCCAGCAAGATTCAGCAGGCTGCAGGCACGCCGGTGGCGGTGACGCTGGCCGTGTCTGGGGTAGATGTCAGAGGGCGCCGAGTGATCTGGGGCACGACCACGGAAGAGGTATTTAAACTTGATCACGAAACGTTTCAGTACATCGACCGAATCCCTAGCGCGACACCACAGGGCACAGAAGTGTCTGGCGCCTACAGCCTGGTCGATCGCGATGGCGCCTATGTTGTTCCCGCGGGAAACCAGTTGCGCGTCTATGGAGATCAGCAGCCGGGCAACTCCCAGTCACGAATCACCCTGCTTCGACAGCTGCAGGTTCCGACTGCGTCGCCCATCGTGGGCTTGACCATGACCTGGGACGGGAGACTTGTTTTTGTCACAGAGTCGGGACTTGTTGGCTCGGTGAACCGCGAATTGGGTGACGCGAGGTATCTGCTGCTGGAAGATGGGCGAGCGACCATCTCCAACTCCATCGCCGCCGATGAGGCAGGAGGGGTCTACATCCTAACGGACAGATACCTGCATCAGGTCAACACACGCGAATCTAAGCTAGAACTCGGTTGGTCTGCACCCTATCCTTCTGACACCGGAACTTGGCCAGGTCGATTGGGCCCCGGCTCCGGAACTTCGCCGACGCTCATGGGAGTTGATGGTCAAGATGAGTTTGTCGCCATCACCGATGGCCGTCGGCAGATGCACATGCTGTTGTTTTGGCGGCACGAGATCCCCACCGATTGGCGAGGATTAGCGGGCTACGATCGACGCATCGCCGCTGCGGAACCCGTAACCTTTGGCTTGAAGGGGCGCAACCGCGCTGCAACTGAGCAATCGCTCACCGCAAGTGGCTATGGCGTCGCCGCCGTCAGCAATACTTATGGTGAGCTGAGTCGTTTGCAACGTGCTGGCATCCGTAGGCGCTGCGGCGATACAAAGTGGTGCTACGAAAAGGGACTCATCTATTTATCAAACGAACCCAACATTGCCCCGTATGGCGTGGAAAAATTTGAGTGGGATCCCGGATCTCGGCGACTTCGCAGCCAGTGGGCGCGACCCGACATCAGCTGTCCCAATGGTATCCCCGGCCTGAGTGAAGCTTCGCATGCCTACTACTGTATCGGTCAACGCCGAGCGGACTGGACGTTGGAAGTCCTTGATTGGCGCAGCGGTGCCAGTCGTAGCACTAGCAAGTTCCCTTGCGGCTTCGGCCGCCGCTGCCCGCAGTACAATAGCTTCTATGCTGGTGTCCAACTGCTTGGCGAGGGCACCCTGATTACGGGTGCCTATGGCGGGCCCATGCAGTTGAAGTGACTGATCAGGAAGCGTTTGGCCTCGGTGTATTGGGGCCTGATGGTGGCAGAATCGGCAACGCTATGTTGGGCTGCTTCCCAGTCAGCGTCCGTAGAAATGCCGAGATCTTTTGAACTTCATCTGTTGGCAATTCCATGCCCAGTTGATGCCGGCCCATGATGACAACGACTTCCTCGAGAGTCCAAACCGAGCCATCGTGTAAATAGGGATAAGTCAGCTCGACGTTCCTCAGGGTTGGGACTTTGAAGACGTTACGATCGTTCTCATCCTTGGTCACCGCAATTCGACCTTCAATCTTTGATGCAGTCGGGAATGCCTTTACCAAGCCAAACTTCTGAAAGGAAGTAGCGCCCACGGCCGGTCCATTGTGACAACCGACACAGCCCCGCTCTTTAAATAGCTGGTACCCGGCCAGTTCTACTTGATTCAGCGCCTTATCGTTGCCCTCCAGCCACTGATCAAATCGAGAACCGGGCGTGACTAGCGTCTCCTCGAAAGCAGCGATGGCGCGCTGAACTCTTTCCATGGTGATCTTAGAATCTTTGTAAGCAGCCTGAAAGAGCGGAGCATACCCGGGAATGGATGCCAATACTTCCACAGCTAATTCATGCGTCGAACCCATCTCGCCTGGATTCGCAACGGGCCCACCAGCTTGCTCCACCAAATCCTTGGCACGACCATCCCAAAACTGCGCCACCGAATAGGAGCTATTCAAAACGGTTGGCGAGTTGATCGGCCCAATATTCCACTTGTGACCAATTGACGACGGCAAGTTATCGACGCCTCCAGTCGCCAAGTTATGGCAGGAATTGCAGCTGATGAAACCAGACTTGGAAAGGCGTGGATCGAAGAATAGCAACCTTCCTAAATTGACTTCCGCCGCGTTGCTAACTTTCGCCGCCTTAATTGGCGCAATTGGCTCATTTGTCCTGACAACTGCGCCCGCCAGAGTGGCCCGGCCTAAGATACAAACGACAAGACCGACCACCGCAGCCAATCGAGCGATCGCCTTTGCATTTCCATCTTTCATCTCCAAGAACATATGCATTCTCCTTTTGTTTGCCCAAGCTCACCTTAGCCGATCTTGTAACATGGAAATAGTTCATTTACTTGATCGCCATGATCGATTAAATCGAACATTCGAAGAGAGAGATAGCATCATGAGCCTCGGCAATCACCTAGAAAAGATCGCCTACTTCCAAACCGTCTGCGAAGCAGGGACCTTTCGCAAGGCATCGCAACTATTACGTTTATCCCAGTCCAGCCTGAGTGTGGCGGTCACCAAGCTAGAGTCGAGTGTTGGCCGACCACTGTTGATTCGGACAAAACGCGGTGTCCGCCCAACCACCGAGGGCGAGCTGATGCTGAAATTCGCTCGCGACCTCCGCGTCAGAATGTCGGACCTTTCCGCCAAGATCAACGCGCCTGCTGGATCTGTCGCCGGTCAATTGCGGTTAGGTGCCTACGACAGCATCGCGATTTACTTGCTGCCTCAGATCGTGCGGCATCTGCAAAAGCAGTTTCCCCATGTCGTGCTTACGGTCGCCATTGGCTCCAGCCTGCAACTTATGGAAAAGATTTCGGCGGGGGACATCGATATCGCCATCGCTGTCGATCCACCGAACTCCGAGAGAAATCGAACTTTTGAACTCTATCGCGACAAGTTCAGCTGCTTCGCCACACGAGATGTTTTACAGCGAGGAGATAAGTTCTCAAAACCAGTCGCCGACTATCTCATCGGCATGTTTTCGGCGCGCGTGACGCAGCGGAAAACCTTGGCAGATTTGCTGAATAAGCAGCTTCGTGATGACTCGAAAATCCTGAGCGTTGAAAGTTTCGAAATCGCCAAGTCACTGGCTTTGCAGGGCCTAGGAGTTGCCGTACTGCCACACCGAGTGGCCGAATTCGGCGGAACAGGTAAACAGCTTCACAAGATCAAAAGTCTGCCTTGTGAATTTGGCTCGCACCGCATTTGCCTCATTCTCAACGGCGATGACGAGTCACAGAACAGCCTGATCAAAGCCGTAGGTCACGAAATTCGCAAGCTAGTTTGAACCCCAGTACTCGCCGGTCAATTCATCCGCTGATAGACGAATGGTCTGTCGACCTGAATACTGCCATCTGCATAGCGGGCGACATATAGGGTATCGCCGTCCACTTTGATGGTGCTCTTACGACTCTCGCCTTTTGCTCGCTTCGGCTCGCTGCTTGTATCATACGACAGCCCAGAAACATCGACCTCTCGTCCTACCGCCCATTGTTCCATGCCAAACTGGCGACGCTGTGAAAACGCCCGCGCCACAACTTCCTGATGCACAATGACTCGAGTCCCATCGGCAACAAAGTCATAAGTCGTCCAACCTTCCAAATCCGCAGTTGCCTTCGCACTGGCGTTGCGATTCGGCTCGCGATAGGTTACGCGACGCCGCGCCTCGTCACAATTTGGGCCATCAAATCGCGCCCAGACAAAGGTAAAGGAGTTGGACTGAAACTCAACCCACTCACGGAATGTACTGTCTATTCCGGAGTCCTTCTCGCAGGCCGTGGCAAATTTAGCATCGCGCAGACCAACAAGTCCGAATGTCGAGCGAGAATCATTGCCACGAGGCGCACCGTCATTGCGCTCATCGCTCTCGGAGTTACAGGCTAGAGGAAACATAAAAAATAATGGCAGCAACATTGCGCCTACTTTGCGAGACATCGGCCCCCTCCCAGGTTTAGGTAATGACTGCGGAAGGGGTTATTATCGCAATTTTCAGGGCGAAACAATGGGGCTTTTTCATGGCGCCTTAGCGCGCGATACTACAAGAAACCGTCTGCTGGCATCGATAGCGGCTCAGCCCTCGGATGCTTTGCTCGCACTTCGCAAGCGCCTTGGTTGCGACGCGCAATTTATTTTGCTCGAGCTCTGGTGCCGATAGGGAGGCGGCCACATCTTCTCGGACATCGATAGTGTCAGCTAACACCGCATTCGAGTTCCGATCAAAGATTTGAGCCGAGCACAAGATGACTTGCTTACCACCAGCGTTGGCGGGGGTGCCTGGTTTTTGCGTTCCTGGCAGACCAATTGACGGCGGCGCCGAGTTTCCGCCCGAATTCTCTGCATAGGCAACAGTTCCAATTCTTTTGAAGTGCTGCCGAAAGACGTCTCGTTGCACGATACCGCCCGTGGTCAGAATGTTCCCCATCGCCGCAAACAAGGTGGCGTCGTTGCGAATAATGCGGCGCAGCTCGTCCGGGTTAATGCCGACCTCGCCCGCCGCCTTCTCCAGAAACAGATTCGCCTCAAAGTGCCGTACGACATTGTGCACCGGGTCGGGCGCATTGGGGTTGATGCCCAACTTTTGCAGAGTTGCCATAAAGTTGTCACGGTCTAACTTCTGCAAGCGCGTCACTTCATCTGGCTTGTATAGCCTCGCTAATGCGGCCAAGTCGATGTTCGGCGCGACGCCCCCTGCACGAAACTTGCTGAGTACCTGATCCTCTTGGAAAATGATCCCTTGCGAGTGGCAACGCATGCAGGAGCGCCCGTTGATCACTTTGCCATCTCTCTGCGCCGGATCTTTGACGATGTCCGTCGCATCCACACGCGGAATGTTTCGACTCCGCCCATCGGTCAGCATGTAACCATGCAGTCCGTTGGGCAGGGTGAAAATGATCTCGCCACCATCGTGCTCAAAGGAGTTGCTAAACGCTTCCCGTGGCCCCAGAGGAAATTGGAAAAGATTCTGGCGATCGATATTGCTGCCAAAGTCGTAGCTAATCCAAAATGCACCGTTGCCCAAAGGATACGGATGCCGGTCAATCATGCGGTTGTTGGACGAAACTCCAGAGCCGTTGAATCCCGCCCGCACAACATCGCCCCGCTGCAAGGCCTGCGCAATGGAGTATCCGGGGCCGAAGAGTTGCTGTACCAGAGCATCCACCGTAGCCGGTATCCCCAGCAACTGATCATAAAGTGGGGGTACTGATGCCACCACGATCAGCCAGTCGCCGCGCATAACCGGACCCTGATCTCCTAACTCTTTGCGCAGGCGCTCAGCTGCTTCTGATGGCAGATAGATCTCGTAGTCATCTCGTTGCTTCAGGCTGGACCAATGAGCTGCGGTCAATCCAAAGTCGCGCAAATCGGTGCGAAACAGGGTCAAGTTGGAACCCGCTACCGGTGCGATGGACGCCAGCGGTTGTCGCGAGATGCTATTTAGAAACTTAACCAAAGCGTCACGATGCACCTGAACTTCAGCTGCATCATACACGGGTTTGCCATCAGCGAATCGGGCATTAGCGATATGGGCATTGGAAACATAGCGGGTAAAGGCACGGTCGCGCCCATGAACAAGAGTCAGGTCCGCCAACATCAGTTGATACTGATCTTCGAAGCTAAGGAGGGCCACTTGCGGCACACTAGCATTCACCTCTTTACGCCCCAGGGCCACGATCCAATCATTGATGGCCTGCTTTTCTGCGGCGCTCAAGGGATCAGCCGCACTGGCTGGTGGCATCTCGTTGCTATTGATGCGCGCCGCCAATTTCGATTGGGCGACGTTGCCTGGCACCACCAGCCCACGCGCCGCGAGCACATCGACTTGATCGACGAAGTCGAAGCCGCCTTCATCTGCACCATTGGCATGGCAATCACCACAGCGTGCCGTCAATATTTCTCCGGCCCGCTGCGCTAGAGCCGCAACCTCGGCCGTATCGGCGTGCAGCTCGGCGCGGGGATCGAGTTGCCGAAGGCGACAAGCGCTGGTGACATGCAATATGGCGATTAAGACAAATAAGTAGCGCACAGCGGCCCCCTGCCCGAGTGAGGTCAACGATCTGAGGCAGCAAGCAGCAATTTGGGGACCAAGCGGGAACGGTGAAGCGCTGGGTAAGTTTCATCAAGGACGTGCAGGCGTTGCCGAGGTGCAGCGGAGCGCCAAACTTTCTGCCAGCTGTCCAATGGGACTCATGGGAAACGGCGCTGAGAACCTAACGCAGAAGTAGGACTGTGTTTTCTACGAACGCGTCCTGCCAATAGGGACGATTTCGTGTGCGAGGGGGAGCTCAGGAGTTGTCGGTTGGTTCAATTAGCAAAGATTTGCGTTCCATAGTAAGCGTTACCAATCTTGAAAACGCCGGCTCCCAGCCATGTATAACTGCCTAACATGTTGCGCCGATGTCCAAAACTGCCAGCCCACATATCGACAAACCTCTGCGCAACATCTTCTGCGGAATTCGCTCCGCCGCCAAAGTACGCGACGTTCTCCGCCAGGAAGCTCATGGACTCGAGGTCAGAAAATGTCGTGCGATAGAGATCTGAACGCTGCTGGGGAAATCCAGCATGACTTAAAGATCCGCGCTCGGCTTGCTGTCGAGACCAATCACGCGCCACATACGAGAGCGCTGCATGATGCTTCAGAGGGGATGATGTTGGTCGCAGCTCATTAGTCAAGCGCACGATGGCGGCCTCGACCTCGCAGGTAAACGTATCGGCGCCGATACATTCTGCCTTCGTGTCGAAGGCTGTAGCATTTTCGGCGGAGTTATCGACTGGGTTTCGCGAGGCTGTGGCATCCGCGTTCGTCGCTTTTCTGGATGTCTGCGCGCTCATTTGCTGTGCTGTTACTCGATCCGCGCTCTGATTCGCATCCGAATCGTCACCGCACCCCACCGTGACCAACGCAAGCACAATCTGCATGGAAAGCCTGAATCGAATCACGACGTCCTCCAGAAAAACGCGACGCCTCCAGCTGCCTATCGCGCTATGAAGTTATCGGACGACGTCCTGCCTTGTTGCATCGTGGCTAAAACCCACGGAAACCACCTCGAAAATTGGCCTGTATTGCAGGATGCTTGCTTGGTGATAGGGAGGACCGAAGTGATTTCGCGTCAGCGAGGGCGCTGATTTTCGTAGATCAAGGCGATCTCCTCTTCGGAGAGTGCGCGCTCCCAAACGCTTAACTCATCGATGTCGCCCTTGAAGGTCTCACCAGCCAAAGTAAAGTCCGGAGTCGAACCGAACCTTAGGGAGTAGATGCTCTCAGTTGCCCCTGAGTTTGCGGAATTTTGAAGCACACCATCGAGATAGATTCGACGATGACTTCCATTCCACGTGATAGCAATCATATACCAGGTATCAATGTCGAGAAAACCACCAGAGCCAAGAGGCGCCGTAAGGGCTGATGTCGAGGAATGAAACGTATAGCGAAATTCGTCTCCGTAAACAAAAATCACCTCAAGAGCGGCAATCGAAGGATCTCCGAATCTAGCGCCGCCAAAAAATACCCAGTTTGGCTGCGACGAGTTTGGTCGAAACCAGCCAGTGATTGCGCCCTGATTCGTCGAGTAGTTTGGTACGTTTGTCGAACTGATATACTCGAGAGCGCCGGCTCCAAGAAAGGCTCCGCCAATGAGTCCAGAGCTCGTCGCTAAATTGCCCGCATTTGGCTTGCTAATCTGAAAAATGTTCGCTGTTGCAGCGGCGTCCTCCAAGACGTCACCATTGGCCATACTTGCATCGTTCAAATGCAGCAGATGCGTCACGCCCGTCATGTCGATCCATGGATTGGCGGCACCCGGATCGGGAAACTCGCGCGGTAACCCAGCCAACGCCGCCGCGTCAAATGCCATGGTGGTGATTCCTGGCGAGAACGGATGGCCTTCCTGCATGGCACACAGGCGAAAGCCATACGACAGTTCTGGATCAAGTCCGGTAACAACGGCACTGGTGTCGGCACCGATCTTGTCGCTGGGCTGCACGTACCAAGTCGCGCAATCGGGGGGAATTCCCCCTGGCCGGTAAGCTAACTGATAAGAGACACCCGGCGTCGCACTGGCGGTCCAGGTCGCCGTCGCGTCGATACCGTCGGCGCTGCGAACGACGTTCAACTGTCCAGCATCTCCCGGCGCCGGAGCGCGAACAAAGCCCGGGGGTCCCGACTCTGCATCCGTCAAGCAAACAACCGCGAAATTGCTGGCACCCACTTTGGCACTGATGGTGAATGTAACAAAGTCGCCGGCATCGGCTTGCGATAGATCGGCGCTATCGACATAGACTTTGTCCGAACCAAGGCCCGCAACCAAGTCGGGAAGCTCCAGAATCATCGCCACTGCCGCACACGCGTCGACGTCCGCTTTCTCCGCATAAACCCGCAAACGACTGCCACCCTTCGGCTGGACATCGTCGCCATTCGCCAAGGTCATGGACGTCGCTGCCGCTTGATTCAGCGCATTGTCAATCACCCAAGCGGTTTCTGGCTTGGCATAGCGAATGGCAATCGTTCCCGACGCCGCATCAAACACACCGGTCGGTACAAAGATATTGGCGCGCCCATCCGGCGTCTCGGCAAGGAACCCAGGAATATCCTCGTCCGAGTGGGTCGGGCGTTTCTTGGACGTAGGCGAGGAGCCGCTTTCGGCGCTTTGCGCTCCCGGCTTTGTACAGCCAAAAAGTATCGCGAAGCTCGCGACCAGAGCACCCATTTTTCTGCGAAAGCAGGCCATTTCACTCCCCCTTTTCCCTCCTATCGGAGATTCGGCCCAGAAGTTAAAGAATTCGGCTTACTGGGCCGAAAAGACTGGGAAAGGGGGCATGGCATCGTGCAAGCATTCAGTCGCAGTTTTCGGCTTACCCTGTTGACGCTGATCTTGGCGTTCACTGTGAGTCACTGCACGCGCGCCAAGAGCAACGGCGAGGCACGACCCGGTTCAACTGGCAGCGAGACCCTACCAGGCTACTTGCGCGATCGACAGCCCATCACTGTAGCTGCTGGTGGTGTATTGACGGTCAAAGGCGCCACCGCACGCTTTGACGCGGGCAGCTTCGGGGCAGACAAAGTTGGTGACCTACGGGTCCTCAGTCAGCCTTCTATCTCTCTTGAGCAAGCGTATGTCGTTGGTTCGCCTTTGCGCCTTCAAGTTGAAAATGCGGACGGCGGTCTGGCTCCGGCCGCGGAGCTGCAGCGCCCTTGGCAATTGACGATGACTGCAAGTGGCATCACCAATCGAGAAAAACTCTTTATCTTGGTCATTGAAAATCCTGGTGCCACCGATGAGTCCATCTCCTTGGTGCGGAACACATCATTCTCAGTTACCGGCGCTGGTGGCGAGATCACCATCGCTTGGCAAACCCGTCGCATCAATGTCGATATCATCTTGTTCGAAGGCGAGCCGCCAGCGAACGTTACCGAAGGCGTCAGTATCACGCTCATTTCTCCGGCGCGAGGATCGTCAGCGGGTGGCACTGAGTTGACGATTCAAGGTACGGCATTGACAGCAGAGCTTTCGATTACCATCGATGGAGCCGCATGCATCGGTGCCGTTGTGCATACCAGTAGTCGCATGACCTGCACGACACCAGCGCATGCACCTGGCCCCGTCATTATCGTCATTTCACAAGTCGGTGCGATACTTGCCAGCTCGAACTACTCCTACGTTGCCAGCGGGTCATCTTTCCTTCTGAACTCCACGGGCGCACCGCAAGGGCGATACTACCATCGGGCCGTGTGGACAGGTTCGAAGATGATCGTGCACGGAGGCAGCTGCTCAGCCGACGAAGTGTGTACTAGCATGGGCATTTACGATCCAGCTATGGACACATGGCAAGAGGGTGTTGCGGCTACACCGGCAAGTATCGGAGCCCGCGACCATGCTGCCGTCTGGACGGGCAGCCAGCTATTAGTGTGGGGAGGTGCGACTGTTGAAAACGAATGGACCAATGCCGGAGCCCTATACGACCCGGCAACCAACAGCTGGACCACCATCTCAAACGTCGATGCCCCCGTTTGGCGACAAGGATACACTTCGGTCTGGACAGGAACACATCTCGTCATCTGGGGTGGTCGAGATGCATTTACGTCGCCCACTTCCTACAACACCGGAGCCATGTACTCACCCGCTACCGATACTTGGACGGCCATGACTCTGAATGGCGCGCCAGGCGGCGTTTATGGCCCTGTCGCCGCCTGGACAGGAGATCGAGTGCTCATTGGTGGCGGACTTGGTGGCGGCAACGCAGGACAGACGACCGTCAAGTTTTTCGATCCGACCACGAACAGTTGGACGCCAGGGGCGAATTTTCCAAGCCCCATCTCCCAGGCACCCGCCGGCATGATTGACGGGAAGATATGGGTATGGAGCCGCGGCGGTACTGGTGACAATGACAGCATCGTGACTTGGAATCCAGTTTCACCTGCCAGCTGGAGCACCTTTGAAGCCCCCGGCCAGCGTAACGCCTTCGCCCATGCTGTCGTGGGCAACAAACTCTTCGTGGCTGGTGGAATCAACTCGTCGCACAATGAGGCGTACGGAACACTATTGCAATTTAACTCTATAGGTGGAGGTTGGTCGAATCTCGGTACTCCACAAGCATCGCTGGACCCCCTCACATCAGCGGCTGCGATCAGTACCGGTGGCGAATTTATCGTCTGGGGCGGCACCGAGGACATTTACGATTCAGACGCGGGCATCATTCAAAGCGGATATATTTACATTCCCTAAGCGTTCCAAGGAATTGATGCAAGAAGAGGCTCCGTCCCAACATGCGCACTTCGCTCTTTCACTTTTTCATCCTGCTAGCGCTTGCCAGTTGCGGCGATGTTTCCGAACACTTTGCTGATCATGAAGATGCATCGAACTCTGATACTGGCGGCTCCACGGAAAGCTCCGCCCCTACACCGGTGAAAGGCGTCAGCAATCCCCCCCCCAGCTGCGACTAGGCTAGAAGGCTCCGCCGCCACCGACAATGAACGTCTGCTCGCCCGCCAGAATCGTTTCCGCCCTTAGGGTGAAACCATTGAGATCTATCAGGGCACCTAAGCGTAGGCTGAATTTTTCGTCGCGGTCAAAATCCGCATCAGCATTCACAGCCAGAGTGCCACTTGTAACCGTCGCTTCGAATTCACCCTTGCTACTGATGATGATGTCCGCGCCTGCATAGGGACGAAACTTGTTATTCACCGCGTGGGCAAAGATGGCGCCGATATGGACGTCGGTGATGCTGACTTCCGCTTCGATGCGGGCGATGCCGATTTTTTCTTCCAAATCTTCGGACCAGATATTCATCATCAAATAAGGTACGACCTGTGACGCCGAGCCCACCTCGAAGCGACCTTGCACGCCACCGCCTACCAGCAAGCCACTGCCTTCGTAATCATACGGCCCTGAATCGATCTCTGAATCGACGATCATGCCCAATTGCGCAAAGACCGCCAGACTGGAGCCAAATCCGTGGCTCACCGCGCCACCAAAGATCGTTCGCTCTGAATCCGGATCACTTCTGCCGCTGTCATACTCAATCTCTGATATGGCAAGTCCAAGGGAGTAGCGCAACGCTCCCGTACTGAAGTGATTGCCCGCCGGCATGGCAAACGACAGCGACCGCGCTTCGATAGAAACGATACAACTTACGGCCAGTGCGAAGAGATGGAAAAGGTGCATGAAACTCAATCCTCGAGTCGTTTGGGATGACTTCAGTGATGCCATAGCGGCCACTGGCAGTCATCCTGTAATGCTCCAAAAACGCCACGCGTACTGTGATATTCAACCCGGTTGAAAGAACTTCATGGAGCCGTCACCGCACAAACACCCACAACGTAAGCTACTGGACTTAAAAGGTTATCTGCGAATCCTACAGTAGGACATGCAATCCCAGCATCGCAAGGCAGCCATAACACGCTGTAATTGCATTGATAATAAGGGCCCCCATCTCCGGACATGAAAACCTTTGGCAGGGGCCGACCGCCAACACTTCGATACAACTAATTGTATTTATTAATTTATCTTCGTCTGAGCAGATTGGTAACCATCCTGCATTTTGCTTAAGACATCAGCACCCAATTCATGCGGTGAACCTGCGCCAGAGTGGAGCCACTTATGAGTCACGGTAAACAAAAGCCAAGTCGACGCATCATCGCCGCATCGCTCGTTGCTTTTCTGGCTTTGTCTTTCAGCATGTCCTCGCAGGCACGCTCGCCATCAGCACTCATTGAGTTCCTGGCTAGCATCGGACCGGCTCAATCGGCGGACGATTTGCGAGCTATGATGCAGTTGATTGGCGAAGCTACTGGTGGACGACCACTTACCTCGCAGGAGTTTAGCGCACTTTCCAATTACGTACGGTCGTCAAACGTCACCGTGAACGCTCCGGGTGTCAACGGGCAAATAGCACTAGTCGTCGATGGCAAAGCCATCAATGGCGTTATGACGGGGGAAGCACAGCTTGTCGCCATCTCGAAGCCTTATCAGCAACAATTCTGGGAAGCCGTAGCCAAAGGCGAACGGCCGCCTCCCATGCCAACACCGCGACTCATTCCGGGCAATCAAATTGGGCATTCGCTTCTCCTCGACACCGAAGCCGCAGCTCATGGCATCCAGCAGCCGTTGAAGCCAGGAGCAGTCATGCGTCCAAACGCCATCTGCAACGGCGCCAATGTCAAGCCACCAGCCACCTCCCCGGCGCCGGCAACTGCGCCTGCTCCGGCAGCACCGACGGTAGGATCACCTGCAGCTCCAACCACCACGGCGGCGACGCCGCCGCGCCCAACATGGGGCTCCTGTTTGCAACGCGCCGGGAGTGGCATGGGAGGCGGTCTCGTCGGCGGCTACTTTGGGCAAAAAGTGGGCGGTCAGCTCACGGGGACTCGCGAAGGCGCACACGCTGGTGGATTTCTGGGTGGCCTCGGGGGCATGGCCGGAGGTCTGTACCTCTTCGGCGGCATGACCGCAACGCAAGCGCTCGGCGCCGCGTTTCTAAGCCCCTACACCATCATCGCCGCTGAAATCGCAGCCGTAGGCTATCTCGCCGAGGATTTAACGCATTCGATCAACGAATTCGATCGCCTGCAAGCGCAGCTTGGAACGGCCCCACCGAGTGCGCTGGACAATGTGCCAGGCATCTACCGACCAGAGCATTCAACCTGGTACTCGCACGGCGATGGCTCCAACGCCTATTTTCACTATATGAATCCATTTAACTGGAGTTGGTAGCAGATACTGACTGCAACTGACGCGACATCGCACAGCTTTCCAGCCAGACCGAAGTATTGGGACGATGCCCAGGGTTTTGCCGGACGTACCGCCTAACTTCTGGCAACGCACATTGAAGTAGCCTAATAGGCGGCAGGCGCGCCTTCTATGGGCGCGGGGCGTACCTGCTGCACATGAGCTTGCGATTGTTGCATCGGGACCTCCTCGGCGTCGTTATCCTTTCAAGATTGCGACCACGCCCAAGCCTCCTTGTATAGACCTTTAATATTGATGTGTTAGGGAAAGTCTGATGATCACTTAGTGCCCGAGCTCGCCACCGATATTGCCTCTTTTTACAAGTGATTACGGAGCCCTACAGCCACACGGCGCGATTATCCCTACAGATACTGAGGCCCTGCGCAATGACCAGCATTTTTCTCGCCATTCTTCGTTGGTTACTCGCCAGCCCCGACATCGCCCAGGCGAGAGGAAAAAGGTACGACACACAATCGAGAACTGCTGCTTAGCGATGATGCGAGCGAAGCATTAATCGCTGGCCTAGATTTTCCGATAAGTCCCTAAGGAAGGGGCCACTCATGCGTTTCGTTGCCATCATCGCTAGTCTTGCGCTGGCTGCTGCCTGCTCGCCAGAACAGGGAGCCAATTCAGCGGCCAACTCGTCGCCCCAATCGGCACGCCCCTCGGATGGTTCGGAAGGAGTCCCGGGGTACCTATCTGACGTCGTCACGACGCTGTTGAGTTACGATCCAGATACATTGCTTCTTGAGCTAGCAGACAGCACGGGCTCGATCCGCTCTTGGTCCGGGACACCTCCTTCCACACGAATTTTGGTCGTGCAGTTGACCTGGGATTCCTTTATCGCCGCCTTGAGTGTGACTCCAGGAAGCCGCTCCACCCTTGACGGTATGCTCATCTTTCCCATTGAGCCGACATCGAAATGGTCGTTTGAGGCGAAGCTGCGGTTGCCAGCCCACGATCCCATTGTCCTTGTCCCCGTGCAGCGGCGCGACGATGGAACCTATCAAACCGACATCTTTGCCGATCAGGCCTATCAGGAGTTTCGAGTGCTGCCGTTTGCGCCGCCCCGGCGCGTCAGCGGAAATCTCGGCGACGCGCCGATGGTGTCTTGGGACATCGACGGAGATGGCGCCGTCACGGCGGCCCGGGACGGACAGATTGTCCTGCGATACTTGAGCGGACAAACTGGGTCGATGTTGACATCAGGATTAGATTTGTTCGGTGCCTTGCGCAACAACGCCGAGTCCCTCGAGACGTATTTGAATGCCAGCGACGCGCAGTACATGCTGGATGTCGATGCTGATGGCGAGCTTTCGGCTGAACGCGATGGATACCTCTTGCTTCGGCACCTCGCCGGATTCTCTGACGACGAACTCATGCGCTTCATGACCAATGCGGCTGCTACGCGAGCGGATGCCCTTAGCGTTGTGCAGCATATACGACGGTTTCTACCAACGCCGATTGCGGAGTGAGTGCGGATATGGCGACGCCGGAAAAATCGCAGAAATCTTCCTGGACTGTGGCGCTCGTAAACCAGACGAAGTCCGACGTCAGGGATGAAATTGACAAGGCCGTTGTTGGCAATTCAGATCTCGGAGTTCGTCTATCCCACATTTTGGCACAGGTGGCGCGCCTCCAAGACGAGGTCAATTCGCCGAATTTGCTGCGCTGCTTAGTTTATGTCATGTCGGCACTGGTGCATCACGAGCGATTCGGTGGCCTGAGCATGGCGGATGTGGGGAGACTCTTCGAAATCGGCAAACGTATTTTGCAATGGCGAGGTGTTAAGGCCGGAAAATCTAACCTAGCCTTCCTGCATGGTGAGCTGCATCTGGTCATGAGCCAAATCTTTCGCCGGGAAGGTGAACCACTTCGCTCGGCCTGGGAGCAGCAGCTTTCGGAGCGAATGTCGGGGGCAACACCAGTCGGCGGGTCGCCAGCACATCAAGCGATGGCCTTGGGCCTGCGCGCCATTCGCCTTGGTCATGCCGCCTTGGCTATGCATTCCTTTCAAGATGCACTGAAGGCAGGAATGGCCCCCCCGCAGCGGTGCCGTCTGCAAGTCGAGATGGTGCGAACATTGCGCCTATGCGGCATGCGAGGTCGAGCACAAGCGGAATGTAATGTCTTCCTGCAATCTGATGGGCTCTCTGCCAACGAAAGGGCGGAATTGCAATGGGAAGAGAACTGTCTAGCTTTGCATGGACCCGATGCCGACTTAACTCCCCTCCTCGCCTCCGTGAAAAAGGGGCAAGTTCACCATGCTGAGTCCTACATTCTCGAGGCCTTTATCTGGACTCGCGCTGTATCCAGCACCGAGTGGCTGAAGCGCTATCCGACGGTAAAAAGTCTCGCTCGCAATCCGAACCTGGACTTTAGAGGCGCCGGCTTTCTGTATCGCGCAGCGCGCCTGTTAGAGACCAGTTACGACGTCGATATTCCGCTGTTGACTCGTTGCGAAAGGTTAGGTCGCGTTGTGTTCGAGCGCGACCTGTTGCTTGGCGTCGACAAGGAGCTCCTCGTTCTCGCGGCCACAGCTCGCTGGTTGGTCCGCAATCACTTCTTTCCATTAGCTTCGCTGGTGATAGCTACTTATCAGGGGCTTTCCCGAACCTTGAGTTCGGGCTCCGCGAGCGACACCCTGGGATTAGTCTGCGATCTCGTTAACAAAGAGTGGTTTCAATCAGCTGCGTAGCAGCGCTGGGGCCAACAACACGACCCAAACGGCAATCCTATTCTGCGAATGTCACAAGAGTGGGTGTCGCAAGTTCGTTGAGCCCACTGCCATCACCTACTTGGCCAAGATTATTAGCACCCCAACAATACACTTCGCCTTCATCAGACAGCGCACACGTATGCCTGGTCCCCGCAGAGACTCCGACAAATCGCACCCCGTCTGCAGCGACGAGTTGCGGTCGAGAATAGGTGGATGCTGAGGCACCGGTACCAACCTGACTAAAGTCGTTATCACCCCAGCAATATATCTTGCCAGAGCGAGCCAGTGCGCAGCTGTGATCGCCACCAATCGCCAGACCCAAAAACGTCTCTCCAGGATGCGCCGAAAAATCCACAGGGACAGCCTGCTCTTCGGTTCCGCTTGTGGCGCCATTGCCAAGTTTACCCTTCTCGGCGGCGCCCCAACAGTACACTCTACCCAATCGATCGATACCGCAAGCATGTGACTTCGATGACATGCTGAACCAATTGACGTCGATGGCAATAAAATGGATGGACTCACCGCCCTCGTCCCGGATGAGTTTTGCGCTATAATCGAATTGACCTAGTCCAAGTGACACATTGTAACCAGGTCCCCAGCAATAGGCTTTCCCATCTCTGGTCAAGGCACATGTGTCTGCAGCGCCAGCTGATAAAGTCAGAGAGGCCACTTCTGCTAATTTTACTTTCGTTGACGGCGCCGACGAGCAGTAAGTTCCGAAGCCAGACGTATCGCACAACTCCCGTTGGGCATCCTTATCACCCAGGCGCTCGTCACTGTCTAAACCCCAGCAAAATATCTCGCCACCGGCAGTAACCCCACAGGTGTGGGCGCCGCCGACAGCGAAAGCATAGAACATACCATTGCCACTGACACTACTGACATTGACCGGCTCAGGACTTTCAACCGGAGCCTGACTGCGATTACCGACGCCAACTTCACCATTAGAATTCTTTCCCCAGCACTGAATCTCGGTACTTCTAGAGCCGAATAAGGCACAGCTATTACCATAGCCACCCGCCACGTTGCCCGTGCCAGCTTCCAGAGAGATCAATCGGGGGGTTGTCGCATAATCTCCTGCAACCTGGCTGGTAAGCTGCTTCGTTGAGTTGTGACCCCAGCCATAAACCTCACTTTCGCCAATCGAGCTTTCACGAACAATAAATGTTAAATCGGCACCAGCATTCAGCTGCAAGTGTCGTACAGGCTCCAAGATAACATCGCCAACAACCGCTGAATACAGAGCCACGGCCGCATTGAAAAATGGGAAGTCGCTTTTGAAGATGATTTTGTAAGTATTGCCTTGGACGGGCTCAATCTTCAGCAAAGGTCCAGCCAATAGCAATGTTTTGGTGACGGTGGCTCCTTCATTCGCATCCTGCTCCTCCGTGGCGAGAACTTGCAGAAGCACTGCTAGATCGTCGACGGAGCTACCAGATGGTAGGTCTATCTCGATCGCCACTTCCATGGGACTTGCTAGCACCAAGTTCACTCCGCTTTCAGCAATGCTAACGTGAAACTGATTGCCAATGATGCCGCCAGCCGCAACCTGGGAAAACACGACGTGCCCTTCTTTGACCGACACGGTCGTGAACTCGGTGATAAACCCGGCGGGAAATTTGATGCTGATCCGTTCTGCAGCCAAGGTGTCATTGTCGATGTCAGAGCCGGTAGCCACCTGAGTGATCTTGCCGCCGACACTTTCGCTGGAGTTTGGGGCTTTGCGAACACAACCAGCAAAACTAAACATCGCGATCATGACCAGCGCCACATGTATGACCACGGCCACGCCAAGACTGTGCGTGCCATCGATGCGTTCCGACTGCCGGCATTTTGGCATTTCCATAAGTTCCACCTCGTAACCAGTATTTCGGCAGAATTGATGGAAAGATTGAGATGCAGGCAGCGATCTTTATGGCCAGGGAAAACGATGCCTGGAGTCTCCCCGACAGAATCGAATTGTGTTTTTCTTTCCGATAGTTACAAACAGGATGCGATCCGACATTGCACACAGTAGACACGTCAGTCGATACCGTTAACTGTTGGCCAAGGTGAGACATCCAGCGGCATTTACTGGATCTTATTCCTTTTCTTCGCGGTCCGCGAGCCGCGCGTTGGTACCGGTATGCGACAGCTTACGGAACCGCACTCAGATAGTCGATCAACCGCTGCAGTTCCGTTGCGCCAATCGTCCGCCCTTGCGGCATCTTTCCCACATCACCATCCGGACGCTGGATGCGATCTAGAATTGCTGCGCGATTATTGACGACCACGCGATAGTTATCCACGTAAGTGCTGAGGCCTGAACCACTACTATGACAAGTCCCGCCACCGCAACTGCCGCGTATAATGGGATTGATTTGTACGTTGAACGCGATTTCCTCGGGCGATAGCTTGCGCTCTTGCAGGTAAGGAATGTCGCGATCGAGGGCCACGTTCTCCTTGGTTCCGTCGTCGATCTCAAATGAAATTTCAACGGCTGAACCGCGCGGTATCGTGGTTGGTAACTTCATCACGAGCTCGCCTGGCGTATAGCGCCACGAGGTAAATTCGGTCTTATCCGCTGTCAGCTGTATACTTTCCCACATGGCCCTCACGGGCAAATCCGCGAGCCAGTAGCGGCTGTTGGTTCCGTCGCCAACAAATGAATCAAAGAAGTAGGCAAACGTGTTCTTGCACAAGCTCTCTACAAGTCCGCCACTTTGCTGGGCTAAACGAAGGACCAAGTTTCGGCGAACGTAATCCGCGGCATTGGTCAGGCGCCCTGTCGAGATTTCGCACCCTTCCCAATCAGGAACAATGGCCGAAACACTCCAGCGGCCCACGCCTTTTCTCTCATTGAGTAACTTGGTGATGTCGTCTGGCAAAAGTTGCTCGGCGGTCTCGTCACTGTGATGGACGTACACAACCGCGAGAAACGCTCCATCGCGGAAAAAACCAGCGCTGCGACTTTCCGGCAAGGTACTGCGCTCAAACATGCGCTTAAGTGCCGTCAATGGCTGTTGCGACTGGGATAAGTTTGCGGGTGCCATGCGCTGACGAATGAGCGTTGAAAAGTCGGTCCTGTCCTTGGTTAAGATTGCGGGCCCGTCGACTTCCGTCAGCTCACCTGCAAACACCGTCTGCGGCGTGCCCTCAGGAGGCCGCGGCGGGATGCCCGCCGAAAGAAACCCCACTTGCACGTCCAGCTCGCTGAAGAGCAGTCGGGTGGCCAGGGTCGAGCCAGCTTGCGCCAGACGGTCGGCAAACGGTGCGCCCGCCAGAACTCCCGTTGTCTCGCCGATGACAAGAACATCGACGGGCGTAAAGCGGTAGTCGGCAGTAAATTCTAAGCGCACGCGGCCATCTTCACCAACCGTCAAGTCCGCATCATCCATATTCTGCTGCTTGCCATCCTCGACACCAACGCCGTTGCTTTCGGCGGAAACACCGCCGCAGCTGGAAAGAAACAGCTTGGCGGTTGTCAACAAGACTGCGCGCTTCCAGGATGGAACATACCACCGTGGCGAATTCATACTCTCTCCTCTAAGTCATCCCCAGACCCTGACCATCTCGCCGCATCATTAACGCGAACAACTAAGCCTTATTGGTCACCAATGCCTCGCTCACATACTCAACACCCGCATCAAAGCCCAGAGCCTTGAGCGCAGTCGAATACCAATGCATGGGCCGTGACACCATTTTCGCGCCACTCGACAACGTCACGTCTGTGAAGTTGTTACCCAGCTGTTCCGTGCTCGTATACTGTCCACCCACGTAGCCGTTGCGAATCAGATTGGCGGGACCCGACATCATAGCGAACCCAGCACTGCGGTCGCTATTATTCAAACCACGGCCACCATCACTGGTCCAGACGCAAACCAGATTCGGAATCGCTGCGTGCAGATCTTTCATCGCCTTACCAATCATAGCGGTGCCCGCAAACGGGTCGAGTCGCTTCGAGCCGCCCGGAGTCGTGAGATTGCCGCCACCGTTGGTATCATCCCACGGCACGGTGATCATAAAGTTACGCGCCACACCGGCCTTGTGCAGGGCGATAACCGCTTGCACTTGTTGATCGATGGGATCGGTGTTGGTCGATGCCGAGTTCAGAGCTGGCAGTGCCGTACTGACCTGCTCGGCCAGGGCGGCCAGAGTATCGCGAAATCCGGCGTTCTTGGTCACGACCCGATCGAACCGATCGAGCATCTCGCGATTCTCTTTCGAGCCAATGATGGGCGCAACGGAATTCTGCAGCGTCGTCGCCAGCTGCGAAGTACTGGTAAATGTCTTCATGCGACGCATGCCGCCAGAGACAAAGCAGTCAGCCGAATCGTTCGCATCCGAGCGCAGGGATAATCCCAACGGACCAAAGAGACCCGTTCCCCCCGAAAGCTCCTCGAAAGCATTGTTGATGCCGCCGAGCCGGGTTGAAACATACGAGTTTTGCAAGCTGTGACCGCCAGTGCCGCTTTCCCAGCCGTTATTCAGACAAAGCGCCACATCATCCGGCAGACCGACCAAGCTATCTCCGAACAGCTTCGTCAGGCCTAACCCGCGAAATTCGGAAGTGACCTGCGCCACGCCTTCTTGCGCATCGGCACCTAGTGGAATTTCACCGGGAATGGACTGAAAAAGTGCCGACTGCACCTTGTCGATGATGACGATATGCACCAGCGTCGCTGGCGATGTCGCCTGCATGGCGTGAGCAACGCCTGCTGAATCCACGCGTGCTATCGCGTTGCCCAACATGCGCATCTGCGGGCTCTGCGGCGCTAGATCGCGCAGGCTTGCCAAAAACCCTAACCCTACTTGCGAACCCAAGGCGGCTGTGGCGCTATACGAGATAAAATTGCGCCGACTGATTTTGTGACTCATGTTTCCTCCAAAATATGCTTAAAAGGGTCTCATTTTCATACAGGCAAACAGGCGCGCTTAGCTTCTGGCGGCGAACGCCAGCGATGCAATCAGGGTTGAAATCGCACCGACATAATCGGTACGACACTGCTTGGCAAATTCGCTTGCCATTTCTTCCATGCCAGCATCAGCAGCATCAACAAACGGCAAGGCGCGCATAATCATCTCTTGCGCATCGGCGGTGGTATCACACTGACAGAGTGTCAACTCGCCGTAGGCGATCTCTTCCATACAGCGTTGCGCCGCGTTGTGTCCGAGGATGGCCAAAGCCATCAGGTACGAGGTACTGGGGCTATCCGCGAAAATCTCACCAAAGCGCAAACCATCGGTCTGCCCGAAGTTCTCGCCATAGACATCAAAGATGCTGAGCTCTTTACCCTCATCGTCGACTTCGCCCGACATGTCTTTGGATGGGCCAAGGGTCATGTAAAGCGATTGCGCTAACAAGGACGTACCCTTGAGCTGGATGTTCTCCGTAACTTTCTCTTCCTCAGTCAGGTCGGCATCGTTCTCTTTGCCACCACCGGAGCTGCTTTTGTCATCTTTGCCGCAACTCCATCCCAGCATGCTTATGACGACGAGCCAAAGGCCCAGCTGTTTGCTTGCAGTGATCATAATTTCCCCCTCTAGTTACTGTCATGTACAGGACGCTGAATGGAAATTTTGGTTACCGGCAGCCGTAGCTTTCCGACAGAAAAAATCCGCGAAACGCTGACTGCAGGGTCTCTCCATTGGTGAGGTAACTTTGTTCAATCGACTTCACCATGCCTTCGTCAGGCGTGATATTCGCCATCATCTGTGGAACCTGAGTTCCCAGCGCTTGCCCCAAAGTCGGTGCCTTCGCAATCAAGCTGCCCAGGCCAGCAAGTCCCAGGAACTGTTCGGGCGGCTTTCCTGGGCCGTTGGACCAACAGGAGTTGGGCTCGGCCAAAATTGCCTTCAGGTGCTCGACACTGACTCCTTGCCGCTCTTGGGCGGGTAATGCTTCGATGTCCGTCAGTTTCAGCAGCTCGCCGCGCGTCCCAAATCGGCGGAATGCAATAGACAACGGAGCCAGATAGGGTGAGTGGCAACCAGAACAAGTGGATCCTGCCGTCGGTACGGCCGCCGTACCAAAGATCAAGCCTTCTCCGGATACACGTGTATCCGTCGCCGGTACGCAATCGGCCATGGGAATCAACGGTCCATCCCCAGCTGGGCCGTTGGTCGCAGCCAACAACTGGAAACCCTGGGCGAAATACACGGCCGCCGCTACACGGTGATAGTTGTTGTTAGGCTTAAAGAATGCTTGCGGGTTATCCGGTGTTGAAGACGCGCGCAAAACGCTGACCAAGCCCAAGAATCCACTACGTTCGGGCGGCATGATGCACGACACAAAGCCTTCGGTATTGAAAATAGGATAGTCGTAGAGTCGCGCTGTGCGTTGCGAGCACAGAATGTCGCGCGTCTCCCAAAACCAAGACCACTTCTTGTCTTTATTGCGCAGGAAGAGAATGACCGGTTCTTGTTTTAGGTCCTCAGCAAGTGCCACCGAGGTCGGATCCTGCGGATCATCAGGCGCGATGTTGCTGACGCGAAACAAACTGGCGATGAAGCGCGTATACCCATCGTCTGCTTGTGGCGACGATAAAACGCCATCGACGAAAGTTTCGGGATTGAAGTCTGGCGACTGGGCCAATGCCAGTTCCTCTTTGTTCGGCGGCCGACCGTACATGTCTTGGATGACATTGGTGACAAAGACGTGATTCGGCGGAACTTCCTGGCATTGACTCAGAAAGTTGACCGGCTCGGCGTCGAGTGAATTATCGGTCTTGGGCTGAGGGTGGCTGGCGGCCTTTGAAGGTTCAACCCCACAGCCTCCGAGGACCTGCGCGACGAGGCATGCTCCCAGCAAAGTGCTGGTTCGCCAAGCCGTCTGGACGTGCTTCATATCCATCATGGTATTCCTCTAAGCGGCATCCCAAATCTGGGCCAGGTTCACAGCGCCCGAATCGCGGGCAGAAAGCCCTGTCGACCGCCGCTTGAGGAAGTTTAATGATTTCTGATTTTGACTTGTAGTTTTAGGGCGTTCCCATAAAGCCTAAAGATTGGGAATGGCCAGGCGCGGAAAGGTTTTCGCACCCCGGCAATTTGATTTGGCAAGAAACTGATTAGCGGCAGAGTTTTAGCTTCTTGAGCTGCGGATAGAAGCCTTCGTGAGCCTTCAGACCTTGATGCCAGTCCTTGACCGTCATCGGTGTCAAATGGTTTGCGTCCCAAGGTAGCTCATGCTTTCGGCTTTGGTCATCGAATACCAAGATTCGACCACCGCCGATGCTAGTCACGCCGTCGACAACAACACGACGACGCTCGATACCGCGCGTCTGATACTCCTGCTTGGCCCGCATCGAATCGACCGAGCAGTTACGGTCAGCGACGATCATCGCCAAGGCTTCATACAAGGAAACAGCGTCGGCATTATCGGCGGTCCTTCGTGGCGCGTCCTCCATCAGCTGCGCCAACTCCTGGCGATCGATCGTGCTCGATACCTCGCCGGCGCCAGCAGCGCCTGGAAAGATCTTTGTTTCGTAACCGAAATAGATGATGCTGTGGAGTCCGGAGGGAGGCGCACCCAATTGCACTTCCACCTCGCCATTGCTGTAGCAAGGGCAGCGGTCGCCTGTCGGCGTCAGGGAAAGCCGATGATCGGACGTAATTTCGCCAGTGGCGTCCTTTACCACACTCGAACTGAAGAGAATTTCCTTGTTGATATCGACGATCTCAATCACATAGCTCAAACGCACGGTCTCGCGTTTGTGGACGAATTCCAATTCGCCCTGCAGCGTCTTATTCGACGGCTTGATGCCGCGCTCTTCCGATAGGGCCGAATTCGTCGTGCGACAGCCCACCAACGCCAGCCCGGAACACAGTATCCCTAGAATGACTACTTTCATCCAATACGCCCTTTCTCTATGGTGAACGTGACATCGCGGACACCGCTGTGCCGCAAGAATTTGACGGAAGAAGGCATGCAATCTGGTGACCGATGTGAACAGCGAGATATCGTTGTTGTGCAGGAGGAAACAGCCGTTTGCATACGCTGCACTTGCTACTGATTTCGAGAAAAGGGGCTGGATAATTAGAGTGATGCTCACATTTCAGACGTCATTTTCTGCATAAAATTCCAGGAAAGGAGATAGTTCGATACAATCTTTGGACTTTCAGGAGAAAGGCGCGAGTTTAGGCCCCAAGCGGCCGCTTGGAGCCTGATGTTGCTGATATACTTACTCGATCGCCTCAACCGCACAGCCCGTGCTGGTCTTATTGACGGTCACTTTGTTACCGACTTCCTTGCCGTCAACCTTGCCGGAGAATTCCACCACATAAGAATTCTCAGCGGCTTTCGTCAAATCATAGGAGACGAATCCGTTCATCGGCTTGCCGTTGGCCGTGCCCGACATATCCATGTTTCCCGCAAACGCCGGACTCTCGCCGCCGGTTAGACTCAAGTTGAAGGCAACAGACATATTGGTGGTCCCATCCTCGCCACCTTCCAAAATGACCTTCGTTTTGCCACCAAGAACCACCGTCGACGTCTCTGTGTCCGCATACATTTCCTGCGCACCATTCATGACCATTTTAACTTTTTTGGTCTGGCCATTTTCCTCGCCAGACATTTCGAAGGTGAGGTCGCTCGCGAACATGGCAGCAACCGTATTCTCGCCTGCACCCGCAGCCATCTCGAAATTTGGCAAGAAAGACCCGAAAATATTCTCGCTGCCGCTCGACGTCGTCTTCTTGGTTGCCTTGAGGTGATAGGCGTACTTGGTGGTCGTGACTTTGGTCACCGTGTAGTAATCCGGAATCTCTTCTGTCTTTAGCTCAAAATTTTCGTCGACGTACTCTTGCGGATCAGACAGGCTGGAAAAGAAGGAGTTCACATCGTCCGAATTTTTTGCGAGCGAATTGAAAAAGTCATCACAGTCGCCGCCCACCTCTAACCCCTTGCCGAAGTTTTCCAGAGACTCGGTTTCTTCTTCCTCTTCTTCTTCATCAGTTGCCGCGCGTACCAAATTCTTGAAGCCCATGAATCGCAAGGTGCCCAGAACCGCGGCCGAGGAATCACCGCGCGCGTTGCGGCGCGCGCCGATGGAGCCGCTCAGGCCAAGTTCCGTACGCGCCTCGCCAACGATCTCAGAGCTTACGTCAGAAATGGCGGTACCGAGGGCAGAAGCGGTGGTCGCCGTATTGGTGAAGTCGCTGGGTACTACCTTGGTCTCCGGGGGATTGGGGTTGCCGCTGCCACCGCCGCCATCCTCTTCCGAGCCGCATTGCACAACAAATGCCGCCAGGGCCGCCAAAACGCCCGCTTTCATCCATGCTCGCATGAGATCCCCCGTCAAAATGATGGTTTTGGCAGAGTTTACTGCTAATTAGCTCCAGGGACAACCCGCATGAACCTACTTAAAAGTTTTTATATATAAAAAAACTTAAATATAGATTGGACTTCTGCCGATGAGGTTGTTAGGTTCGGGAAATGGGGCGTCAGCCCTCTTCTAGATTAGGATGTTATGGCCCAGCCTGTGACGATATCGCCGGCAGCGCCCACAGCCCGCCTCGACGAGGAGGCTTTGGCCGCCCTATGCAAAGCAGCGTCCGACCCGCTGCGTATCGATATTATGCGCGTGCTGAGCCGCGACTCCTTCGGCGTCCAGGAACTATCCCGCATCTTTGCCATGCCTCAGCCCGGCATGAGCCACCATTTGAAGATATTGGCTAAAGCCGGGCTGCTCACGACCAAGCGCGAGGGCAATTCCATCTTCTATCGCCGGGCCTTGGTTTCGTCATTACCGCGATTCGCCGATCTACAACACAGCCTCTACGCAGCCATCGACTCCTGCACCCTGCCCGATGACCTAACCGCCCGCATCGACGTAGTGCATCAGGAGCGGGCGATGCAGGCACGACAATTTTTTGAGCTGAACGCGGAAAAATTCGCCGAACAGCAGGCGCAACTCTGTGAACTCAGCCATTACCTGACGAACCTGACGGAAATGTTGTCATTGCTGCCCAAACCCGAAGCCGCCAGCGTTTTGGAGGTCGGTCCGGGGCACGGAGAACTCCTGGCTCTGGTGGCTGAGCGTTTTGCCCGCGTCGTCGCCTTGGATAGTTCCGACGAGATGCTGACCATGGCACGCTCGCGTCGGGAAACAGATCGGCCGAACATTCACTTTGTGCACAGCGACCTGACGCGTTTTTCCGCCAGTGGCGAGCAGTTCAACATCGCCATTTTGAATATGGTGCTGCATCATATGCCCTCGCCGCCCGCCGTGTTTCACGAGTTGCGGCGGGTGCTCGCTGATCCAGGCTATCTGCTGCTGGCCGATCTCTGTCCGCACGAGCAGGAATGGGCGCAAGCATCATGCGGTGACCTGTGGCTAGGTTTCGCACCCGAGGAAGTCGACACATGGGCCAAGGATGCCGGCTTTGCCCCCATGCAGAGCCAGTACATCGGTTTGAAGAATGGGTTTCAAATACAGCTCAAGCTGTTTGAACGTTGGTGATGATTGGTAATTTTTTCCCGTGAAAGGAAACGCAAGATGACAAAGCATGATTACAAGGTAGCAGACATGAGTTTGGCGGATTTCGGCCGCCGCGAGATCAAACTCGCCGAACGTGAAATGCCAGCCCTGATGGCCCTGCGCAAGCGCTACGGCAAAGAGCAGCCATTGAAGGGCGCGAAAATCATCGGCTGCATTCACATGACCATTCAAACAGCCGTGCTGATTGAAACATTGGTCGACTTGGGCGCGGAAGTTCGCTGGTCGTCTTGCAATATCTTCTCGACGCAAGATCACGCAGCGGCCGCCATCGCTGCCCGCGGAATCGCTGTCTATGCCTGGAAGGGACAGACGGTTGAAGAAGGTGATTGGTGCATCGAGCAAACGATTCTCAAAGACGGTAAGCCATGGGATGCCAACATGCTGCTCGACGACGGCGGCGACTTGACGCAAATGGTGCACAATAAGTATCCGCAGATGCTGAACAAGATTCACGGCATCACAGAAGAGACCACCACTGGCGTGCATCGCTTGATGGACATGATGAAAAAGGGCGAACTGAAAGTGCCCGCTATCAACGTCAACGACTCCATCACCAAATCGAAGAACGACAACAAGTACGGCTGCCGCCACAGTTTGAACGACGCCATCAAGCGCGGTACGGACATGCTGCTTTCCGGCAAGAAGGCCCTGGTTATTGGCTACGGCGACGTGGGCAAAGGATCAGCGCAAAGCTTGCGCCAAGAAGGCATGATCGTGCGCGTGACCGAGATCGATCCGATCTGCGCCATGCAGGCATGCATGGATGGTTATGAAGTTGTGTCTCCTTACAAGAATGGCATCAATACTGGCAAAGAAGCCGATCTGAATTTATCCCTGTTGCAAAGCACGGATCTGATTGTGACCACCACCGGCAACATCAACGTTTGCGATAAGTTCATGCTGGCGAATGTGAAGTCTGGCGCTGTGGTCTGCAACATCGGCCACTTTGATAACGAGATCGACACGCAGTTCTTGCGCGACAAGTACGAGTGGCAAGAAGTGAAGCCGCAGGTCCACAAGATTCACCGGGATGCCAAGGACGAAGAGAACTACATCATCCTCTTGTCCGAAGGCCGCTTGGTGAACCTTGGCAACGCCACTGGCCACCCATCGCGCATCATGGACGGCTCGTTCACCAACCAAGTGTTGGCGCAAATGTACCTGTATGAGCGCCGCTGGGCCGACAAGAAGGACAAGCCCGTGTACTTGACCGTCCTGCCGAAGAAATTAGACGAAGAAGTGGCCAAGCACATGGTCGAGGGCTTTGGTGGCGTGATCACCAAGCTAACCAACGATCAGGCCAAGTACATCGGTGTCGAAGTGGAAGGGCCTTTCAAGGCTAACGACTACAAGTACTAAGATTCTGGATGTATGATGACGGCGCGGGCTGCGATGGTGGCCCGCGCTTGTTTATTTCGGCAATGCCTCGCACCGATTGTTAACACACCGGTTCACGTGGTTTTTGAAATTGTAACCACAGTCAAAATTGCACTTGCCACATGTCTTGCCAAAGGCTTGCAATTGCGTCAGAACATCGGAAAAATCTGCGTCCGCATGAATCAGCAGACCGCAACCATAAGGACATCCCGAGTAGGGGGCGCGAACACAGTCGCTATCCGCGCTGCATGATCGCAGCAGATCGATTTGTGCTTTGATGTCTTTTTGCGTCTCTACACAACTGAGCGCTGCACCTGCTCCCGTGGGCTGGGCCTCGGTTGCGGTTTCATGCGACGATTCGGCCGTCGCCTCCTGGTTGCTTTGTCCAGAAGTTGACTCTTTGGCTGGGGAACCGTTACCTGAATTGCCGTAATGCCTTGCATCACTGCAACCGATCAGCAACAGTACAAAAAGGTAAACGCTGCGTGAGCACATAAGTCCTTCCCTCATGAAACACATCCAAAGGGAGCGCACTGGCGCTCCCGTGAACTCGTCAAAAATACTTTTGCAAAGAACGCATGAGCACTACGGGGCCGTTGCGGTGCGCTTTCCGGGGCCCCAATTGAAATCAAGGAGCATCTTTCCATCGCGCAGCATATAGACGATGATGCTTCTGACGACGGCTTCATCTTCGGCGTGAACGGGGCTGTACTTGTGATTTGGCATCGAATTACCCTCAGACTTGCTAACCAAACGCATGGGTATCGATTTTGGTGGCGTATGCGAGAAGAAGATCGCTTTTTCAAAGCCCTTCGCGACAGCCATTTCACTCATGAACTCACTCGAACCTTCCAACTCACCCAAGGCTAAAACGTCGCGATCGAATTTCTTTTTGGCGGCAGCGCGCTCGATGGACTCGGCATCTCGCGCAATGGCCACGGCCTTGTCAGAGGCGACCACCTTACAATCGGCGATGCGGCCACCAGCATTTGATAGAAAGTCACCTTCGCGGTAGCGCATCTCCCTTCCAGAAATCTCTAGCGCACCGCTGTCATTGCGAGACTGAATGAATTCAAAGCCGCTTTGACCATCTATGGACTGAAACGAATAGCATTTGTTACCGTTGGCAACGACGTCATCCCAGCAGCCTTGGGCAACGTATTGACTGATGGTAGCCCTGGTCGACACCAGAGTTGTCAGCGATTCTCTAGCATTCGGCTCAAGCCAAGGATTGCTGGATCGGATCGATATCCCACGGATGGTAAGGTGCCACATGGAGGGATTTAGGGAATCCCTTTGGGCGAATACTTCACCCCTAAGTTTGTTTTTGTCATAGCCAGCCTCGTTATCGGCATAATTGAAGACGCGACAGGCTAGCCCTTCGATATTCTCGGCAGGAACTGCTGTCGCACTCCAACTCTTTTTGACAGATTCAGACACCGTCGATGCCTGCTGCGTTCGACAGCCTGTCATACTCACACCCACAACAACCACAAGCATTGGCACTTTCATCAGCATAACTTTCTCCAAAGAAGTTGTTCGTTCGCCTAACTCCCCCGCTGTTAAAAAACGAAGGCGCTGGTCAATTCTGCACGGGTTTCAAAGCAAGACTCGCGCTCAAGGAAACCAGCGCTGACTTGGGGCCATAAGCGCTTGGTTTCACTCATGACGGCTGGAAGTGTACCCCGCCGCGGCGCCGCTAGAGAGCGATTCTGCAATCTGCACTATCGATACAACCAACTAAAATCATATTGATTTTGATGGGCCAAATCGTAGCTTTCCCCTTCCAGCGTTGTCACCTGCGGCAATTCCCCGATTACACAGGTACAATGTGTGGGATCTGAAAAACATGCCTGCCATGTTGCCGCTTCTGCCAGCGCGAAGCGCAAGGCTTTACGCTAGTTGCAGCCAGTCGACAGTTGCGTATGCATGGCGGTCTTCTTGCAAAGAAGAGCCCAGTCGATAAGGAGCGAGATCAGTGTTGCGACACTCCCAACAAGGGAATCGGGCCACGGGCCGTTGGCTGGTAGGCATAGCTGCGCTCGCCTTGCTGCTCATATCGGCGTGCAAACAGCGGCACGCCATCGGCGAATTGCGCCTGTCCGCTGAAGGCGAGGCCGGGAATGAGAGTTACCAGCTAGCTCCCGGCGAGCACACATTCTTTCACTGGGGCAGTCGCCAGAGCAATCAACAACAACTTGAACAGGCGGGTGCGGCTGATGGGGAGCGTTCCCCTCTCGACCAACGCGTTTTTCAGTTGCTGGAACAATGGTATGAACAATCTGGGCGCAGGGATTTTGCCGGCTCTGGCTTTTATGTCTCTTCGAACCATTTGGATTCAGCTCACTATGGCGCTGATCTGATGATCGCGCAGATTACCGTCGGTAACGGTGGTCTTTTCGTCCCCTTCGAGCCAAATTTTCGCGACACCTCCAATCAGGCACGCGATCAAAATCGTCAGCAGCAACTGCCCCTCCTCGCCAAATATCGGGCGGATGTTGGATGGCACGTGATCTCCCGACCGCCTATGCCGAGTGATGACATTCAAATCAGCTTTCGTCGGCCCAAACCCGAAGACTTTCCGGGTGTATGGCGAACCTTTCCTCAGGATATCTATTCGGAGGAATTCATCAAAGCGGCACATGAAACGCTCTCCATACTATACCGCTCAAAACTTCGGGTCGACGCTAAGACGGCAGAGGCTGAAGCCTTGCTTGGCGAAGTAGCCCTGCGCGGCATTGCCGAGACTCTGCAAAAGTTCCGTCTCGACCAGCTGCCGAGCTATTTGGAAGATCAGTACCTACAAGTATTGCAGTCCCTGGCCGTCTTGTATCCAGAGCAATCCAGCGCGGCACGAACGTCCGCCGTGCTTGCGAACTCTAAGATCGCCATTGATCGTGCATACAAGGGTGAAACGGTCGCTGTCGTCGCCAGCGCTTGGCCAGAGCTCGATCCCGTGCGCCGCGGGGAATGGCTGAACGCCTTCAGGAAAGACCTCGATCAGTCTCGGGCAGCGCTAGCGGACATGATGGCGTTGAGCGAAGCTCTATTGCAAACTGGAGGTTATCAGCAAGATATCCAGCGCATCGTTGAGAACATTCTCCATCGGTCTGCGAACGGGCAATTGGCCCTCGGCGCGTTCCAGTCGGAGTCGATGCCAGCCGCCAGACGACTATTAGGAGAATCAGCGCCTCAAGTCGTTGCCAATGCCTTGGTGGCGCAAAGCTCGTTAAAATCGCATTATGCTGGCAGGGTGGGCGACCGCAGCCTAGTCCTGCGCGCCCGCCACCTCCTGTCATCCGCCCCCTTGCAAGATGCAGAGTTTCGCCAAGCCCTGCTCCAGAGCATAGATCGTCCACGACACTTTACCCCTGTGACAAGCAGCAAAGCCGATTTTCGTTCGGTGCTCTTTGTGGGCATGTGCGAGCAACTGAGCCTTCACCCGGAGCTAGATACGACAGAGTATCGCCTCGACCTCGCTCGCTTTCACCACAGACTATCGACACTCAACCCATTGTGGGCGCAGGAGACGGGCGTGCAGATCTACCTGACGGGAAAGGTACTGGACCCAACGGGATTCATGAGTTTTGTGCAACACATTCAACAAATGGTGCCCGCGAGTGCGAACGATCTGATGATCTCTCTGGACACCATTTCCCGCAACTTGAGTCGGGAGGGCTTCACGACCGCTGACGAACAGCGCTTTGTGACTCTGCGCAATACGCTGCAAGAGTCAGCCCGCAACCAACCCTCGACCAAGAATCCAAGCGATCGGCTGGCACAGTTGTTTCACTCGCAAGGACTGAAATACAGATTCGAACAAGATCAGTTTGTCAAAGGGCGAACGCGCCTGCTAGAGCCCGTCTCAGGGTCGGCAGCATATAGTGAGTTAGCTCGAACTTACGTTCTGATAGATCCCATCTTTGTGACAGAAGACTTGCGGGCAAAGCAAGCCACGCGCCCCTATGAGCGATTCAATGAGGCCTATTCGGTCGGTGGCGTTAGCGAAAAGCAACCCACCTGGCAGAACTTTCTCTTTGCTTGGGAAAAAATGGCGGTCGGCTTCTTCGATGATGCCAGAAACATGTCGACCGGCGGAAGCCCACTGCAAGCATTCCAGATATGGGAACTGGCAGTGCAGCTGCGAGACCTGAACGTGGCCATGTTGTTTGGCAATGTGGAAGGTACTGGCTCGGCATCTAATGCCGAGGCTTCCTATGATCGCAGTCAATATGTGACGAAAATTTCGCGCAGCGAATGGCTGCGGCAGAACGGCGAACAAAATCGCACTGAACTATCTCGTTTCTTCGACATTTCAGATGCGGGAATACATATTGAGCTGCGCTTTAAGTCCGTCCAGGCACTAGCCAGCAAATTGCTGGATCCGGGGGAGTTTACGCAGGGTCAGCAAATCTATGCAGTGGCCGACATGTTGCTGCGCGAGGTTGTAAAAGAATCAGACCCGATACGTCGAGCCGCCAAGGTGCTGTACCTCATGCCCCGTATGCACCCGTTTAAAAACGGCAACGGCCGTTTGGGCCGCATGTGGGCTGCTCAGATTCTGGTTCGCGCCGGTCTACCCATGCCGGTAGGTTTGCCGACGAACGACTTCCTGTTCACCGAGGAGCGCATGCAGCTGGAGGTGCGCAAGGCTTTAGCCATCGGCGCGATCTGGCAACGCGAACTAGAAAAGGCCGCTGCTGATGGGATGCCCGCCGAGCGGTTCTTTCAAGAAAGGGTTCGCAATCGCCCCCTAGAGGCCTTAACACTGCTCAGCGTGGGGGATTTGACCGCGCTCCAGACTATCGTCACCGAGCTAGAAGCAAATCCCGGTCGCATACCAACTTGGTCTGCGGATATGGCGGCGCAGATCGATCGACTCATTTGGGAGAGCCGCGCGGGTGCTGGGGACCTGGCGCGGCTGGATGAAGTACGACGCGACGAGCTGTTGCGCCAGCTCACAGAACGGGCGATTCCCGCATTGCGTGCAAGCGCGGGTTCTGGTCCTTGTATTCAACTCCACTCTACGATGGGCGACTGATATGCAACGCACGGTAGCAATCATTCAACCGAAGATCATCCTTATTATCTGGATGGTTCTTGTGACTCAGCTGCTGCCCCCTATTGCCAAGGGTGAGCCTCATCAGGTCAGCGAATTGGCAGCGTATGAAGCTCAGGCAAATAACAGCCGGGGCCGCGCTGAGTGGCGCATTCGCCCCGAGCACATCGAAGTACCTTTGACCCACATCTATGAAATCAATTTCGCCAAGAACCTGCCCGAGTGGCTGAAAGAAGCCTTGATCTTCCAACGCGATGGGCAAAAGTGGCTGCGCTGGATCATCCATCCCGAGGACAAAGACCTGCACATCGCACTGATCCGCAGTATGCAGCAGCAAGGCATCCCCGTAGTCAAAGGTCAGCATTTCGAAGGCTATTTTTCTGCATCGCGCTCGATGTTCTTACAAGACCCAGTGACGCAGAAATACTTTTCGGTCAAGGTTTCGACTGATCATGTCAACGGCGAGGCCCAACGCAAACTTTGGAGCGCCGATGAAGCGCGTGCGGCTCGCACTATCTCCGACTTGATCGCCTCGGCCGGCAAGCAGAGCAAACTTAAGCACCTGACATTCCTATCTGACGGTGGAAGCATTTCCGTGCGCGACAGCCGCAATAGCGCCTTGTCCATTCGCGATCTTTCGCCACTCGAGCAAGAAGGCAAGGTGTACTTGCCGGGTTTTTCGATCACCGATAGTACGTTGGGCCGCAGCATTGCCCAAGCCAACGGAGCCGGGAATCCGGTGGAGTATTGGCGGCAGCACTACGTAGAGCCCGTGGCCCGAGCCATGGCGGAATTGGCGATGAACTACGGTCTCGCAGCCGATTCACTGCATGGCCAGAACGTTCTCTTGGAAATGCAGCGGACGGAACGAGGGCTGCAACCCACGGGCCGAGTTGTTCTCCGCGACGTTGCTGACGTCTTCATCGCCTCGGAAATTTTTGCGGCTGCCTTTCAGATGGACGCAAAATCTTTTGCCAAACTCCATCCAGAGGTTGCCGACCAAGTCGTCCAGCGGAAGATGCCGGTAAGCATGACCTTTCTCGGCACCAACGGTGCCGCTCGCAATGCGCCAGATTGGTTATCGGCCCGTGACTACGCCGAGTGGGGCAGAGCCTTTTTCGCAGCCTTTGAAGAACAGTTAGGAATCAAAACAAGAGTCGGCATCAATGACCTGCAGCGCCAAAAGATCGAGAGCCATGTGAATCTTCAAACAGGCTACTCAACGGGCTTTTCCAAGCTCTACAACCTGCGCACGCCGGAGTGGAATGAGCGCCTGCAGCGCACGCACCCGCAGAGCCAGTGTCATAGCCTCCAACAGCAAGCGCTGTAATCGGTCTGCAGCTCAATCTGATCGAGAGATCACAAACTTCTGTCTTTCGAACCAGGGAGCTTGGCCTTCATGCCCAATTTCAAATATCAGCTCGCTGTCACGATGAGTGTAACGCACGAACTCTGAACTTCCGTCGCTCCACTGTACAGACATCTCTGACGAGCCCACTCCCGTTGTGGTCATCGCCGCCTTACTGAGGCGCAGTCCATCACTTTCCCGGTAAGGATGCCAGATCGAAACAAAGACCATGGCCTTTTTGGACTTTGCGCTCGAAACCAAGGTTGGAACGGGCTTCCAGTCACCCAAAATTCCCGCCCAACCCTGCATAAGGTTAGCCGACGTCATGGTTTCAGCGTTCCAAACCGGTACCCCTTGCGCCTCGCCCTTGCCCGCTATGATGCGATGGGAAAGATCCGATGAGCTCCACAAGCGACCCAGCAACTGGACGCCATCACCATAGCTGGCACGAATCGTATCTGACTCTACCTCCGCATCCAGTGCCGCTAAATGAAAGTAAAGTTCAAATTCGTGCTCCCGTCCATCCTGCGGCTCGATGGAGTCAAAAACGAGCCAATAGCGATCCATCAGGAAAAAAATGGATCGGCGATGCCTGACCTTGGTCAATTCCGGCCCAAATCCAAGGCTGTACTCTGCCGACACAAACTGACGTTTTTCTGCAGAAAACCAGGGATTATCTAGAGGTTTTGCATACGGGTACTGGTGGAACCACTGGCCTCCGCTTTCACCTAATTGTCGACTCGACTGGGAGTAACCGTCCACCGCCAAGGTGTTGTGCGCAAAGCCAGATCGAGCATATCTAAATTCTGGGAAATTCCCGTATGGGAACCAGCCGCCAGCTTCCACCAAAATCTCTTTGCCATAGGCACTAGCGATGAACGATAGCTTGTCCTCATGACCGTGAAAACCATCACCGAACGGGCCGCCGTCAAAATGTAGATACCGAGCGTCCCTACCCCAGTCTGAGCGCATGACGTAATGCCCGGAATAGGTGTTTGCGATCGATTTGAATGCTGGTGGCTGCCCCTCGCCACTAGCAAACCATTGGAAGTCCTCTCGGTGCGGAAAAAGCTCCGCGCCAGTTTTCAAAATCGAAGGGATAAAGATGGCATTATTGGTGTCGCCAAGATTCGGCGCAAAGCCGGATGGCTTGGTCACACTCATGGCATAGTTATAATACTCTTCCAATTTTCCGACAGCATCCTGGGGAAAGACCGCCAAATGAGGATTTGGGTCCACCACTCGCTTGATTTCCAGAATACTTCCAACAACGCTATTGCCGTAACCAAAGGCCAGCTCGACACCGCTTCCATCCGGATACATGTCCCGCTCAGCGCGATAGATCATCCTCTCGAGCGCCAGACGTCGCCACTCGGCAGCGTGGGTGTGCTCCCTGAGCATGATGCCCACGATCATCAGCGCCTTATTGTGCAGCATGCCGATATTGCCAGCCCGAGGCGTTGTCGCGGCAAGAATTCTTCCATGCTCGGCCATAGAGCGACCTAACTCGCAGGCGAACGCGTTGGTAAAGCTCTGCGAGGACCAAAGCCACTTCAAAGTCCCATTCCAACCTAAATTGATGCGCTCGCTGACGTTCAGGATATTCCAAAACGGATCGTATTGCCCCGGCTGTGGCACGAAGCCTTCAGCCGCAAACAGCCAAGATGTGAGGAACCTAATGGCCTCGGCCGCATATCGCTCGTCGCCCGTTTTTTCAAACGCACTTGAGGTCTTGGCCACATGATAGTGGCGATGCAATGCGGCTAGCCACTCAAGTCCGTGCTGGCGAGTATGCCAATCAATCTCCGGACCGATACGATACCAACGACCCATAAAGTGAAAGTCACCCTTCAGAGCCTGCTCGCCATAGGCCACTTCGGCGTCGATCCAATCCGACACCGGGGGAAATGGTGGTACTCCGTTTTGCCGCTTTTTGAAATACTGCCCGTAGATCTCACATGCCGCCTGCCAGCGCATCTCTTCCTTCAGCGCATGAAATACCTCGACTTCAGCCAGCAGAGTCGGCTCTGCCTCTGGGTTCAATTTCAAGGAATCCACAAACGAGGCGTACCGCAATTCGTCAGCTGCGGTACCCGTACTCGCCACGAGCCAGGATGCAAGCAGCAACATCGCCCGCGCCTTAGGGAGAAACTCAACCTTACATCGCATCGTCAGCAGACTCCTAGACAGATAAAGGAACTTTAATGGCCACCAAGTTCCATTTCAAAGAACCACAAAGAAAATGAATCGCCGAAGCATGCCTCCTTGGCCGACCTGTAGTCCAATATAGGCATCTTCATCATGAATCCTAAACATCTACAGAGGAGTTTGCACGTGAAGTTCATTTTAATTGCCGGAATTCTTGGAATGTCACTCTTGAGTCAAAGTGCCAGCGCCCAATCAGAGACTCCAGGCCCTATGTGTATCGACACGGAATGGGGTCGCTTAAACTGCAGCCCAAGCTCGTTCAGTAGTTTTGTGAATGACGTTTATGACTGCAAAACCGACTGGGCGCAGAGTTGCTTGTTGAACTATGATTCGGGCTGGGGTTCTATGCAGATGCTTTGCTCGGAAAACGATGACTGGTATGGCACAGCGTTCCAGCGATATGAATGGTCGCCAGCCATGACGCAGGTCTTCAGCCTCAGAACTTTCATTAATGATGGCTATGACGATACGTGGAGCGTAGGGGCCATCAATGCCGACTGTGCCGCACCGTTTCGCAACCCCAACCCATTCCTCGGTGAGCCAAATCTGGAGCCGATCCGACGAAAGAATGGACGACAATAAGCAGCCACTAAGCAACACGTAGGCTGTTAGCTAGTTTCTGGCGCGAACCGCGCCAGAAACTAGTTCACCTTCTGCAAGTTGGTGCAACTCAAGTTCGCCTCCCGCAGGACGAGATAAGAGTCCGCCTCCATCTGCGCCAGTTCCACAGACCGCAGTGACCAAACATCATTAGGAATTTTGGGCTTAGCAAAACTCAGCGTTCCCGCCAGCTCAGTGTGCCGCTTCAGTGTGTGTCCATGGATCACGGAGACATGGGCCGCAGTTCCGGCAGCATAGCTTCCTTCCGACAGACTGCGTTGAAACTTAGACAGAGGAGCTTGCCAAGAAAGGACCTCCCCCCTTTCGAAAGAGACAACGATCGATAAAATCTCGCGATCCTCGGCTTGGCTATCGATGACGATTTGCACCTGACAGGCGTCGGAACGGGTTGGCCAAGTCCCCACATATTCACCCTCAAGACCTTGCCAATCCACCTGGATCGGGCGTGGTGACCGTTCTGCAAACAGTGGAATCGTGCTAGTGCAGCAGGCAAAGCCGATCAACCCGACACGCATAAGGACTTTGGACATAGGGGTTCTCCTCTTTCGTTTGGATACCGTCGACGGTCACCGCAGCGGTTCGTCGCGCGGTAGGTAGCAGAGGGTCGAAGTCTCTGGGAAGAACTTTCTCATGAAGATTCTGATGGTTCCAAGGAATGGAACCATTCACGGGAGTGGGCACCCAGGAGCACAGCTCAGAGCATTAGTTCATAAAGGGGATATCGAATGTCTCTAGGACTCGCGCATACAGCCCTGAATTTTTTAGAAATTTGCCGACGGTGTTGGTGTTGAAGACGCTGAGACGGGGAGACTTCTCGATGACTTCCACCTGCTCGCGGATAATTGCCTCGAGAAGTGCCGGCCTACCAGCCACGATGGGATCGAAGCTCCAATTGAAAAACAGCATCCGGACATCCGTACTCGCGGTCGCAAACTGCTCCTCGAGTTGCGCAGCATCCAATCCTGCTTTCTCGATCGCCGCCTTTACCCGGGGGTGGGCGTTTTGAAAAAGCCTGGCAAATGGTTGTTTATACCAGATACCCATCAACGCCCCGCCGACCTGGTCTGGCTGCGGCATCGAGCGAATCCAACTTTCAATGGTGGCTCGCGGCAGCCCGAACTCCTTGGTCGTCATCATCTTTTGTAGACGGTTCAAAATGACGGCCATTTTGTCGATATCAGAGTTTGGGTTCACCGAGCGATACTCGATTCCAATGAGATTGGGTTGATCATAAGTATCCGTTCCACGAAAGCCCACAAAGCCCATCTTGAACTGATCGCGAATCTGAGGATTCTGTCCGTTGGCCAATGCGGAAAAATATTGGCCAACGCCGGCGATCATTTGCTGACTAGCTCCGTCAAAGAAGACGACTCCCTGAGACTGAACCTTGGTTGGCCCCAGCCCCTCTTCGACAATGGTCACCATCTCCGCCAAGAGATTCACGCGACGGAAAAATTCGCCATAGCGCGCTGGCTCAACAATGGGGTCGGCCTGCAAACCCTGCCGATCCACCTTAGTGACTAAGTGGACGTGTTGATGTCGGTGCGTCCCCAACGAATCCTGGATAAATCGGGCACCCTGTGCCAACGAGCCGGCGGTGAGGCTGCTGCGCACCTTGAGTTCAATCGAGCGCAGATTCTTCATATCGTAAGTTCCCTGAAACTCAACATAGGGCTCAAAATATCGGCCAATATTGACCGCATGCGTGCCGGGCGCGTAGTAGTGCCCAAAGAGAAATGTTGGTTCCTGAAATGTAAATTCAACCATAGGCTTGACGGTCAGGCCTTCGATGCGGCGGCTCTTCCAGAAGTCTTGTCCTCGCGCCTGTGCAGCTGCATTGATCAGCAGCTTCTGGTCACCTGGAGCGAAGCTCTCCCAGCTCAAGCTGCTCAATTCATGTGTCCAGATTTGGGTTCTGAGATACTCGGGCAGGTTCAGCTGGCGTGGACTCAAACCGCGAAATAGCGGCGCAAGAGTCCCGTCGAGGGTGGTCAGCAATTGCATGATGCGATTGCTGGCGCTTGTCTCCAGCTCAATGCCTGACTCATGTGATACGCGCTCGGCATCGACTTCGTCAGCCATCACTCCGCAAATGGATCGACCAGAGATAATGCTGGTCCCGCCGGCATAGGATGCCGGCATGAGCCAGACTAAAAGCATGAGTGATATATAGAGATTCATCCCGCGCCTCTCGAAGAAGATAAGCCGTCATCCACCCCCTAGTCCTTCGACTCGGGAATTCAAGGAATCGACTGACCTGGGTAATTTGAGCAGTATCCACTCAATGTTTCGCCGTTGGTGGCGGCATCGCATGCCGTCGCCGGAGCACTGCAATATATTTGGCTATCGCAATTTCCCTTGTGCTGAAAGTACCAGGCATATCTGAGTACCTTGACGCACTTATAGAAGCAGCTGCCGTAGCCCCGCTCGAATTCCGGAACTTGGCTCTCTACATGCCCAGACTCGATACCTTGCTCAACCTGTTGCCCACTTTCGCTGGACATAGACTGCTCGAAAGTCGATCCGGACGATGACTGCCCATCGGAAACAGACGAACCCGTTGACGAACTGCTGGATGGAGATACCGTGGATGTGCTCACAGGCGATGCGTCCAGCGATGTGTACCCCGCTTCTGAGGCTTCACTGCCACTCGACGTTCGAGCGTCCCGACACCCAGAGTTCAGAAAGAGGCCAAGGGTCATAGATAGTAGAATTCTAGAAGTCATCATCGTTTACTCCTTTTGTGATTAGACTCTCGCTCGGTCCGCTAACGACTTGAATCAGGGATATGTTTGCGCCTGGCTCGTCGACGGATTCCCGCTCATAATCGTGGCAGCTGGAGACGAGTAGCCAGTACCTGTGGCCGCTGGCGCCGAGTAGCCAGTACCCGTGGTAGCTGGTGACACGCTGCTCCCTTCCGGGCTGTAGGGGAGAACCGGATCGAAGGCTCCGCTAGTGACTCCAGAACCAGGCGACATATTGTTGGAAAATCTAATCAGAGTCCGAATTTGCTCCGCAAGGCGTCGAAGCTCCTCTTCAGTGACCGATGCGGTCAAGGGCTGAGAGGCCTGACATCGCTGATGAAAGACTTGTGCATCGTCCGATTCGATCTCAAGTCTTTCGATTTTGCTTTTGATCGAAATCAACTCAGCTTGTCTTGCAGGATCCCCAAAAACATATGTGCGCACGGGATATTGTTGCTGCTCTGCGGCGAGCAAAGCTTCTACGCGCGCCTTCTTGGCATTTAGCTCTTGCAACCGAACTTCTCTTTCGTCGATGAACTTCTGGATTTCACGGCATGAAGGGAAAACTGGCCGATACTGCGCACATCCCGATTGATGGACGCGGCCAATCGCGTAAACCAAGTTCTGTACACTCATTCGCAACCTTTCTAGACGATCACGAAATTCGGGATTATCACGCGGCTCCAGCGGATCAAAGCCGATCACCATCGACTGAGTCCGACGGATTGCGGCACGCAATTCGAATGATACTTCCTCGCAGCAGTACTGAGTGTTGAAAGTATCTGCTAGCGTCGTCATAGTCGCCTTCAATGGAACGTAACAAGCGTTTACTTGAGGCTGGCCATCTGCCATCTGACTGCCGTTGAGAAAAACTTCCTCCGCAGTGATGCCCAAAGCCGCCAAGCCCGCGGTGACCAGCGAGCCTAGTAGTTGCAGTTCCTCTGCAGATCCATCAGCAGAAGCAACTACGGGCAGCTGGGGTTCCGATTTTTGAGCCCGGCGGCTGGCTGTTTCTCCGCCGCAATTGATGACTGAGGTAAGTACAAATAAAACTAAAAGTACCATTTTCATGCTGTGGCTCTCCTTGTCGTCAAATGATCTAATTAGAGAATCAATGCTTTCGGCAGCCGTCGAAAATGATATTCGCGTTTGCGTCGTCCTTAAGTTGTTTAAGGATGTCTATCGTGATATCTAAAGCTTCAACGTGTTCTTCCAGCGCTGGATTCGCTGCATATCTAGCTCGTTGCTCACCAAGATCATAGATGCGTCGATCGACACGTTTATTGAAGTCGGCGCGTGTAGCCATCGTCCATGCCTTCCGGCCGACGATAAAGTCATGAAAGTTGCCAATAGGAAAGTCCATCACTTCCACATGCTCGCTGACCAAACGACGAGCTCTAGCGCCACGAGTGATTCTTTCAGCTGCACTGAAGCCACAGATCGTCTTCATGAAATTGACAACTCGAGTGACAATTCCGGTTCCAAGTGCGAACCCCGAAGTCACGCCTTCAATTCCGTAGGTTCCATAAGATGCCGACGGTGTGCCTATGTCGTGGCTGGCTGTTGAGAAGGCATCAATACCTTGCCCAGAGTACGAACCTGTCATCGCCGATGCAGGATCGGGCATTGAATCGTTGGTGCCATCAGGCCTATCGTCAGCGCAGGCTGGCAACTGCAATTGGAATACGACCTGCCTTTCGCAGGTTTCAAGCGCAGCGTTCGATGGATGCGTCGGCATTCCGGAATGGAGTTCTGCAGCAGACTCATCACCTTTATCGCTGAAAGTCGCTTCTGATGCTGCCATGCCCATCGAACTCTGGATGTCCTGACAACCAGAGGTCAGCATAAGGCTGAAAATCATGGTTGGCGCAATTTTAAGAGTCATCATCACTTGCTCCTTTTGTGATTAGGCGCTCGCCCGAAGTGTAGCTTCATGAATCACTGATATGTGCACACCTTCAGTGCGAAACGCTTCTGGGCGTGAAAAGATCGTGGATAGCCATCTCTGTTGCCCCCAAACTCTGCACATGCTCTTGCTCTAACTTTTGATCTTCCTGATTTTTCTTGGCCAGGTAGTCCATGAGTCGTTTTTGCGCAGCCGCTAAAAGGGGTGTCTGCGCCTGACTCAGACCCATCCTGGTCGCAATTACTTGATAGGCACCGAACGCTAGCTCTTCATTGCGACGGCTGAGGGGAGTCGTTGGGATCCAATAAATCTTGTAGTCACCAGAGCGATCAACTAACGAAAACCCCAGCGGCTCGCCGTTCGCCTGGCTACGAAGAATCGCGATGCCGTCCTCATTGGCCGTCTCCAAAATGCGGGCATAGACGACGGGCGAGAACTCCTCTTGTGTGGAAAAGAGCACGGATAACTTCAGGGCAATCTGGTCGCTATAGACGCGAGATCGATAGGGCTGTGCCAGCACGCCACTAGCGCGGAGATAGTCATCGACGATGCCACGAACGGCGCTGGGGAAACTCAAACTTGGGGCGTTGAGAAAGCTCTCCGCCACGCTTCGAATATTTGTCATCTCGGTCTGAAACTTGGGCATCGTCGTCACGCGCAGGCTAACGGCCTCGTTCGTCTGCTGAATACGATGCATGATCAGGCTCCAGGCATCCGCACGCGAAACGCTGTAAACAGACATAACATCGGAGATCAGACGTGCCGGCACAACGATGGGATTCTGATTGGAGGCTAATGGATTGACGACCGCTCGACCTATTGCCCGATTGATCTCCACGGCCAATCGGTCCAGCTCAGTGGCGACGCCTGACTGACGTAGACGCGCAGCCGCATAGCGATCATACTGACTCATGGCCAGCCGATAGAGAGCACTGCCTTGTGGCGTTTGAAAATCTGATTCAACCCATTCCCGCACCAGCTGAATGGCGTTTCGCATGGCCGAGGCCTGATTGTGGACTTGGATAATGGAATCGCCGTACGATGAATACCAGTCTAAAGCATCTTGCGCCCGCGTGTGCACCATGTGGCGAACGACGTACTCTGCCTGAGTAAACGATTCTTTGCGCGTCAGCTCTCGGAACTGCCCCTTAGGCCAGGCAAAGAGCTCCGGTAGCCAGGTAGGCATGCTTATCGTACCGGCCAAAGCTAATGCTGCAAGTTCACCATGAAACGGGACTTCAACTCCCAAGAAGTACAACGCTGACCAGGCCATCGTCGTCGCCGGAACCGCCAGCATAGCTTTTCCTATGGCGTGCCGAGTTCGAGCTCGCTGCGAGGGTATCGTCACTCCATCTTCCAGAGCTGGCGTAACCGAAGGTCGCTCCTTCGTTCCAAGCCAGTGCTCTTCTGGCATCGCAGCCAATTCATTGAGGACGCCCAGCATTTCTTCCTTCATAGCCTTTGGTTCGATTTGCACACTGCGCAGGCGCGGCCGGTTCATCCGTAGGCGGAGAAGATCTTTTAAGCTGGTAAACATCTCTTTGACGCTATGCGCGACACGATTTTGTGAAAGCACCGGGTGAGATACTTCCGCGACCACAATAGGAATCGTTGCCTGGCCCGCCGACGCCAAGATCACCTGCGAGTCCACTTGCAAAGCGCCATTGCCAGCCTTGGCCATGACACGCGATAATTCCGCGACTTCTTCAACCAGTCGCTGCTCGTGCAAGCTTTCGCCCAATTGTTGGCAAGCCTGGTTTTGTCCGCTGGCGGTGGCATGAAAGAGCGCGATCGAGAGAATGATCTTCATTTGCATAGGATCCTCTAAAGGCAACGTGCCGAGTTCCACTTCGTTGCATTTTTCCAAAATCGCCAGAACATGGAGAAGGAGTCTTACGGGCAAAGATAGCAACACACATGCCATCGTCGCCGCGGATGCATTGCGTCTGAATGCGAGAGACTCACAGGGGAAATCAGCGAAGGCGAGGCGCGTGGGGCTGTTGATGAACTGTGCCTGCCCTCGGGTCGAGAGACGCAACCTATCGGATCCACTAGCTAATTTCGGTTGTGTCGACGCTCGCTTCGGAAAAAAACTGCGCCTTCCATAACCGCTGCGATTTCGCGTGGATGCAGCGCTGGATCGCGCGTTTTTCGAGGGCGCATTTTTTGCAAACCGGCTCAGGCGCACACTTCGGCCATGCTGGCCGTTGCCTGCAGACAAGACAGCAGTCGCGAGATCGGGAGAGCCATCGTGCAAGACGCAAACAGGTTTCAGGAGATTCTGAGTGCCATCAAGATCGCACTTAAGAACAACGGGATGACGTATCGCGATCTGGGGGAAAAGCTAAACATTCCAGAATCGACGATCAAAAAGATGTTTATCGCAAAAGATTGGCCCTACCGACGCCTCCAAGATGTCTGCGCCGTGCTAAATCTCGACTTGGCAGATTTATTGGAGTCCGTTCGCCGCCGGAAAGTGACCAATGTCGTCTTCACACCAAAACAAGAGGACTTGTTTCGAACGCAACCCTTGGCCTTTAAACTCTATTGGTGGTTGGTCTACGAGCGACTGCCGCTAGCGAAGTTTGAAAGCCAGTTTCACTTATCGACCCAAGAGTCTTTTCATCTTTTGGTTCAACTGGATAAACACGAACTGATCGAGTTGCACCCCAACAATGTCATCCGAGTGCCGGACATTCAGCCAGCGCGTTGGCAGACCAGCGGTCCCTTTATCACCGAACAAAAGCAGCAATGGGCTGTACAAACGATCAAGGATGCGGCGCGCAGCACCGATGCGGATAGCGACCGCCTTATCGTCCAATACTTTCGTTTGAGCCCAGACTCCTTCAATGAGCTACAGAATGCCATTCGCGAGCTAGAGCAGGAGTTTGCTCGACGCACCGCTAGAGACCTAAGCCTGCACGGCAAGGATCTCATCCGGGTACGCATGGCTCTGGGCGTCGCCGAGGGCAGCTTCTTGGAGTGAAGCTGCCGCAAGCTTCAATCAATAGAGAATGATGGGGCTCATGGATGCGGTACTACCCGGTTCGCCGATTTGCTTGACCATCAGCTTGCTGGCGCCAGGAATGTAAATTCCGTGAAATGGGGGATTAGAGTAGTTCCCAGAAGATCCATAGGTCACTACGTGCAGATTTCCGCCCGGATCGCTCCTGATACGCAGCGCATTGGCACCTTGATCGAGGTAGTCGAACTCTGCACCAATGCCAGCCACAGTAACTTCGGTCTGCTGTACCACATTGGAGGACGAAACCGAGATATATAGGAGCTTGATTTCCTCGTCCTCAGGAATACTGTAGTGAAAGAGCATGTGGGTCGTGCCGGCAGTATCGACGTCCATGGCTGAGTAACCACTCGACCGCAGGCCACCTTCGTTCGGACCATGCACCATCCTAAGCCAATCCCGGTTTCCGCTGGGATGCAGGCGACCAAAGCTTAAACTGACATCCGCCGCCTGATTGGTCGTACAACGAATCGTAAAATACGCGATCCCTGTAGTTGCAACATGTGTCGTCGTCAACGGCGCTGAACAAGCACCCCCACCGCCATCGTCGGAAATAACACCCGTGCTTGACACGGTATTGCCACCCGCCGCCATGTTGATGAGCATGACATTTTTCACCTGCGGGCCCTCGCGGTCCACGACCGCAAAATAGCCGCTCTCATTCATCGAGGCAGACTCCAACATCCGCGTGTGCTCGGCTACATTGAAAGTAGCGAAAGTCCCCATGGAGCCGGTTCGCTTGCGTGCCGCAACAAACGGTGTAGTCCAGTGCAATCCTTCGACAGCCAGAATCTCTCCCCCAGAGAGATTCGAAAAACCGACAATGGTCGTCTCGTCGGTATCAAACGCGCGCTGATAGGATGTGTTTTCCGTCCACGCTTGTGGTTGGCCTTCAAAAATTCGACCGCCCGGCAGGCCGAGAATAAAACTGTCCGTATCCGTAATCTGAGACACGGCAAGGTAGCGGCCCACTTGATGGCTTTCTGTACCGACGCGCGTTGTCTCCCAGGCGCCACCCGCATTGGTTGCAAATCCGATGAAACTAAAACTTCCGGTCGAGGTATTCGAGTCCAAGCCAGAAGCCAGCAGCAAAGCCGCACGTCCAAAATAAGGCTTGTATCCAGCATCGTCCGGTAATGCCGTCGCCACAATCAGCGCCGTACAAGTGAGGCGCGGCTCATCTGCCGGTGGAAAAATGGTCAGCTTCATGCCATCGCTGCTGAGCTCCATGTTTTCGGACGAAGCCAACGAGAAACGAAAGTTACGATCGGCTGTAGCGGATGAGCCGGAGCGCTGCTGCAATCCTGCAACAAAATCCGCGCACGGCATCTCACGCGGCGGTCCATACAGCGCCACCACGTAGTCGCCCTCCACCGCACGCGTCAAGGGCACGACATAAGACCCATCGGTTTTAGCGCTGACAAATGGGGTGAGATTGATATCTGATAACCACTGATCACGGCTCTCGTAGCCAAAACTTCTCTCGTCAATCAGGTATCCTGGAATGGTATCTGGCTCGTCGAGGCCCCGCGGCTTCGAACTCGCCGTCGACCCATCCGATCCCGAGGACTGGAGCTTGGCGCAAGAAGCAGCCAGCGCCGCAATAGCGAGCGTTAGCAAGACCCCCCGAACATTCATTTGCGTTACCATCATTGGCTTCCTCGTCGCTCCTGCAAGGGGACATTTGCATTTCCATCTAAAGCCATGGTCGGCACAACAGCCCGGAAACTTAAGATAGAACTGGCCAATTCCAAAAAATTCAGCAGTCGCCGCGACAGCGCCGGGCCATACGTAGATTCCTCAAGTAAATATGGGAAGTTGCCGATAGAACCGGGGTGTTTGGTTTATCAGGGAGGGTACCTTGCATCGTGCTCCTGGCGTCTTGTTTTTCGCGCTGGCAACATTTGCCTGCGAAAATATTGGCTTGTTACCAGCCGGTTCGAAGCCAGCGCCACATGCAGAGTTGCAGGCTGCACCTCCAGCTGGGGTGGCACAGCCGGCGGAAGAAAATGGCGAGGAATCCTATACCGTCCAAGTGCCCCTAGACCCTAGTGCTCCCGTGATACCTCCGGCAACCAATCAGCAGCATTCGCATCCCCTTTCCAGCATCGATATACCTAACGACCCAATCGCCCTATGCACAAATGCCATTTTGAATCCAATCGGCTATCCCCTACCCCAGGAGTCAATGCTGCCGAACCAAGAGGCCATTGCCAGTTGGCGCAACCACTGCGCCAACGAAATCTGTACGGCAGAAAACAACTACTGTTCACCGGAAATGCTCCCAGGCGGGCAGCAGTATAAGATCCACTGCAGTCGAACCGTCGTTGAGCGTTGCTTCCGCTTGTGGAATGAGTGCGAAACCATCTTTCGCGGTTGCATGGCGCAATGCGCAACCCTATTGGCGAGTGGCTTGGCCGATCGCTACCCTAGCTGCGAGCAGAACTGCTACCGGCAGCGGGGCGAGTGCAGTGAATCCCAACTTGGGTATCAACCGCTTTAACCGACCCTTTGGCTGCAGTTCACGGTGATCACCGCAAATTTTCTATGGCTCGACATTAGACTCTGATTTTTCGCACCTAAAAGCACCCTAACCATCGGAAATATTTACCTGCAGCGATACCATGCTGTGGAGCGCGCCCATGCCTTAGCTGCCAACCTCGGCGGGGGCTGGGATATTCAGCCGTGAATTCAGCCGGCTCGCGATGGCCGCTCCCAGGTAAGACCCTTGCAATGGACCACTCTGCGACATGAAGTCGGCGAAGTTAACATCATGAAAATATTTTCGAGGAGTTCGACATGCGAGCGGTATTGTGGATGGGATTGATTGCATCTTTGGGCTGTAAGACCACCACGGAAGAGTCGGTCGTCCATGACGGGATCACGCCACATTGGGGGGAGCTAAACTGCCGCGTGACTCGCTCGGGCCAATTACTAGGAAAGATCAAGCCGGAAATCATCAGTGGCAGTGAACTCGCAAGCGGCAACACAGTGCTGGTTGCTGGCAGAAAGTTTTCCGTCGTGCTGGAAACCGGTAGCGAGTTCGATACTCAATCCTCGCTGACGATGACTTTGGATGACCAAGTTCTGGAAGTTTTTGATCCCGGACAGGCAATCTACAAATTGTCAAAGGACGACCGGCAACTGGAGCTACAGTGTTACTACAAGTCCGGACGTTCCTTGCCCGCCCAAATACGCTCGGCAAAAATGTCATGCAAAGCCGATCAAGGCGGACAGAAGGTAACGCCCATCAAACACCAGACCATGGCAGGAAATCAAGAGCCTGAACCGTCGGTATATTTGTATGAAAACCACACAATCGCGGTCAACTTCTTTGAAGGTAATCAGCAGCGCCTCACTGTGGAGCTCGACGGTGCCATGGCGGAAGTGGTTTCGCCAAAAAATTCCCTGTATAAATTATCTACTGGTGATGGAACGCAGGTGCAGTGCGTTGCCGAGTAGCGCAGCTAGGTGAATCGCATGGCTGCTATTGCCATGCCTCCATACACTCTGCCGCGGGCCGCAAAAGTAGCCCGCGCCTACTCATTTCTGCTAATCCATTCCCGGCAGATCCGTTCCATCAATTAGCAGCTGCGGTGCAGCATGATAGGCTGTGGAAACACGGCCGATGTACTGATGAGATTCTAAACAAGGACACATGCGCCCAGTCAGCGGTTCCTTTTTATTCCACGCATAGACTGCGCCATTTTCTTCCAGAAAATACCAATTATTGCCGAGTGCGTGGGTTTTGCCCTGGAACCACCATTCATTCTTTCCACCCCAATTGAAGTTGCTGGGAGCACCGGTCAGCTGCAAATTCCTAGCGACGATGCTAGCCAGATCCAGGCCGCCCATAATGGTGGCGCGGCGGTGGTAATATTCCGCATCCAAACGCGCCACCAACTTGCTATGGACGAACGGCTTAGCAAAGTTGGCCTTGGTGTCACGCACATCCCACTCGTAGATAAATCCGTTCGGTAAGAGAAAAAACCATACTTTCGGCGTCGTGGCGGTGGCTTCACGGGCAAGCCAATATTCCTGGCGGCCACCCCAATTGAACGATGAAAACTCGCCGCTGGGTTTGTGCGAACTAGCAAATGCGCCGACCGAAGATGCGGGGTACGTGCCCCCATCAATCAGAGGTTGCGTGTCCGCATAGTACGAAGCAGGGACCCAGCCAATCATTTTGCTATAAAGGGCGCCCTTGGCAAAGGTCGTTCGCGTGTCGCGCCGGTCCCAATGATAAATCTGGCCGTTTGGCAGAATAAAGACCTGCCCCGACTTTTGACTCGTAATCCACTTCTCTTGCCGCCCGCCCCAGTTATACGCGGTGGCCGAACCAAAGAGTTCGTGAGTCAAATCAATCTTGCCCGGGTTGATATCTACACCGGCCTGCAAGCGAATCCATTCGAGCTCATTGATGACCTTGGTGGCTTGACCAACAACGGCCTCATCACAGAGTTTGCCATTGGAGGATTTGCTAACACCATACAGGACGAAGCCCTCAACAGTGCGGCGAAAGACTGGCCCGCCGCTATCGCCACTACAGATCATCTGCATGTTGTCGTACCTGGCGTGCAGTGCCATGGCATCCTTCGTATTTGACGGTATATTGAAAAGGGGAGGACCCAAGACGTTGACTCCCACGCGCAATTGCCCGGATCGATCCGCCGTCCGATTCGCTTCATCGACGCCATATCCCGCGACCTCAAACTCAGCGCCTGGCTGAAAAGTATAGTCGATACCCAATTCTATGGGAGCAATCCCTTCTACGGGACGGGTTAACGTGACGACGGCCAGATCACGTATACTCAGTGCGACCGAGGACTCACTAAAGTCAAAAGCGGGATGCGCCTCAAAACGGCTCAACTCATAGACATTGGCAGGATCGAAAGTATAAACGGAATACTTGACACCCTTGTACTCCACGAGCCACTCACCTGTTGGCCGACCAAACGTGACCCGTAGCTCTTTCAGCTTGGCCTCGGTATCCGGCTTGCAGTGGGCTGCAGTCAGCACGTGACTTCGGTTGATCAGTGACCCTGTGCAATGCTGTTGATAATAATTTGTTCCGCCAGACGTGACCTGCTTGAAGATTCCAGCCACAAACGGCAACTCGGCATGCTGAATTTCGACGCCGTTACGAAGCTGAACCTGCGTCTCGTCGGTCGAGTTCACTGCCGCTCCCGACCTTGAAGCGGAACTGGATTCACTCTCGGTCTCCTCGACCTTGCCGCAACCGAATGCAATGTGCATGCATGCTAGATACACCAGGGCTATGGTCTTGCGCATATCGTCTCCTTACTCATGTCGACTGTGGGTGTCTTGATGATGCAAGACTCGGACAAACTTCAGCAGACGGGAAATGACAGCTGCTTTTGCGACGAGGTGGCGGGCCAAGGCACCGAATAGCGACAGGCGGATGAAAGCGATACCCTCGGAGCAGCAGCTAAGATTCGAGGCTTTATGAGGAAAACTCCTGCGAAGAATCCCTGCATTGTCTAGTCCAGGCCAGAAGCGGCACAACCCACCCTATCTTACTGATTAAACGTTACTTTTTGGAAATCGCTCCACTCCGCGCCTCGTGCTTCCGAATGTAGAATTCGTCCCGCTCCGTCCAGCTTTAGGCTTTGAGCCACTCCAGCATCAATTCCTTGATCTTGGTTTGATAAGGGGTTCCCTCTTGCTTCGACTTGAATCGGAACGCTGCCAACAGCGGCTCAGGAACCTTGATGCTGATGAGCTTGCTGGGATGCTGGGCTCGCGGGTCCACCATCTGGCGAAAGGAATCGAGAAACTCGACAATTGGCGTGACATCGGCACTCGCATCGAACTTGAGGTCGGGCTCGTGCCGCCATTGAGTGGCTTGAGTTTGCGTTGTTGACTTACTGCGGGATTTACTTCTGCTTGGCACGCAGTTGCTCCAATACTTTAACATCGGCCCGATCCTGTGGCCGCCCTGTTCCAGTTTTCATTTTAATCAAATCATCGATGGCGATGACTTGAATTTTCTTCAAGCCAAAATTTTTGGAGACAGACTTAACCTTGGAAAGGTCTGTGGTAATGATGATGTCAACGATCTCGATGGGGTTGTCTGGGTTGACGAAGCTCCAGGCAATGAGATTACGGTTCTTGATATACTCTTCACGAAATTGGAAGACTTCTTGGGCGGTCACCGGCAGTCTGGGGATCAGCCCAATGCGCCGCAATGCCCTTTCGCAGCCCACAAAATCATCCAACTTGTGGCGGATGATGCAATCGATATCGACCGTGCCACGCGGAGCGCCCAGAAGCGCCACCGCGTATCCGCCCACCAAAGCAAACGGAATTTTTTCACTGGCGAATGCGCTGCGAACTCGTTCGAGAAGACTCAATCCCGCACCCCTCACTGGTATATACCAGTATATACTACGTCTAGTCAGTGGGCAAGTACCGTAAAACATCTACTTTTTACCAAGCCAAACGTGATGCCGACCTCGGCAATGCCCCCGAGTTGCCCCGCGTGATTCAGATAAGGCAGCCGATCGACTTGCCCGCACTGCTCCACCCAAGGGGCCAGTCCCTCGCGTGAAGAGGCATCAGAGTGCGACGGCGTCTTGCGCAGCATGCACGAGGCTAGGAGCAGCGACAAGATCGCTGCGGTACCAAGGCTGATTCGACTCATGTTGCAATACCTCTCTAAACTACTTACAGGCGCAAACTCGCTGCATATTGACAGCTGATCCCGATAACGTGGTCGGTGTTGTATCCCAAAAGAATTTGCGCATATCATGGCGGTAGAAGCATCCTAGCCCATGCGATGTCGTAATATTTTCAAGGGTCTCATCTGTTTCCGTCAGCTGACGCATGACGTCCTGACAGCGTTCTCGGTTCTCCGCATAGCCAGGCGTCGTCGTCACTCCACGGTGCCCAATCAAATCGATCGTCGCCTCGTTAGCGCGCATGGAATGGTCCGCACAAACGTCTTCGCAACTTTGCTGGCTCCACAAGTAACCGAGAAAATAGCAACTGCCAGGATCATCCGGGATGGTGACGCTGCTGCTTGGGCAACTCAATTCGCCATCATCGCTGGGACTTAAATTGGATGATGAGTTTTCCGAGCCATCCGCCGCAGCCAATAGAAAGGCCTCCCCATAAGAGGCGATATCGCCATGCAGCGAACAAACGCGCACCCAGATGTCTTCACCGCTATTTCGGCGTGAAATTTCGGCGCTCGTCACTCCTGCTGGCAGCAGCTCGCTCAACTCGCCGCCGCCACAGGTCATCGGTGGCTTCTTGCCCACGCCGATGGCGATGGCATGCGGCAAATCGGCAACGTTGCTCGCAGTTTCGAAGCTGACCGTGAAGGTCTGTTCATCGGTCCAAGACGCAATAAGTCTGAGGACGCCATCTGTAGCGTCGATGCGCGTAAGCCCCTCGGGCGCATTCTCATCGAAGATTCGTACGAACCCCACAGTATCAGTTAGCAAGGCTGAAAGCCGTGCAGCAAAGCAAGAAGCGTCGGCAGTGTTATTCACCACCCACGATGGAATCATCAGCTGTTTGCCATGAAAGATGGCACTGGCCATACCGGCAACTTCGGGATCGAAGGTACAAAGCTCCCAAAGCATATCCAGCCAATCGCCCATAGGCAGCTGGCCGTCAGCATCGCGAATATCTAATTGGAGTGCGTTGCTACTCGGAGACTCACTTAGTACATAGGCCAGGTTCACACTTGGAAATTCCACACCGATGCGGTCGTCGTGATACCCTGCATAATTCATCGAATCCGTAGTCCAAACCAAGTAACCGGGCAGCGGTCGGTCCTCGCCAACTTGGGTCTTTCCGCGTGCGGCGTAGCCGTCTGACGCAGCTTGTGGCGTTGCACGCGTGCATGCCACAGATACGCAGCTGGTAAGTAAGGCCAAGATGTTTATGAAACGAAGCATGCGCTAACTCCCGTGTTCATCACTTGGACCGGTCATGGATTTTCAATGCGTGCGATGTTGGGATCTTCTGCAAGGCTAGTGCCACCGGGCCGGATGCAGAGGGTGCATGCTTGGCGCCGCTGCGCCATGATCCTAAAATGGCAGAGTGAGTGGGCTTTTCTCGATTGGGTAGCTGGGGTCCGGCTGGTAGCGGGCAGAGACCATCATGCACAGCATCGTCTACTCGTGCCACGCAGGGCGGCAGCGGAACACGCAGGTTTGCTGCCAATCGATCGGAATCAGAACTGAATTCCCACCTTCGTTAGATCGAACATGTCCCAGGCGCGGCGGCTGCGACGAGCGCATCCATAACTATTCGCATTTATTACTTAAACTCACTAACCGCTACTACCCACCGGCCTCCTCCAGCCCATGCAAGGCGGCCCGCCGGACGCAGTCCGTATTGGATCTACGCCTGCACCTAGTAACTTGACGTCCTTTGAGCTGCTGTCTGGGCAAAGCACCCGGACCGTTGCCGTCGCATAAATCTTCAGAAGATCAGGCTTGCCAGCAAATCATATACAGGTCGGTTATTTAAAAACTCCCAAAGCGCACATAGAGGAGGTCACACGGGCCCACACCCGTACCCCCATGTTCATAGAGGGCATCAGTCACGGCACCCTTCAGTCGCGCATCGACTTCCGAGATGGCGGCACGCGGACTGGTTCCCGTGCCACGCCAATGCTTCTGCACGATTTCCGCGATAAGCTGGTCGCGATCTTCGACGGCCAGTGGCGGATTCCCGGGCACCGCCTCATAGGCTTGGATTTGCCTTTGCAGATGCTCGGTCAAGATGCGAGCAAAGGCATCCCGATCCATCGCCGGTGTGAACGGCAACACGCCTTGGATGCGATCCACGAGTAATTCTGACAAGCCATCGCGAATTCCAGCTTCTCGCATTTGATACGGATCCGATCCACCGCCGGTGATGTAGTCCTGACCCGCGTTGGTCGTCAGCAAAATCTTGACGTTGCGCAAACTCACGCGAATGCTTGTGCCTTTTTGATCGCCCGAAGACGTTTTTTCTGTGACATAGAAGGCTCCCTCTTGAAAAGCCGCCAGTAGGCGATCTTGCGTCGCGCGATCAGCCTTTTCAATCTCATCCAAAATGATGACGGCCTGGCTATTCGCTCGTACCGCCTCGGCAATCTCTTGCATCAGGTCCTCACTCGATCTGCCGCCCGTGCGCGAGTACGCGTTCATCTCAATGAGACGCGAGCGATAGCCCATGTTCTCGGCATAGGCTTTGGCGAATTCTGTCTTGCCGGTGCCGCGCGGCCCCATGAGGAGCATGATCATGTCGGCCTTCTGGTCACCGGGCAGGCGCACAGAGCTTTGCTTTGTCGCCTGGTATAGGGCTTCGATCGCAGGAGCCCGGTCAACAAAGCGTGCACTCATTGCCGCGCGCAAGCCCTCAATTTTTTGCCGCATCTTTTGTTGATCGAATTGCGCCGGATCGAGTTGGTACTTTTCCTGCGCCGCAGCATGGACTTCCTCGAAACTGATCGGCTGCTCTGTGCGGTCCTCGATGCTGCGTTTGGCATGCAGATAATCGACCAGCTTGGCCACCTTTCGAGGTTGGGCACCGATGGCATCAAACTGCTCGGAAAGATCATAGAGGCGCTCGCAAAGCGGCTGGGGCAACTCCTCGATACCGAATCGCTTGGCCCACAGGTTGATAGCCGCAACAGCTTCGGCACGACTGAGCGGCGGCTTTTTGTACTGCTCGAACCGGGAATACACAGCCGTCCTGCCGGCATAGGCGGCGTTAAATTCTTGCTCGGTGGAAGTGCCAATGATCCGAATGCGGCCGTCAGCTAAATGAGGCTTTAGGTACTCCCACACATCGTTGGAGTTCGCGGAGTGCGTACCTTGCCCAGAAAGCGAATGAATCTCATCGATAAACAGGATCAGTGGTGCTTTTGCCGCGGCATCGGTAAACTCCTTGATGCGGCCCTCAATCTGACCTACGAGGCTGGTGTTTGCTGAGAGCGAGCCGGCATCAATCTGGAATATGGGAGTGTCGCTTGCCAGCTCAGGATATTGACCTTGAGCCATCTGCCACACAAAGCTCTTCACCAGCTCAGTCTTTCCCGTACCAGCCTCGGCTAAAATGACGACACTGCCAACCTCGCGCCGCTGCAGGGCCATGCGAATGGCGTTCGCCCCTCTGGTATCCGTCAGCTCGAAAGGCGGTTCGTCTTGACTGATGGATACGGTTAGGTTGGTGTACCGTTCCGCCAGTTGCGCGACCTCAGGGGGCGTCGTGCTGCCCCGAGACTTTTTCGAGCGAGCGGCTGGAGGCAGGGCCTTCTGCTCCTCAATCGAAGCATCCGGATCACCCTCGATGGCAGATTCTGTCGAAACCCCCGCCAGTACCAGCAGCTCCTTTGCTAGCGCATAGTGAACCGGTAGTTTGTCGACGGAATGGACGAAGACAAGGGCTGCATCCTTAGAAGTTGTATAGAACTTCTTCAACTTCAGGGGTGCTTGCCAGCCAGCGCTCTTGAGCATGGTCTGCGCGCCGAAGTTTGACTCGCGGACAATGACGGTGGCGAACTGTCGATTCTGTTCCCCCAATCGTTCCTGGATTCGGCTTAGCATGGACCGGGCGACCCCTTTGCGGCGATAGCTCGAATGGACAGCTAAATTTTCCAGATGTATGGAATTGCGATACAGCGAGTAAATGGCAAACCCAACCACTTTCCCCTTGTGCTTCGCCACAAAGCCAATCGTACTTTTCTTGGACAAGACCGAAACGAGCATTTCCCTTGACCAGGGTTCCTGGAAACTTTGCCGCTCAATCTCTAGGACCGCGTCGACATCTCGCCGTATCAGCCAATCAAGCTCAACGTCGATCTGGCCACCTTCTGACACCTGCGACGTCACGGGCGCCGTCTTTGGGGTACAGGCCATTGCCGCCATAAGAGCCATGACTGACACGAGGATGCTGCTGCGCCAAAGCCACGAGTTGCGCATGGCAACGCCAGACATTTGTTTCGTCATCAGAAAGTCCTCCATCCACGCGAGCACGCATTTTTGCGATTGAAGACTGCAAAGAATCGGCCAGCCATGTCCTGGTCGTAATTGCTGATGTTGGCGAGAAAAACGAGCAAGAGGCGACCGACGCGACCGTCAAACAGGTTGCCGGCGACAGCGGCGACCCCGTTGTTCTACTCATGATAATGGTGTGTTAAAGAACGCGTTGCGGCGAGGAGGGGTGCGAAACTAGCGACGGCGCGAAGTCAACCCCGCATCCGACCAAAGCGCTTCGAGGAATGTTCGCCACGGCAGGATTTCAATACCATCTTTGCGCCGCGGCGCGGCTTCCTGGCAAACCACGATGTAACGCCGCATCATGTTTTCTTCCTGCAAGGCCTTGATCCCCTTCAGATGCTTTTCCTGAATATTATTTGACGACTTCACTTCAATAGCGATTTCTTCATCCAGAATAAAATCGACTTCGAATTGCGATGTCGAGCGCCAGAAAGCGAGAGAACTGCGGGGACTTCGGTAGTCGACCCAAGCTTTCAATTCCATGGCGATGAAGTGCTCAAAAAAATCGCCGAAGTCCTGGTTCCTTTCGGTAATCGGCGGTAGATCACGCAAGGCGCGGACCACCCCCGTATCAAATAGATAGAACTTGGCGGTGTTAATGGACTTTCGCACAGACGTCTTATGAAAAGGCGGCAATTCGAATCCGAGGAGCGTGTCCGTAAGCACCTGATACCAATTTTGAACGGTTTGCCTCGTCACCTGGGCGTCATTGCCAATATTTGTGAAGTTGATCAATTGCCCACTCGCCGCCGCCGCCACGTTCAAAAACCGAGAAAACGCAGGGATATTGCGCGAGATCCCTTCAGCGCTAATTTCCTCGGTCAGATAGCGACCTACATATGCATACAAATCCTCGGTGGGATCGTCGCTCAAGTAGTGAAAGGGGATCAGCCCATGATTCAGCGCGCGCAGTAAGTCAAAACGCTCGGAGCCAATTTCAGGATAGACCAAGGGGTGAAATGCACGGTCGCGGGCGCGCCCCCCCAGTAAATTTGTACTGTGGCGTCGTAGCTTGCGAGCAGACGAGCCCGTCAGCAAGAATCGAATGTTTCGCTCTTCGATCAGTAATTGTACTTCGTCAAGCAGCTCCGGTAGCTTTTGAATCTCGTCGATGCAGATGACGCAATCACGGAGGTCTTCTTGCACAGCCTCTTGGCGAATGAGCGTTTGGTCATGACTCAATCGCAGGAACAAACCCCGGTCCAGCAGGTTATAAGTTTTGGCGATCTTGTCCGCTAGCTGGGTCCGGATAAAGGTAGACTTGCCGGTTTGGCGGGGGCCAAACAGGAACAGGGAGCGCTCGTCCAAAAGCGGTCCCAAGTCCAACAGGCGAGAAAGATACGCCGAGCCCATTCTGTAACATCCTGCTTTTAAATGATTTATTCACCATTAAATTACGTCTGTCATATATCATGATAAACGCCAACACGATTGGCGTCAAGGCCAGGTGCTAAATGGACTCGGCGTGCTCAGAGAACTGCACGCCGAGTTAAAGGACAGGATTGGGAAGCTTATGAACCCAAAAATCAATTCAAGTCATGCAACCCTTCAAGGCGGCAAAAGCGGCTGCCGTCATCGTTGTAACAGGTCAGTTGGACATTTGCTTCTGAATCTGTGACGGTCAATTCCTGGAATGCACCCGCATTCCGAGTGAATCCCACGTTCGCCTGCTCTGCATACTTTTTACCCTTGGTCAGAGTCAGGGCGGACTCTCCCGAATAAGTCGCTGCCGACGAGAGCACCGCCTTGATCAGCTCGGACAGCGACGATGCTGAGTGTCGCCCAGCCCGCAGAATGAATGGACTTGAGCTTTACTGTTGGCACCTGGCTGTCTTGACCAGATTCAGAGCGGGAATTCCCTCTTTTGTAGTAGCACTGCTGAGGTCCGTCCCGGACGATACTGGCACTTGACTGGAAGTCGTCCGGCAGGCGCCAAATAGTGATATCGATAGACTCAGCAAGCCAAAGTCAACAAGCATTTTGCGGATTCGATTCAGATTCATTTCTTTACTCCGTTGTGTCGTGATTCAACGAGAGTAACGGTGTTTTGACCATTCAAGTGCATTCACCGGCGACTGCCTTGCAAGGTCGAACCTAAGTACCAATGCGATGCAAATGGCTTTTTGGAACAACCCGGTTGCCAATGCCCAAGAGAATCCACGCGGCATGACGGTAACGTCCAAGGTGAATGCAGATGGTGTTCTTCAAGGTTGCGCGACGTCTGGTGCGGCGAACCTCGGCACGATCGGCGGGTAACAACGTTACGAGCATCCGCAGGGCTGTAAAAGGAAGTGAAATACTACATTCCGGTCCTCGCTGATGGACCAGCTATTTTACTTTGCTAAGCAAGGTAGTATGACGGCAGCGTAAGCATGCTAGAATATTTCGCTGCTTTTTTACTATCGAGAGCGTGATACCGATGGATCAAGTTGATATCCGCTGGCAACAGCGACTCACCAACTTCGAGAGTGCACTATCCAAACTAGAAGCTGCTGTTGGTCTTACCCGCACGCGTGCGCTGAGTGACCTAGAACAACTGGGATTAATTCAGGCCTTTGAATTCACCCACGAATTGGCTTGGAACGTTCTGCGCGACTACTTGAAGTACCAGGGAATGGTCGACTTGATTGGGTATCGAGACACCAGTCGAGCCGCCTTTCAAGCAGGACTGGTCGTGGATGGCGATGCCTGGATGGAGATGATTCAAAGCCGAAATCTCACTTCGCACACTTATAACCAGAAAGTTGCCGACGATATTGTCGGGAAAATTCTAAGCAAATACTTCCCATGCTTTAAGGCTCTCCACAAAAAAATGCACTCGTTGAAATCTAAATGATTCCGGAAATCAATTGCGGACTGAATTCCGTCACTCAAGAGAAAATTTCCAAGGTGTTTTCCCTGCACCCAAGAATCGAGAGAGTGCTTTTGTATGGGTCACGGGCGATGGGCAAATTTCGAATGAACTCGGACATCGATCTAGCCTTGGCAGGCGCCGATCTCACAACTACGGATTTACTAAAAATCAAGTCCGAGATCGATGATCTTCTGCTGCCGTATCAGGTCGATGTTCTGCTGCTTCAGCAAATTGATCATGAGCCACTTCGTGAGCATATATTACGAATTGGCAAGGTCTTTTATGACAGGGGCAGTCACCAGAAATCGCCTAGCTCCTAGGCAATATCGCCACACCTGCCGCGGCAGCCTAGGCAGATTTCTTCCACTCCATGACGCCGCCTGCCGATCATTCTATAATGTAAGCATCACTGCCAGATTCCCTGTGATGGGACCCGCTCCTCATTTATGGCATGGAGGCCTCGACACCTATGGCACGATGCAATCGGTTTCTCTTGTTTAGCGCTTGGGCACTGGCCGGACATGCCATCGCCTTCACCTCGACTCCTGAGCAATCGCAGATCAAGAATCGAAAAGGGCAGTTTGAAATCGGGCAGCGGGTGCTACGCCCCGAGTTGAGCGCCCCGTCAACATCAGTGACGATGACTCGTCAGTTCGGCGCCGAAGTGAGTTTTGAGGTCGATCGCAGCAACAATGCGCTGCGCGTCTTAACTCTGCGCCCCGACAGCAAGTTCAAACGACTGAATATCGCCGATGGACTCCCTGCCTTTGAACAGGCAGCGCGGAATTTTTTGGAGGCTTATCGGACAGCATTGCACGTGGATGTGGCGGAGCTGGAGCTGGATCGCAGTGCCCTGGTCTTTGACCGCCAAGATCAATTTCTGAAATTTCGTGTGCGACGGCATGGCCTTGCCGTGCAAGATGCCTTGGTCGATGTACGCTTCAAGCAGGGCGCACTGGTGCAAATCGTCAATCAAAGTTTTTCTGAAGCTACGGCCGATGCGCGCGCTAGTCTCAAGGGCCTAGATCGCACGCTGAAAGACAGCCTCATGGCTACAAACTTCGAATCTATTGGCCCGCGCTTGCGGGTGATTAGCACTGGCAAGGGTTATCGCTTGGTGAAAGTCGAGACGTACACAGCGACCATTGGCGATCAGCCGTACACGGTGCAAATCGAAGCCGCCACTGCCAACGTTTTTGAAGTCACACCGCAAATTCATTATGTGGATGGCTCAGCCTCGGCGGATATTTATCCGCGCTACTATGCCGACAGTACCGTGGCGGCAGGCATCCCGGAAGCCAACCTGCCACTTAGCAGCGGCGGCTCAGCGCAGACAGGCACGCGCGGCGAATTTTCGACCGCCACCGCCAGCGATAGGCCGTCCATTCAGGGTCTCACTGGCACTCGTATTCAGATCGATGTGAAAACCGGCACACCCGTGACCGCACAAGGACAGTTAGCCAACAACCAGTGGCAGCTGCATCTGCCACGGCAATTGGGAGCCGAGGCCGGCAGCGACAAACACATGGCGCAAGCGATGATCTATGGCCACCTCAGTCGCGTCATTCACCATGCCCGTAAATACGTCAGCACCCCTTGGTTTGACCGACAGCTCATCGCCAATGCCAATCTGCAAAGTGTGTGTAATGCCCATTGGGATGGGACGACGGTTAACTTTTACTCGGCCGGACAGAACGGCAGCCTCAATTGCGCCAATACGGGGTTGATCGCCGACGTTGTCTATCACGAGTGGGGGCATGGCTTGGATGCGAATACGGGCGGTATCGAAGACGGCGCTTACTCGGAAGGTATCGGCGATATCATGTCGCTACTGATGACTCGCTCCCATATCCTCGGCATTGGTTTTACGCTCGATGGTCAGTTTGTGCGCGACTTAGAGCCGAATAAGCGCTATCCGGAAGACAAAGGCGCCGTGCACTCAGAAGGCTTGATCATCGGCGGAACTTTTTACGACTTGTTCAAAACGTTGCGCGATGAGCACGGAGACAGCAAGGCCATCGACCTCTTATCCAACTTTGCCTTTAAGTCGATCGTTAGCGCCAGCAAGTACACTGATGTCTATCATGTGGTGATTGCCGCCGACGATGATGATGCCAATCTGGCCAATGGCACACCGAACTTCTGCGCCATCAATGAAGCGTTTTCCGAACACGGACTCGCGCAGCGAGCCCCCCGCTGCCAGCTGGGCAATTTCATTCGCCTCGAAATCGATGATAGCGCCGGCAATGGCAATGGATTTCTGGATCCAGGCGAAACAGCGGCCGTGTATATGCATGTACACAATGTGACGGGTGAAGCGCTGATTGGTCTCAGCGCCGAAGTCAGCACCCTGGAAAGCGGCGGCACGATTGAGATCTCAGACAGCACGACCCAATGGGCCGACCTAGCGATTGACGCCCAAGGCCGAGCCAAGCGACCTTTCCTGGTGACGGCGATGGAGGCTGCGCCCTGCGGTGCGGTTGCAACGCTGCACTTTCAATTGACGGCCAACGGTCGGACTGTCGCCGCAGAACATCCGGTGATGCTCGGGCAGCTGCTGGGAAAGCCAGCAACATACAAAGGCGCAAACTTGCCTCTGATCATTAAAGACAATGCCACCGTGCAATCGCCCATCACGGTACCAGCCAACTCCTGGCCACAAAGTCAGGGTATTTTTGCCGCAAATTTGCTCTTTGATATCGACCACACCTACGTCGGCGACCTAACGGTTTGGGTACAAGACCCGAGCGGGCAGCGCTATGAAGTCTACCGGGGTAGCGGCACGCAAAAACAGGTGCGCTTTGATAAGGACATCCTCAACGCGGTGCGCCTAGCACCCGGTGCCGGCGAATGGGCTCTGGTGGTGCGAGACAGCTTCGTGCGCGACGAAGGCACCCTGCACCGGGCCGAGCTCACCTTGACTCCCGCTCATTTCACCTGCGGTCGTCGCTAGCACCGCACCTGTTGCGACTTTTCTCGCGTGCACAAAAAAAGAAAAGCCTGGGCTATGAGCCCAGGCCCTATCTGAAAACCACCACCGGCCGAGCCGGCAGGGTACCTTACACGCGTCGATTCACAGCCACCCCGGCAAGCGAAACGAACGGCAAGGTCTTGTAGCCCCCCGAATCGAGCTCCCCCAAACCCCCTTCGGCGAGCTACGATCATCCTCCACGTGGGCGGCGAGCGCTGTTGCGAACAACAGCCTCGCCCCCTGATTCCTCCACGGGGGGTCGAGCCTCATGCGAACACAAGTGCCCCGTCCCCCACTTCCTCCAGGGGTGCGAGCGGCGCTTCGTCAGCAGCCATCTCGCCCCAGATATAAGGCTATTCGGCACCTTTGGGGCAAAGTTTAGGGGTCTCAGTTTGTTCTTTGATTTTGAATGGATAGGCAGGCTATTTATTGTGCGCGAATGTTGACTCCATCACGACATTGCTAAGTCACCGTCAAGACTGGACGCACCGGCCCCACTCTTTCTCGAGCCTGAGGTGGGTAATCCAGATGTCCAAGTACTTGCGGTCCACCGCCGTAGCTGCAAACCCAAAGCACAGTTAACGGCACCAGTTTAAATTACCTAAGGGCGCGCTGCCAATAGGTCATCCATGACACCGAGTGGGTCAGCCCCATCCCGTCCGCAGAGGGTGAGAATGGCGACGCGATACCGCTGGAATATGACGTCGGCGATGGCCGCCTGGCGAGCACGGACCAACCAACGCGCTGCGGCAGCCAGTACCAGCAACTCTTTTTCAATTGAAGGAAATACGGTGGTATCGACCAGGTGCGGCTCCAGTAGATTCAGCCGAACTCCAGAAGGAACTGAGCTATCGTAGCAGTTTTCTAAAGCTTTGAGCACGCCAAACAACTCGCCCGTGCTTGTGCTTGTTAAGACTCCCCGACGTCCGAGCGACTCAACTTTACTTAAGCCAGAAATCTGACCCCTTTCCCGATTGGCGTAGGCATAAAGCCTAGCTTCCGCAACGTAGCCGCTCACATCATGCGGTTTACCAGGTTTCGTAAGCCGCAGCAGCGGGCGAACATCACCGGTTGCCTTGAACTCTAGGCAAGCGTCCTCCCATGCGACGTCGGGATGATTTCGACTTGCGGACTGATCACTCAAAAGCTCTTGAATGACTACCCGTGCCTCTTGCAAACGCCCCGTAAGCCGCAACGCATTCGCAAAGCGAAGGCTCACGTCCGTTCGCTCTCGATCCGTCGTCACGTGACTGAGCGCCGAGTTCAGGTTCTGTAAAGCTGCGTTGCCAAACCCAAGGCGCAAGTAACGCCGTCCCATCGCCGTAAAATAGCGAACCTGCTGCGCGGGTGAATCGTCGCGAAGCCAAGCCGACGCCAAATTTTGCTCCCAGGTCGATCGCCAGCATTTTCCCTCTTGCAGGTGCAGCTGACTCATCACCGAGCGATACTCGCTGTGTACGTAACTTACATTCGAGCCAAACGGCGGAATATTTTGCAGCCGCAAAATATTTTCAATGTTCTGCGCTAGGCGGTTGACATTGCCGGTCGTTAAGCCACCAAAGTGCAGATGGTGAACCAGTGCCGACATGTTCAGTACCAGCTGACGCATTAACCCTGCAGGATCGGTCAAAATTTCAGAATCGCTGATCATCTCCATAATGCGCCGCCGTTTCTCGTCGGGCGAGATCTCGGTCCCGAGCATGGAGATCTCTTGCTTAACCTCGGCCTTGGTTTGCTCGACGCCCTCGGCTGTCCAATGGGCATTGGCAATAATCTTTATCGCACTCATGCTGCATTCCTCAAAGTTAGTGTGCCATCGCGCCTTGCCAAAGACCCGCGGGATGGCCCATCGCCTGCACACCACGCGACTGATGACAACAGTCGGCGTCGGCTCGTTAACTCAGTTGCGCACGACCCGGCTCATGACTGGCGCCCGTGACTCTCCACTTACCACTGGCTGTACGAACATTTCGCCAGTCCCGGGAGCTAGGATTCCCGTCATCAACTGACCGCTAGCTGCCGTAGATCCCTGGGCGTAGTAGAAAATGCGGATTGCACCGTTGCCGATTTCGTCAATCTGCAGTTTCTTGGCGTTAATCAGAATCTCGCTATTCTCCATACCCTTTAAGTCAAAGCGTTCCACGATAACAGTGTTGTCAACATTCAGTCTTGCGTACCACAAGACGCTAGCGGCAGAGGCCTCCCAAGGCAGATAGACTAAATGCAGAACGCCATCAGTTGCGACGTACATTTCTGGTGCGAATTCTGAGTGCATGTCGTAGCTAAAACTGTTTTGGACCGTCTTGGGGCCAGAGTGATACCCACTGCTGCGATGAACGCCGACGTTCAGCGTTTTCTCTCCTCCCTGATCAGCGCACGCATAGGTGTAGAATACGCTACCATCAGCGGTTGAAGTGGTCGCGACGGAGCTTGTTTCGACACTACAATCTCGCCCCTCACCATCGCTCGTAATTGTGAGTTTAACGTCCCAATCCAGCGGACCAGTAACCGTCAAGTCTGCTACCGCCAGCTCGACATCGATGTGGCGAAAGAGAATGACACTCAGTAATCCGTGCTCCTGGACGCGAATACCATGCGGGATGACATCGTGCGCAAAAAGGTTAACAGGGACAAAAGTGCCGAGATTTCCCGTTCGCTTGATCATTGCCGCATCTGGGGAAAGCCAGCCGTTTCCCGCACAGCACTCGACTGCAAATAGAGTTTCCTGCCCATTCACCGGCAAGGAGGCAAACTCTTGAAGGGTGGATACGTGATCCGTGAGCATCTGCCCCGCAGCATTCCGCGCCCAGGCACCATCTTGCTGCTGTTCATAGATATTTCCATAAAACGCTATCGCTTTGCGCTTCGTGCCACTTAATCGTGTCATAGCCAAGCCGTCGATCGCATAAGCGTTGGTAAACAGAGTTTCCGTTTGCCAGACGCCCGTCGCATTTGAAGTTAGCAATATTTCTCCTGTAGCCTCCGGCCCATTATCGAAACTTCCGGTCAAAGCGATACTCACACTATCGTAGTAACTCTGATAACAAGCGTCCTCAGGCAACGCCGTCACCACCAAGAACGCCGCGAACTTGGCGCGCTCACTGGTTGGTTGAATCACCACGACGCCCGCGTCCGCATCAACGTAGAACGAATCGTAGGTGAAGCGGTGATTGCAATCGCGACTGGTGTCCGAAATCTGAGCGACGAACTCTTCTGGGTCTACCTTACCCGGGTCAAACGCGGCGACGACATAGGCTTGCTCGGCACGAAAGTTGGCGATCGGCCACACGAAGGATCCAGAAAAGTCGCGCATATTTGGCTGACGAATTTCAGAGGCGAGACGGGAATCGTCTGGCTCGAAGCCGAATCGCTCGGGCCCAATGATGTAACCAGCAATACCATCCGGCTGCTCCACCTCTTTACCAGCGCCGGCGTTGCGCTTGCGAGCTTCCGACGCATTGCTACGCGGCTCGACGCAGGCAAGTTGCAGACTAACGCTGGCAACAAGTATCGCGCCAAAGATGGTGCTAGCTATGCTCATTCAACGTCTCCCGGCCGCTATCCCAGTTCGAAATTTTGCTGGCTATAGTGGCATCTTGGTTATCGGTCAGAAGCCATAAATCTTTTAAACATTGGGGGATAACCGTTAGTTTGCAAGGGCGAGGCCAATCGCCACAGTAGTCATCTGCCCGTCATGACTTGCTTTTCTTAAGCCACCCGACGTTTACGGCTTGGCCTCAGCACCGGTAGGTCGAATGTAACATCCCGTGCTAACGGATAATTTCTGCGTGTACACACGTCCGGATACCGAACGTTCGCGAGATGCGCTATCTTTATTTAATGAAATTAGCTGTTTATTGGAAATCTATCGCTGACCTGGCAGTTGCAACATGTTGGTATTAGAGGAAACAGCCACAATTGCTCAGCGAGGCTCGCGGCATCACCTACTGGTTTCGCACCACGCGACTAATCATAGCGTTCGTCGTCGGTTCGCCAATCGGGTGCGCAATCATTTCTGCCGACCGCGGAACATAAATACCGTGCATCAACTGAAATGGTCCCGATGAACTCATCGTTTCCTTGACATAAAAGAAGATGCGGACGGATCCATCACCGAGGCTATCTACTTGTACTTTCTTGCCCCCTCGAAAGACCTCCAGACTTGGCGGCAAATTGACAATATTTACCCGTTCGAGAGCCACTGAGTTGTCAGTATTCATGCGCGCATACCAAAGACTGCGCAAATCCCCTGACTGCGATGGAAGATACAGCAAATGAGCAGATCCATCTGAGTCAGGGGCTATGGCCGGCGCTAACAGTGTGTCGATGTCAGAAGCCGTGGATAGCTGTACCGTCTTCACGTCTGAATCGTCACCCGTGCTACGAGACACACCAATATTCAGTGACTTCGCTCCACTTGCAAGACAAGCGAAGGCATAAAATACATCACCGGCAGATGTCGACGCAGTGGCAATACCCATCCGACTCACATCACAGCTTCGACCTTCGCCGTCAGCTGCGATGGTGGTTCTTACCTCCCATTGCTGCTGACCTGAATCTCTCAAATCCCAAACTCCCACGTCGATAGCAGATGTGATTGTCGGATGCATAAGTAGGGCGGTCATCAGGCCGTGCTCAGGTATCCGAACTCCATCTGGAAACTTGCTGCCATCATAGTCAGCCGAGCGGGTGAGCGTCCCAAGACTGCCCGCTCGACTCAAAACCACCGAAGTTGGATCAGCTGAATCGCAGCAGTCGATGGCAAATAACCTCTCCTGGCCTCCTACGGTCCAAGACGACATCTCCAGAACTTCCGCGGATTGACCCGAACTCAACCGACTCGCTGCGTAGCTCGTATTCAGCACCCATTCGTAGGCAGCTGCTTCGCCGCGCTGTTCATAAAATTTATCGAGAAATGCAATTGCCAGCCGCGACGAGCCATGCAACCTCGTCATGGCAATTCCATTGTTAAGGTATTCGTCTGCAAATGCTGGCTCTAACTGCCATGCGCCGCTCGAATTCGAAGCCACAAGGATGTTGACACACCTCTGGACGCCACTTTCAGGCTCGGCAGTCAAAGCAATACTGACGCTGTCATGGTAACTCTGATAACAAGCGTCCTCAGGCAACGCCGTTACCACCAAAAACGCCGCAAACTTGGCGCGCCCACTGGTTGGTTGGATCACCACGACGCCCGCGTCCGCATCAACGTAGAACGAATCGTAGGTGAAGCGGTGATTGCAATCGCGACTGGTGTCCGAAATCTGAGCGACGAACTCTTCTGGGTCCACCTTGCCAGGATCGAAAGCCACAACCACATACGACTGCTCTGCGTGAAAATTGGCGATGGGCCAACGAAATGCGCCCTCAAAGTCTCTCATGTTTGGCTGACGAACTTCCGAGGCGATGCGAGAATCATTCGCGTCATAGCCGAAGCGCTCCGGCCCAATGATGTAACCGGCGATGCCGTCCGGCTGTTCGACTTCTTTACCAGCTCCGGTGTTGCGCTTGCGAGCCTCCGTCTCGGAGCTCTTGGCGGCTGTGCAGCCGAGCTGCAAGCTCGCGCCCAGAAGGAGCACCATAACGGCAATGTTGCTTTTCCGCTGCATCCAAGTTCTCCTGGCCACCCACGCTTGCGCAACAGCAGGCAAACTGAGGGGCGGCAATCATGTTATCGGTCAATGCTACGCGATCTGAATAGAACCATGAATTTCAAAATTATTTCAGATACATAAAAGTCATTTGCCGGCATCTACTGGATTCTAAAGCGGTCAAACCGCATGGCCGCGGCGGCTTACCTCATGCCAACGGGCAGAGATGACTGAACTCTCCAAGTGGCTCACAGGTATCGCCAAGTATGAGGTCCCCACCGGCAAATCTGCCAGTTGGTCCGGGCGGCGTGCCTGGCGGTGAGCTCGATACGGGATTCTCCAGAGCTGGCTGATTGGTTACGGACGGTGTCGACACGGTTCCTTCTTGCTCGATAATGTGAGCGTCAGGCTCTGGAAAAAAAGTCGATTCCGCTTGAGGATCATTCCCGGCTACTGAGCTGCTACTCATAGCTGAAGGTACACTGCTCGGCACTCCACTGCATGCAGCAGTATTACACACCATATCAACCCATCCTTCGCAATCTTCTGATCCGGGCGTGTTACAGGCAGCAGCAAGCGCTGCTCGGCTAAGCGCATCTTGATCGACTCCTTCTCCACCTTCCCGACCAATGCCCTGTGCACTGCCTTGTTGAGCGGGAGCATGTTGGGTAAACTGCCGCAAAATCTTTCCCGCCGCGTCGACGAGTTTGTATGCCGTTCCGGCTGGATTTGCGTACCATGCTGGTGGAGTCTGCGGCTCTCGCTTCCGAGTTGCCTGCAATGATAGAGCATCGGCACCGCGCTTCATGTTTACCACCTCTTGAACACGTTGTAGGAGAATCATAATGATGGATGGCAGCATGTCCGCCCGCGCATGGATTGCGGACTGCAGCTGCGGATAATCAGTCATGGCCTCTCTGCCCAGGGCGCCTTGCGTCTGCAGCGTGTCGAAGCGCTGTCCCAAAACATGGTAGATAAAGGTACCGACGGGCACTTGCTCCTGCGCTGAGAATCTCTGGATGGTTTCATTGCCGAGATCGGCGACCAAATCAGCCGTCGCATCCGTAGGCTCATTAGCTGCTGACATCGGGTTTAGGTAGCGCCAAGCGCTCTCCATGGCGGCAACCAACAACAACGCGTTTTCTGAGTGGCCAAGTTGCTTTTCTTGGAATCGATTTCGATACTCGTCCGTGTTCAGTAAGTGGCAGGCGAGCTGAAAAGTGGTGGTTTGTCCCATCAACAGTCGGGCAAACCAGATCGATCGCTCTTCCAGATTCGCCAGACGACCGAGAATGGCCGTGAAGATGCGATCGATGATGGAGCTGATGATTGCAGGATGTCCCAGGAAGACTTGCGCCATCTGCTCAACCCCATGCTCAGCGACCGCCGCATGCACCGCTTCCACAAACTCCGGAGAGTCCACGTCACGGCCAACAATCTGCGCCAGAAGCGCTCGCGCCGGATCAACCAAATCCAGTTGCGGTAGCGCTGGCTCCATTTCCGTGGTCGTTGACTGAGGACGTTCCGTCCCCGCCGCCACAGCGGGAGCTGGCTCTTGACACGCACCCAGAACTGCCAGCATTCCGAACAGACTGCAGGCGGCGAACGTCCGACCCCAAATTGTTGCTTGCATGTGACTCATAGGTGCTCCCTTGATGGCGAGTCATGGCTCGCTGCTGACTTGGATCGTGTGTTTCCTGATTACTGGGAATGGAAGGTAAGGAGCAAGGATGGGACCATAGCGATGTCAGTTGCTATCCCCCTGATTTGACAATGATTGCTAGCCGTAGCCCACGTTCAGATGTTGGCCTCGGGCGCGATCAACCACTTCTAACAAGTGGAAGTTACAGCTGGATTCAAGTTGTATCGACGTGCAGTTCGGGTGAGGTTCCCGAACCTGCTCGATACCTAGCTGTGAAAATAATATGTTACGGGTAAGTCGTACACTGAGACAGGCCGGAGCTAGGTGTGAAGACACTTAGCCCATTCGTACGCGAGCCTAACCGAACGGGTCATGGGAAACTACATCTTACCTCGCCCATGCCTGATGTCTCTTCGAATTCGCTCCAATATTCTTTCACCAGCTAATGGATCATCGCGATTCATGTATTGCTCTGAATCGAGGTCGCGTAATTTAGCGCCAAAGAACCAGTTGCAAGGTTGAGCCAACAGGTTAGCCCAGCTGCTATTTCTTGATTTAAATTTATCCTCATAGTGCGGATCTCGAACATCATACCCCCAGCCTGCCGCTCGCCCCTCCAGCATCGCTCTTTCCTGAGCATTCTTGGTATTCTTGTAGGCGTAGTGATAGGCCGCCTCATTCAATATATCTCCAGTCAATCCATCTTTAGCGAGCTCTGCAAAACCAGATACTATCAGTCCTGGACCCAGGGCGTAGGGTTTCGGAATGTTTAACCCCCGATACCCAGCATTATATTTGTTGTTCAACGCATGGTTTAGAGCATCTGCAGTCCTGCCGTTTCCATTTGCGTGAGGGTGAATGTCTCGGAAGTATTTTCCAACTCGCTCTGTGAATTGGTCTACATCACCGTCATGTGGCCCGTTGTTGATGAAACTTAAGAGCCGCGACATTCTTTCCGGGACATCTTCCGGATTGGAGTACCATGCGATCATGGACTTGCTACCGGCGTAATCCAATATCTCCGGCTCCATAAATGGATGTCTGATTCGGAACTCATTGAGATCGAATGTCTCGGGTATAGGCCAGGTATAGTTTCGATTTGGACCGGCAGATGCAACCCTTGTGTCCTTCAGTGGACCCAGACCGCGAACCCCTGAGTTAAAAGTGTTGGCAGAGACAAGCTCATTGGCATACTTCAGATCACCTAAGGTAACGGGTCTATCAAGTGCATCAAACATCCGAGCTGCACGGTCAAATCCTTGTCTTTCAGCGATGGAATACTTGCCAGGATTCAATCCTGGGAACGCCTGGCGAGACACATAATCAAGCCCCGTCACAGCCACAGCAGCACCGGTCGCAACGGTGACCGGAGATGGAAGATATATTTCTCCGCAGCCCGACGGGGTTGGATCGCCAGCGAGTGCCAAATTTACCCAAATTGGAAAGGCGACGCAGGCCATGACCAGTCGTTCGATGGGAGCGACTATGCTGATCTTCTGAATTGACTTCATGTGAGAGACTCCCTCTTCGTTTCATCTCGATATGGAGTTCAGGATATGAAGCAAAGTCGAGGCCAAGCCAGGAGCAGCTCAGCATGCAGACACGACTAGGACTTTTCCGGAGTCGGATCGCTCAGGCGTTAGCCACTCAGTCCACGTACTTCGCATAACCACCATACAGCACAGTAAAAACTGGCTGGTACTGACGTTTGCACTGGCGTCATACTCATGGAGTGCTGACCCTAGAAGATACCGATCATGGGCGGCCGGCCCGGCTTCCCAACATTTCCGGACGCTGGATAATCCGGCAAACGCCGAGGTTGTGGGTCCGTAAGCCATCGATGAGCTGGCTCTGTAACATTTTTAAAGAACCAATTTGTCATAGGATCAGGCTCAACCTGCGACAGACCATGTAGAACTTCAACTTGTAAATCACGAAATTCTGCGATGCCATGTCCCATTCCGCCAAAGCTCCGCAAGTACATTTGCTCCTGGTAGTAGCGCTCTTCCTCTAGGCCGCTGGCTTTCCATAGGGAATTGTAGAAGACGACTCCCGTTAATCCAGCCACAGGCAAAGCCCCCATATTCGGTGACGCTACGCACGGACTTTTGCCGCTACGGGCTCTAGGAACGCTCTTTTGCACCACAATACGTTTCTTGTGGGCCTGATGCTGCGGCGGCACGTCAAGATCAGTGGCATATGGCCGGGGATTGATGGGCCTGCCAAATCTTTTCAAATCATTTTCAGTATAAAAGTCCGGATAGTCGGCGGGAGTCGGCATAGACTCCACGATAGATCTTGGCCTGCCGTCCTCATGAAATCCGATAGAATATTCGTCCCAAAACTCGACAGGTACGACACCGTGCGTCCTCAGCCGATTTGCAACCTCCGGCGCCCATTCTTTAAAGTACCCATCCTTTTCATTTCGAAACTGAATCGCTGTCGGGTCAACAATGAACACGGGCTTTTCGTTTAAAGTGAGCACAATCGCTGCATGACCTGGATGCTAACTTGCTTGGAAATGCAACTTGCAAAGGGATCCTCCTACTTAATTGTCGTGCAGGAAATTGCTACACAAGTCGCTTGCTGTAACACTCAACATGGCTAAGATTGCAAATAGCAATGCAAGGAAGGAGCCATTTCAGACAGCAAACGTTCCTCTGATGTTACTGACTTTTTAGGCCGGGGCTGCCGCTAGACTTTGGTCTCTCCATCGACGCTTTTCATATAAGCAGCCGCTGCAGCAAGAAATGTTCATGGGTACTGACGTCGTGGCATAGTGATTTCCGGAGTCAGGTTGTGCTGCCCCTACAAAAGCGGCCTATGTCGCTACAGCACCTAAGCGTCCGACAACGGTATCTGCTGCAACACGCAGCGCATAGAATGTCTCCTGACTTGAAAAATATCCGTTGCAGTGATTAGTACCTGCAGCACAAGCATTTTTGGGAGAATAAATATGTCGAAGCAATCGATTCTGCGTTTAGATTTTGCGTTCGCTGTGCTGGTCATTTTTATTTGCGGCGATAGCTTCGGTCAAGGACCGGGCGTCGATGTAGCTAAATGGTGCCACGCCAAGTACGGATTCAGCGCAAAGGTCATACCCCCCGTATCAGATTCTGAGGGGACTTGGTTGTGCGAACTCGAAACAGCGGTATATCCAATTGACTGGAATGATGCATGTCAAGTTCAGCACGGGATGCGCCACGGAATCTTTGGGGATCCCCAACGGCAGCAGGGGGTATACTGCACCAACGATCCACAGACACTTGGCTGCGGTAAAGAGGTCAAGCTTGTCTACTTCGTCCCTCGGAACGCTCCCTTTAAAAATAGAGCACATGTGATGCTAGCGGCATACCGGCAAATTCAGGAGCAATGGGCGACCTGGGGGTGGCATTTTCGGATTAATCCTGAAGTCGTTACTATCGCAGGAGACCATGGATGTAGCGGCTATGCTTCGAATGAGACCTTGGTGCTCGAGTTCAGACGAAAGTTGGGTGCGAGCTACGATCCTGATCGATTTATATTTGCGGTGTTCGGCGAATGTACTTCGGATCCTCACGGCGTTGCTGCGGCGTCTCGTGAAGGTCAAAGCTACCTTGGATTCGTCGTGGATGGGATCGGTCAAGGCCGCCTTCCTGAAATCGGTAACATTGGGCACGAGCTGGGGCATACTTTCGACTTACCGCATGAAGACTGCAGGGTGACTAATGGAGTGATGTGCAACAATCGTTGGCCGTCGGTTTATCCGACTGCAGAGCAGTTTGGGGTGGTTGCGCGCAGCTTCCGCGTTGCTCAAGGTTTTATGGCTAGCTGCGAACTTTAGCTCCATGGCAGCGTACGAGGATGTAAAACAGGGCGCATCCCGGTTATCAATCGAATGAATCCACTGTTACAATCTTTGAGCATTAATGCACGCAGCACCCATCCTGCAAGTAAAAGAGGACTGACTTCATGTTGATAGGTACCAAGTTTGTTCGCAAACTCATATTCGCTTCACTCTTGTTTTTTACTTCGGCACAGAACGCCATGGCTACCCCATGGTGGCAAAGTCGGAGCTTCTATCAGATCTTCGTCGGCTCGTTTCAAGATAGCAACGGAGATGGCATTGGAGATTTGCGCGGAATTACGTCACGACTTGATTATCTCAACAATCCTGCATCTCCAAATGAGTCTTTGGGAGTGGGAGGAATTTGGCTGACACCATTCTTTTCAAGCCCTTCGTACCACGGATACGATGCGACGGATTACTACAGTGTCGATCCAAGGTACGGGACACGGCATGATTTTCGCGTCCTCATCGCAGCGGCACGCCAACGAGACATTAAGGTAGTCATCGATCTGGCGGTAACTCATGCCTCCAGCCAACATCCTTGGTTTCTTAACTCCAGCTCTTCGCAAACCGCCGCGTACCGCGACTGGTTTGTGTGGCGGCATTCGCCCCCGATCTGGGGCAAGTGGTATGAACTCGTTACTGGCTACTACTACTCGGTCTTTGATCGCTCCATGCCCACCCTCAACTGGCGCAACCCGTTCGTTGAGGATGAGGTTGTATCGATCATGACTTATTGGAAAAGAATGGGAGTCGATGGATTTCGACTCGATGCGGCCCGGTACTATGTTCCAGGTCCGAACGGTGAGGCCGACACGGAAGAAACACACCGGGCCATTGAACGTTTTGCTAACCGTATCCGTCGACATTTCCCAGAGACGTTGTTTGTGGGCGAGATCTGGTCCGATCGAGTCGAAGTCATCAACTCTTATTGCGCCAATGGTCAAGAATTGGACCTAGCATTTTCCTTCCCATTAGCTTTTCCGCTCATTCGGTCTCTGAATACCGAAGACGTCCGTGAGTTTGGCGAGATGATTGCAGAATATGCTCGGAAGTTTAAAAGGCTGTCAGCTACGGCGCCGATCCTTACCAACCATGATATTCCTCGCATTGCATCCATGCTGTATGAATACTCACCAAAAATCAGAATGGCAGCTGAAATTCTGTTTGCGTTGCCAGGCACACCATTTGTGTATTATGGCGAGGAGCTAGGACTACCATCCAACCAAGAACCTGGCGATTACAGCCAAAGGCAACCGATGCAGTGGACCGATGCACCCGGCTTTGGATTCACACAGGAGGGAGTCACTCCTGCCATTCCGTTCTACGGCCGGGCGCACCAATTTAGTGTCGCGGCGCAAGCCGAAGATCAACACAGTATGCTCAACCTATACCGACGCTTGCTTGCCTTCCGCTCCCAGCATATCGAGCTGAGTCTAGGTGATCTCAGTCAAATCAAAGTCGATGTCCCCAGACGGATGATACTTTTTGAACGACAGCACCAAGGCGCAAGGCTGCTGGTTGCCTTGAATTTCGCTTACCTGCGGTCCGATCCCTATCCGCTTGATCGGGGTAAATCCCAGAAGGTGCTGCAGCAGGTTTATCCGTCTGTGGGAACGTTTACCCATCACATGGTACCGAGCCTACCGCCGCATTCTATGGCTGTATTCAAGGTGCATTAACACCTTGCACTCAGTCAGGGTCGGTAAGGCTGGCTGTATTCAAGGGTCGGTAAATGCGGCGCACATCTAGCCGCCGCACTTATCGCATGTCGTTACATCGATCTTAACGACCTGAGCCAACTCAACTGACCAATCTATTTTCCGAGCTGAAACATTTTTAGATGGCAAACTTTAGCGATAGCGACAAAGTCTTCATCAAAAGTAAGTAAGCGATAATTCCTGTTTATTGCGGATGACGCAATCAAGCAGTCAATACCGTGAGCCGAAACTCCTTTAGACAAGCACTGAGGTCGGATGCGAGAAGCGAGCAGGTAATCTTCTTCATCCGCCAATATTATGGGAAACCCTTCGACGGCCTGCCTCGCAACACGCAGTACTTTGTCGCTCTTGAAACCCGTCAAAAACTCCTGGAAAACAATTCCGGGGATCGCGATTGGCCAATCGTCGGTGATCATCTGCTTAAAGAAAGCGAGCTCTTCGGCGAATTTTGATTGCTTCGATGATTTACGGAAAGCTTCGGATAGCACGCAGGTATCAACCAGAATCACGACCTTTTCCGATCTTTCTTATAATCATATTGGGAATCGAGTTCTAACTTCCCAAACATGTCCAGAGCTTTCAGTCGCTTGCGGCGGGCAATATACCTTTCCAGCGCCTGTATTTCATGATGATGGGGATCGAGCGGAAAATTAGGCACTACTTAGGGCGCTGAATCTCCTTTCAGAGACTCAACAAATCCTATATACCCCGCTTCTCTTTAAACCCCTGACCCGGAGCACCCTGCAATGAAACTTCGTTTAATGATCCTCGGCATGTTCGCAGCCCTTCTCAGTAGTCATGCATTTTCTTTGTCCTGGAGCTGCGAAGGCTCGTGCAACAGTAGCTGCCTCAGAGGGACGGTGATGGAAAGCGGCAACAGCGAATCCGCAGCCCGCTCTGCCATGAACGCTACTTGCAGCCGGCTATCGGTGGAGCTCGGATGCATCGAGCATAACGTATCTGCCATCGTCAACCGCTGTTGGCAAATCGGCGGCGGAACGCCAGCACCGACCCAGCCGAAGCAATACAACCTCGTGTATCGCAACAACTGCAACAAACACGGCAAGCTCTGGACGGCAGTTTACTACCGAGATCTGCAGGGTCAGTGGCGCTCCGAGGGATATTGGGGCCTTGAGTACGGTGAAACCGCCAAAGTAGGATCGACGACGAACCGCATCTTCTTCACACACGCGCATTCAAACTCGAATGTGGTATGGGGAACTGGTGATACCAACCAGCAGGTGCGCGGCAAGAATGAGCCATTCACCAAGCAAACGATCGACGCCAACTATCAAGGATCGACCTATACTTTCACTTTTGGTTGCAACTAGGTAATGGGCGCAAACCTTGGACTCACGCTGCATCTTTGTCGCTATCGTCTCCTTTTTCTTGCAGCGACCTTAGGTGTGGCCTTTGGCCAGGACGGGCTTCGATAATGACTCCCTGCACGCCTCCTTGGCTGGCCACTGTGCTGTGTTCACCAATGAAGACCTCTGCTTGGGAGCTGAGCACGCCACGCACGGTAATCTGCAGCGCGCCAAGCAAGGTCGCAGGCGCGGCATCATCTAGCAAAATCCTGTCGAGACGCGATCGCAGCATTTCCTGAATGCGGTGGATGCGGTCTCGGCGCTCCTGCTGCTGCTCGAGTAACCCCGACATGCGACGAGACTTCTTACTTGCCGGCTTCGCTGACGCGGGTTCACGCTCTCCCACCAATTGGGCGGCATGCGTCAATTTTTTCAAACGGCCACGCATCATCTGCTCAACGAGGAGCGAGCGATAGCCGCGCCCAATGTGCACCATGGTCGCCTTTGCACCTTTGCTACCCAAAGCGGCGACGTTCGCACCTTGCGCGGCGATCAATATTCCTCCGAAGATGCCACCATCATCGGCGGTGTTCTGGAACATGCCATCGCAGCCGATCACACAGTGAAAGGCCGCGCGGGCGACCATCATATCACCGCCGGCGAGCAAACGACTCGATTCGGCGAACTTGACAGAGATCTTGCCGCGCGCTCTGATATGAGAACCACCCGTCACACCTTCTTGAATCTCGACGTCTTCTCGTCCGATGATGACCGCATTGCGGACGGTGCCCGTAACAATGAGGCCCTTCTCGGCGTGTATCGTCACATCTTCGACGGATCCATGGATAACGGTGTGCTCGTGAAAACGCTGCGGCCCTGCCCGACCGTTAACATCTCCCTGAACTTCAAAGACCGGGTCAAAAGTCACGTTCTGTGCTGTAAAATACACGCGACCGGCTTGCTTGCTGTGCAGATAGCCTTGCGCATCGCGCTCGATGGTTTCAGGCATTAATAGCGCTGGCTCGTCCAGAAGACGCGCGGATAAAACGTTACCAAAGATATCGCACCCGTCGAACGGCGCTTGGCGACGGACGACCCGAGCAAAGGGTACTGATGCGGCCACGAACACTAAGGACAGCCCTCTGCGTGCGCTGTCGCTTCCTGACTCATCAAGGGCGACGATCGTTTCTGACGAGCCATGTATCGGTGTTCGTCCTACGGCAAGGACTTCCTCGAGTGCCCGGCCATCCATCATCGCGCGATTAAGACGCATCACCGCATCTCGATCGATCTCTGCTCGGATGCCTCTCTCTGCGGCCAAGCGCTGAATCACACCAAAAGATATGGGATGCGGCCGCACGCTTCCTCTGCCGACCAGCCGATAGGTCGCTACCCACCGCAACCCATCCGAAGTCGGCGCAATGGTTACACCATGACTGAGCGATACGGGTTGTTTTGCGACGTCTGGCCCTGAATCACCGTGTGCATGGGCCGTGATGTCATGCATGTCCCGCGAATATTGCTGGAACGAGTCAGCACCAGGAACCCCCAGAATGCCGACCAGGCGGCGGTGGCCACCATTGGCAACTAGGACAGGTATCGTGCCGAGAGCGGCCCTTTGCGCCGAAGCCAGCGATTCAGGCAGTAACTGCAGCGCCCAGCCCTGATCGGCACCGTGCACTTCCAGCTCCGAAAAAAGAGTGCTCCGAGCTTCGCCACTCCAGGCAATCCCGTCAAACTCAGCTTCGGGGTCAATCTCAAGAACGACAGAACGTTGGTCGGGCAAGAGTCGATAGCTGCCGACGCCGCACACGCCAATCGTCTCCGCGAGGCGACTGCCGCGTTGGCTGCAGATAGGCAACTCTCCAGGTATCCCCTGGCGAGCCGCAAGAAGCGCCGAGCGGATACTTTCCGTATCCAAGTCGCCGAGACGCAGTCCCAGTTGATGCGCAATTGCGCCCGCGATCCACAGATAGTGACTCATAATGCCTAACTCTGGCGGAATTTCGATCCATGCTGCAATGCCGCGCCAACGTTGCCGCCAAGACGCGCGGCGAATGCGCAAGTTTGGTAGTGGTGGCGCGGCGAATGCGCAAGTTTGGTAGTGGTGGCACGCCAATAGCTAACAGGATTTTTCGCGTCAAGCTCTCTTGATCTGGCGTATTCTGCCAGGCATGCAATGCCTTGTCGGCTTCGCGGCGAAGGATGAAAAAGCGGTCAAGTCGACCGGCCGCAACTTCACTGGCCAATCGTGCCTCAACCCGTTCCCATAGGGCTTCGGAGAGTGAGGTCCGTGAGCCGGCGCTAACCAGTACGCGCACGGAAAATCGATGGCGATTGAACAGCAACTTAGCCATTTAAGCCCCGGACATCTTATCGGCGTTTGCCGGAAAATATTGACGATAAAAAGGATGTCCGGAAAAATGCTGGTCTTACTGGCCGCTAAAGTCGAATCTCTTGAATATCACTTTTAACGATGATCTGATTTTGTTTTATCTATTTTAGATATGAACCAATATTCCGTTAAGCTTTGTACTGACGGCAAATGAGTTGCCTCAGCACAAACACCCATTTTGGAGGAACTATGAACGCCATGGCCGGTACGTCAGTTCAGTCGATCATTGAGTCACACGGCGGCATCCATTTGACCGCCTATATCGAGTCCACGCCTGATCTCGGCGGCATAAAGCTGCAGCTGGAAGAGTCCCTGGCGACCGCGCGAGAGCTGTTGAGCTCAGCACTGGATGACAACCAAATGCGCGAATTTCTACTGCCCCTTTACAAGCTGCTACACGACGATCGAACGCTTCGCTCTCTCAAGGACAACTTTGGCATCTTTCGCACCGCGGATTCCTTTCGCATCATGACACTTTCGACCGAGGTCGAGCATCTGACAGTCGTTGCCGAGACATTTCATGTCAAGCCGTTGTTGAAATGGTTTCAGAATCAAAGCCACTTTGTCTGGCTTGATTTCGGCAAGCATCACTGCAAAGTCTACCAGGGTGACGACTGCAGCCTGCGCACGGTCAAGGTGCTACGCCTTGGCGAGACCTATCATGGCTCCGAAATGCATTATAGCGAATGTATTCTCGAGCCGTCGGTCGCCGAAATCAAAAACCTAAGATGGAGGGGCATGTCCCCGATCGTCTTCCTCACCGGTCATCTGATGATGTGCGAGGGGGCCGCTAAACTTCTCAGACACTCTGGAGTCGAAACTCGCCACTTTCGTCACTTCGACGATAGCGATTTTGAAAGCAGCGCCGTGGCGCGGATCCGTGGTTTTCTAGCTAGAAGGTCGCGGCATCGTTTCAACAGCGCAATGAAGGAATTTGAATTGTCCGAGGTCGGCAATTCGAAGCCGATGACAGTCGGTCAGATTGCACAGATGGTTGCACGAGGCTCCGTTCAAAAGCTGATGATTGCCGCAGATGTCCAGATCTTTGGCAAGTTCGATCAGCGCACAGGATGCCTAGCCGTAACACCAACCCAATTCGATCATGAGGACGATGACGTCCTCGACGACATGGCGCAAAAGGTGATTGCGGCCGGTGGTGAGGTATTCATTGCCGATAAAAAGGAAATCCCAGGTAATCGACCAGCTTTGATCATCACCAAAGATGAGACGACGCCGTTTAGCCAACAGCAGGCCATGGAAGCACTCGCTAGGAGAGCAAGTTGATGAAGTCTAGCTAAGCCGAACGCAAAGCAAGCTCAGCGACCGCACTTTTCCCATTTATTATAGATAGATACGCATTATCACTCATGCCGGCTGCGCCCGCGCCGATCCTATGACAGGGAGTCATGGATGCAGACGGAGCGCCTATGGTCAGCATTAGAAACATCAGCCTCGCGATCGTGCTCGTCGCATTGGGATGCGTACGTACGGCGCCCAGCGATCAGTCTACCGCGACGCAGAATGAATTCATTCCGCGAACCAAAGCCGTCTCAAAGAGTCTAAATCCTGCTGAAGGTGGTGAGGTAACTTCTGGCGGCACAAGCGTGCAGGTCGATCCCTACTCAGTGGCGGAAGCCGTCACCATTTCAATTCAACCAATTGAAGACTCCGAGTTCGCAAGTGTATCTGGAGTCCGCCTCCTTACGGAAGTCACACCCGCATTCAATATCAAGATCAGCAACGCGAGCGGCGCGTTAGTTCCACTCCTCAAATCCATTCGCGTTACATGGCTCCTCGACAATGATGCCTACGCGGCTGAGGATGACGTCGTGATCCTCTTTCAAGATCTCTCAGCCAATGGCTCCCTCCTCAGCAACCTCATGTTTAGGCGCGCCAACTTTGCCAAATTCGAGCGAGGCACGGACCATACCTCCATTTCCATCTTGATCAGCAGCTCCCATTTCAACCTGGTCGCAGCGGCGATCAATCCGGGTGAAACTGTCGGCGGAGTTGCCGCTGCTGGCTTTGGCTCCTCGTGGTCGGAGGTCCTGGATGTCGGCAGATCCTCTTGGGGTATAGGGCTGCATTTGGCCGCTACAAATGGCTTGGCCATGCTGGGCTTTCCCGATCAAGCGTCCTCAGGACGGGCTACTGTAGCCACTATCGATGCTAATATGGACATTTCGATAGATGCAATTAGTGACTACAGCTCTGGCGCTAGCATCGCCTTTGCCGATTCAGGTGAGGGGTTTGTTTTAACGGATCGAAAAGTTGGGGCAAGCACAAGCAACGTGCAGGCGACGCGCAGGACTGCAGATGGCACTTGGCAATTGGCTAGCCCAACTCTCTTGGATAGTGGGACCAGTTCTTCGCCATCTTTTACGATCGCGAGTAACTCTGCTGGCATGACAGTGGCCGTTTGGACATTGATTTCAGAGATTCGCGCACAAGTCTATGTGCCGGGCTCGGGATGGCAAGGAACCATCGCACTGGCCGATGGGTACTATCCTGTTGTTGAGGTATCCGAAGCTGGTACGGCCGTTATCATGGCACAGTACGGGAGTGAGTTTCGGATGTGGCGATACGCCGATGGCGATTGGTCGGACTTCGAGAATGTGAATACCACTGCAGGAAGCGGCGATCACCGAATCAAATTAGTTTCAGACGCACAGGGCCGGTTTTCTGCCATGTTGCAACTGAATGGCGCACTATCGCCGCACCTCTGGCACATGGGTATCGACGGAACTTGGTCAACGACAGAAGTTGGATCTTCGATTGCGGCTCAAGACGTTTTTATCGACGTGAATCGCGATGGCGAAGGATTTGTTGGTTGGACTGAGGGATTTACCGGTGAGATGACCTTAAAGACGGCGCCCTATACGATGCCAACAACTATCGGTACAGCGTCGACTTTGTCTTCGAGTCACGCTCAGTACGATCCACAGCTGGCAGTGAGTCAGTCAGGCCATGCCGTTTTACTGTGGAGAGGTTTTCAGGAAGGCGGAAGTACTGGGTTTGGCACGTATACAAAGATGTACGACACCGATTTGGGCTGGGGGCAGACGACATTTGTTGGCGAAATTGGCGGTCAGGCTTTGCAGATGGTTAAAGATGGGCAAGATACGGTTTCTGCTGCCTGGATCAAGGTGAATGGTTCGTTGTTCGATATCAAGTACATGCGCTTAGAATAGAGCGGATCTGTGGCGACGATCATGGCAGCGAGGACAATGAATTGGTCGCAGAAGCTGGCGTCTATGCCTGAATTAGACGCATTCCGCGCTCGGATATCGTTTGGGCTATCCATAACCAGCATCGCCTTGATGGCCGTCTTTATCCCCGTGCGTTACGCAGTTTCACCCATGCATCCCATGGTATTGGCCGGACTCTTCATTTCGGCGAGCCTATGTATGTGGGGTGCGTACTCCATCCGAAAAGAACCTGAAGGTATGACCGGTCGCTATGCTGTTCTATTTGGGCTTTTCATCTTACCGATTTCGGCGGGGCTGAAAGCTGGTGGCCTTGAAGCACCGATCATGCCTATCTTTGTTCTCGTTCCATTGATCGCTGGATTTTGCGCAGGGCGGCTGGCGGCTCTGATATTCACCAGTTTGGCAATTTTCGCCTCCGCATTCTTTTACGTCCTGTGGATAACTGGATATTTGCCCAGCAGCACTCTAAGCACCCAAGAATCCGTGAATGCCGCCAGGCTCGTCATTTCGGCCGCTTTGATGCTATTGTCCTTAGGAGTTGCCCTCCTTTTTGACCGAACCCGAGTTGCCGAAATCAAGGCTCGCCATACCCTAGAGCTAGAGCGGGCGAAAGGTTTGCGACAGGCGAAAATCGCGTCCCTTGCCGAACTGTCCGCAGGAATTGCACACGAAGTCAACAACCCTCTGGCTATTGTCGTTGGACTTGCGCAGGCTCTACCCAAGTATGCAAGCGACGAAGTAAAGTTGAAGGAAAAGCTCAAAGCGATCGATGATGCTGCGAAGCGCATAGCTTCGATCATCAAAAGCCTCCGCAAATTTTCTCGAACGGATGGTCGACGAGACGTGCGAGAAAACACTTTGATCGATCTGATACATCAATCCATCAGGTTGACGACTGAGTATGCCAAACGCCACGCCGTTAGAATCGATACCGATTTCCAATCGAGCACGACGACAATTTCGTGCGACGATGTTGAGATCGTGCAAGCCATCGTAAACTTGGTCAATAATGGAATCGACGCTGCGAAATTAAGTTCGGACCGATGGGTTCGCATCTCGACGTTCGAAACCGCAAATCGTATTGTTGTACAAATTCAGGACTCGGGCAACGGCGTTGCCCCCGCTGTCGCCAACAAGATATTTGAACCCTTTGTAACGACCAAAGAAGTCGGCGAGGGGCCTGGCCTTGGATTGGCAGTTGCCAAAGGAATTATGGACGAACACGGCGGAACAGTTCAATGGAAGACCGACGTGCCGAATACTTGCTTCGAACTGGGATTTCCCAAGCAGCAGTCAGTCCCCCAAGCCTAATCCTGCGCTACTGCTCTAGGCAGTACAGCATTCCATCGTTGCCACAAGCATTCGCCGCTTGATCGCCCCCTTCATAGATGGCAATCCAGCCCGCGTCTTTACGATCCGTGCGGCCCGTTTCTACGCCCGCAGGGCTGGTTCGGCTTGACCATGCTGGACCCGATTTCGATGTGCCGCAATTTAGAGCCACGGTTCGTTGATCGCGTGCGCCATTGGCGTGCGTGCCGGTGAATACCAGATGCCAACTGACGGTTGTCAATTTTTCCGTATAGCGAATCGCGGTCTGAATGGATCCGTCCCATAGATCAGCTGCATTGTTTGCAACCGGGTTACCCATCATATCAACGACTGGACCGTTGATGGTGAGGCGATCGCGGGCATTGGTCATATTATCAGAGAGAATGGATTTCCAGTTCCCGCCCAATCCTGCCGCCGTTGCTAACGATTTGCACTCGGTATCGGCAACAGAAATTCCACCGAAGTCACCCTTGTAGAGCTTGGATGTGGCAAAAAGCCGATGTTTTGCCGAGGAAGCAACATCTCGCACATTGATATGAACAGTGACCTTGATGGATTCGTTGCTGCCGGCAGCGCGACGCACCGTGCCCGCCAAGACATAGTTTCCGACGTCACAGTTTGCGTACTTGTAGATAACGTATCCTGCTTGCCGATCAACGGTAAAGCCCGCGGGGAGATTGCTGATCGGATCCATAATGCAAGTCGGACAATCGACAAATTCGACTTTCGTTTCGCTCTGCGAAGGATGGGTGATGCGAAGAGCAGAAAGGAACGAGAGATCCTCATATTCAACATAAACGCTGCTATCGATAAAGTACCTTTCAACATCGCTGTAACCGATTAGATCACCACCTTTATCACGAATCGAATAAATGATCTTTGTGCCTTCGACGCGGCGCGCAACCGAGAGCTCCTTGGGAAAAGATGCCTGGTCTGAAAAGTTCAGCACATAGTTGCGAACGGAATTGGGGCCGGTAATCTTCAGCGTGGCCTTCAAGAGAATCGGATATTCAGGGAATTGGCCAGCGCATACCAGCACGCCCATGGCGGGATTGGTTGGGCTGTTGATCGTCGTTTTACCCGATCCGCAAGTACCAGTGGTCTCGACAACCAAGTCGCTCACTACGGCTTGGTAACCGATGAGCCCCAAGTCCTCAGTGATTGAATCCGCGACGCTGAATTCAATTTCGGCCTGCTGCGGCGCTTGCCCCGTGGCGCGCGACGACGGCGTGCGAGCAATTGTTGTCTCTTGCTCGGGAGCGAGCCGCTGGGGACCACAGGCGGTGGCAAGAATCGTCGTCGCGAACATGAAAATAGAATGCACATTCATGGCAAGACTCCTCGTGATGTTCCTCTAGATGGCTTTTCTCTCTGCAAATCATCGGCCAGCGCGAGGCTGGCGCAATCCATTGTGATTCCTTGTATATTTCCAACCCGCGCTGCGCGCCAACTAGACATCTCGCTAGCCACGATAACGACAACCGCCCACCATTATTGACAATTACAACGCTAACTCCCTGCGCTTTGCCGAATACTTACGTCGCTTACATAACTTTCTCTCATCGAAAACAGCAGGTAACGCCCGTTATCTCGCATTCCTTGGATCAGGTCCCATTCGTGGGCAAAGTATCGTACAATCCGCAGAAGTTGACTGCATTGTGGAGTTCATCAATCATGCAACGCCCTACGCTCTTCCCATCTGGCGGCCCCAACAACGTACCTCTCTTGATGCTGCGCCATCGGGATCTGACCATTGAAGGTTATTCCATCGCGGCGGTGCAGACGTATTGGCGCATCCCGGAACTGCACGTTGCGTTTGATCATGGAGCGCACCCCATTCGCTTTACCAGTACGCCAGTTCTCGCGATCTCGCACACGCATTCCGATCACATCGCTGGCCTGCCGGCGATGCTTACCGGGCGCGAGATTCAACAGCTGCCACCAGCAAAGGTTTTGGTACCGGCCGCGTCTTTCCACAAGGTGCAAGAGCTGCTGCGGGTATGGCAGGATTTGACCGAGGATGAATTGGCCTGTGAACTCGTCGCCGCACTGCCTGAAACGCGCTACGCCATCACGGATCATTTTTTTCTGGAGCCCTTCGTCACACCGCACACCATTCCTTCCTGCGGCTACTTGGTGGGCCAGGACGTGCTGAAGCTGCGGCCAGAATATCGCGATTTAAGCCAGACCCAAATCGAGGATCTGGGTCGACGCGGAGTCGATCTCTCGGAACCGGAAACACGCTATCACGCGGCCTATTTAGGCGACTCGGGGATCGGCGGATTGCAGGCCCATCCGGCCATATTATCGGCGCGAGTACTGATCATGGAAGTTACCTACTTCCACGAACCAAAGACCATCGGCGATCGGCAAAGGTACGGGCACATTCACTTGGATGATGTCGTGGCCATGGCGCACGCATTTGAAAATGAATTGATCGTCTTTGGCCACACCAGTGCTCGATACAAAGCAGACGAGATTTTGGCCTATTGTCAGGCCAAGCTCCCCGCTGAATTCCTGCAGCGGCTGGTGGTTTGGGTTTGAGTAAGAGCAAAGCATTCTTGGGAAAACAGCGTCAAATTGACGCAATTCTCAAACACGGTGGGAACATTTCCACCACTCTTGCAGCTGGGCTTGCATCAACTCCAAAGACCGTCGCGTATAATCAGCAAGTAGCATCCTAATCACCACAAGATGTGAGGCCCTGCAAATGACGCGAATTGCCGCTTTATTTATTGGCGCGTTGAGCGCTGCTTCGTGCAGCAACGATCCGGGCAGCAGCCTGCAGAGTGAAACTCATCCGTATCAGAACCGACTGATCTGCGAGCGAGCCCCCGGCAGCACCCTTGTTGGCACCATGTACGATGTGAGCGGCGGCGGCAAACGCAGGATTGGCGAGTTCAGCTCCACCCATGTGGGTGGCTGTGAATTGGCGATCAGGGCTGCCCGCAACAATGTGGTCTGCGTCCAACAAAGTTATCGGCATCGCGCCATCAAAATCTCCAGCCTGGAGGTCGTTCGCGATTTCAACAATGATGCAGCAGCCTGCAGGCAATTCACCTTGAATTGGCCAGCCCTACAAACAGAGCGGGGATTCGTAGAGTTTATCGCCCGCCAAGAACTGGAGCCGCTCCTCAGCCGCTTGCCACAAGTTGATATCGCCATTATCAATAGCGCTCTGCACCATCCACGTGCGATGTGGTATGACGAAGCCTCCATGACCTTTGTCTATCAGGATTCGTTTGGCTCACCAAAGGGTCTGCGTGCCAACCGCGTCGGCTACGATGTCGGCGCCAACGCCAGTGAGCCCGATATCCGCTTGCTGACGCAATACTTTCAACCCGGGAAGTTCAAATTTCCATTCTCCATCAGTGCTGGCTCAACATTCGAAGAAGACGTGCATGTGCTGAACTTTTGGGTGCCACCCACGAACGCAGGCAAAACTCTGCCCGTGAAATATTGGAAGAATGCGAGCCACTGGCACTGGACATTCCCCAAAGACACGGTGATTGGCGAAGTTCTCATGCTGCGCGCGCCCGATGACGGACAATGGTACACGTTTGAAGTTCGGGCCCGCGTGCGCGAATTGGATCATTGGCAAACATTCGTCTTTCGTCCGTTTACGTCACCTCTTGAATTCGCCCAAGCGATCGTCAGTGCCCGTCCCCAGTGGCAAAGTAGCGACCTGAAACCACTCGTCGAGCACCTCCGAAATTCCGGATCGCTGACGCCACATCAGCTATCCACCGGTCGCTATGCTGCGATCGTCCCGAATTTCACCGGTGCCATGGACTATCTCCCAGCCACTCGCGACTATCCTCTGATCAAGTCGTTCTTGACCGATCGCGTCTTTACCAACGCCATGGAATCAACTTGGAAGACTTCGGGCGCGCACACGACCTATGCCGCTTCCACCCAGGCAAGTTTTCATATCGTCCCGAAGAACTACATCGGGGGCCTCCTGCCAACGACTGAAGACGGGTGCACGATGTGCCACAATCAAACCGGGCGACCCTTGGGGAATCTCGACGGGCGCATCGTACTTTATGGCGAGGTCTGGGGCGAAGATCAAATCTTCAGCTGGCACCCCTTTGAAATCGCTGAAGACGCCTTCAGCGTTTCGGACGGCAGTCGTCGCATCAATCGTCGATTGGTCGATGCGGGTTTGGTCGAACTCGCACGTCCGGGAACCGGCGAGGAGTTCTACCAGCTGCTGCCGCTACCGTACGTCGCGCGGTATGAGTGATCTAAAGAGTAAACGCGATATCCCGCACCAGCGCCCCCGGCAGCGTCTTGCTCGCTGCCTGGCGCTGCTCATAGGTCGACGCGCTCGGCATAAACTCGCGTTCGACCGTCAGTCCCTCAAGACCGCTGCCCAGCATGTGGAATAAGTTTTCATCAAAGCGCATCACGTTCAATGGTGCGACGATCTTGCCGTTTTCAACCCAGAAAGTGGCAAAGCGGGTCATTCCCGTCATGCGCCCTTGGGTGCGATCGCTATAGTTCAGATACCAAAGGTTGGAGATATAGATCCCCTTGCCCAAGCGTTGTAACACTTCCGCCTGGTGAATGTGGCCAGCCGCCATATCCAGAGAATGGGGCATTTCGGACGCATCTGCACCCGTTGGAGTCACGTCATATTCTTTGGCGGAACGGGCTGAAACCAAACTACCATGATACTTGCCGGCCTTAATCAAGACTTCCGTATCGGGTTTGGCAAACCCCATGTCGTCAAAGTTGGGAGCGATGCCGCTCGCGGTACATTCTTCGATCCGTACCTTATCGCTCAAATGCTTGCGCCCATCAACCAACGGCAACAGTGCTGATTGCTTGGTGCGCTGGCTCTTGAGTCCAAATCCGCCCCAGGCCAAGAGGTCCATCACCTCGCCAACAGCTGCTGGCGCCAGGTACACATCATACTTGCCAGGCTGAATCGACTTGGGGGCCTGCGCCAAAGCGTCAACATGTTGACGCCCCGTCTGCAAGCGCTCGGATAACGCATCGCGACTCCATTGAAAACCGCCGTATCCTGACTTGGCGGCCTTATCGCCATGCGCATATAAACTGAAGTCGAAGAGGAAGCTGTAAGTCTCAAACCAATTATGCTGGCCCAAGGAATTGGCGAATCCCCGGAACACCCCACCACTGCAAAAGATCCCGACAAGATCCAAGCCGCTGGCCGTCGCCGCGATGTCTTCAATCATGTCGCGGCTAGGTGCTAACGTATTCGGCCGCGCCATTTCCGAGGAGTGGGGATCAGTCGCATACAAGAGGTACGGATCAACTGGCAGATGCGGTAGCTCGGCGCGCAGCCGTTGCATACTTGAGGTAAGCCGTGCAGCATCCTCGGCCCGCTGACCGGTGACGACAATTTTCGCCGATGCCTGTTTGCCGCCGTCGATCAAACGCAGGAGAATGGTCTTTTGCCGCACAGAACCAAGCTGGCGGACACGCGCGTGGTTAAATCGACAGAAGTCTGAATCCTCGCCCTCGAGATAGGCGGTGAAAACTTCCTTGCCGGACAATGCGGACCGGAGCGAAGCCGTCAGGTCGATAAAGTAATCTTGCATCAGACGCCTCCAAACACTTCAACATCGCCAAACAAGCAGGTGGGCGATGCATGCCCGACAGTTATGACCTGATTCGGCTCACCCTTGCCACAGAACGGCGTGCCCATCACCTCGCAGGTATCGTTGTTACCAACAGCCTTGAGGCTTCGCCAAAAGGTCGCAGAAATGCCGCGATAATTCGGCTTTTTCACCAAACGCGTCAGCTGCCCTTTCTCAATCAACTGGGCCCATTCACAGCCAAATTGAAACTTGTTGCGAGAGTCGTCGATGGACCAGGAACAGTTGGTCTTCATGAATACGCCGCGTTCGGTCTGGGCGATCATTTCCGCCAAGGATGACTGTCCCGGCTCCACATTCAGGTTGGCCATGCGGTCGATGGGTGGTCGATTCCAACGCTCGGCTCGAGCGTTAGCCATGCCCTCCATACCAGATCGAAACGCGGAAACCGTCGCCCCTAATGGTCGCAGCAACATGCCGTCTTTGATGACGTGCAGACGCTCGGCGCGCTTACCTTCATCGTCAAAGCTGAAACTGGCTAATTGTTCTTGCCGACTGGGATCAAACGTCACATTCAGCAACGGTGAACCGTACTGATAAGTGCCAAACATGTCGGGAGTCACAAAACTCGTGCCTGCATAATTGCGCTCGTCACCTAAAATGCGATCCAATTCCAGCGGGTGACCGATGGATTCATGAATCTGCAAAATCATCTGATCGGGTGCCAAGAGTAAATCGCGTGTGTCACTCGGACAATGCTCGGCCGCCATCAAGGCCAAAGCCTCTTCGCGCAAGCGCGGCGCCTGTTGGTCAAACTGCAAGTGATCAAGAACTTCCCATCCGCCTTGTCGAGAGTAGCCATGCCCGCCAAAGGTGCGGGTCTGTACCTCGGATCCTGCATGCGCCGTCACATCCATCAGCGGAATCATTTTCTCGATGCCTTGCCAGATGCGGCCGCCGTTATTCGTCAGGTACAGCTGCTCGCGGCGGGATCGCCAAACCGCTGCCGAAGCATCGACGATGCGAGCATCGCCACCTTGTAATGCCGCATCGATCGTCCGCAAGCGTGCAATCTTATCCGCCATGGGGACGGAATCCCAGGCGGTAACCACGGGCGACATGTATTCACCCGCCAGATGACTCATGGCCACTTTGGAAAAATCTGTCACGGCGATCCGCGACGATAACTCGGCCCAATTCAGAGCCTCTTCTGCTGCCCGCCGCAACCCCGCATCAGTGACGTCGCTAGATGCTGAATAGCCCATGCCGCCACGATGATGGACCGTGATCATCACGCCTTCATCTTCGAGCAACTCAGGCGGTGCCACCACGCCATGGCGGCAACGCAGTTGCTCATCCTGCCGGCGGCAGTAGCGAACACTAAAAAAGTCTACGTTGCCAAGGGCACCGCCGACGGCACTTAGCAATTCCTGTTCTTTCATCGAGCCCCCAAACGGCCCAGAACCGAGACCGATCGTTCCATAAAATCGGTCATCGCTTCTGGCGTCAATCGACCCTGCTGCATGGCCGCCAAATCGTAAATGTAGCGCACGACCATCGGCAAATCCGTATCCGCCGACAATCCGCGCGCCAAAGTCAGGACACTCTTCACGGCTGGACAAGTCGAGTTGATAATCAAGGTTTGCTCTGGCTCACCCATACCGGTGCCGGCAAACGGCATGAATTGACTCATCTCCTGCATGCGGCGCTGGTCTTCTTGCACCAATAACATGGCGGGCAGCTTCTCCGATTTCAGCGCTTGCACCTTGATCTTTAGCTTTTCGCGGCCTAGGTGCCGACTGAAAATTTCCTCGAGCTTTTGCGCATCCGTCTTGTTGTCCGTCGGATCCACCAACTTCGATTCCTTTTGCGGATCGACAAGATGGTCCACGACATCAGCATCGATACGCTGGAACTGGAGTTTGCGAGCGGACTGCATTTCCATGTAGGGCAAGAAATGCCGATCCATGGTTACAGTCGCTAGGATGACCTGCATGTCATGCTCTTGCAGCATCTTGATAAAAGGCGCTTGGGCCACTTCGTCCGTGGCATAAATGATCTTGTCCGACTTACCCTTCATGGCCACAAGATAGTCTTCCAACGTCGTATAGCCACCACCCGCAACCTTGTAGATGACATGATCCTTTAGGCGCTCATAGAATTTCGGATCGCGCAGCATACAGTATTTCACAAAGCCGTGGATGTCTTCCCAGTGCTTCTCAAAAGTCTCGCGCTCGGTCTTGGCCATGCCTGCCAACTTGTCGGCGACCTTTTTCGAAATGTGCTCGGAAATCTTTTTTACCTGCGCATCGTTCTGCAGGTAACTGCGGGATACGTTCAGTGGCAAATCCGGACAGTCGATCACGCCCTTGAGTAACATCAAGTATTCCGGAACCAACTCCTTCGCATTGTCTTCGACAAAAACCTGATTGCAGTAGAGCTTAACCTGACCTTCGGCGGCATCGAATTCGTGGTTGAACTTCGGAAAGAACAGCACACCCCGAAGTTTAAACGGGAAGTCCACGTTCAGGTGAATCCAGAACAGAGGCTCGCCGGCCAGGGGAAAAAGCTCGTTATAGAACTTCTTGTATTCATCCTCGGTAATCGACGCCGGATTCTTCGTCCACAGCGGCTGAGTTTCGTTAATCTGCTCACCATCCAAAGTGATGGGAAAGCGAATGAACGCACAATAACGCTTCAAGATGCGCCGCAAGGTATCTGGCTCGAGCATCTCGGCGGCATCGTCACTGATGTGCAAGGTGATCGTCGTGCCCACGTCGCGGCGCTTGGATGGCGTTAACTCAAATTCGGTGTTGCCTTGGCAGCGCCAATGCGCCGCCTCGCTGCCTGGACGGCAAGAAAGCGAATCGATCTCGACCTCAGACGCCACCATAAACGCCGAATAGAAACCCAAGCCAAAGTGACCAATGATTTGATTTTCATCGTCCTTGCCTTGGTATTTTTCGACGAACTCTTTGACTCCAGAAAATGCCACTTGATTGATGTAGCGCTTGATCTCATCGGCCGTGAGACCGATGCCCGTATCGGTGATCCGCACGACACGCTTCTTTTTATCCACCTCGATGGCGATTTTGGCTTCTGGTGCTTCGCTAATCTCACCAACAAGCGCCAATTTCTCAGCCTTGGTCAGGGCATCCGAGGCATTGGCCACGAGCTCACGCAGGAATATCTCTTTTTCCGAATACAACCACTTCTTGATAATGGGCAGGATGTTATCCGTGTCGATGGAAATATGGCCCTTCTCGGACATAAAAACTCCTCCTCGTTTCGCCCGACGGCAGCTCCCGTCGTTAGTTTTATTGGAGGCTGTTACTTATTATTTTTTCACGGAAATTTCAATTTTTCTCAAGTTTTCCGGGAAACTTGCCGATAGAGACCGCTGGCGCTCTGCAATCCACGGGGTCATTGAATGCAACTCTTTAAAATTTCAGCATTTTTTATAATCGCAGGAACAGTAGTCGCCTGCGGCGAAAAAAAAGCGAAGCACCACGGCGCCGGAAAAGGCGGCGACGATGCGATAGCGAGCGAAACGCAAGAGCCGAATGTTACGCCGGTCGATACCGGCTCGGCGAGCGAATTGGGCGCAAATTTGTCCAGCGGCTTGCCCGATTATTGCCAGGGCAAGGTATTGGATTCGGGAGAGTTTGAATTGAGCTGCAAGCCGCGACTGGTTCCGCTGGATCGCTTGATCTTGGTGGCTCCCGGTTTCGACCCTAAGACTGACTGCGGCCATGATGCTAAAGAATTGCTCTGTCGCCGACGCGACGGCACTGTTTTCAAACTCAATTTGCTCCTGGAGTGGGAAGAGAAAATACTGTCGAGTCTACCAATTGGGCTCACCATCACGCGCGGACTGCTTGCATCGTCTGTACCCGATGCAAAGCCGGAAAAGGTGATGCTCAACAAGGTGATCGATTTCGTCGGAGAGCACAAAGAGGCAATCATCATTGGCAACGATATCGATGGTACCGCAACGGCCCTGGCGAGTTTGATTAAAACAGAATGGAATCAAGCCAATGCGACCAATCTGCTGGACGATGCGCAAGTCGCTCAAATCAAGGCCGGTGTCGTCGACGCATTAACCCTATTTCAAAAGCAGCGTCGCACGCAGCAACTCAGCCTCGCCGATTCCATGGCGTTGGTAACGAAGCTGATCGCCGTGATTCCTGGTGATACGGTGAGCGGCCTGCTGTCCAGCCTGGATCTTAGCAGCCTTTTGGGCGGAATGAATTAGAACGTCGTCGAGGTGCGAAAGCCCATCCCCCAACGCCTGTCCATCCGCTGGCCCGGATAGGCGCCCGCTTCAATCGCGTAGTTGGTGACCTCAAATCGGCCTAGCCATAGATCGATAAATCCACCGATAGACATGTAGCCATCATTCAGTCCGGCCGACACACCGACGTCGTTGTCGGGACCGAACCAAGGTTTTCCCAGCTCGCCTCCCATCTTTAGCAACTTGGTGAAAGTCTGGCCGTAGCGGTTCAAAACGTCATGGATATCCGCCGAGAGATCAAGTCGCCATGAGTTGAAAACTTTTTGCCGCCAAGCAGCACCGACCAGAACCTGCTGATGCACATTTGGTGGCAAGCTATCCCCATCGCCGTATGTGGAATCGCCGACATCGCGGATCAAAAGACCGAACCGCAAATCTGCAGTGGGAGTATACAGGCCACCCACGTCGACGCCAAAACCGGCACCGGCGCCGGCGGTGAAATAGTCTTCGGCCGACGCGCTTTCCGACGTGCCCAAGTCAATGAGATCGAGTGCGCCGACGTCACCGCCAAAGTAGGCGCGGGTAAAAGGGCGGAAGGTCATACCGACCTTAAACTTGCCGTAGTTGAGTCCAAAGGATGCATTGGCACCGGCATAGAAGTCACCTAAGACGTGAAACTCCGGCGTACTGGGCAGGCGGATTTCGCCTTGTGCAAAGCTCGAGATGAAGGGCGTCAATTCAAACTGCCCCCAACGAAAGGCCACGGGAAACATTTGTGCGCGGGCGTAGAAGCGATCGCCGAATTTGTCCTCTACCGCGCTCAATATGCCTGCCAGACCCATGGCCGATGACGACCCCGCCAAATCACCGATTGTGTCGATCGCATTCTGGCTGACGAACGCATCGACTTGTCCCCAACGAAACTCGATGTCCGTACGAGGTGCTTCTGCCAAGACCGCCGGATTCATCCGCGTCGACTCATCGGAATAGAAGGCCGCGACGAAGGTATTCCCGCGTCCGAGGGCCCGCGGCGATTCCCAGATCGGTTGGTAACCACCAGCCAGAGCCGTCCAAGGTATCAGTGCGATGGTTGCGGTCAACCAGGCAGAACGTGAACCCATATTCATGCAATACCCCCGAGGTATATAACTCATTGGATGCAACCTAGAAGCAACCGCCGCCGTAACAGCCCTGGACCAGCTCACACGACGTAATGAGTCCGTCATCAGCAGTCGCGTCGCTGTTGAGAATTTGACCGACGCAGCTTAGCTGCAGCGCCTGACAGGCCAAATCGCTTGGGGCGCAATCGCCGGGCGACTCACAGCCGCCATCCGCATTGGTCAATACTTTGTTCAGTTGATCCTCGGCGCTGTTGGCGCCAGAGGATGCCTCCGCATTGATAAACGGGCAATCGGCTACCGCGCCAGCGATGAGGGCGAAATCGGAAGCGATGGTTGAAGCATCGGCTAGGTTCGAATCGAGATTATCCAGCGCATTTTGGTCGCATTCAATGCCGACCGTCGTATTCTGGACTTCGGTCAGCGCGGATTGGACATCTTGCATCGTCGTGGCCGCATCTGTTCCCAGCGGGACCGTCCAAATCCCGGCGATAAAACAGGCGAGCCCCCGCGTCTTTGCCGTCTGGCCTTGTGGCGGGTTGGCGAGATCCTGCAGGCTTTGTCGCAGGGCCGAGAAACTGCGGACCCGAGCATTGCCTGTGCCCACAACGGAATCGCCAATGGAATTAAAGAAATTATCAACCCCCTGCCCGCCCGACTCGGTATTATCGAAAAGCTCCTTGATGATGGACCAGATGTCGAGGCTAGCGTCGCCAAGTCGAGCGGCGGCCAATAGCAAGCGCCGCTCATTCGAATCTGCGTCCATGTCGCTCAGGATGTCGAGGGCATCTCCGTACTCTCCCTGATCCATGAGGGTCCGGGCCTGCTCGAGTTGATACTTCTCGCTGTCTTTGTTAACGAGGTAGGATGCGATGTTGAATCCGCAACCGGCGATGGGAAGCAGAATCGCCAAAGACAGGCCCCAATAAAGCTTGCTGAACTTCATAAGCACCTACACAAAATCTGGATTTTTCAGATGATTTGCTATGGTCTGATTGTAATCCATGTTGCCCGGCGAGAAAAGGGCACCCCAACTAGCCAAGTGGCCAATATCCTCAGCTCCGATCGTGGCAGAACTTGTCATTTACCGGGAACGAGCTGCGTGTTAATAACTGATCTCCGTATTTTCGCCCGCTTACCTTAAATTTCGGAGAGCTGACCGTCTATGACCACAGCCGCAGAAGTCGCCACGCAAATTGGCTTAAATGCAACTGGCATTCAATCTGTGAATCATCTCTTCTACAACAGTTCGTACGAAGAGCTGTACCGACACGAAACGGAATATAAAGGTAACGACTGGGGCAAGGGTACGGTCACCAGCTTCGGTGCCGTCAACGTCGATACCGGCAGGTTCACCGGCCGTTCGCCAAAAGACAAATACATCGTCAAAACCGCCAAGACGAAAGATACCGTTTGGTGGGCTGGGACTGGTTCCGATAACAACCCCATCGAGCCAAGAGTTTGGGACGAGCTGAAAAAGACATGCCTCAAGCAGCTAGATGGCAAGGACCTATACGTCATGGACGTATACTGCGGCGCCAGCCCTAAACACCGCCTGTCCATCCGCCTAGTAACCGAAGTGGCCTGGAAGGCGCATTTTGCCAAGAACATGTTTATTCGTCCGACGGACGAAGAGCTGAAGACTTTTAAGCCCGACTGGACCATCCTCGATGCCTGCAAAACCACCTGCCAGAACTACCAAGAGCTCGGACTTCGCTCCGAGGTGTTTGTCGCTTTCAACGTCGACGAGCGCACCACTCTCATCGGCGGAACCTGGTACGGCGGGGAGATCAAAAAGGGCATCTTCACCATGATGAATTACTTCCTGCCACTGCAGGGGGTCGGCGCCTTTCACTGCAGCGCCAATATGAGCAAAAGTGGCGATACCGCCTTGTTTTTCGGCCTATCAGGCACTGGCAAGACGACTCTTTCCGCCGATCCCAAGCGCCTTCTGATCGGTGACGATGAGCACGGCTGGGATGAAACTGGCGTCTTTAACTTCGAAGGAGGTTGCTACGCCAAATGCATCGACCTGAGCGAAGAGAAAGAGCCTGACATCTATCGCGCCATCCGCAAAGATGCATTGCTGGAGAACTTAGTTTACGACAGTAAAGGTGTTGTCGATTTTACAGATACTTCGAAAACAGAAAATACCCGGGTTTCGTACCCGATCTACCACATCGATAACATCGTCAAGCCAGAATCCAAAGGCGAACACCCCAAGAATATTATCTTCCTGACTTGCGATGCATTTGGAGTCCTGCCTCCGGTGGCGAAGCTTACGGCTAAGCAAGCAGAATATCAGTACCTCAGTGGTTACACGGCCAAGGTTGCAGGTACCGAGATTGGGATCAAGGAGCCAAAGCCCATTTTCTCGCCATGCTTTGGCGGTCCATTCTTACTCGTGCATCCGACTCAGTACGGCGAGATCTTGCGCGAAAAGATGGCGAAGCATGGCGCCAATGCCTACCTCGTCAATACGGGTTGGACCGGTGGCGGCTACGGCGTCGGCAAGCGCATGAGCTTACCGGCGACCCGCAAAATCATCGATGCCATTTTGGATGGATCCATAGAAAGCTGTGAATGGGATACGTTTCCTGTTTTTCAGTTCCAAGTACCCCGCAACATGCCGGGCGTCGATTCCCACTTACTCAATCCGCGGAACACATGGGCGGACAAGGCTGCTTATGATGAGCAGCTGAAGAAAGTTGCGGGCATGTTTATTGAGAACTTTAAGAAATATACAGATGCAGCTGCTGGCCGCGACTTGGTCAGCTCCGGTCCGCAGCTCTAGCGCGGTGCGAGTTTTCGCTGGAACAGCGTGGTCATTCGAGTAGATCAAGTTTCACGCCGTCACGAACGAGGCGGCGGACAAGTTCGCGATACATATTTTCCCGCACTTCGCGCTGAACCCGCGTTGGAAAGTAAAAGGGCATCGCCGGAGCCAGGAAAATGTGCAGCCAATAGGTTGTCTGATCTTCTACCTTATACTTCTTGATGTCGCTGCCGACTCGATTCTTTAAACTGGCTCGCAATTCATAATAGTTGTTGCCCATGTAGGGAATGATGCCAACGGTGATCGTCGATAGGGTCATCCAGGTTAAGCTGTGACGGCTGGCATTATTCATGAACTCAACCTGCAGCTGATAGTTTGCATCTTCGACGCGATCTACGAGGCGGACCATGCGCGACTTGTTCAAGAGTGAAATAAGATAGTCGCGATCTTCGGCAACGAGGTTCTCCGCGAGCTGGGATTTTCCCGAACTGTCTTCGACGTTCATCGTAAGAGTCGGATACAGCGCAGGTAGAAAGGCAGGCGGTTTATCAACGGCTAACTTACTGACAGGCACATCCGCGATGCGAGCACCGCGAAACGCGACACAACTCGACGCCAAGATCAGACACAGACATAGCATGACTCGGGAAACGGCTCCCCGACTTGATAACTGCTGAGTCAATTTACGACCGTGCACCGGAGGGTCCTTCCTCTTCGCGACATTCAAGCCGCATTTCGTCGCTTTTTCGCTAGCACCGTCTGCAGATCCTCAATCATATCCAGCTTCTCTTCCATGACGACACCGTCCGAACTGCGAGTCAGCTCGTCAATGCACGACTCCCAAACATCCAGGTCGCGGTTGTCGATTTGCACGATGCGAACACCAAACTCGGCTGTGTTTGCCGCATTGCCACCCATCATAGGGCGCTGAACGCGGCGCACCACTTTGCCAAGACAATGCACAGGCTCGTGGAGCAACTGACAGTTGGGATCGATCGTCATTTCGATGATGGTATTCTCAATGAATGGAACACGTGAGTTCTGCTCCCATGTAAGTAGCAAACCCGAACGCGAAACGTTCTTAGTGCTGAGGCTGTAGGACACGTCGGTACCGATCGTCCGCGACTGGACTTGCACGGCATCCGTTACTTCGAAACGGGGGGCACGAGCTCGGCTATCAGTGCCTCGAGCGGCTCGGTTGGCTAACATATGATGGTTCCTCCAAAAGTCCTAACAGGCACAATCCTCTAACCACACTCCATGGTTTCGGCAGAATGGCTGTCGGTCTTAAGGAGACCTCGGGTGAACGGTCTAAATTCTTTAGATTCTAGACCTTTGAAGGCTTCGCCGGGCCACTCCCCGACGCATGTCTGGCCCGAAATTCCAATATGGACGGTCGCAGAATCGTGACGATTTCGTCAACAGAGTCAACAAGCTGCAATTGGTCCATATCGAAGGTATTCATCAATCCACGCTTCATGGGCTGCTCACGCATCCAGTCCAAAAATCCAGACCACATGTCTTTACCCAAAAGCAGAACGGGTCGCGATTCAATATGCGCAACCTGCAAAAGTTGCCACGTATATAGTAACTCCAACAAGGTACCGATCCCCCCCGGAGTGATGACCACAGCATGGCTAATGCGCATAAACTCGTCCAAACGGGAGCTAAAGCGCCGATGATGATACTTCACGTCCAAGTGCTGATTGGCGTCCGACTCAAATGGCAGGTGAATCGGCAGACCGATGGATCGGCTCTTGGAAGCAATATCCTTTGCGCCCCGATTGGCCGCCTCCATAAGTCCCGGGCCACCACCCGTGACGATATCGACGCCCTCTTGAGACAGCGCCCTGGCCAAGTCAAAGACCTGTTGGTAAAAAGGAGAATCACTCTGAATGCGGGCTGAACCAAAGATACAGACTCGATAAAAATCGACTTGCATCTGGCTTACCAATTGATCCAAATCAGCGACGATATCGTTGAGCTGTCCAATTTTCTTGCTCAGGAACTTGCGCACCTTCGCCTGTTTGATTTCAATCGCCACGAATAGCCTCCAGTTTGATTACGACAAAGTGGATTTTATGCAATTTTCCAAGACTACACTACCACCGATTCACTCAACTCCTCGCACGTCTCGGCCGAACACTGATAATGCCAAGTTCTTGAGGTAGGTTGTGAATTTTGTCCAGTCCATCATCACGGTGCTCGCCGGGTTGCTGCCCCTGACAGCAGCAGCCAACGTCGAGCAGCCAAATATTCGCTCCAACGGTGACGACATTGGGCTCACCATTGTCGGCACGATCACCCATTCGCGGGTCGCGGACAATGTCGCTCTCGTTAAAGAATTCAAATCAGGACGCATCAAGGCAGTCAAAGCTGGCTTCAAAATCCTCGAGAGTAGCGTTGTGAAAGAAGTGCAGGCGAAGTACATGGTCATCGTCCACAATAAGCAAGACCACCTAGTGTATCAAAATAAATTCGCCGGCGAGTTTTCCAAGAGCACTATCAATTCGTTGCTATCTTCCGGACCCGACCTGTTATTCCGCGAGGAGGGTTTTGAACGCACTCAAGATCAAATTAACATGACGGCGTCCTATCGCGACCGAATCGTTAACGAGCAGCTGTCCACCATTCTGATGCAGGCTACTGCCGTGCCCGTCGAGTCCAATGGCCAGATTCTCGGATTCCGCCTATTTCAAATCGATAAGGGCAGCATATTTGACAAAGCAGGCTTCGTCGATCACGACATCGTGACCAGCATCAATGGCCATAAACTGAACAGCGCCGGCGGCGCGATCAAACTGCTACAGTCGCTAAAAGGAACGGACGCCATCGAGTTGGAATATATGCGCGGTGGTGAAACGAAGAAGGTCGCTATTTCAGTGCAGTAGATGCCGCAGGTCGTCGATGCCACCATCGGGTGCGCCCCGACGCCGCGCCAAAAATGCGATGCCACCGTCGAATCAAGACCTCGACCGGCAACAAACCTAACAACAACCAAATCCACCATTGTCGGAATGCCCAATAGAAGTCTCGGCTGCTTTTGTAGCGGCCGGGTAAAGCAATGCCTTCCGATCCGGTAACCGCTTCAATCCATTGGGTGAGGGCAGTGGCTTGATTCTCATCGGCAAACACCAACTTCGCACTCGTTAAGCGTTCAAGTTCCATCAACTTACTGGGCGCCTGGCCCACGTGCTCGTCATTAAAGGTCTCCGGAACCACCGCCGCAGTCACTGCTTTTACGGAACCAAATGCCACGTGTTCGCCCGTCACACGCAACTCACAGCGACTCCCGCCTGCGATATTGGCAGGCAAGACGCCTGTCAAAATACGATCTTCGCCACCAGCACGCGAAATCGTAATTTTGCTCGTATCCACCGGGGAGCCGCAAACTAGCAACTGCCACTGATTGCTCGCCGCAAAGTACTTAGCCGCGGGTCCGCGCAGTGTGACGTCCCAAGCGAGTTGCTCATTCCGCGTCTGACGAACCTGAAAATCCTTTGCCAGGAGCGGCTTTCGGTAATCTTGCCGCAATAGCCAATTAATCGCGCCTTGAAAGAATTGGTGATGCGCGAATCGAGAAATCTTCGCGTCTCCTGGCATCGCCATGCGCCACATCGTGTCAGAGAACAACCAAATGGCACGACCTTTAGCTGGATAGCTAGCAACCGCCAGCGGTATGTTCTTCTGATTCTCGGTTTGCGCCAAGAGTAACGGCGTGTGGCCACCCGCCTTGAACTTCACTTTATCCATCCGATGCAGTCCTTTTGCCTGCGCAAAATCGGTCAATTCGCTGGCCATGCTCTCCCAATCATCATAGACACTGGCCAACTCGCGCTGATTTTGATCTGGCCGAGCAAAGGAAATGCGGAACTGCTGCTCGGAATCGTAATAAGGGCCAGACAAATTCTTCTTTGTGGGACGAAATCCACCGGAAAATCCAAAGCTCTGGCCGTCATCTGCAGCGGCCATCTGTTCGGTATGAAATGGCAAAATTTCTTCCAAGGGCGAACCGCGTAGATCTCCGTCTTGGAGCGCACGAGGCCCACCCATGAACAAGAGTCCACCACCCGCCTTGACGAATTCTACGAGATTCTTTTGAAACTCAGGCTGTAAAAACTCAAACAGAGCAAAGTTCTGAATGATCACAACTTTGAAGTTCGGAAGCTCTTCGTTGAATAAACGTTCGACGGGAAATGGAATAAGGCTTAAGTCCCGTTCGCTGACTGCCTGACTGTCCCATCGGTCGCGCAAAATGAAAAAGCTAATCAGATCATACTTTGGTTCGCCCTTGAGATAACGACGCAAGAATCGACCATCCCAGCTTGGAGAGCCAAGCAGGTGGAGAATACCAATGGTATTTGGGAGTACCTCTAACGAGGCGAAAGATTGATTATCCCACAACGATCTTTCTGCCGGAGTCGGCAGAGCCTTCAAAGACAAGAGATGCTGACCTCGGCTGAGTGCCGGCAATGGAATCGAGACTTGTGCAGCGGCCTCCCCGTCCGCAAAGCGGACGTTGGCATTGGCTAATGACTTATCGTCTTGATTCACTTGAACTTGGACAAGTTCGGCACTGTACATGGCGGCCGTGTTCCGTCGCATGGTAACGGAAACCTCAAATGGCTTTCCCTCAAATGAAAATGGCGGAACTTCCATCTCCTCGATCCAAATATTGGCCTCGTTGGCATTGCGAAAGCCACCAATAAAACCTCGCGCTGTGTCACCCTCGCCGGTCGCACCTGCCCCCCGCAATCGGGGCGACCAAGGCAACTTGGGCCGCCAGTCGCCACCGTCGGACAGGAAAACCCATGGTTCGGCTCCGTTGCGAAACAACCAAGGCTCGAGCACTTCATTCAGCGGAGAAAATCCCGCTTGGGTTTGCGCGTCGAGGTTACTGACATAGTCCAACTTCACCTGACAGCCCAAGCGCAGGCATTCTCGCTCCATCATCTGCACGTTAGCTTGGGCTTGCGCCAATGATTCGCCATCACTGCCTACCTGGCGCATACTCGCGGAATCGTCGAGCAAAACATGAATCGGCTTGAGACTCATGGACCGCGGCAACTTTTCGGATAATGTGCGCGGCTGAAAGGCTAACACAACTGGCAAAATCCAACCCACGCGACACAAACCAGCAAGTATGCCGCGCAGAGCTCCCAACTCCACAATCCAAGTCACCGTGAGGACTCCGACCCCAACTGCCAATAGCCAGCCAATCCACGCATCCAGGAAACTCATCGCAACCTCTTTAGAATTTCCGGCAAATGGATCTGATCTTTTTTGTAGTCGGTGGTGAGGGCTACCATCAGCAAGTTGACAAAGATCCGACTTGCTCGCTCCCAGCCTACGGCCTGCACGCAGGGGTCGATTATCGGCTGATCCGCAACGCCCTCAAGAAATCGCAACGGCAAAGCAAGGATCGCTAATCTCCCGTCATGGTGAAAACCGCGCCAGATGGCATCCTGGCAACTCGGTAAGGCATCCAAAAGGTAAAAGCTCCGCATGAGCTCATGATCAGGGGGGATGGCTTGCCAACGCCCCCCTTCTTTCGCAGCGCTGAGATCTTCGGTCAAGCGGGCCAATCGCTCTTCCGATCGAATGTTTTCAAGAATGAGCATGCCGCCACGCTTAACCCACAGCGCCACATCACCTCGAAGCTTACCACGGGCATCTGCAACATGTTCCGAATCTCCAACCCAAAGCCAGCCATCCTGCAAAGCGCCGTCATCAATTTGCGATCTTGCCGATGCATTCTTTTTCAGTTCGATCGACGTCCGCGAGCTGACTTCAACAGCCAACTTAGAGAAGCTAGCGGACGCTAACGCTGATGGATAGCGCACCGTATTGATTGCCATCTCAGCTTGGGCGTGGGCCCAATCGGTCGGCCAAGTCAGCACAGTGAGCGGAATGAGCGCCGCCCGCCGCAGCCAGCGGCTGAAGAGCCCAGCTCCCGACACCAGGGATTCGAGCAGCACCATAGTCAGCAAGATTAACCCACACCAGCGAATCCACGGCAAAGGATCGGTTTGATCTTGCTTCACGGGCATCTCCCGATGTTGACCCTGCAACTTCGTGGTCCAGCGCGGAGGCAATTGCTCGCTGGCTAAAGGCGACGCTAAGCTTTCGCCAATTGGCACGTTACTCATCTGAATCTGGGCGAGCTGCTCTGGCGGCAATGCGGCACGCCATGTTTCTTGCACAAGATCTTCGATACGAGGCCAGCCGGCGTTTGCCTCGCCACTTGTCTTTGACACCAACCCTTGCCATTGAAGAAGGCTACGAATCAGCAGTGGAATACGACCATGACTAATCCCTGTTTGGCGACTTGGCACCAATGGCAAGGTAAAAGCCATGACCTCCATTCCCGATTCGGAGTCTCGCTGATGATAGGCTATGGCTTGTGATGCTTCCCCCACTTCGCCACCGACTTGCTTTGCACCCAATGAAGTCAGTAAGCCGATCCAGCTATCACGCGACTTCGACTCAGCGCAGTAAGCAGGCACTGCATTTGGCTCGCGCGTCGTCATCAGGCGAGCATAACAGCGGCACATCGCTTCGTAATCTGCGTCCAAACTGGACGGCACTAGCCAAACGATCGGCATACCTCGCTCAGTCGACTTGGCCCCTTGCTGTTTGCGACGATTGAGGCGAGCAGTCTCCAAACTGCGCGGGCAGGTGCGCTCCCAGTCGGCATGCCCACCACCCAAAATGATCCAAAAAGGATAAGTACTCGGCATTGGACCTGGTTGTTGCAAGTAATCCACGCGACTCATCTCGAAGCCAAGGATGTTCAGAATACTGTTCAGGTGGTGGGCGCCATCTTCAATCAAGCGTTCGCTGACCGGCTCGGCAACGAGTATTCCCTGATGTCGTGATCCACGCGCCACAACCCGAAACTCATCATCCATATTCAGAGTATTTGCTTCCGCTGTTTCAATGCGAAACAGCACTGGTTCCCCAGCCCTGCCTTGGCTCGATTGACTGCCACCGGCAGAGACGCTCCAACTCAGTCGCACATTTACCCGTTGCGCATTCTCAGCAAACTGCCACGTACTACGCGCCAACTCTTGCGAACCTGCTATAGCCACTACCGAACCGCCGATCGCTTTGCCACTGCCGGTACGCGCCAAAGTCAAATCCCAATCGATAGCCTTGGTGGTGTTTGATCCCGGCAAGAAATCGGCAGCTACAATGTAAGTATTTTCTGTCTGCGAACGCTTCTCAGGCCTTACATCATAGAAGATGACGCTCATATTCTCGGTAAGGTACTGCCAGTTGAAGTCATTCCAGCTATGCAGATCGCCGTCAGAAACGACAATAAGGCGGTCCACATCGCCAACTGTCTCCAACTGGGACTTGATCGCTTGCCCCAATTTGACACCAGCTCGATGGAACCCCAACCCCGCAAGTCGATTCTGCAACTCATCGTCGGTCGTGTACTCAAAAACTTCCGGCGAATGTGTGCTGGCATAGGTCAGGCGCCCTCGCTGCGTCAGGCCGCCAATCAGGTTCTTGGCTTGGCTGATGTACTGACTCAAATCTCCGACCTGCTGCACGGAAGGTGACAAGTCAAATACCAAGTGATGTCGCAACTCTTTTGGCTCGTATGGGGTAAAAACAATTTGTGCAGGTTGCAGCGACAGCCCCGCCAAGGCCAATGCGGCTACGGCAAAACAGAGAAAGGCTAGCCAGGGTGGCGTGCGCCAACGCAGCCGAGGCAAGCGCCGGTTCTCCAACTTCAGAATTCGCACAGTCGGCAGCCAAATCCTCTTTCGTTGCTTGCGCACGAGGAACCATAGGATGATTCCAAACAGCACGGCCGATCCTGCGGCAAAGGAGATGATGCCAGGGTTAAAGATGGTATTCTGGAAATTCAAAACAGCAACCTCATGGTACGCGCAGCCAGGTCTGCTGAAAGGCAGAGATTCGCGACTGATCCGTGAACATCGCGTACAGTTTCATGCGCTCTTGAATCTTCTGCCGCCAAGATTCGATCCATTCTCGTATCTCTTGGCTGTATCCGTCGCTGAGGAGTAAATCGGCCCCTTGGTACTCCTTACGAACGATACTCTCGTCAAAGTAGCAATGGGATGAATCAAGCCAATCAACTTTCAGTTCACGCTCGCTCAGAATGTGAAAGAACGCACCCCGAGCGCCGGTGTCTAGAAACGACTCGATGTCGCCAGACCCTAAGGCATCACCAAACCAATAGGCCAGTGTCGCCCGCCCCAGAGGCGCATCTGATCGCAGAACGCTTTTCTTGATTTCGGCGAATATAAACCCAGCGCGCTCGACCCGCGTAAAGTCAGCGACGACGTCACTCGGGCTGCGTGGCTGTATGCGCCATTGGGGCATTTTCGCATCGTCCTCAAGTAGCCACAATTCAACAAAGTCTCCCATGGCCAAATGCGCGTGCGCTAAATTCATCGCAGCGCGATAAGCGACTTCCAATTTGGTTGGCTCTTGCTGGCCCGTGGCTTCGCAAACAGCCGCGTCCGGCCAGCGCATACTGCTGGAGCCATCGACGCAGATCCGAACACGGGTGCTGGCTTCATCCCGCGACTCGCGAATGATCAATTGATCGGTGCGTGCATAGGCACGCCAATCGATCATGTTCGTGGGATCACCAGGGACGTAATTGCGAGAAAAGACCGGTGTACGGCTTGGCCGTCGCAAGTTGAAGAGATAGGAGCCTTGATATCGGCTGCTATTGCGTTGCCGCGCCCAAGCAATCTCTGTGTCCCGGCTAGGAAACAGCGTCGCCAGTGTCGACATATCTGCCGAAGCTGTCTGCCGCATTCGATTTAGCCTTTCAGGACGTCTTTGTAGTGCCGCTCAATGGTACCAATCACCGCGTCTATGACCTGGTCCTCGGTCATTTGATCGTGGGCCGCCTGGGCGGTCAATCGCAAGCGATGGCGCATCACTGGCTTCGCCAAGCGGCGAATGTGCCGCCAGCGCACAGCTTCCGCACCTTCCATCATGGCCAAGGCGCGTGCCGTCGATACCAGACTGATGCCGGCACGTGGCCCTGCGCCGTACCAAATCATGCGCTGCATCTGCGGATCGAGTTCCGACGATTCGCCGGGGCGAGTGCATCGAACCAGCGCGGCTACAGCCGCTAACAACTGATCATCAATGGCGACGTGTTTGGCCCTTTGGATGAGACGTTGCACATCTTCAAGGGAAACTGTCGCAGCGGTACCCTGACGCTCATTGTCGCGCAATTCGCCAATCAGAGAGTTGCTGGCATGCGCTTGCAGCAATCTCTTTTCTGCGTCCGCACTCGGATAATCGACCAGCGTATGGATTAAAAAGCGGTCAAGCTGGGCTTCCGGCAGAGGAAACGTACCCTCAGACTCAAATGGGTTCTGGGTGGCGAATACCAAGAATGGACTGGGCAGCGCATGCCGTTGGCCACCGACGGTGCAGAAGCGTTCTTGCATGGCCTCCAAAAGGGCCGACTGAGTCCGGGGCGATGCCCGATTGATTTCGTCTGCTAACAATAAATTTACAAACATAGGGCCATTGGCAAAGACAAATGTTCGCGCCCCCGTTTGCGGGTCCAGATTCAAGACGTCCGAACCAGTAATATCTGATGGAAGGAGGTCAGGAGTGAACTGCACACGCCCGAACTGCATCCCAACTTGCTCGGCAATGACCCGAACCAAGGTTGTCTTTGCAAGGCCAGGCGCACCGGTTACCAGGATGTGCCCACCCGAAAACAGACAACAAAGCGCTTCTTCAATCAGAGCCTCCTGACCGAACACGGCGGCACCAATGCGCGTCTTGAGATTACCCGCGGTTTCCGCGGCTTCCGCATTGGTCATGGGCTGCATCTTCGACTCCTGTCGCAAGGGTAACGGGCAAAAAAACTTCATCTTTATTATAGCTTATGTCACTGGCGGTCCGGCAGCGTCACCAGGCAAAGTGACCGTCGCGACAGTTTACCCGATTAAGAGCAAAAGGGGGTTTTCTTGAATTTTCAATTTTTACCAAGCTCAGCCTGCTACCGTCCGCATCTCCGGATCTCGCAGCGGGGTGGCAGCCAGACCGGGGGAGCCGCCTTGGAGTACCTCATCGTCAGTACTTTTGGATTATTGGTCTCCTTGACGGCCCTTGCCGCCTTAAGCCTGGTGTTTGAAGAGAAAATGGCACGCGTTTCCGAAAAATTAGGGGTTGAGATCGAATGGGGTGACCTCAACCCCTTTGCGCCATAACATTCCGGAATTTCACTTGTTGATTCTGCGAATGATGCTGGCAATGCTGGGAGTCGTCTGCTGCCATTTGGCGGATTTGGAGCGTCGGAATGCCGAGACCCTTTGGCACGAAATGCATGTCATCCGCAAGCGGGTCCTGCGATCACCAAGCTTGACGGCGCAGGAATGGTGCCGCGAGGACCGACCAGTTCCGATTGGCAATTGTCAGCTGCGATTACAATGGCGGAAGACGGAGTCATGGCAGGACATTTGCCGCGAACTCCGTCCTGAAACGCTGCGAGTTGGCCGCTATTGGCGCTTGGAGGCAGAGTGTCGGGGATTGATCAATTTTCAGCAAGACTGGGTGTTTTTTCGCTGATGCTGCCATGAATTTAGCGTATGGTGTTTTTTTTCGCCGGGAGCCTACGCTATGTTCTTTGCCGTCAGCAAGATTGTTTTTGATGAAGAATCCACCACCTCACAGGATGCCAAAGAACTGAAGAGTCTGGTCGAGAAAATTCGCGCCCGATTCAAAGTTTGTGCACACGCCCAGGCCGATGAAAATGCAGCAGCGCCACTTGCCCTTGGCGTCGCCATGATCGGCAACTCCGAAGAGCAGGTCAACCAAACCCTCGACTCGATCGTCGAGTTCTGTGAATCGTCTGGATTTGGTCGTGTCGCCGATGAGCACACGCTGATGGATGACATGGACCATTTGCAAGAGGACTATGGCGGCGACGAGGAAGAAGAAACTGACAAGTAGGCCCCCCTGTCTCCTGCCCCCTAATGCGGGGTCACCGCAACCTGGCCTGACTGCAATTGCTAAGTTGCAAATTGGGCCTATAACCTGCCGTTCATCCTTGGAAAAAGCTACGCCAGCGGCATGCTTTCAAAGTTATTTGCTGCTTTTTACGCGGTGAACTTTTGTAGGCATTGAATCTTGCTGTTGTAATTCCAACTGCGTGATTCACTCGCGTAATGCTTGGCGCCCCCCCACCAAATATAACCCGATGTTTTCACTGGGATCTGCGAGCTGGTGATGGGCTTGCAACGTTGCGTTCAAACTTCGGCGTTGAGCACAGCATTCGCAGCGCCAGTTTCGCAAACCAGCACCGGGAGAGTTTATATGCAACAGGCACACGAACCGTACGCCGCCATGTTAGGGGCCCTAACCCACGCCATGGAGGACGGGCTAGGGTTTAATCGCGGGAAATCCCTGCGCTGGATTGCGCGCACTTTGGATGTCGATGCTGGCAGCCTGTCAAGGATACTATCAGGAAAGCGCCGCTTGCAGCCAACGCAAGCACTGTATATCGCCAACAGACTTTCACTGGCACCGGAACAAAAAGAACAGCTGGTGGAGTTGGTGATGGCGGTCGCTCTCGAGGAGTTGATCGACTCCGTTCGCTCTCTCGGCGGTGATGACCAGAAAATTGCACCGGAGCACATCGCCGAGTCGATCTTAAAGGCGGCCCAATCAGTTCAAAGTCGAGTTAAGAAACCTTGAACTGACGCTGTGAAATGTGCTTTGGGTACCCCCATGTCACTTCCAACCCCTTAACAACTTCCGCATTTTGGCACCCCAGGAGGTGCCAAAATGTGTCCCAACTGTAAACGACCAGATGCTTGGGTAATTCGTAAGGGGTTTTTCGCGCGTTCGACATTCGCGAAACGCAAGGTTCAGCGCTACTTATGTAAGACTTGTGGCAAGACTTTTTCCGCGCAAACCGAGCATCACACATTCCGCCAGCGAACGTCTCGGCTCAATCAGCAAGTCTTCATGCTTTTATGCAGCAGTGTTTCCGAACGAAAGGTCGCCTTCAATGTCGGTGTCACGCCTCGCACAGTGAACTAGAAGGGATGGTACCCCAGATCGCTTAGGGGGTACCCAAAGCACAGTTAATGGCACCAGTTTAAATCTATTCGTCATCGCATTCATAATGGGTGTAGGGATGAACCCCGCTACGGCCCTTTATGTCACGCTGGACACCGACTTCGACGCTGGGTCGCGGCTCGCGTGTGGACGAGGCGCCGCCATCTCGAGTGCCGCACGGCTTTTGCGTGCTGGTAACACCGCCCGGCCCGGTGCGCTTCTTGACCATCGCGCCAGGGGGCGCGGTTTCGGTGGGAGCTGATTGCGCTCCAGTGTTCACCGCAGCAGGTGCCGCTTGCGGTCCCCGATCGGTATCCACCGTAGTCACGCAGCTAGCTGAAATGAATAGACAAAGGGAAAAAATGAAGATCGTAGACGAATGCAGCATACAGACCTCAATGTGACGATGAACCACAGGGAGATCGTACACCCAACCTGGCGAATTGAGAAGAACGGGGTTTGCGGAAATCCTGCAAGATATGCCGCCCAGGATGCGCCAGATGCCACAGAAAATTTTTGCTTCTCCTGCCGATGTCAGCGGACAGCGGCGTTAAAGGCTGCTATTTGCTAGGTGTGCGATGACGAGTTAAGTGGCACGGCAATTGCTCGCAGGCTCCGCGACGCGCGCAACGCTTTGAATATCTGACGAGGGAAGGGAAAAGAGAATGACCCGTTTGTACCATGCACTCCTGCTGCTATTGAGCTCCGTCGGTACCGTTGGCTACGCTGAAACTCAGCTGCCTCAAATCGACGACATGCTTGCTGATTTTTATCGGGACAGTGTCACCTTTATGAATCAACAACCGCCGAAAGTAGATAGTCGCGGGCGCGTGCGCCATGACCCACGCTTTTCCACCGAGGCCCAATCCCAAGGCGATGATCTCCGACTTCGCGACCGAACTCGCGCGGTGATCCTTGACCGACGCGAACCAGCCTCAGCAGAAACTCCGGAAATGCGACGGTTGGGAGTGACCAGCATCCTCAGTGGTTACCTGCCGGATGATGATCCCGCAAACCTCGTCGATAATGACGCAGAAATGCTGCTGACCCTCGAAGACATCATTGCAGCCAATCTTGAATCGGCCGCACTACCCGAACAGCCCTGGTCCGGTGATTACTGGGCCATCTACAAAGGTAATTTGGGCGCTCGATACGCCGATACCGAGTTTCCTGGGGCCGTCGATTGGAAAGAGAACCATGAGTTCTCCTTAGCAAGGCCAGCGGCCGATATCATTGCCAGCGGTGATGCGGAGGCGATTAACCGCCTGTCTCCATCGGAAAAGTACGAGGCGATTGTCGGCGATACGGAGCACTTGCTCACGCAAGCCATGTGGCGCGAGGGTGAGTACTACTATGACAAATTCGGCGAAGTGGAGACTTGGTTCGGCATTTGTCACGGCTGGGCTCCAGCTGCCTATGTGATGAACCGACCAAAGCAGAGCGTCACGGTGCCGATGGCGCACACGGACTTGGGCGTTACTTTTTACCCCGATGACTTAAAAGGTCTGGCATCCCTATTGTGGGCGACAGCTGCTCCGCGCTCCCGCGCTATCGGCGGTCGCTGTAACGACAAGGAACCGAAGTTAGATGAAAATGGACGAGTTCTCGACGGCCCTTGCTTCGATACAAACCCGGGGGCTTGGCACTTAGCGGTGGTCAATCAAATCGGCATGTCCCAGCGCAGTGCCATCATCGACGCCTCTTTCGATTACGAAGTGTGGAACCAGCCTTTGGTTCGCTACAAGTATAGCTACTTCAACCCGCAAAGCGCTAATCATGTAGCAACGCTTGCAGAAGCTAAGCTGCCCATCGCCGATTTTACCAAAGATAAGTTCAAAGCTTACCGCGACCCGCGAGCGACGCACGTGGTCGGCATTGCTATGGATGTTACCTACACCATTGAAACGCGCGCCACGACTCAGGCAACCAACGCTCCTGAAGAGGACGCGATGCGAACAGTTCGCTATCTTTACGACCTCGAATTGAGCGCTGATGGCCAAGTGATCGGCGGCGAGTGGTACATCAATCGCCACCCCGACTTCATCTGGACGCCAGCTAAAGGTCGCCGGGCACAAACCTACTATGACTTTGCCGCGACCGGCGCTTGGACAGAAGAGGGTGCCCGCGTCCCAGAAACTTGGCGAATGCCCGCTAAAGCAGCAAGCCAGCAGGGTCAGCCCCTGGCAAAAATTGTCGAGCGGCTCATTGAATTAGCGCAGTAGTCTTTCAGTAGCTTTAGATTTGGTGAGATTCGAAATGCAGGATCATGTTGATCATCGGAAGGAGACTTACGTGACTCGTATGTTAAATGCCAGAAGTTGGTTTTTCGGATTAGGACTCATGCTTACCGTGTCGTCCAATCTCGCTCGGGGCGCTGAAAATACCTGTGAACAACCCGGCCGACTGCCCCCCCTTTGCTACCAGATGAAAAGCCTGCGCAGCCACCTTCTTGTCCTTGAGGGACAGCGCGAACTCATGCAGTTGAACTACCCGCTGTTGCAAGCACTGGGTGATGGCATGGATCAGGTGGTCCACAAGATCATCGTCAGCCGCTACTACAACGAGCACCTGCAGCAAATTGAAGAAGTCGGCAAACTGGCAAGGACGCTCGCAACACAAGCAGCGAATCGCTCACCGCAAGCCCTCAAGACAGTCAGCGAGATGCGCGCCCGTTGCCAAGGTTGTCACGCGAGCAGCGCGACGCCGGATCCGCTGAATTGGGAGCACATTATACAGGGCGACTGGAACAAGATTATCGTGCACTGCAACGCTCCCGGCCGCAATCCATACGTTTGTCGTCATATGAATGCGATGGTCGTGGGCTTTGAGTATTTTTCAGCCATCGCACCGGCTGGTACCTTTGATTTCCCAGCGGCCGAGCATAACGCCATGGAGCTGAGCCGCATCGCCAAGCACCTGCAGGAGCTCGGAGGCGAGATTCACCCCAATGGGCAGCAAGCTTTGGAGAAAGTTGCCGCGCAGGCTGAGGAACTCGCGGTCTTGGCGCGCCAAGAAGATCCCACCCTATTTCCTGCTAGCAGCACAATCAAGGCTGCTTGCCAAGGGTGTCATGGCGGTGAAGCGTCTGGTAGCGCGCGCCGTTAGGCGACATCAGTGAGGCGAACTGGCATACTGTCAGTCGCCTCGATCTGTTCGAGAATGGTTTCCACTGCCTGTGGCCTATGAAAGAGAAAGCCCTGCACAAGATCCACACCCATTCCCTGCAGAACTTCAGCCTCTTCCCAAAGTTCGACGCCCTCCGCTAAGACCGTCGCATTTAAGAGTTTCGCTGCCTTGATCAAGCCGCGCACGTAGGCCTGCTTAATCGGGTCCGAATGGATATTCTCGATGAGGCTGCGATCGAATTTGATCAAATCCGGCTCAATGTTAATGACCCGTTCCAGCCCAGCAAAACCACGACCAAAGTCATCTGCGGCAACGCCGATGCGGCGCTGCCGCAAAATCTCGCGAACCTTCATCATCAATTCAAAGTTGTTGATGGCTTCCGATTCAGAAACCTCGAAAATGATACCCTCTCGATCGGCGAAGACACCCTCTAGGCGGTCGAAGAAGTAGAGATTACGGGGCAGTATGTTGATCATCAGTTTCCCGGGCAACTTCTTGGATACTTGGGTTGCATGGCGCAAGCAGGCCTGGTCGAGTTCGAGAGCAACGTTTGTCGATTTGGCGATGGCAAATAGGACGTCTGGCCGCAAATACTTAGCGTCGAGAATGGACTCTTCTTCGCTGACAATGCGCTCTACGGCCCCGGTGCGCACACGAATCAATGATTCAAAACCAAAAAGGTCACTTTCGAAGGGGCGAATGGACTGGGCCTTTTGCGCCTCTTCCACTTTTTGGCGCGTCATACCGCCAAGCTGAAAAACGGCCTGAAAATTTGGAAACAACAATTCCTGATAATCAATCAAGGTGTGCATCAATTCGCGCTGCAGATTCTGAATTCGTCCGTGCTGCACCCGCGCGTTCTTCATGCTGGTTTCCAACACCAAACTCACAACCTCGCCCTTGTTCAAGCAAGGATTATGCATTGCGCTGGCAAAACCAACTGAAACAACCGGAATGTTGTTGATGCAATTTGGTAAGCGCCGCTCACTGCGCGGCATAAACACTTCGCGCCACAGCGCGTTGAGGATTTTTCGATTGATCCGGTCCGAGATTCTTTCTAGGACGCCCGGCTTGGGGAGGGTACCCGCATCGCGAGAGCGATTCAAGAACACATAATACACATTACCATGCACAGAACGACGGCATAAAAAGTCGTCTGCGCGAAAGCAGCCAGGGCTTCCCCACATCTCATACAGCAAAGTTTGAAAGACCATCTTGACACGGTTGTAAACATCCGTACCATACTCGATCTCAATGTCGCGAAATGCCGATGCGTCAATGGTCAGGACACAAAGCCCTGAGTTCTCGCGCAACATTTGGATGGCGGTTTGCGGATTGAAGAAGGGAAGTGTCTTTTTCCAGTAGTCGGTGCCACGCAAGGCAGTAACTCCAGCGGCATCCAGTGTTGCCACAATTTCTTTGACGTCTTCATGCGTGAGCACAGTGATATCGTCGCTGAAGTTCATACTAAAGCCGGTCTTGCTAGCATTGGACTTGTCAGTGCGAGACTCGAGTACCACAACAGGAATGCGTCGACCTAGACTGTTGAGCATATCTTGTGCGGCAGCTGCCGGAACATTGGGCAATTGAGAGTCTACAATGGCGGCAACGACCGATTCCTGATACAGCTTATGGAATGCCTTGGCGTCGCGCACAGAAATGATCTCGGCGCTGCTGCCTGCCTCTTCAAGTACCAAGGCAAGCTCTTGTGCCAGGAGTTTATTTTCTGTGAGTACGGCGACCTTACCCAAGTCTCTTCGCTCCCAAATGAACTGTATGGACAAATGTACCTAGCTGAGCTGTCTTGGTATCGGCCACTCGTCTGAGAATATTAGGCATCGAACGGCCGTGTGTGCCTTCGATGGTGGCAGTGGCTGACAAAAACCATGAAGATGAGTAGAAGAATTGAAGTAATCCACATGGACTGTGGATAAATGGGTGTCTCCGAAACTGAACATGGCGCTCACCAATCGGTTCACCGGATTGACGCTTTTTTACGCAAACTTAATTTCCGCAAATTATGCAGGAATTTCCCGAGGATGAAGTATGCCCAGTCCCCTTGTTGAGAGTTGGCGCCAAAAATGCCGACTGGCCCCTGGCAGAATCGGACTTCCCGAGAGTTGTGACCCACGCATTCTGCACACCGTGTCCACAATCTTGCGCAACGGCACGTTTTCGCAAGTGTTCCTCTTCGAGCCCCAGGCCGACGTTATGACAGCGGCGCAGGCGGCCGGCGTCGACCTTACCCCCGTCGCCGATCGCATCATTTGGTTCGCGGACGAGGCTCCCCCCCCCGGAGAAGGCCGCTCGCGGCTCGATCAGTGTGCTGAGCTATTGCATGCCGGACAAATTGATGTGGCCTTGGCTGGTGCCGTTTCCACCACCGCGCAAGTGATCCGCGCCGCCATTGCCAATGTGGGACTAGCGCCTGGGTGCCGCACCATTAGCGGCCTGTTCATGATGAACAAGGTGCAGCCTGATGGCCGCGAGCACACCATGGCTTATGCGGATAGCGGTGTTGTCATCGACCCCACCCCTGAGCAATTGGCTGATATCGCCTGGTCAACGGTAGAATCTTGGTCCTGCGCCATGGATACGGGGCAGCCCCCCGTGGTTGCCTTTCTGTCGTTCTCGACCCAAGGATCGGCCAAGCATGCTGCCGTCGACAAAGTTGTGCGCGGCCTCGAGATCTTTCGCCAGCGCCACCCGGAAGTGGAGGCGGATGGCGAACTGCAGTTCGATGCGGCCTTTGTTGCCGAAATTGGTCAGCGAAAGTCCCCAGGAAGTCGCGTTCCTGGTCGGGCGAACTGTTTTGTCTTTCCCAACCTGGATGCGGGTAATATCGCCTATAAGATCACACAGCGACTGGCAGGTTACGAGGCTTATGGCCCCATCTTGCAAGGGGCCCGGAAACCATTTAGCGACCTGTCGCGAGGTGCAAGTCCCGAAGATATCGCCGCTTCCGCCTACATTAATCTATTGCGGGCAAGAATTTAGTTACGCAAGAATTTAACGACCATGGTTAAGGTGTTACAGCGACCCGCCGAAGTCAGAACTCAAGAGCACTGAACTTGGAGGAAAAGCGTTGCACGCGCTCAATATCCTGATCGTTGATGACGAACGCGATTTACTGGAATTGTTGCGCCGTTCCTTTGTACTTTCTGGTGCCACGGTGCGTATTGCCGAAAATGGCTTTGAAGGACTGAACAAAATTCGCGAAGCGCAGCCCGACGTTGTCTTGACCGACATGCGCATGCCAGGCGGTGATGGCAAGCACCTCATTCGCCGAGTCCACGAAGAATTCCCGGACGTCATCATCATCGCTATGACAGGCCACGCGACGATAAGCGAATCCGATGCCGTGCGCCTTGGTGCCAAGACTCTGATCCGCAAGCCTTTTGATATGGGCAAACTCGCCGCCGATCTCGTCAAACTCGTCAGCTAGAAAATTATTTCTCTCCGACTGCAACCGCAGCGACCATTCCGGTCAATGTATGCTATGGCATGAGCAACGCTTTCTGGGAAAAGTATGAATTGGAATGTGGTTGTCGCCGAGATTGGCCCCCCATTGTTTCGCTATTTTTGCATGCTGACATCGCGCGAGCAGGCCGACGATCTGGTGCAGGAAACCCTGTTACGTCTGGTTACTAAGGTCGAGCGGGGCGACTTCGACCCCGCAAAGGGAACGATCCGTGCATTTGCATTTGGCATTGGTCACCGCATCCACAGCGAGCACCGACGACAATGGCGCCGGGATCATCGACTTCGTGCCGTAGAGCCTGACTCGCTCACCAAGCGGCCGGCCATGCCAGAAGCACAGCCGGACCACATGACAGAACTGGCCAGCACTCGTCACCAGCTGCTGGCAGCGATTCGCACGCTGCCGTCTATGGAACAATCCGTCCTGGCACTTTTGCTTGATCAAGACCTATCCTTGGGCGAAATTGCCGAAGCCCTAGAACTTCCCCTTGGCACCATAAAAAGTCACATGCATCGCGCCAAAGCAAAATTGCGCGTGATGCTGCACGGAGTTGAAACATGAATGATGAAAGCCGCGACCCAGAGTTAGAAGCGATGCTATCACCCGCTCGCCATGTAGCCGCGAGCAAGAAGCAAGTTCAGCAGTGGCAACACTTAGCCGAGTCGACCGCGCGCAGCATGCGACAGACTCAAAAGCGACACTGGCAACGGCGATGGCTTGAATGGGCAGCCGCTGCCAGCATCGGCATCATGGTTGGCAGCGGTATTGGGCTTTGGTTGGCACAATCGCAAGAGAAATCCTGGGAGCCGACGGCCAGCTTGCACATGGGTGCAACCGAAGAGCGCGTCTTTGCCAATAGAGAGTAGTGATTCAAACTTGAACGAGGAGAAGATCCATGTTGATGGTAAAAGCAATCAAAAGCACGCTCATTCTACTGCTGGTGTCGAACGCCGCTCAGGGCGCCCCCCCGATGAAAACATCAGAGACGCTGACAACATCTGATTTGTGCCGCCGCTTTGCAGTGGAGTCTGAGGTCTACATCTATGACGCCAGCGGGGAAAAGTTACTGAACATGATGAGTGAGCGAAGGATCAGTAGCTTCCGAAATATCGCGGAGGCCAATACCAAGGGTTGTAAGCTGGAACATTCCTGGTCATCACGCTCTGGCATGTTTGGCGGCGCTCTGTACGTCGAGCAGCGATGGACCATCGACCCCCAAGGACGCATCGATGCAACCCTATCGCAATGGGAGATTCTGGGTACAAAGTCCCATGAGCGGCGCAAGGTGAAAGAGGAAACCATTCGCATCAAAGATATGCAGCCCGTGCTTTGGCGCTCCGTCGTGCACAAGGACCCCGTCGTCGTCGTGCGCTGGACCCCGCGCCTACGCACCGATGAAACCTATAAGGACTTAAGCAAGATTCCACTCGTCGCCGAAGATATGGTGATTTACGACAACTTTGGGAAAATTTGGGCGCACAATTTGAATTTCGTTGGCATCTATACTGGGGTCACTACCATCAATGGCACGCTGCTCTTGAGCTTTTATCCCTTTCAAGGGGCAAAGCAGCTCGGTACGGCTGGCAACAATCAGGCGAAGCTACAGCTGACGGATAAGCTATCCATAACCCTGCGCAGCCAAGAGGCGCTCCTTCCCCCCGGCATTGAAGCGCCCGTTTATGGATTGTATGAGAGCAAGCGTAGGTCGGAGAGCTTGGATTCACAAACGATCTTCAACCGATCCAATGAGCAGGAATTTTTGGAGCGTCATCGGGAATCCTAGACAATCGATTCCAGTCCCTGGTAGCTTTAACTGCCAGGGAACTTGTTCCCATGACAGGCGGCTAGGCGATGCGAGACGAGACATCGACACCTGTTCCGCGGGTTTTGCTGGTCGGTTATCGCCGGGCCCTAGCTGAGGCTCTGCGCCGACAGAGTATTCCTTTTGCCGTATGGCACGACCAAGAGCTATCGACTGTCCGCCGAGCCATCCACGTTGGCATCTATCCCCTTGAAACAAGCATCAGGCAGCTGCGCCAGCACGCCGCAAAATTTCTTGCGCTTGGTCCCTTTACGCACTGTATTGCCGGCACCGAGGCTGGTGTTGTGCCGGCGTCTGTGGCGCGTCGCATCTTGGGCGCTCGCAAATCGCGAGACTCCGTCGTCATCGCCTGTCACGACAAGCTGAAGATGAAAGAAACGCTGTCAGCGTGTGGTGTCCCCATGACTGACTTCGCTGATCCCAATGTTATTCCTTCCCCGGAGGCTTTGCTGGAACGCCTCGGCGCACCAGTCGTCATTAAGCTGCGAGCTTCTTCCGGCAGCCGCGGCATTGCCTTTGCCAAAGATGTCAATAGCGTGCGGGCGAATCTGCATGGCCCCAAAATTGCGGAGCGCTACGTCGCTGCCCCTGAACTTTCGGTCGAAAGCTTTGTCCAAAATGGGGTGATTCAGTTCACCAACATCACTCGCTACCACGTGAAGAAGCACGTCAATGTCGTCCCTGGATATTATACCGCAGATCTCACCCGCGATATTCTCAAACTCAACTCGCAGGTGATTCACGGACTGAAGTTGCGTTGGGGAATGACCCATGTAGAGATGTATCTTACTGAAAATGGTCCTTGGTTTGGCGAAATCGCCTTGCGCCCACCAGGCGGATACATCATGGATCTCTTGCAATTGGCCTACGATTTTAATCCCTGGGACGCATATCTTGCCATCGAGCTTGGCCAGCCGTTTGGCTTTCCCTCGAGCGCCAACAAGTATGCTGCCGCTACGATCATTCACCCCGGGACTGGCTGGGTGTCGCAGATAAGAGGTCGTCAGGAAGTCGCCAGCGCGCCTGGTACGGTACACTTTGAATGTGAGATCGAACCGGGAACGTATGTTAGCGAACGCGAAGGGGTCGGCCAGAGTATCGGTTATTATTTGCAGACCGCGAGCCATTTTGAACCTCTTATGTCGCAAGTGGAATGGGCCCGACAGCAACTCTACTTTGCCATGCATCCCGATCCCATCAGGAAATCACTTTGACACTCGCGATTCGCCAGGGCTAAAGTACCAGCAATAGTTCCAGATGATTCAATACAAGAAGTCCGAAACACACGCATTGCATGTAAGCAAGCAGGGAGACAGGCATGAAGCTTCGTTCGTTGGCGACGTTCGCAATCCTGGCGGCCATCATAGCTCAAGTCAGTTGCCGCAATGATGACTTGCTGGGCGACAGCCGCATTCAATCCTATTCCGACGCTGTGACAGAGCCATTGTATGTTCGACTACCCCAGTCGATGCTATCGAAAGAATTCGTGCAGCGCACCCAGTTCAATCGCGACCACAAATACGATGAAATCTTCGCCTTTGGTTATCTTTCTGAGATGGCGTTCGATGCCCTGCCCGCAGATGAGCGCGCAGAAATCATTCAGCTCAGCGCGGCATGGCAACATGTAGACTTCGACCCTCGTTCCCTGCGCATTCGCTCGGGGGAAGAACTGACGATCGATGGCAAATTCGAGGGGTACCACAATTACTTGGCGATGACCGCTGAGTTGGAGCGCATTGCTAACGACTATCCCGAAATCGTGCAATTGACCAGCGCGGGCAAGAGCGTGCAGGGTCGCGAATTGTGGCTGCTAAAACTTTCGGATCAGGTAGCCATGGAAGAAGATGAGCCGAAGCTGCTTTATATCGCGAACATGCACGGTGATGAAGTCGTCGGCCGCGAAATGATGATCTACTTGGCGCGCAAACTCAGCAGCGAATATGGACAAAATGAACGAGTCACCAACTTGGTCAATAACAGCCAGATCTACATCATGCCGTCGATGAACCCTGATGGATTTGAAGCCGGACGCCGTTCGAATGCCCGAGGAAAAGACTTGAACCGCAACTTCCCTGACTTTACCTCCGACCCAAGCGATACGATAAATGGGCGCGAAATAGAAACGCAAGCCATCATGCGCCTGCACCAGGAGCATCACTTTGTCCTGGCTCTCAACTTTCATGGCGGCGCTGTTTGTTTCAATATGCCGTGGGACACCAAGGAAAACAGCAGTGCTGCCACTCGCTTTGGCGACGATCCTCTGATGTCGCAACTGGCATTAGAGTATGCAGCCACCAATCCGGCCATGCTTACGGGGGGGTTCCAACAGGGCGTGACCTACGGCTACGAGTGGTACGAAGTTGATGGTGGAATGCAAGACTGGGCGAATTTTTACCGCCGCTCGATCCACGCCACGGTAGAACTTTCGAATGCCAAGTGGCCGGCCGCCGGCAACCTGGCCCAGCATTGGCGCGAAAACGAAGAGGCACTTTTGGCATATTTGGAAAAAGGTGTGCGTGGCGCGCATCTCGAAGTCACCGATGTGGCCGGTCAGGTTCTGGAAAACGTCTCCGTGACGGTGAGTTCCGCACCGCGCCGCTTGCATTATGATAGTGGGATGATTCATCGCCCCACTCTACCGATGGCGGCACAAAAGATTTTGATTGAAGCCGAAGGTCACGAAGCGACAACACTGGATTTTGATCCCGTTCACTTCGCGGGTGAACGCCTGCGCGTTGAGCTGGCTCCAAAATAGCCGCAAGGGATGAAGCGGGGGGCTCGCAATTTGTCGCGAGCTCCCGAACCTCCTCGCATGTCTACGCAGTCTTAGGACATGAATTCGCTGGCGCATATCTCCCAAACTTTCCAATTGACCAAGAGCAACGACCCCGCTGAGGCCTATCAATAAAGTCGTAACCTTAAGTTTATCTTGGCAATACCGAAGAAATGAGAGGGAGTGATTCGCCTCCTGACGAGTGATAGGGGATTCAGCCTAGATGATTGTTCGCGTCTCGATATTGCTAATGCTCTGCAGCTTGGGGTTTATCATCCCCGTGCCGCAAGCAACAGGCGACGTCACGTCGACTGAGCGGCGATGTGCGCAGCAAGATTTTGAGGCTTGCAACCGCGCCGGCTTTATCGCCATGCAAGCCCAGCAGTGGCAACAAGCGAAGGACTTTTTAAAGGTCGCCTGCGAGGGTTCTCTGGCAAAAGCCTGCAACAATCTAGGAATTGTCTCTCGAAAGCTGGGGGACGAAGATGCCGCGCGTGAAGCCTGGCGCCGCGGTTGTCAGCTAGGAAATGAACGCGCCTGTGCCGCCATCAGGGAAAGACGAGCCGATCGTGTCCGCACGAACCCGACCGCCGATCAAAGTCCATCGGCCAGTGACAACGGCGGGGCCAATGCCAGTCGCAACGCAGCCCCTGCCTCGCCAAAGACGACGGACACAGTACCCGACAGGTGCACCTCGTCAAATGCCGACGATTGCATCGAACTGGGGATGCAGCATCTCCAATCGCGACGATTTGGTACGGCGCGAAAGATCCTCTTGCCCCTATGTGACAAGGGCCATGTCCGCGCCTGCAGCGGCATGGGCACCCTTTCGGAAGCCATCGGCGACTGGGATCAGGCCATCGTTTACCACTCGAAAACTTGCGACGATGGCGCCGGTGAGAACTGCCACCGCCTTGGTAATTACTTCTCGGCCAACGGTGACCCAATCAAAGCCGAATCCTTTTTCAAACTCGGCTGTCAGCACGGCTACCGCCTGAGTTGCGTATGGCTGGAACGCAGACCAGAGTGAAACAGGGTTGCCAAATCGACTACCATTAAAAAAACTAATCAATATATAAAATCAATTAATTTTACATTGGCGGCTGCCTCTCGTAGAACTCGGATCTGAACCGAGGAATCACCACGAAAGGAGCCTCAAATGCAGTCTTTTTATAGTATCTTTGTCGCAGTTGCGACCGTGTCCGCAGTTATCACCCTCACCGCTCCAGCCCACGCCTCAACCTTTCAGATGAGTTGTCACGCGGAGTCATCGGAAGCCATGTCTCCTGCGACGTTGACCGTCAACGCCGATCCCCTCAATGGTAAATTGTCGTACGTGTACAAAGACGATGAGCAAGAAGTCAGGGGCGCGATGGGCAGGAGTTGTCATCCAATTTTCGGAGGATCGACCGTGTCTTTTTCCCAGTCGGGAAACATTCCGACGAATGTTTCGATCACGGCTTCAGGCTACAGCGTTTGCCGATTGAATGTTTGGTCGTTTTTCGCACTGGAATTAGCCAAAGACTGGCGAACCGATAGTTTTATCGTGACGTCGTTTGCGGCAGCGAGCGAGTTTGGCGTCCATGATCTCCAAAAGCCACAACCTGTCGTGAAGCCAAAACTAGCTGGGGCTATATGTGTGATGGATTCGCAAGGCTAGGGCCTGTCACTGGTTACGGGTCCGCCAGAAGCGGGATACACTCTAGTATCCCCAAAAGTTGTCGCCGTTGGCCCCGTGGTAAGTCATATCCGCGGCTGTGCTGGTGCGACCATAGACGTCATTGCCGTTCCAAAGATTATAGGGCGCAGCGATGGTCTCATAGGTCGCCCAAAACCCGGTGGCCAAACCTGTGCTAATGCGATTGCCGGTCGCATAGTCAATGCCGCGGGTCGCTGTATAACTGACCGCGAAGGTTGCGGTGGCGGCTGCCGTGGTTGTTGCCGCCGTGCCGACAGCGACGCCACCCGTCGTCAGGGCGGCGCCACTTCCAGCATATCCAGCAGCAGTCATGCCCTGCCCCGCCACGAGCAGCGTGTAAGAGCTACCGGCCAGAGTCGCGGTTGCACCGGTAGATCCCAAAACGTAACGCTCAGCTGGATCCATCTCCGTATTGGTTCCTGCCTCATACATGGTGCCCATACCAAAGACAACGATTCCTGCCCCGCCCAGCATGCGCATACCAGTGTCATAGCCAACTTGCGCTCGTTGACCGCACGTCAGCGGCATGCGAGGCACCGGTCCAGTAAAGGAGGGTTGAAAGTGACCGCCCCGAGCCTGGGTTACGGGATGGGAAGGACCAAGTACCGAAGCTGATCCTTCAGGATAAGCTCCATTCTTTGGCGGCGTTGGGCTGTAGCCCCAGGCCTGTACCTTGGGACTCAGGATCGCAATGTGATCTTTCGGAAAGACATTTCCCGTATAGCTGGCTCCCGGTGTCAGTACATCGGGTTGCTTACTGCAAAACACCCGCAAATAGCCGCCCTGTTCGGGCATTGGATTGGCCCCATGACCGGCCCAAATCACACGCCCATTTTGTTGCGTATAAACATCGACGACACCCTGGCCGCTGCGGGCATAACTGGCGGCGCTCTGCGCCCGGCGCATGGCTTCTGCAGGAGATAGATCCGGGCTGATGATGAATGCCGGCGGCCCAACCTGTGTTGACGAAAAATTACCCTCGACTCGACCGCCATTGGGATTGCCAAAGAGGTCGTAGAAAACGACGGGGCCAGAATCCCCGCGAATGAAATAACTCGGTTCATGCGCCGAGGCCGTCGTCGCCATGACCCACGCAAAAATGACAAATCCTGATGAATGGATCCAGCCCGCTGAGTTACCCATTTGCGACACCCCCCAAAGGCGATTTGCGTGCCGTTAGAGTTTGCAAAATGGCAACCATCTTCAGTTGGGCGGAGAAATGGTGAACTTCAAGATTAGAATTGAGGTGTTATGGGCTACATGGGGAAAACTAAATCATGTTCAAAGATGAGAAGCGGACAACGGGGTGCCTAAATTATTATTAACCATATTATCTTGTTACGAGTCATGACCACGTTCCTTCGGCCTTACCAACGACAGGCACGGAGGGACAGCATTCCTAACCACGGAAGAAACTTGGCCCTTTGTTCAATGCCTCGCGTAGGTGTCCCAAGATAAGATCAACTTCTTCCGAGGTAATTCCAAAATGCGGGGTGAAGCGCAAAGCATTCGCACCACCATGAATGACGCCGATGCCGCGCTTGCGCATGTACTCTTCCACGGCACCAAAACCGATCACTTTGAATTTTTTTGGATCGAGCTCGGCCGCAAACAGCAGGCCTGTACCCTGCACATCGACAATGCCATCAACCTCTTTGGCGAGTTGTTGCAGTTTCGCTTTGAACTCTAGACCACGTTCAACGATGTTGCGGCGAAGCTCGGGCGTAACCATATCCAGCACTGCGCAGGCGACATCTAGAGCACGTGGATTCGTCGTCATGGTGTTGCCGTAGATACCGACCTTATAGAGGCGCGCTGCTGACTCGGAAAGGGCTAGGATGGAAAGCGGATACTGTCCCGCGTTCAAGGCTTTGGAATAGGTCTCCATGTCCGGACCTTCCAACTCTTCAAATCCCGGATAGTCGCAAATCGACAAACACCCCTGCGCGCGTAATCCAGCTTGAATGGAGTCCACCAGCAACAGCGCGCCATGGGCTTTGGTCAATTCCCGGGCCACGCGATAAAACTGCGGTGTGATCGCCACACCGGGATTGCCCTCACCCATCACTGGCTCAAGAAATAGCGCCTCAATGAAGACGCCATCGCGCTGCGCTTGCGTGAAGACGTTGCTCAGGCTCTCTACTTCGTTGGGCACGATGGTTAACAGATTTTTTCGGTCGCGAAAGGATGCCAGCGTCTCGTATTTTTTCATCGACGAGTGGGACCACTGGGCTGGTCGATCCGTGCGCCCATGAAAACTGCCGCGATGAGATGCTTGCATGATCTTCTTGCCCGCATGTCGGCCGCCCGGATCGGTCATGATCTTAGCGTTCACGTCGGAAATGCGCGCTCCAACCGACACAGACTCCGAGCCGCTATTCATGCAAACGAACTGGCTAAAGGGATGTCGCTTGGCTCCGCTGCGACGAAAGCCAATTTCGCGGCGCAAGCGATCCACGAGATGCTTCTGACTAAAGCTGGCGGTCATGACATTGGCCATCACCTGCGCGCCAGCCATCACTTTAATGATTTCTTCCGGGGCATGCCCAAAGCCCAGCATGCCGTATCCACCCGAATCATGCACGACAGCGCCGCAGGTGGTGATAATCCAGGGTCCACACGCCGCCAGTGGTACATACGGATTGACGGTTTCCTGCGAATAAAAATTCAAAATGGATTCTTGCAGCTTGGCAATCTGCTGTGCCTCGGGCAATCGCAAGGTGGCGTCGTCCGTCGCCCGCAATTGCCGATGTGCCTCATGGGCTTGCTGGATAGCGCGGGAAAGCTTCGGATCCTTGCCTAAAAAGCGCTCGATCGTGGCTTTGTCCAGACCGACCGTATCGCGCTGATTGTCGTTATACGCTTGCAACTCCGCCAAAATCGCCAAGTCATTCATGTTCCACCTCAATATAGCCCGCAATGGCAGGCCCCTAGACTATCTGGTTAAACGGGGCTGTCAAGGTAAGCTCAGCCTTCGGCGATCGGCGCCTTTTTCGACGATTCTTCCGTGGTCGCAGCTACCTGCGGGACGTCCGAGGCTCTCGTCAGGACATAAGTCAGCACACTTATCATCACCAAAGTCATGCAGGCCTTGGCCCAAACCGGTATCTGCGGCAGCAGCAGAATAATGAGCAAGCTGAGTACGATCGAACTGCCCCCAAACCACTTCGCCCGCGGGCGAATCACCCGATAGGACCGCCACTCAATAATCGCAGGACCCATGCGCGGATGCTGCAACAACCAGTGCTCAAAACGCTGGGATCCTTTCGAGTACCAATAGGCAGCTAAAAGGAAAAATGGGGTCGTCGGTAAGATGGGCAGAAAGATTCCGAGGCAACCCACCACAACAGCTGCGTGCCCCAGTGTCAGCCACACCCAACGCGGCATCGTCAGCATACTTTCCGCCCCCCAACACCGCCCTCACCCTCAGCGCTGGCTGCAAATGGCAAGCACCGTTTCAACGATCACGTCCTTAGATGCTGGCCGCGGCAAATAACGAGCCGCACCAGCATTCTCTGCTTTTTGGATGACGCGAGCGTGCCCTTCGCTGCCAAGAATAATCACGGGAATCGCTGCAAAGCTAGGACTCTGTTTTAACTTCGTCGCCAATTCAAAGCCATTGAGGAAGGGCATCACATCGTCGCTAATGATAACATCCACATCTGGGTTTTCTGCCAACATTTGCAGCGCTTGATCACCGTGATCCGCTTCAACGATTTTCAGCTCTTTGCTGATACTGCGCACGCACTGAATGACGAATTTTCGCGATGTAAGGGAATCATCGACAACCATGATTTTGCTGAGAGACATACGTGTGACCCCGGCGGCGATAGACTTGATTTGCTGATGCGCTTCTTGTTGATATTTTAGCGCAATGCGGATCGCCTTCCCATAGAGCCGGTCGCGATGGATCGGGGCCGTCCCCCTACTCTGCGGTGTCTGCTAGAGAAATACCCCTTCTTCCAGACACAGCCAATACCATTTGCCGTGCCCTAGGCTGACACGGGGACGCGCCAACCAAAACGAGCGTTCATGGCATGGGCCAAAAGGCCAAGTCGCCGGCCATCTGCGTCAATCACCCCGGCCAAATCTTCGGAAAAGAGCATGCCGCATCCACGCGAGTGGTGCCGTCCAGGCCGAGCATTCAAGTCACCCCAAACGAGTTCAATCCCCGTGAGGCCTGCAGCTTCCACAAAGCGCTGCGCCCGATTCCGGCTAAAGATGGGATACCATACAGCGAAGGTAGCGCCGACATTTCGAAGGTGACGAATGGCCAAGATCGTTTGCGTCCAATCCTCCGGCTTGTCGGGCTCCAAAGTATAGGGCGGGTCGATCATGGTGAAATGTGGATTGAAACGAGTCGCACCTAGCACGGCGGCAAAGCCATCTCCTTGCTGAATATCTACAACCTGATCCGGCAGCAGCTGCCGCGCCACGTCTTGCATGACACTAACTACATCGGCATTCCATTCCCAGAGTTCTAGGGCTCCCTTGCCCTCCTCCTGCCGCAACACTTGCGCTGCCCAAACCCAGGAACCGTAATAGCATTGCTGTTGCTTTCCCAATTGCACCATGTGCGCAAGAACTGGCCATCGAGCCTGCAACTGCACGTCGTCGTAAAGAGCACCCAAGCCATCTAACCAACGTCCGCCCGTCTGCAATGGACTGAGACCTGGTCCCGCATGCGTCTCGCGATAGCGGAAGACCTCGCCACGAGGTATCCGACGATAGACGTGCCGCACGGCTTCGCTCAACAGGAGGTGTTTAAACACATCACCGCGATTGCCAGCGTACTTACTGTGCAAATACTTGGCCTGCGCCGGCCGCGGCGTATAAGCAAACAAGCGTTTCAAATTCGTGAAATCGTGCATCAAATCCCACCGTAAAGACTGCTGAAAGCCCCATGGCAACCCAGCAGCCCAGCATGCTATAATTAACGAACATTTTCGAGCATGATCGCAGGTGTTTTTGACTATTTCCGGGAGGTTTCCATGAAGCGTTTCATCCTTGCCAGCCTCGTTCTTGCATTTTCCAGCCAGCAAGCTCTTGGCGCTGATGGCAGCAGCGGCTGCGGACCGGCGTGGTACATCCTCAAAGAAAACTCACTTCTATCATCCGTCGGTCGCTTCGTTACCAATATGGCGCTGTTCCCGCTGACCACACTCGGCATGGTACTCGGAACCTCGAATTGTGCAAAGCACAAGATCGTCGACGCCCACCAGCGCAGTCTGCACTTTGCCACCGTGAACATCGAACAGCTGCAGCTGGACGCGGCGCGCGGAGCGGGTGACTACGCGCAAGCATATGCTGCGACCTTCGGCTGCTCAGGTTTGGCTGGATTGGCATTTGATCAATCGCTACAGCAAAACTATGCCGCCATCTTTGCTGACGCCAGCAACATCGACAGCGTGGTCTATAAGACACGAGCCATGATTGAGCACGACCCCGCATTGCGCACTTGGTGTGCTGCAAGCTAGGTGATGCCACGAATTCTTTCTGCTATTTTTTGCGGCTGGCCGTGTGCGTATCTTCTCAGTTGCGCGGCCTCAGCCTCTCCTCGATACCCTCTAGATGACTTCCTCCATCCTGAATGGCTGGCGTTGGTGCACTATCAACCCACTGGCGATGGCTGGGAAAGCAGCATCGACGCACCTGAATTTTTTCTGAGCCCGCTCGGAAAGACCGACCCCCAAGCAGAGATGCGCGCGACGATTCAAGCGCTGCAGCTTGGCGAACCACGACTCGGTGTTGAAAAGCTCGACCCACTCTGCGCCTTTCCAGCCCGCGCCCGTTGGTTGCAGAATCACCTCGGATTGACGTGGCGCCAAGTCAACTGCGAGGGATACCACTATTGGCGGCAACAGATACCGATTGAGTCGCTAAGTATTGTCTTTGCCTCCGCCTACCCGGGGAATCCGTCTTCGATCCTCGGACACACGTTTCTCAAAGTTAACCTTCAACAAGCGGGTACCCAGCACGACGACCTTCTCGATTACACGGTCGCCTATGCGGCGCAAACTGGGGACGAGAATTTTTTTATTTATGCCTGGCGCGGCATGGTTGGGGGCTATCGCGGCTATGTGACTGTGGCACCCTATTACGAACAGGTGGCCACGTATGCGTACCGCGAAAGCCGCGATCTCTGGGAATACAAATTGCCCCTGAACGCCGAGGAGCTCGAACGCTTTCTGGCCCATACGTGGGAGCTTTCCTCGACGGCTTATGCCGATTACTATTTCTTTAGCGAAAACTGCTCTTACTTTCTCTTGGAAATGCTGGATGCAGCGCGCCCCTCGTTAGGCCTCGCTCGATCCGCCAGCTGGATGGTCTTGCCATATGCGACCGTACAAGGAGTTCTGGAAAAACTGCCCTCACCTGTGGCACCACAACACGTGCCAGCGCAAGCGAAAGAATTTTCTCGCCGCTTGCAGGTTCTCTCGGCGGCAGAGCGGCAGCAGGTCGATGATATATTGAGCAAAGATATTCGCTCGGAAGATATCGATAACCCCTGGGTTATCGACGCCTTGTTGGCCTGGTACGGCATGCGCAAAGCCCAATTGCCACTTTCGGCACAATCTGCCCTACGGGCTGAAGAAACACCTGTATTGAAACACCGATCGCGGCTGGGACGGGCCCAGGGGCGGGAGCTGCCAGCTGTCACAACCAATAATCGCCCCGATCTGGCGCATCCCCCGCATCGGGTCGCGTTCAAGTTGCGACGGCAAGATGACCAGATCGAATTGGGCGCAAGGGTAGCTTATGGCCTGCATGACTTGCTCGATGCCAACGCTGGTATGGATCCATATTACCAAGTGAACTGGCTCGACCTAACCGTGATGCAGAATGCCAAGGCCATAGACTATCAACTACACATTGCGGATATCGTATCCCTTCAGCCGATCACGCCGTATCAGTTCCGCCCCTCCTATCAATTCACTCTGTCCGTGCAGTCGCTGAATACCATGGCATGCCAAAGCTGCCCTGCCACTGCGATAGGCGGCGGCGTTGGAGCGGGATGGGAGATGGCAGGTCGCTTATTAGTCTATTCCATTCCGACGTTGACACTTGAGAGCTCACCGCAGCTACTCACTAGCGTGCGCCTGCGTTCAACGGCTCCCGTGGCGCTTCTTTGGCAGCTCGCCTCGGAATGGCGCCTGCTGGCGACCTATGCCATCGTCCGCGATTGGGACCAGCGTTGGCAGGACGTGGATCGCCAGAGCAGGTTGGAGGTGCGCTGGGACTTAACCCGGAAATGGCAAATAGCTGCTGCTTGGCAAAAAAAGTCAAATCACGAAACCACGACTTTCGGCTTGGATCTGCACGTGCGACTTTGAAGGGATCAAAGCAAACTCTGAATGACGGCTCGCCCTATCTTTGCCCCATCCAGCGCAGCACTGACGATACCACCAGCAAAGCCGGCCCCTTCGCCGCAGGGAAAAAGCCCTGGATGGCTGATGGACATCAAAGAGTGTGGATCGCGGGTCATCACGACCGGCGCCGACGTCTTTGACTCAAGCCCGACAACAAGAGCGTCGTGACTGATGAAGCCGCGCATGCGCTTGTTATAGTCATGGAGTGCATGGCGCAAACTTTCGGCGACAAACTCGGGCAAGACCTTATCCAAACGTGCAGCTGTCACCCCAGGGCGATACGTTGACTTTAGCTCACCCTGACTAATGCGACCTGCCAGAAAGTCCTGCAATCGCTGCGCGGGCGCGTGATAAGAGCCGCCGCCGGCTTGAAAGGCCCGGCGTTCCAAGTCTTCCTGAAAACGCACACCATCAAGGACGTGATCGCGAAAAAAATCCTCGCGGCGAATATTCACCACCACGGCTGCATTGGCAAAACCGCTATTGCGCGCGTGGTAACTCATGCCATTGATCGCCAAATGCTCAGGCTGGGCGTTCGTCGGCAACAGGTGACCACCAGGGCACATGCAGAACGTCCAGATACCCCGATCTCCAACGTGGGCGGCAAGTTTGTACTCCGCAGGCGGCAGCAAGCTGCAACTGCCAAATTGAATCTGATCGATCACCTCTTGCGGGTGCTCAAACCGGGCACCCAGGGCAAATGGTTTCGGTGCCATGGCCAAGCCGCGCTCAAACAGCATGCGATAGGTTTCCCGAGCGGAATGCCCAACCGCCAGGACGCAGTGGTCAGTGTTCACCACCTCGCCGTCATCAAGTTTAATGCGGACCTTCCCATCCTGGTTGCCAGGCAAGAGATCGATCAGCCGACGATTGAACACAAAAGTGGTGCCCAGCTCTTGCAAATAATCGCGCATGCGCTTGGCAATGATCAATAGATTGTCGGTGCCAATATGCGGATGCGCGTCGTACATGATGGAGGCCGGAGCCCCAAAGCGCACCCATTCGCGAAAGAGAAAGCGCACCAGCGGGTGGTTGCGGCCACAGGTCAACTTGCCATCGGAAAAAGTTCCGGCACCACCCTCACCGTAACAGTAGTTACTTTCCTCGCTGAAATGACCATCCCGCCGCAACTTTCCAACAGTGCGCAATCGCGCCTCGACTGGCTCCCCACGCTCAATGACGATGGGCTTCAAACCGGCCTCGGCCAACACCTGCGTCGCAAAGATCCCGGCTGGCCCGGTACCGATCACGACAGGACGTAAACGAGTGCTGAAGCTACGACCCTGCCACTCGCCCAGAGGTGTGACGTCGGGGGGCGTATCGAGTTTTTGTAGATCCTCGCCGTGCGCTTGCAGCGCGCCCGCTTCATCCACCAACTCAAGGTCCACTTGATAGCGGTAGACGATGTTCTTCTTTTTGCGCGCGTCCAGTGACTTCTTATGGATGGTCATGGCCAGCACGTTTTCGGTAGGTAGTCCCAGCGCGCGCGCCGCAGCATCGCGCAATCCATCTTCTGGATTCTGCAGGGTTGCCGGGATCTCAAGTTTACTGTAACGGACCGCCATGGACCTTGCTTTCCCTCTTCTTTACCAACAGTTGCAGCGCCTTATGTCAGGAAATCTGAGAGCTGGCTAGCGAAATCGTGGGCTGTCACTAGGAATCAACTTGGGCCCCATACCAGGAGCATGATACATGCCTTAGTGCCCAGGCAACCTGCGAATAAAACCGGAGTTCTATCCCATGGACAGCTGTTGCTCAGAACCGCAAGTGGATAAATCGGCCCGCCGCTGGCGCCTTGCCATCATCGTTGGCTGTCTCGTTTTTGTTGGCGCCGCTATCGCCGTCTCGGCCTTGGCTCAGGCCTGCATCACTCCTGTTTAGGCACAAGTAGGTCGCGACCATGAGCGCCTCTACCTCCAATCATTTGCTTGCCGGAATCCGGGTGTTGGATCTTTCCCGCGTTTTGGCGGGTCCGTTCTGCGCACAGCACTTGGCGGATCTCGGAGCGCACGTGACCAAGATTGAGCAACCTGGGACCGGCGACGAGACTCGAGGCTGGGGGCCGCCATTTCAAAGCGGCATCAGTGCCTACTACACGGCTGCAAACCGCAATAAAGAAGTCATCGCTCTCGATCTGGCCGCAGCGACTGGCCGCAGCACGCTCGAAAGTATGCTCAGGAATGCGGACATCGTTGTCGAAAATTTTCTACCTGATTCGTTACACAAACTACGTCTGCGCCCACAGGATTTGCACGCCATCAATCCCAGGTTGATCATTTGCTCCATCTCTGGCTTTGGCCGAAACAGCTCACTCGCCCAGGAACCCGGCTATGATTTCGCCATTCAAGCCATGAGTGGCCTCATGGCTGTCACCGGCGAAGCGCATGGACCGCCGCAGAAAGTCGGGGTTGCCGTCACCGACGTCCTGACAAGTCTGTATGCTTCGACGGCGATCTTGGCGGCATTGCACGGTCGTAGCCAGACCCAGCGAGGCTTTCACATCGACCTAGCGTTGTGGGACTGCGCTGTCGCCTCGCAGGTTAATCTTGCGCAATCCTATCTCATGAGTCGTAGAGAACCGGAGCGCCAAGGCAACGCCCATCTGCAAATCGTTCCCTACCAAGTCTTTGCCACCAGCGATCAAAGCATCGTGCTGGCAATCGGTAACGACGGGCAATGGCGGCGATTTTGTGATGCCGCTTCGCTGGTATGGGGACAGCAACCCGAATATCGGCAAAATGCTGATCGAGTTCGGCGTCGAACGGAGTTCGTTCCGAAGTTGGCGGCGGCGTTACAGGAGAAAAGTGCAGAGTATTGGCTCACTCTGTGCCGAAAGGCGCGCATTCCTGCAGCGCCCATATGGACCTACCAGCAAGTCTTTGATGCAGAACTTTGCCGCGAACGAACCATGATCGTTTCCATCGTTGATCACGCCGGACAGCCGCTCAAACTCCTGGGGTCACCCTTCAAAATAGAAGGAGCAACAACCAGAAGCTTTAGCGCGCCGCAGCCCCTCACTTAGCCTCGGCAGCTAGCCCGAGACGTTCAGCGATGACGGGGTCATCCATTTCGATTTCTGCCTTTAGCATTTGCAAACGCGGAATCGCTTTGTTGAGCAGTCGCTCGGCAATCCACTGGCGAGACGGATCGGCGGCTGCATCACGTACGACACAGTTCGCTAAAGCTGTGTAGCACTTCATCTCGCAGATTCGCTCAGCATGCAGCAAGGCAGGACCGATACTTTCAAACTTTACCAATTCACGACTCAATTTCGGCAATATGCGCAACACGTCCTGTGGCTTCACATCCTGCAATGCGCCTTTGACATTCTCTTTCACCAAACGCACCAACAGGGACACGACCGCGCTATTGTAGATCTGCTTCACCTTGAACAATTTTTTCTTGAGCGGATCCGTAGTGCCTAGGCCGCGCAATCGATCACCAAAGGCCAGATCGATAAAACGCGATGGTTTGCGGATCACGTCCTTCATCGTGTCCTTGATGCACATCAACGCCTGTATTTGCGAAGTCCCCTCATACAACGACACAATCAGACTCTCACGCACCCACCACTCGGCTCGATATTCCTTGGTGAAGCCATAGCCGCCATGAATCTGCACGCCAGTACGCGCGTGGGCGAAAACCTTTTCGCCAACCCACCACTTAATCAGCGGTGTCCATTTTCGAACTTCCGCCCGATAAAGAGACAGCTGCTTCTGCACGCTGATCCGTTCATCTTCATTCAGGTTGGGGTCTTCGAGGCGACGTTCACCAGCGTACATCATCGACTGATAATAACTGGCCTGATAAGAAAGGCTGCGTATCGCCTTGGTTTCCACTTCCATATCCAGCAGCATTTCGGCGATGAGTTCATGCTTGGCGATCACCTTGCCCCATGCTTGCCGCTGTTCAGCGTAGTCGCGGGCCAAGCGATGTATCGCCTCCATCATGCCCACACCTTGCAAACCGACGGCGATACGCGCGTCGTTCATCAGGCGTAGCATATAGAGAAAGCCCTCACCTTCTTTACCAAGTAAAACGGCATCGGATCCGTCAAACTGCAACTCGCAGGTCGCGGAACCATGTAGTCCGACCTTATCTTCCAGTTTCGTGACCATAAAGTTTGGCTGGTCATTGATTTTGCGTGGTGCCAAAAACAAACTGAGGGCTTTGAGGCCTTTGGCTTCCTTGCCGTTCTTTGCCAGCACCAAGCTCATCTCGCTGCTGCCATTCGAGATGAACCGCTTCGACCCATAAATGCGCCACTTGCCGTCTGGCCCCTTCTGGCCATAAGTACGCAATGCTCCCAAGTCGGACCCGGCATCCGGCTCCGTCAGAGCCATACTACCCGACCATTCGCCGGCCGCAATTTTCGGAATGTAGGTCTGCTTCGTCTCTTCATCGCCAAACTTGTCGATGATATGGGCGACGGGAGAATACCAGACCACATTCAAGTAGGTGGATGGACAGGCCCGGGAAATCATTTCCGCGGCTGCGCATTCCACAAAGAAAGGTGCGCCCAAACCACCAAAGCGCGGATGCACCCCCAAGGAGCCGGCGGCATTTTCGTTCAAAATTCGCATGTTCTCGGATAGAGCCGGTCCCATAGTGACGTCGCCGTTTGGGGCTAGCTTCAGGTCCTCTTTTTCAACTTTCACCGCATTGGGTGCAATCGTGGTGCCGCAGATCTCGCCAAGAGTCGATAAAACATCTGTCCAAGTTTTCCGATAGTCATCCGGAGAGTTGACGCTGAGAACCTCTCGCTCCTCTGGCGAAAGCCACTCGTAGAGCTTCTTCCAATCGATTCTCTTTTCAAAATGGAAAGCCAAATCCGGATTATCTTCAAAGAAATTCTCGCGCTTCATCAGTCAGCCCCTTGTATCAATGCGACAGCAACGCCTATTATTAATACTCGGGTCCCACGCCTTTGTAAAATTTAGGGAATCACCATGACAATTTTTCGCGGAACACTCTTAACGGCTTGCATCATCGCCGGGGTGGTCATCACTCACGGCGCGGGCTCTGCCGGCGGCGCCTCCGACCCCAATATCCGAGAGGCGTGTCGTAGCGCCGTCGCGGGTCTGTATTTACAGATCTTTGACGAGTTGCAACGAGACCGAGGCATGGTGCGCTCGCTAGACGTCAAGATCCCAGAATTACAGAAAGAACTGAAAAAATCAGAGTCCCGCTGGCAGGTAGCCAAGCAAAAAGTCGATACATCTGATTATGACCCGAAACTTTCTGCCGAGGAAACCGCGACGCGCAGCCGATTCGAAGCCGTACGAAGCGTCTTGCGCGAACAGGAGGGAGTGCGCGAGTCAGCCGCCAAACTGGCCGAAGACCGAACGGTCCAGGAAAAGGAGCTGCGCATGCGCATCGAAAAAGTGTTCACCATCACTCAAAAGCCGCAACCCTTGCCCGATATCTACCAGTTTGACGTCGAGTACCGGTCGCCTTGCCCTAAATACCGCTTCGTTTGCCCATTGCCGCGTGAACACGCCAAGGCACTGCGAGAAATTTTCGCAGGCCGCCAACTCCCGACAGCCTGCGAACGATATGCCAACGTCATCTAGGCTAACCTTAGTCCACCGATTCCAACTTCGCCATGGTCAGATACTTGGCGGCGCTGCGCCCGAGAATTGCGGCAATCTCTTCGCGGCCATCGATATTTGAACCCAACACGGAGTCAATCATCAAATTGGCCTGCTCGCTCATCTCCATGTACCGACGCGCGGTCTCATACCGCTTGTCAGGCGGAATGCTATGCATCCATCCCAGGCCCTCGCGATACACGATATGGCTAGCGATATATGCCGATAAAATTGCAATCTGATGTGCTTGCGGCAAGCGCTTGAGAATACGAGCCTTAAACTTCTCCACCAAAATCGGTGGACAGTGGCGATAGATCAAGCCCTGGAATAGCGCGGAATTCAGCACCTCATCTTGCCGCTTGGTCAGCTCTTCCAAGAGACAATCGGTGATCTCATTGATCTCTCGCGATACATCGATCGACAGATCCACCAAATTCTTGCCTTCGTAGCCACGCCGATAGTAGCGCAACAGCAGTCGTGCTTCGGCATCAGCTTTCGAGCGCAGAATTTCGATAACCTGCTTGACGTAGACATCCTTGATCTCCTGAAACTCTTTTGAAGAGATCGTCAAACAGGCAATGATCTCATAGGACGAACAGATCACGCCCGTCTTATTCGCACTGGAGTCCTTGATGATCATGACGCCCTTATCCTGCAGTCGCCGACGTGCCTCATCGGTGAAGAAGATATTGGCCCCTTCGACAATGGCGCGAACATTCGGCACGCCATCTGGGCGCAAGAACAACTGCCAGTTTTTTTCGCTCATCGTATACGGACGGCCGCCTGCCGGAATAAAGATGTCTGCCGCAGTCTTCGCAAACAACTCGTTGCGAATGCGAATATTCGGATTCGAATCAGCGCGGATGACAAACGCCTTCGGATCACCGCTCAGCTTCTGCGGGTTGAATTCGGCGATCGACTTGGCCCCCGTGACTAAGCGCAACAACTCTGGCCAATCCAAGCCATTCGGATCATGCGCCGCGCCCATCCCGTCGGAAATCGAGACCAAGCGGGCATTCTCGCCATACTCCCGATTGAGAATGCGAAGTTCGTTGCCAGCCACGTCGCCGTCTGGCCCCCCTGTCATGGAAATACGGAAGCGATCTTTGCGGGGGTTGATGCCGATAAAGCGCAATATGTTATCGACATAAACATTGACCCCTTCCGAAGTCACACCAAACTCTTTGTGGTTGATGCCGTCGCCAGGCTTTGACGACATAAAGGCACGGGCATAGGGATAACCGCGTCGGGCCACATGCTGCGTGATCCAATTGATCAACTCATTGGTCATATTTTCATCCGGACCAAGATAGATGATCTCTTCCTTCTTGTAGTAATCGATCTGCTCGGCCGCCGTACCCTCATGCGGCTCATCTTCGTACACGAGCAAGTCCATCAGCGCATTCACCGCGCCCTTGACCGCCTGATCTCGATAGCCACCAGGTCGCAAAACCACGACGGCTTTTGAACCACCTTCGGGAATGTCCTTATTTTTCATCTGCTGCGCATAGCTCAGGCCATAAACTTCATCGAAGAGCCCAGCCAATGCGTAGGCATAGTCTCCCTCGTTGCGCGGCATCACCACCCGCATACCGCCGCGAGAGATATCCTTCCAGCGCACTTGGAAACAACGAAAGTCCTTGCCGATGATGTAAAAGATACCGAACGGCTTGTTCTTGTAGTACCGGCTGTCAAGGGCATCCGGAGAGATGCGAAAAGCCAAACCCGTTTTCGACGAAATGAAGTAGTTCGTCTTCAGCACGTGACTCAAGAAGTTCAGACACTGCCGGAAGATGTTCTGATCAACCTCTTCAACAACAGTTTCCTCGATCTCTTTGACAATGCGCGCGGAGATGACGTCGGCACCACCCAGCTGACGCTCCTGCTCTTTGAGGGGATCAAAGCGCAAGCGAAATAGATCCACGAGATCTTCTGTAATCTTGTGATAATTGAAAAAAGCGCGCTCGATTCGATATAGCGAGTAAATGTAGGGATTTTCCTTCCCCAGGAAAATATGACACCACGTCGACATACTGCGAACTAAATTGGCGGCGTTGATCGAAAAATTATAGGGATCGCGTGCCAAGTTCGAATACTCATCCATATCGACCCAGCCAAGGGTTCGAATCGCTTTATTTAGCTTACGCATCGGCACAGAATCAGTATCAACGTGATCACCACTCGCGTGGTCGATAATGAAGTGCATGACGGTGATCGGCTCGTCGTAGCCAGTCTCGAACTTCACCACAAAAGCGCGTGTGATGTTGTAATCATAACGATGGAACAGGTGTACGATCGATTCCATTACCTGAGATGGATTGACATTCTTGATACCGAGCGTCAATCGGGCGCTTGGGGAATTATCAAAAGATTCAACAAACGTCCGCGCCCCCTCGTGGGACGACATGTAGCTCACCATTCGGTATGTAATGTGCAGCCGAGCAGCCGTCGCATAGACCACAAAGTCGTTATCAAGGTTCGCCAAATAATGATCGATGGATTCCTTCTGATCAGGAAATTCGGCCAGCATCAATTTACGAGCTGCGTTCACCTTCTCGGCGATACGGGCATTGCCTGGCTCCAGTGGTTTCTGCCGGCTACAGAAGAACGTGGACAAGTACAGCAACTTGTCGCGCGAAAAGTAAATAGCGCCCATCTTCAAATGAGCGATGACCTTTAGCTTGGCTGTCATGTCCAAGAGGATTTTGCGGTCGCCACCCGGCCCGATAAAAGTAACCTTGGATCGATCGCGGTCCCACAACTCGACCGTTTGCTTGGTCTCGAACACGTGGCCCGTGATGATGGCGGAAAGATGGCGCACCTTCTCCTGGCGAGGAGTTGTTTGATAGTAGATGCGCGGCATGTTGTTGAAAAACCACGGAGTCAGAATCGCAATACTCTGATCCAAACCAACACGCACCGTGTCGGCAATATCTTCGATATATGTTTCGAGATCCGACCCAGTCTTCACTACCTCGTAGGACAACGGACCTTCTCCGGCACCAACATCGGCATCGTCGTCCGTCGCATCCTCGTGTAGCCCAGGGCCCCTAACCACGGGTTGCAAATTCTTTGGTTGACCACTCATGAACAGCTCCTCAAGAAAGAGAAGAACGCCATCACCAACCAGCTCCATTTATTCTACGTCAATCGACGCCAATGGTCCTCGACACGGTCAATTGTCGCCACCGTCAAAGAACCGTCAGCCGCAATCCCATCCAGTAAGTCATCTGCTGGCGAACGACCACGCTGGGTGAAGTGCTGCACAAAATTAGAAAAATGCCCTTGGGCACATTGTTCGCGAAAGCACGATGGCAGGCGGGCAAAGCCGGCCATGGCAATCTCTGCAATCTTCAAAGAATAACTAGCCATCTCTGCATCCTGCAATCCGTGAACGCAGCGTTGCCAAAGATCACCCAATCGTCCCTGCACTGGCTCGAGCATCTGCAGAACGGCGTCCAGAGCTTGCGCATCGTAAAGCAAGCCAGTGTAATAGGCCGCCGGCACAAACTGCCAAATTCGACTTTGGCAATCAACCGAACGCAACTCCAAGAATCCGCGTGCACGCACTTCCGGAAAGTGCAAGGAGAGGTGCGTGGTGAAGTCAGACAACTGGGGGTACACCCCATCGATGCCATTTTGAATCCACTCACGGAAAGACGTTTTGTGGGTAGGGACGCGATAATCAAGCGCCTGCACAAACACGACTTGCGCCGTCATCACATGTTGAAAGTAGGCATCAACAACACTCGCCCGCGAGCGCTCTTGAAAAACGCGGCGTAAATCCGGAAATCCCGTGCGACTGCGATCCACATCGTGCCAGCAGCGGCCACGCATGGTGCGGTATGGAGTCGCCTTGCCGTCCACCCACGGCGAATAAGCAAACGTGGCCGTCGCAAATGGCGCGATGAGTTGACTAGCCAGAAATCGCTTCACCAATGTGGCGTTATCGACACCGAAATCCAAGTTTACCTGGACAGTGCATGTTTGCCGCATCATGCGTTGGCCGAATTCCGATAGGCGTCCAAAATGCTCGTTCATGGCGCGATAACGACTCTTGGTCATTTGCAGGCCAATCTCTTCAACGGTGTACCAAGGATTGATGCCGATCTGAAACAGTCGCACGTCGCTCTTTGCAAGATGCTTGTCCAGTGCCTGCTGTATTTCTAGGGCGCGCGCCACCGCCTGCGATAAGCAGGGATATGGGGTTGAAGAAAACTCTAGCTGTCCACCCGGTTCAAACGTCAATTGGTCATCATGATCCAGCATCACCCGGAGTAAGTGGGGAGGCTCGCCGGGAGCTAGCTGATGAACCTCGGCTGTCCAGCGGGAATCTGCGACGGTTTTCGCCAGCAGCAACTCAGCCAACGCCTCGCCACCATCGAAGAGTGGAACACGCTCGGGGCGAGCCATGCCAGGTCGCCAGCGTCCCGGCAACATTTCAATCTCAATACCAACCAAGCCCGGCCAGATGGGATGATCACGCCCGTAGCTTTCCGGCTGCAGTTTAAAAACACGTTCGTCAACATGTCGGAGTGCATCTTCGAGAGTGAGCTTGGCAGAAGTTTGGTTGGCTTGCACGGTGAGAGCGTCCAATATGCCGAGAGGCTACGGCGACCCGGCCAAAAAAAGCGCGTCGGAACTAGGGCCCCGACGGCTGTTCTACGTTTATCGCAAACTCGGTTATACCGTTTTTCTTAACGGCATCAATGAGTTTTATCACGGAGCCATGCGGAGTTTTTTCATCAGCAGCGATCACCGCCTGCAGGGGCTCGGCCCCGGTCCGCCGCTGCCGAATGGCGGCATCGATGGCCGAAAACTCTAACGGCTGGCCATCAAGGTAGAGATTCGATTGTTGATCGAGAACAAAGGCCAGATTCTTGTTGCCCGTACTTTCGCCGGTCGCCGCCTCAGGGAGATTGACGTTGATCGACTGATTGACAATATAATTCGCCGTAACCATGAAAATCACTAGCAAAACCAGCATGACGTCGACAAAGGGGGTGACGTTAATTTCGGTGATTTCATCATCACCATCGCTCATTCTTCCCGCCATGGGTTCGGCCCCTTAAACTTGAAAATGTCGAATATTCGAATTTAGGACTCGAAATGAGAGGCCACGAGGCGCATCACCGACTCAGCATTGGCGATGTGGCGTTTCACAATACGCTGAAAGGCGTTGTAGGCGATAACAGCCGGAATCGCGACCATGAGACCCACCGCAGTCGCGACCAGAGCCTCGGAAATGCCAGCCATGACCACCGAGGGGCCTCCTGCGGCGTTTTTCGACAAATCGTGGAAAGCAACGATGATCCCGATTACGGTACCAAACAGGCCAATAAACGGCGCATTATTGCCCAGTGTACCGAGAATAACTAAGCCGCGATCCAATTGCGGTCGTTCGCCAACAATGTAGCTGGCCATCGTATCTTCCATGGCGCGCGGCCCCCGGTCGGCAACATTGAGGCCTCGCAAGACCATCTGACTAGCAACAGCGTCACTGGCTTGGCAAAGATCGCGCACGGCCTGAATATTCTTTCCCTGCAGGTGCGTCACAAGCTCACGCGTGAACCGATGGTAATCGAGGCGCACTTTTGAATAGAACCAGAGGCGTTCGCCGACGACAGCCAACGAGATGATGCTTAAGGCCACCAGCAACCATAGAACCCACTCGCTACCCAACAACGCCAAGCCCAAGAACGTTTCGATAATATTCACGAATCACTCCCTGCAACATTGCAGTTTCAAAGATAGTTCAGACTGTTCTAACTAGCTAGCTCTTGTTCAAAAACTTGGCGTAGCTTCTGCTCGTATACGGCGAAGCTCACGAAATTCACACCAAGGCGCTCAGAGCTGATTCGAGGCCCGCTGACTTGGCCATCACGACCCTGATAAAGCGTGACGCGGTCCCAAGGCTCACCACTGCGAATGAAGGTGTCGCGGCCCACGATTTTCTCGGCTTTCGATACCAACCATCCGGAGCCAGCCCTTTCGAAGAGGAATCCCCGCTCGTTGAGCGGCTTCAGAAAGAAATACAACCGATCAGGTTCGATGCGGCCCATCTCGCGAAGCATGGCGCGCCGCGGCAGAACTTGGGTGCCGCTATTGGCCGGGTAACAGAACTGACGACGTAAGCGCAAAAAGACCTGATCGAGCATGGCATCGTCGTCAACCATAACAAAATCATCTTGCAGCCGGGCTGGCCGTTGTTTGATGAGGGCTCGCGCTTGCCGATCAGCTTCCGAGGCCTCAGCCGCACGGCGTTGGTGGTGCCGGCGCTTTGCCGTCGCATAAGGAGCAGGCTTCCAGGCTCGACTTAGTTTCTGCCAAGCGAGTTGAAGTTCTTGGGTGCCGCGTTGCAATATACTTGACAAGAAATCAGACAAACCGTACTCCTTTATGTCTCTTCGATCGCGGGAGTAGCTCAGTTGGCTAGAGCGTCGCGTTGCCATCGCGAAGGTCGAGGGTTCGAGTCCCTTTTCCCGCTCCATTCATTTTTCAAGACCGACCGCAGAATCCGCATAGATGATTTTGCGACCTCTGATCATTTTACCGCACTGCTGGTGTTTGGCGTGAGCCGGAAGTAAATCATCGCTGCGATGCCTTATGCACGCCCTTCATATCCACCTTAAATGATATGAATTCGCCTTATGTGAGTTTTTGGATGAATCTTCCCTCGGCCTGCGGTACGTGCCGCAGACGCCTATTTTATTAGTGCGAACATCGTTTTTTCGGAGGAAGACCAACATGACCACCATTATCAAAGCCCTCATCGTCGTCACCAGTCATGGGCAACTCGGCAGCACCGGCAAGCCAACTGGATATTATCTGCCTGAGGTCACTCATCCCTATGCCGAACTGACAGAGCGCGGCATGCAAGTGGACATCGCCAGTATCCAGGGCGGAGAGGCGCCCATGGACCCAAGCAGCCTTGACCTCAAGGATCCCATCAATAAAGCCTTTTGGGAGAATGCGGAAACTCGCGGCAAACTGACTAAGACGATTCCGTTGGCCAGCGTTCGCGCTGAGGACTATGCGGCGATCATTTACGCGGGAGGCCATGGCACCATGTGGGACTTTCCCGACAACAAATCTGTCCAGAGCCTCACCGCCAAAATTTTTGACCGCGGCGGCATCGTTGCTGCGGTCTGTCATGGGCCAGCCGCACTCGTAAACGTCAAACTAGGCAATGGTCGGTTCCTGGTGGATGGGAAGAACGTCGGCGCGTTTACGAACGAAGAAGAAGACGCCGTCAAGCTAAGCGCCGTCATGCCCTTTGCACTCGAGAGTCGTCTAATTGAACGCGGCGCAAAGTTTTCGAAAGCTGCCAATTGGCAACAGCATGTGGTCATCGATGGACGTTTGGTGACAGGACAAAACCCTGCGTCCGCAGCCGGTGTCGGCAAGGCGGTAGCGAATCTCTTGAATCCGAAGAAGGCCAGTCACTAGCAGATGTCGGAAGTATTGCCTAAGAGCGTCGCTGTTATCGGCAGCGGTCCCGCCGGACTGATGGCTGCGGACGTGCTAGCCCATGCCGGTGTCCCGGTAACCATTTACGAGAAGCGCCCGGGGCCAGGGCGCAAACTCTTTATCGCGGGGAGTTCAGGACTCAACGTCACGAATTGCCTACCCAGTTCGGAATTTAGCACTGTCTATAGGGGTGGTGATGCCTACTGGCCAGCATTTTTCCGCGACTTTGGCGCCGGCCAATGGCTCAACTTCCTCGATAAGTCTCTTGGCCTGGAAACTTTCCTTGGGACCAGCGGTCGCTACTTTGTGAAGACGATGAATGCCGGATTGCTCATGCGACATTGGCGTCGCCGTCTGACTACTGCCGGGGTTGCGTGGCAGTTCCAAAAGGAAGCCTGCAATTTTGCTAGCATGCAAGAAGGCGAGATTGTCGTTGAGTTTGCCGATGGCAGCCACGCGAGACATTCGGCTGCAATTTTTGCGTTAGGCGGCGGTAGCTGGGAACCTGATGAAAAGCCACTGCGATGGCCGCAGATGTTTATCCAAAAGGGCATTCCTTGGGTGCCACTGCAGCCATCGAACGTTGGCTATCGATTCGCCTGGAAACCAGGATTTCTTGCCGAGGCCGAAGGCCAGCCGTTGAAAAACATCGTCCTTACTACAAGTCGAGGTAGTCGACGCGGCGACCTTATCGTGACTGCGTACGGTTTGGAAGGGACGCCCATTTACACCCTCGGAGCATCGGGATCCGTTACCCTGGATTTGGCCCCCGACTTGACGTCAGCTCAGATCTCCGAAAAGCTCGCGCGAACGTCGGAAAACCTCGCCCCAATTCGTCGCGTGCAGCGCTTACTAAACATGAGCAAAGCGTCGCAGTCTCTGCTCTTTCATCATGCACCGGCAGCTGCCCTCTCCGACCTAGCTGCCATGAGCGAAACTATCAAGTCACTACCGCTCAACGCCCTCGGCCCACAATCTCTCGACGAAGCGATTTCTTCAGCAGGTGGCGTCAGTTGGGACGCGGTCGACGCGGACCTCATGCTGAAGGATTCACCTGAAGTATACGTTGCAGGAGAGATGCTGGATTGGGATGCCCCAACCGGCGGATTCCTCATTCAAGGCTGCGTAGCTATGGGACACGCCGTCGGCAAAAAACTACTGGCTAAGATCCACAAATAAAACTCGGCTTTTCGCGGTGAGTGGGTACGCACATGGCCACCCAGTTACCATCCTTGTACCAAGCATATCCGAAGAACCATTTGATCGAGTCGTCATCATTTTGAATGAAAATTTCGTGCGGGTACAGTCCGGGCTCGACGCCGTTATATTCAAAGCACCAACCATAGGCACGCATTTCGCGATCGCTAATAATCTCGAGCGCTGCATCTCCCGTCGGTGAATCTTCAACGGAGTTGATTCCCGATTCGGCTCCGACAAATTTGATGCCGTGTACCTGCAGCGTTTGGACGGAAGCTTGGCCCACGGAAGTGCCCACTTCAAAGTCCGCGTTGACCCGCAAGATAGGATCAGCGCCACAGGGATGAACAAATTCTACGCCGATAGCGCCCGCACTTTGCCAATCGCCAAGCGGCAGCACCACCATAATTCCCAAACATCCCAGAAAATGTCGCAGCAGGAAGGTTCTCATAGATGGACAGCTCGTACATTCAAGATGTTCTTGATCTTCGTCATCGCCTGCAAGTCTTGCGGCGACAACTCGCTATCGAGCCGCACCAGCGACATGGCCCGCCCCCCCTTCCGATTACGGCTTAACTCGAAGGTGCTGATATTCATACCGTGCGCCGCAAGAAAGGACCCCACATCGCCGATAACACCCGGCCGATCGTGGTTCTCAATCAACAAGATCTCACCACGCGGATCCATTTCAAAATGAAAGTCATTGATCAGCGAGACCCGCAATAGCCGGTCGTCAAAGACGATGCCACCGACCGTTAGCGCCTCCCCACCTAATCCATGCACCACCACTTTTAGTGCTGACTTATACCCTTCAAACCCAGGGTCTTCGCGCTCGGAGAGCTTTATGCCCAACTTGGCGAAATGGGATTCCACATTAACAAAGGAAACATAATCATCCACCACATGCCCAGCATAACCCTTCATCCAGCTCAAGCGAACCAATGCGTGATCGAGAGCCGCGATGTCCCCTCGGTATAGAATTTCGACTCGTTCCGGGCTGAACTCCAAAATCTGGCCCGCGAGTGAGCCCAGCTTCTCGGCTAAAATGGCGTACGATTTTAGTGATACGTTGTCGATGACACCAATCTGCGGCAAGTTTACAGGATAATCCACCACCCCGCCGTCCAGCGCCTTGGTGATCTGCTCGAAAATCGTTGCGCCAATGGCAATCTGCGCTTCGACAGTCGATGCGCCAATATGCGGCGAGCACCATACTCGTTCGTGCTGAATCAAAGCCGGGAGTGGCTTCGGCTCATTCAGAAACGTGTCAATGGCAGCCCCAGCGAGATGGCCTTCTTCAAGGGCTTTGACCAGTTCATCTTCGTCGATGAGCCCACCGCGTGCGGCGTTAACGATGTAGGAACCGCGAGGCAGGGCACCCAAAATATCGGAAGTGATAAAGCCCTTTGTCTCTTTGTTGAGTGGTACGTGCAGGGTCAAAATATCGACTTGCGACGCTAATTCTCTTAACGATGAGCAGCGATGCACATTGTGCCGCTGAAACGGCTCGTTCGAAATATAGGGATCATATCCAAACACCTCCATATCAAACCCGTGCGCCATATGAGCCACACGATGCCCGACATTACCCAACCCAACGATGCCAAGCCTTTTGCCGCGCAGTTCATACCCCGTGAATCGATGCCGATCCCAGCCGCCATTTTTGAGCTGCAACTGGGCGCTCGGAAGCTTACGAAACATGGAGAGCATGAGACCCATGGTCAACTCTGCTGCCGAATTGGTGTTCTTTCCCGGACAGTTAATCACCAAGATTCCGCGCTCGGTCGCGTATTCAATATCGATGTTACCGACACCGACGGCGGCTCGACCGATAATTTTCAACTGCGGTGCCCGATCAATTAAGGCCCGGTCGACATCCGTCTCGCTACGGGTGATAATCACGGTCGCATCACCAATATGCTTTTCAACCTCTTCGCGTGCAGCATCCGGCAGGTACTGTATCAGCAGGCTTGATTGTGCCCGAAACGCCCCGATCGCCGACTCGTGCAGAGCTCCTGTTATCAACACTTTCGCCTGTTTCACCAGCCCACCTCAGTTACAATCGAGTGTCATCCGCGTCAAAATGAAATGCCCCGGTTATCGCACATTACCGGGGCGGCGTAAAGTTAAGGTCATACCAATGGAAAAACTACGGACGGCGTGTGGCTACCTGCAGAGTGCCGATCGCAATACCCGCCGGTCGACCCATGGAATTGGTGACTCGCTCGCGCAATACAACACGTCCATCTACAACTACAGTGATGTTTGACTGTCCACCTGCCGTACCCCAATATTGATACCGATTGCTCCCTTTGGCCGTGACTTCGTAGCCCGAGGCAAAGATCTTTGCCCCGGCCGGCATGGCCGGACCCACCATCGCCAACTCAAAGGGCTTCCAACCGGGCACAGGTGGAGACTTCCTTGCATCTTTGCTTGCCTGCTCGCGAACGGCTCGGACAACGGCCTCGGCAGTCCGCATAGGACCTGGCAGGTAGTTGCGCAACATGGAAAAATTCAATTGGGGATGATCGCCACGGCTCTGCACCAGCAACAACCCGTTGTCTCCAGACATCGGCAAATGCCGGACCGAAACCTGCCATGACTTTGCTGTCACCGGCGGCTTCATCGTCTTGGCAATTTGCATCAGCGCCGGCAGCATGGACGTCCGCACATAGCCTGCGCGTACGCGGTCGTCGCGGGCCCAACCTGATAGCGAACTTACCTCATATTCCCACGTGGCTGCCGATCCTGCATTGGCTGGCACCGATACCGAAGCTGCCGTGACCGAATCGGCAGGTGCATGCCCAGCAATCTCGATGGCCGTCGCTGCGGAGGCAGCCGCTCGCAAATTGTTCGGCGATGACCGGCCCACCCCATCCTCGTTCATCCCCATTTGCACACTTGGCGGCCGCATCTGCAAATGCCCGACTTCGCCCCCCTCGCCCGCAACTTCAGCTTTCGGAGATAGACGCATGCGCCCAACTATCTCCAGCGACTTTTCCTCGGGATGACGATCGTTGGGAATGGGAAATCGACGGGTCACCTCCAGTTCTTCACCTCGATGCCGCTTGTGGGCCGTAATCTCATACGGTACTCCGGTCTTCACCCGCAAAAATCGGCGCCACTCGCCAAAACTGTCTGTCACTCCAATGCGCTTATTGGCGTGCGTTAAACTAGCGCCCGATATGGGATGACCCTCTCGATCTACGACACGCATTTCGAAATAGACGTAGTCGGTAGCTCTCTCTTGCAATCTAGTTTGCGCTACCCAAAAAATCCCTGCACCTACCAGCACCGCACCCACGCTCAAGATCGCGGCGAGCCATCCCAAGTGACGACGATTGCGTCGCAGCATCTGTGCGGATTCACCCTGCTCGAATTCGAACATGAATCCCCCCATGCCGCCCGTGGCATTCTGGTATTGAGATAATCGCGGTCGCTTCAGCAACGCCATTGCAAACTCCTCACTGGTCTGATTCCAGTCTAGACAAGTCTTTGACGGGAAAAAATCGGTAGGAATTGCCCGGCGTCAAAGACCTGACGAAGCCATCCAGGACATCGATTGTACGTCTGACCATTCGCGGCTAAAATTGAAGAGATCTAGCAGCCTAGGAGATTCCATGACTCTTCCCATCCATGTCGACCTCCGCCCGTACAGGTTTGTGTTCGTTCTTTGCTTGGGGATCGCGCCGACGGGTCAGGCACAGGTAATCGAAGATGTGCCAACCAAGGACCCCGCACAAGCACTCCCTATTGTTCGACCACCGCAGGTGCCTCGGAACCAGACGTTGGACGAAGACGTAAAGCGACGAAAGAATCTGCGGCAAGAACGTGAAAGTTTGTTGGCAGAACCGCCCAAAACGGCCGCAGAAGCCCGCGAGGAAGCCTTAGTCGCGGAAAGCCAAATACCTAGGCCTATGCAATTGCAGATTCAGGCATCCATCGTCATTCCCAAAGTGATGACCTCGGGCTCGCGCAGCGCCTATGAACTTGAGCCAGGCGTGGTTTTGCACGGAATTTGGCGACATAACCAAACACGTCCCACTGATGACTGGCAACTGGCATATGGACTTCGCGTCGCCATGTTCAACGGATCGGGAGTTTATCAAAACACGGGCGGTCGCTTTGGTTTTACCTATTTCGGACCGATGGTAGGAGTAGGGAGATTGGATCGCAAACCGGCTTCCTTGGGAGCCACCCAAGATAAGAGGGCGGTGGCCCAGGAGCTGCGTGTTCGATCGGGACTGTGGGTGTTTGGTGGCATTTCTGCTGTCTCGCGCTTAGTGAAACTTGCACCTGGAGACAAATCTCCTGGACCCGAATTCACTGGCCAAGGACTAGGATTCGATGCGCCAAGCATTTGGACAGAGGGGATCTATCACTGGACCTATTACAGCGCTTATTCGCTATCCGTGCTGGGTGGGGTGCATCTTGCAGAAGGAAAAAATATCGTCTACTTGGGGTTCGGCTTGGGCGGATGGCATTAGCGAATGCTTAGCCCGATTTGCAGCTCCGCTGACGCTACTCATCTTTGCTTGTACGTCCTCGCCCCCGAAAAAATCACCAGAAGACGCGCCAGCCAATTCTGGCGAAAATCTATCTAACTCCAATTTTGAAGCTGCCGATGCGGAGCTAAATTTCGGCAATGAATCGGAAGAAGAGATTGAAAACGCCGCCAAAACAGGCTTTCCAGTTGAAAAGCTATCGACGACAATGGGCCACTTCTCTATCGACGCAGACGGTCGACCACACCCAACCTCAGCTTCATCTTTTGCAACACAGCGCCTGTTGATGGTCGCAAGACTGCCCAAACAGACACGACTCGATGCTTGCAAAGATGAATTGCGCACTCTCGGCAAGGAGATTCGCAGTCGTGAAAGCTTGCTCCAGTCTGAAGAATCATTCGTCGGCGCCATTAGCAAGAATCCAACCTTCTATCACTGGTGCTTCTACTACTCGACGGGACAGTTGAATCAACGCTTGGAGAATGCCGAGCGCGTCGCCTCGTTACAGGCACTTGCAACAGACTTTACGCACTCCATGAAGGGTCTCTGGATTTTGGCTCGTGCACTTGAACACGCCACTGGCAACGCCCAATACTTCCGTTTTCTACGTGAACGCTACATCGAAGCCTCGCAGCAATATTTTGGCCGAAACCTTGACGTTCTGCGCCAGCCATTGGGCGAAGATAACGGAGCGAATGCAGAGGAAAACGAACAAAATTCTGACTATATTCCTCGCTTATCCCATTAAGATCTGACCCAGGTCAATTCCGGTAAAAGCCTCCGGCACCGTTCCCGCGACGGCGCCCGTCTGCCCGAAAACTGTCTGCTCCGACCAGGGGGAACTTAAGTCGCCAAAAATGTATCCATTTCATCTGACTGCTATGGACACGCCAAGTGTAGCAACTGCCGTCTACACCACGGCCAAAAGCACGCTGTTTCTTGCCCCCTAAAGCATCATCGTCAACTTGCCGATGGTCAGGTTAGAGCAAGAAGGTGGATGCGGGTTTGACACTTCAAGTGCCCATTTGCGGCACTTGAAGTGTCCCGCGCGCCGACATGGCTCGAAGGAGTAAAGAGGATGTTACCCACTTCGACCGTAAAATTGATAACGCGTACCCTGATCGTTGGCCTATCCGCCAACTGCAGTGCTGTCGCCATGGCCCAGAACACTCCGGAAAACATTAATGGTGCCGCGCCATCAGCGTATCAACCAGCACCAGCCACCGTAACCAAACGCGAACAGCCCAAGCTCGCCAAGCTGGACCCACAGGTCGCCAAGGACGCCGAAGAGATTCAGGTCGCCAATTCAAAGAATATTCGCCGCTTTCACGAAGTGCTCGACGAACTCCTAGCAGAATTCAGCTATGACGTGAAGATGGGGCAGATCAATGGCCTAGAAAATTTAGCTATCCGCCGAGTTGAAGTCAGCGATGCCATCCCTGACACTTATGGAAACTATGTGGAGCTGCTTGTTTCCGAGCGCATTCGCGAAAACTCACGCATTCGAATCGTGAATTGCTTACCATGCAAGTCCAAGACCTCGCGTTTGGTCGAAGGTAAGTTGCTGATTACCTCTCCCCGCACGAATTTAGCGGAAATGTCCCGGGCGGCCGCACAGCTCGGCATTGACCATTTCATGGACGTGGTGCTGGTCTATCATACGACGCATATGGTCCTCGCATTTCAAGTTTTCAATACGAAGACCAATGAAACCACTTGGGCCCGCACCTACAACAGCGAAACAATTCGCAGCCGCTATCAGAAACTTGCGGTCGACTTCTCGCAAGTGGCTCGTTCTCGCGATGGCGACGAATACAAACCCGAGTATCGCCTCCTCGTCGGTCTTGGGGGCGCGTCCATTCCCAACGTGGGTGGCGACGAGAATGATTCCGGCATGCTGAACTTACAGTTTCGCGGTACGGAAAAGTTCAACAATCGACGCAGTGAGTTCGGCCTATTGCTCTCGCTGTACATGCAAACCAAAGCGCTCATGAGCGAGTTCCCGACAACGGGCAGTGCCAATACCGAAGAAGAGGAGCCGGCCGTTGACGAAGAGGACACTGAGATCACTCCCGTCCCCTATTCGATGGCCGTCGGTCTCTACGCCATGTATGCACACAATTTCGTGACATCCATCGAGTCATACAACAATATCCGCCACGCCCTGAATGCAGGCGCCGGCGCCTTCCTCGCGGTCGGATTTATGGCACCAACCATGCGAGCGGGATGGGATGTCTATTTTGGGCGCCGCTTCGTCGCCTCGACGTCTTTGATGTACGTGATGCCTTCAAAGATTCTGGTGAATAGTGAATTTGTGCCGACCAATGGAGGCATCGGAGCCGATGTGGTACTCTCGCTCAATTACTAATATTGCCTCTCGTACGAGTCTCGGCTTGACCGGGCTAGCGATGGCCATGGGCTGCGCTTCCGATCCGCAAAAGCAGATCCTCGAAGGCACGATCGCCTATCCATTCGTTGAGCGCACCGAGCCTCTCGGTCGCGGCAGTATGGACAGCGACAAATTCGTCATTCGCTCGGCTGTGGGCAACACCGAATATACGGTCGAAATCCCCGGAGCGGCGCGCGACTATGATATCGAAGTACCCCTCGCCGACCTAGGCGGCAAGGGCACATCGGGTCCAATGGATGACGACATCAGTAAAAGCAAGCCGCAAGTAACCGACAGAGAGTTTGTTTCACAGTTTCCTCGTATAAAAGGCGCTGATCAGCAGGATGCAGCCCTTACGGATGCGGCTTTCGGCGTCGCAGCAGCCGGTGGCCCCATTCAAGCTCCGAGCTATACATTAGGCGTCGCCAAAGTGACCCGTCTCTTTCAAGAGCGCAAACTTGAGTATGCACTCATTGAAATCAACAATTTGCTGACTTTTTATCCAAGCAGCCCGCGCCTTCATAAAATGAAAGGCACGGTCCTCATTAAAATGCGTGATTACGAATTAGCGGAAAGTGCCTGGCTACGCGCCAGTGAACTCGCACCCGATGATCTACGTCTCAAAAAAGCGATTACGTCGCTTCAGCGCAAATTGGCGGTTCGACAGCCTTCGCCAACTGTGCCATCGACCACAGAGGCCGCCGCAGCAACTCCAGCGCACTAGGTTATGTTTAGCTTTCATGAACTGTGCACTTCTCGCACTTAGAAAGCTAATTCCACCTATGAAGGCTTCGATGCTATGAAAGCGTGTGCTGTGAACGCTCATGGGCTGTTCGCTCGTCGTACCAAGAACCGGACTCCACGGCCTCGCCGGTACGACGGACCCAACTTATCCCGAACAATACATGCCCGGGAGCGGCACAAAGGGGCTGAACGAACATGCCAAAGTTTGTCAACAGCTGCCGACTCATGCGGAAATGATAGTCCTCCTGGCAAAGGGCATCCACCGATGGATCAAAGGAGATGGGATCGTCAGTTCCGATCAATACAAACGAGCGTTCGTGGTGATCGATAATCTGAGTTCGGACCATATGATCCTTAATAGCTCGCTCCGATAGATAGTTGGCGACCGCCTCGCATAGATGGTAAATCGCCGACGTCAAGACCACTTGCGGTACTTTTGGCAAACGCCCTTGGTAGACGAGGCCCAAAACGTTAACGAACTGTAACGACTCCGCTTGATCATTACTGCGATATAAGTCTTGAGCGGCCAACGCACACTCCAAAACTGAACGCGCTTCGGGGCCATCTGACTCGCGCAAAGCCAAACCGTGCCAGTGGGCAGCGATAGCCAATGCTCGATGCAGGTTCTCTTTCATATGATCCGCTTGCACCAGTAAACGTTCGCTCTCTTTCTGAATATGCGAACAGGCATTGGTGATAAGTTCCAATTGAACATCCAATTCCGAGCGACCATCTGCCGTCGTCGCCTCCGCCAGCGCGCGCATGAAGCGCCGCGCCGACCGTTCCTCAATTTGCTGTCGCCAACTGTTCATCTGCGCTCGCAGATTGCGGGCCTGGATGCCCAGGCCGCCGCCCAGAGTAGAAACCGTCTTTTCAAGTCCTTGAGCCAAATTTGATAGCCGATCCATAAAGCGCGAACTCATGCCACGGATCTGCAGAGCAAACGACTCCAGTTCGGCAAGATCGGAGAGCTGTCGCTGGTATTCGCCAAGCTCCTCGTCACGATCCTTGAGCTCCGCTGCAAGACGCGCCGAATCGTTCTGCAAGCTCATGATCGTTTGCTGCTTCTCGCCAATCGCCTTTGCTACACCGACTAAAGCCTTGGCCAGCTCTTCATCGACAATCGCGCAGGTGGCCGTCTGGTTTTCACTCGCACCTTGACGCAGTACCGAACGGCTCCAATCGAGCAACTGCTGCCGTTGGCGATGAATATTTGCCAGAATGCCTGCAGTCCGCCACCAGGCGTAGAGCAATGCCGAGAGAGTTAGAATCGTCGCGATCCAAATGTAAGCATCCAGGCGAATGCCGCCCGGTTGCAGCAGTTGTGGAAACCACTGGGCCAAGCGATCATCCGAAACCAAGAGCGCACCCTGTCTCTTGGATCCACGCAAAGTCAATCGATCGACAACGACCGCACCTTCTTGCTGCGTCCCCGGGATCAGGCGCAACTCCAAGCGATCAATGGCATTGCCAATCCCAGTGCGATTGCGGAGCCACGGAGCCGTCAACTTGACGACAGCAGTCAGGTAGAACACTCCCTGCGTACCGACATTGACCGTACGCGTCAGAGCGATGTTGGCCTGAGTCCGGCTGGCAAACCAATAGGCGTGATTCCACTGATTATCTGGCACCACCCGCAAGGGGCAGTCCAGCCCAGAAAGAGCGCCTTGCACAGCCTGCGCCATCACCTGACAGTTGGCATCGTGCAGATGCAGCTCGTCCAATACCCCTGGCTCTAACAAACCAGCCAGGGTTTGATTGACCGAATGCGCCAAGCCCCAGTCCAAATTCTTGAGAAAGATGCTGTTATTCGCGGCAATTTGCACCTTATTCTGCAGCTGCTCTTCTGCCTGAACGGTCGCCTGTCGAACACTCTGTTGGGCTAAAAGCATGTCATGCCGTCGATCAACCACCATCCCCTTAAACGACAGCAGCCCAGCAATCACTGCCAAAGCGACACTCATCAGCACAAACGGCTTTGCCATAAGCACCTTCCCTGAAAGGTGAATTGTTCTTATCTTTTCGACATTATACAATGCTTCGACGCGGAACTGAAAATGAAAGATCAAAGTCAAAGAGGTTATCGTGGCACAGTTACCTTTCCGAATCCTAGGCATCAGCCATATCGGCATCGCGCCAAAGGACCTTGGACAGGCGCAGGCATTCTTTGGTCAACTGCTTGCCCTAGAACAAGTTGGCGATGAAGATGTAACCAGTCAGCAAACGAAAACCAGCATGTTCGCCTCCGCCCACGCGACCAGTCCGCACGCAGGAGCTGACCCACGTCTCGAGCTTCTAGCCCCTATGGCAGGTGCTGGACCGATTGCAGCGTTTTTGGAAAAGCGAGGCAGCGGGATTCATCATGTGGCATTACAAGTTGATAGCGTCGACCGGGCTTTGGCATATTTGTTGGAAAAGAAGACGGAAATGATCGATCAGAGCCCACGCCCGGGTGCTCATGAAACTCGAATTGTTTTTGTTCATCCGCGCGCTACCGGCGGAATCTTAGTCGAACTGGTCGAAGAAAAAACGCGCTCCTGACAGGAAGCGCGTTCACTCGCATCGTACAGCATTTAGCACTCCTCGCCTGTGCGCCCATTTACGGCGCAACCAAGCGAGTGAAACTTAAACAATCTTGATTCCCACCGCGTCAACAGCTTCTTTCAAATCATTGCGCTGCTTGGGATTGAGCATCTTAGAATTCTTGTACAATGTTGCCAGCGATTGGCGAGCATTGGGGGTTATGTTCGCATACTCTGTGTCATCCAGCTCATTGAAGCGCTGCATCATTTTCGTAAACACTTCGTCGCGATCGATATCAGCACCCGTGGACCATTTACCTTTGCGCAGAGCATTCGTCGCCAGAGCCACGATGCGGCTGAAACGAGCACCGCTGGTACCCGAGCGGCGAGATTTCCCAGTGCGACCTTTGGCTTTCAGACGAGTCAAAAGCTCATCGTAGGAAAACGCGAAGCTAGACTCTACTTCCTTCACTCCCAGGGGCGTATCCTGCACGGAAGTCCACACGATGTTTAGCGTATCTCCTGGGCGCAATTCTACGGATGCCATTCTTTCCTCCTGTCTCGATGCTTTAGGGAGTCCCTTGTCTTTCGCAAAAATATCGGCTGGCACGGCTCACCAGCAAATCATCTCATCCAATAACACCCAAGTTCCGGTGCTCTGGTGAGCTGCACGGCTTTACAGTGTAAGAGTACTTATTAAAAGCAATATTCATTGTCAATGAATAATGACGAGCAAATCAAAAAATAAAGCAAACCTTAATTATCTAAACACAATCCCCTTATTTTCTTGAGCTTTTCTACGCCGCATATGTCGCCGTAGGGATGTGGATTACAATAGAATGGCATAAAATAGCTTTGGTGATTTTGACTTTATTCGCCCGCGCGCTTGGTCGCGCTAGGTAAAGCCGCTCAAGTATGAGAAACACCCACAAACCATCATTCTTTCGGATTATCATCCCTGCGATTCTATTACTCATGATCTTAATGCGCCTGGTTTGGCTGCAGAGACGCGATTATCACGTCCGCATGGACTATCGAGCCCGAGCCAACCTCGAAGCTGTGTATCGCGAATCCCCAGGCGCCTGCGCCTTCCCTTTCGCCCGCTTTGACCGCAGCATTGCCGTTCCCCTCGATGAAGTGGCGGCGCCGGTGATGATCTTTGATCCCATCGAGAGTTTTCGCTGGTTACAGGCGCCTGCTTGGCAGTCTCTGCTTCGCAGTCAGTGCCATCAGGGTCGGCTGCAGCCTGATATGCTCGTGCGCTTTCAACAGTGGCAATGGGTTACAACGGTGTTTTTGGCTGCGCTGACTGTGCGCTTCCTTTCGGGGACTTGGCTGATGCCGCTAATAACGGTGGCTGCCCTGATGAGTCGCGGGAGTCTCGTTTCTGAAGTCGGACGCCTATCAAGCAACGGCTCCATATTCTTTTGCATGATGCTGTGGTTGGCATCGACCATTCATTTCCTCCGAACGGGGTCTGGCATCACCCTGACTTCGACAATAGCAGCCGGGACGGCTGCCATGCTCCTGGATCTATCCCTTGCCGGACTGCTGATGGCTCTCCCCGTGGTCCTCTGGCTAGGATTTCTTGTACGCCGTCGATTGACGGGTCCCATCCTCAACCGCTTTCGCCAAGAGCGGCGCAAACCTACACCGAGAGTGAAAATGGAGGGGATTGACGAACTGGGCGGTGAAGTGATCGCTTTTATCCGACGAGCCTTTCGCCTGGACTCGTTACCCATGATGACCAGCGACACAACTGACCCCACCCACGTTTCGCGCGGCGGTTTGTTTCGCACCATTCGCTTGCCGTTTGCCTTGTGGATCTTTCAGAATCGACGCTGGTTTCGTGTGGTCACTGCACAGCTCTTGGCCGCGCTCGGAGTCGGCGCGTTGGCTTATATCTTCTGGTACGGAGTGGGTGCTCCAAGTATCGGCGACTTGCACATTGGCACATGGTTCCAGCATCAGTGGCAGCTATTAGTCCGCCCCATCGACTTCCATTTTGCAGCCTCGCTGCTGGTGATCGCAATATGCGCTTTACAGTCGCCTTCAGACGGCATTCTTTGTTTCTTTGAAGTCGCGTGGATCCTGCTGATTTCTTTGTTGTTGGTTATCTTGGGTGCCGTCGCGCTCGACTTTCTCGACTGGCACCGGCTGGTCGGCCTCGGGCGCGTCGTCCCAACGGACAATCCGACTCGCTGGCTGCGTGCGCCCAATGTCCTGATTTGGTTCGAGCCTGTGGTTATCGGCTTCGCGATTGCCGGGCTCTTTAACCTAATGAAGATCGTCGACTTCTGGCTATTTAGCAAAGAATCGGAAACTCCGGAAATTGGCAATGATATTGGCGAAAAATAACTGCCCTCTTGGCCGCCACCACTCAAGTTTCATGGCCAGTTGCCGAATTGCAACCTGCCGTGCATGGCGGCCACAGGATCGGAACCGTTGTTGCAGGACTAACGATGGACGTCGAAGCCACTACGATTCGTGAGTTTCTCGTCGACTTCTTTGAAGACCAGCGTGTCAAACTCCTCATTCAAGATTGGCGCGTTGACCCGATGGAAATCATTCCGATCATTGAAAGTGAGATGGTCGAGATGGGAATCTATGCCGTACCACCATTGCAATTTGCGCGGACGTTGAAAGAAGAAGTTCTGTGGCGCCTGCGACATTCACCCGGGGTCCGAGCTCTGCTGGCAAGATTGGCGCGCGAGGAGCAGCTTCGAGCCAGCCGCCGTCGTTAAAGAAGATGATGCGCCTCCGGTCTGGCAAAAGCTATTAGTCCTCGCTTCAATTTTTTTGGTAGCATGCAAGCTGATCGCAGCTCTGTTCTGAAGTCACAAAGGATCGCTCTCCATGCCGATAAATCGGACCTTCTGCTCGTTATGGTGCTGTTTTGTCCTTAACGGTTGCGTCTTTGGCCATAAATCCACGGAAGTTCCGGTTACCCCTGGACGCTCGAAAGCCGCAGCACCAGCTATCGAGATTCCGACATCCGCTATTCAAAAGCCAGAGCCGGAACGAGAATCGGCAGACGAGCTCCGAGCGGCTACTACCGATACGAGTAGCACCGGGGGCGATCCATGTCATGTGCTGCGCGTCCAAGGCCGCCCTCCATTCTTCCTCAAGGATAAGGGATTCTTAGTCACCAATATCGTCAAGCCCTGTGTGACGCGCGATGGTCATCGCGGATTCGAGCGCGGATCACCTTGGATGGCCATGGGAATACCGTGTACAGGTGGGTCGGGTCGAGTACGCGTCGATGGTAAGACTTATGCTCCGGCCATGATTCATTTCGACCTGGCCACCAATTGCCCCATGCTTCCAGGTCCCCCCGAGCTCGTCCGGCAACATGCTGTTGAGGCTTTGGGCCTAGGTAGCAACGACCAACTGCTGGCCTTCACGCCCCTAGCGGTGCAGTATTGGGAGTTCGTGGACTTTCCGGACGCCGGAACCGGTACCGACCTGAGACTGTGGACGGCCGTTGGCTTGAAGGATGCGTGGGGACAGTTCCAGAAGCGCGAACCACTAACCGTCCGGCTTTATGGCCGGGAAAACGCCTGGGTCAGTCAGGCTATCGTCTATGTGGTGGAAGGGCAAGTCTCGCCCCTGAGCGCCACACAATTTACGCTACGTGTTCAGGATGTTAGACCCGCCACCCCGGACGAGATGGCGGCTGCGGCACAGCGATGCGGCCTGATCCGCCCCCCGTTAAATTGCGGTCGCATTTTCTAGTAGACAATGGATGCAATAGAACCAAATCAACATTTCTATTGAAATGCGCATAGAATCCAAATAAAAGGCCCCGCAACTTCTAAGGCGAGGGCCCATGCTTGATCAAGTGCACAGCGCCGCGAATTCAGAAAGAAAAGTTTTTCTTTCCCAGCCCAAGTCGGCCAGTGGCGCCCTCACGGCAGCAGTTATCGGCGAGCGCCTCTCTCTGCAAGCGTTTCACCAACTCTCTGGTGTCATGGGTGGATATCCATTCGTCAAGGTTGTGGTCGAACGAGCCACTCAGCGCATTCACTTCATTAACAACTCCCAATATAGCTTTCACGCTGACTACATTGCGGAAGTGATCTTGGGACAGCCACGCGAAGTTATTCGCAAATCGATCGACGAATTTAACCGGCAAGTGTATCTGGCGCCCGATCGGCAGTTCTATCTTGGCATCCTTTCTTATCATCTGCGTGGTCCCGAATCATTCTTTGCCCTTGAGACCGTTGAAATTGATAATATGAATCAGGCCATGCTGCGCCAGTTTTATGGTGTCGTCAGCCGCAATCTCGACCAAGCTGCGCCTCTATTTTTCAAACCTGCCAACCATGAGCAGGAATCGATCGTTGCCGAGATTCCAACCGTCGACTTGCCACGTATCTACAATCACGAACTCTTTGCGTCGTCCGACTTTGTCGCACTAAATGGCGGAGAGGCCCGCGGTCGGCTGCGGGTGTTTGATTCGCTGGCAGACTTTCGCCAGCAAGCATCGACGCTAGAATGGTACGATATCATCGTCATGCGCCGTGTCCCTGACGAGATTCCGCGGGTCGCTGGCTTAATCAATGCCGAGCACACAACCCCGCTCTCGCACACGAACGTCTTGGCCTGCGGCTGGCAAATTCCCAATGCCGTGCAGCTCGGCGCCATCGAAGACATACGGCAACGCGAACTCGATCGACGTTGGGTGATTTATCGAGTTGATGCCAAAGCCGGCCGCTTACAGTTGGATCCCATGGAACCAACGCCAGAAGACTTTGCACGCCCCGCATGGAGCATACAACGTATCAGGCTGGAGGAGCCGGCAACCACGAATGTGCTGGTAGCCCCTCTCGAAGACTTGCGGATTAGCGATCGCTGCAAGTATGGCACAAAGGCGGCGAACCTGGGGGAGTTGCGGCATGTCTTGCAGCATGGCTCTCAAAGATTGCTTGGCTTCTACCGGATTCCGCGCCCACCACGGGCCAATCTGCTGTGCTATTTGCGCGAATACTTCGCCGTGCCCGAAGGCGGAGACTTACAAGCGGCAGCTTGCCAGTTTATCGAGTCGCGGTTGATTATTCCACGTGGGATTGCCATTCCCTTTGCCTTACAGCAGGAGTTTCTCGAAGCCTCACCGCGCATTCAACAGGCTATCGGCAAATTGAAAATGGCGCTTGTTCTCAATGCGAGTGAAGTCGACTCACTCTGCGTGGAGTTGCAAACACTCATCCGTCAGACCCGTGTCCCTGACCGCATTCGCGACGCCATCGACGAGCAAATGGCCATGCATCTGAGCGGCATTTCCAGCTTTGTGGTGCGTAGCTCCTCCAACGCCGAGGATCTGCCCAACTTCTCTGCCGCCGGTATTTATGAATCCATAAATCACGTGACGACCGCCGAGAAAATTTTTGACAGCATCAAAGAGGTTTGGAGCTCTCTAGTGTCACCGCGCAGCGTGCGCCTTCGCCACCAGGTAGGCATTTCCCTCGATGATAGCTACATGGGAGTCATCGTTCAAGAAGAGGTGACTGCAGATATGGGCGGAGTCATGGTGACCACCAATCCCATGAATCAGACGCACGACTTTCGCAACGTATATATCAATGCTTCGACCCGCTCCGTGAATGCAGTGGTCGATGGGAGCGACCTACCCTACCAATATCTCTACAATACGGTGGAAGGCGGCGGGCGCACCATTTCGCTCGGTAGCCAAAAACAGGACCTCGACAAGCCCCAAAAGCGTGTCCTACAAGACTTGGCGATCGCGGGTCGCCTCTTGCAATCCCACTTTGCGCAAGACTATACGTTTAGTACGCCGGCAGACATAGAATGGGCTGCGCGTGGCAACGATATCTACCTATTGCAACTGCGGCCTTATGCCTTATGAGTGATGCGCCGCGCACCATTCGCAAGTATTACGCCTTTAGCATCTTCTTTCAGTTGTTGCTGTGGGTGCCAGTATTTTACCAACTGCAAAAATTGTCGGGACTTTCGGATACGGAAATCTTCGCCATTCAAAGCGTCTACTATGTGGTGTTTTCTTTTTTAGAAATCCCTACGGGTTACCTGTCGGATCGCTTTGGCCACCGCACCAGCATGCTGTACGGCAGTATCGCCCTCGTCCTAGCCAATGCAGCACCCCTGGTCTCGTCGAGCTACGTCGGCTTTATGACGCACTTCTTGCTTATCGCCAGCGCACGCGCCCTGATATCGGGCGCCGCGAGCGCTTATCTTTTTGAATATCTATCTTCGCTCGATAGGGCGCACATTTATCGTGAAATCGAGGGCAAGGCGCGATCTTACTCTTTGTTGGCTCGCGTCGTCGGCTGGGGATCCGTCGGCTATTTGGTGAGCCTCGATGCCTTGTTGCCATACAGCTTAACGGTAGTCAACGCCTGCATTGCTGCCATCGTCGTCTATCACATGCCAAAGCTTGTTCCCTATGGCCTGCGACAAACTGATGCCAAGCCGATACGCCACCGCGCCATGGCTTGGAACGACGCAGTTTCGGCATTGCGCGCCTTAAGAAACTCACCAGATCTTTTGCTGGTGATGATCCAAGGAATCGGCATCTTTGTCGCCATGCGCGTTCTGTTGGTGAATATGTATCAACCGCTGCTTAGCGCTCGCGGCTTTGATGTCGCTACGTTTGGCACGGTCATGGCTTTCATCACCATCGTCGAGGCGGCAGGCAACCGTTGGACCGGTTTCGTCGCCCGTCGCTGGCAGGGCATCACAACTGTTTGGCTGTTGACCATCATCATGGTCGTGAGCTTCCTGGCGCTGGCGACCGCCAGCGCTCCTTTGACGATTGGTGTCCTGTCCGTATTTTCTCTTTGTGTGGGCCTGGCAGCACCGGTACAAATTGACTTGCTGAATCGTCATATTGCTCATCCTGAGTATCGCGCAACCTTAATGTCCATTGGTAGCATCATGGATCGCTTGACCTGCGCTATTCTGCTAGCACCGATGGGCCCGATGATTGCCTCGGGACAGCATGCGGACGTGCTACTGAGGAGTGGGCTGCTGATTTTTGTCGTGACTTCCTTACCCTATGTCATCCTGCGATTCCGCCAGCGCAGCGGCATCGCCATGGCCGCCCCGTTACTGCGCCGCGAAGGAGCCTCCACTTGAAACCACATCTGAATACTTTTCTGTCGCTGTGGGTTCTGCTCTGGGTATTCCATTCCGTGCCCGCCATTGCCCAAGAGGGCGAGTCGAGCCAGGCACCCACCTGGGTTTTTTTTGATCTTGGCAATGTCATCGTCGACACGCGCGATTGGAGCCATGTCCACTACGCAACCGGTGCGCGCGACTATCTGCAGCACTTGCGGCAGCAAAACTACCGCATCGGCTTGATCGTCAATATTCCGGAAAATTTTGGTAGCAGCTGTCAAACTCGCTTTACGGCCCTGCAGGCCTTTCTGCGCAAAGTTTGGCAGGATGAAACTGAGTTTGACTGGTCGCTAGCGGATATGGTCATCCTGCCCCCGAGTGATGCACTCGCCAAACCTCATGGCTACATGTTCTTGTCGGCCCTGGAAGTTGCCTGTCCCGGCAGAGCACTCTTCCAAGGTGAGGAGGCCATTGAATTACTGGCTGCCGAGTCCCTCGGATACGCGACATACCGAGTCGACATCGCTAGCAGCGCACCATTCTTGCCCTTCTCTGAAATCGAGCAACATGTGACCGCCAACTACCATACAGAGCACCCGGACCGTTGTGACTATGTGCCAAGTCTACGCCAGGTGGTGGCCCCATACGAGTTGGAGCAGATTGAGCCGTGCCGGATCCCCATGGCACCGTGAACTTTTTGGATCTTTTCGCAAATTACTCCTCCCGCATATCTCCCCCCTCGGGGGGAGAATTTCCGATGGATTCAGGATAGGATGTAGAGATAGGAATACGGGAGATGTTATGGTGCAACACCGCGCTTGGGCCGATCGTTTTTCAACACCCAAACCCATCATTGGCATGCTGCACTTGCCGCCGCTTCCGGGTGCACCCCGTTACCATTCAACGTTGGCCGACATCGAATCTTTCTGTCTAAAAGATGCTGATGCCTTGATCAAAGGTGGATGCCACGGGTTGCTGCTGGAAAACTTTGGCGACTCGCCTTTTTACCCCGATCGTGTCCCCACGTACGTTTCGACCATCATGACGCGCCTAGCACTGAAGATTAAACAACGTTATGGCTTTCCTCTCGGCATCAATGTACTGCGAAATGATGCCGAGTCAGCACTGGCCATTGCCGTCGCCAGTGGTGCCGATTTCATTCGCGTGAATATCCTCTCCGGATCACGCGTCACTGACCAGGGAGTCATTACCGGTCAAGCTCACACCCTTTTGCGCGAGCGCCGCCTCTTGCAAGCGGACCACATCGCCGTCATCGGTGACGTCGCGGTCAAACACTCGGCTCCGTTGGCACCGCGTGGGCTGAAAGAAGAAACCCAAGAAATGGTCGAGCGCGGTGGCGCCGATGCGGTAATCGTATCCGGCCTGGCGACGGGCATGGAAGTGGATTTGAAGGCCTTGGAGCAGGTACGCAGTGGCTCGCGTAAACATCCCGTGCTGATCGGCAGCGGTGTCACCTCGCAAAATATCTCGACGCTTTCGCGCGTGGCGGATGGATTCATTATCGGGACGGGTTTCAAACACGGCGGTAAGATCTTTGGCGCTGTTGAGCGCGAACGCGTGCGAGCCGTGGCAGATGCTTTACGCCAATCGTCGACTCAGATGTCCTAAGGAGGATTTACCTTGGCGGCGTTTCTCGATCACTTTGTGGCCAGCTTTATCGCCATTTTTGTTATCGTCGATCCCTTCGCCGTGATCCCGGTTTATCTGGGTTTCTCGGGTCGTTTCTCCGATCAAGATCTTTCGATCATCCGCCGTAAAGCCACCATCGTCGCCACAGGCATGTTACTGGTCTTTGCCATCAGCGGCATGTCGATATTTAATGTCTTTGGCATCACGCTACCTGCCTTTAAAATTGCAGGTGGCTTGCTGCTCCTGATCCTAGGCATCAACCAGCTCAACTCAAAGCGCGATCGCGTCCAGGCGGATGAACGTGCTGAGTCTTTGGAACGTGATGACGTGAGTATCTTTCCATTGGCGACGCCGTTACTAGCCGGTCCCGGTGCCATTTCGACGGTGGTACTGTTCTCTGCGCGAGCGCAGGGACAGCCGCCAAAGATAATCGGCCTGGTGCTTGCCGTCATCGTCGCCATGCTGGCGTCGTTTTTGGTACTGAAGTTAGCACCGTTCCTGTTTCGCGTTTTGGGCAAAACGGGATTGAATCTTTTGACGCGAGTTATGGCGATCATTCTGACCGCGATTGCCGTCCAGTCCATTGTCGATGGAGTCGTTGGTGTCTGGAACTCGATCCAGCCCGCCTAGGAGCGTGGCGGACAGCAAAGCGGCGTGCCGCATTCAAGGTAAAAACCTGACATCCAGAAACGGTTCCAGACGTCGACGTAGTTCCACCGCACCCAGACGTCGCAATAGCTCCACATTGCGTCCAGGAATTCCATCCACATCCGGATAGGTGTCCACGGCCCGACTCACATCATCCTCGCGGATCAAATGAAAGAGAGGATAAGGGGCCCGGTTCGTAAAATTACCAAGATCGTCAGCGGGCGAGTCGGCAAAACGATAACTTGGATGAAAGGTTGCAATCTGAAACACGCCTTCCCACCCACCCTGCACCAAATCCACTTCCATCTGTTCTGCTAAACCAAGATAATCCTCGAAGTCCAACCAGCCATCAGCCAGCACCACCAGTGTCGTTACCTGAGACGCAGAGTCGGCGTCTGTCAGTCGCTTGAGCTCGGAATGCAGCGTGTGCCGAACGGCGACTTCATCCCCCCCCGTCAAGACGACGATGCGCAGGCGTTCCCCCTTGAGAACCGGAGCCGCAAACGGGCATAGGTTCAGGCCCACCACGATCTCCGTGACCCAGCCGCGCACTTTCTTCTCAATATCACTGACAATTTCGGCACTTAACACGTTTTGGACCCCGCCTTGACCCCGACATTGAATTTTAATATAAGCCACTGTCTATTTTAATTTTTCTAAGGCTTCTCATGAATTCGCCAAAGGCTCACTTCTTGGACATGGATCGCACCGCCTGGGACACTTGGGTTGCCGGCACGGGTCTACCCAGGTTTCGTAGCCAACAGATCTACGAGTGGATCTGGCAAAAGCGAGTCTTTTCGCCCGAAAGTATGACTAACTTATCTCGTGGAACGCGGCAACAACTGGCCGAGAGTCTGAATTGGGACCTGCCAACCATCGACCAGCGCCTCGATAGCCGTGATGGCACAACCAAGCTCCTCTTTCTTGGCGCACGCAATCAATACTTCGAAGCGGTCATCATGCGCTATGAAAACCGCGTGACCCTTTGCTTGTCGTCGCAGGTGGGCTGCAAGTTGGCGTGCTCTTTTTGCCAGACCGGCAAGCTGGGATTTTTCCGGCACCTCACGGCGGCCGAGATCCTAGGGCAGTATGCCGTCGCGGAGAATATTGTCGCCGGCGAAGGATTGCGCGTCAGCAACGTGGTCTTTATGGGAATGGGTGAGCCACTCGATAACTACGAACACGCCGTCAACGCCTGCAATCGACTCATCGAGCCTGAATTTTTTGGTCTTTCGGCGCGGCACGTCACCATCTCGACTTCGGGCATCGCACCAAAGCTGGCGCAGCTAGCGCACGATACGCGTGCGAGCCTCGCCGTTTCTCTTCACGCGGCCACCGACACGTTGCGCCAGCAGCTGATGCCAATCAATCGGCGCTACCCGCTGACGGAATTGAAGGCTGCCATGCAATCGTATCAGCAAGACAGCGGTCGCAAAATCACCATCGAATACATTTTGATCAAGGATATGAATAGCGGCGAAGCACATGCGCGTGATCTCGTCCGCTTCCTACAAGGGCTGCGCTGTAAGGTGAACTTGATTCCATTCAATGCCCATCCTGGCCTGCCCTATCAGCGACCCAGTGATGATGAAATTCGCCGATTTCAGGAATTTTTGGCGCAGCGGTCGATTGCGGCACCGGTGCGCTACAGTCGGGGGGGCGAGGTATCGGCAGCCTGCGGTCAGCTAGCTGCCAAGCGCGAATCGATGCTGCAGGAGGTGCCACAGCGCCGATTCGTTACCGGCAATTCTACTCAGGGAAACTGTGGTTTCGGCGGGACAGGGGAATTCGTCGGGCCGGGTGCGGGGGTCTCTTCGGTTCCCGTCTCTTCTTCTTCCGGCATGGTTTCGTTGCCTTCTTCTTCTGGCAGCGGAGGATATTCGCCACTCATCGTGACCGCGCCGGAACTGAGCTGATAGGTCGGAAAGTCGGCTTGGCCAGTTGCTGACAACGCCTCGTGATACGTCAGGCTACCATTCCACTGATTCACTTGCATGGAAACGTCGCCGCTGCGATAGAAATATTCGCCCAGCACACCTTGGCGCTCACTTGCTTTCAGCACATCGATTTGTGTCAGGTACTTAACCGTGCCGTTTGACTGGATCACTGAATAGTACTGCCCACAGGCTTGCGCTGTGACTTCGTCGCCGTTCTGCAGGTTGCGACAAATTCCGTTTTCATCCGTCATATATCCAAGGCTGATGATCACTTGAGCACCGCCCCGGGAAGCCACCAGCTTGATCTGCGACATCTGCCCAAATTCTCGATCCGTCGGGCACAGACTCAGAGAGGCGATGGCTGCCGCGCTCTCTCCGTTCAGGACCGATAAGTCGGTATCGGAGCAGCTGATACGATAGTGCGCTGTCAGGACCTTATGGGTATGGACTGCTGGATCAAACTCCGCGCAACGAGAATTATCCTGAACGATGTCGAGCTGCAGGTAATTCCCCTGCGCCATGTACTGTGTGCGATCAACCTTGGCGGCGCAGTTGCCTTGCCGCTGATCGCGCTGAGTGCGGATCCTATCATCCTTAAATAGGGACTGATTCCACAAGGAGCGCACCTGCACTTGGCCCATGGCGGCGCGGCTGGCCGTCGGCATTGTTAGAAACAGAAAATCAGCCGACTGGAGCATGCGCTCGTTAACCTGCTCTTCGGATACAGAAGGAACTTTGGGGTTATAGCGAAAGTCGCTAGGACTGAAGATAACGCCGCCCGAGCTGGTCGTAGGCTTTTCAGCACTAGGATCTTCGTCTTCGAGTTGGCTGCAACCCGACCCCACAATGGCCGAGCAGATGATTAAAATTCCACCGGAAATTCGTCGCAGCTCTGGTCGCATGGGCACTCCTGTCGCAGGGATAACACTATCCCTCGTGTGGGTGATGTACATGCTTCCATTATCAATGCCGCGATGACTGGCGCCAATAACCAGGCAATGGTTGCCGACCTATTCCTGTTTTCGGTTCTTATTTCGATTGCGACGCCCGCCGCGACGCCCTCGTCCACTGCGGCGTCCACCCTGCTCATCAGTGCCCCTCGGTTGGCCACCTTCGTCTGCCGCCGCCGGCGCTTGAGGAGTTCCAGCTTCCGGTCTCGGCTCGGAGCTGCGCGGCGGTTGTGGGTTGCCGTCTCGGCGTGGCTCTTGTCCGCGCGAGGGGCCACCGTCTCGGCGTGGCTCTTGCCCACGCGAGGGGCCGCCGTCTCGGCGTGGCTCTTGTCCGCGCGAGGGGCCGCCGTCTCGGCGTGGCTCTTGCCCACGCGAGGGGCCACCGTCTCGGCGTGGCTCACGTCCGCGGGATGGTGGATTGCCACCACCCTGCCCGCTACGCTCGCCCTGCCCTTCCGGACGGGATGATGGGCGGCGATCGCCTTCCGCTAATGCGGACAAATCATCCAAATCCAAATCCTCGCCCCAATCATCGCCGGCCTCTTGGCCGCTGCCTTTTTCCACGATCTCAATGTCTTTGATCTTCACGGCCATCTGTCGACCGTCGTCCATCTCCAATAGTACCATCTGATTGATGACGTCGGACTTCAAGACATCGCCAAATACATCGTCGGCAACCACGCGTGCCCGTGTTCCGCGCGGTGGCATCTGCTTGGCGAGATACTTGTAAGTTTCGTCTTCATAAGTCAGACAACACAACAATCGACCACAGCCACCAGATATTTTGGTGGGATTAAGTGCTAAATTTTGGTTCTTGGCCATCTTGATGGAAACCGGAACAAACTCGCGCAAAAAGCTGGAGCAGCAAAACTCCCGCCCGCAAATGCCGATGCCACCGATCAGCTTCGCCTCATCGCGCGCGCCCACCTGCTTCAGTTCAACGCGCGTTTTCAATCCACCTGCCAAGTCCTTGACGAGGTCGCGAAAGTCGACACGCCCAGGTGCCGAAAAGTAGATGATAGCCTTGTTGCCCGAGAACTGAACCTCGGCCTTCATGATTCTCATGTCGAGACTTAACTGCGACACCCGATCGCGAGCAAATTGCTCAGCCTGTTCCGCTGAAAGCTTCCCGGCCACCTCCAGGTCCTTATGGGATGCTTTGCGAACGATGGGCTTCAACCCCCCGTCCTTGTAGACGCCGCGATCCACAAAGCGTAAACGGGCGACCTTGGCTAAACTCAGTCCCCGGTCGGTGTCCACGACCACGTCATCCCCAACACGCAACGGCTGCTCACCTGCCGCAAAGTCATAGATTTTTCCCGCGCGTCGAAACTGCACCCCAACCACATTCACCAAATCCATCCGTAATTCCTCTTAACCAACCGAGTCAGGCGCCAAAAGCCCCAGTGATTCAGCGGTCATTTGATTGTTCAAAGCGATCTTTTTATGTCCAGCTCCGCGATGCACAGCCGACAAAAGCTGACGTCGCTTGGCGAGAGACAATGGATTGAGTGCACCGGGGACAAGTCGCCCTGCCGTCAACAACCCTCGATAATATTCATTAAGCACGATTTCGTAGTGTTCGGCAATGCTGGCAGCTGATACCCCGCTGCCTTTGGCCAGCTGGGCTCCGAGGCGCACGGCGTCCGCCGCATTCGCACCCAGGAGTTGTTGAAAAGACTCCGCATCAAGAGTAAGGCTTGCATCTGACTGCAGGCGGCGCCACGCCATGCCTGGCGATAAAGCGCAACGGCGCAGAAGCTGCTTCAACCCGTCAGGATCGCGCACAACCCCCGGCTGCTGTTGCAGCCAGGCCAGACTCTCTTCGAGCTTGGGGGGTGCCACCCGCCATCGAACGGTTCGCGATAGTATCGTCGGCAATAAACGGCGCGGGCGTGCCGTGGTCAACACGACGAAAGCATGGGGTGATGGCTCCTCCAACGTCTTTAGCAGGCGGTTCGCCGCTTGCACCGTCAGACCATCGATATCGGTCAGCACCGCCACGCGCGCAGTAGCTCCAGCCGAACCACGTTGCTCGGGACTAAAAGACAGATGCTCCAACAAGAGATCGACGCTACTGATAGAGATCGCGACACCATCTTCGGGTTCGATCCAAAGAATTTCCGGATGCGAAAGATTCATACATGCCCGACAGGCGCCACAGGTGCCGCAGGCGCGCCGCTCTTGACACAGCCATAAGGCCGCTGCATAGGCAGCCAACCGTCGCTTGCCAATACCGACGCGCCCCTCCAGCAGCAGGACTTGCGGCAGGCGCTGGCGCTGAAACGCTTGAAGCATCGCTGCTTGTGGCGCTTGCTGGCCAATCATTTGCGTCCAATCCAAAGATGGAACGCTGGTAGCGGGGGTATTTGTCGCGCTTGCACTGCGACGCTTGCGCGGCGACTTGCTCATGACCATCGTTCCCTAAGGCACGCCAAAGCGCAATGGACCGCATCTTGGGTAGAACCCGAGGCATCGATTAACATGACGCGTTGCGGATATAACTCAGCCAGCAGTTGAAAAGCCTGGCGTAATCGCTCATGCGTCTGCACTGTCGCTAAATCAAAGCGACTCACATCAGACTGATCCTGACCCGGCAATCGCCGTTTTAAGCGCGCCAACGAAATGCTGACGTCGCAATCCAACACGAAGGTCAAATCCGGCATCAGCTCACCCGTAGTGAATCGAATGACTGCTTCTAAGGTTTCCGTCGGCACCCTACCTAGCAAACCCTGGTAGACCCGCGTGGAGTCCGCATATCGGTCGCAGACAACCCACGCTCCTCGCTGCAACGCCGGTCGCACAACGTGCTCAACATGTTGAGCACGCGCTGCGGACACTAAGCATAGTTCGGCGCCTGGCGTTAGCAACTCGTCATTCGGTGGCGAAACAAAAATAGAACGAATCTGATCCGCTACCGGCGTCCCCCCCGGCTCACGGGTCTGCACGACATCCTGTCCTTGCGAGCGTAGGGAGTCGACCAATGCGCGGGAGAAGGATGACTTGCCAACTCCTTCGCCGCCTTCGATCGTTATGAATCGACCCCTAACCATAAACCCCTGAAACTTATTGATTAAACTTATCTTTTTAGCATTCAGCCAGGCTTTCGTCAAGAAATTCGGCGAGATCCCGACTTCTTTCAGCAACTCGAGTCAGATAGCTGGCGAGTGCCACAAATTTGCGCTAACCACCTTCATTCTTTTCACAAATCCGCCGAAAACATGAGTGGCGTAAAAGGCGCTTGCCCAGGGATAGGACGAGCATGAAGGGTCAGTCAGGCTACATGTTAGGAGGGCTCATTGCCCGCGGCGGCATGGCCGAGATTTTTCTCGGCAAGGCCGTGGGAGGAGATCGCTTTGAGCGACTCTGCGCCATCAAACGTATCCTACCGCATTACAACGAAGACAAAGAGTTTGTGCGGATGTTTCGCGATGAAGCCCATATCTGTATGCGACTACAACACGCTAACATTGTTCAAGTCTACGACTTTCAAGAAGTGAATGGCGCGTATGCCATCATCATGGAATACGTCAACGGGGCAGACTTGCGCTCCATGCTAGCCGCATGCGAAAAAACCAATTCTCGGCTAAGTGTCCCAATGGCGATCTATGTGGCCGCTGAGGCAGCAAGAGGCTTGCACTACGCCCACACCAAGGTCGATGAGCTTACCAGGCAGCATCTTGGAATTGTCCACCGGGACGTATCCCCACAAAACATTCTGGTCAGCTTTGAAGGCGAGGTGAAGATCACAGATTTCGGTATCGCCGATGCCGATGGCAAACAGACCGAAACGAAGCCAGGCATCGTCAAGGGCAAGTATTCCTACATGAGTCCCGAGCAGGTCACGGCCAAAGATTTAGACGCCCGCTCGGACGTTTTCAGTCTGGCTATCGTGCTCTGGGAAATGCTGGCCATGCGCCGACTCTTTGCTGGCAAGAATGAAGTCGATACCATTCGCAAAGTCCAAGCCTGTGAAATTTCCTTTGACCTTCGTGCCGAAAACCCCGAGGTCGATGAGCGCCTCCTTAAAATCGTGAATCGCGGCCTATCGCGCGATCGAAAGAAACGCTACCCGTCAGCTCGCGACTTTGAAAAAGACTTGCGCAAATATCTGCACCATCGCTATCCAGATTTTTCTGCGGCAACACTCGGCTCGTTCATCACCAAACTGATGGCCAAGAAACGCGACGAAGCTGATACTGCTATCAAGCAGACGCTGACGAGTCAAAGTGATGTACCAGATATCATTCGCAGTCAGACGGCCACGCCGCTTTCGCAAGTCCATGACGTACAGGCGATCGCAAATTCCCCTGCGCCGGCTCCGCACGAGTCGGGGGTTGCCTCACCCAAGATGACCATCGAACTCGATGATGCAGATGCACAACGCTCACCTTTTTCTATCGCCGCAGGCCACTCGCGAATGGGGGTCCGAACAGGCACGGGACCAGTTCAGCGAACGTACGGCTCGGCCATGCCGACGGGACGCCGCGACAGTGGCAGCGTTGTTTCATATCGGCAAGCGTATCAAAGCGGAACCAGCTGGCTATTGCCGGGGGCCATCACCGCTTTGATGGTGATTCTTATTGGCGTCCTCATCACACAACAACGGGAACGCCCCAAGCCAACAACTATGAGCGTGTTGCTAGAGACGATTCCCAAGCAAGTGCGTATCTCTATCGATGGCAAACCCGTTTCGAAAGGGCGCTATATAAACACACCCACTATCATTCCGAATTTGGATCCAGGGCTGCATCAAGTGACAATCCAGCGCGATACCTATAGCTCGCAAACACTGAATATCAACGGTGCTGCGGGCGAACAAGTCAGTCATCGCAGTATTGTTCTGGAGCGCGATGCCGGGGTTCGCAGGGCGCCGGTCAAGATCGAAGTTCGTGGCGCTCCTGAAGTTCGCATATCTATCAATGATGGTTACTATACAGGAACCGCGCCGACGTCCATCAACGACCTGCCATTTGGCGAACCGGCATCGGTCATAGTCGCAACACCGACTGGTGTGAGGTTTCGATGCCGATTCCAACCCCGTTCCGCATCCTTTCGCTATCCCTTCGTGCTGACGATCGATATATCGGAGAGCCCGGGGCGCTGTACCGCACGTGCGCCGTGATCGATCGCCACCAAACTTTCCGAGCTTTACCTCATCTGGAAAACCTTCTAGGCTCAATGCATGGCGGATCAGGCGGAAAATAACCAGCGCATCGCGGCGCAAGTCACAAGACTGATGCTCATCGGAAGCCAGTACTGTGAGTTGACGGTGCAGGCAGCTGCCGAATTTCCCTATCGCGCTGGCCAGCACACAACCCTCACCTGGAAGTACGGCGCCACCTCGATCACCAATTACTATTCCATAGCCTCGGCACCGCGCGCCGATCAGACCATCGAGTTTTGCGTGCAGATGGACCAAAACCCGCAAACGATTGCGGCGCTAGCTCAACTCGCCGTTGGATCAAGAGTTGAGTTGAGTCCCGCGCGTGGTTCGTTCACTTGGCGTCCAACGACGAGGCCCATCATCATGATTGCCGGCGGCTCAGGCATTGCGCCGCTACGAGCGATCCTGCAGCAAGCATTGACCACCCCTCTCAGCCAGACACCAGTTCTCGTCTATGGATGTCGCAGTGGTAGGGCCGTTCCTTATGCTGCCGAACTCCAGGGACTGCACAAGTCCAATCACTTGCAGCTCTGCATCACGGTAGAGAAAGACTTGATTGCCGGTCAAGTTTCTGGCCGGGTCACAGCGCATATGAGGCAATATCTGCAATCAGACGCCGACTACTATCTCTGCGGTCCACGCGGCATGATGCAGGCCGTCCAAGACGTGCTGGGTGAAAACGGTATCGCGGCAGGCCGAATCTTTCACGAGAACGCATAAATAAAAAGGGCAGGTGCTCGCACCCGCCCCTCGAGACACCAGAGTCGATTCGATATTACTTCAACTTCGCCCCATCAAACAGCTGGCAAGACTTTACTGAGTCACGCCAATCAGCCGAAAACTGATACCCATCTTCCGCTTGGAAACCAAACAAGATGTTCCAGAGACTCAGATCCTCCTCTTTCGGTAGCAAGAGGTCACGAGCCGCCTGTTGAATCTCGGCCCATGATTCGCCAGCAGGTGCGCTATCGACGCCCGCAACTTGAATCTTGTGAGCGACGATCTCTCGGTCAGCATTCCAAGCACGGTAGCACGACGAGTGGTGGTTGTCAGTATAGTCACCAACCGCTACAAAAACGTACTTGCCATTCGCATCGCGCCACTTGTTCTTATAAAGCTGCATGCACTCAGCGGTCGAAAGTTCAGTAGGGTAACGTTCGATACCAGCTTCGGCGTACATGCTGTCAATAAACTTGCTCAACGCAAATTCGGAGTCGATCACCGCCTGTGGCTTGATGCCGATCTGCGCCATCCATTCTACAGCTAGATCGTCAGCCTCCTGCTCAGGAGTGTACCAGCCCAGACGACGTTTGTGCGCCTCATGCAATGGGCTCAGAAGCTCCTTCTCAGCACGGACCAACGAACTCACAGCAGACGCTAGGGTGTCCACAAGCGAATCGCCTATTTCTGTATACTTCCACAGGTTCGCGATAGTGCGGTCGATGTTTAACAGGTAGCCAAAGGAGGACGCCGAAATCGCCTTGCCCTCTTCAGCGCCCTCGTCGCCCACCTTGACACCTTTGAAACAAGCTCCCACGTCGTTCTCGAAAGCCTTGTATAGCTTAACGCCAGCATCTGAAAGCTTTGCAAAGGGAAACTTGCCCATGGTTTGCTTGAACGAGGCCGATTTGGTGGTATCTGCAAGCTTGGCACATGCTTGATTGCAAACGACAGCCGCATCGCCTTCATCCGCCGCATCACACTCTTGCTTGGCAGCGATCGTCTGCACCATTCCAAGCATCGAGAGGTAAAGTTCTGAACGATATTTCTGACCTGGAACTTTGCGGTAGCGTCGGTTTGCCACTTTGACGCCCATGGCTGCCTTACCGTAAGCAGCAGCTTCTTCCTCTGCAGCCGGCTTGCTCGCATGGTTTTCAACGTGCGACGTATAGAAATAGTCGTACGACTCAGGGTTTGAGACATCGGGGTGACTCATATAGTAATGACCCAGCTCATGACCCAGCACAGAAACAAAAGCCTCTTCATCCATGATATCGAGGATGCCGGACTGGATAGTGACCAAACTAGCGGTTGGATAAAGGGTAACTGAAGCACCGCCGGCAGCCAGCTGCACGCGTGGCTCTTTGGGGCATTCATCGCCGACAACCATGGTCAAGGTGCCATCGACATCACGCAGGCTAAGCTGGCAATCGAGGTCGCGCTTATTGAAGTCCTTGACGTACTGGCGGATGTACGCCTCGTCATCTTCAATATCAACACAGATTCGACCGTTCCAGGGAGCCAAGACGGCGCCTTGCGCCGAGAAAGCCAAGCTGGACGCCATATTCGCTTCCGTCAACTCTTGCGTCGTGTCGATCCAAACGGGGACATCTACGCAAACAGGAATCGGCATCACGAAAGCATTCGGATCGGATTGCACAATGACTTGCGCTCGCGGCGCTGGCACGTTGGCCATTTGCTCGGGGTGACGCTTGCGCAAGTTCTTGTCGAGAATGGTTAGCCAGTGCTGCACACGCTTCAAAATGGGGCTCGAGCTGGGGAGAACCTCGATATCGCCACCACCGTTAAACATGCTGTACATGGGATAAACGACCGATCTTAGGTCGGCATCCTTCACTTCGTACCACTTGCTGGCTGCGTCCCCATTTGTGGGCCGGTTCAAGTCGTGCGATAGATCGCTGTCGGTAACATCAATTCCCTGGCGGCCACAGCCCACCACAATGAGGCTCAGTAAAACGGTAAAAATCGCTGCTATATTAAAAGGTTGCTGTCGATCAACGCCGTTCTGTTGTGCCCATTCTTGCATGCGCTTTTCCCCCAATTTCGGCCCATCCCCTAGCCGGTCTGACATGTTTGACTGACTGGCCAGTTATAACCCAATTCTCATAACTATCAAGAAAAAAAAAGTATATTTTCCATTTTTTATACGGAGGTTAGGTAAACACCAAAGGTTGCTGAATTACCTCAGCTAATTCATAGCGTTCCCAGCTAACGTGGCGCGCTGCCGAATGAAAATCTGGAGTAACTGGACGGCAGCGGGGGTGATGCCACTAATCCGAGCCGCCTGACCAAGACTCTCGGGACGATGCCGGTGAAGCTTCTCAACGACTTCTCGACTCAGACCCGGCAAGTTGTGAAAGGACATGTCCGAAGGGATCCGAACTCGATCCAGCATTTCCGTACCGCGCATGGCGCGTCGTTCCCGGTCGATATAGCCGGCATACTTAATTTCGATCTCGACCTTGCGCTGGACGGACCTCGGCAAAGCGCACCAAGCGGGCACCAATGGCGCCAACTCTTCCATGGTTGCCTGCGGACGCCGTAAGAGCGACGCCAGACGCGTACCGCGATTGTCGCCTGCAGCCAAAATGTGCGCTGGCATGTCAATATCACCAATGCCAACAGCATCAGCATAGGCCAGAGCCGCATCGACCAATTCCTGTCGCTGCCGAAAACGTGCGAATTCGACATCCTGTAACAGCCCAATCTCGTGACCAATCGGTGACAAACGCGTATCCGCGTTATCTTCGCGCAAGAACAGTCGATGCTCGGCCCGCGAGGTAAAGACGCGGTAGGGTTCATTCGTGCCCTTGGTGACCAAATCATCGATCAGCACGCCGATGTAGGCTTGCGTTCGACTCAATACCACGGCGTCGCGTCCTTGCACCTGTCGGGCCGCGTTGATTCCCGCCATGATTCCCTGCGCTGCGGCCTCTTCGTATCCCGTCGTACCGTTTATTTGCCCGGCAAAGAACAGCCCCGAAACCTTCTTTGTTTCTAATGAAGCGCCAAGCTCTGTTGGATCGACAAAATCGTACTCAATCGCATAGCCAGGTCGGATGATTTCGGCACGCTCCAAACCTGGGATGGTCCGCACCAACGCATGCTGCACGCGGAGTGGCAAGGACGTGGAGATGCCGTTGGGATAAATTTCGCAAGTGTCATATCCTTGCGGTTCAAGAAAGATCTGATGCGAATCTCTGTCCGGAAATTTGACCACTTTATCTTCGATCGACGGACAGTATCGCGGCCCCATGCCGACTATCTGACCACTGTATAAAGGTGATTCAGACAGGTTATTTTGAATGACGGCATGCGTCTCGGCGGTCGTACGCGTCAGATAACACGGAATCAGCGGTTGCGTGATGGCGTCATTACGAAAACTAAAGGGAATGATATCGGGATCGGAATGCTGCGGCTCCAACTGCTCCCACGCGATCGTCCGCGCATCCAACCGGGGAGTTGTGCCTGTTTTCAAACGCCCCACGCGAAAACCAAAATCGCGAAGAAATGCAGCTAATCCAAGCGACGGTGGCTCGCCAGCACGTCCAGCGCTGATGCGCTCGCGGCCGATATGAATCAAACCGTTAAGAAATGTGCCGCTTGTCAACACCACGCATGGTGCTAATAAGCGTCCAAAATTCTGCGTTTCCACCCCTCGAATGACGCCGCGACCACCTTCGCCAGCAGACGGCTCAATCAAAAAGCCCTCAACCGAATCCTGGCGAATAGCGAGATTCGGCGTCTTCTCGAGAGTATGCTTCATGTAACGGCGATAAAGATCCATGTCCGCTTGCGCTCGCGACGACCAGATCGCCGGGCCCTTTCGCACATTCAAGATGCGAAACTGAATGCCCGTGGCATCAATGGCGCGCCCCATCTCGCCACCGAGCGCGTCAATTTCCTTGACCAGATGCCCTTTCGCGGTTCCTCCGATGGCAGGGTTGCAACTCATCGCGGCGATGCGTTCAACGGACTGACTGACCAAGACCGTCCGACAACCCATGCGAGCCGCAGCCAAAGCCGCCTCACAGCCCGCATGCCCGCCGCCAACCACGATCACATCAAAGGTTTGACCTGCCATGTTGGCCCGTCTCCGCAACTGGGAATTTCGTGAATAAAATGAGGCGCAAGGCCCGAATGCAGCGGTTGTATACTACCACCTTCACGGAAAGAGAAGTGCTGATCATAAGTGGCCCGTGGTGCAAGTATTTCCGTCGTCATTGCGGCGACATGCCGCGCTGACAGGTCCGGGTGTTTACTTGCCATTTACAAACGATTCCGGTAACGTCCTGCCACTCAATCGAGTCGATATTGAGACGCGGACAGCTGACTGCCGCAGTAACCACTTTGAACAGGGGAACCATCGTGAGGGTATTTGAACTTGCGGGAAAAATGGGCCACGAACAGATTGTTTTCTGCAACGACGACACGGTCGGCCTGAAGGCGATTATTGCCATCCACGATACCACCCTGGGCCCAGCATTGGGCGGCTGCCGCTTCTGGAACTACGCAAGTGAAGAGGAAGCACTGAGCGACGTACTTCGCCTCAGTCGCGGCATGACCTATAAAGCCGCGGTCACCGGCTTGAATCTTGGTGGCGGCAAAGCCGTAATCATGGGCGACCCCAAGAAACTAAAGTCGGAAGCCTTCTTCCGAACCTTCGGCCGATTTGTAAATGGTTTGGGCGGTCGTTATATCACTGCTGAAGACGTCAATATCAACGTCGACGACATGGAATTTGTTTCGGAAGAAACAAATTATGTGACGGGCATTCGCAGCGGATCGGGTGATCCATCTCCAATCACTGCTCTCGGCGTATTCAGCGGCATTCGCGCAGCCGTGAAACACCGCCTCGGTAAAGACAGTTTGAGTGGAATCCGCATCGCCATCCAGGGCTGCGGCGCCGTCGGTCAGCACCTGGGCGAACTACTCCACGCAGAAGGTGCGAAACTCTTTGTATCTGATATCGACGAAGCGAAAGTGCGCCGTTGCGTTGAGCGCTTTCATGCAGAAGCCGTTGCACCTGAGCGCATTCACTCGTTGGAAGTCGACGTTTACGCACCCTGTGCGTTGGGTGCCGTGCTGAACGACAAGACGATTCCAGAATTACGAACTCCGATCGTCGCTGGCGGTGCCAACAATCAGCTGGCTCAGGAAGATGTGCACGGCGCTCAACTGCAGAAAGCCAACATTCTGTACGCGCCTGATTACGTCATCAATGCAGGCGGGTTGATCAACGTATACCACGAACTTCGCGGCTACAATGAAACTGCAGCGCGACGACAGGCCACCGGTATCTTCGATCGTCTCTTGAACGTCTTTGCGGAAGCCGAGCGCGCCAAGATTCCAACGCAGTTGGCATCGGACCGGGTGGCGGAGCGTCGTATTGCATCCATGCGCACCACCCGCGACCTGCACTACACCATGGATAACCAAGTTTACCGAGGCTAGACTCGGGAGGGCGCCGGCTGCCGCTCAAGAAAAAAGCGCAACCGGCTGATTTAAATATAGATTCATGCTATCTTTGGCTTTTCGCCTAAACCCTTTCAGGCTTCTACCGAAAACACCCTCTGGATCAAATATGATCCCGGAGGGTTACTGCCTTGCTTTCCGCGAAATGGTTTTGGAATGCCCTGGTTCTGCTCAGTGCCTATCTTTGGCTGCATGGACCGGCATTTGGACTTTATTAATAGCTGCGGAGCAGAAGTAACTGCCCGGCGGCCATGTTGACGCTTCGCGTCTCCGTGATTCGATCATTGGTCTTGATGACAATGCTGTGCCTACCGACCGGCACCCGGACGCGACTGACCTTGTACTGAGACGGCAGACTCGTCCAGCTACGCGTATCTGCGGTTTCTGTCGCGGCAGAAAAAGCGTTAGCGGCTATGGCTCCCAGGATGCCGAATTGCTGCCGGGCTTGCTCGGTCAGCTGCGCCTTGGCTAGCAAACGGACGCCTTGGCGGATAACCATGCGTGCACGGCGATCCTCGAGCGTCTTGGCTGCGATCGAATCCATCTCTTGCGCAGTTTCTGCCCGCACCAATTTACCGTTGTTCACGCTCAAACCTGTGGCGCCAAATCCACGCTGGTTGTAGCTGATGTAGGGGAAAGATATGCGTATGATCTGGCTACCAATGGGGATCATGAACTCCCCGGCTTCTTTGTTGGCAATGTGTCCGACCTCGTGAATCACTGCGATTTCGCCAGTCCCGCGCTCGTTCTGCAGATCCTCGGCCGCTTGCTTTGCTAATTTAGGATAGCGCTTGGCGATGGGAGCCATCTGCGCCTTGCGTCCTCGTCGCTCCATGAGTCTCAATAGCGAGACGACGAGCTGATCCGGTGGACTCGTATAGAATTCCTTTGCGTAGAGATCCTCGTAAGTCTTGAGCGCAGCTAAATAATCAACAATGGCGCTGTCCCATTCCTCGCGCGACTCGTAGATCATGCCCGCTAGATATCGAGCGAATGCGTCCTCGCTATAGCGATTTTTGCCTTCCTCATAAGCCTGATTGATTTCATTCAAGCGTGTATTAATGCGCCGAGCCTGCACCCGTGCGGCCGCTAAGTTGCCCTCTTCGAGAAAGGAAAGGGCCATGAATGTGTGAATCGCCACCTTCTCGTAGTCTTCACCTTCGTAGTCCGTCACGTCGTCGCTGACGATATACGAGGCGGCCGTTTTACTGATACTAACGGTAAAAAGCTCATCGACGACCTTATCGGCGGCAATGAAGGTCGTGCGCGCGCGATCGCGATCGCCCATGCGATCGAGGATCGATGCTTTCTCTAAGAGATAAAGTAGCCTATTTTTGTCGGAATCTTTGACTTTGCTGGCTTCAAGCTCTTTGAGAGCCTGATCGTAGGAACGCGATCGATAGAGAAACTGCACATGCCGCATTTCCTGCGTATAGGAGGCACAGCCGGCCAAAAGCAATGCCGCTCCACACATCCAGTAAAAAAATGGCCTCTGAACGAGGCCGCGCATGGCACGCAGGTACACGGTTTACCAACCAGATTTTGATCGCTTGAATCGCTTCTTGATCAGGTACTTCTCACTCCACTCGATCTCGGCCGTTTCCAAATTCGTCAGGTTAAGAGTTGTTTGGTAGGTCACCGTTTTCAACTCACCCTGACTATGAACGCTACTCGAAATGGCGCCTGCCAAAATAAAGTCTGCCCCGGTTTGCTTGCCGTATTGCTTTTGCGACTCCTTGGCAACCGCACCACTGGCTTGATACTTGATTTCATCTAAGATTTTTTGGCGCTTGGCAGCATTCACAAACCGAACTTCGCCGGAATTGATCAACTCGTTCTGTACAAAATCGGTCAGGGCGCGGGTATCAATGTGCTCGTCCGTCCGATTCTCCACATCGTCAACAATCACGACAGGCTTTGTGTTGTTATGTCCACGCATGTAGTTTTTTAGCCACGGGCGCTCAAGGCACGATTTGATCAAATGCTCGGCCGTCTTGCGGGCGTCGGTTTCGTTCCACTTATCATCGACGATTTCGGCCTTGGCGGGATCGGAATACTCCCCCTCGAAGTCCTTGGTGCAAGCGCCGAATGCCGAGGCCAGCAGCAGGCAGGTCGTCAACTTAGTCAAGCTAAAGGAGGCACTAGAACTATAACGCATAACTTGCTTTCTCCCCAATCGCTGGAACGCAGGAAACTAAGGTCGCGAATGTCCATAACACGGTAGCATAGACGGCAACATTTGCCAGCCTATGTTATCCTACTATTTGGGTCGCTACCTCGACCAAAACATCGACGAGCGCAGGAGAACCGTCCATGGCCCGCTTGCATCTATCTTGCAATTCCTTTGCCAGCACCGTCGTCATGCTTTCATTGGCTTTGCTAGTGTCTGGACAGAGCAAGGCACCCGCGCTATCAGGGCGCAGCCTTTTTCTTAATGGAACTGATATCTCATCTGCCCGCAATCAATTGCTGAAAAATGTAACACTGCGCATCGACGAAGAGGGCAATGTCTTCATCGAGGCGCCACACTACAATGTCCGCGAAGAGTCTGAGTACCTACCGATCAGCAAATGGGCTGGCAGCAAGCACCCGGCACACAACGCGACAGTTCGTGCTCTTCCGCATCCCCAGACAGCTGGCACTGCGGCACCAGGAGCCATGCCGATTACGAACAGCTCTGCAGCAGGACCGGGCGCGGCTATGCCCGCCCCGGGTGCTCCCACTCAAAGTGCCGCAGCTGTTGTAGCGACCGGCGTAGCCCCAGGACAGCCAAAGGCTGGCGTGAAAGCCAGTGACTCGAGCACAGATCGCCCAGCCCTCGATGGGGAGATGCCTCCCGGCCCATAGTATGATTTCGGCATCCAACCACGACCACGAGAATGTCAAACAGCAGCTGACAGAGCTACGCGACCGCATCGCTGCGGCTTGCGCGAAATGGCGTAGGCCCGTTCGTGCGGTTGAATTGCTAGCCGTCAGCAAGGGCCAACCGCCATCTGCAATCCTGGCTGCCTGCGCCGCGGGGCAACGTCGATTCGGTGAAAACTATGTTCAAGAGCTCGTCCAGAAAGCCACGGAGCTGGCCGAAGCCGACGTGGAGTGGGTTTTCATCGGGCGCATACAGAGCAATAAGATTCCTCTGCTGGTAAAGCATGCTGCGGAAATTCAAACCGTCAGCGATTTGCGCCACGCCCAGCTGATCGATCGGCAGGTGCAGGAATTGGGCAAGGCTCCTTACCCCGTCTGGATCGCCATCAATGCAGGCGACGAAGCCAGCAAGTCCGGGATCCCCCTCGCGGACGTTCACGCGTTTGCGACCCAGCTGACGGAAACCTGCCAGCACCTGCGCTTGCGCGGCGTGATGTCGATTCCGCCGCAGGAGTTTTCCGATGCCATGCTACCAAATATTCCGCCTCTTTATCTCCAGCTAGCCGACTGTGCGCGAGAAGCCGGCCAGGGGCAGTTATCGCTGGGCATGACGTCGGATATGGAGCTGGCGATCGCCGCCGGCTCCAATTGTCTACGCATCGGCACCGCACTTTTCGGACCGCGCCCATCGCGTTCACCAACAGAGCATCCCGAGTAGGCGAAGCATCGGCATTTTGTTACAGTGATTCTCAAACTCCACCGCCCTAGGCATACGAAAGGGAGCAAATGACGCAGCTGACCGACAATCCCTTACTCAACCATCAAGGCATTCCTAATTACCCAGCCATCAAAGCCGAACATGTTGAGCCGGCCGTCGCTCATCTTATTCGCGAGGTCACGGCCGCCGTTGAGCACTTGGAAGAGACGGCGCCTAGTTCTTGGGAGGGACTCTTTCATCCCATGGAGCAGATTTCCGAAATGGTAAATCGCGTTTGGGCACCCGTTGGACATTTGATGAGCGTCGCCAATAGCCCCGCGTTGCGCGATGTGTATCAAAAAGTTCAACCGAAAATGGTGGATCTATCGCTCCGCATCGCCCAGAGTCCGAAGCTATATGCCAAAATGAAAGAAGCGCAAGGAAGCGCTAACTTTTCCGAGCTGAGCACTGGCCAGCAGCGAATTGTAACAAAGAACATCGAAGCAGCCGAGTTGAACGGTATTGGACTCACTGGAAACGCGCGCAAACGCTTCAATGAGATTGCTAATGAGTTGTCGCAGACCAGCACCAAGTTTGCGGATAATGTTCTCGATGCCACTAAGGCTTGGGAAATGATCCTCACCAACGCCGAGGATGTGCGCGATATGCCGGAGAGTTTTCTCAGCTTCGCGTCGCATTCTTATAATCACCATCTCAAAGAGGGACAAGTTGCCGGAACAACTGAGAACGGCCCTTGGCGAGTCACCCTTGATCAACCCAGCTACACCCCTTTTATGAAACATTGCCGGCAGCGACAACTGCGCGAGAGAGTCTACAAAGCCTATATGACCAAGGCGGCACAGGGAGAGTTTGATAATACTCAGCTCACACAGACGATACTATCTCTGCGCCAGGAAAAAGCGAAACTGCTTGGCTACGAGACGTACGCAGCCATGAGCACCGCGCGCAAGATGGCCGGCACTGTCGATGCCGTCGAAACGCTACTCAAACATCTGCGCGACTCGGCATACGAACGCGGTCAGAAGGATGACGCCGAGCTATTGACCTTCGCCCATAGCAAAGGGGAGAGGATCGAACGACTGGAACAGTGGGACCTGACGTTTTGGGCCGAGCGTTTGCAGGAGGAGAAGTTCTCCTTCAAGGAAGAAGAGCTTCGCCCCTATTTCGCGCTGCCCTCAGTGCTCAAGGGTTTGTTCGAGTTGGTGCACCGCATCTTTGGTATTCAAATCAAAGAAGCTACGGGTTCTGTACCAGTCTGGGATCCTGATGTTACGTATTACACCATCGACGACGAACAGGGTCGCCCAATGGCCTCGTTCTTTTTGGACGCCTACACACGCCCAGAGAATAAGCGCGGCGGCGCCTGGATGAATGAATGCATGGTGCGCTGGCGCAGAGATACAGGAGTCCAAAAGCCGATCGCCTATCTTGTTTGTAACTTTCCTCCGCCCGTTTCTGGCCACCCGTCTCTGCTGTCTTTTCGTGATGTCGAAACTCTATTTCACGAGTTTGGCCACGGCCTGCAGCATATGTTGACTCAGGTGGACTATTATGAAGCCAGTGGCATCAACGGCATCGAGTGGGATGCCGTGGAGCTGCCAAGTCAGTTCATGGAGAACTGGTGCTATCATCAGGCCACGTTGCAAGGGTTCGCCAAGCACTATCAAACTGGCCAGAAGCTGCCCGATCCTCTTTTTGAAAAGCTAGCAAAGACGCGAACGTATCGCACAGCCTATCAAATGCTGCGCCAGTTGCATTTCGCCTTGACCGATATGGAGTTGCACCATCGCTACGATCCGAATAGCCAGGAGACCCCATTTGACATCGATCGACGCATTGCCAAATTCAGCTTGGTAGCCCAACCGATACCAGAAGACCGCTTCCTGTGTTCATTTACACACATCTTTGCTGGCGGGTACGCAGCCGGATATTTCAGCTACAAATGGGCAGAAGTCCTGAGCGCGGACGCATTTAGCGCTTTTGAAGAAGTTGGCTTGGATAATGCAGACGCAGTTGCCAAGGTCGGTCGCCGCTTCCGCGATACGGTACTGGCCTTGGGCGGTAGTCAGCATCCGATGGAGGTCTTTAAGGCCTTCCGCGGGCGTGAGCCGAATCCAGATGCGCTGCTGACACACGCCGGATTGAAAACTTACGAAACGTTTGGCTGATCATTCCAGGGAGGTTTAGCTATGCTTCGATTTGCACGTGTCATCATCATGGCGGCATTGGGCGGCTGTACATCTACGCCAAAGAACATCGATGAGGTGGTCGCCAACAGCCTTGGCGATGTGGACGATCGCCCCCTTTGGACGATCGATGGACGCTTCCAAGAATTTCAGGCGGAGCTCGAAGAAAAAGAGCGCAAGTCCAACCTCTATCGAGTCGGGTTCTACAGTACGCAGAAGCGAACCGACCTGGATCTGTGCTATCAGTTTGCCCGCACCAAGGTCGAAACCGAGATTCGCCAGTCCATCGGCCAGGCTTTAAGCACCGTGATTGAAGAGGCGGTGGATGCCGGTAACATCACAGAAGGCGAAGCTTCACGCATGCAAAACGTTACCACGGTCAGCGCCGCCAAAGGGGCTCTCGCGGGGCTGGAAGTCAGCGAACGCTTTTGGCAGCAAGTCAATCGCGCTGGCGATCAAGGGGCCATTTATGAATGCTTTGTCTTGGCGAAAATGCCGATGGACATTTACAAAAAGCAGCTCCAGCGCAGCATCGCACGCATGGATGGCGTTTCTGAAGAAATCAAAGCCAAGCTAGAAAAACGCTCGGGCGAGGCGGACGAGATCATTCGCAACCAGTTGCAATAGCATTTCGTAGCAGCGGCGAGGGAACCTCATGCGCACAGGATTTGTACGGATAGCCATCCTCGCCTTCGCCTGCACCCATTGCGTCAGCGCTAGACATTCAGACGCGACCACTGCAAGTGACACCAGGTCAACAAAACACGATGACGACTGCTTCGAGATGGCGCAGAAGCTCGGGAAACGGCCTGACAGCTTCATCGGCTACGGACAGTCGGCGAGCGACAACAACGCCATGCTGGCGGCGAAGGCTGACCTGGCCAGCCAGATTCGCAGTTCCGTGGATGTAATGATCAAAGATCGCGCGGTCTCAGGAGAGAGGGATCAGCTTTACGAGGCCACGTCAAAGATTTCGGAAGAGCTTGTCAATTTGCGGGTCGAAGCCCGCTGTCGGTCCACCGGCGGGGCGCATGAAGTGGTGATATCCCTTTCTCGGCGGTCCTTTTTGCAATGGCAAGAGGAGCAAATCAAGAGTCAGTTGACCGAAGCTGACCAATTGCACAGAGAGCTTCTCGCGGCGGCAACACCCGCAGATCGCTTTTACACCCGTCGTCGTGCCGATTTATTCTTAGGCGGGCACCAGAGCCTAAGCAGTCAATGGGACGTATGCCGCGCCATGAGCGGCTGCGCAGCTTTGAATATGACATCATGGCGCAACCTGAATCGGGATGTGGAAGTTGCCAGAGGTCGTCAGTCTTTTCGGTTGGCTAGCGCCAACGCTGAGGCTGCGGCCGTGCGCTTCCGCATGAGTCGACTGCTGCAAGAAGCGGGAATTAACGTCGCAGAAAGCACCGCGACAAGTGAGCATGCGACAGGAACAATCACAGCTACCTGCGAACAAAAGATCTTTCCCAAGTCGCCCGAATTTTCCTATCGCCTCGTCGAGATTTCTTGCCAGATTGCTGGCACCATCCATGGCGAACAAGTCTTCCAAGTGCGCGCCCTCGGCAAAGGGATGGACAACGACCTAGACGAGGCTCTAAAGACGGCGCGAGATGGCCTGTCTTGGGAAGGCCCTCGGCCATAAGCTGATGCTGACGTGCGGCTGGCTTTTTCGATCTCGGCGGCGCCTTATCACAGAGCAAAGGAACGATAGAATTCCCTCATAGAATCGGCGGGATAGCCGGAACTTCTACAGTACTGCCGGGATGTTGCCGGCCCGCAACAAAGCACCCTGTAACCTATCTAAAGTTTTTAGCAAATATTGCCGATACGATACGCAATTGTGTCCCAGACACTTAGAGGTATCGAGGAAAGCAAAGGGAAAGCATGCATCTCACGATCAGCATGACACTGCTCATCGCGGCCGTGGCTTTGACGGGTCTCGCCTGTAAGCCACGCAACTATGCCTCGCTAAGCGAGGAAGAATCAGCTTCTGCTGCTGCCGACGAAGAAGCGTCGCAGAAGCTGCTGATGATTCGCGGCTTCGCCTCCATGATGGGTATCCACACAGCCGACGACAAAGCCTACGCTGATGCCTGGACCATTGCGCAAACATATCGAGGCCGGCAAGATGACTCGGGATATGGTGTCTGGGTCGATGCCATGATCTTTTTTGCCGAAGAACTGCGCAAGCCTGGTCTGACTGCCATCCAGGCTGGTGGCCAAGCCATCGACTTCACTCTGCTGACACAGGAGTGGCTGCGTCGTGGAAATCAAACGAGCCGAGTCTGCACCTCGAATACGACTTGTCGTTCGGCAATTAGCGGTCTGGAGGCGATGGCGCAAGTCGCTAACAGCATGGAGGGCCACGACTGGAATGCATTTGGAGAATTATTAGCTGTTCTCGGACAAACCATTTTGCAATTGCCCGCATCATCCGCCAACCAAGTGCTCGAATACCGCCATGCATCCCTGCTCGGTAAGGCTCGCTTTTTCCGTATGGTCAACTTTCGCGAGGGCTATCGACCGACCATCTATTCCTTTGATCATAATCGCAATTTCCAAGAATCAGATGAATTGCGAGCGGCAATAGCATTGCTGGACGCGAATATCGCTGATGCCGAGTCCATGTATTTGCGCAGCGACGACCCAGGTCGCATCAATCCGATGACCAAATATCAGCTCCTTTCCGACTATGCGATGGCCGAACTCTACGGCACGGGCAAAGATATGGACACGCCCGAGGAGGAAAGTTTCAAAAGGGATCCGTGTAATAGCGATCAAAGCTGCGAGCAGCTTATGGCGGCATTTGCCCCGGAAGTGCGTGAGCGCGTTCAGGCCGATGTCGACCTCATCGCCGAAGAGTTAACGATGGATCATGCCTTCAATCGCGCTGCTCGTTATTATATCGAGCGAATTCGCGCCAATAGCAACGATATCCGCCCATGGCTGCAGCAACTCGAGGGTCAGGCCCAGCAATGGCGCGATTGGTATGGTTCGGTTGCCAGCCAAGGACCAGCGGCCCAACGCCCCGCAAACGTGATACACATCTCGCCGACGCTCGCCTTGCTTATGTTGAATGCATTCGCTCGCTACGAAATACTGCTACCTTTCCGCCATGAATTCCGCGATAGCATGCTGCGTTTGGCTCGCCGCGCCGTGAGCTATGCCGACTTTGGACAAGACCAAGCAACGCTAACAGGCGCCTTAAAGATCGCGGAAGTCATCGGCGTGTTGGTGGACCAGGCGGATCGGCAGGTTCGCGAATTGAGCCAGGGCTTTGACTTTGGAGATTTGAGCCGCATTGAGAAGAATGCAGCCATCATGATCCCACACGACTTTCACTCGTTCCAAGCCGCGGCGTTAGAAGTGATGATCGCTCGTGAAAAGTTCGTAGATGCCGCCAATACAGAGCAAGAGAGGCTCAAAAAGGACAAGCACGTCACCGATTTGTCGCCGTCTTTTCATGTAGCTCTGTTTAATCGCATCGCTTCTGAAGTTGAAATGGCTTGCGTCAACTATGCCGTCGGATTGTCTTCGTCTAAGTTCTATGACACGGGATTTCCCCAGCAAGAGACCAACGGCTGTTGGGGCGTCTATTTCGCTGGAATGGGATTGGATTTTGAGAGGTCACAGGGACTCACCGGCCAACTCGCCATCGACAAGTTATGTGGCTTTCCCAATGACGGTCGAGGACGCGTAACCAGCCATCCCCTCACCCTGCGCGAAATCCGCAATCGCTTGGGCAAGATGGAGCGCGATGGAAACATGACGCGCGTCTGTACTCAGGAGTCCATGAAGCTGAACATTCAGGTTGCATCGACTGCCATCTCGGTCGTCATGATGCCGGTTATGGGTGGAGCCGGTAGCTGGGCCATGGCCCGACTTGCACAAACCGCCGCCATGCGCGCCGGGCAGGCGGCAGCATCGCGCACCTTTACCGCGATCGGCGCCCGCGCCTTAACTCAGCAACTCGGTGCCCAAATGGCAAAAACTGCGGTCGGTCGTTTTACCACTGCGGCTGTCCAACGTACGATGGTCGTCGGCATGGAAAGTTTCCTTTCCGCCACCATGTTTGAGTTCGGCACACGCTTGGTTATGGCGCCCTTTGGTATGGCTCGCTTCTGGGATCCGGAAAAAGGATTTGGTGCTAACGTTCGCGACTATGCGGAAAGTATCGCCACGATGACTGTCACGTTCGGCCTCCTACGCCCAGTCCATGCACTTGCACATAAGGTGGCCATTCCAATTGTCGGCTCGATTCCACCGAATATTGGCCGGGTGGTGATACCACCGCTAGCCCGTAAGTCCGTCATGACTGGCGCCGCCCATGGCATTCCATTTATGGCGACAACACTCTATTTCGCGGAAGCGCACCGCATCGCCCAATCTGTACAGTGGGCATCCGATCGAGTTCTTGGCGCTGCCGACCGCGACCTACCGCATGAGGAAGAAAGCTACTATCAACGCTTCATGCATTCCGCCGCCATGACCCTTGGGTTTCAGCTCTTTGGGCAAATGCAAGCCCGTTGGCGGAACCAGCCGACAGAAGGCCAAATGATCCTGGAACAGGCACGTATCTGGCGCAATCAACGCCTGGCGCCGTGGAGCACAGAGTTTCCAAGTTTGTTTGGTGTGCTACGTATGCCCGATGGCTCCGTGAAGGTATATGCCAAACCCGAAGAAATCGGTGGACAATTAGCCTCCGGCACCCTGGGCCCACCCATCGACCCTTACAAGTTGTTTGGAATTCGGATGCGTTCACCCGATCGACGCAAGCCATCGCAACGAGATGGCGCCGAGTGGAACGCCCAAGTCAATCAACAGTACGAAAATTACGTCAAGCGCATGCAAGATGCCGTCAATAAGGCCAAGGAGCAAGATGCTAAGGACGTTTATCAGAAGTTCCTGGATCATGCGGAAATGTTCCGCAAAGTGCTCACGACTCCAGAGCTGCGCGCCAAGCTTGACGCAAGCCTCTACAACCCAACTGCTTATCAGGATTTTTATCAAAGGAACCATGCCGCCGAATCGGGCCCTCGCCTGCCGCCCAGGCCGAATCCGGCATTACCAGGACCGAGTGGACAGGGAACTTAGCGATCGTCGGGCACTCCCGCACGAGGCGGCCTAACGAGTTCGACTTGAGAATTTAACTGGAAGGGACTAAAATGAGAGCAAAATTACACATGATAAACTCGCGATTTGCGGAGGGTGCGCTATGAAGTCTAGTGGCGTTATGCTGGGTGTCCTTTTGGCGATGGTCGCGTCGTGCCGCACCCCGTCACGACCAGATTCCGAATTTTCTTCGTTTGGAATCGGACCATGGAAAGGCTGCAATGAAACGGCAAAGTGCAACAAAGGTTCTTGCGAACGTCGTCGCGCTTTCCTCTCCATGCAAAAGGAAGGTCCACTGGCCTTAGTGGCCGCCCCAACTTTATTGGCAAGCTTGAAGAGCCCTAATAGCCCGAATGTTGAGGCGGAAGCCTCGCGCTTGGGCGTCACCATGGCCGAAGGCGCAGAGGTCGCTAGCGGTAATGCCGAGCAGGCTTGGCGTCAAGCCGAGGGTGAGATCGCGCGCATGAGCCCGGCCGAATTAGTGGCTGATCACGCCGAGCGTATGGAAGTCATTGAAGAGGCGAAGGGGCAAATTGAAAACGCCCCCAAAGAAAGCCGAGCCGGTATGGCCCGTGGCTTGTCGCGGTATCTGAGCGGCATTACCGACGCTTATATGCGTTCGGGTGCCGTAAGCGAGGCGCTGCAGTTAGCTCCAGAGACTCTTGGCGTTGTCAGTGTGGCACTTTCGTCTGGCGAAGGTTCCTCCGCATCACTGATTACCGACGTTGCTCAGTTGAACGAGCAAATGGAGCGCATTCAACGCGCTGTTGAAGCTCAAGGCGGTGACGCTCGTGCCAAGGCAGAATTCGCCGAACGTATCGCCTACGCCCGCGCGGAAGTTGTTGCCGGTGCCCTGGCCGGTGGCAATCAGGCCCTAGCGACTCAAGTCGATGCACAGCTTGCTGGTACCGCTGGCGCAGAGGCCCGTGCGGATTATCTGCGCGGTGCCGTGACCGCAGGTAGCTTACGTGCCAGCTTCTCGGCGGCGCAAATCGGCCAAAACACCGAGGCGGAAACTCGCTGGCAAGCAGCGCAGCAATCCGTTGCCCGCCTGCCACAAATGGACACCGCAGCGCGCGCCTTAGCGGCCGCTCAACGGACCATCGCCCAAGAGGTTCCTAAGCTCGGTCAGATGAGTGAGGCGCAGTCGCGTCCAATCGTCGAGCAGAATCTAGTTCCGAACTTGGTTCGCTCTTTGGAAATTCGCAATCCGACACGAGCGGAAGCTATCGGGCGTCGTATGCGCGCCGAGATGATCCGCCGCGCAAGGTAATTTATGTCTTTTTTACGATATGATTTCGTAGGCGCCGCGTTTGTCAGCAAACGCGGCGGCTTTGTTTTCGGAACGACCATCCTCCTTGCACTTGCCAGCTGTCGATCGTTGGATCGATCCTATACGCTCGATAGCGGGCTGCGTCCGCTGAGCCCGTATGCGGAAAGCGAACTGCAGCGGATCAACGGCGGCTGTGATGATACCGTCGAACGCTGCCAATCGGCTGCTGGGGCAGATGCCTGGCAAGGATTTGTCGGCGGCAGCTGGGCTGGTTTTACCAAAGAACAGCTGACCAGAGCTTGGGACGCGGTGAAATTTGTAGTGTTCCCGCAACAAGGCTTTCCAGAGCCGGAAGCCCTAAGCTACAAGGTAAGGTTGCACCTGATCTCAGTACCGAGCGATGCAACGTATGCAGCCGCGATCGCCAAGCCCGAGTCGGGGAGTTGGCACGCGCGGACATGCAAAGCTCCCGCTGCACTGCCGGAGGGCTTGCAAGCGCACTCCGTTTCCTATCGCTTGCTGACACTTGACCAACCAAATCTCGCACGCAACTTTATTGTGTTAAGCCATTTGGGCTATTGGGACGGCAAGGAATTCAAAGGCTTTCGCGATTTTCGCGGCCTCTTTTCTTTTGGCTCAAACCCTCACGATAAAGACCCTTACTTCTTGAGCGCCGACATTTACCGAACGGATGCGCAGCCCATGGCGAGTCCAGATGCAAAGCAGGCAGCAGAAATAAAGACGGATGGTGGCCGCATTCTTGGTCGAGCGGCGAATGAGACCTATGACGCCGAAGCGAATACTCCTTTTATTCGCGTCGGGGCTTTGGTGGGAATTGCCGAGAATCCCTCCGCACATACGCTTGGCCGGCAAATCCTGGGTACCAAGGCAGCTTTCGCGCTCTATCGTGACCAGGTCGAGGAGCGAGCGGACAAACTTACTGAAAATCAAACCTATCCAGTGGTCTTTGGAGTACCGGTGGATCTTGATGGCAAAGACCGACTGTCATTCGCACAATTCAAGGGTGACATGAGTCAATATGCGCCGCCACGCCGGTATTTTATCGACTGCGTCGAAGTGCTCACACCGGATCGTGAGCCTTGGCGCCTGCCCGGGGGCCGCAGCATTTATCTTTACTAGGGGAACACCAATGATGCACTTGCGGCCATGGGCTACACGTACTTTGCTCTTGAGCAGCTTAGCTTTGAGTTGCAAGCGTGTACCTACAGCGACCGAATTGGCCAGTGAGCTCGACAATACTTACGAATGTCTGCCCCAGCTACGATCGCTGCTCTATCGCGGTTGGGAAAATGACCTCGGACATGTGCAGCTCGCTGGTTTTGCCGATGAGGGCACCCTAGGACGGGCTCAGACGTTTCTACAGACTCTTGGCGAAGACGCTCCACAGCTTACCGGTTCACCAACGATCATCGCCGAAGGCTTCGACCACGTACTACGCACTCCAAACACGCGTCGTTGGCTGTTGATCGCCGCCGATAAGCGCCTCATTATCCGCGACCAACGCTTGAATCGAACGTTTTTGATTCCCAACTTAGTCGTCAACAAGATGTGGATGTCTTCCGACAGTGAATCTGTCTCCATGATCACCGCCAATGACTGGGCTGAGCGACTGCACGTCAGACTTGATCGTCTTAGCATCAGCAGCTTCGTCGGCGAGTCGCTCAATACCCATCAGCATTTCACGGAATTCATGCGGCGACGCGATGCCGACATTTTGCAGACCCAAAGGACCACGACGATCGCCTATGGATTCGCCTATCAGCATCGATACATGAGTGAACTCTTTCGTCAGGGAAAAGCCAAGGACGCAACCGATCGATTCATGACCGAGGCTTTCTCGACCTCCTGGTACAACGACCCGCGCGCCCATGGGATTACCAGCGTCAATGGTTTAGACTTTCCGTGGCCCGCAGCCAATATTGGTGGCTACTTCGTCATCGCGGGACCCAAGGGTTTCATCGATTCACAAAACCAGGAAATGAATCGCGCCGCGTACTTTGGTCCCAGAGATAATATTACGGCTTTCGCCTTTCACCGAGGCCCCCGCGTCGCCAATTCGGCGCGACATTGGCTAACCGCACATCGCCGCTGCAGCGCCGGGTTAGATAACCGACAGGCCTGCCGCCTAGATATTCATTCGCACTATGAGGGCCTGGAGCAGGAGCGACATCCGCTTGTGTTCTCTATGCCAGTAGCCGATCAACAAAGCCAATCCGTCATCACGGCGTTGGCCGAGGGGCCCCTCGTCGGTGGCCGACAATTGATTGCCTTTGCCCTCTCTGCTGGCATGGCTGGCAGAGATCGCGGCGCCACAGTTCACATTCTGGAGCTGCGGCAGAGTCAACCAGCAAAGACCCTTCGCACCTTGCGTTTTGCTAGTGATGTGACTCAGCTGCGTTTTGCCGAGGACGATCTCGATCAGCCGCGCGCTGAATATCTGGGTGGACTTTTTGTGGAAACCCTCGATGGCAGCAAGCAGTACAAACGCTTGACCGTGCAATTGGACGCCGCCCTGAAACCCATCCTGATCGGCCAACATCAACCAGGTACCTTGACTCAACCAGATTGGCGATTCGCAGCCGCACAACCGTTGCAGAAGGCGTTTGCTGACCGCGACCAAAAGTCCCGGAGCACTCGCTGGCAACAACTACCAGCCTCCGATCAATCTGCGATCTATGGACTTACATTTGATAAGCAAGCTCCTTGCGAGACCCTTGTTTCCGCCGGATCTGATGGGCGCTTGGTGCAATGGGATATGCGAACTGTTGGCGCGCAGTCAGCGCAGGGGCGAGAGCTGCCTGGATCGATTCCGGGCCAGCGCATCGTTAGCTTGGATACGCACGCGCGAATGAACCAGCTCATGGCAGCATTCAGTAATGGTACTGCGCGCCTATGGAATCTGCGACAACTGGGTGAGCCGATTTCACCCATGATTCCGGGCCCACCAGCAGAGACGACAGCCGCGCCTGCAAACACGGCGGAGTTGCCTGCGACGCCTACTGATACGCCTTTGGCGACTGCCCCAGTCAGCCCAGCACTGCAACCTAGCAGCAGCTCATCCACCATTCGCGCCGCAGGCTTGCTCAGCAGCGGGGATGGAATCGTGATCCTGCGCGAGAAGCAGCCACCGGCCTTTTACGGCCTGGATGGCGTCCTGCGCGACCAGCAAATGGATGAAGTCAGTGCAGCACGCCTAATACCCCAGTCTGCTGATGATGCACCACAGCTTGTCGCCCTAGCACCGCAAAGTGACTTCTTGCGACTGACAGATATGCACATCTTTGCCAATAGCCGCGGCTTTGTGGCGAGCAGCAACGTTCGGCAGCGTTCTGGTGGCGAATATCATTTACTGCTGGTGGACGATCGCGCCGCACCTTTCTTGCCCATGTCGCTAGCCACCAATCAAGATGGCACCTGGGTGTTTGCCGCCGGCATGCCAGCGGCTGGTATGGCTACTGGGACACTTTTACGATTCCCTAGCCAAGCACGCGGCATAGGTGCCCAGGATCGCTTTGAACATTGTCGGGGAGCCCCTGTCAGCTCCAACACACAGTTAAAGCAGGTACCTTATATCGGGCACGTCGGACCGGTGATGGGGCTTGCGGTACAAAAGCTGAAGGGCACCGAAAAGGTGATCAGTGTCGGCTTAGACGGTCGATTGATCGTCTGGTCCGTCTTGGATCCGTGCATATTCGAGCAAGATTCGGCAATAGATCGTAAGATAGAAGCTGTATATGAAGTCGAGCAGGGTTTAACCAGTGTTGCGATCAGTCGCGACGGCCGCTATGTGGCGGCAGGTACCCTAGATGGCAAGGTCCTCTTGTGGTGGATTGATGACTCGCTGGAGATTGATCCTTAGCATTCTTGCCGGTTCGGCAGCCGCATGGGGTCCCATCGGTCATGCGGCAAATTCTTGCGATATCGCCGAAGGACAGTGGCTACAGCGCTATGCGGATTATTGGATCCAGCGCAAGGGTCAGAACGACCCGCTCTTGGTTTACACTAGCAACAACATGTTGCGTGAGCTGAATGATGCGCTAGCCCAATGGACTCGCGGCAGCGAATATCTCAGCGGTCTTACCCACTTTCTGTTTCAGTTCGAGTTACGCAAAGTGACGGAATCCCGTGGCTTAACCATCTTGCAGCAACAGTCACCCTACTTCAAGTCCGTCGAAATTACCTTTGCCGGTGGGCGAGGTAAAGAAGATGCACTATGGCACAGTGTCATTGAAGCGCGCGAACATGCCGTCACCCGAGTTTGGGAGGCTATTTTTCATACAAATCCGCAAGTGAATGCTCTCGTTGCGGCGATTGAGAATCCCAACAGCCCCATGAGCCGCTCAGGCCAGTATCGTTTTCTGAACGGCAAGGCATCTCTGCAAGCACTGACAAGCGACGAGCAAAAGCTACTTGCCGACGCTATCAGCAAACACTACTCCGAATCTGAATTCAAATATCGGTTGCTCAATGCCTACGGGATTGGCCTGGGTCGATCGCGCATCGATGCTAGCTTTGCTGCAAAGCTGTCCACCATTTCAGGCGGCGACCGGGCACCACTCGTCCGCTTCAACTATCGGGATTTTGCGTCCGTGTTACGTGCGGCAGAATTACAGGCGGAAAAGCTCAATTGGATTTTTTCTGGGCGCTCTGCCAAAGAGCAGGAACAGATTTTTCAGATCATTCGCGCCAATCTAGGAACAAGATCGACGAGCGAATGGACGCCGTCCATGCGCCGGATTGCTCAACAGCATCCGGGCTCTGGTACGTTATCTGAAGTTGAACTGTTAGCAACGGTGCGTCGAGATCTGAGCACTTACCAGCGCACCATTAACTTACTCGATTTCTTGCCTGAACAATGGACCCAGCAACCGCCAGACACCATGGCTCGCTTCAATGCATTGACCGGCGAAGCCGGCTTTCTGTTTTTGGATCGTCGCGGACTCGGTGCCGCCAACTTGCTCATTTTCCATCAACAAGCGCCAGAGATTCGCCGGCAGATATCCGCCATTGAAACAGATATCGCAGAATGGGCACAATGGACGGAGGCGGCGCCGCAGAAAGAACAACTACAGCAGCGCATCGAATTGGGTCTGCAAGCACTGATGCAGACTCGCGAAAGTATACTTGAAGCGAGCAACTCACTGATTGAAAGCACCAAAAAGGATATCGCGGCAGCCCTTAAGCGCTTGGGGCTCAGAGAACAAGATTATGTCCTTTGGGCCGCTGGCGACGATATGATTTTGAAGTTCCGAGTCAAGAACCTGGATTGGCGTCGTCTCTACCAAGAGTTGATCAAGGATCCCTCCTTTCCTAGACAGCAACGAATGGTCTTTTCCGACCACAATGCCGCCGAGGACGGTACTCTCGCCTCAGCTCGCCTGACCGTCGGACGCGCTGCGGATGTAGCAAAATCAATCGATCGTCTTGAACTTGATTATCCGGTCCTAGTCCGTTTGCAAGACGCTGCATCCCGCCGCGTTGAGGTCTATACCGTAGGCAAGCTTGGCGAACTAGCATCAGTTCCGCCCCAGCACCAGGCAGCCATGCGCCTCATAGCCCAAGACTGGCATCTCACATTTCCCAATTAACCATCTCGATGGGGTCAGAATGAACAACGCCGAAATCGCAGAGTTTCTCGACAGGGTCCCCCTATTTCATGGGCTGAGTCGTCACCATCGAGAACTGCTCGCGGCGATTGGCGAGCAGCGCAACATTGCCGCAGATCACTATCTGGTTTTAGATCAGCAGTTCTCGGACGGGTTCTTTGTCTTGCTGAGCGGCGAGGCCAGCATCGAGATCTCCATGCCACATGGGCAAGGACTGGAACCCATTGCCAAAGTTCGCGCCGGAGAAACGCTCGGTGAGTTAGCACTTCTGGGCTTTAAGAAGCGAACAGCCTCAGCCCGAGCCCTGCGTTCGGTGCAGACCATTTACTTCAAAGTCGCAAAGATCGAGGAGATGTTTGCCGCACATTCGGATTCAGCCAAAAAGATACTCCACAACCTATCAATATTATTAGCAAATAGATTGATTAGCACGACCAAAGATTTAGGCAATTCCGTCTATCAAAGCATGTATCTGCATTCCGGTCAGTGAGTTCGACGGGCCCGCCTCCCTTTCTGACTGAATGGCTGTTGCAGGCAGACGCATAATGCATTAGCTTTTTCTTGAGGCTTCCGTGTTTTCCGCAAGTGTGTCGGTTTTGCAAGAGGGTCCGTATGCGCCTTGTTGTTTCAGCATTTCTGATGATGGCAGTGATCTACTCACCCATGGCAGTTGCCACTTCGTCCAGTGTTGGCGCGGATCAAATTCCTGATGTAGCGGAGCAATTGTTTGCCGCCCGCGGCTCGTCACCCCAGGCGACGCATCAGGCGATTGCTGCCTATCGGCAATTACTCACCCGCCCGTTATCGATTCTTGAACAGCATCACGTCGCCAAGCGACTCGCTCATCTGTATGCCTTCGCCGCTTTGGAAATCCCCATGTACCGCATGCAAGAGCGGCTCGTTATTTACGAGGGCTGCCTGGATGTGACTCCTCATTTGGCACGCACGGGCCGCATTCTCGGGATGGTTGATTACTACTTTTGGCACGCCGCTTGTTTAACTCTCTGGTCGGAAGCTCGCGGGGAGCAAACGCTCATGAAACGCTCGGGTGAAATCATGCAACTGGTCGAAAGCGGCTTAGAGTTGGAATCAACCTATGAGGGCGGCGGCTTTGATCGCCTCATGGCGGAATTGTATGTGCGCCTTCCCGTGCGCAACCCGTACGGGCCCGCAGGAAGTCTGCCACTCGCGCGCCATCACATTCGCCAGTCTTTGACCTCTGCCCCTGACGAACGCTCCGCAAGTCCTGAGCTGGCCTCAGGTGACTACTACTATGAGTCATATTACATCTACGCCAAGACCATGATCACCTGCGGTGAGCGCGAATCAGCCAGGACCCTTCTTCGCCTAGCTCTGCAACGAATTGACGATGGCGACGTGAATCCAGAGCGTGAGCCAGAGACAATATTGGCAGCCCGTGGCCTCAAAGATTTACTCGACTCCATTAGCAAGTAGCCTCTGGCAAACGTGGTCGAAAGCGCTTGCGCTTCGAGGATACCAACGCCAACTGATCACGAAACTGCAGCAATTGTGCCACCATAGAAATCGCAATCTCTGGTGGCGTATTGTTGCCCAAAGGCAGGCCAAGTGGTGAAACCAGTTGCGCAATGTCCTCTGCCGAAAATCCTTCTGCACGCAATTCTCTTCGCACCCGTTCTGCCTTACCCACACTGCCGATCATGCCAAGAAAAGGCTGGCGACGCTGCCGCATCACCGCGGATAGTATAGGATAGTCAACGGCATGTCCCTGCGTCATCAACAATACAAAGGCATGCGCAGGAATCTGCGCCACGAAGTCGTTGAGCTCGGCCCGACAGGATGTCTGCAATCGCCCATGCGACGGCAGTTTATCCAGCCACTCTTGCCGCTGATCCACGCAGACGACCCGACATTCCAAGGTCAGCAGCAGGGGAATCAGCGCCTGAGCTACGTGTCCGGCGCCAAAGACGACAACACACCAGGCTGGATTGCCCAGGCGCTCAAAGAAGATCGAGACTTCTCCGCCGCAGGTCATACCCACGTCGTCTTGTAAATGCCACGTGACGAATTGATTCCGTGGCGAGGTGGGCTCACTCAGCCATTCGCGAGCTTGAGCAATCACACGCGCTTCAATCTTGCCGCCGCCAATCGTCCCGGCCATCAGCCCTTGCTCCGTAACCACCACTTTCGCACCGATCGTTTGCGGAGCAGAGCCGCGAACAGCGACCAGGGTTGCTTGGACAAAAGCTGTCCCCGCTGCCGACAACCCCGCCATCAGTTGCAAAAGATCTTCCTCGTTTGGCCCCATGACCGTCATGGCATCCTCATCAATAACGCCTCAGCCGTCGCCGGAACTGGTAAGTCAGCCAGATGCCCCCGAGGCAACGCGTAGGACAGGGCATTCTTACAGGCTGTCCAGACTGAGATTGCCAGCATCAGCGGCGGCTCACCAACCGCTTTACTACCCCTCACGTTTTTCTGATTCCGATCGTTTGGCCAAAGTTGCACGCGAAAATCCCGTGGAATGTCGTGCACGCTGGGAATCTTGTAAGTGCTGGGAGAATGCGAAACCAGCATCCCCTTTTCATTATAGAAAAGGCTCTCAGTAGTCATCCAACCCATACCTTGAACAAAAGCACCGGTGACCTGTCCGAGATCAATGCCCTTCAGGATCGATCGACCCACATCCATTAAGATATCCGTGCGCAGCAGCTTCACTTCCCCGGTGTATCGATCGACACTCACTTCCGAAACCGCGGCTCCCGTCGAGAAATAGAAAAATGGCTGGCCCTGCCCCGTCTCTTTGTTGAAATGGATACCGGGGTAAGTAAAGTATCCGTACTCACTCAGGGAAATGCGATTGAGATAGGCCTCATCGACAAGCTCAGTGAGGGAGATTCTCCAGCTCTGATTCTTTCGATGCCGGACCTCGCCGTCAATAAACTCCACGTCACTCGTATCTACGGTTCCCGTTACCTTGACCTCAGGAGCTGCGCCAGCGCCGGCTACCTTGCGCCCCCGCAACGCAGCCGGACGCGCCCAGACGTGCAGTGCCAACTCGGCAAGACGTTGCCGTATTCTTTGTGCGGCGTCATGGGCAGCTGCTCCGTTAATATCCGACCCACTCGACGCTGCGGTCGGTGATGTATTGGCATTCTTTTCCGTCGATGTCGGCATCAACCGCACGGCACCAAGCGTTATGCCAAAAACCTCAGCGACAACTCTTCCGATCTTACTATTAACTCCCTGGCCCATCTCCGTCGCACCTGTTGACACTTGTACGGTGCCATCGAGATGCATGTTGACGAGAGCATTTCCCTGATTGAGGAAACGCGTGGTGAAAGAAATACCAAATTTGACCGGCGTCATACTTAAACCGCGCACGACCCCCGCTGCTTTCGAGTTGTGTTCCTCGATGTCCCGGCGACGTTGGTCGTACTGCGCCGAGGAGCGCAGATGCGCCCACAATTCTGGGATTGGATTCTCCTCGACGAGTTGGCCGTAATGAGTGCGATTGCGCTCCGTTAACTGATAAAGGTTGCGCTGCCGAACATCGGCCGGGTCCAAGCCCAAAGTCTGGGCGATGTCCTCCAGGATGTGCTCGATGGTCAGCATACCCTTGGGTCCACCAAAGCCGCGAAAGGCGGTCGTCGGTTGCAGATTCGTTCTGCAAACCTGACCAACGACCCTTGCGTTGGGAAGAAAATAGGCATTGTCCAGGTGCAGCATGGCGCGTTCCATGATGGCCGGCGAAAGATCCGTATAAGCGCCTCCATCGGACAACATGGATACATCGAGGGCCAATATATGACCCGCCTCATCAAATCCTACCCGGTAGGTGTTGTGGAACGGATTGCGCTTGCCGGTGATTCGCATATCGTCGTCTTTGCTTAAGACTAATCGCGCGGGTCGCTTGGTCCTGGCGGCGACCAATGCGGCATAAACGGCAAACGGCGCCGCTTGCGACTCCTTGCCACCGAATGCTCCACCCATACGCTTCACCACACAAACAACGCGGTGATAGGACAACCCCAATGCATCGGCTACCAGATGCTGCACTTCCGTCGGGTGTTGGCTCGATGCGTGCACTTCGATTGAGCCATCTTCCTGCGGATAAGCGATAGCCGCTTGCGACTCTAGGTAAAAATGATCTTGGCCGGCAATTCGCAATTCACCCTGCAACGTGTGCGGCGCTTTCGCCAGCGCCGCATCCACATCGCCGGTGGCAATCGTGCGCTTGAAACCGAGAAATTGGTTCTGAGCCTTTGCCATATCGATGGACAGAACGGCGGGCAGTTCTTCAATATCTAACTGTACAGCCCGCAGTCCCCGCGCCAGCGCGGACGGCGACTCGGCCGCAATCAAAGCGATTGCCTCACCCCAAAAATGGGTTTCTGATTCCGCCAGAAACGGTTGATCCTGAATGATAGTTCCCCAGGAGTTATGGCGTAGATCGCGATGCGTAACAACAGCCACAACGCCCGCAATGCTGAGTGCAGGTTGCGCATCCAAGTGCCGTATACGCCCGCGTGCCACTGGTGAACCGAAGATGCCGACGTGCAACTCGCCAGGCAGAAAGGGCCGATCATCAATGTACACTGCCGCGCCTGAAGCAAGTTCTCGCGCTGCATCATGCGGAAAATCGGCCTCGTCGACGCCCTTTTTCACCGCCCGACTCATGGCGCACCTCGTGCGCTGGCAGCCTCGTCAACAAAACGTCGCAACAAATTCGCCGCGAGACGCTCACGAAATTGGCGGCTGCCGCGCACATCGCTTAGTGGCGTGATTTCGCTCTGCAGCTGCTGAACAGCAGTTGCAACTGAAAACCCCTTCATTGGCTGCTGATTGAATCGGCTTTCCGTCTTCTTTAACCGCAATGTTGTTGCGGCAACACCGCCATAGGCGACCCGTACATCGCTCCAGCATCCGTCTACCTCGCTCCAACAAAAGGCCGCGTTCACACAAGAAATATCTAAATCGCGCCTTTGCGACACCTTGTACAAACGATACCTCCTGCCAGCGACCAATGGAATCTCCACAGCTGAGATCCACTCTTCGGGTTGCAGTGCCAATTCTTTGTAGCCACGATAAAGGGAGGTGATAGGTAACTGACGAGATCCGTCAGCCCCTTCGATGCAGACGCGAGCCTCGACCGCAAAAAGTAGCGGCAAGGTATCTCCTATCGGCGATGCATTGGCGACGTTGCCAACAAGTGTTGCCACGTTCTTGATCTGAGGCGAGGCAAAAATATGCAAGAAATCTGCAAACTCCGGCAGGGACTTCGCCACCGCTCCCTCCAACGAGGCCAGTGTCACGCGTGCGCCAACTCGAAGGGCTTGCGCGTCGATATCAATTTCATATAAGTCTGGTATCAGGTGCAGACTGATCACCTGTAACGGGTCAACGCGCCCCTTATTGATCTGCACCCCGACATCCGTAGCTGCCGCCATAATGCGCAAGCCAGGATGCTGTTGACGCAGCACGGAAACGGCCGACAAACTCGTCGGTGCGACAAACATACGCTCACCGGCCCGAGCATCGATCCGCTGATCAGCATGAGCGCACAAATCAGATACGATCTCGTCCCGGTGATAGCGATCTGCCAAGGTCACATACCCATCTCTTTCGACCGCAAGCGCGGCATCGATAATGGGCTGGTAACCGGTGCAGCGGCAAAGGTTACCGGTCAAATGGTTCTGCACGCGCTTCGCATTAATTTCTTGTTCTTGCTCCAACATGCCGGTGATGGCCATCACCATGCCTGGAGTACAGAAGCCACACTGTCCACCGTGATGGGACACCATACTTTGCTGCACGGGAGAAGGTGTCATGCCATCGGCCAGACCCTCAATGGTCACAATGTGCGAACAGTCCAAGCTGTAGACCGGTGCAATGCAACTATTCATCACTTCGAATTGCAAACGCTTGCGCGCTCGGTCATTCAGCACCGTTCCTCGCAAGACCGTGCACGCGCCACAGTCACCCTCGGCACATACGATTTTGGTTCCAGTCTGACGCCGACCATAACGCAGAAAGTTTGCGAGTGGCAAAAACAGGTTTTCCCCGCGGACTTCCACTCGCTGGCCATTGATATACAATAATGCGTAGTCGCGCATAGCCTCGTCCTTTCAACGCATTTAAGCGCGCTGACCTTCCATTGCTGCTGCCAAGGCTTGCGTGCAAATATCCACGTGCCTCTGATCGCAGCTCGCCCCCATGAGCCCAATGCGCCAAATCTTGCCGGACAGTGGGCCAAGACCAGCGCCAATCTCCACGCCATGCTTCTGCAGCAATTCGCGGCGAACCCCAGCCTCATCTATTCCGTTCGGCACCAACACGGCATTCAGTTGCGGCAAGCGTTCGCGCTCAGGCACTAACCAGTCAAGTCCGAGTGCCAAGAGTGAGCTTAGTAGTAGCTGATGCATGTCTCGATGTCGTTGCCAGCGGGCCTTCAAACCCTCCTCCTGCAGCATTAACAACCCTTCGTGCAAGGCGTACAATGCATGAACTGGTGCCGTGTGATGATAAGTTCGTCCCCCATCACCACTCCAGTAGTTCAGAATCAAATTGATATCCAAAAACCAACTTTGGACTGGCTTCCTGCGCGATTTAATCGCTGCAACGGCACGATCGCTGAAGGTGATGGGAGCGAGCCCAGGTGGGCAGGATAGGCATTTCTGGGTGCCCGAATAAACGACATCCAGCTTCCATTCATCGACGCGCAGCGGCGTACCTGCCAAGGATGTAACGGCGTCCACTAGACTCAGGCAGTCAAATTCATGGGCCAGCGCCCCCAGCGCTTGCGCATCGCTTAGGGCCCCTGTCGAGGTTTCAGCGTGCACAAACGCCAATACTTTTGTGTCACGATTTATCAGGAGCGCTTCGCGCACGGCCTCCACGTCGATGGCGCGTCCCCAAGGGCTATCGACCACCACAACCACGGCACCGCACCGAGTCGCGATCTCGACCATACGTCCGCCAAAAACGCCATTGCAACACACCAAAACCTTATCACCAGGCTCTAACAAATTCACCAGCGCCATCTCCATGGCGGCGCTGGCCGGAGCCGAAACGGGAAAGGTCACGGCATTGCGCGTCAAAAATGCGGCGCGAATCAGCTCCTTTAGTTCATCCATTAGCGCGACGAAGGCGGGATCCAGATGCCCGATGGTGGGACGCGCCATCGCTTGTAGGATGCGCGTTGGCACATCCGATGGACCTGGCCCCATCAGCACGCGTGTTGGCGGCGAAAACGAACTAACCATCAATGACGTTCCCGTCGATTTTCCACAATCGCCATGAATGATTTACCCTGTACCTCTGCAAGTGTCAGGCCTGTGGCTAAAACCTCTTGTTCGGTGATGGCCCCGCAATTGAGCGCGCGTAAGAAATAATTCAGCAAGCCCTGTCCGGTAGCGGCATCATCAAAAACATCGCCCACCAAGGTTGCTTTTGCGGCCTTGTCGATGAAATTCGTCAAGCGATTGGACGCACTGGCCAAACCCTGCAAGAAAAACGCATACAGCGCCCCGTAGCGCACCGGCAATTGAGCGGGATGCAAATCCCACCCTTGATAATACGCATGCCGCAGCGAATGGGTCACATGCTGACAGCTAAGGGCCCAGGCGCGGTGCACGACGCGGCGATTTTCCTCCCACTCTTGCTCGGATTTTGGCTCCTTATGAGGGCCAATGGGCATAACATTGGTCGCACCGTCAGACAGAAAGATACCCGTTCCCGCCAAGGCCACCTTCATCACGTGCCGAGCGAAGTCACAAGCAGGATGATCCATGACTTGCTGATCAGCAGTTATATCGACCGACGCCGTATAGTCGTAAGTACCAAAATGTGCGCCGCGACAACGTACGCCAGCGAGGCGAACGAACTCATAGAGTGCAACGTGGCCATTCGAATGGAAGACTGACTGAGGAGTTTCAATCATCATTTCCATAAGTAGTGAGTCGGCAGGCAACCCTGACTTACTTTCCAGCGCCATAAGGATTTCACAAAACACAGCCACTTGCTGGGGATGCGTGATTTTTGGCAAGGTCACCACAAAACCTGGCGGCAGCTTGCCACCCGTACGGTCCAACAAAGTCGCCAGAAATATATCCAGCGTTCGAATGGAGCGTCGCTTATTCTCTTCGGAAAGAGATTTGATGCGAATGCCAGTGAACGGCGAGATCGTGCCGTTGGCCATGCCCATGGCCAGTTCTGCCGCCGCTTGGACCGCTGTCTCGTCTTCTTCTGCATCCGGTCGATAGCCGTAGCCATCTTCAAAATCGATACGAAAGTCCTCGACTGCTTCTGCCGCCAGCTTTCGGCCAACTCGGGCATGCACCTGCTCCATCATCGGACTCATGGGCAACCCGAGCCCTGCAGCAAACTCCGCCGGTGTGCGGGCATATTGAGCAAAGGTTTGTCGTGCCATTTCACCGATGCGCTGCGTGGTCGCTGACTTGAAGAGATGCGCGCCACCATACACCGTGTGTACGGGCTGACGATCGCCGCGCTCTCCACGATAATAGTCTAGCGTCTCCTGATTGGGCCCACGCAGTCGCTCCAACATGGCCTGACGTTGCGCCTGCTGCAGAATTTCTTTCGCCACAATTAACTCCCGCGATAAGTAGAAAAACCCCAGCCGCTAATCAGCAGAGGAACGTGGTAATGACTCACACCTTCGGTCACTTGAAACACGATATCCGCATAGGGATAAAATGTATCGCGCCCTTGCATTGCGAAGTAGGGACCTGTTTCGAATCGAAGGCGATACACTCCCGCCACTAACTGTTTACCTTTCGGCAACACGTCCTTCCAACGCCCATCGGCGTCAGTCCGCCCACTGGCCAGTTCTTGCCAATCCTCTCCATCCAGGCGGCAGAGAAAAGCCGACATACCCTCGGCAGGCAGTCCTCGCGAGGTGTCGAGAACATGTGTCGAAATCGTACTCATAGTAACTTCTCCAAGCGCAACTTGGTTATCTTCCACTGCTCAGTCGCAGCTTGTGCCAACTCCTCTGAACGCGTGCGCAACACTCGCTCGCGGATAAGATCCAGCATCTCCGGCGCGGTTTTACCCGTGGCGCAAACAATGAAAATGAAACCGAACTTCGATTCATAGGTGGCATTGAGTTGCGCTAACTCAGTGAGGATGGAATCAGATGCCGCATCCATACCGGACTGCTCGTTTTCGGACCAGGCACGGTCGCCACCGTATTTTGCCCGCAACGAATGCATATCGCCAATTTTCGGGTGACCAGCAAACGCTTCCAGCCAATCCGCCTCGGGTAGCACCCACCAGGCCTCGCGCCCACGCCGGAGCAAGTCATCAGCATCCAAAAATGGTCGCGACGCCAACATCGTTTCGACCCAACGTCGACTCGAACAACACCGGGCCAGTGCCGCACGGGCGTGATCCGCCTCCCAGTTATTCAGCGACTGCACATTCACGGAGCAACAATCCCCCAGCAGCGCATTCGACTGATGCCACCATCAGGATAAATGTTCAAACGCACATGACTGACCGGACCAACGTCCTGAAGTTCCTTGTCGAAGAAATGTTGCGTGTCAGCGGAAAGTTTCGTTTCCGGCAACATCACCTTCCACTCCTCATCTTGCAGCTTCAAGGGATCGCGCCCCTTGGCATCACAGGCCCAGATAGCGGCACGATCCGGATAATTGCCCTTGAAATGGGCTGTATCGATTTCAACTTTGTGAATGCGACCACGGGTCGCGCATTCAACAACGCACCAGTCGTAGCCTGGAACTCGGCGACGACGCGTTTCCCACCCATCCCCCATATTCACACCACGCCCCGGCATGATGAGATTGTCCTTTGAACCAAAGAACATATCGTTGCAACCAGCTACCCGTCCGCCATTAGCGGCGGCAACCAAATCGATTTCTTTTCCAGCGACGCGTTCGACATCAAGTACAGCACGCCCATAGACGCGAAAGCGCGCCACGCCGCCATCCGGGTAAATCTGCAGACGTACATGCGTCGCCAACTTTGGAGTCGGCACGGTGAAGAAATTTTGGCTGCCAGGCTGCAATGGCGACTTCGGCAGCAGCGGCTGCCAATCGACATTGTTGTCGGGATCGCTGGCGGAGTAGCAAACTTCGACCGAGGCAAAGGGCGGGTGATTGCCTAAGAAGTGGTTCGTATCGATATCGAGCTCTTCAATTTTGCCGGCCGCCCCCAGGCGTAAAATGCAGGCATCATTGCCTGGAACACGCCGGCGCTTGGACTCCCAGCCATCCATCCACTTGCCCACATCCGTGTACTTATCTGGAATAAAAATTCCGCGTCCCGGCTTGATTAAATTCTCTTTTTCCGCAAAGAACTCATCATTGGCCCACAACACCTTGGTACCCAATCGGGCATCCGCCAAATTCACCCATGTTGAAGTCCTAACATTTGCATCCATCGGCCCAGCCATCACGTCATCCTTAGAAGAGGTTTTCCCACTGCTTCGCCCACACACTGCCCATCACGAAAAATACATGCCCCACCAAGATAGGTGCGATTCACCACACCGCGCAGGGTCATGTCTACGTACGGCGTAATCGAATGCTTATGCCGCAACTGTTCAGGTCGGACTTGAAAACTTGCGTCCGGATCCCAAACGACAAAATCAGCCGCACACCCTGCCACCATTCGGCCCCTGGTCGCGCCCAGTCGCCCCAGTAAGCGCGTAGGGCCGAGACACAACAGCCTTACCAAGTCGGGCAGCGAACCGCCGCGCTGCTGCCAGCCAGTCCACACTAAAGGCAGTGTCAATTGCAAACCTGCAATTCCGCCCCAGGCCAAATCCAAATCTTCGTCCTGCATGCGCTTCAGTGCGGGAGTGCAAGGCGAGTGGTCAGAAACCACAAAATCAATCGTTCGCTCAACCAGGCCACGCCAAAGCGAACTCTGATTTTCGCCATCGCGAATAGGAGGGCAGCACTTGAACAACTGCCGCGGCACCTCTTCCTGGGCATCCACTCCCTCCGATGAAAACGTAAGGTAATGGGGACATGTCTCCACCGTCAGCGGCAAACCCTCTGCCTTGGCTTCGGCAATGAGCGGTAAAGCCGACGCTGCCGCCAAATGCACGATGTGCGCATGGGTGCCATGTTTGCGAACGCCCTCAATCACACCGCGTATGGCGTCCTCTTCCCAACGCGCCGGCCGGGACGCGACAAAATCACTGTAGGTCCGCAGTGGCGCGGTCGCTGCCGTAGGCCCCTCCCATTCGGCGTGAAAAAGATACGGCACGCCAAACGCTCGCAGGATCGGCATGGCTGCATCCACGTGCTGCCATGTTACTGGGGGAAACTCAGGAATGCCCGAATCGATGAGAAAGGACTTTACACCTAAAACACCAGCATCTAACAAGGCCTCAAGGTCGGGAAGATTGTCGGCGGTCACTCCGCCCCAAAAGCCACAATTGACCCAGAGCTTGCCCCGAACTTCAGCCAGCTTGGTGGCAAAAGCCGGCGCTGTCGTCGTCACTGGTAGGCAGTTGAGCGGCATGTCGACTACGGTGGTAATCCCACCAGCGGCTGCAGCTTGCGTGGCCGTGGCAAAGCCCTCCCACTCGGTACGACCGGGCTCGTTGATATGGACGTGTGAGTCCACCAATCCGGGCATAATCACAAGATTGCCCAGATCCTCAACGTCTCCGGAAAAATCGACGGGCAGAGCCTCAGCCACGCTCAGAATCCGACCATCTTGATAGACGACGTAAGCGGGCACGACCTGATCATCGATCACAACACGACTACTGCGTATGGCACGCGGTTCATCAGGGCGCATGCATTGCTCCTTGACGCGCCCGTTGTGCGGACCGCCAACCGGCATACCATCTCCCCAACATTTGCCGCTCGACGGCTGATAGCTGAGTCTTATTTCCGACTGGCATGGTCATCGTTTCCACAGCTCGAAAATGGATGCGCTCGGCAAACCGCTCAATCTCAGCATCGGTCTCCAAAGTAACACCACCAGGCATGGGCCCGAAGGTGTTATCTTTGGGCTCACGCGCATGGCAGGGAACACAGCGGGTATGAATGATCGCACGTACCTCCGATAATGATACCGGTGTCGCCGAGGCCTGCTCGATGGGCATTGGCTGCTGATTCACCACCGCTGCCATCGCCGCAGCCGTACCCAACAGCGGGGCCAAAACCCAAAGCCACGGTTGGCGTTTTGTCTGCAAAATCATCGCATGCCGCGCCAACATGCCGCCAACCACGAGGAGCAATAGCAGGAGCCAATTCAGCGAATGGCCATAGGCCTGGGGCGCATGGTTGCTCAGCATGATGAATAACACCGGCAGCGTTAGATAGCTGTTGTGTACAGATCGCCGCTTGGCCTTCTTACCTTCTTCAAAATCCGGCGTCGTTCCAGCTTTAGTTGCCGCAATCATGCGGCTCTGTGACGGTAAGATGCGGATCCAAACGTTCAGCACCATGATCGTTCCGAACATGGCACCGAGCTGCATAAAAGCACCGCGCCCACTGTAGATCTGACAGAGGAAATATGCTGTAGCCACCATCATGCTCGACATGATGGGGTGGGCTACCCAAGCGGTTCTTGACCACCGACTGAGGAAGAAGAGATCATACACGATCCAACTGATCGCCAACAAAACTATGCTCAATCCTGCTGCCATCCCTGGGGTTAAGACAGGCATGGTCGGATTTAACAACAGCAGGCTATTGCCAGCGTAGTAGACAAATCCGAGTAGAAAAATGCCGGTAATCCACGTAATGGTTGCTTCCCACTTGAACCAATGCAGAACCGTCGGCATCGATCCAGGGCCAATTTTACGCCGTTCGACTTGATAGAATCCGCCGCTGTGCACCATCCACAGCGAGCCTTCAGAAAGTGGATCTTGACCAGAACTCGGCTCCAAATTGGCATCAAGCCACATGAAGTAAAAGGAATTACCAATCCACATGATGCCGGCAATGACATGCAGCCAGCGCATCAGGTAGATGAGCCAATCGTTTGGAACCCATTCCATGCGTATCTCTCGAGTGTTATCTGTTGAAGTTAACAGCGAAATTTATTGAATTTTAGGGAGAAAATCAAGCTCACTTCCCCTGACGGCCCGAGCATCTCAGCGACAGATCGCGTAGAATGCCTAGACAGCCTTGAAGTCTCGAATATTACCCAAGAATACTCGGGGAGCTACATGGAAGCAAAACGGACGCAATTGCTGACAGCCTTCTTGATTGGAACCGGCATCACCGCCATCCTTGCTGGCAGCGCCTATCTCGTCCATCAGCATCGCCCGCGATCAGACCTCACCCGCAGCACCGCCGAGGAAATTCGCGCCACTGGCAAATGTGCCGAGTGCCATGTCCACGTGACGAAAGGTGTCCTGGAACACTTCACCCGCAGCAAGCATCATGACGTGGGAGTTACCTGTCTCGATTGCCACAAGCCGCATAAGGGTCAAGATGGCCTGGATCATAACGGTTTTGAGATCACTCGCGATGTCACCGCCTTGAATTGCGCCGGTTGCCATGAGGAAGAATACCGGCAATTTGCGGTCTCGCGCCACGCCGGCGCGTCTTGGGGTGCTGTGCATGGCGCCAAGGACTTTTCGCCGGCGCAGCTTGAAATGACGGAAAGGGCCCACCCAGATTCAGCAAATCGGCCGCCACATGCACTGGTGGCGCTCCAGGGCGATGCCGCCGCCAAAAGTGGTTGCGAATCCTGTCACAGCATCGGCAAGCCCAATGCCGATGGCTCGTTCGGTCAATGCACCGAGTGTCACTCGGTACATAATCCGTCGGTTCGCCTAGCGCGCCTGCCGGAAACTTGCGGTCAGTGCCACATGGGACCCGACCACTCGCAGTTGGAAATTTACAACGAGTCAAAACACGGAGTACTCTTTCGCGCCGAGCAACACACCTATAATTTGAGCCGAGCGCCGAAGGAGCTGCGCGTCAACGACATGCCTGTTCCTACCTGTTCTACCTGCCACATGTCCGGGCTTGAAGGGAGAGCGGTTACTCACAATGTCAGTGAGCGCCTATCTTATTGGCTATTTTCGGCCATTTCCGACAAGCGCCCGAACTTTGACATGGCGCGTGGGCAAATGCAGATGATCTGCGGCAACTGTCACGCCTTCAGCAAAGTGCTAGCCGTTTACGAGGCGGCGGACGCGGTCGTGGAAAACACCAATAAGCGCGTTGCTGAGGCCATGAATATCTATGAAGGGCTAAAGCGAGATGGATTGTTAACACCAGCACCCTTTGATGAGGCCATCGACTTCCTGATCTTTGACCTATGGCATTACTACGGGCGCACCGCCAAACACGGCGCATTCATGGGCGGCGGCGATTTTGTCCAGTGGCATGGCAATTACGAAATTATGCACAGTTTAACCAAGCTGCAAGAGATGGAAAAGGCGCTGCGAGGCAAAAAATGAGGTATTTTGCTGCCCTGTGGCGCGATCGACCACGGGATCTCGTCGATGCCTTTGCCTGGTCCAATTTAACCTTTCTTGCGGTGGATATCCTTGTTGCGCATTCCGCCAATCAGTTCAAGCATCGCGAGGAATGGATACCTTTTTTCTTTTCAGTTTTTTGTGCTGTGCCGCTTATCCTTTCCCTGCGTCGAATCTGCAATCCTGCCGCCGAACCAGTCAGTCTAAGAATGGTCAAAATCTGCGGCGGCATCAGCATTCTCATCGGCATTTCGGGACTCGGCTATCACCTTGCGAGCCAATTCTTGCGCCAGCAGACCATCAAAAACCTCGTCTATACCGCACCTCTGATTGCACCCCTGGCTTACGCCGGTATTGGCCTGCTATTACTCTTCAATCGCACCACCCGCGAGTCGCGCGATTGGGCACACGCCATGTTGTTTCTAGCCATCGGCGGGTTCTTCGGCAACTTCGTTCTCACCCTGTGCGATCACGCGCAAAATGGCTTCTTTTATCGTGAGGAGTGGGTCGCCGTGATCAGTGCGGCACTTGCCGTAGGCTTTCTTTCGGCCACGATACTGATGACTCCAGGTGGGGCATGGCCCCGCATCATAGGTTCGGTGATGGCACTGCAAGCCATCGTTGGGATGGTTGGACTCGGCTTTCACCTGCGCGGCGAGATTCTACAACGCGGCTTGACCTGGGACGCTCTCGTCTTTGGCCCTCCCATATTTGCACCTTTGCTCTATCCAAACCTCGCCATCGTTGCCGCATTTGGGCTATTTGAGCTCTATCGTCGCAAAGATCCGATTCTCTAGACATCAGGTCATTGCGCGCAAGCGCCGCTTAGCGAAAACGCAAGACGCTGCGGGCAAGGGCGTCGAAGGAATCCTCGGTATAAATCTGTACATATGGACAATCGCGAATGTCGGCCACGTACTCGGCCTTGAAGGCTGGGTCCGCCGTCTGCAATGCCTGCAACTGCTCGGAGGTCATTTCGGTCACATTCATCGAGCCGTTGGTTTGACCATTCTCGCCAGACGAACCGCGCTTGATATAGCCCAGAAGTCGGCCGACAGGATCAAGAACAATAAAATATCGCATGTAGTGGCCTGGACCTGAATCGACGTGCATAAAATCGATGTTACAAACAAAACGACCGTCCGACTGAACCTCCGTCATGCGCCCGCGTGCGCAGTGCGCTGCGAGACCGGCCCGGGTATAGAATTGAAATGGCGTGGTGATAAGGCCTGGGGTCGTGTTGTTGCCACCGACCAGAAAATTTTGGAAGTCGGCCTTGATCGGCGCCGGCAACCAGGTCACATCAAGCCGACTACGGGTTGGCTTCGAAATCGGCGCCGAATAGATTTTGCTGTTAGCTCCCTCTTTCACCACATAATGACACTGATAATCCTTGGCGGGATCCAGCTCGACATTCTCAAAACTAACATAAGGCGGACGACCGTTGCGCATGCGCATAGAAGCGTCAAAATAAAATGCTCCCATCACCTTGTCCATTTCATCTGCTAGAATCACCGCCTCAACATAGGAGTTGGCCCGCTGTTCAATATCCATATAAACCGTGATGTTGGATCGGGAGCTGAGATTGCTGCGACTGCCCAAATGCACACCATCGATCCAAAAATACAATTGCTTTTCCAATTTCTCGGTTGTGCCGCGCTCGGGCAGCTCAACTTCGCATTTTTCCTCGGCCAATAGCCGCTGCGGCGAGACAAACATGCCGAGAAATCCATAGGTCCCTGTCATGCGCAAGAGCTCGCGACGATCCATCCGAACGGCTGATGTCTTTGCGGTTGCCATGAGTCTCTCCTAACCTACGCGCAACATGGTGCGCACATATGTGTTGCCGGAAAGCTGATAGGTACAAAAAAGCGGAAACTCACTGAGGCCACTTTCACCATCGATGTCGATGAGGCGGCCCATTACATCGGTCGTAATGCCAAGCACGCCAGCACCCTTGGTCCATGTCGCTGCTGCCAATGCGGTCAGAAGAGTGCGGGCTCCCGGGCCACCATTGGCATCGGGATACGTAACGGTGGCGTCACTGTTGAATCCTGTTAGAGCACCCTGACCAAACTGGGCGACGCTCTGGTTACCGAGAAAACCATTGGGAATGCTCTGCTGCCCTAAATCCAGAACCGGCATTCCCTCGTACTCATTAAAGAACTGAACGGGACGCACGCACTTTCGTATCGAACCGTCTTCCCGCGTCAGCAGGATCTGCCAACTCTCGTGTTGCCCCAATGAAATGTTGTCAATGACGATGGGCCGAAACTCCTCGCCGATCCGGTCAGCCGCATTCAGGCGACGAAAATACACCGGCGAACCATCGCCGCGAAGCAGTCGAAACTCTGTAAACTTAGCACCGGCGGGAAACAGTAAAGCCAAAAGTGCCGAAGCGCGCCGTCCATAAAGTTTGAATTCGGGAGTTAAACTTGCATCGGCGTCCGGTATGGTTTCCGGAGCAGGAGGCGTACACAGAACGACCTCGGCAGGTCCCTCACCTGTATTGCGTTCGCCTGCGGCATTATCGGCGTCGCCTTGATCGCCGCCCCCCGCATCGATGGTGCGACCTTTCGCCGCAAAAAACCGCGTGGTCCCGCAACCCGCCAGTACCAGCATGCCAACGGAGCCTTGGACCAGCGTCTGCAGCCAGCGGCGCCGGAGTGGTACGGTTGCTAAGCCTTCCTGGCTTGCGACCGTTTTAACCGGACTAACCTCCAGTGATGCCTCATCGGCGACCGCCTGTCCTTGGCGCTGAGCATCCATGCTCCCTCCATCCATGCTTCTTGCTTTGCGAACGAATCAGTATTGGCTACGCTAGGGGCTTGCAATGACGATGCCGAGCAGACGAATCCCCCCGCTAAACTCTATTTTTCTATTAGTTTCGGAGAGTTAAGTCAAACTCGATCCCGCGCGCGACGGAATTGGCGACTGCTCATAGCAGCGGCAAGTCTTTCTTGCATCCTAATTAATCATTAATATTTACATATATTTATCTCGTTTCGACGGCACTATTTCGCAAACAAAACAACTAGTATCCGCAATATTGATAGTCATCATGATAAGTTAACGTTTTACATTTGCCTCGAACTGCCGTCTTCCGTCGCTTGAGCTTTCGCCAGTTTCGCCGAAAAGTAGTGGGCGTGGCATCACATTCAAGGAGTTGCCCACGGTGAGGTTTTCCAGACAAGCGGGCATGGGCATGATCCAGGCGATGATGGTCATTGCCCTGGTAAGCGTTGCCGCCGTCATCGGCGTGTCCACCGTTGCTCACCAATTTAAGGTTCGCCGAGCCATGCTGCTCAAAGGACAAGTCGCCGATCTGCGCAGCATCGCCCAGTCCCGCATCGACTGCCATAAAACTCTCATTGCTAGCGGTATCGATTGCTCGATTGATCGGGTGATCCCAGGGCTGGATGCAGCTGGCAACCAAGTCATCGCCATACCTGAACAGCGTTACGGCGGCACCTTGGCACTGCGCGTGCTTTGCGGGCCCGCGATTGGCCCAAATCACCTTCAGATTCAGTACAAAATGTATGACGGTGCCACGGCAACGGCTTTGCACCCTCTCAGCGGCCAGCCCATGGACTGGGATAGCGTCACCCAAGACATCCCGATAACCTGCCAATAGTTATCATATTTCCAGCATTCGCTTACATCACCTTGATTCGCCCTCAGGACTCTGATACTTGGGCCCGTCGGCTTCCGGAAACGTCTCGGAAACCGCGACGAAAACGACCCAACGAACAGAGCCTGTATGAGCACCAAAAGTACTTGTCAGTTGCTAGTGCTGATCATCGGAACACTCTTGCTATCTGGGTTCAGCAACGTGGTAGTGCGCGCCAGGTACTGGCAATGCAATATGCAAGTCGACGGGCGACTGGCGGGCGATGTTTTAATCTACGACAGTGGCAGCATTCTGTCCCTTTACTCCACATCGGAAATCAACACCCGATTCGGGGCTATTCCCCGCGGCCGGTCCTTGAACTTGCAATACGTCGCCAACACCATGGAACCAAATGACCGCTATCACTATGGTGACGCGACGTCTTTATTCAACACAGGGACCGTGATTTACCAAGCCGAGATTCGGCTGCTGAAAGCGGCGGAATCCGCTGCGGCTCCTCGGCGCTTGCATGTAGCCGTCGAAACACCCGAAAAACCAGTCCTGACGGTTGTCTATGAGGCCGTCCTAACTTGTGAAGAGTATGGCAAATGACTTCCAAATTGACTCCGCGACAAAAGAAGTACCTGAAGGGCCTCGCACACCATCTAGACCCGGTGGTTTCGGTGGGAAAAGGCGGAGTCAGTGCAGAGCTAATTAAGTCGGTTGAACAATGCCTGAAGGCTAAAGAGCTGATCAAAGTGCGCGTGTTCACTGACAATCGCGACATCTGCGCTGAAGCCCTAACGGCCATCTCCCAGCAGGTGAATGCACAGCTGATTCAATCTATTGGTCACATCGGCGTCATGTATCGCGCTAGCCCAAAGCGCAAGATTGAACTTCCGGCGCACTCCGGCGTCCGAAAATCCTAGGCAAGCAAAGCAGTGAACCCATTTGGCTACAGGTCGTTACTCTTTCGCGACATTCTTGCGCCGCCAATGCTGCCGAGCCGACAGCGGCAATTCTAGCGTCACCGCAGCAAAAATACCGAATTTTAAGCCCTCTCTTACTGGCATGACTATTGCTTTGTGCTGAAGTGCAACAGAATGGAGGAGAGTATGTTTGCACGGCTTGCAACGACTACAGTTGTCCCACACACTGTCTCTGAGACTGATGCGCCCGTCAAGAATGTAGGACTTTGGATAGATAGTCACCGTGCCGAATTCGTTTTTATCGTTGATGGCAGGGTGGAACGCAAGACCATCGAAAGCCACCTCGAGCATCGTAGTCGTACGACCGGTGGTACCCGCTCTTCGACTCCTTATCGGGAATATACTCTGATCAGCGAGAAGGTGGATCAATCTGCTCGAAGGCAGATACTTTCTCGCTATTACGATCAGGTTTTAAACGAGCTTGCTGGAGCTGCTCGCTTCTTCATCATTGGCCCTGGCGTGACCAAACAGGAGCTCAAGAATCGAATCGATCGTCACCGAAGCCTGCACGCAGCGTTTGAAGGCGCTCATTCTGCTGAGCAGGAGTCGGAAAACCAATTGGTCGAGAGAGTACGTGAGTACTTCAACGGCCCATCCGCACGACGCCTACCCCACTGACTGCCTGTATTTCCACACTCCTTTCTCCACTTGCGGCCGGGAATTAGCGCACCCGGCCCCGTCCTTTCCTGCCGTCGATCTTACGCCGCAAAACTGCCAACCCCCTTCAGACAACCTGCTGAAATATCAATGATTTCAGCAAAAAAAAAGTCTCTCTCAACTTCCAAGGGTCCATCGCCGATAAGTTTTCTGATAGCGATTCATAGATGCCCAACTAGGCCCGCTAGCTACTGAAGGAGGGTGGACAAATGTCCCACCATTTTACTCGCGTGATCTTGTCGGCTGCCGCCTGCCTCACTTTGAGCTGCTCGGCGGGCAAAAGCGTCGAAGAGGGAGAGCCGCAAAGCTACTCGCAAGATGCAGTAACCAGTGGCGTACGTCGAAGCTCGGACGAAGACGGCGTATTGGTGGGAGGCAAGAAGTTCAAAATCACGGCTGCGGCACAAAGCACAAGAATGGCGCTTCAGGACCAAGACAGCGGCGGCGAAAGTTCCGAACCCGGCGATGAAAATGGAACTCCGTCGGACGATGAGCTGCAGCAATTGACCAGCACCTGTGGTACCAAGCCTACCACCGTACTCAAGTTGACCGGGCGTCAAACGCCCACCGATGCCAGCAGCGAGTTCACTGCGAATAGTGATTCCATGACCGCCATTGTTCTGACCGGCACAAGTAATCAATTCACCGTTAATATCGCTCCGATTGCGAACACTTCGGCAGCGAATGGCGAAGGTAACGATGCGGCCGCCGCACGCCTCACGGTCGGTCAAGTTTGCGTTGTTATACGCGGTAACGACAACTTGGCGAGCGCAAGCTTTACAGGCGCCGATCTTGCAAAACTACACATGGAAGTAAGCGGTAATAGCAGCGGCACGATTGCGTTACAAGATGCTACGGTCGTTGAATTTAGCAGCAGCGTCGCAGGCAATGGATCCATCAACATGACAGGTGCCGCTGATTCATGCAGTCATATTGTAGCCGCAGGAAACGGCAAAGTGACCTGCTCTTAGGATCTGTCACCACCGATGCGCTTACTGGCGAATACGACGAGCCAGCGGGTCGTGCCACCGTGCACAAACTGCAGCAGTTGAACGCGATGACTTTCGCGCACCCGATCGATCCAAGGCTTGGCAATGGCCATATCCGGACAGATGATAAAGCCCCCAGCCGACGGCGCCTTTGAGACACGCGTTGCGAGCTGCTCATACTGCCTCTCGGCCGTCTCTCGGTCCCCGAGGCGTTCCCCATAAGGCGGATTCAGGAGAATAAGTCGAGGTTCATCCTGCCAAATCTCCGCGGACTGCGTCTGCAAGACATCTTCTTGGCGAACATCGAGGCTCCAGCTCTCACGTCGAAGTGGCTCCAAGAACGCCGCGATATTGGTTCGAAGGGCATCGCACTGCACCGCATCATCCTCAATAAAAATCAACCTCTGGCCCAAGACGCTCAGAGCCTGATCGGCAATCTTTCGCCGCAAGAAGGCTATTGTATCCGATGGTGCGATGGGTGCCGTGATTCCCGCATAATCGTCGCGCCAAAGGGAAGGTGCTAAACCATGCAAGGCAATCGCCATTTCAAATCCCAAAGTGCCACTACCAGCAAAGGGAACAAAAATTGGCAACTGACGAGCGTCAACATTTGCGCCGAGGAAGGTCAAAAAGTGACGGCAAATGTTCTGCGCCAGATCTTCGCGCATGGATGCCTTGGCTCGCAACACGCGCTTATAACCGCGATAATAGAGAGGCCGACCACCCTGGTTCGTCCACAAGGTTACCAGATCTCCATGGATGAAGATCTTTAAACGGTAACTAGCTTGCGCCTTCGGCGCCAAAGTCCAGCCACTCTTGGCAAGAACGCCCTCGACGACTTCTTTATGCCGACCTTCGTGAAAAAAAGGACTGCGTCGCGCTTGAACATCCACAGAAACGACCGCATTCTCTGGAAGGTGCCGGCTAAGAACGCTCTCTTCGAGAAGCTTGACAACATCGATTGCCCGATTCATCCGGCGACTGCCAAGTTTCAAACGCAAATCGCGCAGAGTGACCGCGCGCAAGGTAAGCTCCATGAGCTGGCGATAGGAAATCTGATTGATAGTGATGCCGTCAGCGCCCGCAGTCGCTGCCAGGCCAAACTTGTCACTCACGAAACTTTGAATGGCGATGCCTTGGATTTCGCGCAAAGCATACTCACGGAAGTCAACCGGGCACAGGGCCTTGACGGTATGCGGCGACCCCAACCAGTGTTTATCCTGACGTGGCACGGAGACCTCAAGGCTATGCGAAGGAATACGGCGGCGGTTGTTTTCCCGCCGCCTAAATAATTAATGGACTGATTCGCTGCTCTTGTCTAGCCAGCGACCCTTAGCACCAAACTTAGGTTTGTTGCGTGGGCTAAACTTGGCTCCAGCTGGCTTATCACCAAAGTTACGGGCTGGACGCTCGTCACGAGCACCGAAGTCACGACGTGGTCGCTCCGAGCGTTCACCGAAGCCACGGCCTGCTGGACGTTGGTTACGATCGCCAAAGCTACGGGCGGGACTCTCGTTACGATCACCAAAGTCGCGGCGCGGCGGACGAGCCGCCTGGTCGCCGAAATCGCGACGGGGGCGCTCGTTACGATCACCAAAGCTACGGGCTGGGCGCTCGTTACGATCGCCAAAGTCGCGGCGCGGCGGACGAGCCGCCTGGTCACCGAAATCGCGACGGGGTCGCTCATTACGATTGCCAAAGCTGCGGGCTGGGCGCTCGTTACGATCACCAAAGCTGCGGGCTGGGCGCTCGTTACGATCACCAAAACTACGGGCTGGACGTTCGTTACGATCACCAAAACTACGGGCTGGGCGCTCGTTACGATCACCAAAACTACGGGCTGGACGTTCGTTACGATCACCAAAGCTACGGGCTGGACGTTCGTTACGATCACCAAAGCTACGGGCTGGGCGCTCGTTACGATCACCAAAGTCGCGGCGCGGCGGACGGGCCGCCTGGTCGCCGAAATCGCGACGGGCTGGGCGCTCGTTACGATCACCAAAACTACGGGCTGGGCGCTCGTTACGATCACCAAAGTCGCGGCGCGGCGGACGGGCCGCCTGGTCGCCGAAATCGCGACGGGCTGGGCGCTCCGAACGAACCTCTTTTGCTGCTGGGCGCTCGGCCTGAATGCGGGTGCGCTCGCTTTCGATCACTTCAGAAAAGCGCTCGGGAGTTAAAACGTCTTCTCCCTTCGTCTTGGCAGCGGCCTTGAAATAGGAACTGAGATAACTGGCATCTTCATGCTTGAGGCGCTGGGCATCTTGCGCGACGTTTTTACGCATGATGAACAGATAGTTAAATCCACGCAGGTAATAATTACCTTCGATCGCCGAAGTATGCCAATGATTGCGCTTCAGCGACTTGTTGTGGCGAGTTACCACCACAACATCGACCGGCTGAAACAAGGCCGATAGACGCAGGTACAGCTCAAAACCGATGGGTGCAAATGGCTTGCCCTTGGCGAAGGAATCCGCCACGTACAGACCGAGGTATCCGCCGTCTTTCAAGACGCGGAAGGATTCGGCCATAACTTCTTCCAGGGACTCGTAGTAGGCCGGATCATGGGCTTCAAGCTGACCGATACATCGCGAGTCGTCCGAATACTCGATATGAGTCGAATAGGGAGGATCGAAGAAGACGAAATCCACCGTACCCGATTTCACGGGTAACGAGCGCGCATCGCCCTTGGTGATCTCTGGTCGCTGGGGCTGCAAGTCATACCCCATACCATCACGACCCAAGTCCTTGCAGACATCCAAAGTCGTACCACTGCCGCACATGGGATCCAAAACCACATCGCCCGGCTTCGTATAGCGTTGCAACAAGTTCCAGATCACATACGATGGAGTGACACCAGCGTAATCCTTGTCTCCCTGCTCCTTATCGCCATAGTGCTGCGAAGGAAAGTCCCAAAGGCTGGTGGTTTGCAAAACCGGCTTCGGCTGCTTAAACGATGTCTTTTCACTCATGGCCTATTCCTCCGTATGATTAGCCATGGGCAGGTTCAAAACGTCCTGCCAATACTCGGGCACTGGAGCCCCCATGACTTGTTTTTCTTGACCGACCGGATGTTGAAACGAAATCTCGCGCGCATGCAGCGCGATGCGTCCGCCCCAGGTTTCCGGTGCTCCATACTTCACATCACCCCAGATTGGACACCCCAAGGCCGCCAACTGCACGCGGATTTGATGGCTACGTCCCGTCTCGGGCATCACCTCTAACAATGTCAAACCAGGCTTGGCACCCGGAATTACTCGATAAGATAGACGGCACAGCTTGCCATCGGAATCACCCGGCCGTACAACCCGCGATAGGTTGTTGACTTCGTCTTTGGCAACCCAGTCTTCGCAAGTGGCCGACGCCAAATCCGGCCGACCACAGACGACAGCCCAATAGGTCTTTCGAACTTGCCGACCACGAAACTGCGCGTTGAGACGCGAAGCGGCTTTGCTAGAAAGTGCGAACAAAATCACACCGGATACCGGTCGATCGAGAAAGTGAATCGGGACGCAATATCCCTTGCGCCCGGACTCTTGCCGCGCTCCGTTCCAAGAGCGGACTGAATCCAATAACGTATCGTCATCACTGGAGTCTTTGGCCACAGGACAACGCGCCGGTTTATTCACCGCAAGTACATGCCGGTCGTTGTACAAGACCTCTAAATTCACAAAGAGCCTCCGAGCGGCCACAGCTATATCACGGAATCAATAGAAGTCACGCAATTCTTATAAAAGGCATAAAAATCTTTTTGATCGTGGACCGCCATCCTGTCTTGTCATTCGATCCTGTTTCGTGAACAATGAGCGATAACCGGGGGGCTTCGATAATGAATCGTTTTATCTCATCATTACGAATAGTTGTGATTTTGATGGGTGGACTGCTGGGTAGCGCAAGAGCCAACTCTGTAGAGGTAAGGGTCGACGCCGACAAAGTACTTTGCCGCCAATCTAGCGAAAGGCCGGGCGCGAGTCGATTTCAGATATCAATCATCGACCGGACCCCCAGCATTTTCCATCGTACCTTGACCTACGATCTCTATTTTAAGCGCAGCTTCGCCTACCCGCCCTATGCAGCGGACATGTCGTGGCGAACAACAATTTCCCGCGCCGAAGCCGAGCGTAAGGTGAAGGACTTGGCCATCGACGATAGCACAGCCCTGCATGTGCACACGGTCAACGGTCGATGGCGAGTGAATGTAACGGTCGATGGTGAGCATCCGCGCGTCGCAGAGTTTTCTGTCTGGGACGGCGTGGAACTACAGTGCAACGGTACCCCCTAACGCCATAGATTGGAAGTAGCCGGCTTCCCAGCGCCGGTGCTGATGCAAAATGAACTATATAGCCAACCACCTGCCATTACGCTGTGCAACCAGTCCGGAATGGCTGCCGGTCGTATTGGCCGACTTCAATGTTTTCCTCGCGGATCATGCCGAATGCGAACGCAAAGCCGCCATGTCTGCCTTGTCGTTTATCGCGAGGTTTGCCGATCGTCCGGCCCTCGTGGAGCCCATGATTGCCCTAGCACGGGAAGAGCTGGCGCATTTCCATGAGGTGTGCAAATTGCTGGCGCGGCGCGGAGTACCACTTGCCGTCAATCAAAAGAATCCCTACGTAGAACGCCTACGCACCCATGTCCGCCATCCACTTGATGAGTTTTACCTGGATCGACTCATCGTCTCGGCGTTAATCGAAGCAAGAAGCTGCGAGCGCTTTGCCATTTTGTCGGCAGGACTACCCGCTGATCATGAGTTAACGGGATTTTATGCCCGTTTGGCGCGAGAAGAGGCTGGACACTACCGGGTTTTCCTGCGGCAAGCACAACACGCCTACGAAGAGGAGTTAGTGCAGCGTCGGTTGGACGAGATGCTGGATCGCGAGGCAGATATCATACGTAGCTTGCCGCCTCGCCCAGCCATGCATTGACTATTCGTGTTCAACGCGCGGTAAAGGTATCCGCCCGGCGGACTTCTGCTGATTGGGCCGGCGCTGCGCTTGCGCCTGTGCAGCTGCGACACGATCACCAGCCTGCTTCAATGTTCTACTTGTCATCAGCAGCTCAAACAGCTCTTCATTCAATCGTTGTAACGCCTCTTCAGAGTAAAACGCGCCGTACTTGGACGGTTGCCCATGCCGACGAACAATCTCATCCAGGGCTGCTTTAGTCGCAATTTCAAACGGACCGGCCATCTCGACCCTCGTATTTATGAAGTCTTGGTTAACGACGATGATTCACTTCAATTATCCCACGAAATCAGCCATCATGCCACCTTGGGTCCAACGACGGACAGCTCGCAAAGTCACTCTTGATAGGGAATTCAGCCGATGACCCAACTCAGTACGCGCCGCGAATTTCTTGAATTTCTTGGGGTAAATGTTGCCGCCTTGGCCGGTTCCTGCTCCCCGACGGCGTTGGGCAGCGGCTTGGCAATTCTCAGTTCCGCCTGCGCATCCAATCATCCGACATATGGAATCAGCGATCTGCATGACTTGACGCCGCTACCGCCCGCACGCATCGACGACTTTGTGCTATCTCCCGGCCTGCGGTCCCACGTCGTCATCTCCTGGAACGATCCTCTGAATCGCCGCGGCGATCGCTTTGGCTACAATAATGACTTTCTAGCGACCGTGCCCGTTAGCGCTGGCGACAACAACGATCTCATACTCTGATCGAATCACGAGTATCCTCATTCCCTTTTCGTTTCCGGATTTAGCGGCGAGGGTCGTCCGACTCGCGAACAAGTTGTTGAAGAAATGAAGTCCGTCGGTGGTTCCCTCGTGCGCATTCGGCGACCAGACATCGGAGCCAACTGGGCGCCTGTGTTTGACGATCCCTTCAATCGAAGGATCGACGCACGAACGCCGATCCCATTTGCGGGCGGGGTGAGTGTCGGCGGCTCCGATCATAGCATTGGCACCGTCGCCAACTGCGCCGGAGGCATGACGCCTTGGGGAAATGTTCTCACGTGTGAAGAGAACTATGACGAATTCTATGGCGAAGCGATTTACTCAAAAGAGGGGCGCCGCGAAGTCAAACCGTCTATCAGCGAATTGGGTTGGAGTCGCTATTTTCCCTATGCGCCAGAACATTATGGCTGGGTCGTCGAAGTGAATCCGCGAACAGGTACGGCGCAAAAGCACACCAGCATGGGACGATTTGCTCATGAAGGCGCGACGGTTACCTTTGCGAAAGATGGTAACTGCGTCGTTTACTCGGCTGACGATGCGAATGATCGCTGCTTTTACAAGTTCATCAGTTCGCGGCCCGGATCCCTCGAAGTCGGCACCTTATATGTTGCTGACCTCGATCACGGCGTCTGGCGCCCGCTGGTGCGTGATCAGTATCAAGTTTTGCGAAAGCGCTTTCGCTCGCAGCTCGATGTCCTGATTCGCGCCCGCGAGTCTGCCCCCATGATCGGGGGTACGGCACTCGATCGGCCCGAAGGTGTTGCCATCAATCCACGCAACGGCGATGTGCTGGTGGCCCTAACGAATAACAAGCCAAAGGGAAATTTGTTCGGTTCCATCTTGCGGATTTGCGAAGAGAATGGTGATCATGCCTCCACGCGATTTACCCACAGCACCGTACTAACTGGTGGACCTGATGTGGCCATGGCTTGCCCAGACAACATCTGCTTTGATCGCAACGGGCGACTCTGGGTGGCCACCGACATGTCGAAGTCTGATATCGGTACGGCCGCATTTGCTGCCTTCGGTAACAATGGACTATTTGTTGTGCAGGTGGACGGCGACCGAGCGGGATATCCATTGCGCGTGGCAACAGCACCGCATGATGCCGAGTTGACAGGTCCGTGCTTTACGGCTGATGGCAGCACCTTGTTCTTAGCTGTACAACACCCCGGCGAAGCGACGAAGCGACTCTCGGCACCGACGAGTCGTTGGAATTTAGATGCAGACGGACGGCCGCGACCAGCCGTTGTGGCCATTGAAAATAGGTAGCGAACTCGTCGCATGTGAAATGCCCTTTAGCCCACAAAGAAATGATGCAGCCATCTTGAGGTCCCGGCTTTCGCGTTCTGGGCTATCCCGAACGCCTAGAGGCTGGTGCGCTCACTAACATGGCCTCCGGCCACGGCCGCCCAAGATGCAGGCCAGCGCCCAGCCATCAGATCGGCGATTCCCCGCAACTGCGGCACCGACATCAACGCGACGCGAATGACCACCGTCAACGGTGCGGCCAGAATCATTCCAGAAACACCCCAAATCAAGCCCCAGAAAATCAGAGCGAACATGACGGTCACGGGATGCAGATCCAGACTCTCGCCCGTAAAGAGCGGTTCCAGCACATTGCCGACAAGAAACTGCACCGCGCCAGGCCCAGCGATCGCCGCGACCACTGGCATGACGCTCTCGTATTGCAGCAGAGCAATGGGCAGCGGCAACAACGTGGCGATCATCGAGCCAATGTTGGGAATGAAGTTCAAGACGAAGGCCAGCAGCCCAAAGGTAAATGCCATCTCCAAATTCAGCATCCACAGGATCAAGCCGGTCAAGGTACCGGTAATTGTCGATGCTATTGTTTTCACAAAGAGATAACTGCGAATCTGCGACTGCATGGTCGCCACCGCTGAATCCGGCGCCAGTCGTGTTTTACGCCCCGACAAAAGGAAGACCACAAAGATGGCCACGAGAATGAAGTCGCCCGCAAAATTCATGGTCGCCCCGGCGGCGCCACGCAGCATGGAAAACAGAGGCAGGCTACTCAGCGTCTCACGCATATCTTCGACGCCATAAGAGCGGAGATCGATACCTAAGCGGCCAATCTCGGCGATCATCATTTCAGCCAAGTTCGTAAGCCGATCACGATAGAGCTGCAAGTTATCCATCATCGATCGCACATTGGCGCCAATCACCAAGACAATGATGCCAAGCAGGCTGCCAATGCCAAGAGCCACCAGCAACAGGGCTAAAGCCCGTGGCAAACGCAGTCGTTGCTCGAGAAAACTGACAGCCGGACTCACAATAACGGTAATAAACACGGCTAGAACGAAGGGCACCATGACGGCACGCGTATACACCAGGGCACCGGCAGCAGCAACGGCGGCTAGTATCACCAGGCAAGTGATGATTAACCAATTGTCCGACCTGGATTCTGCCTTCGTCAGTTCGACCATGATGATATGCCCTCGTCTTCAATGATGGACCTGATTATCCAATTGACGCAGGAGAATAACAAGCGAACATGGATGAAACTGGCTGCATCCTCCCTGCCCGCGCGGGGGACATACCTGTGTTCTTCTGGCCGCACCTCACCTTGCACTTATTGCCAAAAAGCTTAGGAAATTCAGCGCCATCATCGCGGCACACATGTTGCTCAGCCGGGGTAAGGCGTGTGAATGAACACACCCAATACTCGTAGAGGTCCACAAAATGAATTCCCCCAAGCACCTCCTTTACTTCTTCATGACCACGATCATGCTATCGGCGACCCCGGCCATGGGCAGCGACAACGGTGCCGATGACGTCTCCACAATCAACGGTCAACTGGTCCAGGTCGGCGATCACAATAAGTACCGCTACAAGTATCCAAGATGGAATATAGCGACGAACCCGTTCTCGATGATCATGGGAACCTACAGTTTGTCGGCGAGCTATGCCGTACATCCGAATATCGCGGTGCGAGCGGACGTCAGCTACTCCGATGGCTTCGATGGCAGCGCGCAAGGCCTCGAGTCCGGCATCAGCGCTCCGATTTTCTTCCGCAAAGTTTATGACGATTGGTTTATCGAACCAGGCCTCATGTTCCAGCGTCAAGAGTACACGCTCGTTGAGTATGATGACGCTGGCAACCGCCTGGAATCATCGAGCAAGGAGCAGGCCTTTGGCCCACTCGTCTCTCTCGGCCATCAGTGGATGTGGGACAGTGGCCTGAACATAGCTTGGGGCCTGGGCGTTGGACGCAACTGGGCGGCGAGCCGGGACAAGGACGAGCACGACAATCGTCTATTCAACGCTGGATATCTTCGCTTCGGGTACGCATTCTGATTCGCTTGACGGCGAGTTACCCTGATATGGATCGGTTACTGGGAATTGCTAACTACCGGCGCCGCAGGTGCCGCCGGTAGATGATCGTCTCCCGCTGAAAGCCGCGCTTTCGGCAGCCCAGCGTAGGAACTTCAGGGGCTTGGGAGGCGGGGCTTTCCGCACCATTCCGGCCTCTTCCCCCATGCAGAAACATCAATGACTCCAGTCAAATATAGCGAAACCGTGCGCAAGTTCGCGCCACTTTCCGTCAACATGATCCGGCAGTCGTCGCATTCCCAAATAGTTATCCATAGTTAAATCAGATTTAAGATAAGGCGTCAGGCGCAGTATCAAACCTGAGTCAGCCTCGTTTCCCTACCTACGCTGCAATGCAGTCGCGCGGGATTCTGCAATAACCATTTAATTACAATAAATTATAGATCACGAGCGGCCGTTGGGTCCCCATTCCTTCCGCGATGGCACAGCATATGCATCGTAGGCCATATACCCCTAGAGAATGCAGGCTCAAGAACGAGCCTTGAGCAAAATGAGGCAAGTAATGCGTTCCACCGCCAAGGCATGGCTGAAGGATCTCAAGGATGCGATCACAGGGCAAAGGGATTTGCCCAAACGCACGGGTGAAGCCGGGTATGGAATGGTCGGGGCGATGATGACCATCGGCCTCATCGGCATGGCTTACACCTTCAATACCACCACCATGGTGAACCAAATGAAGTTCAGTGCCCACATTGAAGTGGGTCAGGACTTTGAAGCGCTGCGCAACTATGTGCGCGGTCGTTTCGATTGCGCGCAGACCAAGGCCATGACTCCGCCTGCATGCTCGTCCAGCGTTCAGGCGAACATATCCCTGCACCAAGGCGACGGAGCCATGTTCATCAGCGGCGACACGAGCTCCACCAGCAACAAACTCGGACAGTATCAACTGCATGCTGTTTGCTTCGGCCCCTCCACTACCCTGACGGGAAAAACCGTCAAAGTCATGGCGCGCCGAGTCACGCCCGATGGCAGTCTCGCCAAGGATCCTCTAACGGGTGCTACCCTCGATTGGCAGGATCTTTTTGCCGCTGTGCCGCTGGCTTGTGGCTGGTAACTGAATTCCACTTGCGGCCTGAGGCTGAGCTGCGGTAACCCTGCCCGCATGGGTATTTTTCCTGAACATTGTTCGCCTTGTCGGCCGCCGCGACTGCTGCCTGCCCGTCTATCGCTTCTGACGATCTCTGGCATGGTGGCCGTATCGGCTATCGGAGGCTGCCGCGAGGTGACACCGCATCCGCATCCGCCCATCGTCACGCTGGAAAACATGCGGATTTCCGATGAGCCTTTTCAGGGAATGGTCTCCCTGGGTCTGTTTCAAGAACGTCAGGCCGTGATCACCGACGAGCAGGCTGAAGGTGAGACAACGCTAGCAAAACTGCGCATCATCAATAACGAGGAAGCCGGCGCTAATCTTTGCGATGGGCAAAACTATGCACTCCGCCTTGCCGAGCTGCCGGCCGTGGCTTTGGAGTCCGATCTAAAGTTGGTGCTAGGACGCCAGTTTTACCGGTCAAGGCTGTCAAGCACCCCACCCGATCGCAACATCGAACGCATGGAACTCGCCACTATTCCGGCCTCCAGAAACTTGCAGGGTACATTCCCATCCGCTCCAGCATCCTAGAAGTGCTGGACATTAGCGAGGAAGAGGTCGTCCTCAAGCTCATCACCGAGGACGATGTTGGCGCCATCGCAGCGGGAAAGGTCATCGCCAAACGCTGTCCGATTGCAAATGCAAATCCAGCGGACGACCAAGTGGAATAAAAAAGCCGGAACCCAAAACTGGCTCCGGCTCGACGAACTGCGAACATGGGAAATATCAGTGATGCGCCGCCAGCGATTCTGCCAGCAACGGATCGGCGACAGCCAATACCGGATTGGTCTTGGTGACGCGGAAGAAGCTCGCTAAAAACAATCCGAGCATTCCGAGACAAAGCCCCAGCTCAACCCAAGGCCCACCGACCAAATCGTTCTTCACCACTTCCGGCTGCACCACCAGCATATACGTCATCCACTGAGCGACCAGAATCATGACGGCAAGAGCGATCGTCACCGGTGCCGTCCACTTTGCCGCTTTGAAGATCAAGGCGAACAATGGCAGGACGAAGTTGAAAATGGGGGCGACGAGTACGATGGTCAACCAGGGCTGATGCAGACGATGAATGAAGTACTCGGTCTCTTCCGGAACGTTGCCATACCAGTAGGTCAAGACGTGTGCGTAGGTTAGGTAGGCGAAGAACACCGTGAACCCGTGCATCAACTTACCAACATCGTGAAATTGCTGGCGACCATAGATGCGTCCGACAGGCGTGTGACGCAACGCAAATAAGAAGATGAGCGTCGTCGCCATCAGCGTCTGCATCATGATCGCGAACAACCAGCCACCCCACAGCGTCGAGAACCACAGAGGATTCAAAGACATCAGCAAATCAAAGCACAGCAAAGTGAACAACAAGGAATAGATGACCAGCACCGGCGCCGACCAGTGGCGCAAGCGGTCGCGAGCCGCGATGCCAAGGCGAATGGCTTCATCTCGATTGCCCGCCATGAACGCCTTATCGCGCGCCAGTCCCATGCCAAACTGCCAGCGCCACAGAGCGACGATGATGCCCAGAGCCGCCAAGTTGCGAATGATCATGAAGTTCTTTTGCAGCCAGAAGCTTTTACCAAAGAATGGGGCGACGATACTTGGCTCGGCGATCCACTTATATACCGAGCCAGCACCGGCGATGTCAAACGCCACGCAACCCAAAAACAAGGCCATCAAACCAGCAGCGACGGGAATGAATGCCGAGAACGACTCGTGAATGCGCTTGATGGGACGTCCCCAAACGGCACCGATCAAATCTTGCATGGCGCCAAAGGCGATACCACCCAAGCCTAGAGCGAAGAAGAAGAAGGTGTTGAACAGGAAAGCTCCCCAAACGCGCGTTGGCTCGGCAAACGCCAAGCCGGCGCCCAAGGTCAACACACCGATGACAAAGCACAGAGTGATGCCGCCACGTACGGTCGGTGAGGGCTCAAGTAGAAATTGGTTTCGTTGCTCGTAGATGTCGTGCATTCCCATGACTTACTCGCCTTTCTGCAGCGTCCGGAGGTAGTGAACAATTTGCCAGCGCTCGCCCGGAGAAATCGCGTGCCCGTAACCTGGCATCATGCCCTTGCCAAAGGTGATGCGATAAAAGAAAAACCCGTCCGTATTCGCCTGGTAATTGGCGTGGGTAATATCAGGCGGAATCGGCGCCAATGGTCCCAGCGATCCACCACCCCGGCCATCGGCTCCATGACACGGGATGCAGAATGTGTTGTACAACTCTTTCCCCTTCGCCAAATTCTCATCGGACGGCGGGAAAGGGTTCTTGAAGACTTCCTGAGCCTCTTCAATGGTCTCGGGATAAAGAATCCCGGTCACCGGCACCGAATGCTCGGGTGGATCTAAATAGTTTTCCTGTGCTTTCACCGTCGGCCCATCAGCCATGTCCGGCATGTACTGCACCTTAGTCGCCGTCTCGTCGTGATCACCGGCGATATTACACCCGCCCAGCGCCAGAGCTCCCGCCGCGACCGCTACCATCCATTGCCATTGCACGCGATGTTCGCTCATATCTTGCGAATCTCCTCGGCCCCACACGCCTTCAAAAACTTAGCTTGCTCGCCTTCGGCCATAGCGCCGGGGACGAAAATACCAAAACGGTCATCCGTAAAACGCACATCCAAAACTCGGTCCTTGGGGTTCGGAATGCGACAGTGCACCAGCATGCCCAAGATCGTGCAGATGGCGCCCAACAGAATCGTACATTCAAAACCGATGACCACGTACGCCGGCAACGAATAGATGCCAGCCGTTTTGCCGCCGACGACCAACGGCCAGTCCCAGTCAGTGGCCAAACACAAGGCGAAACCGCCGACCATTCCTGTTAACGCGCCCGTCAACGTGTACCACTTCACCGGCGAATCGGTGAAGCCGCTGGCGTGTTCGATCTCGTGATAAGACGTCGGCGAGTACGCTTCATAGCCGTGGCAATCCGGGCGCACACGCACCCGGGTAATCGCCGAGGTGAACTCGTCTAAATGCCGAAAAATGGCCAAAATTCCCGCTTGCGACATGGAACTACCCCTTCACTTCCGCATGCTTGCCAGACTTGGGCTTGGGCATGATCAACTTCAATTCAGACATGGAGATAATCGGAAAGTATTTGCAGAAAATCAGAAACCAGAAAAAGAACCAGCCGAAACTTCCGACGGTGATCCCCATCTCAACCCATGAGGGCTCGTAGTGGCCCCACGAGCCTGGCAAGAAATCTTCGGCCAGAGATGAGATGATGATGTTGTAGCGCTCGAACCACATGCCGACGTTGATCAGCACACAGATCACCATACAGACGGGGATGCTGTTGCGAATTCTCTTGCTCCAGAAGGCCAGTGGGAAAATGCAGTTACAGAACACCATCGTCCAGAAATAGAAGGCGTAGGGGCCCGTGGCGCGCCGCTCAAAAACGGCCCATTCATAGGGGTTTCCACTATACCATGCCACGAAAAACTCGATAGCGTAGGCGTAGAAAACGATGGTTGAGGTCAAAAGCGTCAATTTGATACATGCCTCGAGGTGCTCGGGCTTGATGAATTCTTCAAGCTTGAACATCCAGCGGATAGGAACCAATAAGGTGTATACCATGGCGCAACCCGACAAAATCGCACCGGCAACGAAGTACGGTGGGAAGATCGTCGTATGCCAACCCGGCTGGATAGACATGGCGAAGTCCCAAGAAACCACCGAGTGGACGGACAATACCAGCGGGGTCGCCAGTGCTGCTAGAAATCCATAGCCCGCTTCATAGTGCAGCCACTGCTTCGCGGTGCCGGTCCAACCAAATGACAAGAAACCGTAGATCAGTCGCTTAAAACCTTTGGAGCGGTCGCGGATAGTCGCCAAGTCGGGAACAAGGCCCATATACCAGAACAGAGTCGAAACTGTCAGGTAAGTCGAAATCGCGAAGATGTCCCAGATCAATGGGGATCGAAAGTTCACCCACAAGTTGTTGGTGTTCGGCAGCGGTGCCATCCAGTAGGGAGCAAACCAGATGCGGCCGACGTGAATCAAGGGGAATAAACCGGCCGTGATCACGGCGAAGATCGTCATCGCCTCGGCGCTGCGGTTAACCGTATTCCGCCACTTGGCGCGGAAGAGGAACAAAATGGCCGAAATCAAGGTGCCGGCGTGACCGATACCAACCCAAAAAACGAAGTTGGTGATAAACACACCCCAATACACCGGACTCCCAAGACCCGAAACGCCCATCCCTTCCGAAATGAGGTAAGCCCAGCAGCCGATACCATAAAGCAGGCAGACGATCGACACACCCCAAGCCACATAGAAGGCTGGATGTGGCTTCTCGATCCCGACGAGCACGGCATCGTTCACATCAGAGATATTTCGGTTCCAAACAACTGAATCAGCCATTACCCGCTCCACCTATTCGTTATCCGTGATGTCCACCGTGGTCGGTCGTGTCCTCGTGGACAGTGACCTTGGCCAGGTAACTCACGTTTGGCAATGTTTTGATACCGAAATGACCGTGCGCCGGATCGCCGCCGAGTGCCAAGTAGGCGCGCGCGTCTTGCCGCATACGACTGACTAAGCTGCGGTTGTCCTTCAAGTCCCCAAAGACGATCGCGTCCGATGGACAAGCTTGCTGACAAGCCGTCTGCAAAGCTCCGTCTGGAACGCGTTGACTGCGCTCCTTTGCGATATGCTTGGCTTCGCGAATCCGCTGATAGCAGAACGTGCACTTTTCCATGATGCCGCGCGTCCGCACGGTCACATCTGGGTTCAGAGCACGCGGATTACGATGAATCGGCTTATCGCCAATGACGTTCCACTGATGCGTGAACCAATTAAACCGACGCACCTTGTAAGGGCAGGCGTTGGCGCAATAACGAGTACCAACGCAGCGGTTGTACGTTTGCGAGTTCAGACCTTCCGCGTCATGCGTGGTGGCGAAAACAGGACAAACAGCCTCACAAGGCGCGTGGTTACAATGCTGACAGAGCATGGGCTGATAAGTAACTTCGGGATTGTCGAGGTCGCCCTTGAAGTAGCGGTCCAGGCGAATCCAGTGCATCTCACGGCCCATGTGAATCTGCTCACGTCCAACCTGCGGCACGTTATTTTCAGTGGCGCAGGCCACCATACAGGCTGAGCAGCCCGAGCAGGCGGTTAGATCGATGGCCATACCCCAGCGGTACTCGCCCTCTTCCAGCTTTGGATACAAATCTGGGACCGTATCGAGATCGACTGTCTTTTCAGCGCTGGCGGTTGCCTTTGCCAGCGACATGGTCTTCACGATGTCATAGCGGTTGCCAATATCCGAGCTGTTGCTCTTCTGCATAGCCGCCAACTGATAGTATTTACCCGTGCTCGAAAGCTTGACGGACTGGGCTGCCGTCACTGGCTCGCCGCTGAGAGCATCGACGGCCTTGCTGAAGGCCACGAGTGGGTTTGCCCCCAAGCCATCGGTCACTTTCGAAACACCGGTTGCGTGACCGTTGCCGCGGTGCGTCACCACAGCATCCCGGTGCAAGCCGGGTACGGGATACAAGGCGGCCTCATAGCTGCCACCGGGTCCTTCAATCTTCAAGACATCCCCACGCTTGAATCCGAGCTCTTTAGCCTTGTTTGGATTCAACGCCACCCAGGTATCCCAGGCGATGGACGTCATGCTGTCGCCAACTTCTTGCAACACAGGGCGAGAAGCGCCGCGACCATCGCGTAGGCGCGGGTCGAGGGGAGCGACCAGGGTTAAACCGGTCGCCACGCCGCCGCTCAGCTTCACATTCGCCACCAAGTCGCGCAGGCCGCCGACGGTCTGTCGGCTCTCCGCACCGATGAAACCGCGACGCTGCACATAGCGGAAAAATGCGTCGAAACCGATCTTGGCGCCGACCAAGCTCAGCACCTTCTGCCAGCGTAAGCGCAGATAAGAGCGATAGTCTTCGTGCCCCATGGGCTTCTCAGCAGCGGCCGCGATCCACATCAGCACTTCTTCCGCCTGTCGGCTGTTGAAGGCTGGCCGGGTCACCGGCTGACGCATGGAATAGAGGCCCGCGATTGGCTGCTCATCACCCCAAGACTCGAGATAGTGGTGGGTGTTGACCAAGTGCGATGCGAACTCGTCCGTTTCGTTCGACAAGCTCTGCATGGAAATGACGGTTGGAATCTTCTTCAGCAGCTCGCCAACACCGGCCGAAGTCGGCATGGTGAAAACGGGGTTCGAGTCGATGACAAAAAGAATATCCAGGTCGGTCGCCTGCGCCAAAAATCGCTGGGTGTCGCCCGGAACCACGGGAGCCACGAGCCAGTTACGCTCTAGCTCTAGCGTTTGGCCATAGGCACCGATCAGAGTGTTGGCCATGATCGCTGCCAATTGCAGCGCAGTCGCATGTTCGTTAAAGCTAGTGCTGCCACCGGCCATGATGACCGATTTCCGCGCCAATAATCGCTCGGCCAACGCGGCGAATCCTGCTTCATCCATGCCAACGGCACGGTATTGATCGGGGCCCAAGAGTCCTTGATTCGCTTCGATGACTTTGCGAATTTCGGCACGATCACCGGCACTACCGCGGGCATTGGTATTGGCATCTAGAGCTTTGATCAACATCAAGGCGACAAGCATTTCGCTGCCGACAGGAACTACATGTCGTTCGGAGGCGCGGGTGCCCGTCTGCGACATAGTCGATTCGAATTGCACGAACTCGCCCATGCGGCCAAAGCGGAAGGTGTGCGACTGGGCGAAGCCCTTCGCCGTGTATACTGGCGAAATACCTACATCCAAGAAATCCGAACCGATGCCGAGAATCATTTCGGCCGCGCGAAGTTGCGGGTTTGGCATCGCTTCGACGCCAAAGGCGATCTTATGGGCCTGGGTTATGGCGGCCAGCAACGAGTTTGACTCATAGGTATAGAGGTTGGACTCGGGCGCGCCCATTTTCTTCAGGAATTCACGGAAAAACTCGTGGCGATGGCCGGTCGAGCCGCCGGTCAGAATGCCGATTTTGTTGGTCTGCTTGAGGCGATTGCCAAGCACCAAGAAAAGCTCGTCCCAGGTGGTTTCGTCCATCACGCCACCGCGGCGAATGAATGGGGTCTTGCGCCGTTCGGGATGATAGAGAGCTTGCAGCGTTGATTGACCCAGCGCGCAGCTCGCGCCTTGGGCGATCGGATGATCTTGGCTGCCTTCGACTTTTACCGCCCGTCCTTCACGGGTGCGAACGACTACACCGCAGCCGGCAGAGCACTCGTTGCAAGTCGAGGCAAAATAAGTAGCCTCGCCAGGAATCTGGTCGACAGGCTGGTTGACGTAAGGAATGGCCTTCTCAACAGGTCGGCGGACGCAGGCGGTTGACGCCATAACCGCACCGGCTCCAAACAGACGCATAAAATCGCGGCGATCAACGGCCAGCGCTGGTGTCTCAGCCTTCTGGGCGCTGGCATCTCGCCCATCGATGTCTGGGATGACTTCGCCGAGATCGCGATAATACGGACCGGCGACAACCGTCTCCGGAGGCCCTTCCAAAGGTCCGTTCGCGGGACCCATGATTTCTCGTCCCAAATGCGCCGGCTCGCCACCGCTCGCTACCACTTCTGCTGCATCGTTGCGATCTTCGAAGGTCATATCCGATCCGATCTCCCGTAAGCATTCAACTCAAGATAACTGCTAGGACGTGCTGCTGTTGCCGAATCTTCTTCTTAGTAGTGACAGGCAAAGCAGTTGGTTGGCGCACCCTTTTTGGTGTGACAGTCAACGCACCAGCCCATTTGCAAAGGGGCATGCTGATAGACTTCTTCCATCTCCTGCACCTTGCCGTGACACTCGGCACAGTCTAATCCGGCTGCGACGTGACGCTTGTGGGTGAAGCGGACAAAGTCAGGCAGGTCGTGAACCTTGACCCACTTGATGGGCTCGTTGTTCTTGTATTTTTCAGTCAGCCACTTGATGGGGTCTCGATCAATGGCGATGGCATTGTGGCAGCCCATGCAGGTGTTAGATGACGGGATGCCAGCGATGGGAGAGCGTCGAGCACTGGAATGGCAATACTGACACGGAATCTGCCGATCACCAGCGTGAAGTTTGTGGCTGAAGGGAATCGGCTGTTTGGGCTGATAACCCTGGTTATCGACCGTGTCACCTGGCGTCCAGACGTTTAATGCCCAGCCGAAAGCCTCGCTGGATGATCCGGCCCCAGTAACGAGGGCAATGGCGCAGAGATAGAGTCGCAGGAAAGCGCTTGTGCGGGTCAACAACGACAACCTCCTAAAGAACGGGCAGCACTTGAACTCAGCAAATAGGACCGCGGTAAAATTTTTTCCGTATGATTTGGATAGCACAGAATTCCATGACCGCCAATTCTTTTATGGCCAATAAACGTTGTGGATATCCTCGCTTACCGCTAGATTAGTTTAGTCAACATTCCGGCTATTTTTTGAGCAGAGGACCTTGATGCAAGAGTTTATCCACGGACTATTCGATTTCTCGTTCAAGAAATTCATCACCCCAAAAGTCGCCAAAGTCGTGTATGCGTTGGCCATAGCCGGCGCTGCGGTTCAAGCTCTCATGCTCCTCCGTTTTGGACCGTTTGGCATTATCGCTGCTCCCGTTTTCTTTTTCGTGACCGTTGTTGCGGCCCGCGTGTTCCTGGAAGTCTCCCTGGCTGTTTTTCAGATCGCCCGCTACACTGCCGAGATCGCGCGGCGCGGTCGCGGTGACCGCGAGGTCGAAGAAGAATCTTCTGCCCCCGTTCCGCCGCCGCCCCCTGGTCGTGGCCGAAACAACGATCCGTTCTAATGCCTCGACAACCGTAGCCTGTCGGGTCCGATCGGAGCGGCTGTCATTCGAGCCACCGCCGTTACGAGAGCGCTATGGCAACCGTTCGCCCGTTTCGCATCGCTTCGGAATATCAACCGCAGGGGGACCAACCTGCGGCCATAGCAAAAATCTGTAATGCTTTCCGTCGTGGTGACCCGCATCATGTCCTGCTCGGTGTTACCGGGTCTGGTAAAACATTTACCATGGCGCATGTAATCGCCGAGCTCAAGCGCCCGACTCTGATCATGGCCCCCAACAAGACTTTGGCTGCCCAGCTGTTTCAGGAGTTCCGCGAACTTTTTCCAGAGAACGCCGTCGAGTTCTTCATTAGCTATTATGATTACTACCAACCCGAAGCCTACATTCCCTCGACCGACACTTACATCGCCAAGGACGCCCAGATCAACGACGACATCGACAAGATGCGGCACGCGGCGACCCGCTCTTTGTTTGAGAGATCAGACGTCATCATCATTGCTAGCGTCAGCTGTATTTATGGACTCGGCTCTCCTGAGAGTTACGCCAGTATGATGGTCCGGGTCGAAGCGGGCGAGCAGATTAGCCGCGACAAGATGTTGCGCAAACTGGTCGATATCCAGTACGGACGCAACGATGCCACGCTGGCCCGTGGGCACTTTCGCGTGCGCGGCGACATCGTCGACATCCTGCCCTCGCACGAGCGAGACCAAGGAATTCGCGTCGAATTCTTTGGCGACGAGATTGATCAGATCCATGTCATTGACGCGTTAACGGGCAAGTCCCTACGTCGTATCGACGACGTCGCCATCTATCCTAGCAGTCATTACGTGACCGACCGGAAAGACATGGGGGCCATCGTCCGCGAGATCCTCGCCGACTTGGGTACGCGTTTGCGCGAACTGAAGGTGCAGGGCAAACATGTTGAGTTTCAGCGTCTGGAACAGCGCGTTATGCAGGACATCGAGATGCTCGAGCATTTGGGCTGGTGCAGTGGCATTGAAAACTATTCGCGCTATTTGACTGGCTCGACCGCAGGCCAGCCACCGCCGACATTACTCGACTATTTTCCCAAGGACCTCTTGATCATCCTCGACGAGAGCCACATCACGCTGCCACAAATTCGCGGCATGTATCGGGGCGATCAGGCACGCAAACAAGTGCTTGTCGATTTTGGCTTTCGTTTGCCGTCCGCGAAAGACAACCGCCCTCTCAACTTTGACGAGTTTATGGCGCGAGCGCACCAGATTTTGCACGTATCGGCGACACCCGGGCCGTTCGAAATGCAGGCCAGTCAAGGTCAGTACACGGAGCAGATCATTCGCCCGACGGGACTGGTGGATCCCGAAATCCAAGTTCGACAAGCCAAGGGACAGATCGACGACTTGTACGGCGAAATTCGCTTAGCAACTGGCACCGGCGGCCGCATCTTGATCACGACGCTGACCAAGCGCATGGCCGAAGAGTTGACCCACTACTACAGCGAGATGGGCGTCAAGGTGAAGTACCTGCATGCGGATGTGGACAGCCTTGAGCGAGCGGAACTTCTGCGCGATTTGCGCAAGGGAGAATTCGACGTTCTCATCGGCATCAATCTACTGCGCGAAGGGTTGGACCTACCTGAGGTGAAACTGGTAGCGGTGTTGGACGCGGACAAAGAGGGATTCTTGCGATCCCGTGCATCACTAATTCAAATCGTCGGCCGGGCGGCGCGAAATGCCGAAAGCAAAGTCATCTTCTATGCTGATCGGATGACGGATTCCATGAAGGCGTGCATCGAGGAAACGGAGCGGCGCCGTAGCATCCAAGTGGCCTACAACGAAGCGCATGGCATCACGCCGCAGACGGTGATCAAGAAGATGCCGCTCAGTCTGCGCGCCATGTATGGCTTATCGACTCCCGAGGAGGAGCCAAAGACCAGCCCTGGCCACGCTCTGGACGAGTTGAAGCGACGCGGCATCAAGACCAAAAAGGAGCTCGACGCCCAGATTCGTCGCCTGAGCAAGCAAATGCAAAAAGCTGCCGCAGGGCTGGATTTTGAAGAGGCCGCCACGTTACGCGACGAAGTGAACCAATTGCAAGAAATCATGCGCAGCCTGCCCGGACAGGAGGACATGGACGCATGAGTCATCCATTGCGAGACAAGGTGCGCAATTTTCCAGAAGCCCCTGGCGTTTATCTGATGAAGGACAAGAAGGGGAAGATTGTTTACGTCGGCAAGGCGAAGAACCTGCGATCCCGCGTCAGTCATTATGTTGCCGATGCGGCACTGCAGCAATTCCGCATTGGTGATCTGGTCCGCGCCATCGCCGATATCGACATCATCATCACCAACACGGAACTCGAAGCCCTGCTCACGGAGCGCACGATGATTCGGCATCACAGCCCGAAATTCAACGTACTTCTACGCGACGACAAGGAATACCCACATGTGCGCGTCGATTTTCGAGAGGATTGGCCACGACTGGAAAAGGTGCGACGACGCAAAGACGATGGCGCTCAATACATCGGCCCCTTTGGCAACGCTGGGCATTTGAATTCGATGTTGAAGGGGATAGGCCGGGTTTTCCCGCTGATTCGTTGCTCGCGCCACGAGTTTCGCAACGCCAAGAGGCCATGCACGTATTACCACATGAAGATGTGCCTGGCACCGTGCACCTTGCCGGTTGACCGGGACGTATACCTCAACATGTTGCAGGATGCTCTGCGGATTCTAGAAGGGCGCAGCCAGGATCTGCATAAGGTGCTGCGTACGCGCATGCAAGAAGCCTCCGACAAACAGCAGTATGAATTAGCGGCCCAATATCGAGACCAATTGCAAGCGCTTGAAATTCTCCTGAGCCCCCAAGCCGTGGTTACCACCGATATCGGCGATGCAGATGTGATCGGCTTGGCAAAGAGCCAAGAGATTGTCGCACTTCAAGTGCTCATGGTTCGCGAGGGCAAGGTCATCGGCAGCGACAGCTTTCGATTTGCCGCGACAGAAACAGACGACGATGAACTGCTAACCACGTTCTTGATGCAGTATTACGATGAGCGCTACCTACCCGAGACGATCTATGTGCCGCGTCCGTTCGCCAGTGCTGAATTGGTAGCGCAAGCACTCGGGTCACTCGCCGACGGTCGGCCACCACGAGTCCATTTCCCCCAACGCGGGACGGCTCACGAACTGGTCGACATGGCAGATCAGAATGCGCTGTTTCATTTGCAAGAGGAGCTGCGTAATAGCGAGCGCCAGAGTCAATCGCTGGCGATCCTGCAAGAGCGGTTGCACCTATCGCGTCGACCCGAGCGGATGGAATGTATCGACGTGTCCAACTTGCAGGGTACTGCCATCGTCGCTTCAGCTGTTTGTTTCGTGGGCGGCCGGCCTGCGCGTGATCTATATCGCATCTATAGCATCCAAGACTTGCCAGACGGCATGCAAGACGATTTTGCCAGCATTCGAGAGGTGGTGCGGCGACGTTTACAGCGGGGACTGCGCGAGAATGATTTGCCCGACCTGCTTGTGATCGATGGAGGCAAGGGACAATTGGCGGCAGCCCTGGAGGCGCAATCGCAATTTCCCGACACCGAGAATTTGCCCATCGTCTCCCTGGCCAAGAGTCGCGCCGTAGCCGATGTGGGCGACCATGATGTAGTCGAGCATTCCGATGAACGCGTGTTTATCAACCTACAGAGTGAGCCTTTGCCGCTCGTCGTCGGCTCGCCTGAATACCGACTGCTCACTTCCATCCGCGATGAGGCCCATCGTTTTGCGATAAGCCACCACCGCCGGAAGCGGGCCAAGAACGCCATGACCTCGGCACTGGACGATATTCGGGGGGTAGGACCCGTCTTGCGCACACGCCTGCTGCAAGAGTTTGGGGGGGTGACCGGCCTGCGGCAAGCGACCCTCGATCAGCTACAGAAAATCCCTGGGGTTTCTGACAAGTTAGCCGTTTCTATCTTTGCCGCATTGCAGCGCGATTCCGATTGACCCCGCCCCCCCTTCACGAGTAAACCCCGCCAACACCGCACCAGCCTATATGGCTGACCAAGAAGGCACGGCATGTCCACCCTCGAAACGATTGGCATCATCGCATCTGTTGGCTGCGCCCTATGCTGGTCCATTTCCATGATCCTATTTCGTAAGGCGGGAGAACAGCATCCACCGGTGGCGGTGAACCTGTTCAAGAACTACTTAGCGTTTGCCCTGATGCTCCCGACTGCCTGGCTGATTGAGCCCCCGCTCCCCGCGCTGTCGACTCAGACTTGGGTGCTTATGTTGGTCAGCGGTGCCCTAGGAATTGGTATTGCGGATGCGCTGGTGCTGAAAGCGCTGCATCTAGTGGGAGCCTCACGATTGGCGATTATCGAATGTCTTTATGCCCCATTTGTCATCGTCATTGCCGTCATGTTTCTCGATGAAAGTTTTGGCATGGAACGAGCCCTCGGCACGGTGGCGGTGCTCTCCGCCGTGTTGATGATTACGCAAAGCCAAGAGCGCGATTCGCCCATCGCCAATCGCGTTTGGGCGGGTGTCGCCTTTGGCGCCAGTGGCTTATTGGCAATGGCCGTCGGCATCACCATGGTCAAACCGGTGTTCGCCCAAGTTCCGTTGTTTTGGCTGATCGCCTTGCGCCTTGCCGCCGGCGTGATCGGCTCGGCCATCGTTGTACGCGGCGTTGGCTTGGGAGTTATACATTCCCAACGCCTACTCTGGCACTCGTCCGACCGTCGCGTCCTACTCATGGCCTCGGTCCTCAGTTCCTACGTGGCGATGGCCATGTGGGTGACTGGCTTTAAGTATGCGGAAGCCACGGTTGCTGCCGTGCTCAATCAATCTTCGACAGTGTTTACTGTAGCCCTGGCGGCACTTTTCTTGAAGGAACCATTTACCCGGTGGCAGGCTGCGGGTACGGCCGTCGCCATCGCGGGTGTGTTGACCGTCGTTTTTGCATAAAGACGGTGCCGGGAACATTCACCGCATCTTCATCGAGTCTTGATGTGGACTGTTTACGATCTGTGAAAATACCATAAGGAGCTTGTTTTATGAACAATTGCTGCACGGTAAAGATCCTGGGAACTGGCATGCATGTCCCAGCACGCGTCGTCACCAATCAAGATCTGGAAAAGATGTTCAACACGTCCGACGAATGGATCGTGCAGCGCTCTGGCATTCGGGAACGACGCTTTGCCGAGCCCCATGAGGCGCCATCGGATTTGGCCAAGACGGCGTGTGAAAAGGCTCTGGTTGCTGCCGACCTTAACGTTGCTGATATCGACATGCTCATCGTCGCCACCTTGTCGCCGGACGCGTTCTTTCCCGGGACGTCCAGTTTTTTGCAAGCGAAATTGGGAATGGGCACAAAGCCCGCCATGGACATTCGCTGTCAGTGCACGGGATTTCTCTATGCACTGAATGTCGGACAAATGTTCGTAGCTTCCGGGCAGTATCGTCGGGTCATGGTGGTCGGCACGGAAATCCACTCGAAAGCTCTAAATTTTACGGATGCGGGGCGAGATACGGCGGTGCTCTTTGGGGACGGTGCAGGCGCGGTCATTCTCGGTGCCAGCGACGAACCGGAACGTGGACTCATCGGCTTTCAGCTGCACGCGGAAGGCGAGCATGCCGATCGACTTTGGATCGAAGCACCCGGATTAGCTCGGTCCGTGCACATTGACGAAGAAGCTGTTCGCGAGGGCCTAGCTTATCCGAAAATGGATGGGAAATTTGTGTTCAAGCATGCGGTGACACGCATGCCCGAGGCCGTCAAATCGATCCTGTCCCGGCATCACTTGTCCGTGAAAGACATCGATGTTTTCTTATTCCACCAGGCCAACCTCCGGATCAATGAAGCGGTGGCAGCGCACCTAGGAATCCAAGCCGACCAGCTGTTCAACAACATCGAGCGGTATGGGAACTGTTCGGCGGCTGCGATCCCGATGGCACTGGATGAATGCGTGCGCAGTGGCCGCATCCGGCGCGGCAGCTTGGTCTGCATGGCCGGATTTGGCTCGGGATTTACGTGGGGTTCTGCCTTGCTGCGCTTTTAGCGCAGCGCGGTCTTCTTGCCTTGGGGCTTCAAGGTCAGCTGCACCTTGAGGTCCACTTCGTCGGCGATGATCTTGTCACCCAAATTCTGGAAAAATTTGCCAGAGCCATAGCGCACGTCGAAACTTGCACGGTCAAACTGCATGTCGACGACAGCGGTCCTATTTTCGCCCTTGCCAGCTGTAAAGGTACCCGCCATTTTTGCCGGCTTGGTGATACCTTTGATCGTCAGCTGTCCTTCTGCGGTGTATTTGTCAGTACCGGCGACCGCAAACTTTTCGATAACCAGCTTTGCCTCAGGATGCTTGTCCACGGAAAAGAAGTCGTCAGACTTCAAGTGACCAACCAGCTTGGCGTTGTACTTGGCATCAGTTAAGTCTTCGTTGGTAAGACTATTCATAGCGACAACGAAGGTCGCTTTCTCGGGAGCACCCTTATCCGAGTAAGTTACTTCTCCTGACTTGAACATCAACTTGCCGGTATGCTCGGACGTTACCAACTTCTTTTTGCCAGTCCATTGGACATGCGACGCCTTGGTATCGACTTCGAATGTCTTGGCTTGCGCCACTTGCACGAGCGAGAGGCTACTGATGATGGCGAGACTTCCTAAAAAACGCATAGGTACTCCTTAAAGAAAACGGTGCCGACACGACACCATGAACTGATATCACTTTTGCTTTGGCATCAGCTCGCTGAGCTTCTGGCAGCCAAACGCCCAAGCATCATTCCACAACAACCGAGCTTTCTCCAATCCTGTTTGAACGCTCGCCGCTACGGCTTTGATACGAGCAAAATGCGAGGGAGACGGGTCCAAGCCGGTGACGCGATCGCGGAAACGATCGGTGTGCAAATCCTCGCGTTTCAACGAATCTTCCAAATCGTACATCTTCTTGACCTGTACGAGGTCCTCGCCGTTGACTCCAGGAGCGACTATGACGAAACGATTGGTGCGAGTCGGCAACAACTTTCCCGACAAATAGACCGCCGCTTTCGTCGTCCACTCAATTGCCAAACCGATGGGCAGATATTCCGTATTACCAGAACCCAAGAGCATGTTGTTGGTTTGTGCTATGAAGTTAAAGCTCGAGGCGATCACTGTCTCTGTGTACCCCGATATATATCCCTTCTTGCGCATCTGCCGAAGCCCCACGTCGCTGCCTGCTGTGGCTGCGCCGCTAATGGCATTTATGCCACCAAGTTGCGCCAAGAACTCAAGAGAAAGGGGATTGCCCACTTCCTGCGGGTTATGAAACCAGGAAAGAAGGCGAAAGGAGAATCCCGTGCCAGCACTGAGAGAAAAATTTACGGCCAGCGCTTTCAACAAAGTATTGCGATTATAGAAGCGAATCATGCTAGCCAGCGGTTTCAGCCCAATCTTTTCGCCTGGCAAGCGATGCTCATTTTCAAAAGTGAGAAGTCGACTGGCAAACGTCGTGTTGATTTGATCGTAGGCGAATGTCATGAAAATTTGACCTAAACCAAGGGGGTTTAACCCGGTCGTGGTTAGCCACAGATAAGTTGGCGCCATCGACGAGGCAAGACCAATCGCGCTCCCGACTAACATGGATCGCCCCTCGTAGTCACCACGCAGCTTTTTGACTTGGTCGCGAAATGAATTCCGCCACTGCTGCAAAGTCTCGACGATGCGATTGTTCTGCTCTTTCATAGCTGCCACAATTTGCCGCTGCTCAGCCGTCAGAGCTTCGATCCCTTTCTCTGCCAGCTCCAGCTCGGCATTCGCATCGCGTTGGGCGTTGATCACCGTGTCCACATTCAGCGGATCGAGGATGATGTTGACCTTATCGGTCGCAAAACGCTCTGAAAAGACCTGCAAGAGTAGGGGGCGGAGATTAGCCGTCGCATAATCCAGCTCCCGACGCGGTACGATCACCCTGACCTCAATTTTTTCACCCTTGGTTGCCAAGATGTCGTCAACGTCGCCAAAGCCAATGCGAAGGTTAGCAATGTCCTTTAGCGGAATGATGCCGAGATCTAAGCGCATTGAGGAACCATAAAGCGCGTCTTTTGCGCGCGTATCCGAGTAGATACCAAATTGTGTGTCGGCGATGACCGTAACGCCAACCTGATCGGCAGCAGGGGCATGTGCCGCGGTTACCGCGTCCTCGGCGGCAAAGAGGGAGGAGCTGCGCAGGATTAGCAAGAGGATGATGATTCGGACACTGAACGGGGAAACCTGACTCAAAGGCAGCTTACGCAAGGGGCACCCACATGTCGGTTTGCAGATTGAATTTTCTATATTATACCGCCTCATTGTCCCCTTGGCAGCCGGGACGTAAAAGGAACGAATCCTTGCACAATTTGTCTTCGATAACAGCCATTCCCGGACTGTACGTGCACATTCCATTCTGCGCACGTCTCTGCCACTATTGCGATTTTGCCAAAACCTCCGCCTTTTCCCAATTGGCACAGCAGGCGTACTTTGCGGCGCTGACGACGCAGGTCCAGGCCTGGTTGGCTCCCCTGCACGAGGCTAACAAGTTGAAGTCCGTCTTCTTTGGGGGCGGGACCCCTGGACTGTTTGGGCGTGAATATGCCCCGATCTTAGATCTATTGCAGCCTCGTCTGGCCACGGAAGCGGAGGTTACGCTGGAGGTTAATCCCGAGAACGTGACAGCAGAAAACTGCCGCATTTGGCGCGACATCGGCTTTAATCGAGTTTCGATGGGCGTCCAGTCTTTTCAGAACCAGGGACTGGTTGCCCTGACCCGGGGGCATCGATCTGACGTAGCCAAAGATGCGGCACATATCCTGTTGCAGTATTTTTCCCAGGTAAATATCGATTTGATTTATGGCTGGCACGGCCAAGACCAAAAGCTGTGGCGGCAAGACTTGCAAGAGGCGATAACGCTGGGTATTCCGCATCTCAGCCTTTATGCGCTGACTTATGAAGGGCAGACACCCTTTGCGCGGCGAGTGGAGCGTGGAGTTTGGCGCGACACAGATGGCGACCTGCTTTTTGATTTCTATAAGGACGCCTGCGACGTCCTCGGCGGACGCGGGTTTGAGCACGAAGAAGTCTCCAATTGGTCCAAGCCAGGCCACAGCTGCCAGCACAATTGGCTGTACTGGTCCGACCAAGCCTATTTCGGCATTGGTGCCGGCGCCCACGGCTACCTCCCGGGTCCGCAGCCCTGGGGGACGCGCTATGCTTATGGCAAGAACCCAACAGCATTTATGCAGGTTACGGAGCGTGCGATTGCAGAATTCTGGCAAGATCGCCGCCAGTGGCCAGGAGAGTTGGATGAACGCAATCACGGTTCCTGGATGCTGGAACGCATTGCTGCCGGCATTCGCTGCCGCGCGGGTGCCAACGTTCAGCAGGTCGCGGCCGAGCGCGGCACCAAATGGCGACCAACTCCGCGATTAGAGCGCGCCCTGGAGGATGGTCTGCTCCATTGGCAAGACGGCATCATTTCTTGCTCTGAGGCCGAGTGGTTCCGTGAGCAAGCATGGGCCCTGGAGATATGGCAAAGCCTCAGCATCCCAGACAATTAATTTGGAGTTAATCGCATCTTAACAAGGCCGGCCGAAGATGAGAAACGTCACATCTTCCCGATGTTTGAAGGAGGCCTTTATGACCCTTTTACTTGCACCGAGTCCGTTTGCTTCTTCCTTGGTCGAAAGAGCGCGTCCCGTGTTGCGCCTATTTCAGCAACCTCTTCGCAACCGCAACAGCTTCCAACGCAAAGTCGCCCTGGAGTTCAGCGCCAAGAACTTTACGGTTAAAACGATCGAAACCGATGCCGAGCTGAGTGAGATTCTGTCCTTGCGCCGCAAGGTCTTTCACCGAGAGTTTGCCGGCAAACTCATCGCCTTGCGCAGCGATCGTGATCAATTTGATCGACACGCCGACTACCTGGCCGTCATTGATCAACGCACGAGCAGCATCGTCGGGACTTACCGACTGATCGCCAGTTGTTTTGCACCGGAGTTTTATTCTCAGGCCGAATTCAATTTGTCAGGGTTGCTCAGCCGGCCAGGCATAAAACTGGAATTGAGTCGCGCTTGCATTCACCGGGACTATCGCTCTGGCGCTGTAATCCCGCTCCTCTGGCGTGGCATCTCCGAATACATGCGCTTGATCGACGCGGCCTACCTTTTTGGCTGCGGCAGCGTTCTCACCATGAATACAGAGGCGCTGGCCAGCGTCTACAACTACCTAAGCGATGTTGGCGCTATCGACCACTCCATGGGTGTGCATCCGATCGGTTCCTATGTAATCCCGAGTTTTGCGGAATCTGCGGCCATTCAACGGCAGCCGGGCGCAACCGCCTTTGAAGTTCAGGCTTTGTTACCTTCGCTGATCAAGTCTTATCTGAAAATCGGCGCCAAAGTTTGCGGCGAGCCAGCCCTCGATGTGAAATTTCGCTGCGCCGACTTCTTGACCGTGTTACAAGCGGATCAGATGGCAGGCAAGTACGAAAAGAGGTTTACGCGAGGATGATGGTTGCATTCAAGGGTTTGGGCTTTGCTTTGCTGGTGCTGGTGTATTTCGCCGGTGCCAGCTTTTTTGCAATTGGGATTCATCACCCGGAGAAACTGCGGCAGGCCCGTTTGCGCTGGTGTCAACGCTGTTCCATCTGGTGCCTGAAACTGCTGGGAATGCAAGTCGACTACGCCGATGCAGAAGCAAATACAAGCGAAGGCAAGGCCCACCTTTTCGTCAGCAACCACCTCTCCTACCTCGACATCTTGGTCGTCGCCGCGCGCTTTCCGTCAGTCTTTGTCACCTCCATGGAAATTCGCGACACACCGTTTCTCGGGCACATCGCCAAGTTAGCCGGATGTGAGTTCGTGGAACGCCGGAATCGCTCCACGGTGGAACGCGACATCCGCGTCCTTGCTGAGATTATGCGGCAGGGAACCAGCGTCTGCTTGTTTCCGGAAGGAACCTCCACCAATGGAACGTCGGTACTGCCTTTCAAGCGCTCGCTGCTGACATCGGCGGTAGAGGCTGAGATTGATGTGATACCTCTCTGCTTAAATTATACGCAACTCGACGGACGGCCGGTCGATGCCGGCAATCGGGATGACCTTTGTTGGTACGGGACGATGGACTTCTTTCCGCATCTCATGCGGGTTCTGAGTCATCAGCAAATTCTTGTGAAGTTGGTCGTTTGCAACCCCATCACCTTCTCCGCTAGAATAACCCGAGATGAAATCGCTGACACCGCCTACGAACGCATTTCGGGAGCTTTCTCGCCAATTTGCTAATGGCCGCGGTTGACGGCGTGACATCTGCGTTTTCTTCTACAGGAGACCGTTGGTGGACCGCATCACACTGCGCGAGCGCTTGCCAGAGATTTCAGAGATTGAGCTATTGATCGAGCGACTGCAAAGTCATGCCCGCATCAATGTCGAGTGCGAGGTCACCTCCGGGACGGATCGCTTACCCATCTACAGTATTGTCCTCGGCAGTCAAAATCCGGAAGCTCCGACATTATTGCTCACCGGTGGCATCCACGGTATCGAGCGGATCGGTTCGCGAGTCGTCATTGCCTACCTGCATACGATTGCCGAATTGCTGCAGTGGGATGAACAAATACGCGCGGCGCTACAGCAGGTGCGATTAGTCTTCATCCCGGTCATCAACCCAGTGGGAATGCTGCGCAAGACCAGGGCTAATGGCAACGGCATTGACCTCATGCGCAATGCCCCCATTGAAGCGCTAGACCCACCGCGATTCGGTTTGCTCGCTGGCCACCGCATTTCCTCTCTTTTGCCTTGGTACCGAGGTAAGCAAGGGGCACCCATGGAGGCGGAGTCGGACGCCGTTTGTCGCGTTATCCGCCGTGAAGTGCTTGGTTCACGATTTGCTGTGGGCATCGACGTTCATTCCGGCTATGGCATGCAGGATCGAATCTGGTTTCCCTACTCACACACGCGCAAGCCCTTTCCCAATTTGCCAGAAGTGCATGCGCTGAAGGAACTTGTCGATCGCACGCTACCAAACCACATCTACACTATTGAACCACAGGCCAGTCAATACTTGGTGCATGGCGATCTGTGGGACTACATGTACGAAGAAAATCGCGAGAAGCACCCGAACAGCCTTTTCCTGCCGTTTTGCCTCGAATTAGGCTCCTGGTTGTGGGTAAAAAAGAATCCCCGGCAATTGCTGACCGTATCTGGCGCTTTCAATCCGGAATTGCCGCATCGACTGCAGCGCACTTTGCGGCGACACCTGCTACTTTTTGATGTCGTGCTTCGCGCCGCACGTTCATATGAAAATTGGTTACCCATCCCTGCACCGGAACGGAAGCGCCAAGAACAGATCGCGTTAGCGGCCTGGTATCGCGATGCACGCCTGGTGGCGCATGAAAATTAGACCTCGTCGATGGCTTTTTCTGCGCGGACTCATTCGCTCGCAAGATCATTGGCTGGGATTTCGCGAACAATTCGCTGATCACTTGCAAGTTCAAACAGTAGCATTTGATATTGCTGGCGTGGGCAAGCGCTTTGCGGAAACCTCGGCGACCAATATCGACGCCATGATCGACGACTTGCGACAACAGTGGTTAACCGTCAAGTCAGGGGATGATGCATGGGGTATTCTCGCCATCTCGCTGGGGGGCATGCTGGCGCTGCAATGGCTGACAAGGCATCCCCAAGACTTCGAGGCTGCCGTCATCATTAATAGCAGCCTACGTGGGTTGTCTCCCGCCTACCGACGCCTGCAGCCAGAAGTGCTGCGTCGCGGGTTACCCATGCTTTGGCGACGACAACCCGTCGACCGAGAAAAAATTATTTTGCGGCTCACCAGCAACGTCGATGCGCGTCGTGACTGGGCTCTGCCGCAATGGACGGACATCGCCCAGCGCTTTCCCATTGGCAACATCAATGCTGTGCGACAATTACTGGCTGCCAGTCGTTGCCCTACTCCACCGGCGCCACTGCCGGTACCGACGTTGGTGTTAGCCTCGACGGAAGATCGGATCGTTCACCCATCCTGCTCCATCGCCATTGCCAGGCACTATGGAACCGCATACGATGAACGAACGTGCGTGGGACATGACTTGCCGCTCGACGATCCGGCCTGGACTTGTGAAACTATTCACCGGTGGCTTGGCAAGATCTTTCCCGGTTAGAACTTGAGGACTCGCCATGAACTTAGACAAAATCCGGCAAGAAATATGCGATATCGGGCAAATGTTGCACGCCAAAAGTTTTCTCGCGGCAGCTGATGGTAACATTAGCGTCCGCGTGGATGAGCAGCGCATCGTCATTACGCCCAGTGGACGCCACAAAGGATCCCTCGAACCAAGCTACCTGGCGATGATCACCCCCGATGATCAAACGATCGCCGGCACTCCATCCAGTGAGAGTGCCATGCACTGCGCGATCTATGCAGCCATCGGCCGTGCAAAGGCCATCGTGCATGCACATCCGGTGCACTGCATCGCTTGGACTGTAGCGAAACCTACGCACCAGGAGTTACCACTCGGCGCCGTACCAGAAGTCCTATTGGGAATGGGGCGAGCACCTATCATTCCTTACGCACCTCCAGGTAGCAAGCAACTTGCTGAAAATTTGGCTAAAGCGGCGCGCGAGAGTCGAGTGCTCATCATGGCGCGCCACGGCGTCGTGAGCTGGGGCGAATCGCTGATCGAGGCCTATATGGGCATCGAGAGGGTCGAACATGCTGCGCATGTGTTAACCATGGCTCAGCTTATGGGGGGCGTCACCGAATTGAGCCAGCAAGAGGTCACCGAGTTGCGGAAGCTCCGTTCCATTCTGGGTGAGCAAACTCGATAAGTAATAGGTGCATGATAGAGGGCCCCACTAAGTGCTGATGCGACGTAGATAGGCAACGGTCTCGACGTGATAGGTATTCGGAAAGAAGTCAAATCCCTGCAAATCTACGAGCGCGTACCCCTTGCGCACCAAGCGCCCAAGATCGCGGGCCAGCGTCGTCGGATCGCAACTCACATAGATGACATGTTGAGGTTGCATGACCAACAAAGGATTGACTCCTTTGAATAGACCTTCACGCGGAGGGTCGACCACCACTAAATCAAACGTCTCTCCAGCCTTGGCGCACTTCCACAAGTGGTTGACCGCATCGCCAATCAGGAATGTGGTGTTTTTAAACCCATTGGCAGCGGCCGCATGCCGCGCGCAATGAATGGCTCCGGCACTCATCTCAATTCCTTCGACGTAAGACGCCAGGCGCGCCAGAGGTAGTGAAAGGTTACCGCTGCCGCAGTAGACGTCGAGTATGCGCGACGGACGAACTTCAGTGGCACGCTGCATCACCAATTCGCGCAAATGGCGGTTATGCGCTAAATTTACCTGTTGAAACAAACCGGGCTGAGTGAAGAAATCGATGCCGCCCCAAGTGTCGTAAACAAACTTGGGTGACTGTGGCGCGTCCTGCACAAACCCGCACCAAGCAACATCTGGACGTTCAGAAATACCGGTCAGCAGCGGGGCAAGCTCGGGCCGTCGATGCGGAAACTCCGGAAAGATGGTCAGTAGCAACTTCCCTGGATCCGTCATATCTCGACGAAGCACCTGCACTTCCATCTTGAATGGCTGAGCCGGAATGCCGGGATAAACTTTGCCGACGACTTCAAGCAAGCAGCGATTGATGGCGGTATCGGCGATCTGACAAACATTGACCGGCACAAAGTCGCGACTGCCTCGGGCAAAGTAGCCAACGACAAGGGAACCAGAGTCGGTGATACGCCCCTTGATATGAATGCGGTTGCGGTAGTTGAGATACCCAGGCGAAGGATGCACCTGCAGCTCCGACCAATCACCCAAGCCGCCGATACGCTGCAAGGCTGAGGCGACGAACTGGGCTTTCCATTCGAGCTGTTGGGGATAAGCAATCTGTAACCACTGACAGCCGCCACAGGCCTCGCTAAAGGCGCAAGGCGAGGGACCACGCAGGTGGCTTGGCGCAATCATACGCTGAATGCGCGCCTCGGCATAGCGCTCGTGATCGCGCAAGACTTCAATTTCAACCCGATCACCGGGAACGGCGTCGGCGACAAAGTAGACTTTGCCTTCGTAGCGGGCGATACCGGCGCCACCATAGGCGACCGCACTAATTTCAACTTCCACGGCGTCCATCAACTCTTTTTCTTGCCACGGCTCCTACTGGTCTTGGATGGTTTTGCCGCCGCTTCGTCCTTGGCTTCGGACTTTTTCGGTACAAGCTCCAAACTGATCTGCAATTTGCGGTTTTCTAGCACTTGTTGCAAGGGCTCTTTCACGACAGCTGCAATGGCTTGGCCAATCTCACGACACAAGACCTGAACGATCTCGTCCTTGCCCTTGCCAGCCCAAGCCGCCACCGAACCCAGCAAATCCTTGGCGGCCCATAGATCCATGCGAGGTTCGCCTTCACGCGCCTCTTCGCCCTCACCCGATCGGGACTCGCGCCCCTTGGTAATGGTTGCAATCACCGTGCGCAATACCTGATCGCGAATACCTTTGATCTCATCCACCATGGCGATCCTCTATAATAGATCTAACAGGGTCTTGGGAAGCACGGGATGCTGGGTCTTGGTAAAGTCCAGATTATGCCGGCGAATGTCCGACTCTAAGCTGACGGCGATGTCTCGGGCGCGAGCCGTTGTCGTCAGGTTGGCCCGCACGGCGCGAATCTTGGCCGTCATTTCGGCAACGTTATCCCGCTCTAACGTTTCTTCTTCATCAGGATGCCGCTTGGCCTGGTCGGCCACCAAGTCACTGATGCATGCAACTTCCTGCTCAGTCAACGGCTTTTGACGACGATCAATAATTCTTAGTCCCATGAGTTCACCCAGGTATGGTTTCGATAAGTTGATCTTTGACGGGCAACGGTAGTGCCATGATGACATCATAGGCAAACTGTGCTTTGCGCTTATCCACAGTTGGATCGTGTGCACTGGAGTTTTGAGCCTCATCGCTGCGAATATCGACCGCACCGACCTGCTGGGCCACGGTTCCCGTGCGCACACCGCTAGCAACTGTCCACTCGACCAGATCAGTCTTGGTGATCAATTGCCAGGACGCAATCTTGCCAGCATGATCTAACCACACATAAAGATCAGTCTCTTCGTCGCCGTGAAACCACTGCTTGGCTGTATGCTTTTCTGCCATAAACGCCGAATCGACTTGCCGCAATGATGCCGCGATTTCCATCGGACGCAGCAGACGCTGCATGAATTGCAGAGTGCGCGGCGTTGGCTCGACAAATTCAAAGCCAACCGTATCGTCACCCTTCCAGCTCACCTTTGCCTTAATATCGAAGATCTCACCGAGATAACGCATTTTCGCCAGATACATATCGCCAATGTTCATTTGCTCGCGCAGTCGATCCGACAGCGAGGTGCTGAGTCCCTTAGCTGATATATCGCGGACCTGCAAAATCTCTTGATCACTGAGCATGGTTAAGTGCTTGAAGTCGACATTGAATCGCTCGTAAATGCGCCGATTGCGCCGACGCGGCTCCCGCGACTCAGCCTCTTGGTTGCCTTGAGCGCGACCAGCAAAAATCTTTTCCAAAAGAAACATGTGAAACATGCTGCTACCTGATGACAAAACGACGTTTAGGCAGAAGTTCTAGGGGCCGAATCTGAATCCGGCAGACTTTGAAAAACCACCTGATTTCACTAACCTAATCGTCGCATATCCCTGGACTTTTAGCTAGTTTGCTTGGGCAAACTCCGTTTTGTGACGATAGGGAAATGCCGAGATTTTTGCCAATTGGTTTGTACCGCTTAAGGTTCGAGAATGGGTCCTAGCTGGTTAAAATTTGCCGCGCGCTGGCGTGTTGCCTGGATGATTCTTGCCGGGTGGCTTTTCGCGTCGCCGACAGCTTTGGCCCGCAAGACGGACAACCCAATCTATGAAGATCCTTTCGACATCGCTTGCGGCGGTGCGTCGCTGACTCGCTCTAGCCGCAACGGTGTCATCTTTGCCAATCCAGCGTTGATGCCATACGGTGGGGCCTTTCATCGCTGGCTCGGCAATCAAACGAGCATCATTGCATCGCCTGATAGTGCGCGATTCATCGACCAAGAGCGAGGAATAGGCGCCCAACAGTCCGCAGCCGACATCGTCGATTTGGCACTGAATACACCCATTCACTTCGGCTTCAACACGATGTTTTCCTGGATTTTGAACAACGTGGGCATCGGCCTTTTTTCCCACATGGAATTCGACATCCGTGGTCGAGAACGAGCGGACGATTTTCTGCCGTCCATTCGCTTCCGCGCTGACGGTTACGGCGGGGTTGGAATTGGGATGGGCTTTCGCACCGTACGCTGGTTATCACTGGGGATCACTGCCAAAGCCATTGCCGCCGCTGAGCCAGATATATCCATCTCGTTGACTGACCAGGAAGCTATCGCAGCACTGAGCGACTATAAGGGATTGTTGCGCGATAGTGGAATTGGTCTCGGCATTGGCGGAGATCTCGGAATGCTCATGTTCTTTCAAGGAAAGACGATCGATTATAGGTTTGCTTTAAAAATTGACGACGTTGGCGACACATCCTTTCGGCCGATTTCACTGGGGGGAGACGGGGAAGATGTGATTCGAGCTCCATTTGAGCAGACGTACAGTGTTGGCACAAGCGTGACTTTGCACAATGCCGCCGATGCCATCCATTTCTCGCTGGACTATCGCGACATCACCAATGAGTACGATCAGCCGATATTTCGCCGCATCCATGCCGGAACGCGGGTTGTTCTGAGGGAGTTCGTGGGCTTTGGCGCCGGTCTTTATGATGGTTATCCCACCTATGGGATTCAAATTGATATGGTTTTGTTAAAGCTTGGAGCATCCATCTACACGCGCGAAATGGGTGAAAACTTGGGCGACGATAAACGCAACATGTACCATGTGTACTTTGCGGCGGGTTTTTAGGGAGAATGGTATGAGCAACGTTCGCCATCATGTACTGATTATCGCTGCTATCTTACTTGCCAGTTGCGGCAGCATGGGCGAGTCGCCCTTAGAAGACGTCGTTGATAAGCCGGCATCTTCAGCGGGCCGGCAGGCGATCAACGACAACAACTGGGAGGCGGCTATCACTGCCTTCAAAGCCCTGGTCGATGCTGGATCCACCGACTACACCAACCACTTGGGCCTGGCCGTGGCCTATGCCGGCTCGGTCTGTGTCGAAATCCTCGATGCCATTCTCAATCCAGAAGGCGAAAACTCAGACTGCGTGATAAGTGTTCCTGCCGACCTAGTTACAGGTGATGAACCACTTGACATGATCAACCGCAAGATCGCCCGGCTGCAGTTGGCCGTCGAGGTCTTAGCACTCATACCAGACGAGGCTCGGCAGGATCCGGCGATTACGAGCAGTTTTGCCATTCACTTTGCTCTATTCAATTTGATTGCTGCCCAGGCCATTCAGGAAAAGTATACGAAGCTGTCGACTGTAACTATTGAAGACTTGTCAGCGGAAGATGCGGATGCGCTCATCGCCTTTCTGGAGGCTGGTGGTTCCATTGAAAGTGTGCCTGGGATGGAAGGAATGTCCGAGGGTATTCAAGAGAAACTTGCCCAGGTGCAGAATATGCCGGGCGAGACCAACCAAGAAAAGGTACAGAATTACCTGAACCAACAGAATGGAGGTGGCGGCGGCGGGTCGTGACCCTTGACCCCTGTCATCGCAGTGATGGCGCCCGAATCAAGAACCGGAACCAGTGTCAACTGACGGAGAGGCAAGTCGCTGTCCACCTCCTGGACGCGCCCCCAATCGCTAGGCGGCATGTCCCCACACTGACAGCCCAGAGGCGGCTATAACAACCTGTAATAACTAAATAAAAATAAACACCGGCGGTTGCGAACGAAATTTGCAGAATGGGTACGGTCGAAGTGGTGTTTGCGTCACCATTGGGGTGGACGCATTTCTTGTGGACCTGAGTTTGCTGCCGAGTGGAGTCACGTCGTGGTTGTTGTTGTCGCACAGCATTTTCTGAAGCGGTTCTCTGTCATTGGCATTATGGTATCCGCTTTGGCATGGTCAGTCAGTGCCAGCGCCCAGTCGCCTATTTTGCCTTTATCGTCATCGATGCGGCAATTGCCGCTGGTCGATGGAGCTCTCAAAGACCCAAGTGTCGAGAAAAGAGTCCCCGGAAATGAGCTTGATGCCGATCGCCTCGTTCAGGAGCTGAAAGAACTGCAGGCTGATCTGTCGCAAGCGAAAGGTAAGCGCCAAGATGAGTTGCTGGCGCAGTTATTTGAGGGTTATGCCCAACTCACCTATTACCTAAGTGATGTTGCGACAGGCGCCATCACGACCGATCGCAACGGCCAAAGCGCAACAGGAAATTTAGCAGCGACACGTTCAATTCTTGTGAAGTATGCCAAACAATATGCAGGCACCCTGAAGCCGGGTGCACAACGCGACCGAGCTCTCTATCATGTCTATGCCACTCAATTTCTGCTCGGGCAGAATCGAGCTGCCGCAGTGGCCGAAGCCACAAATTTGAAATCGCTAAACTCGGCCCTGAAACGTCGGGTCGATTACATGAGCAGCTATCAGCTCAGCCAAGCCCGCGATGCACAACAACTCAGCAAGGCACAGACACAGCTGGTATCAGCTGCTGGTGGTATGTCACGCTCAGGAGCCATTTCCGCCCGCTTGCTCGCAGCTCGAGCCGCTGCCGGATTGAGCGCCCAAGGCAAGAAGGTTCGGGCAGCACAGGCGAGCTATCGCGGGCTTTTGCAAAATGCGACGAAGAGTGCCACGGCGTTGAGCCCCGCCCAGCGTGAAGAAGTCCTAGCATTTGCCATCGCCATTTGGCGGGCCGCCGAAGGCGAAAAATCTGGATGGGACAAAGCGCCCGTACATCTTGCTGGCGACTCTGATTCATTGCTAGCAAAAGCCGTTCTCGAGAGACAAGCCCTGGATGATTGGCGAGCCAATCGCTATGCAGCTGCCGTGAAAAAATACAGTCAACTGAGTAATGCCTTCACCGGCCAACCCATGGCCCTAGCCCTGGACCAAAGATTGGTTGCGATCCGAGCGCAAGAATACAGTAAGACAAAGAAAACTAGTTCGTATGAACAGATCCTGGGCAATATGCGAACTCGTTACAATGACCCTCAGACCCTCGGCCAAGGCCAGGAAGAGCGGGTGAAATCAGCGCAGGTGGCTTTTGCTGCCCAGCAACGCCGCCTCGTCGAGGGTGAATTGAAGGCGGCTCAGCAACCAAAGATCGAAGGCTGGCGCCGCAAACAGGCGCTGGAGCTTGCTGGTCGCTTTCTTCTTGAGCTAGAAGGCGCCGAGCAGAAGGAGCCGATTCAGTTGTTGATGGCGCGTGCGCACAGCGCCGGTAAAGCACACGGCGAAGCTGTGGCGATTTACATGGACCTCGCTATCAATGGTAACGCCGAGCGCAAGCCCCAGTACCTGGCGGCGGCGATTCGTGAGCAAAGCATTTTGGCAGATTGGCCGATGCAAGCCCCTTGGAACGGCATCCCGAAGGGCGCCAATGATGCTCGCCTCGCATTGCTAGACATGTATGAGAAGTTGGCTGAAAATTCCGCCAATAAGTTGGCATGGGAAACGGCTGCGCATCGCGGGCTCTTGCACATCGCCCTGCAGCAAACGGATTCTGCATTCACGCTATGGACATCCGCTCTGGAACAATCAGGAAAGTCGCCCCATGCAGCTCGCGCAGCCGGTATGATGTTGGCGAGCTACGACCGCGACAAACAGTGGGATAAGTTGGAGTCATTGGCGCGCTTAAGCCTAAAGCAACAGCTCACGCCGACCGCCGGCAAGCGATCACTATCTCCTGTCAGCCTTTTGGGCAAAGCCCTCTTCCTCGGCGGCAAAGAAGCCTTAGCCGCTCAGAACTATAGCAAGGCGGTGGACAAATTGAAGGAGTTCAGCAAGTCCTATCCGCGCGACACCAACCGTCACGATGCATTTTATCACTTAGCACTCGCCTATCGGGGAAGCGGACAGCACCCGGCTGCATTGGCAACTTTGAGCGCACATTCCCAACAGTATCCGCGCTCCTCCTACCGCAGCTCTGTTTTACTAAAAGGTGCCGACTGGTCATTTGAGTCCGCGGAAGAAGAGAGTGGCATCTACTTCAGCCAAGCACTTCTGGGTGAGTTCGCTCGCCACGAGTCGGCAGGTCGTATCCGCGACGAATTGCTGCAAGTGTATCTCGGCAAAGGTCTTTATGCCCAAGCCATTCAATTACACGCGGGCATTCTCCGCGACAGCAAAAACTCTGACGCAAAGTTGAACGCAGCCCTCGCCATCATGGATTTAGAGGCCCGGCACGGCACCATGCAACGCGCACTCACAGCCGCTGGCACAATCGAGCGGCTAGCAGGCGGGCAAGATGAGGCACTGAGCAAGGCCTATCTTGTTCGCGCTCGCTTCGCAGCGCGACAAAAGGACTACGCGACGGTTGCGAAAATGGAAGCTAAAATGACCGAGCTACGCAGCAGCTCGGGTGAGACCAATGAAGCCTTAGGCGAAGTGCGCTACATCCTTGCTGCGCATTACGGAGCTGGTGCCATCAGCCAGGTATTTAACCTCGAATTGACCGAGCCTACGCAGACTCTCAATAAAAAATACGCCGCATTTCAGAAGTCCAACGCGACGTTTGCAAAGGTATGCGACATTCCAAACAGCTATTGCGCTGCATCGCACTTTAGCCTGGCTCGATTGGCCGAAGAATTCTTGGATAGTATCGAGACCATACGCATCGTCGATACGTTACCGCAAGCGACGGTGGCGGCTTTCAATCAGCGCAAAGCGCAAATCAGCCAAAACACCAAGGCATTGATGCTGCAGGAGGACCGACAAGCGGTCGCCCAGGTGAAAGGTGGCGGATCACAACCCAATTGGACCATGCAGGTCTTGTGGCAGAATTCGAACGATTGGAACTTTGATCGTGTGACCGGCGAGATGGGTAACACCTTTATCCAGCATGAACCCATTGGCCACGCAAGTAACGACTATCAAGCTAAATAGCTGCAGAGGAATACAGTATGTCCACGATTGAAAAGCGATCAAAGTTTATCCTCGCCTTCGTCGCGAGTACCCTCACTTTCAGCAGTGGCTGCACAACGCTGCAGAAGGTGCTACCGAGTTCCATGACAAGCTCATCGAGCAAGAACAGAGAAGACACCAAAGCAAGCCAAGTGCGGTCGGGCGAAATGTTCGTGGTTCAACAAGCTGGCGCTCGTCGCCCACTCATGTCCAAGTTGGATCGTCAGCAGTGGATCAATTTACGGCAAACCAGTAAGCAAACACACGTGCGCGCTTATGCTGCTTTGGCAGCAGGCGAATGGGAAGTGGCCATCAAAGAAGCCAGGGAGCATCTGCGACAGAATCCAAAAGACAAGACCTCTATGATCATCCTGGCTTCGGCTCTGACTATGGAAAAGGACTACCAGTTGGCCGGGTACTATGCTCGCCGGGTTGAGAACTATCATGGCTCTTCGCCAGAAACCCGCAATATTCTTGGCATTGCTACCCTGTTTCAGGCTGGCAACCATATGCCGGACATCTTGGCAGCGCAGCAGATGTTTCAGGAAGCTATGAACGGCAGCAGTCACGAAGTTGCCGCCGGAATGAACCTAGGGCAGTTGCAGTTGGAGCTAGGTAATGCCAATGCGGCGTCTGAAACCTTTGCTCAAGTCAAGAACCGCTGCCATGGCTGCGAGCCAGCAACCATGGGGCTTGGCATCGCTTTGAGCCGCACAGGTCAGTATGATGCGGCACGACGAGAGTTTCATACTGTTATTGCCAATAAACCAAATGACCCAGAAGCGTTGTACCGGTTAGCCCTTCTCGAGCAGAATGGCTATAATAACAGGAAAAAGGCCGTAACGTATCTGCAGCAATTGATGGCCTCCAATCGAAGCGATGATGTCATGCAGCGTCGCGCTTCAAGCTTGTTGCGACGCTTGCGCGCTGTCGATGAACCGACGACTGCCATTGCGGCGGCTGCGGCTCCTGACAAGTCCGATACACGAGCACCAGTAGAGCCTCAATCTGATAGCCAGAATGAAGCCGATGCAATGATGACCACCATGGAGTGGGACGACATCAAGGGAGTCGATTGATCGTGAATCGCAGCCGTCAACTCATGGAGTCGAGTTTGCTTGCAAGAAATGCCTGCCAAAGAATAGCAAGTATCGCTGTCTTCAGCCTGTTTGCTACGGGCTGTAAACCGATGTTGGAGCTATCCAAGACGGCCTACATCATCGGTCCAGAGAATGATATCGTCCAACTGGATCCGGTAAAGAACAAAGAGATTCCGACGGCAGTGCAAGACGCCTCCGTGTTGATCGCGACGACCATGGCCAGCAACAAAAAGAAGTTTTGTAGCGGCACGTTGATTGAAGACCCCAATGGCGAGAAGGCTCCGCGCATTCTTACCAACCATCACTGTTTCGCCCATGTCGATGACGAAGGCACTGTGTCGCAGAACTGGATCCCGGAAGCGTGCCTACAAACGCGGGTATACTTTGGCTTTCGGGCTGGGAAAACCGAAAATATTGTAACGATGAATTGCAAAGCGGGATCGCTACGTTCGGATTATTTGGGCGACCTCGCAACCTTTGTTCTTGACGGCAAGCTCCCCGACGACGTGAATACGCCTGTCGTCATAAGCACCGAGGAGCAAACCCCGAAAGACCGGCGCGCTCTGATTATTCATTATCCTGATGTAAAAGAGAACTTCGCGCAGCTCGGAACTGGCAAAGAGCAGATGCCGGTCGCTTCCATCACCGACTCCAATTGCGAAATTAGCGGGGACTTTCCCACCAGCGAGTGGAAACTAGATCACACGCTGCCCTATAGCTTTAAGCATACTTGTGATCTCGTGCATGGCTCCAGTGGGTCGGCCTTGCTTGATCGAGAAACTTTTCAATTGGTTGGCGTCAACTGGGGCGGGATTAAGATTAATTACAACAAGGAAGTCAAGACGACGAACGTGGCCACCAAGGCCGCATATGTCCGCGCCTTCCTCCGCGGCGATGCGGAAAGCTTTCGCAGTAATGTCCTCGTCAGCATGAAAAACCTAGACAGCCGATCTGGTCGGGCTGGCAACATTCGGTCCGGAACAGAAAAGTCTGTAACGGGCAGCGCTTCGGGCGCCGTATGCGGCGTCGTTGGTGTCCCCGTCACGGGTGTCAGTCGTTCACTCTCCATGCTACTCTTACTGGGATTGCCCTTGGGGATGGCGGTACGACGCCAGCGTCGCTAATTTGCTGCGCTGCCAGAAGCCGTGGTCCCCTCCATTGGACACTTCAACCGGGGATCTTCATGCGCAACTTCCGCGCTCTGCTCCTTTTGTTCCTGTTCGGCATCTGCGACCGTGCTGCCACTGGTTCGACGTCGCCCAAAATCCAAGATGATCCAGGCTCACCCTTGTATCGATCGGCATTTGCCGCACTGGCGAACGTCGTTTTGGCGCAAGAGTACTTGCAAGTGCAAGATCAGCCCTTTGCCGATGCTAACTCTCGACAAATGCACCTACGTCAGCAGCAAGCCCTGGGGGATTTTTTGGAAGCGCACCGCAGTGCGCTGGATGCGGCAGTTCGCAAGCAGACACTTCCACAGGCGGACCGCTTAAGCAAGCTGCTTGCTGACCATCAGCAGCTACTGATGCAGGCATCAATTTTGCCAAAAGATTGGCAGAAATTGAGCCGAGATGACCTCATAAACAGAATAAAGCTGAGTCCAGACTCGGCATCCCAAGCGCTGTTTCATCAGTTTTTGGCATCCGTACGCCAAGCCAAGGACGAGCCATGCAAAATCCTTGAGAAACTGCCGGGAATGTTTGTAAAGCATCAAGAATCACTGCTTATTGGCAGCACCGTCACTGATAGTAAGCAATTGGCGTCCTTCGTCAGCGGCTGGATTCCTGAAAAAACCCAATGCTTGGTATGGCAGCTTTGGCGACTGCATCAACAACACCCGACACCGGCAAATGATCCCTTGCCATTGCTGTTGGCGCTGGCGCAGGCGCAGCCTCAGGTCGCCCAACTGGCAGTGCTGCAAGCAGTCTTAGCCCTGCGGCATCTAGAAAACCAAAATTTTGCCGAGGCTCTGCGCACGCTTTTTGACTTGCAGGAGAACGCCTCGGTTTTGCGCCCGCTCTATGAGCGGACGCAGCGCGCCTTCAGCTATTACCAAAAAGGCTCTGGTGAAGTAGTGTTGAAGAATTAAAGTTAGCTTGCTTTGAGTGCCGGTTCCTCACCACAGGTGATGCTTAACTTGAAGAAATTCTGGATCCCGTCGCCGAATCTCTCGTTGTTGAAATTGGCCATCGCGGTCGCACCACCAAACTTGTGCCCCATATTTGAGAAGCCGTGGTCGCCCCACCAAGACACCATCGGGAACCTTCCACCCGGAACCTACCTCACCCCGAACCAGCAAGGCAAAGCTCACCGGCAAGCTGCGCAGGTCCAATTTGAATTCACGCGCCCAAGTTGACCATTCTGGATCTTGATGGACGTGCGACGGCGGCTTGACAAAGAAATGGCACCAATCTCGCCCATCAGGTGCAGATAACAAGGGGCAGCGCTCTGAACCAGGACATGGAGATAGAACTTTCAATTCATCTCGCCACTGGGACCAAATTTTGATCATTGCCCGGCTGGACTCCATGCTACCAGGTTCGACCATAAGCACCATTTCTGCCCGACTGGCTGCCCGCGTCAGAGCTTGCACCCCGTCCTCATCCAGCTCATTGGCGACGTGACTGGCCAATAGCAGTAAAGAATCCGTATTCGCAGGTGGTGCCCCTCGATTGGCCTGAACTCCCATGGCTTGCAGTTTTCTTTGAGCGAAGGCCTCAGCCTTCGGGTCTCGATCCTGCAAAAATACCGACCGCACCCGCTCGACGCCTAAGTGCCGAACCAGTGTTTCGCCGGCAGCACCTGTGCCACATCCCCAATCCCAAATGATGACGGGCTTTGACCACCGCTGACCTTGACTCTCGATTCTTCGCAAAATACCCAACCATTTCCAGCGGATACGCTCGGCGAGCACACGATCGTACAGAGACAAGTCCTCGTCGTCGCGCCAGTAACTCTGCTGGGATCGAGTCCCTTGTGACTCCTTGAGGAACAACTCTCGGAGCCGTTCAATACGCTGTCTTTCTTCGCGCTGCATGCATCACCTTGGTTTACGAATGGCAAGACTCTCTGCTATGTTCGTGCCTTATCGCTATCGATTGGGAGAATGACTCCATGACCGCACTCAAGCCGTTACGCGACGTGATCGCCAGCGGCACACCATTGTTGCTCGATGGAGCCACGGGTACCGAATTATACAACCGCGGCATCTTCATCAACCGCTGCTTTGAGGACGCGAACCTCAGCAACCCCGGAATCATCACCCAACTCCATCGCGAATACTTTGACGCGGGTGCGCAAGTCCTTAGCACCAATAGCTGGGGCGCCAATCGCTATAAACTCGGCAAGCATAACTTGCACGATCGCGTTCATGATATCAACGTCAAGGCGGCGTTGTTAGCGCGCGGTATTGCCAAACAGTCAGCTTACGTCCTCGGCTCCATTGGACCTTTAGGCGTCCGTATCGAACCTTGGGGGCCCACCTCGTTTGCCGAAGCGCGTGCCGGATTTGCTGAACAGGTCCGCGGATTGGTCGAGGGTGGCGTCGACGGCCTGAGTCTCGAAACATTTTCCGACATCACCGAGTTGCAGCAAGCGATCCTAGCTTGTCGCGACGTGGCACCCGAGCTGCCGGTATTTGCTCACTTGATGATCGGGCCAGAAGGTCGACTCCCCATGGGTTCGCCCGTCGACTGGGCCATGAAAAAGCTGGATGAATGGCAAGTCGACGTGGTCGGCCTCAACTGTTCTGTCGGTCCGCAACCGATGATGAGCGCTCTGCCAAAAATTCGCAGTGCGACCGAGCGTCCCATCTGCTTCCAACCCAACGCCGGTCTACCGAAGCTTGTCGACGGCCGATCGATCTACATGTGCACACCCGAATACATGGCAGAGTTCGCCAAGAACTTTCTGCAAGCGGGCGTCCAGTTTGTCGGCGGTTGCTGCGGTACTTCACCTGAACACATCCGCGCCATGGCCGGTGCGTTGCGACATCGTGCTGCCATGTTGCGCAACGAGCAAAGTGCTATCAGTCAGGTCTCGTTGCAAGATTTGGAGTCCACGACTCCACCCGTGCATCGCATTCCGCTCGCCGAGAAGTCCCATTGGTCGAAAAAGATTGCCAACGGCGAGCCGGTTTATTCGGTAGAACTACTGCCTCCACCGTCTGTTGTCCTCGATGGCATCGTCGAAAAGTCCCGCGCCCTGCGTGAGGCAGGTATTGATGCGATCAACATTCCGGATGGTCCACGCGCCAGTGCTCGTATGAGCGCCATCCTCACCGCTGTGGCCATCGAGCAGCGCGCAGGAATCGAAACAGTACTGCATTATACGTGCCGCGACCGCAATCTGCTCGGCATGCAGTCGGATATGCTCGGTGCCCATGCCATCGGCCTGCGCAACATGCTGCTCGTCACAGGCGATCCGCCGAAAATGGGATCGTATCCAGACGCAACAGGCGTCTTCGACGTAGATGCTATCGGCCTGACAAATATGGTCCATCGCTTGAATGGTGGCATAGATCTCGGCGGGCGTCCCATCGGCGAACCCACCGCTCTGTCCATCGGCGTCGGCGTCAATCCTGTTCACCGTGACTTCGAATATGAGATGAAGCGGTTCCGTTACAAAGTTGAGGCGGGTGCGGAATGGGCCATCACCCAGCCCGTCTTCGACATCCAATCCCTGTATCGTTTCCTGGAGTACATCGACAAAGAGAAGATTCGCATCCCGATCATTGCTGGCATCTGGCCACTCGTCAGTTTCAGAAATGCGCAGTTCATGAATAACGAGGTTCCCGGGGTCGTGATCCCAGAGATCGTCCTAAAACGCATGGAAGCCTCGAAGTCGCCAGAGGATGCGAAGCAAGAAGGGGTTGCGATTGCTCGCGAGATGGTCAAAGCGCTGGCCCACGACATTCAAGGTGTGCAGATTTCTGCCCCGTTTGGCAGAATTGATTTGGCGCTGGCCGTGCTGGGCCGCTAAGTTGCCCCCGCACCAACTAGCTCGACTCAGGGGGGTCCCATGCATCGACGCCATTTTCTTAAAGCGTCTCTGTCCTCGGGCACAGCCGCGGTTGCTGCAGCGGTCGCACCGCCAGGTGTAGCCGCCAGCACAGCCGTGCATCGTTGGCGCCTGGTCATGGCCGTACCCAAGACGTTGCCCGTGTGGGGTCCGGGCGTGCAGCGCTTTGCAGAACATGTCAACGCCATGAGCGAAGGGCGTTTGCAAATCAGCGTCTACGGCGGGGGCGAATTGGTGCCAGCGTTGGAGGCATTTGATGCCGTCAGCGCCGGCCATGTGGAGATGGGCCACTCGGCTTCCTATTATTGGCAGGGAAAAATGCCCGCCGCGCCGTTCTTTACCGCGGTGCCCTTTGGGCTGAATGCGGACGGCATGCGCGCCTGGCTCATCGGCGGAGGTGGGCAAAACCTCTGGGATGAACTCTATGCACCGCATGGACTCATGGCTCTTCCGGCCGGCAACACCGGCCTGCAAATGGGAGGGTGGTTTCGCAAAGAGATTCAATCGGTCGCAGACTTCAAGGGTCTGAAAATGCGTATCCCCGGCCTGGGCGGAAAGGTGTTGAATAAGCTCGGCGGTCAACCCATGCTCGTTGCCGGCAGCGAGATCTTCACCAATCTGAGCACAGGTGTGCTTGATGCAGCCGAATGGGTAGGTCCCTACCATGATTTTGTCATGGGTTTCTACAAGGTGGCTAAGTACTATTATCATCCCGGCTGGCAGGAACCCGGACCCGTACTCGAGCTGCTGATCAATATTCGCGCATGGAACCGGCTGTCGCCCGCACTGCAAGCCATCGTCCGCGCTGCCGCTGCACAACTTGATCGGGACATGCACGCAGAGTGGCAAGCCAAGGATAGCGAATACCTGGCCAGAATTCGCAACGAGGGCCTGGCCGTTGTCAGACCATTTCCTGATGAAGTCTTGCGCGATTTGCGCACCGCCGCCGAGAGTGTAAAGCGCGATGTGGCAGCGACCAGCGGCCTGGCGCAACGCATCTACGATTCACAGCGCCTTTTCCAAGAGCGGTATGAGCAATATCAGGCTGCCACCGAGTGGGATTACGTGCGCGCTCTGGGCAAAGCTTCCTGCCAGGAGACAAGCCGCTGATGGATTGCTGTCTGCAATGGATCGATAGGATCAACCTTGCGGCACATCGACTCGCTGGTTTTCTCTGCGTCATTCTGGTGTTAATCACCTTTGAACAGGTGGCCGCCCGCTACCTCTTTGCTGGTGGGTCCATTGCCATGCAAGAACTGCAATGGCACTCGCTCGGTTTCATTATCTGGTTGAGCAGCGCCTGGGTGTGGCGTTGCGATCAGCATGTCAGAGTCGACATCGTTTACAGCCGATGCTCGGTGCGGCGAAAGGCTTGGATCAATATCGTTGGCATCATCCTCTTCTCCATCCCCATGTGCCTCTTGCTGATGGTGACTGGCTGGGAATATGCTATGCGCTCGTATCGATTTACCGACACGAGTTTAACCGACGCTTGGACCCGTACCTGGTTTACCAGTGACAGCACCTGGTATGAATGGGCTGCGACCGTTGAAGCTGGGTTGCGCTCAACTATATTGGCCGGCGAAACCTCGCCAGATGCAGGCGGCCTGCCTAGCCGTTGGTTTCTGAAAGCCATGATCCCAGTTGGCGCCTGCTTGCTGCTCCTGCAGGCGATAGCGGAACTACTCAAGTCCAGCTTGACGTTACGCCGCCAAAACATCGACGCCGCCAAATCCAGCGAGGTTAGTGCGTGACGCTGGTGACAACTCTGCCCCTATTGATGTTTGCAGCCTTGCTGTTCCTAATTCTGCTGGGTTTCCCTGTGGCCTTTACTTTGGCTGGGACAGCATTGATCTTTGGTGCCATAGGCCATTTCACCGGTCAATTTCTGCTCAGTGACTTTTCTATGATTCCCGCTCGGATTTGGGGTGTCATGAGCAACCCCACCCTGGTAGCCATTCCGATTTTTGTCTTCATGGGCTTGGTGTTGGAGAAATCAGGGATCGCCGAAGAGCTTCTGCGCGCCGCAAGTAGTCTGCTGCGTGGAAGACGCGGCAGCTTGGCCCAGGCGGTCATTTTGGTCGGAGCCTTACTGGGGGCGTCGACCGGGATTGTCGGCGCCACCGTTGTCACCATGGGCCTGCTTGCGCTGCCGACAATGATCGAGCGACGATATGATCCCGACCTATCGTGCGGCGTGATTGCTGCTAGCGGCACTTTGGGGCAGATTATCCCGCCTTCCATCGTCCTGGTGCTCTTGGGTGACGTGATGGGAGTCGATGTCGGCGATCTATTTCTCGGCTCGCTTCTGCCGGGATTGTTATTGGTCGCCCTGTATGCTTTGTTTGTCGCAGCCGTGAGCTGGCTGCGGCCCGAAAAATTTCCCAGCGATACCGAAGTACTCGATAACCCCTTGTCGGCGCTTCAGCTATTAACAACATTGTTAGCGCCATTGACATTGATGATGATCGTATTGGGGTCGATCATCACCGGATTGGCTTCACCGACCGAAGCCGCATCCTGTGGAGCCGTTGGTGCAGTCATCATCGCAGCATTCCGCCGCAAACTGACGGCTCCCGTGTTGCGTGAGGTAGGTGAAGGCACCGCCAGTATCACAGCGATGGTTTTCACCATACTCGTCGGGGCCCAGTTTTTTGGTGCCGTATTTCGAGGTTTGCATGGCGACACCGCCATCAGCCAAATGATTTCTGCAACTAACGCCGGACCTAGCACCATTTTATTTTTCATTCTGCTCCTCATGTTTTTTCTAGGCTTCTTTCTCGACTTCCTAGAGATCTGCGTCATCATTGTTCCCATCGTCTTGCCCGCCCTAGTTGCGCTTGGGCACAACAAACTGTGGGTCGCCGTACTCATGGCGCTGAATCTGCAAACCTCATTTCTAACTCCCCCATTTGGCTTTGCCCTGTTCTACCTAAAAGGTGTCGCGCCAGCTTCCATTCGCACCGGGCAAATCTATCGAGGTGTCATTCCCTTCGTAATCATGCAAGTGCTGGCGATGTTGTTGGTTTTCCTTTGGCCTGAACTCGTCACGTGGCTGCCAAAACTCGCATTTAAGAAGTAGTCTTCGTCCAATGTAGAGACCGCCTCTGACTCCACAAACCCTCAGATTCGACTAAAGTTCTCTAGACATTTTGCACAGAGCACCAATGATCCGATTCACGATCGACGCTCTGCTGCCGATAAATTCAATAAGAAACTCCCTATGCATGCGGGCACATATACGATGCGCGCGAAGAGGTAAGCATGGCGATCAATACTTTCAAGCTGATCATGCAACATGCGGTGCGACTGAACGCACTGAAGGTGCGCTTGCAAGCCGGTGCTCCACCCTTGGTGTTTACCGCCCAAGGTGCGACGCCGCTTGAAGGTAGCGAAGGCATGACGCCAGACATGGTCGTTGAACTGCAGCAGTTTTTCATGCCGGATCACATGCATGACTTGGGTCAGGGGTTTCCCGCACGAGGTAGCTTAGTCGTCAAAGGGATTGGTGAGTTTCATTTGATGGCGATCATGAAGCCAAATCCGTGCCTGGACGTCTATACACCAGCTGGACATGCCATGTTTGAACATGCTTGGGCTCAAATCGATCCCAATATGAACCGGACGTCTCCTTCACCACAAGCCATTCCGCCGGCACCAACTGCGGTTGCGCGCGGCAAACTCCCGCTCTCTTCGCCACCGCCAGATGAAGTTGTCTATCAACATGGCGAGCATGGCGGAGCGGTCAACGTCAATCCCCCCATGGTCCGTGAAACGGACGACCTTGACTCCGTTGCCGCGCAAAACAGTGAGGCGGCCATGAGCACCCGCGAGCCGGATGCACCCGAAGCTATGGATGATGAACCAGGGCCGATTGGTAACCTGTTTGCACCTCCACCGCCGGTCGGGCCTAAGAGCCATAAAGCAAGTGCGCCGCCCGTTGCTGCGATCAGCGAAACAACTGAAGAGGAATGGTCCGCATCCGCCGACTACGATGCTTGGGAAGAGGGAACTGAAGCCGGCGAGCCGACGGCACCTCCGACCAATCTCTTTGCTCCGCCGCCTGTGAGCGTAAAGCCTAAGCCCGATCCCAATGCCGCGAAAAAATCTGACATGCGAGCGGCGCCGCTGCCGCCGCCACCGCCGCCGACATCTGCCACCGCGAACACGACCGGCTTTGTTCCACAAGTACCTCGCGACGAGTCTGCGACGCCAGCCAACGCTCCCGTTTCTCGATCGCCCATTGCCTTGTCCGACGTCTCGCCTGACTTTTCCTCATTACCCGCTTCTGATGAAATTCAGGCCTTTGATGGCTCATCCATGCCCGAGTCCACCTCTGTTTTCAAGCTGGCAAATTTAGAGGGCGAAGTCACTAACATGCAGGCGATGACGCCGACGCCCGCCTCATTCTCCATGGGCTTCGAGCCCATCGATACGCCACCACCTCCGGTGCCACATGAGATCGCCACGTCGACACCTGTGCTACCGCCCCAGCCCATCAAAGTACCCTCGCTGACGACGCCGCTGGACAAGGCCGAGGAGGCTAGCAGCACACCGGCCAAGCCCGAACTGCGCATCGAGTTTGGCGGAGATCAGCAACGTGAGTCAGTCGGCGGCCACCACGCCATTGATGACTTGCTGCGCGCCATGTTGAACAAGGGTGCGAGCGACTTACATCTGACGGCCGGCGAGCCAGCGTACATGCGGGTTGACGGAGAGATGGCAAAGCTCACAGACAAACCCATTCCACCCGAGCAGATGGCTGCATATCTCCTGCCCATCATGCCTACGACTAATCGCAACGAGTTCGCGGCGCATAATGACACAGACTTCGCCTATGAGATTAGGGGCACGGCACGCTTTCGTGTCAACATCTTTCGCGATCGCCGCGGAGTCGGGTCGGTCATGCGCCAGATTCCTGCAAAAGTGCTGACAGCTGATCAGCTGGGTTTGCCACCGGTTATTCGCAAGTTTACACAGCTCAGCAAAGGGCTGGTTCTGGTGACCGGTCCGACGGGCAGCGGCAAGTCGACAACATTGGCGGCTATGATCGACTTGATCAATCGCACCTATGCTCGCCACATCATCACCATTGAAGATCCTATCGAATTCGTTTACGAACCCATTCGCAGTTTGATTAATCAGCGCGAGGTTGGCCGCCACACAGGTTCATTCTCGCGAGCCCTACGTGCGGCCTTGCGTGAGGACCCGGATATCGTTCTTGTCGGTGAGATGCGCGACCTGGAAACGGTGAAGATCGCCATCGAGACTGCAGAAACTGGACACTTGGTATTCGGCACGCTGCATACGACGACCGCTATCTCAACGGTCGATCGTATCATCGATCAGTTTTCCGCCGACCAGCAAGAACAGATTCGCATGATGCTAGCCAACTCTCTGAAAGGCGTTGTTGCCCAAACTCTGCTGCGCAAGCGCACCGGTGGCCGGGTGGCAGCGCACGAGATCTTAGTCGTCTCTAAGGGTGTGTCGGCCCTCATTCGCGACGGCAAGAACCATATGATTGCCAATCAGATGCAGACTCAGAAGCAGGACGGCAACGTCTTGCTGAACGAATCGCTGATCAAACTGGTTGAGGACAAAGTGGTGAATACGGAAGAAGCATACATCAAGGCCGTCGATAAAGACGACCTGTTGAAGATGTTTGCCGAGCGCGGCATCCGCTTTCGCGCTGCCGATGGCAGTGCCGCCTAACCCAGGGATAAGGTCGCAAGCAACGAATTGAACGGCGCCCCCGTGGCGCCGGAATCTGCCCCTGGATAGTCTCGAGTCCAATTCCATCCCGAAGCAAAAATGTCAAAGTGCGTCATGGGCGAACGGACGAACTCACGCAGAAAATGTGCCGCCACATTCGAACCAGCGCTACCCGTGGCATCGGCTGATAAGCGACCCATGTTCGTCAAATCGGCCGCCCCCGTGTGATTTCCCGTGGCGAATGGCAAGAAGGAATTCCAAAAGGTAAAGACCTCGCCCCAAGCCTCACCCGCCTGTCGCAGGGCTTGCTCCGTCGCGGGGTCAGCAAAGTGCACAGCCGTGAAGTAGTTGGAGAACTGCCGCATGGCGGCCGTCGTCAACGTGGCAGCGATCCAAATCCTCGACGGCTGCAAGTGGTCTTCGGTCCAACTCAATGCGTCGGCCAAAATCAATCGCCCTTCCGCATCCGTATGTTCAACGAGTACGTGTTTGCCGTTGCGACTGCGCAGCACAACCCCCGGCTTCATCGCCTGAGCATCGATCACATTTTCGCAGGCGGGAATGACTAAGGCTAACGGCTTCGACACGTTCATGCGCACAGAGGCCATGAACAATTGCGCCATTAATGCGGCGCCGCCCATATCATTTTTCATGCAGTTGACGAAACTCTCGTGGGGTTTCAGATTGACACCACCCGTATCAAACGTAATGCCCTTACCCACCAACACCAACGGTCGCGCCCCCGGGATTTGCGCTGCTTGATTGCGCAAAACGATCAGACGTGATGGTGACCGAGTGCTGCCTTGACCAACCGCCAACAAGAGATTCATACCCTCGCGCGCCAACTCGTTCAAACCCAACACCTGCGACGCGCAGCCGTGCTCACGTGCAAAAGACTGTAGGCGGTCGGCCAGCACAATCGAAGTGAGCTCGTCGGCATTTTCATTAATCCAATGCCGATACCCTTGCCATGCCTGCGATCGCGAACCCAAGTCTGCGGCAATGGGACCTGGCTCTGTCAAAAACAAGTGGGCCCGCTCGCGATGCTGCTCCTCTGACTCCCAAGGCTTGGTATGCATGGCCCAGCAGTCTTCCGCCATTGCATAATGCAGGGGAGCTCCTTTGCCTGGGACGACGATATTCACGGATTGGTACACAAATACTTTCCGCAGCTGTCGCATGCGCTTACTGACCAACCAACGCTGCTCAAAAGTTGAAATGTCAGCCTTCAGCGCACTCTCAATGATGACAAAGGGCGCGCCCGTCGCTGGCGACATTCCCGCACGCACTTGCACGCCATGCTCAGCGTAGGTCAGCGCCGGGGCTGCAGCGCTGGATAAGGCCTGAACCCAAGGCGGACTGGCAGCATGTTCACCGACGAACACAGCCAGCAGCGCGCCCGGACGATCAAAGTCAGCCCCATTTGAATTGGATTGCTGTGTGTATAGCCCCGTACTCATGCGTACCCCTATTTCCTGCAACTACCATTTATGACTAGTAATAATAGCATCAGAAGAACGAGGTCTGAGTGTTCCACAGTCCACAGCGGTTGACAAGGTTGGGCATTGACGGGCTGTGAGCTGAGAACATAAGGTAGGACCTCGACGGCCCCGCTGTGAGTCTCATGTAACTGTCGGAGAACTGAAGCTGAATCTCGTTCGCATGTCATCTATCATGTACGGCATCATGACCGGAATCGGTCTTTTAGTGATGTATTTTCTGCATGGCAATTTAGCAACCTCTCTGTACCTGGGAGCCGATCACCAAGGCTGGCTGGATATTCTAGCCATGGGCAGCCTTTGCGCCGGCATTCTGCTTTGCATCAGTTATTTATTTGAAGGAACGTTCGCCAGCTTTCGCCAGCTCAAAGAACTCGTTCGCCGTCTCTTGGGTCCCACAAAATGGCCAGTGTCTGTCTATCTGGCGCTGCTGAGTGCCTTTGGTGAAGAGCTCCTATTTCGTGGGGCCATACAACCTGCACTTGGCTTGGTGCTGACGAGCATCATCTTCGGCCTCATGCATCTTGGTCCCGATGGCCGAATTTCCAGCTGGAGCATCTGGGCACTGCTCGCAGGTTTGCTCATGGGCTGGCTCTACGAACAAAGCGGTCAACTTTGGTCATCAATTCTAGCGCACTTCCTGGTCAACTTGATTTCCCTGCTGCGCTTACAGCGCGAGTTTGCACAACGGCAAAAGCACGAACCCCAAACCACTGGGCCACACCCAGAGTCTCGCCAAGACGAGGTACGCTAGCCATGTTGCGCGGACACCCGCAGATTTGTCTATTTCAACCAGAAATTCCGCAAAATGCAGGTAGCATCGCGCGTCTCGCGGCCGCTACTCAGTGTCGCCTGCATCTGGTCAAACCCTTTGGCTTCAACACCGAAGATCGCAATCTTCGCCGGCCTGGGCTGGATTACTGGCCCTTTCTGGATCTGGAGATTCACGACGATTTTGCGACCCTGGCGCAGCAGTTTGCACCGCGCGTGGCTTTTTTTTCCAAGAAGGCGACGCGCAGTTATTTGGACATGCCACCGGAAACCGAGTTGTTGGTCTTTGGACGAGAGACTGACGGTTTACCGGCGCATATATGGGACCAATACAGCGAACACTTTTATAGTATTCCCATTTTTCACGCCGGCGTCCGCAGTCTAAATCTGGCGAACTCCGTCGCAATCTGCGTCTATGAACTGATGCGCCAGCGGCATTTGCTGCCAGTAAGCCAAGGATAAATCCTATGACTCGTTACATTCCCCATGCCGCTGACTCTTCTTTCCTGCAGCAGTTTCTGTCGCCGACATTGATGGCCGCGAAACCTTATCGCATTGAAACACCCGATTGTCCGGTCAAACTAGATCAGAACGAATGTCCCTGGGACTTTCCTGACGAGCTCAAGCGTCGCATAACGGATAAGGTCGCCCAACGTTCCTGGAACCGCTATCCTCCAGCCTTTGCCGAAGATCTGACTGCTGAAATTGGTAAGTACTCGCAAATGCCAGCAGATTGCGTCTTAACCGGCCCCGGGTCAAATCATTTGCTGGCCTTACTCTTGAGCGCTCTCGGACGCGCCATGCGCGGTAAGATGATCATCGCGCGACCATCGTTTCCCTTGTACGAATCCCACTGCCAATATGACGGTATCCCCTATGAGCCCTGGCTGCTCGACGACGAGCTAGAGTATCGACGGGAGTTACTTCCCGAAATTCCCGATGGTAGCGTCATCGTTTTCGCGTCGCCGAATAATCCAGTTGGCAATGTCCTACCGTACGATGAACTCAAATCATTACTGACAGCGCATCCGACCAGCATGTTCGTGGCAGACGAGGCATACTTTGAATTCCTCGACCGCTCGTATTCCCAACTGCTGACGGAACACCAGAATTTAGTATTGGTGCGAACTTTTTCTAAAACACTGGGAGCTGCTGGAGTGCGCATTGGATATCTCCTAGGCAGCCCGCAACTCATCGCTCACTTACAGAAGCTACGTTTACCTTATCTCCTAAATTATTTTTCCGTCGTCGCCGCATTGGAGATCTTGCGCGATCCTGATATGCAGGCAATGACGCAACGGACGATTAGTAACGTGCTTAGCGAGCGGCAACGAGTCTTGGATAAGCTGATACCCATAGCCCGCGCAAATGGGTTTCACGTGAAAGAACCCTTTGCCAATTTTTTCCTCCTGCGCTGGCCAGAGCAGGATATCATGCTCAAGGTCTATCGCGGCTTGATTCAGCAGGGCGTTCTAGTCCGCAACGTCAGTGGCGCTCCGCAAATGTCCGGCTGCCTTCGGGCTACGATTGGTACTGTTGCCGAAAACGACGGATTCATTCGCGCTCTGAGTGCTGTCGCCAGATCCTAACCAGGAAGTACCGCTGGTACTTTTGCTCGAATTTTTGAGTCTTCCAACCAAACCTAAAGCCACCTTCTCAAGGGCTCTCCGACCCAGTCCGATAGACTAAAGGCCGAGTCAAATGCCTATGGGGAGAATGCGGTATGGGCCAAAATTCGCTGGCGGAGCTCTTTAAGTTGCCATGCCCTGAACAAATCGACGTGGGGCAATACGTCATGATCGTTGAAGATCAGCAGGACTTACGCCTGATTGTGGCGCATCATTTGGCCAAACTTAACTATCGCAAAGTCAGCCAGACGGCGAACGGCTTAGAAGCCATTACATTTCTGCAGCAGGCGACGGCTAGCGATAAGAAGATCGCCGTGACCATCTGCGATTGGGAGATGCCGATTATGAACGGCATCGACTTTCTGCAAGAGATTCGCGACAACCCGGATGTGGAGCGCGGCCCCTTCATTATCGCCATGGACGACCCCAGCAAAGAAAAGATCATGTATGCCATGGAAAATGGCGTCGATGAAATTTTGGTCAAGCCCTACACACTCAACGATGTCATCCCCAAAATGCGCAGCGCCTTTCGGGTCTATCACAATCCGAAAAACCCCGAAAAGGTTTACGAACTGGCGAAGAGTCTCTTTCGCCAAGAAAAATATGATGAGTCAGAGCAGGTCTATAAAGCCATCGCCGAACATACACAGCGGGCCGCGCGCCCACTCGTTGGTTTGGCGCGAATTGAATTGAAACGCAAGCGCACAGATGCCGCCTTGACTTTGCTCGACGAGGCCGAAAAGCGCAATCCAGCCTTCGTCCACATTTTTGCGCTGCGAGGCGAGATTCAGGCTAGTCAAAACAAGAATGACGACGCCATCACTTCCTTCAAACAAGCCATCACTTTGTCGCCGCTGAATCCAGTCCGCTACGAGTCCATTGCGAAAATTCTTTTCCAACTGGAGAGGTACCAGGACGCGGTGAACATCTTGGGTTTGGCCGAACACAACGGACTAACGTTTCCAACCCTATCGAACTATCTCAGCCAGGGATACTTCGCCTTAAAGGACTACAAACAAGCAACCCGGCATATTCGCCATGCGCTGAGCCAAGACCCAAACAACGTCACATTCATGAACCAACTTGGCATCTGCTACAAAGAGCAAAAAATGTACGACGAGGCGGCAAAAACCTACAACGCCATCATCAAGATTGATCCCGAAAACATTTCGGCGCTGTACAACAAGGCTGTGCTTGTCCACTCCAAGGGAGACATTGACGAAGCGGTCAAACTGCTTGAACGAGTATTAAAACGGCAGCCAGAATTTGCGGCGGCCCAAGCCAAGCTCGAGGAATATCGCCGCGAGCAGAATGCTAAAGCTGATGCAGCTGCCAAAAAAGACTCAGCAGCTTAGGCTGTGGCCACGACTGCTAACCCTTCTCTGCTGCGCAATGTTGATCTTTCCTGTCTCAGCAAGCGCACGGCCAGAACTCGGCTTGGGCTTGGGATATGTCCAAGATTGCCCCCTGGCCGCAGAATCAACGACCAAAAACACCCTCGATGAAGGTACGGAGACGACCTCGGGATCAGCCGATGCCACAAGCGAGGTCTGCTATCATGGGGGGCGCTTTGGGCTGGATTTGAACTTCTTGCATCGCGCACCCAGCAGTGGACCCGACTTCTCTTTCGGCAGCATGTTTCCCATGTTTAATGGTTTCGGGCTAGCAGCCATCATGTTCGTCGCGGCACTCGTCATCTTCGGCGCCATCTATGCGGTACTCATTCTGTTCATTTCGGAACTCAAGGCTGGAGTTTTCTATGCGTACGACCACCAGGGTTCGATTGCTGGACAGAGCCAGGAACACAAAGTCACTCAATACCGTGCACATCGCGTTGGAATCAAACTCAATATGTATCCCTTCTCATTCATTGATCTGAATATCTTACTAGCAGCTGGCTACGCCCATGCCACTTATGAGCAGAGTGCGATTTTCGAGACTGAGCCGCAAACTCGCGAGGGCTACAGCCTGCGCTTCGGATTTGGCTATGAGCCAACGGCTAAGGAGTCTGGCATCTTCGCACGATTTGAATATGAGCGACTCTACTTCGAGCCAACCAACTTGCAGAAGTACGTTTCCGACCAAAACCGACTGGCGCTGCCAGATGGACGCGAGAACGGTGCTCTTCTTCTCGGCTACAAGTGGGGCACGGGCAAGTAGACAAAGCCTCCGAACGCCGTCACAATACCATTGTGAATTCCGCAGACTGTGTTCATGAGGTTTTGCTATGCCAAGTCCAATTCGCAGCGTCCGGGTCGTACAGCGTAGAATGCCGCTCATTGTGCCATTCGCCGTTGCCTATGGAACGACCGAGCAAGCAGAGCTCACGCTCGTCGAATTTACCGATGAGCAAGGAATGCACGGCTTGGGTGAAGGCGCACCCGCCTCCTACATGACGCCAGAAGCAAAGCAGCGAGCCATGGCGCTTACCGAGAGATTGGCGCAGCATTGCGTCGGTCAAAGCCCTGTCGCAGCTTTAAACTTCTTGCGGCAAGAGTACATTGACCTTATCGGTACGGATCCTATCGTCTATTGCGCGGTGGAGCTGGCCCTTTTGACTTTGGACGCGGCGCAGGCCGGCCGTAGCGGACCTCGCGCCCTGTTTCCCAATTGGAGCGGGCGTGGGTTGGATTCCTGCAATACGGACATCACCGTTCCGCTGATTCCCGTGGCCCAGATCGGCAGTTTTTGGCAACGCTACGCTAGTTATGGCTTCACCACCGTTAAGGTAAAAGTCAGCGGCAAACTCCAACAGGACCTGGAGCGCATGGCTGAGCTGGAGCAAGTCTTGCCGCCATCCGTGCAAATTTTTCTGGATGGCAACCAGGGATTTACCCTGGATGATGCAAAACAATTCTTGGCAACGATTGAGCAACGCGGGTGGCGCGCGCCTTTGTTTTTCGAACAGCCCCTGCCGCGTCAGGCGTGGGGTGATCTTGGCGAACTAAGTCGCAGCATCGGCATACCCGTGTGCCTCGATGAAACCGTTGTGACGGTGGCCGATGTTCAGCGAGTTCTGAAGGAAAAGACGGCGACGATGATCAATCTAAAACTGATGAAAAGCGGGGTCCGCGAGTCCGAGGCTATGCTGCGCTTGGCGCATGAGCACGGAATGCAGGTCATGATTGGCGGGATGGTCGAATGTGAGATCACCATGGGAGCGTCGCTCGACCTTTTCTGCGCCTCGGGCGCCATTCAATACGCCGATCTGGACACTCCGTTTTTCTTGCTTGAATCGCTGACCACCGAGAACCCTTGGTCCGTACATGAGGCGAAGCTGAAGCCGCGTAACCAATTGCCAAAGCTCCTCGCCTAGCGCCTAGTCAGTCGATAGGAACTCAGTACCGAAGGCAATCTTGCCACGATTCGCGGAGAATCCGGCGTATTGATGATCTTGAGTGTCTCGCCATGCCTTTCGAACTGCCAACAGGTTGGGTACATATGCCTGCAGCAATGTCTGCACGTCCGGATTCTCCTCTGCGAGCTTCAATAGCTTCAACCAAGAAACTGGCAACTTCAATTCCGTGAAACCATAACCTTGTTCTGCAAAGCCTAAACTGCGCTCCGCATCGATGATGCCGCGCCAGTCGGGTCGATCCATACGCTGGCCGACATTCTCAAAGAAGACACTATTGTCGCGCGTCAGCTGAAATCGAATGTGCAGCGTGCCATCACTTTGGAATTTGCCCAAGGACTCTCCTGCGAGACTGGCCAACGTCCCCAATGCTTGTGCATGGATGCCGCCAATGGCGTCACCCGCATGCAGTTTTTTCAAGGATTGCTGCACCGCCGCGATCTGCGCAGCATCCTCGGGGATCTGGGTTTGCAGAGTATACTCTATAGCTTGCCGCATATAAGTGACGCGCTGCTCGATAGGGTCGACCGCATGTTTGGCCTTCAAGAATTCAAAGTATACGGACATTTTTCGAAAGAACTGATAGGCGTCGAACTCGCTCCAATCATCTTTCAACGGGCGGCCACGGGAACGAGCCGCATCGCGCACCTGCACGTAAAATGCGGTTGCCTGCTTCGCAAAAGTCGGCCCATCGATTTTGCGGTCCCACAATTGCTTGAACGTGTTTACAGCGAGCGGCATGGACGGCTTGCGATTAGGATTGTCCTCGCTCAAATCTACGCCACTATGCACACTTTGCTTAACCTTCCACTCCAGAAAGAAAAATGGCACCTCGCGGTCGCCGTCGCGAAAGACATTCGTCGCTGACAATTCAAAGCCGCGATTGACGTCCGTCGCCAGGTAGGGATTGGTATCGACTTTGCCCACCAGGTAAGCGCGCATGCGAACTCGATTGCCGTCGAGGGAGCCATCGTAAAACTCGCGCAGCGCCTGGGCGTAGCCCAAACGATATTCCTGGGGAATGGATTTCAACCATTCGATCACGTCCTCGCGCGTGGCTTTACGCGGGTAATACGTTGTCGTGCCAAGGCGCATTCCTGGAGGAGTATTGGCCGCATCTCGATCGACGGCACGCAATGCATACTTCGACAAGGTTTGATGCAAATCTTCGCCTATAGCCACCGGAATGAACTTTTTTGGCTCTCCTCGTGCCGAGTTCAATCCGCCGCCATATTTCTCAACCAGATTCGGAATCATTTCCAAGACGGTGATATCCAAGAGGCCCTCACAACTGTACGGAACCGCGCTTGCCGCCTCAGTAGCGAAACAAGCAAGCCATGCCCCTACCAGCCAATGTTTGTAGACGATCGGCCGGCGATGCGGCCCCATCTCTTTCCTTCGACTTTGCTTCATCACGCAGCCGACCTCTCCACAGCAGCTAAGTGGCGCTGGCTCAGCATCAATTCAATGCGACGCATCAACCAGGGCATTGTCAGAGCCATACCAATTGCTAGCAAAGCCACTCGATCCATATGCAACAGCATACCAGAATCGGCAGACACCAACATCTGCGATGCTAGGAGCGCACCTAAAGAGGATGACATATGCTGAACTGAAGATAGCATGGACATGAACCGCGCCCGTTCGTGCGGCTGGGGTACCCTCGATGCAAGGGCTTGCATGGGAATGTTACGCAGCGACATGGCAACCATGAAGCCCGCAAACATCACAGGTACTGGCAACCAAGACACCTCGGTCGCAAATCCTCCGATCAAAATGAGAGTCAGCAGCATGGTCCCCGCAATTCCAGTTCGGGTGGCGCCCGTTCGATCCACCAACCGACCCGCAATTCGAACCGTGGCAAAGCTCAGTACACCACCAACCATATACAGCATTCCCATGCCTTCCCGCGGATACCCCAAATTAAATTGCACGTAAGTCGCCAAGTTTGGAATGATCAGGAAGCCTGCAACCATGGAGGTAAGTGCCAACGTCAATGCGCGCTGACATAACGGAGATCTCAGCAGCGCAACACTTTCCTGCCAAGTGCTCATCGCCGAGCCACTCGCCAATCGTTGCTGCCGAGCCGTCAAATGCTGCCCCAGTTCCGGCACACCAAAGCGGATCGCGGGCAAAAGCAACAGCCCCAAGGCCCCAACGGCGAAAAATGGGGCATGCCATCCACCATGCTGCGCTAACTCAAGCCCAAACGGCACACCCAGTACTGCTGCTATCGAGAAGGATCCCATAATGATGCCCATAGCTCTGCCACGCACGCGCTCATCGACGGTGTCAGCAACGATCGCCAAAGAAATGGAAGTGGCCGGTCCGCCAAAAAGTCCCGCCAAGATCCGCGCCCCCACTAAAGACGGCAAGTCCCAGGCGAAACCGCCCAGAAGGGTCGCCAGCGAAAGGCCAAGGACAGCCACAAGCAGAGCCCGTCGTCGCTCAAAGCGGTCCAACAGGGTTGCGCCAACGATACCGATCAATGCCGCAGCAAACGTGTAGCTGCCGCCAACCACACCAACAGCGGACGTAGGAATGCCTAGCCCCCGACTGAAGTCGGGCCCAAGCGGCATCACCATCATAAAATCCAGAATATTTACGAATTGAACGGCGCAGAGGACATAGAGTAGGCGAATCGGCATGGGAGGGACTCACAGCGGTGTTGAGCCCCCATTATCCCACGTTCCCCATTAGGTGAAATAAATCTTAGCCATCTCTTCCAGGCTCATTTGTCGAATCTTCGAGGCTTGGCCGGCCTGACCAAAGGCAATCATGCGATCCTCAATGACCTTTTGCATCGCCTCTCGGGCTGGCTTCATGTAGGTGCGAGGGTCAAATTCCGCTGGATTCTCGTGGAATACCTTGCGTATAGCGGCTGTAATCGCCAGCCGGTTGTCCGTATCAACATTGATCTTACGAACACCATTGCGGATGCCTTCTTGAATCTCAGATACCGGCACGCCCCAGGTCTGCTTGATATTGCCGCCATACTTGTTCACCAAGTCTTGTAATTCCTGCGGGACCGAAGACGAACCGTGCATGACGAGATGCGTATTCGGCAAGCGACGGTGAATCTCTGCGACGCGGTCCATCGCTAGGATTTTGCCGTCAGGCTTGCGCGTGAATTTGTAGGCTCCGTGGCTCGTCCCAATGGCGATGGCCAATGCGTCGACTTTCGTCTTCTCGACAAAATCAGCAGCTTCGCTCGGATCTGTCAGGAGTTCTTCATGACTCAGTGTTCCTTCAAATCCGTGACCGTCCTCTTTCTCACCCTTGCCCGTCTCCAACGAGCCGAGACACCCAAGTTCGCCTTCGACAGATACGCCCATGCTGTGCGCGACATCGACAACCTTACGAGTAACGGCGACGTTGTAGTCGTAATTAGCCGGAGTCTTTCCGTCTTCCTTCAATGAGCCATCCATCATTACGGAAGTAAAACCCTGTCGAATTGCCGAAAAACAAGTCTCGGGGCTATTGCCGTGATCTTGATGCATCACGATAGGGATCTCAGGATAGAGCTCAACAGCGGCCAGCATGAGATGACGCAAGAAAGCGTCCTGTGCATATTTGCGTGCGCCGCGCGACGCCTGGATGATCACCGGGCTGTCCGTCTTACGTGCGGCTTCCATGATCGATTGAATCTGTTCCAAGTTATTGACGTTGAATGCGCCAACACCGTAACTGTGCTCAGCTGCATGATCGAGAAGGTGCCGCATGGGGACCAGTGCCATGGTAATGCTCCGCCGGAAAGAAGTTCACATAATTCGCACTGTTTGCGGGAGCGAATCTAGCGCAGAAATGGCCGTATTTCCAGCGAAAGCGCGGAGGTCCTTAGGACAAGCGGCGATCCAGTTCGGGAGCCGTGTTGGCATTTGATCCCACAATTGGAGAGACGACGGCAACCATGTTGGAGAAGGCGCCGTTGCAATTTTCTGGCGAGCCTCGACGTGCAAACACCTTCTGACGAAGAGACGGAACTCATACCGCGACCCAAAATATCTCCCATGTTGCCAATATTGGGGCTTACCAGCGACCATAGGCGAGCAGCTGTTTGTTATTTTGGACTGCAGCAGACCCAACCAACTGCAAGCTTGACGCCCAGATTTTCAAAAAATAGGTATCAGATAAACTCACTGAAGCCTTCGGGAGATACCTCAGGCGACCGAGATATTGGTTGTTTACTGAATATAATTAGATAGTTAATTAGACATCCAGTTATGCTCGCCAGCAACAGCGTAGCCGTGTATATAAGCCGCGAATTGGGACATAGCTGGGCGCCGCATCGGAGCGCATCAAAGTCACTGCGAAGGGACAACCATGAATTTGTTGACGAGGGGTTTGATTTCAGCTGGCATTATCTTGAATGGGGGCCTGTGCGCCTTGGCACAAGTCGAGGTCGCGACTGAGGAAGCAAATCGGGACATTCAGTCCTTGCAGGCATGGAATACGCCGGAGCTTTTCACGCCGGCTCAAGTCGACTTGGATCGCTGCCAGCTCAAAGAAGTCACTCAAGACAGTTTATCCAACTACAAGGTTTATGACGCTGACTGCACCTTCATGCTACAGAGTTTGATTGGCGCGCCGTTGGCTCATAAAGTCGTCATCCGCTACTACAAAGAGCAAGGCTCCGAGCGCATGAGTTCTGACTGGCGCTGCTACCTCACAGAGATTCGGTCGATGATCAAAGACTCTGCTTTAGCCAGCGATACGTTCGATAGAGTCGGCTTTTATCACAGCGCCGGCGCAATTCATTTCGTGGATAAGCCATCTCTAAAAAGGGTAGGACTTGTCCGCTTGAAAGACTCGGGTGAGGCGGCATCGGTGTTTCGCTTTGTGTCGCTGTCCCGATGCTGGGCTGGCAGCATGTCATCGAGCATGAATCAAACTGAGCGCTTTAAGCCGTTCGTCGACTTCAAATCCGGCGACGGTCTGTATCACCGCCGGTGGGAAGACGTTCCCAGCAATTTTATGCTCGGCAGATCCTATAACGAGGGCCGATGGCACATGGTCGAAGGTTTCAATCGGGAGTTAGAATTGCTCCGGCCCTAGATGCATTCTCGCAACGTCAGGCGCGGTATCTTTGATTTTTCACCAGTCATTCCTGTGAGTAAGTCCTAAAACCCAGGCGCTACGCCCCTTTGGCGCCTTGTGGACCTTTCGTAAAGATCGTATAAATATTTATGTGTCTCTCATTTTCCCTGTTTCCAGAATGAGTCAGGGATGGCATAAAAACTGCGCATCCACAGTGTTCCCAGTGTCGGTCTCATATAAGCCGGAAATTGGTCTGGCGTTTCTACCAGGCACCTTAATGCCTGACTATGAGGAGTGATTCATGCGTTCTGTGTGCCTATTGTCCTTGTTTCTGGTATTGACTGCTTGCGGTACGTCCCCCTCTGAATCTGGCTACTCACTCAATGGCTACGAAGCGGGCACTCGCTATCCTGATCACCCAGACGAAGAGATCACACCGGGTGACACTTGCGATCGCCCTTCGCAACGCCGCTATTCCGAAGGCATTGCCTACTGTGAGCGCAACGTAAAAAAGGCTCTTAAGGACGACATCATCCGCACCTACGACCGTGAATTCGGCTTCCGCATCGGCAGCATGAACCGCGGCGACTTCAAGATCGACCACTACATTTCCCTCTGCATGGGCGGCAGCAATGACCGCGAAAATCTTTGGCCACAGCACAAGTCAGTATACATCCTGACTGACCCTATCGAAGAGAAGCTGTGCCGCCTGATGGCGAAAGGTCACATGCGTCAGCACGAAGCCATTGCGACCATCAAAATGGTCAAGAACAATTTGGACGAGGCGCCGCTTGTGCAGCGCCGACTGGAAGACCAATTGGGCGAGTAGTTTTTTTGGCTGTGCGCATCACAGCCGTGCGTTGCGGCTGTGCTTGGCCGCTTTGCCTGACCGCTGCGCTAGGCTAATGAGCGTTGTGGTGATTCGATTTCAGAACACTTCGCGCTGCTAGGGATCTCGAATCACAATCGTTCCATCTGGCCGCTGTCCCCAATTTGCGGGATTTATGGCATCTATGTAGTTTCTTGTTTCTGCGACGGCCGCCTCAGCCCGTGCCTGCATGCTGCGAAATACAGGGTCATGGGGGTCCACATCGGCAAGACGCTGCTGCAGCCAAACCAGAGTGCACCCTGAGCCGCAAAAAACTACCGCACTAAGTAGATGTAGGTACTGCGGAAAATTTGGCGCCGGGCAATGCCCAACGTCTCGCCTCCTGCCCAAATGACATTTTCAAGATCAGTGAAAGGCGCGACTATGCGCCTAACTACCTAATACCAATGACTAAACATGACTGCTCACGTTTGATCGGTTCGCCAAGGTACCCTCGTGAAACCCGCGATCATCGTATTCTCCAGTTTTATCGCTGGACTTGCTTCACCTATCTAAAACTGCACCGGTATGTTGACGCGGCTCTGACCATCGCTTGATGCTCTGCGCGCTCGCATGCGCATATCCACCGCGTTCTTGATTTGAATTCACGCGCCACGCTGTTGCCTAGGTTTAAGCTTGGCGCTTCACGCGTTGCGCAACAGCCCTCCTTCCACCCTCAGAGCCGCTCCATTTGTCGCGGCCGAGCGCGCACTGGCCACATAGGCTACGAGTGCTGCGACCTCTTCGGGCTCCGCAAACCTCTCAATCAGCGAAGTTGGCCGCAGTTGCTGAATAAATTTTGCACCACGATCCTCTGGTCTTACACTCACCAGCTCAGGCACATCCGCCAAGAACTGGCGCACCCCACTCGTCATGGTTGGGCCTGGCAGTATGGCATTTACGGTCACACGCGTTCCCCTTGTTACCTCCGCAAAACCACGCGCAACTGCGATTTGGGCTGCCTTGCTAACGCCATAGTGCAACATATCCGCCGGAATATTGACTCCCGCCTCGCTTGCAATAAAAATAACCCGTCCCCAATTTTGTTGCTTCATTCCGGCCAAGTAGAGCTGTGTCAAGCGCACGCCACTCAGAACGTTCACGTCAAACATCCTTTGCCAATCCGCATCCTCTAAATCCTCAGCTCGTCGCGACTCAAAGACCCCCAAATTATTGATCAGAATATCTGCATGAGGAACCTGCCGTAACAAATGCTCAGCCCCTTCAGCAGTTGCCAGGTCGGCAATGACACCGATAACCTTCGCCGCTTCGCCGCCCTCTCCCAGCCTCTCCCCGAGCAGCTCGCCCTGCGCCCTCTTCCATCCGGCTGCCGTTGGAGCCGTTAGGCGCGATAACTCCCGAACTGCTGCCTCGACCCGCGCGCTGCTTCGGCCATTGATGACGACGTTCGCCCCTTCGCTAGCCAACTCTCTCGCAATCGCCCAGCCGATCCCATCCGTAGAGCCGGTCACAATTGCGGTCTTACCCTTGATCTGAAGATCCATGTCTCTGCTCCTTTGCCTCAATGTGTCTGTGTTTTATCGACGAACTGGAGGGTAAGGCGCTCAGTTGCAAAGTGGAAACTCGCCCTCTGCATAAGCGTTATGCATGGCCTGCATCGGGCTTTGATTTCCCCGAACCCTTGATGTTATCCTCTTCCGATGGAAACCCTTAGAAAACTGGCTAAAACCGATCTCAATCTGCTCATCGTCTTTCATGCGGTCGATCAAGAGCGAAACATCACAAGAGCCGCCAAAGCCCTAGGTTTGACTCAGCCGGCTCTCAGCCACGCCCTAGCACGTTTGCGTATCCTGTTTGGCGATCCCCTATTCGTAAAGTCTTCACAAGGAATGATGCCGACTCCACGGGCAGAAGCACTCTCCGCCCCCATTCACGAGGTCCTGCAGAGCTTAGAATCACGCATTTTTACCCAACAATCCTTTGACCCAAGCCAACTCGATCGAACTTTCAGCTTGCGCACAACCGATTTCTTGGAAATGCTGCTCCTGCCGAGCCTCTTGCGTGACATTCGACCCGAAGCCCCACGGGCTCGCATCGCCAGCACGGCATTACAGTTCTCGCTTCCTCAACAAGAAATCGAATCTGGCCGAGTTGACCTAGCCATTGCTGGTTTCTTTGGCGACTTGCCCGATGGCTTTTATCAACAAGCACTGATTACCGATCACTTCCTTGTCGCGTGCAGCAAGAGTCATCCAAGGCTAGGCAGGGCCAAGGAGCTGACAATCGCAGCCTATCTGAACGAACGGCACTTACTGATTGCCCCCGGCGGCGTCCTCAAAGGACGCGTCGACGACTGGCTCAGATTGCAAAAGTCTACCCGGTTTGTGGTCGCGGGCACGGGAAGTTATTTGGCGTCCGGCTGGATTGCAGCAGAGTCCGAGGATGTATTAACCGGCCCCTCGCGTCTATTGCAGGCCCTAGCAAAGACTCTTCCTCTCAAACTATTCCCCACGCCATTTCCTAGCCCTGACTTCACAATTATCCAATGCTGGCACGAACGGCATCACCAGGATCCAGCCCATCGCTGGTTGCGGTCTCACACAGCTCGCATTCTGGCCTCCACTCCAGCATCATCTTAGCCCTGGACTTGGCCCAAACGTCAGCGCTGCGCGATGACGGTTATGCTGCGTGCAGAGCAATCGCAAATTTTCTAACTCATGCCCTCCACCCAATGCCCATGGTCGATCATGATCAATCTGTAGCTGATGCTTCGCCCCACAAACCTTCCCACTACCCGACAGGCATTCTAAAAACCGATGCATCGCTGGCCACCTTGCAAATTGGCAAATCCGTCTCAGCCCTTTCGCACCGCTGCGCAGGCACCATCACGGTGATTTGCAGCGAAGTTTCCTCCATCGTCAACGTGACCATGCAAAGTAGTACACAGGGCCATGATGGTGAATTACTGGAATGCCCGATAGCTTGCCAGGTCAAGAATCGACCTAACGTGCAAGCTCCGCAGACTAATTATTGAGAAACAGCAGCTCGCACTTTCGGGGCAGCGTCATTCCGCAGCGAGGCGTATTCGGGTGGGTGCCTTCACAAGATGAATCGAGCGCAGGACAGGACTGCGCTGCCTGATCCAGGATCCTTTGCCACTCGCTAGCATGTAACGCCACATCACCCGCCAACGCCGGCAGCGGCTGAGGACAAGCCATCGATCCGACGGTCAGTGGGCGAAATGCTTGGCAGTCGGAGTTGCGCGAACATTCTTTGCTTTGCGTCGTGATCGTTGCGTACAGCAGCTGAGCAGCCGCCTTAACATCATCGCAGCTCGGCGGCGTTACACCGCCCTCCCCACTCGAGGTCGAAGTTGAGCCACCCGAAGTCGACGTCGAGCCGCTCGAGGTCGAAGAGCCAGTGCTGCTGCCATCATCCAGTGCTTCGTCCGCACCATCACCGCTGATGGGATTGGCGTTCACCGACTGGGGCGCGCCGATCACTTTCTCGTCGGCATCCGACTTCTTCTTTGGCCAAACGCCGCAACCCACAGCCAAAATGAAAATAAGCGCTAGCGCCGTGCTGGTATTTGCCATCCTCGTACTCCTTGCGACTCGCCAGAACTTATCGGGATTCCACAATATTCCTTAAATCCTCACCAGCAATACCTTATATTTCAGTATAATAACATAAGGTTGCAAGGGATCGCCGCGAACCTGACGCGGCCGCTGCACAAGCTCATCGCATCCCCGCGCGAATGATCGCCTGTGCACCCTGCGCCAAGAATGGGTCGTTGCCACTGCGTGCGTCCTGCGCAAATTCCTGATAAGCGCGCTGCATATCCGCTGCAAAACGTGCAAACGGAATCTCTCCCTGTGCGTACTGCTCGGCTCGCGCGCGAAACACCTGGTACTTCCACCCCACCACGTTCATCACTCGCTTGGTTTCGATGGCGAAAGTTTTCAGATCGACGCTACGCGCCGCACCTTCGCCGCTGCCGATGGCATCCATAACTTGCCGCAAGCGCCGCACAAAGTGGGCCAGCTGTTGCTGACTGTTCACACCCATCGCTGATTGCCGCGGTGCCTGCGGCAAAATCTTCTCGCGCGGCAAGTTCTGCGGCGCATCTGCCATCACTGCTAAAATACCGTAGCCACCGCCCGCAGACGTATTTGCTTTCGCACTATAGGCTGGCGCCGTTCGCACCAAGGCCCCGGTTGAACCCGAGTCCACATGACCGTCGGCAAAGAAGAAGGGGAATATGCGCAAATCGACAACCCGGTTCGAGTAACCGATAGAGCCATCCGCATTGCGTCGTGTGGAAACCTGCGATGCCGACGTGGTGAAATACTGAATCTCGTAACCCTGGTTGCTGCGCCCAGCCAACGCGTCCTGAATCATACCAGCCACCTCTTGCCGCTGTGGCGTGCTCATATTAGCAAAGATGTAGACACCATCTCCGCCCGATGCATCATCGATCTTCACCACCCACTGATCGCTGTTCCAGTTATTCAAGAACTCGCTCGACCACTGCTCACGCGTCAGGGAGCGCGGCGGCCCGGCTACAGGCACCGGCAGGTTGCCGCGAAAATGCTGGCCGATTTGATGCAATAAGGTGAACGCGCGTTTGTTATCGACCAGACGCCCGCCGACATTGTTTAGGTACACCTTGCGACCAGCGATGGCATCGCGCAGACTGCCGCTCGGCTTGCCATCAGGACGGGGACCGAGCACGCGATCCAGAGCCGTGGCGATTTTCGGTTGCCCAGAAGAATCCATAGCCACACCGACGACTGGCTTGGTGATATCGTTATCTTCGTATTGGTATTCGTACCAGACACCATCGCGCAGCGGCACGCCAATTTTTCGGCTTAGTTCCGCATTATCGACAAAGGTTTGAATCATCGGCGAAGCGCCGCGGCTGAGGTCCGCCCCATCTTGCAGAATGAACGACTCCTCCATGCGCGAGTAGATACCCGTGACGCGCGGATGCTTCTGACCCTCGCCCGTATTCAAGTAAAGATAGCCATCCCCACCCGTATACAATTCTCCCGGCTTTACAAGCGGCATGCCAGTCAGCATGGAAATCGACGACACGTCAGGATGGGCACCGTTATACTCGCCCGGCCCAATCACCACAGAAATTCCCTCGACACCGGTCCACTGTTTGGCACCACTCTCAATCGCCTGCCGAAACAAAGCAAAAGTCTTGTTCTCGACCATTGCCTCAGCCAACACCGAGAACTGGGCCGGATCGGCTTCGCGCAAACTCTCCAGCAGTTTGGTCAAGTTCGTGATGCCGCTCGGCGTACCCTTGTTCGGCTCAAAGAAAATGCCCTCGGCCTTGTTCATATTTGCCAGCACCGCATCAAAGCCCACAGGACCCGCCAACACCGGATATTCGGCCATGTGTGGCCCATGCAAACCGGGCAACTGATAGATGGATTGATTGACGATGGCAAGAAGCTCCGCAACCTGCGGCCGCATCGCTGGCGGCAGTTTACCCTTGGCCATCACTTCATCAACGTTTGGTCGATCCGAAGACGCCAGATAGGATTGCAAGAAAGCGCGTGTCGCCAGCAAATATGGTTCCGTAGACTGATTGAGCTCGCGATAGTACTGGGCGTCCATGGGCAGTGCCATAGCGTGCACCGGCACCTGATGCCGCTTGGTGTACATGCCACGCTCATCCTTGACCACAAAATCCATGCCTAGATCGCCGAGTCGCGCCGTCATTTCCTGACTGATCGCTTCCGACTGTTCGGGTAGTCGGCTCAGCACCGTATTTACTAGCTTGCCAAAGCGAGGGCGTGCGTTATTCCCCTCGTAATAAAAATTCGTCGCTGGCAGCGTCTTCGATTCACTACCAAATCGCAATACGGCACCGGCCTTGCCCTCGATATCGGGCAAGCGCGTTTCTGCCGCCAGAGCACCATTCTCTTGCAGGTAACAATCGCGCCCCGTCCCCAGGGCAAGCGACGACCATAAACCCAAAAGCAGCAAGGATCGGCGATGCGGCAAAAGGCTCGAATCAACTGTGGCAAAAGACTTCATCTAGAAACCCTTGAAAAACATTTAACGTGCTAATTTTGTGATATTTTAAGATTATAGACTATTCCTTGGAGGAAATCATGACGACGAACGTAGGTAAAACGGAACGGATGTTACGAGTGGGTGCTGGTCTCTTTATCGTGAGCTTGGCTTTCTGGGGTCCGCAAACAAATTGGGCATTTGTTGGGCTCGTGCCGGTACTAACCGGTGCTTTGGGAAATTGCCCACTTTACACAGTTTTTGGTATCAATACCTGCAAGCGCAGTTAACGAGGGGCTCCACCGCATGCTGTATCGAATAGGGATTAGCGCCATCGTCGTATGTTGCGCCAGTTCGGCCATTGCCTACGAGCGCGTACATCTGCGCAGTCTGCAACACGGCCCGATTGGCGATGGCATTGGCTTCACCCAATTTGATCGCACCGATTTGGAGATCACTTTCGGCCAGGAGCGGTATGTCGGGCGGGCCGAATCGGAGGGCGTGACCCTGACCGGCGTCGGCACCCACTACCGCACCGATCTTGGTGTCGGTTACCGACTGAGCGACATGGCTTCCTTCGTCAGCTTTGCCCGCCTGCACTTTTGGGAAAAAGACTTCGCTGCCAACGCCAGCGACTATTCTTACATTGCTAGCGGCGCCGACTATGAACTGGGCGCTGGACCGCACATCACCATTGGCCACGTAGCCTTCGGCGGCAGCGTCTCCGTGATGATTTTTGACGAAGACGATCGGCAAATTCAACTCGGCGAAGACACCACCGACCATGTCATCTCACAGGCCGTAGCACCATTCGTGCGCTTTTTCGGTGCCTTTCGCACCAGCGACTTCGTGCTCGGTCTGTCTGCTCGCGTCTTTAATCAAGCCCGCACAACTAAGACCGTCACCGATGTCCTCGGCGATAAAATCGACTATACGGTTGCCCGGAGTCTGCCAGGCGAAGTCGCCGTCGACGCCCACTTACACGCGACGCCCAACCTAGAGTTCTCAGCCAACATGACCGCCCGCACTTACCAGCAAACTGATAGCCGGTTGCATGCCGATACAGAGGGACTAAATACGTCCAGCCCCATCGGGCGGAGCGATTCACCTGATCGCAACGGCACCCAGATCAGCCTGCGCGTGGGTGGTGCCTATCAAGCCAACGAGCGCTTTAGCCTCCAGTCATCACTTTCCGTCGAACAGCCGATCTACAGCAAGCCGGAGTATGCTTCGCTGATCCACGAAAACTTAGGCGGATATGGCATTCATGTTGGCTCGACGCTGACCCAGGATGATTTGGATATCAACTTTGGTTTTGGTTATCGCATTCCGCTAGCAACGTCCTATGACGTGTCACAGGCCGCCGCCACTCCTTGGGCTGACGTGGGCGAACGAGTACGGATCGAGCAACCGAGGTGGAATTTCGAGCTCGGGCTCATAGCCCGTTTGTAATCAGGGGCCCATCACCCGCTGGTGATCGGCTCCATCACGTACCCCAAACAATCGCTGCGAATGGCGCGCTCCTGCAGTGTCAGCATGGCTGGGGTAAATTCGCGCGTGACGACCACGCGGTTATTCCGTACGGCCAGGAATTCCTGCCCTATGGGTGCAGCATCTCCCGCCTCCTCGTCGCGCTCCCAACCGATCCACGATGCATCAGCGCAAGTCCCTAACTGTGTCCCCACCTTTAACGGTGTAAAGTTAAGATGCTCTAGATCGGGTCGCAGCGAAAAACCATGACGGTGCCCGTCGCCCACATGAATCGCCGCCTCAGGCGCGATCAGGAATCGACCCAAACATCGATACAGCACCAAATCGTCGTGCTGGGGCCGTGTTTGCGGGAGCGCCTCAAGATGCATCAAGGCATCCAACAGCCGAAAGGCGCGATCGGCCCCCAGCGGATTTCCCATCTGCCCGCATTCAGCAGTGATTGTCGGCGCCATATCTGCCACATTGCAAGTCAAAGTTGAGCTCGGTGTATTGGAGACAATGCACTGCCTGCTAAACAATTGCGCCAACTGCAAATGCCCCGCCCGCATATCCGTCACGCAGGAATAATGGGGATTGAGGCCCGAGTTGTCATGCAAGTCCACGGCAGCAAACAACGGCCTCTGCGCCAGCCAGGCCAAAAACTCCGTCGCCGCCTTGCCCTCGGGGCGCTCACAATCTCGCCAGATGCGATTAAAATCGGGCTGCCCCGGTAAAAATCGCAAGTTCTGCTGGGCGGCAGACACGTTGCCGAGAAAAATGATCAGGCTGCGAGGTAATCCACCAGCAGAATATTGTTGCAGCAATCGCTGAACCGCAAAAAAGCCCGAATGCTCGTTGCCATGCAGCAGTGTCGAGACAAATAGAGCTGGCTGGCGTCGGCCCGCGAGTTGCAAGACGGTCGGTTTCGGAAAGACCCGATGCAATGTTTCAGGTCGAGCCGAAAAAAACTCTGCCGGGATGGTGTCACGAATGGGAAACATGCACCCGCTAACTCCACTTGGTTGACAGCTCCCGCATCATAGCAGCTCGTTTGCCGCGTCACCATGGCGTATTGATTCGCACGGTGACAATGCTAGAAGATAATTCGCGGTGGTGTGTATTTTTTTATTCGGCTTCGTGCCGCTTTGCAGAAGGAGTTGCACTATGAAAACGATCGGTGCACTGGTGGCTGGTCTGCTGAGTTTTTCCTCAGCGGCGCTGGCCGAGATTGACTTCGACTCTGAAATTCAGCGTCTGGACACCTCGGTGGAAAGCATCGACCTTTCCGCAGATCTATCCAATGCTGACTTGGAAACCCTCTTTCAAAAGCAAGACAAGCAGTTTCCGGATCAAGTGGCGGCCATGATTGCGGCCGAGCACGATGCTTGGGCGGAACATTCCGCCAAGATCGAAAAGCACCTCACGCATTATGGCATCGACTATCATCGATCCTATCGCGAGGGCTTTCGTCGCTCTTACTACAATGGCTATCGCTATGCGAATCGGCACCGGGCTGGGTACGTTTATCGGACCCCGTACACGCATCGATCTGCATATTCCTATAGCTATTGGTGGTCCGCGCGCAGCTACTCTCGTCACGTGTACGGCAGTTACAACAGCTATGCCCGTATCAACGTTGGATTTCGGCACGGCTACAGCTATGCCTATCTTTACGGTTACCGGCAAGGCTGCTAATTTTCACCGCAGCCCGAAGCAAGGATGACGACTATGCACCACCGCACCCGACTCAAATTCACCAGAATCGTTGGCGGCCGCCGCCCGCCGTTACTTGTTGGCGCTCTGCTCCTAATCGCCAGTTGCGGAATTGACGACGCTCGCCGCGACGGGACGGACGTCCATGCGATTTATGGCGACGACCATCGCCGCGACCTCTTTGAATCTGACTTGCCCGGCGCATTGCAGATCGCGCGCTCCGTCGCTGCCGTAGTCAAGGCCGACAGCATTCAAGGCACGCGCTTGGTTGGTCAAACACTGGGCGAAAAATTGCGGTTATGTGCTGCCGAGTCATTTCGCGAGCAGCCCAGCGTCGCCCACTGTTCAGGCTTTCTGGTCAGCGATGATAAGCTGGTCACCAGCGGCCACTGCTTTAAAGATCAAGATGCTTGTGCCCAAGCGCGCTTCGTTTTTGACTATGCGTATTGGTTGCCGTCCGACGATCCACTCAACCTGCGCCCGGAGAATATCTACCGTTGTCAGAGCGTCTGGCGCCAGGAGCATGGAGTTTCCAAGCGCGATTACGCCATCATCAAGCTCGACCGCAAGGTCCCCAATCGGGCTCCTCTGACCTTGAACGAGCAAGCACCCATTTCCTTGAATACAAGAGTCTTCGCCGTCGGTACGCCCGCTGGCCTGCCGCTTAAAGTCATGGGCGGCGCCACCGTAGTCAAAGCTGACGACCCTGTATACTTTGAGGCAACTCTCGATTCCTTTGGTGGCAACAGTGGGGCACCGGTCGTCAATCAGCAAACGCAGCAAGTCGAAGGGGTCCTCGTGCGCGGGCGCCCAGATTTTGACATTGAAGGTGAATGCACGACGACGTATCGCTACGAGGAAGCCACCACCACCGCCGAGGACGTGACTCGCAGTCAGCTCATCGCCGCCGCACTGAGAGGTCAGCTGCCACCTCCTGGCCCCGGACCAACAGAGCCGGAACCGCAACCGATTCCAACCCCGGGCCCGATGCCGCACGCGTTTAACGCCTATGCGGATTTCGCCCAGGTCGAACGACTTAGTCAGCACCTGGGGAGTATCGCTAACGCCGTCGTGCAGCAGTCTTCGGGGATCGTGCAGAGCGAAGCCAGGCAACTTCGCGACCTCGCCATCACCATGGGCCGCGAAGCTCAATCGCTGAAGTCAGGCCGGAAGCCTTATCCGCAGACCCGATTGCGATCATTCTATCAGCAAAGGGTTCAGGTCAGCATCAATCGAGCCCAAGCGCTGCAACGCGCCATGAACCAGTCTGCGGGCGGCTCAAGCCTGCACGCCGACTTATATGAAATCATGCGGACGCTCATCAACATCCGGAGGGAGATGACGAGCAACTGGTAGCAAAAGCAAACCACAGGCGCGGCACGCCGTTCTGAATTGAGACCAATCCGCCCACACCGGCGCCCGCCTAATCGCTAAAAATTCAATTATTTTAGGCTCTAAAGCAGCTGCGACAAGTTGGCCAGCAATCTGCATTGGCGCGTCTGGGGAACATTGGGGATCACATACCTAGCCAGGAGCTATCCATGCAGTCAAGCCTACACCGAGTATGCACCGCCGGAATTCTCGGCCTACTTTCATCCATAGCCCTTGCCCACCACCCGGATCCCTCGCAGGTGCGCATTAACGAGGTTCGCTACGCCGGCACTGGCTGTCCTCAGGGCACAGCATCCGTCGGCCTATCGGAAGATGCCAAGGTCATTACCATCGCCTTTGATCAGTTTACCGTCTCGCTCGATCCTCAGGCCACTCATGCTCGTCCGGTGATGAAGAACTGCAACCTTGATATCGGCCTGCATGTGTCACCAGGTTGGTCATTCGGCATCTTCAGCATCGATGCGCGCGGCTATGCGGACATCGGCGAGAAGGTCCTAGGCACGCAGGAATTGTCCTATCGCTTTGACCATGAGAACCGCGTTCGCAAGCTGGGTACGCTTCGCTTCAAAGGCCCCACCCAGGAGGACTACACGCAGAGCTTTGACATTCCCATGGCGCAAGTTAGCTGGTCGCCCTGCAACTCCACCAAGCCAACTCGATTACTTCTCAATTCCGAAATCGCCTTGCGGCCCATGGGTGCACCGCGCGGCGGCCGCGGCCGTGAATTCAACGGCCTGCTGACAGTCGATACGGTCGATGGTGAGTACCAGGAGAAATATGGCGTCGCCTGGCGCGAGTGCGAACCATCACATCATGCCGATCAAGGAATTTGGGTTCAGACCAATGGCTTAACCCCTTGCCAAAAAGCATGTAAAGATCGCAGACTGCAGGCAGGAGCCGACAGCTTCGGCGCAGAATGTGTCTCAGGCGAGGCACGGCCAACGCAGGCGCAAGGCCTCATTGACTTCAGCCTCGGCTGCTACGGAGGCTGTGCGGGTCAAGGCAACATCAGCACGAAGACACTCGGAATTTTTTGCTATCAGCCGGGGCAAAAGAAGGACGCTGATAAAACCGACCGCATCGTCGGCTGTTATTGCCGTCGCTGATCAGTCCCGACCAAAGGTAAAACCCAGTCGCTCACAGCTGTTGCGAATGGTCGTCCCCACGGCAGTTCGCGCCAGCTCCCAGCGTTCACGCAACGTCGACCAAAAGCTCCGTCCATCTGGATTCACGAGCTTATATTCCGCGAGCGCCCCACGCAAGAACTCCTCGGATGCACCCTGCGCTTGCACCGTGGTCGATACTCGCTGCATAAACTCCATTTCACGGCGGCCCTCACTGGCCACCGTAGGATGAATGAAAACATGACTACCGGCACGCACGGGGACGACTTTTGCCGCCATGTAGGTCAATGCTGAAGCACCCCAAGTAACACCCAGGAATACCGGTAACGAAGCGACGTTGCCACCCTGCGTTTGCATCATCGCGATCAGGAATGAGGCCTGTCCCAATAATCCCATGCTGTATAGGTAGTACCGTTCCGTGGCACCAGTGATGTATCCCTGTTTAGATAGCTGAGCTATTCCAGAGCCTGCTAATCCGCCAAAATAGGCAGCACCCAAACCGACGGCGGCACCATCTGTCCATGTCTTTAGCATAAGGGGATTGGCAAAGGCCTCTGGATTCCCGGCCGACAGGAAAAATAGCATGAAATTGCGAAAGAATAAGTTCCAGACCGTGTAACTAAATATCATCGCCTTCATTGCACTCAAGCGATTGTAAATATTGAACGGGAAGAAGTGCAGTGGCACCTTATGATTGCGTGCAAAGTCGCCGTACTCGGCGTTGTACTTGGTCATGAGGTGGTACTCAACACCCCAAGTCGCCGCTCCAACACCCGACATAACAAAGTTGAAAAAGGAAGTTGGAGATCCAGCCTGCCACATGAGCATGGCAAAGGCTATAACGCCACGCGCTGGGGCGACCACCCGTCGCACATAGGTCGCCGCAGTCCTGGTGTTCGCAGCTTGGAGAATTTTTGACCAGCGGCTGGTCTCTTTGGCGACCTCGCCGTTGTGCTCGATCATTGCCTTGGCAACATTCGGATCCAGACTGGGCGAACCACCGATTTGGCTTGCAGCACGTACTTCTGCGCTGCCCAAGCGCGCGGCCTCGGCAAGTTGATCAGGTTCCACATAGTGCAACTGTATTTTAGCCGGCTCATTGCTTAGACTCTGAAGACTCTGACGAATCTGAGCGAGGTAATCGGCCTCGGCTGCGGCCTCCATGCCCTTAGGTAGGTAAATATCAACAACGATTTGTTTTGGATTGGCAATGATTTGCTTCGACGAACTGATGATGTCCGGGATCTCGCTAAACGACGTCTCGGCGAAGTCCAGCCGCACCGGTTCGCCGTCGCCTGTATGACGATTGCTGGCCATTAGAAAGATTGTAGCACCGTTCCAAGGTCTCTCCTGGTCGGCAGCGGAAGCTGAAGATGAGGCCATGCATCCCAGCATTCCCATAGTATATGTGAGCCACACGATTACATTTTTTTGAAGACGCCTCATGTCGAAACAACCACTCCTTGCGTCTGGAATTTCTGGCCGCGATGGGCCCTGCTGCTGCCTCGTTTTATCGGTCTCTTGGCGCGCTCCAGTAGGAAAAATTTGGCTGTCGTCTAAACTACTTACCAAAATTTCACTCGAGCCTTCCTGACACCTGCCGATAAGCCTAGGTAGGGAGGTGGCTATGTGGCGTTTTTTGATTTGGGCACAAGGGGTGGCTCTTTTATCGCTTAGCGCCTGTGATCAGGCTGTACCAACCGCCGATGGCCAGGCCGACAGCCAGCGAGTTCGAGTAGTTGTTCCCGCCAATAGCACCGACGAAGCCAACAACACGGCCGACCAGAACGCCGAAGGCACTCCGGACTTCTTGAAAAGCGAGCTAAGCGCGGCAACGAGCTGCAGTGGTCGCGCCAAAGAGATCCTTGCCGGAGCTGACCGTTGCACCACCGACGAAGAATGTACTGTGAATTCATGCTTGCTTGGTGTTTGTGGTGCAACATTCAATCGCGCCGTGCATTCTAGCATGCAGTTATCGATGGCATACTCCAACTACGCGGTAAATGGCGAAACCTGCCAGGACCAATGCATGGTCATGACCTGCATGCCGTTCGACCCAAGTCGCGTTCGCTGTCACAAGGACGAGAACCAAGACGTCGGTACCTGCAAAATCTACTGACACCAGGGACGAGATTCATTGCTTTCCTTAGAGTCGACCGATAGCATGGTCGCATGCGAACGCCAGAAGTTGCCGCCCTACTTTCCAGTCCAAAATTCATCGCCTATGAATTGGCCCGCACATTCGGCTTTTTAGCGTTTCAGATTCAGGCCGTTGCTGTCGCCTGGCAAGTTTACGCAACAACCAACAGCGCACTTGACCTCGGATATGTTGGTCTGGCCCTATTTTTACCGCGTCTTCTGCTTTCGTTTCTCGGCGGTGATCTAGCAGATCGACGGTCGCGCTCACTGCTCGGCGGCTTGGGTTACATCATCATCGCTTTTGCTTGCCTTGGCCTAGCCCTCGCCACCAGCAGCGAGCATCCGGCAAGTTTAAGCCTGATTTACGCATTATTGGTGGTCATTGGTATCGCGCGGGCCATCGGCGGCCCGGCTGGTTCGGCCATGCTGCCGCAGATCGTAGCTGCGACGAATCTACCGCAAGCCATCGCCATCAGCAGCGGTGCCTGGCAACTAGCCACCATCATCGGTCCAAGCGCCGGCGGCTTTCTCTTCGCCAGCATCGGTGCGCATAAGGTTCACCTTTGGAGCGCCTTGTTATTCTTGCTCGCTGGCATCGTCACCATCCTGTTGCGCACGCCACGACCGATTGACCTCCCCGACAACAGCATGCTCGACCGCTTACGGGAAGGTGTGCGCTTTGTCTGGATCGAAAAGGCTCTGCTTGGGGCTCTGTCCTTAGATCTATTTGCCGTGTTACTCGGTGGAGCCGTCGCGCTCCTGCCCATTTATGCGAAGGACATTTTGCATGTGGGTCCGGAGGGACTTGGCTTACTCCGCAGCGGCCCATCGATCGGTGCCGCAGTCATCGCCGTTTGGCTGACGCTGGTGCCCATCCGGCACGGTGCTGGCCGCAAAATGTTCTTGGGTGTGGCAGTCTTTGGCCTGGCAACTTGCGTCTTTGCCCTGTCCACCCACTTCTGGCTGAGCATGGCTGCACTGGTGGTCCTCGGTGCCGCCGACATGATCAGCGTCGTCGTCCGCCACTCACTCGTCCAGCTCTATACTCCCGATTCCATGCGCGGCCGCGTCTCGGCGGTCAATCAGGTCTTTATCGGAGCGTCCAATGAACTCGGTGAATTCGAATCGGGGCTCACAGCCCACTGGTTTGGCGTCGTGCCAGCGGCCGTGCTAGGAGGCGTCGGCACTCTGGTGGTCGCCGCCATCTGGTGGCGGCGTTTTCCTAGTCTGCGGCAGATAGATCGCTTAACTTAGATCATTCCGTCCAACCAGATCCAGTGAGCTGCACTCGGAATAGCTGCAATCGCCGTCCATCCCACGCCATTGTTCGGCGACCACTGGTGAATGCGCATCCAGTTTGGGCGCTCAAAGTACGAGTAGAGATCAGCATTTGCAGGCGCTCCGCCGTTATAGGGATAAGACCCATACCCCGGTGGCATTGATGGTCCGACGACGGCAAGGACAGAGTTTGGCCCCGAATTCCAAACGGCGCCATTAGCAAAGGTCGCGCTAAACAGCAGGCCCTGCTGGAATCCAGCATTCCAGGCTACGATGTACAAAAATTCGCCATCGCAAAACGAAAGACTCAAGACTTCCGGTATCGTCCAATCGGCCATTCCAGTTGTCTTTCCACCAAGCACTTGTAGGTTCGTTCGCGACGATGGACGTATCGGTTTCCTGCCGATTAGCGCGTTCAGTGCACCCTGCTGGCGAGCAAAGGCAAAGTACCGCCATTGTCAAAAATGGATGCGAACGCATGCGCCAATCCCCCTTAATTAGAGAATCGGCGCAGGAATGGTAAGCCTTAATCTATGCCGGAAGGATTCGGTAACGCGCCAATACCATTGGGTTTACTTGCCCTACCGGACCTCGCAGTTCGCAGCCAGAGCATCGCGAATCTGCGACCTTAGGTCAGACTTCTTAAAGAAATCGGCTTTGGCATAATCGGCCAAAAGTCGCTCTAAGTTCTTGCGCTTCGTCGAAAATTCAGGCTGTGCACAGGCTGCCCAAATAGGATCAACGAACGCATCCATCACGTCCGACTTCACCGGGTCGAACGACTCAGCCTGCGCGTCATAATACCGACGCAGGGATTGGGCCATGTCCGCATAGCGACCCTCGAACTTCGGCGCCAATATACCGTTCTCCTTGCTGGTCAACTTCATTTCGAAGCTCAGGCAATCTGCGCGCTCAGAAACCGTGTGCTTGTCACCGCAATAGGGGCGAATGTGACGCGCGAGATCCATCAACTTGGCCAATTCTTCGAACTGCGTCGATGTCCAACCCTCTTCGACGGCACGCTGCAAAAGCGTGGTAAAATGCCGCTCGAAAGCATAATTGAGGGACTCTTTCTTGAGCGCGACCAATTCCTGTTTTTTGAATACCAACAGCGCATCAGCAGTCACCAACCAAACCGCGATTTGCTCCGTCGTGACTTCATTGCGCACCACATCCGCTAGCAGATTCGCCAAGACGCTTGTTTCCAGCTCCTCGCCCTTGCTCAGCAAAGTTCGCGCTTGTTGCTTGTAACTATCGGTGATGCTCAGCGCAAACGCCAGTGACTTGTCTTGCGCCATAGGATTCCCGCTCAAGCTCGACACCAGACTGCGAAAGGCACCGACGAATGGATCGATGATGTTGGCCAAAGCCTCTGCCATCCGCTCGCGGGCTGCTTGGTCGACAAAATCACCGCGAAAGGTCCAATCCATGCCCATGGCCAGCAAGGTATTGAGCTCGGCCGCCAACGCCGGGTACGTTTTGACGAGTTCCGCCATCGACAAGGCCTCATTGTGTAGTCCAGCCACAATCGGCGCCCCGCCATCTGGATCGAGGTCCCTGATGGGCTGCTGCGCCGACCACTGATGCAACGCCAACTCCCGCAGGGCAGCATCCCACCCTTGATACTTGACTTGGCGGCTGGCACGAGTGTTCGCGAAATGACCGACAACCCAAGTGCGGTAGTCACTAAAATCCAATAATGTGTTGCCATCAGTCACAAAGACATCACATGGTCCGTATGCTTGCGCATAAGACGGATCGAAAGGCGTCGATCCGATTAAGTTCGATATCCCCAACAGCACCCACTCTCGTCCCTGCATGCAGCTCACCGCACGTTCGGCAGACGACTCCAGAAGCGTTGGGGCGGCGGCCTCGGTCATTTTCACGAAACTCACGTTGTCTTGACCCTTGCGCACGGATAACGAAAAGTCCACTTTCCAGACGCCAGCAGCGGGCGCTTCAATATCAGGAAACGACCAAGTGAGCTCGCGAAACCACATGCTAGCCGGCACTTCTCGTCCATCTTCCATCAACGCCTTCGCCACCGCATGACTAACCATGTGGGTGCCATTCGGAGAGCCGATAAAGTTCGACGCCGAATCCAACGTAGTTGCAATGGCACCGGCCGCCCCGAGACCCGAAGGGCGCACGAAAAGTGTCGCCTGCGAAGGCGACATTCCCAAGCCGGCGGCCAACACTTTCAAAGCCGCCTCGGATGGTGTCAAAGCCGCAGCCGCTACGGCCAATAGATTGAGTTCATCGATGCTGGTCAGATTTGCGCCCGAGACCGGATAAACCTTTATGTACGAGGAGACTTCTTTGTCTGCTGGCGCGGCGCTATGCAGCAGCACATCAATGGCAGGTACGACGTAAGTATCGTATTCCTTCTTGCCAAACAGCGACGCCTGACAGTGGGAGCCACTACGGGTAAACTCGGCATCGACTTGACTGGAAACCTTGCCATTCACCTCCGCTGACTGGCGGTATTGAGACTTCGATTCACCCGAAAAGCGGCTGCCGATATCGAGGAGCCAGCGCTGCCCATCCTGTTCCCATTGCAATCGCCCTCCGGTTTTTTCCATCAGCAAACGGACATCGATTCCCGTATCCGTGCTGTTGCCCCCGGGGGTAAAGGCTGATGTGGCGTCACAGGCTTTGACCAAAGAAGATTTCCAACTGGCAAACGCTTTGGCATCGGCTTTCGCTAACTTGCCCTTGGCGGGGCTATTATTTGAATCGTCACCACACGCACCCGACAGAATGGTCATGATGAGCACGGTCAGCAAGAAACGCATGCATTCCCCCCCCTTCAGATTTAAAAACAGGGCCGGACCGTACCCGAACGACACAGTCATTTCAAGGTGCACTGCCGCACCAGACCGAACCCTGGCAAAAAACCAAGTCATTTCGCCCCCCCGTACGCGTCGGCATTCAGAATTGCCAAAGAATTCCGATACCTGACTCGACCATTTGCGAACATTTTGCATCGAGGCGCAATCTTGCCACGTCTTGGCTTCGCATTCCTTGTCACCCTCGCCATTGGGGCGGTTGCCCTCCTTTGTATCCGTGCGTTTTTGCCCCTTTACGAATGGAGCCCCGACGAATATGCGGCCGGGCGGACGGATGTGCTGAATCTGACCCATGCGAACCTGCCATGGACAGTTACCTACGAATCCGGGTCCTTGTGTGGCGCCAGCGTCTGCCCAAATGCAACAACCCTGTTTCAAGCAACGCGGGTACTGCCGTACTCGGACTTTGGGCAAGCAGGCCTAGTTGCGGATCAAACGCTAGTGTTGAGCACGACCGTCCCCGCCGCACTTCTAAGATCATTGCCAAGCACGAATCTAAGCTTGCACCTGATGAACTTGTTCACCGAGCGCTTTGAGTACTTTGTTGGCGAGGAACTCGTACAAACGGGCAGCGGCATCTATTCAGAACCTCTACCGCTTACCAGCGGCAGCAGATATGGTTCAGATATTCCCATCACCCTGCGCATTGCGACTCACGGCGTTTCTGAACCAGGCGTCGACTTGCGCGCTAATGTTTTGATCGGTGATACAAAACAGCTACAGCAGATTTCAACCCGCAAAAAGCAGAACGACCGGTTGATGAATGCTTGGCTGACCCTACCCAAGCTCACCATTGCCCTGCTCATCGCCTTTGGCACGGTCGTCTTCTCCTTCCCGCAAGACTATATATTCTTCATCATTTTTGCCGTCCTCTCGGCTCTAAAGATTCCAGAGTTCTACGGTATGCGCGAGTGGCTACCCGCCAATCCCATGCTTTCGCGGACTGAGACTTTCATTCTTTTTGATATCGCCGCCCAAATTAGCTTCTCTTGGTTCGTGCACTATTACTTTCGCCAGCGCTCAACTCATCAACGACTCGTTCTGCAGATTCTGACTGGTGCGTCCATCTTAGGCTATGGCGCCTTGCTCGCTCTGGCGGATACGGCCGTGTTCTTCTACTGGGGATATACCATCGCTCGCCTCCTGCAGTTTGGTGCTGTTATGTATGCGCTGGCCGCTAGCCTTCAGGTATTCCTGCATCTGCGAGGAAGTCAGCGCAGTTTATCGCGGCAACTGATCTCTGCCAGCATCGCTGGCGCAAGTTTGGCGATGCTGGTGTACATGAGCTACACCTGGGCGGCGTCGCACCCCAGCTGGATGGGTATGATGGTCATCGAGATGGCGTTCACCTTAGTCTTTGCCGCCTGCGTAGCGACCGACACGGGTCATGTCCGCACGGAACGCGACAGCCTGCGGCGCGCTCTTGGCGTTTTTGTCGACGAAGGCCTTGTACACTTTCTCATGAACCGCAAACACCGTCCCCAGCGACACGAAAATGCCGCCATCCTGTTCGTCGATCTCAGAAGTTTCACCGAGATCACGGATACCTTTGACGCGGAAGAAGTATTGGAACTGTTGAATGGTTACTATGATGTGGTCGTGGATGCGATTCAGCGCGAAGGCGGCGTCGTCAATAAGTTCGTCGGCGATGCGGTCCTTGGCGTTTGGGGGATCGGTGACGATCGAGAAGACACAGCCGTCTGCTCCATGCGCGCCGCCGTAGCCATTCGCCAGGGGCTACGCGCCTTGAACCTACGCCGCGCCGAGCAGGGTACCTTTCCCATTAGCTGGGGGATTGGCGTCCACGTTGGCTCCGTACTTGGCGGGATGCTTGGTTCTGAAAAGCGAGCTGAGTATACGGTTATCGGAACAACTGTGAACATGGCTTCACGCCTACAGGAACTCACGAAACGACTTGGCTTTGATATTTTGATCTCCCGGGCCGCACTGGAAAAGGTGCGCGGGCGGGTTGCTGCAGCAACGGCCGGTGAGCAAATCATTCGCGGCAGTCGTGAAGTCCTGGAAGTGTACGCCCTATTGGGTTATGTCGATGCGAAATCAGGTGATGTGATCACGGCTGATCCTCAGTTCGACCTACTCGGCATCGACTCAAATGCTGAAGTCTTAGACCACGCACCACGAAATTTTCAAGCGCACGACTACTCCTCCTGGCAAGGAAAGCGCGCCCAATAGTTCACCACCATCGCCAATAAGTTCATGAATTGCGCTTTTCTGCCGCCTATGTGATGCTTTCTTCAAAGATTGATCGCAACGAAATGTGTTTTGTCTCACTGCGGGGGTCCAGGCATGTCGAAAGTCTTTCCATGGTCATGGTCGCTGTTTTTCATGGTGATGGCGGGTTGGGCGCACGGCGCCAGCGTCGAGGTTCTGCCCCTGCCCAGTGGACTTGATAGAATTGCCTTCAAGGGATCTTTCATGAACAGCCGCGGCGACTTCGTCACCGTCAGTAGAACTAGTATCGTCGTCGGCAACATCCATGCGCGCTGGTCGGAACGAGTCTTCTTTGGAGAGAATTACTCCTTTTATCAAAACATCTGGGACACGGTAAATTTCGATCCGCAACGCCTCGATGTGAGCATCGACATTTACGGTGGACGCATGGCGTTGAACGAAAGCGGCAACTTCATTGCCGCCTCGGCTCGCGGTCTATTCGTGGGCTCTGTCAGCGATAAATCGATCCGCGAGATCTACAAGGGCGAATTGGGTCAAGAGTTCCAGGAGGTCGTCATCACCAACTCCGGCTATTTTTTGGCATCGACATATAAGTCGCTGCTGGGCGGACATATTCACGACCAAGCTCCTGCTCGTTTGTTAGCGACAGTTCCCGGCAACTTTGGCACCTATCATTCCTACGGTTCGCTGAATCGCTACGATGCCGCCGTTGGCATGAAGCATTTGGCAATCAACGACAAGGGCCAGTTTATTGCCACTTCCACTCGCGCCATCTTCGCGGGCGAGCTGGCACCGGTTGCCGTCGACAAGGTTTATGAAGATCAAGCCGCTGACTTTACCAGCATCAGTCTGGCCGCAGACGGTAGCTTCTTGGTGCAAGGTCAGAAGAAGCTGGTCCGGGGCCAACTGGGTCAATAGATGCCTTGATATTCCGCTCGGGGTTCGCACGTAACTATTGGTGAATTTATTAAAATAGTTAAAATAAATTGACTTTATTTTAACGATACTATATCACCAGCAGGCCGGTTCGGCCGGCCTAGTAAAACCGCCCCACCCCCGACTGGAGCATTGCACCATGATTAAGGCGATCCTAGGCATTCCATTATTTTTCACAATTGGTTGCAGTGTCACGACTGAGCATAAAGACGCACCTCCCATCCGTCGTGAGACGTCGGCAAATCCAGAGACCGGCACAGCCGGCCATGACAAGATCTATAAGGACTGCGGATATGCTGTTACTGAAGAGACGGATCGCGGCGCAGTTGCCAAGCTGGAGAATTTGCTAGGTGACACCTGGGAGCATGCAAACGCCTTCGCCCCCACGAAAAAAGAAAACGAAGCCGGCGAAGAATACTACTCCAAGAGCGGATTCAGTTTCGACATCAGCAGCAAACGCCGCGACTCCCTCGAGTTCATCTATGCAGACAACTGGGCCAAGAATCCTTCAGACCAGAAAGTCACCAGCTCCTGGACATACGGCTCGCTTTCGATCAGCACGGCGGTAACTGACGGTGACTACAAAGACTTCCGTCTTGTGCAGTTCCGCGATGTGCAAGGTTCTTATTTGCCCTGCGTGGCTACCGCTGTCATGTACGATAGCGACTCCGAGCGACTCATCCTGGCCGGTTGGACATCCATGTCGATGCAAAACAGTGGCCAGGCTCCACAATTACCTAAGATTAACGAGTACTTTGCCAACAAACCCGGCCAAGCAAGTTATCAGCGTCGCTGATGTGCGCCAACCTCGTCGCCGTCTCTAAAACGCGACATCTGCCCAATTTCGCACAAGGCGTATATGCTCCGCACCCGAAGACAGGGTCGTGGGCTCGCAATCTCCAGTTGCGTTTGACTCAGTTGAGGGTAGGAGCGGTGGATTTGCACTCCAAGTTTCGAATCGGGAAAGGATTGGAAGATGGATGCCTTAACGGCGGAATCGCATTGTCAGAGCTGACCGTAGCAAGGTTTGCAGCCGAAGTGCACACAGAAACCGACTCACTATACCGGGCTTCGTTCGAATTGTCCGGAGCCGGCAGTGCGCAAGTTGATCCCCATACCGGTCGCTTTCTGCTGGTGAATCAGGCCATGTGCCAAATCACGGGCTATAGTCGAGAAGAGCTTCTGGTACGAACGTTCTCTGACATTACCCATCCCGAAGATCGGGCGAAGGACTACGAGGGGTATCAAGCGCTCTTGCGCGGCGAAGTCCGCGAGTTGATCGCAGAGAAGCGATACCTCCGCAAAGATGGCTCCAGCATCTGGGTATTGATCAACATCGCCATGCTGAAAGACGAGGCTGGAGCGCCGCTGCGATCGCTAGGTGTCATTCACGATATCTCCGCCCGCAAGCAAAGCGAACAAGCTTTGCGCGACAGTGAGGATCGCTTTCGTCGTAGCATTGAGGAAGCCACGACCCCCATTATGCTGCGTACCGACGACGGTATCATTCATACGGTGAATCGCTGCTGGACAGAGCTCTCTGGGTACAGCAAAGAAGATATTACGACCTTGGACGACTGGTGCTCGCTAGCATACGGCGCTCGAAAGGATGAAGTTCTCGAATTTATTAAAGAGAACAATCTCGCTAAGCGAAAGATCGAGAGCTATGAGGCAGAGGTAACCACTGCGGACGGAAAAACCCGCTATTGGAGGATGTCTGCGACACCTCTAGGCCGCTTTACCGACGGTCAAAACATCACGATGGTGATGGCCGTTGATTTCACCGAGTCCAGACTGAAAGAGCAAGAGCTACAGTTTGCCAAGGAGATCGCCGAGAAAGCAAGTCGCGCGAAAACGGCCTTCCTGGCGAACATGAGCCACGAAATTCGCACCCCCTTAAATGCGGTCATCGGATTTACTTCTTTGCTGGGTAATGCTGATTTGGATGCCGAAAGCCGGGCTCTTTATTCTGAAGCCGTAGCTCGCAATGGTCGTCAATTGCTACAGATTATCGACGACATACTCGACATCAGTAAAGTGGAATCAGGAAAGTTAGAGGTCGAAAAGCTCCCGGTCTCATTGCATGAACTGGCGCGCGATGCGATTGCCATGCTGGGTATCCGCGCCCAACAGAAGCGTATCCAGATTCATGTGACACACGCGCACAACCTGCCAAAGCAGGTTATCTCGGATCCGATGCGCGTCCGGCAGATCTTGCTCAACATTCTAGGCAATGCGGTAAAATTCTCACCTGCCGATCGCAAGGTTTTTTTAGCCTTCGGCATTGCTCCCCAACACCGAAGGTGTAACGGGCCGGTGTTGACGATCGACGTGCGGGACCGGGGCCCAGGGATTGATAAGGCGGCAGCTCGTCGACTGTTCGAGCCTTTTTCCCAGGCGGATATGTCCACGACGAGGAGGTTTGGCGGGACCGGACTTGGCTTAGCCCTTTCGCGACGATTAGCCCAGGCACTCGGTGGCGAATTGGAATTGACCTGGAGTGAGGTCGGTGTCGGCAGCAGCTTCCGCTTGACTCTTCCTCTAGAAGTGAGCCCAGCAGATGGCTGTGACCTCGGAGATCTCTCGCCAGCGCAAGAGAATGTCCCAATGTCGTTAACGACCACAGGGGGTTTGCCTCTATTGGGGCTTTCCGTACTCGTTGTAGACGACGCACCGGACAATCGCCTGCTTGTTAGTAATCTTTTGTCCTTGCAAGGAGCGCGTGTCGACACCGCCGACGACGGCGAGCAAGCCATCGACGCAGCTCTGAGGACCCCGTACGATGTAGTTTTGATGGATATCCAAATGCCAAATTTGGATGGCTTGGCTGCAACACGAAAATTACGTGAACTGGGATTCTCGCAGCCCATTTTGGCCCTTACAGCCCACGCCTTTGCCGAAGAACGAAGAGAGATACTTGCAAGCGGCTGCAACGCCCATCTCAGTAAACCGGTAGAAATCGCCGAGTTGGTTCAAACCGTTGCCTCGTATGCGGTTCGCCCAACACAAACGACAACTTCTGAAATTTCTTCAAGAGGAATCCTATGAACGAACAATCGACGAGTATTTCGAACAGCGCATCCGACTACACCGAACTATCCGCCCAATGGCAGGAAAAATATGGCAATATGCTGTCCATTTTTCTGCAGGTGTCGGACATGTTTCTGAGCCATGCCGAACAAAGTCTACAAAAAATCGATGCACTCTTCGCGTCTGATCAGTGGTCGGAGACTTACAACCCCGTACACCGCTTGGCAGGCTCGGTGGCAAATTTTGCGGATGCGCAAACTGTTGATCTTGGATACCGACTCATGGATGACTTGCGCCACCCGGTCAGTGATCAAGTCGCACAACTGAGGGCGTACACCCAGTGGCAGGTCTACAGGCTACACGTCGAGAGGATCATCGAAGCTCTCGAAAAGTTTCGGCAGACCGTGCACTGAGGGCGCTAGCGTTCTCTCTTCAATCGGTAGTTGGCTTCGGCAATCTGCTCGTTGAGGGTAAAGAAATCGTAGAGGATGCCGAGACCGAACAGTCCCCCCGAGCACAGGTACAGAAGGCCCGTCCAAATTTTGCCCATATAGAATCTGTGGACACCAAGGACCCCGAGGAAGGTCAGCAAAATCCACGTCAAATTGTAGTCCAAAGCCCCAGCCATGTACTTTCGATCAGCGGCGCGATCCATCGACGGGATTAAGAAAAGGTCGATGAGCCAGCCTATTCCCAAAAGTCCAAGTGTGAAGAACCAGATCGTACCAGTGATTGGCCGTCCATAAAAAAAACGATGGGATCCCGTAAAGCCAAAAAGCCACAGGATATAGCCAATAATCTTGCTATGAGTGTCCTGAAATATGCTCATGGTGACTATCGTCCTTGCTCGGGCCAAAGTATCGAATCGGCGGAGGAAGGTCCCATCCCTGCGCCTAGTTACGCGGCTGTAGGACTACCACATTCGCCGTCGGGCGCAAACGATTCCCGCGCATCGGGCTTGCCGGAAAGCTCGCAGTGTGACAAATAGCCCGCAACAGTATGCAGCTTTAGCTGGCATCGGCCTTTGCACGAGGGTCATCATTTGCGCTGGAATTTATTGATTTTTATGAACCTGTGGGTGGCCAGCATCGCCTGGGGACGCCCCTGCGATCTAGCCTTGCAAGACGGCAACGTCCTCTGGGAAGGGGTGCGACACGATAGTTTTTCACAGGACTATCGGCGGCCCTTTGGTGCCGTTACCGATCGCCAGGACATCATCCAACTCGTCCTGGAAACCTGTCGCAACGACGTCACTTCGGTGCAGCTGCGCGTTTGGAACGATGTATCCGACACTGAGGCTTGGCTGCAGCCCACACGTAAGCAGGATAGTTATGATGCGACTCGGGGGCCCATAACGCGACATGTCTTTGACCTAGCAGTGCCGCAATACCCAACTCTTTTGTATTATCTATTCGCCCTTCGCGATGGCGACGACGAAGACTTTTACGGTGACGACGACCCTCGTTTTCAAGGTGGCGGCCTCGGCAAGATGACCGACTTGCGCGACGACTTTTTGAGCTATCAGATAACGGTATATTCGCACACTTTTCGTGTGCCCCAGTGGCTGCAAGGTGCTGTCGTCTACCAAGTGTTTCCAGATCGCTTTGCCAATGGTGATCTGTCCAACGATCCGATTCAAGGGCAAGACTGGATCTATGGCCGGACGGTGCGCAAGCTTGAATGGGACCAGCCACTTTGCGACCCACGGACTGCCGCATGTTTTGACGAACATTCGAATCAGTTCTACGGTGGCGACCTTGCCGGCATTATTGCCAAGTTGCCCTATCTCCGTCGGCTCGGGGTTTCCGTGCTTTATATGAACCCAATCATGCAAGCACCATCTAACCACCACTACGATGTGCAGAACTTCTTTGCTGTCGATCCTTATCTTGGATCGCTCAAGGATTTTCAGCAGTTAACTGCAGCCGCCCGCCTTCAGGGCATCCGAGTGTTGGTCGACGGTTCATTTAATCACACCTCGTCTGATCACCCATTCTTTGATTACTATTCACGCTGGGACCGCGACGGCGTGCTGATCCATCCAGAGGGCTCCGGTTTCGACGATGGCTCGGGCGCCTGTGAGTCGCCGTTGTCTCCGTATCGAACATGGTATTTCTTGCCTGATAAGGGTTCGCCTGCTTTAGGCGACGATCGCCGATCGCTTTATCGTTGCCCGCGCGGTGCAGTTAATGAGGCTGCAGAGCAAAGACTCACCTACGAGTCTTGGTTTGGCTTCCACACGCTGCCGAAACTCCGTACAAGTTCAACCGATGTTCAGCAGTACTTCTCTGGCAATAGCACTGAAGGTGTCGGTCCATTTTGGCTGAAGCACGGCGCAAGCGGCTGGCGTCTAGACGTAGCTGAGGATGTCGACGCAGGTCCTGCGCGTGAACCCGGTAACAGCTTCTGGGAGAATTTTCGAGACGCCCTGCGACGCGTCACGCCTGATGCTGTGATGGTTGGTGAGGAATGGGGTGACGGCTCCCACCTGCTGCTCGGCCACGAATTGGATACGGTGCTGAATTATCGATTTCGCACTGCAGTTTTGGGGTGGTTGGCCGACACCTGCAAGGGACGAGGCTGCAAAGATGGACAGATCTTTATCGACAACGACAGCAACGACAATAGCGTCCTTGGTCCAATCCGCCCGCTAAGCGAATCAGCCATGTTGCACCAGTTGCAGTCGATTCAGGAAGACTATCCACCGGCAAGTTGGGCAGCAGCGTTTAATTTGCTGGGTTCGCATGACACGAACCGATTGGGCTTTCTGTTAGAAAAAATTTCCGGTGGCAATGCTGAGCTCAGACAACGAAAGCAGGAACTCGTTGCCATTTTTCAATACGCATTTCCTGGTTCACCCGCGACGTACTATGGCGACGAGATCGGTATCGACTGCCCTGGGCGCTACCATAACGGAACATGGCAAGATGATCCGTACAATCGCTGTACCTTTCCCTGGGATCAGGTCGGCTCGCCCCGCCAACCTCCACTCCTTGCTCTCTATCAAGACCTAGGCACTTTGCGCCGAACGTGGAGCGCCTTGCGACATGGTACATTTCAGGTTCTGCATGTGAACGATGTGCAGCGAACCATGGCCTTTGCTCGTGTCCTGGGCGATCAGACGATCGTCGCAATCTTCAATCGCTCGGATCAACTGCAGGATGTAAATGTAGACATCAGCGCCCTGCCCGGAGTCTTCCAAAGCGGCATGGACCTCCTAGCACCTGGCCGAAAGTATGTGGTTGACCGCAGCCGCCTGAGTATTTCAGAAATGCCGGCGACCAGTGGTCTCCTTCTCCACCTGAATGGGCAGTAAACACCAGACGCACATCGACGCAACGGCCTGCCCTTACAGGTAAAATTCACGAATATTTCCAAAGACTAAAGCTTAACCTAAAGATGTCGATAGGAAACTTGTGCGTCGGCAGGGCGACAACGTCCGCTCGTTGGAGGATCGCACCATCGGGAGTTAACTATGTACCGAGCGCTTGGCGTTTGCTTAGTTGTGTTTGCAGTCCTAGCCCACGGCTGTGGTGACGGACCGGCATCCGCTTCGATGCAGGCTTTGGCTCAGAACAGTGCCGAAACAGTCGTCGAAGCCCCCGAGATCCACGAGTACACCCTGGAGGTCGCAGGTGCCATCGACAGCGGCGAACTGTTGACGATGCACCTTGGTGGCACGATGTATCATTGTGCACGCGTTCCCAGCGAAACCAACCTGTCTGACCCCATGCCCGGCACGAAGCCGCGCCTCCGCTGCGAGCGCGGAAACACTCCCTAGGGCCTGTCCCTCTTTTGGCTAATTCGCAGTAGTCAGCTAAAATGCGTTCGA
>CAZLMG010000002.1:0-105530 GCA_964560765.1 uncultured Oligoflexales bacterium
CGCAGCCGTTGTCGGCACAATCGTCACCAGGCGAGCAACATTCACCAGGCGAGCAGCATTCACCAGGCGCGTTCGTCATTCGCCTGCTGGCGAATGCTGGTGCCTCGGCGATCTGGTTAAGCACACCAGATAGCCGCACCGGTGGCTCTCGCTCGCAGCAATACCGCGGCCTCGCTCAACCGGTTCTGGCGAGCACGGCCCAGATCGACATTCCCGTCACCACCGGCCACGCGCTGACACTCGGCTTGCAGGGAGCTTTCTTAGGCCTGGGCGCGGATGCAGGACACCTGAAGCGCTACAACAGCACGGTTATTCATGAAGGCGGCATGCTGGGCCTTGAACTCGGCTTGACGCAGTCTGGCGCTGGCGGTCTGACCCAGCAAACCATCGGCTTCGACCAGAGCGCTGCCGATGACTACATCGGGATGAGCAAGCTCGAAGAAGATCCAGCTGGCGAGCGCCTCTCGAAGCGCGTGCTCGAACATCGCCGCATCAGTCTGCGCCTGCGTTTTGCCCGCGTCTTTCTCTCGCACATGATCGCGGGTATCGAAGTTGCGCCCTTCTGGGGCCGCGTCGAACTCATCGATCAGGCGACTCACGACGAGTATGTGGGTATCGTCGGAGGCGGCTTTCTAGGATTGCAGTTCTAACGCGCCTCACGCCGCTGGCGACTCCGCCCGCATGCGGTCCTCAAAGGCGGTCAGCGCCGCCTTGGCCCCCTCGCCCATGGCAATGACGATCTGTTTGAAGGGCACGGTCGTCACGTCGCCCGCGGCATAAATTCCCGGTACCGAAGTGCGCCCTTTGCCATCGATCTCGATCTCGCCAAAGCGATTGATCTCGACCACACCCTTCACCACATCGCTGTTGGGCGAAAGCCCGATCTGCACAAAAACGCCATCCAAGTCCAGTTGCTTCGCCTCGGACGAAACGCGATCTTGATAGGCAAGCCCTACAACCTTTTCACCATTGCCAATGACCGCGGACGTCTTCGCATTGGTCACAACATGCACGTTCGGCAACGAGTGCAACTTTTTCACCAGCACGTCATCCGCCTTCAACTTGTCCATGTACTCGAACAGCGTCACCTCGGCGCAGATGCCCGCGAGATCGATCGCCGCTTCCACACCCGAATTACCGCCACCGATGACCGCCACGCGCTTGCCCTTGTAATATGGCCCATCGCAGTGCGGGCAAAAGGCCACACCGCGGCCGATGTATTCTTTTTCACCGGGCACCCCCAATTCGCGCCAACGAGCGCCGGTGGCAATGATCAAAGAGGTCGTGCTCAAATGTTCGCCGCCCGTCAGTTGCAACAACTTGCGTCCCGTTTCGGCATCAACCGAAACCGCCTGGGCCTGCCGATGTTCCAACACCGTAACCGGATACGAGCGCAGATGCTGGTCCAAGCTGGCCGCTAACTGGGGGCCTTCCGTATAAACGACAGAGATAAGGTTTTCGATGCCTTTTGTTTCCTGCACCTGACCGCCCATCTTGGCGGCGATCAGTACGGTTTTAAGTCCCTTGCGCGCCGAGTAAATGGCTGCCGAAGCGCCGGCAGGGCCGCCCCCCAACACCGCCACATCGAAATGCCCGAGATCGATGGCTTCCCCGGCGCTGCCTTCACTCTGGCCGAGTTTACTTTCTAATTTCTCCAGCAGCTCGGCCAGCGTCGATTTTCCTGAGTGAATCAAATCGTCACCGACGTAAACGCTCGGCACACCCTGCACGCCGAGACGCGCCAACTCTTCCTGCACGTGCTCGCCATCAATCATCACGTGTTCGATTTGGCCGTGGATCAGCGCAATCTGGTTGAGCGCCTGCACCACGTCGGGACAGTTTTCGCAACTCAATGATATATACGTGCGAATGGTTGCAGGAGCACGCAGACGACGCATGCGCTGATTCAGCCCCGCATCCGGCAAACGACCCTTGCCCGCACTGTTCAAAATGGCCAAGACCAACGAGGTAAACTCATGTCCACCGGGGATGCCTTGAAAAACGATGCCCGTCGGCTTACCATCGCGAGCAACCGCAAATCGCGGCACCTCGGAACGCCGGCCACTCTCCTGCACCGAAATCCGGTCCGAAGCCGATGCGACATCACGCAACATGTCAGCAAGTTCAGCCTGCTTGGGATGCTCGGACGCGTCCAGCAACAGCTGAATGTCGACGCCCAAATTCGTGAAGTACTCACGCAATTGACTGATGATGTCTTGATCTAGCATCGACTTGCCTCCCCAGGATTTTGCCGGGACCTGTGGCCCCGGCCTGCAGAAAAATACTTAGATTTTGCCGACGAGGTTCAGACCGGGCTTCAGCGTATCCGAACCTGGTTTCCACTTCGCCGGGCACACTTCGCCCTTGTGACTCGCCACAAACTGGGCCGCTTGCACTTTGCGCACCGTCTCCTCGGCATTACGACCGATGCCGTTGTCATTGATCTCGGCTAACTTGATTTGCCCCTCGGGGTTTACCAGGAAGGTGCCGCGATAAGCCAAGCCTTCCTCTTCGATGTACACACCGAACGACTTCGAAAGGTGCCCGGTTGGGTCCGCTAACATGGGAAACTTGATCTTTTTGATCGTATCCGACGCATCGTGCCAAGCCTTATGCACGAAATGCGTATCTGTGCTCACGGAGTACACTTCAACACCCATCTTCTGTAACTCAGCGTACTTGTCCGCCATGTCGCCCAGCTCAGTCGGGCAGACAAAGGTAAAGTCTGCTGGGTAGAAAAAGAAGATCGACCACTTGCCGCGAAGGTCCGCGTCGGTGACGGTCTTGAATTCGTTGTTGTGATAGGCCTGAACTTTGAACTGGGGAACCTTTGAATTAATGATGCTCATGTGGGTCTCCTAAATGATTGTGCATCCACTCAACTCTCAGGTCTAAGTATCGGCCTATTCAAGAATAAGTAAAATCAATTATTTCTAATAAACGATAGTTTTTGACTATCGAATTAACTTCCTGTAATAATTAGCTTCTGATGCAGGAGGTGCTCCGTGCCGACCCTAACCCAGCTCGAATACATCCTTGCCGTGGAACGGCTCCGCCATTTCGGCAAGGCGGCCAAGGCTTGCCACGTCACTCAGCCCAGCCTCAGCATGCAATTGCGCAAAGCCGAGGACGAACTCGGAGTCCTCATCTTTGATCGCCACAAACAGCCGATCGTCCCGACGCTCGAGGGCGCGGCGATTATCGAGCAGGCCCGACAAGTGTTGCGTGAACACGCACGTCTGCTGCAGGTTGCACGCAGCCAAACGGCCGAGGTGAGCGGTCAGTTGAAGATGGCGGTGATTCCGACGCTGACCCCTTACGTCGTCCCCCTCTTTCTGGAAAACTTCTCCACTCACTATCCGCAGGTCACTCTGACCATCGACGAAATGAAGACCGAGGACATCATCACCGCCCTGCATGCGGACGCGATCGATGTAGGTCTCCTAGCAACCCCCTTGAATGAAAGTGGCCTCGACGAAACGCCCCTGTTTTATGAGCCGTTCTATTTATATGCCCACGCCTCGCATCCGCTCATGAAGCGAAAGACGATTCGGGAGGAGGATTTGGACGGACACGAGTTGTGGCTACTGAAGGATGGACACTGTTTACGCAACCAAGTGGTGAACTTTTGCAGCACCGATCCGGGCAGCAGCGGCGTCTACACCAATATTCGCTTTGAGGGGGGCACCCTGGATACGTTGCGCTACGTGATTCGCGCGAGCAAGCGTGGCTTCACGATCGTTCCACAACTCTTTGCCAATGGACTGCCAGCCGCCGAGCGTACGGCTTGCATCCGCCCCTTCATCGCCCCTGTTCCTACGCGCGAGGTCAGCCTTGTCGTCCGCCGTGGCCAGTGGAAGCAGCGGCTAGTCAGCGCCCTTAGGGAATCGATTCAGGCCACCATTCCCGTGGACTTGCAGCATACAAGCAAGCGGCAAACCATCGTCGATATCTAAGCCAGCCAACGCTGCCGCACGGCGGGCCATTGCAGCCAAAAAATGCCAGAGATGATGATCATCCCCCCGACCCATTCCAACATCGTCGGCACCTGCTCCAAAATGGCGTAGGTGAAGCCGACGGTAAAGAACGGATAGAGCTGAAAGATCAGGATGCACACCCCCACATCCAAGGATCGCATCCCCGTGTTGAACGTTAGGCGCGCCACAATCGGCCCGAGAATCGCCGACAACAGAATCAATCCATAGGACGTCGCATCCAATTCAATGGCCTCGCCGCGCAAAAGCACCCAGATGCCAAACATGCCGGTGAGCAGCAAATTCCGCAAAGTCAGAAACGACATGATCGGCATATCGTTCACGTGCCGCTTGACGATGACATCCCCCAGCCCAAAGAGGAAGGCGCTAGCCACCACCAACAACGACCCATACAAGTCCACACCAGTCTTCATGGCTTGCCCGGCATCCAACTTCATGACGACCAATCCCACGAGAATGATCACGGTCGCCACTGGCACACCCGCACGCAGCCTTTCACCGATCAACAAGCGAGCGAGAATAATGGTAAAGAGGACCTGCGTGTTGGATAAGAAAGCGCTGACCGCAGGATTGATAAAGGTCATCCCCTCCCAAAGGGTCCACAATGCTCCAAAGATGACAGCTGTATGCCACAGCAAGGGCTTGAGCAACGGCCCTTGCAGACCATGCCGCAATCGACTCTTGGTTCCTGCGCGAAAAAGCAAACCGATCCCGGCAGCCATGGCGCACATGAGGAATAGGAAGAGTGGGCTACTCATGCGCGAGACCGCTAGTTTGCCAATGGGCGCCATGAAACCGGAGGCCAACGCCGACATGGCAATGTGCAATGCGCCAAAGTTCATTTTTTAATGACTTATGATGGAGTTCAGGTCTGACGACTCTACGGGGGTGAAATGTACACTGGAACGGGCCGAGGGACTATACTTTTGCAACGGCTTCCGCGGCAGCCGTTGAGCTGCCGGTCTGCACCCGTTCAAAGAGCTCCATGGCGGCCTTGCGCTCACTCTTGCGCTTTTTCATCGGACTCTCGATTTCCTGCGGGCGACCTTCAACAATGCGTTCAATGGCGGTGATGGCCATATCAAACTCGGTGTCGGGCATAGACAAAAGCTTCTGCCGCAAGGCCAACACTTGGCCGTTCTTGCGACCGAGGCGACCTTGGTCAAGCCAATCCTTCTCCTGCGAGTCAAAATAGAAGAAGAGATCTTCCAGTTTGACCTTGGGATCGTTGGTTTTTTGACCGTAGCTCATTTTCGCTCTCGCTATCCCGCTTTGTCCACACACTGTCTATCGGATTGACAGTCGGGACTTTAAGTGGCGAACGCGAAATGCGACCATGAGCTGCACGCCCACTGAATGCAAGTCTTGGCGTGCACAACGCATGCGATGTTTATTTTCCGTTTTGTCAATTCCCTGCGTTGCGCGGGTACGGCCGCAGTTGGGAACTGAGGCAATCTCCGCGGTATCGCTCCCGCCCTAGGATAAAGGGATCAAGTTCTTGATTTGCCGCATCTCCCAAATCCCGCACGAACCAGACCGGGCTGTCAGCCAGATTCGCGGGATCGTTGAGCATGCCGGCGCACTCGTAGGTTCCAAACCCGGATTGGCTCTTAATAAAAATGACAGAGGGTTCATTCAACTTTTTGGCCGCAGCCTGCAGAATACCGCTCCGCCGCCAAAGGTAACGTAACTCGTCAGCCATCTCTGGCGAAAATACCACGAGGCGGTCCCGCTCGGCGGTTCCGAAGTACCAGGTTCGCAGTGTCGGCAGCACCGAGATGGCTATCGTCAGCAACAGCACACAACCAGCAGTACGGTCGCGTCCACCAAGTAGCTGGCGTAGCCACTGCCATAGCTGACTGACGCCCACCGCACCGACAATGGACCAGAGGACAAATGGCTCAAACCAATAACGGGCGCCAAAGAAAATATGCGAGGTGGATGTCCAAAGACCATAGGGTAGGCAGAGGAAAAGAGCCAAGATGATGAGTCGGCGTCCCTCAAGGCTTTGGAGTAAGCGGACCATTGCCGCCGCTGCCAATGTCATGCCGATACCAAGTGGAAATATGGACCCCGATCGCAAGAAGGCACCCACAGAACTGACGATGGATGGCCAAATCAAATTCTCCTTCGCCGCAGCCGTGCCCACCATGCTAAAGTTTGCCGGCGCAATGTATTGCCCCCAAACGCTAATAGCGCCACCCGTAGCCCGTGAGTAGAGCCAGCCAATACTGACGGGAATCGCCAAGGCTATGGTCGCGGCGGCGGCGGCTTTCCATAGGCCGCGAGACTTCCAGTGGCGCCAGTCCAGCAGCGAGTTGGCCGCCAAAAGGAGCAGCAAGACGGCGGCGCTGGCAGGTCGCGTGTAGAACAACCACCCCGCCAAGAGCCAAGTGACACCGAAATATCCAAAGTGCTTGTGCCTTGCCGCGAAAAGATGACAGGAGAATGACCAGACAATGAGGTTGGCCGAAAACACGTGATTCATGTAGCTCGCCGCATTCATTTGAAAGAACGGAGCCATCGCTAATAAAGTTCCCGCCAACCAGCCGACCCGCCGATCGAAAATCAGACTCCCAAGGCGGGCAACGCCCCATATCAGTGTCAAAGCCAAAAAAATGCAAACGAGCCAGGGCGCATTCCATAGCTGCCCAAGGGCCAAAAATAGCGTCCAACCGAATGGATACCGGGCATGCCAGCCATGCTCTGAGATGGTCATAAACAACATGCTAAAGTGGCGAGGGCTTGGCGGCGGCGGTGCCACCCATTGACCACTGGCGAAAATCTGACTTTGCAGCAGAAACGCCACAGAGTCCGGGACTGCTGGTGAATCACCCATCACCACCAATTTCAAATAGACGATAAACAAGATGGCGGCGGCAGACAATAGACAGCCAAGCATAACTCCGAGAGACGGCACCCCACGCTGAGTTCGGCTCCAGGGTGCTGACAATCCAGCCAGGAAACCACCTTCCAAGCGCTTGGCGATGCGCCCCACGCCCAACGCCAACAGCCAGCACGCCAGCAAAAACAAGGGGCCGTGCAGCAATGCGGGCCGCAGTTGCGCAATCAGAGTCTGCAGTTCATCCCGGAACGTCGGTAGGTAGTTTAAAGCCCCCGAATTCACGGTCACCGAACCCTGTTCGATGGACCACCGTGGCTTTGAGTGTACAAACTCGAGCCGCAGCCGAACTAACTCGGCGTTGTCAGCCGTGGCTAAGCGAAACTGCAAGACATCACAGCCTCGACACTGAAAGGTCAGCAGAAACTTTGCAGGAACCGATATGGCACGCATAATCGTCGAGCGCTGCAATTGCCGATTCAATAACTCGACAAGCGCCGGGCCCGTGACGATGGGTGGGCGGCTGCCATCCATGGTTTCCAAGTTTGCATGCGACACGAAGACGGGCTGATGACGTAGGGCGCTTGAAATCTCTTCAGTTTCGACGGTAAGGCTGGTTAGCTCTCGACCAGAGATGGGGATCACGCCGACGACACGGGTATCCACCGCCAATTCGATGTTATCCGCGCGGCGCTCGAGGCGATACTGCCGCTCAACACCATGCCGCCAAGGAAACGACGCCACGTACAGCAGCAGCGAGGTGTAGATGTAGGGCGCTGCCCCACGCCATGGCCAAGGAGACTCCATGTCGGCTACCTTTCCGCGCGCTTTCGCCAGGATCTACTCCACCAGACTAATGGGTTTCCCCCAATCGCACCATGACAATTTCCAGCTATCCCACCTGGAAAATGGATAGCGACTACCCGGCGAATGTTTTATGAACTAACATACCCCGTACGAGTGATTGCCGAGGAGTGAACTGTGCAGGAAATTCGCCTCCATAACAATTTGACGCGACAAAAAGAAATATTGCGACCACTGGAGCCTGGGCACGTCCGCATGTATGCCTGCGGCGTCACCGTTTATGATCACTGCCACATCGGACACGCCATGCAGGCGATTTTCTTTGACGTCATTCGCAACTATCTGGAGTACGCGGGATATCGCGTAACCTATGTGCGCAACTATACCGACGTCGATGACAAGATCATTCAACGAGCTCAGGCCACGGGAATTTCACCTAAGGCGTTGGCCGAGAATATGATTGCATCAACCGACGAAGATATGTTGGCGATCGGCGTACGCGCTCCGACCTATGCCCCGAAAGTCAGCCTGATGATTACGCAAATCATCGCCATGATTCAGCGCCTCATCAGCAACAGTGCCGCCTATGCCACCGCCGATGGCGATGTGTATTACCGAGTCCATTGCAAACATGATTACGGCAAGCTTTCCAATCGCAAGCCGGACGAGATGCGGTCGGGCACGCGCGATATCGTCCAAGGGCAAAAGGAAGACGAACTGGACTTTGCCCTGTGGAAAGCCGATACGACGGCCGATGCCTCTTGGGAAAGCCCTTGGGGCCGCGGGCGTCCTGGTTGGCACATCGAGTGCAGTGCCATGGCCAAGGAGTATCTTGGCGACGCCTTTGATATCCATGGCGGCGGACGAGATCTGATTTTTCCGCATCATGAAAACGAAATCGCCCAGTCCGAATCCGCGAATCAGACGGCCTATGCGACGGTTTGGATCCACTGCGGCCTGCTGACACTAAACAAGCAGAAGATGTCCAAAAGTCTCGGAAATCAGATCGGCATCAAGGACTTTCTCCAGCAATGGCCGGCCGAGATTTTGCGCCTGGGATTTTTACAGCATCACTATTCCTCCAACATTGATTTCAGCGAGGCCGTGTTCCGCAACTGCCATCGGTCACTGCTGTACTATTACCGAACGCTACGCGATCTCGATGCGCTGGCGACCGAATCGTCAGAGAACGCGCCGTTACTGCCTGGTTATGATCCGGAGGAGGTGCGCAAGGCATTCCATCGTTTCATGAGTGACGACTTCAACAGCGCCGGTGCTATTGGCGACATGAATCGATTCTTTGCCAAAGCCAACGAACTCCTGGTCGGTAAACGCGGAGCGGCCAAGAGTGCTACGGCGCGCACCATGGCTGCCGTATTACGCGAAGTGTTTGGTGTGTGCGGCCTGCTAAATCGAGATCCCGCCAGTGCCGTCGCCGATCTGAAGCTGCGACTGTTGCCAGAATTGGGGATCACCGAAGAGCAGATCGCCCAGTTTATTCGCGATCGTCGCACAGCGCGCGAGGCGAAAGACTTCGCCCGTGCCGATGTCATTCGCAAAGAACTGGCTGAGCGAGGTATTGAATTAATGGACAACGCCACCGGTACTGACTGGGGTATCAAGTATCAACTTTCGTAGGGACGTGGGCGCAGTGCAGCAATTGGTCATTCATCAGATCGGCGAACTTCTGACGCTAGCTCCCTTGGCGGCAGAGCGGCGATTGATTCCAAGGGACCTGGACGACCTGGGACGCATGCGCGGGGCCTGGCTGGCTCTGGAAAATGGTCGCGTGCGGGCTTCGGGGACAGGCCCCATTGCCGCGGCTTATGCAAAGTGGCCCCGGCACAATGCGGGCGGCATGTTGGTGATGCCAGGCATGGTGGACGCCCATACCCATCCCGTCTTTGGCGGGTCACGGACACATGAATTCGTTCGTCGCTTGGACGGTGCTACCTATCAGGAGATCGCCGCCCAAGGCGGCGGCATCATGTCGACCGTGCGGGCGACGCGACAAGCCTCGATTGAGGAGTTGACGCGCATTTGCGCCGATCACTTTCGCGATTTTTTGCGGCTTGGAGTCACCACCTGCGAAGCCAAGTCCGGGTATGGTCTATCGGTGCCGGATGAACTGAAGTTGCTCCGGGCTATTCGCCAAGCGGCGTCGCAGGTTCCTTTGCATGTGCAAGCGACATGCTTGGCGCTGCATGCGGTGCCGCCCGACGCCGGTGGCAAAGACAAGTTCATCCAACAAATGACCGATGAGCTGCTGCCGGTCGTCGCCCGCGAGGGGCTCGCGACGTGGGTCGATGCCTTTGTCGAAAAGGGCTATTTCGAACCCCAAGATTGCGACGGCTTTTTCGCCCGCGCCAAAGAACTAGGACTCGCGGTGCGGATCCATGCGGATGAATTCGCCGACAGTGGTGCCGCGGAGGCGGCCGCCCGCTGGGGTGCCCTGAGCGCCGATCATTTGGAATGCGCCAGTGATGCTGGCATCGCCGCCATGGCCAAGGCCGGTACCGTAGCCATCCTATTGCCAGGAACCTCGCTGTACTGCCGGATGCAATACACGCAAGCTCGACGCTTTATCGATGCGGGTGTGCCCGTCGCGGTCGCCACCGACTTCAATCCGGGTTCGTGCCGGGTGCGGAATCTGGCCTTCACTGCCACGCTCGCTGCGCTGCATTGCGGCATGCGCAGTTACGAAGCCATTGCCGGCGTAACCTATGTGGCGGCCCACGCCCTGGGCCTAGCCGGCCGCAAGGGAGCGTTAGCGGTCGGCCACGATGCGGATGTCGTCATTCAGCCGTGGGCAACCGCCGAAGACTGGTTAGCCGACATGGGGCAGAGAGCGCCCGCCGCGGTGTTTATTGGGGGCCAAAAGGTTTAGTAGCTCACATCCGTAATGACAAATTCCTTCATGCCCTTGGGCACGCGAATCTCAACGGTGTCATCTACCTTGCGGCCCAAGAGGGCCTTGGCGATGGGCGAGCTCATGGAGATCTTGCCCTTGTCCAAGTTGGCTTCGAGGTCGCCAACGATGCGATACGTTTTTTCTTCGCCAGAATCTTCGTCACATATTGTCACGTGGGCGCCAAAACGCACGCGGCCATTGGCATCTGCTGCCTGCGCGATGATATTGGCACGCGACAACTTATCTTCCAGCTCGCCAATGCGAGCTTCGATCATGCCCTGCTTTTCTTTCGCCGCATGATATTCGGCATTCTCACGCAAATCGCCGTGCGAACGCGCCTCGGCGATCTCTTCAATAATGCGCGGCCTCTCCTGCGAACGCAGGCGATCCAACTCTGCCTTTAATTCGGCATAGCCTTCGGCCGTCAGTGGAATCTGCTCATCCATGGCACCTAACTCTCTCTATCAAGGACATGCGGCGAACTGCTTTCGCCATGCCGCATTAAAAACTATGGGTCGCCGAAAAGGCCACCGTACTTGAAATACCCGTCACTTCCTGAACCGTGGTGACGCCTGCTACTTTTTGCGCCTCACCCTTAGCTATCTGCCCAACATACCCCAAGCCAAGTTGGCTATTGGGCTGAGCCCATCCCAGAAATGTCGAGAAGCCCATCCAATCGATGTGGTCTCGCTGGTTCTTGAGGCCAGGTACGATCGCCGGTCGCGAATCGTAGTTGGTGAAAGCTCCGAGTCGCAGTGGCACCGATGCGGTTACGTAGTACTCAATGCCAGTCGCAAAGTTGGTAACCGCCTCCCGGTCAAAGAGGTCCTGGTCCCCATCGACAGCGGTTCGGTGTATCACATCAAACGTCCAAAGCAAACGAGTAGTTGCAAACCACGCAGCTCCAGCGCGAATCTCAGCAGGCCAGTCGCCGACGGGATTCTCTTCGTCAGCCTCGGCATCGACGCGCAACAATTTCCCGTTCCCAAAACTGCCGTTCTCGGTCTCGTCCTGCTCATCGGTGATGATGTTGTTGGCGGCGTCCGTGAAAATAATGTTACGCTCAATGGAGTTCTCGAATTTCTGCGTCAAAATCATGGCCTTGCGCGCCATTAGCCCAACCGAGAAGCGCCCGCCCAGCGACCACTGCAGGCCCAAAGACGGCTCCAGTCCGCTCACTAGCAGCCGTTGGCGAATGTTTTGCGTCAAGTTCTGACGAATACCACTGGAATTCACAATCACGCGCGCGTCCTGATATTCCTGCACCAGCTCGTCGACGCTCAAAAAGTTCAGACCGAAGCCCACGGAAAAACTAGAAGAAATGCGCTTGGCCACGGCGGCTGCAAAATTGTTGGTAGAAGCCCGCAGATTCACCGTCCGGTGAAAGCTCTCAATTGAGCCCGTTTTAATTTCGTCATTTTGATCTTTCAAATCACTGTCGGTGACATAAATGCCGAAAGCCGCCGCCATTCCTGGCAGCACGTGATCCAACTTCTGCAAGCCTCCAAAGAATGGCGCTACTTGTCCCTTGCTGTATTCCTTAAACGAGTTCGTTCCGATGGTCTTCTTATATTCAACTGTCTTGTTGTAAAACGCGTTCGCAGAACCCGATATGTCGTTGGACAAGGCGAAAGCCAAGCCGGCCGGGTTATAGACAATACCCGAGGCGTCGTCCGCAACCGCACAGTATGCACCGCCCAAGCCCATAGCGCGATCGCCCATCACCACATTGTGATAGTGATAGATATCAGCGTTAGCGCCGCTGGCGCGACTCAAAGCCAAACTCACCAGGCACAGGCGACCAATCACATGCTTCATATCCAGCTCCGTAGGTACTCAATGGGTTGCCGTACTAATCTCGCCTAAACTTCAAACTTGAAATGACCGCTACATCGACGCTCACTACTTTGCTTTCTTTACCGGTGGCAGCATGGCGTAGTGCTTGTCGAAACGCTTTTTACCCGTTGCGCCGATGATCTCCGATGCATTCAGACTGGTCAGAACTTGCTGCACGGTCGCGATTCGCTGGGTAATCGGCGGATGGGTTTTGTCGAGAACGTCGGCTTTGACTTTCGCCTTCGCAACGCTCGCTTCAGGCAGAGTGCAGCGTTTTTGCGGCTCCGGCAATCCGCGCTTTTTCAGCTCCATGCGACAGAGAAAATCCACCATCGCGTCTGGCTCATAGCCGGCGCGAATGGCGTACTTCACTCCCTCCCGGTCGGCTTCATATTCCAGATCAGCACCCAATCCCTGCTCCAAGATCAGTGACATCCCTGCCCGTGCCGCCTGCAAGAAATTCAAAGCTCCCCCACCCGACACAAGTTTGGCCATCAACTTACCGGTATCCGACTCTTCCGGCCGGGGCCTTGCTCGCACTTGCATGGATTCTGGCATGCGCGCCAAGCGGGTATCGGCTGCAGCCTTTTCCATGTCCTCTTTCGACATGTTCTTGAGCGTATCGTACATGTGCCGCTTGCCCACATGCGCCGCCTCATGCCCCAACACCGCCGCCAGCTCGGCTTCGTTACGCGCATGCCGTAGGGCACCCATGGAGATGAGTACGTAACCGCCGGGGCAAGCAAAAGCGTTGATCGTTTCCGTGTTCAGGATCTCAAACATGTAGCGACGATCGGGAAAATCGCCGTAACTGGCCACATAGTTTCCCACCTGATTGACGTAGCCCAGCAACTCTTCTGATTCCTGAGTTCCGTAAAACTTCAATAGCCGACCAGCCATGTTGCGACCGATCTCGATTTCGGCGGTATAGTCCTCAAGCTTCTTCTTTTCTTCGGCACTGAGATTATCCTCCGGTCCGCGCGCCTTTTTTCCTGTCGTGCAGGCCGGAGCACTGTAGAGCAAGAAGAACGCGCCATAAGTTGAAGCAATCGCCGTACCGATGCGCCGCCATGTCATCATGAGTCAGCTCCTTGAGCCTATTCGAAATCGTCGCAGCGCTCGATTTATCGCTCGCCACAATTTGTTGATTGTTTTTCAGAAGGCCTATTGATTTTAACCGATTGCAGGCGGGATTTGTAGGGGGCAAAGCGCTAATGCCGACTTAAGACGCGGGCGGCCCGCAGGACGGGCTCTCCAGCGCCGCTAAGGCTCAGCACGCTCGACGCGTCGCTCGACTTCCTTAAACACTTGGTCGCCCAGCTCTTGGATCGACTTCTTAGGCACCTCTCGATCTTCCATGGCGTAAACTTGGTGCAAATTGGGAGTCACATCTCCCGCCGATCCAACGCTATCTGACTCATCGAGGCCGCGCACACCCATCACCGCCGAGCGCGAACGAGCCGACGCCACGTCATCCACACTGCGGCTATCTTTTGCTACATTGCGAATGGCCTTGGAAAGGCCCGCCGAGTTGCCGTCGGGTTTGGTATTGACTTGCAAGATGGAAACAAAACCCTTCTTGCCCTTATAGTCAACAAGCCAGTACATGCCCTTGCGCTCCAACGCGTCGGCATCCTCGCCTTCCTTCATGGTCGCAACGATCGCCGCTCCCTTTTCCGGTCCTTTCAGGATGGAAACCTCGCCCTTTTTGGGCGTGACCAACCCGGCAAAAGCCGGCGCCGCCCCCAAAAGCGATGCTCCAAGAAGCGAGAGCCCAACGATCATCCATCTGTTTGCATTCCGTGTCATGGCGGCAATATCCCCCAAAAGCGACTTTCGGACCCGGTGCCTACGACCCAGCCGAGGCCAGGTCCTAGATGGCCTCTGAACCAGTATATAAAGGACGTCGGCCCGCCCCTCGAATACCTTAAATCAATCTGAAATTCTTAAACGATAATAGTGCTTTTTACCCTTCCGAAGCAAGCACTGACCAGCCTCTCCGAAGCGACTTTCGGTGAGCATATATTTGATATCGCTTATTTTTTCGCCTTCAATCAGCAATCCACCTTGTGTCACCAAACGCCTCGCTTCGGTCTTGGACTCACAGATTCCGGTGTTTGCCAAAAACTCCAAAATATCGACTCCGCCTTGCAACTGCGCCCGTGGCACATCTACGATCGGCTCGTTACCGCTACCCGCAACCCCGCCGGAAAACAGCGCCTGGGCTGCCGTCCGCGCCCGGTCAGCCTCCTCTTGCCCATGCACAATGGCCGTACAGGCGTGGGCCAAGACTTCCTTGCTTTGATTGAGCGCGGCACCTTGCCTCGCCTCCAATTCCCGGATTTCGCCCATCTCGAGAAAAGTGAAATACCGCAAACACGGTCCCACCATGCTATCGGGAACGTTGCGCCAGAATTGGAAATAGTCATACGGGCTTGTCTTGTTCGGATCCAGCCACACGGCACCGGATTCGGTCTTACCCATTTTGCGACCATCTGGCGTCGTGAGTAGTGGTGTTGTCATGCAGTAAACCTGCGCCGCACCAAACCGCCGAATCAAATCGGCACCTGCTAAAATATTGCTCCATTGATCGTCTCCGCCCAATTGAACCGTGCACTTCTCTTGCCGGAACAAATGCAGAAAATCATAGGCCTGCAGTAGCATGTAGTTGAACTCGAGAAACGACAAGCCCTTTTCCAAACGCGACTTAAAACAATCCGCCGTCAACATCCGATTGACGCTGAATTGACTGCCAATCTCTCGCAAGAAGTCCAAATAATTAAGTGGGCGTAACCAGTCGGCGTTGTTGATGATGACGCCCTTCGCCGGCGACGAAAAATCGAGCAGCGGCTCCACCTGCTTGCGGAAACACTGAATGTTGTTCTCGATCTCTTCGACGGTGATCATACGCCGCATATCGGTTTTGCCCGTGGGATCACCGACCATCGCCGTACCACCGCCCATCACCGCGATGGCGCGATGACCAGCTCGCTGCCATCGACTCAGGGTCATGATCGGCAGCAAATGCCCGACGTGCAAACTGTCAGCGGTTGGGTCAAACCCGACGTAACCAGTCCTGACGCCCGTGGCTAGGTGTTGAATCATGTCTTCTTCATGCGTAATTTGCGCGACCAGACTTCGGTCGCGCATAGCTTCAATAAAACCCATGACTGCGCTATCCTCGTAAATGTCGGGTCAGCACAAACGCCGACCGCAATCAGCTCATTCCATTCGACTTTCAATGTAGCAAGGATCGGTATGAACCACGAGCCTTTGTCCCCGTCTTCGCTGGCACAATTGGCGGCCCCGATCCTGATCCTCGGACCGGCGCACAGCGGCAAATCACAACTGGCGTTGCAGCTATTGGACCGACAGCAGCCAGCCATGATCATCGGCACGGCAGACGACCGAGATCCTTTGATGGCCGCACGCATCACCGCCTTGCAGGCCCGTTGGGCACCCGACTGGTCAGGCCGAGAGGTTTCCCGCGAACAGGATTTGGACGCCCTGCTGGCCGATATTCCGCCATCGACGCCACAACTGCTCATCGATTCGGTCAACCAATGGCTAGCCTATCGCCTAGTGCACGATTTTCAACGCTATACCACCCAACAACTTCACCAGCGGGCGCATCACGACCTGGGCCTTTTGGTTGCGGCCATACGGCAGCTGGCGACTCAGCGGCGCGTCATCCTCGTCTCGAGCGAACTCGGCAGCTCGCCGCCGCCCAGCCAGCCACTCCCCCTCATCCTGCGCGAAGCCGTCGGCATCGCCAATCAGCGCCTAGCGGACATGTCCCCTACGGTCATCATGCAAGTAGCTGGAATTCCTCAGGTGATTAAAGGCGGCTGAGAATTGCCCGATTGAGCTTTTCTGCGCGACTTGTTATGCACAATGGCTCGATGAATTCGACCAGTATAAAGGCCCGGAAACCTCATGGTGAAACTCGCGGACATTCAAAACCCGGTTACCGAAGAACGCATTGCGGCCATGTTCAATCGCATTGCTGGCCGTTACGACCTTCTGAACCGTCTGCTCAGCATGCGCCAAGATCAACGCTGGCGCAAAGCGATGATCAAACGTCTTCCCGTACGCCACGGCGCGCGTCTCGTGGATGTCGCCACCGGCACCGGCGACGTTCTGCTCGCCGCCGCCAAAGAGCGACCGGATTATAGCGAATACTTAGGTGTCGATATCTCCGAAGGTATGTTGCAAGTTGCGGCGACCAAGCTGCCAACCGAACGGCAGGATCCTCGTTTCAAACTCGCGGTGATGAGTGCTGAGAAACTGCTTGTCACCAACGAATACGCCGATGCCGTTACCATTGCCTTTGGCCTGCGCAACGTCGTCGATCGTGAGCAAGCGCTACGCGAATTCGCCCGCGTGCTGAAGCCTAATGGCGCCTTGTTAATCCTCGAGTTCTTCTTGCCGCGCAAAGGCCTTCTGAGCCGCCTCTTCCAGTTTTATTTTCATCAGGTGCTGCCGCGTATCGGGGGCTTCATCAGCGACGGTGACGCTTACCGCTATTTGCCACAAAGTGTCGGCGGGTTTTACACGCTGCCCGAGCTGGACGATCGACTACGTGCCTCAGGCTTTCGCGTGGTAGAAGTGAAGCGATTTCTATTTGGGGCGTGCAATTTGGTCACAGCACGTCGCTTGGGACAAAGCTAGGACACTTCCTCCCATTCCATACCGGCTAAGTAGTCTTGATCCTCTTGGTTGGCTGCTAGCTTTCGCTCGCGAGTTTTGACGATTCGCCGCGTCAAATCCAAGGGCGCAGTTGCTCGATCAAACTTTGATCCGCCCAATTTGGCGCTTTGTTCGAAGTAAGTTAGCGCTTTTTCCGGCTCATTGCAGCGGATGTAGCCCAAACCGACATTGAACATCAATTTGGCCTTCAACACGGCGCCTTCGCCCACATGCCGCAGCGCAAATTGATAGAGTTTGATCCCGTCCTCTTGGCGACCGGCGCGCATGGCCAAGATCGCCCGCATGTTAAGAAATGCAACGACATCTTCGCTCATAGGTGCGCCCGCATGCATCAGGCCAGCTGGCACCTTGCCGTCGATCAAGCCCACTTTCACCTGCGCATCACGAAGGCGTTCATCGTCCGGCGCGGCAACGTCTTTTACTTTACCCAAGACGCGATGCGCATTCATCGCATCACCTGTATTTAGGTAAATGTCGGTGAGCATTAGCAGTCGTTCGGCATTGAGATCTTGAAAAACGCTCAATTTCTCGAACGTCTCCACGGCCTCGCCGATACGCCGCGACCGCAGATAGTGCCGCCCTAGAGTGTTGGCAGCCCACAGATTTTGCGGGTTCTGCCGCAATAATTTTTTGAGTGTTGCTTCTAGTTTTTGCGGCTGCAGCAGCCGCTGATGGATCATAGCCAGCAGTCGCAGCGACTCCTCACCCCCACGACCAGCTTCAGCCACTTTTTGCGCGAGAGCCTCTAAACCGAGACGGTCATTGCGTCGATGCAGTTTATCCATCTCATCTTCATAAAATGAGATGGATCCAAGCCGTTCCACTTCAATGGCAGTCGCTTTCATGTGGTCGCGGAAATGGCTATCTCGTTCTGGACCCACCGCCGTATATCGACAACCGGCCTCAGCCGCCACCAGCATATGCTTTTCGTCGGCCTGCAACGGATGACTCACAAAGGCAACTTTATGCACATTTACTTGATCGTGCGCTGTGAGAGTGCGGACCACCTTCGCTAACGCCGCGGGTTGGGTGAAATCAAGGACGCCAATGAGAAAATGCCACCCTTCTCCATTGGCCGGCAGTTCTCCCGCAGGCATGCAACGCAGAAAGGGAAAGGGTGCCAGCACCCGATGCAATGCCAGGACGGAGGCATCGTCTCCGGCAAAAAATACCTTTCGCGTCTGCTTGATGTCGAACATTGCAGTCATGTTGGGGGCAAGGTCTCCACAAACAACAAACGTTTACGCTACCAACCTCGGTGGCAATTTGTACAACTGATCGTGCTTTTGGCGTTCGGCCGCGATTCGCTTGCCGATGGCCGTAAGGCTCTCACGACGATGCTGCGACGAGCTCTTGACGCGCACCATGACGCCGTCACTATCTAGTTCCCAGCGTTCAAAGCGCTGAATCACTTTCGCCCAACGCTGTTCGCACAATTGTAAAATACGGATCCAGCGCAATATATCCGTCCAAACATTCCCTAATTTCATGACCCGATCAAAGCGGCCTTGCGTGAGCTGTAACAGCTGCATAACCGATAGTCCTCGACCGGTGCCCTTACCGCTGATACGCCAGTCACCGCCGCGACGCTGCAAACGGTCGAGCAACTCATGTACCTTGCCCACATCGAAGAGTAACGACTCAATCAAACCGGTCCAATCCGCTGCTGCTTGTGGTCGGCCATCGGCACTTGACGCCGTGTCATACAACGCCGCAACCGCTGTCAAAAGGCGGTACGTCGCCTCCATGACATGAATGGCATCATCGGCCGCAGCCTTATTGCTCGCAGCGGAATTCAACGGTGCCGTCCTACTTGCGGGTTTACCTTAGGGATTGAGTCTAGAATTATTTTAGCGCGTTGCTAGCGTCTTTGCCAAATCCACGACCCGGTCGATTTCAATGGGACCCAAGACACGCAGAGTCGCTTGGACCTTTCGAAACCAAGTATCCTGCCGCTTGGCATATTGCCGGGTTGCCGCCGCAATGCGGTCGCCCAATTCCGATTGTTCAAATTCATCTGCTAAAAACTGTACAACTTGCCGATAACCGATGGATTGCATCGGCTTGCAATCCTTGGAGACGCCTTGAGTCAGAAGGCCCTGCACCTCCTGCACCAACCCTTGCGCCAGCATCTCTTGACTGCGCTGGTTTATGACCGTGTGCAGGTGGGCGCGATCCGGAGCAACAATCACCACGTGCGCCGCTGGATCCTGCTCGCCCTTTACTTCGGTCAACTCATGAAACGGCTGGCCAGAACTCACCCGAATCTCGAGCGAGCGCAAGAGTCGCACCCGGTCGTGCACATGCAGCTCAGCCGCCCGATCTGGATCCAGTCGCCGCAAGAGCTTAGCCAGTTCCGCCGTGCTACGTTTGGCAAGGCGCCGACGCAAGTCTTCATCCGACGGTAATTGTTCATGAAAGGCTGGGCCAATCAACGCCCGAAGATATAATCCAGTCCCACCCACGACGATGGGCAAGCGCTCTCGCCCTTGAATGTCCTGAATCACTCGCCGCGCATCAGCTGCAAAACGAAAGGCATCGTAGGTAGCATCCCAGCGGACTGACCCAAAGAGTTGGTGCGGGACGCGCGCCTGGTCGGCAGCTGAAGGCGCCGCCGTACCGATTTCAAAGCCCTGGTAAAGTTGTACCGAGTCGCAACAGACCAGTTCGCCGTTGCACGCTTCCGCGATACTCATCGCCAGCTGCGATTTACCACTCGCTGTGGGTCCGGCGATCACGAGAAACGGCGCAGTCGTCATCGATCAAACCAAGCGGCAACCTGGCTGTGGCTAAACCAGCGAAAGACGCGGCGACCATGCGGGCAATTGTGCACAAAATCCACATCAGCGGCTTCCCGCAAAAGCAGCTGCAAGTCTTCTGCACACAGTTCTTCACCGGCACGCACCGCCGCATGACAAGCCATCGTCGAGAGCAATGGATGTAAAGCCGTCTCCGTAGCCATCGTCCCCGTGTGATTCGCCAAATCGTCCGCCAACTGCTCGATCATGCGCCCCACGTCGGCCCGCATCAGCAAAGATGGGACGGCGGTCACGTCCACGGTTGTCGCATCCACGGGCGCACATTCCACGCCGCAAGCGCGAAGTTCTGTCGCGTGCTCACGCAACCTCGCCACTTGCTCCGCCGATAAACTCACCGACTCGGGCACGAGCAAGCGTTGCATTTCTCTCAGTAGTGATTCATTGCGTACCAATCGTTCGTACAGTACTCGTTCGTGAAAGGCATGTTGGTCGACAGCCAGCAGTCGCTCGCCGGTCTCAAACAGCAAAAAACAACGCGCAAAGCTGCCAAGATACGTCAGTTCGCTCCAAGGCACGCCAAAATCAGCACCTGATTTTTCCTCGGCAAACATCGACCGAAAATTCACCGCAGACTCTGTCGTTGCCAGTGGCTGAGCGGCGGCCGCCGCCGCACTCCAGGCGCGAGCCGAGGATGAACTTGATCCGGGTGCACGGGCCACCATGCCCCGCGCATGCGCCGCCTCAGAAAACGACTCGCGCGACGTTAGCGGCGAGGATTCGCGAAACACCGGCGGCAAATACGTAGGAATAGAACTTCCAGCTCCTGGCGATGCGTGCTGGGCGAAGTTCGAGTCTTCTTGAGTGTGCCAGGCTCCTGTTTCGCCTTCGCCCGTCGTCCAAGCGCCATGTCGCAGCTGGCCGCGAATGGCCATGGCCACCAAAGCCTGCACATCGTTGGCGTACTGAAATCGCACTTCGGTCTTGGCTGGATGTACATTTACATCGACCAAAGATGGGTCCATGCTGATGTTCAAAACCACGACCGGATAGCGCCCTTTCAGCAAATGACTGTGATAGCCGCGCAGTATCGCCGAGCGCAGGGCCCGGTCCTTGACTAAGCGTCCGTTGATGAAGGTGAATTGCCACTTGCCACTGCCCTTTTCCTGGCCCGGCGCCGACACTAAACCCACGATACTACCGTAGTTGTCCTGCTTATTGACCGCTAAGAGGGCATCCACGTCGACGCCCGTTAGAACCTGAGATGCTCGTTCGCGTATCGCCGGCAAAGAATCCGCGGGATTTTCCGTAACGGCTGTCACTTCAAAAACCAATTTGCTATTGTGCTGCAGTGAAAAGCCCACGTCCGGATGTGCCATTGCCAAGCCCTGCATCAGCTCGTGAATGGTCGCCATCTCGGCAGCGCTGCTCTTCAAAAAACGAGCCCGCGCCGGCACATTAAAAAAGAGGTCACAGACCGTGATTTCGGTCCCCTCTGGACCATTCCAATCGCTCAATTGCGGGGCGACCCCGCCATCTGCCGTCAAACGGGTTCCGACGGTGGACTGGCGCTCGCGCGTCTGCAGAGTTAGGCGCGAGACGCTGGCGATGGACGCCAAGGCTTCGCCGCGAAAGCCCATGGAGGCGATGGCAAATAAGTCTTCAGCCTGTTGGATCTTGCTGGTGGCATGTCGCAGCAACGCCTTGGGCACATCGTCCCGACTCAAGCCGCAGCCATTATCACGGACCGTGATACGTTTCCGTCCCCCCTCTTCGAGCTCGACGGTGATATTCGTCGCCCCCGCATCGAGGGCATTTTCTACAAGTTCTTTCACCACACTAGCGGGTCGCTCGACGACTTCTCCGGCTGCTATCTTGTTAATCACGGCGTCTTCGAGTAGATGTATGCGACCCATGGCGAACACTGCCTCCTTTGCCGGCATGACTTTGGACTTGAACGATGAACAGCTCGTATATCACCAGTGCTAAAAAACCGGAACAGCTACCGCCCTTTGATAAGCCCGAGATCGGCATCGTCGGCCGCTCGAACTGCGGAAAATCAAGTCTAATCAACGCATTACTGCAACATCGCCAGCTCGCCCGCGCCAGCCGCACGCCGGGCCGTACGCAGATGGCGAACTTCTTTTCGGTGGACGACCGGGTCATCGTCTGCGACTTGCCAGGGTATGGCTGGAGCGAAACCGGCATGGACGTTCGCAAAGATTGGCAGGGTTTGCTCAAGGCCTATGTCAAACGCAGTAATATCACCCATCTGCTGTTCCTGATGGATGCGCGACGGGACCTCGATGACGAAGAGCGACTGATGTTGCGCTGGCTGCAGGGCAACGGCACGCTGGTCATGGTCCTTACCAAGACTGACAAACTTTCTAAACGTGATGTGCAAACCGCCACCCAGAATATGCAAGCGGAACTCACCGACCTAGGCCTCGTAACCGCGCAGGTCTTTCCCGTTTCCAGTTTGAAGAAGACGGGTTTGGAAGAACTGCGACGTATCGTCGGCCTTGTGGCAGCTAAGACGTGAGTCGCGAGCACCCTATGCAATCTAAATCCTCACCAGTAGGCAAGGACGATCCGGTCTTGGCCCGTGCCGCCTGGGGCAGTTTACTCCTGGCCATATTCAAATTCGCCGCCTACTTGACCACGGGTTCTGTTTTGCTGCTGGCCACATTCTTGGACTCAGTCGGCGATAGCATCGTCTCGCTCATCAACCATAAGGTGCAGTCTGCGTCGCGCGCCCGGCCCGACCGTGAGCATCCCTTCGGCCATGGTGGCTATGAAGTTATTTCTAGCTTGGTTCAAGGCAGCGTCCTCACCAGCTTTGGCATCATGATCGTAGTCGAGTCGATCACGCGGCTGGCAACCTTCACACGACGTACCCATGAACTAGAAAATCTGGGGGTCGGAATTGCAACTTTGGTTGTCGCCGCGGCGGGTGGGCTGGTTCTGCAAGCGTATTTAGCAAAGCACAAGCAAAAGCTTGACGCACGCCGCGAACGATCGCTCAGCATCAACGCCGATCGGGCGCATTACCTGGCAGACTTTTGGGTAAATGCCGCCAGCGCCCTAGCCCTAACTTTGATGGCCCTTACCGGCTGGGAATGGCTCGACCCGCTCTTTGGCTTGGCGGGCGCCGCGATGCTGATCAGAACGGCCCTACCGATTCTCACGCACGGTGTCCGCGACATCCTGCACACGGAGATTGAAGCCAACCTGCAGCGCGAAATCGTCCAGACCGTGCTGGAGAGTGACCCATCGGTCCAAGGAATTCATCGTCTCCGGGGCCGACGCTATGGCCCAACCCTATTCCTCGATTTTCATCTCAAACTATCGGCGGAGCTGTCGCTACAAGCGGCACACGACGTGGGCGAAGTAGTACGGCGAAAGTTGCGTCACGTCATACCCGACACGGATGTCATCATCCACCTTGACCCAGATACAGAACCCGACGACGAATTGTGGGATCCCGCCTACAAAACGTAAAAGATGTCCCTTCTACCCCATTCACTGAGTCAGCAAAGCCAAGATAAATCCAGAGACCAAGGCCATCCCCACCACCATGGCAGCGTACACTTGTTCCCGGGTGGTAAATGCGTGCACCTGGGGATCGACCACGTCCATCCTTGCTCCGTGAAACAACCAAATGTAGCTGCGATAGACAGCCATACCTGAAATGGCCGCAGCCAGCATCAAGGCTAATTGCGCGTAGAGGCCGGCTTCCGCCAACAGAGTGTGCCCAGCAGCATCGTGCACAAAATAACTCGCCGTCAACGGCGCGCCGCAGATGACCAAGGCTAATCCTAACGCCATCTCCGCCATGCGTTCATCATGGGCAAAGAACCCACGAAAGGCTCGCCTCGGTGCCGAACCAAGTACACGATCACTGCGATCCATTTGCAGGTAGAAAACCATCACCGTCACGTGCAGCAGCACGCCCCCCAACATGGTCCATTGGCACGTTCTGTCGTTAATCAAACCCAATACTGTATAGGACTGCAAGAGAGCATTCGACACATGCAGCAATCGCCGAGCCCATGTCCGCGTCCAAGCAGCAATCGATGCGTGCCAGAGAGCGCTGGCCGGCAGGAGCACAGCAGCCGCAGACTGGACGTGCGTCAAGTCGCCTGGCGGCAGCCAGCGACTGCAGAAAAGTGTAGCGACCGTCTGCGCCAACCCGGAAAGCCATATCCACTGCTGGGTTCGCTTGATTGAAGCTGCTGTTTCCAAGTGGGAGGATTCCCTCTCGGGCATACACCAACCCAAAATTGGCAAAGTTCCACCGCACAGAAGAATCCCCATGACGGTGATGCAACCTTGAAAGGTCGGACTCAACGAATTCCACGAAGAGGTCCATGCATTGGCATGGACGGTCGTCGCCAACAGCAGGAGCCCCACCGTACTGCCGAGCAAGACAGGCCACCTGCCGATACCCTGGCCATAGATCCAGCCACCCAGCCTTTGCAATCCGGCGGTAGCCCGCGCCCATGCATTCAGGACAGGCATCACGGCACCGGCAAATGCCGCCTCCAACCAGAACCCGTTACGAGACCAGAGGAAAAGTTGGCGCTGCCAGGACAGAGGCAAATGTCGTTCAATACCCCGTTGACGCCGCTGCTGGATAAAGCCAACCATAGCCGGGTTCTCGGCAAAATCCTGCAACAACGATCCTGCTCTCAGAAAGTGCCAGGTCCGCAAGACCGTGTGCGAAAACATATGCAACTCGGCGACGCGGACGAAACCGAAGGCCAGTTCCATATACATGACGCCGACTTGCGCCATAGACGCATAGGCCAGCTGAGATTTTACATTCGCAACGACGCGCCCCGATAACACGCTAAGCGCCAACGTGATAAATCCTACCGCCCCGACCGCAAACCGCAGGCCTGGCCAGGGGCTCCAAATGCCATAGGTACGCAGCAGAAGAAAAACTCCAAGGTGAATGGAAAGTGCGCCATAGAACACCGCACTCGATGGCGATGGCCCCTCCATGGCACGCGGCACCCACCAGTGAAAGGGAAACTGCCCGGACTTCGCCAACGATCCAAAGACGAGGAGCGACGGAATCAGCCAGCTCAGTGCGGGATGGTCCGGATGCGGTGCAAAGACAAACGAAGAGAGGTTGGCAAAGTGAACGCCATGTCCGAGTTCATGAATTAGGCCAATCGCAACGATCAAGCCGATATCCGCCAATCGATAGGCACAAAATACCATCCAGCTATTTTCTGCGGCACGATGGTTGTAGCGGAAAAACCCGATAAGCAGCACCGAACAGATGCCGACTAGCTCCCAACCAATGAGCAGGGCGTCCAGTGTCCCCGCCAGGCAAACCAAACCAAGCCCAGCGCGCATCAGACCGATGCAAACAAAAAATCGCTTGAAGCCACGATCACCGATCAAATAGTTGGTCGAGAAGTGCACGACCAGAGTCAAAATGATGTCCGACAGCAAGAGATATCCAGCACCAACCGAATCGACGTAAAGGGCCAGCGGAACATCAGAGTCCCCCAGCGGAAACCATTCGCCGAAGTCAAACATCCATTCCGTCACATGACTGCGCAAAGTCACAAAGAACAGACCCGCCGAACAAATCAGCGACACCACACTCAAAGCCCGCAAGCTCGACGCTAAATAGCGATCAGACGAAAGTTGCGATCTGAGGAAAATCAATATTGTGATCGCTCCCGACCACAGAAACGGCGCAAAAATTGCGAAAAGGGTCCAGTGAAACATGTGGCTCACCCTCCAACCTGGGTGATTTGGGATAGGGGTCGCAGACGATCTTGCGCCGCGAGCCCTTCAAAGGCGCGCGACGATGCATCATGCAGCACACTGCTGGCGATACCAACATCGACCTCAGCCAGCGGGCTCCATTTTCCCGTATGCCAGCAAAGTATTTGCCCTTGTTCCGGATCCATTGCTGCCAATCGAATCCAGGCGTGGTTGCGCAACGCGGTAAGACGCGCCGATGCGGCAAAGGCGCGATCGATTCGCTCTGTGGGTGACTCAACCAGCAAGAGGACGCGCACAGGCTCATGCTTTTCCACCATCTGACTCGCCAGGCCAATGCGCAGATCACCTGCCCCACCCGTGACGACGCCTAAGAGGGATGAGATGTTCAATGGCAGTTTCGTCCCGGCACCAAATTGATGCGGATCGACCGCAGAAAAGTAGTAGTCCATACCGATATTGACACAGACAGGCGCTGCTGCCCCTATGATACTCGTCAAAATAGCACCACTAACATCCTCGGATGGTTCGTAAGAAATGAGAAAGGACCGTCGATCGAGAAACAGTTCGCGGGTCACCTGCCTCCGGCCAATGACTGCTGCGAATACACCCGCATGCCCGTACTCGGGCCTTGGCTCCGCCAGGTTCATAGCGCGCGACTGCACATGCTCCAATGCCAAGCGCTCGCCGAGGATCAACGGCGCGTTCGGAAAACGCCGCGTCCGCTCATAGGCATTCTTGCCGGCAGCTTGCCGCAGTTTGCGCAAAACGGGCTCAACATCGGCAATGGTGTCGCGTGGAAACGTTTGCGCATCTAGTAATTGAATCGTATCCGTTGTCGTGTCGTGTTCTGCGGGCACAAACACAATATCTAGATCGATCTGCACTCCCTGTTCACGCAATATGGCACGTACATCTGGATCATTGGCCATTTGCGCAAAGGCGCGAGCATTGGCGCCGCCACTTTGCCCGGAACAGGCCCCACAACCATAACTCTGACGGAACGGGTTGTTGGTCATCGTTGCGCCGTGCGCCAGCAGGATGTTGATACGAGCCAACCGATTCAGCATGGAGGATTGGGTCAGGAAGTCGCGAACAATCTCGGCCCGCTCGGCCACATTGTAGCCAACTTCGCCATATTCAGGATCATCGTACCGTTCCAGATCAATGTGCGTGCGTGCGCCCCATGAGCGAGTGCGCTCGCGCACGTCGGCGGCAAATCGAGGAAACAAAATACTAAGTGACAGGGGAATGAAGCTCAACACACCCAGCCATAGCGAACTAAACGTGCTGCGCAGGGTGCCGCGGGAAGAGAGCAAAAATCGTAATTGGGCATGGCGCGTGAGATTTCTGCGCCGCTGTGACCTGCCCAAATGATCATTGATGTCTTCCTCGAAGACAACCCGACGTGGCCTCACTACCGGTGGGCAATGGGGCCGCGGAGTCGCTGAATGTAACCCCTTGAACAGCATATCGACGCCAAAATAACCAAGGACGCCGTAGGTGGGAGTCTGCGGACTCAGCGCCTCAAAGTGCCTTCGCAGTGATTCCTCTCGGTCATCGATGCAAAACCAAACAGAAGCATCCGCTCGTACATTCGACGATGCGGGGTACGCAGGGGTAGCTTTGGCACGCTGCTGCTCTGCCAGTAAGAGCGATAGCATTTGCCGATGCAGGGTCAGCTCGTATGCGTGCTGCCAAATCCGCCGCGTCTCCATTTCGTCCAGAGTTTGCACCACCGCCAATAAGCGCTGAAACCTTTCCGTCAATGCCAAATGCTGCGCCCGCACCTCACCAAATCGATCCTGCAAGTACGCCAACAGGCTTTGCTCTAGCCCTGCCCACGATACACTTTGAGCAGGACCTTGTGCAGCACGCTGCACGTCGCTGCGATGACCGTTGGCACAGCAAGTCCGCATAGCCAATAAGGCGGTCAGCGCCCCGGCCACCGTGAGATTCCCCGGTTCTGTCAGTGCGATGTCAGGCTGCGTCTGCAAGCGATTGATTATTCCCATCCAGCCGCGCAGTGTGTGTGCGACAGTCAATAAAGTATCCGCCCACTGCTCTGTCGCAACTCCAGCCCGCTGCAATCCTTTCACCAACATCGCCCCATCATCCGCGTCATAGATGCTGCGCAGCCACTTCTCTACCCTGGCGCACCACGGCCGCCCCAGACGGCGATTGGCTCGCAGATCTGCCATGAGAAAGTCGATGAATCGACCATGTGCATACGGCGACTGCCAAGCCGCCACTCCCTGGTCCAGGTGTTGCTCAATGCAAGCCGCTAGCCACAAGACGGCGGCGCTCAGTTCCGTTTCGGGTTGCACAGTGGCGCCGTAGCGTGCGTCGATCATCGAATCGCCCACCGGTGCTGTGCTATCAGTCGCATCCGAGTCGCTCGTCCGCATCAGGCAGTTACGCACAGAGTCTTCGGCTGCCAAGACTAGATTGGTGAGCGCCCTGCCATAGTCATCGATGTGGCTGTCATCAGCGCTAGCCCAACGGTCAAAGCGATCGAGATGATCCTGGCAGGCACTCATCAAATCGCGACGTTGAATGCGACCCGCTGCATATTCCGACTGATAAAACCGAATGGAACGATAAGGACGGGCCTGATAAAGACGTGCCGCTTGCTGCAACGCCTCCGTAAAAGGCTTTTGCTCCCAATTCATCAGCACATTATTGTGGATGTAGGCGTGACTGGGATTTTGAATAGGTAGGTAGCGCCGCACGTATGCCAAGGCATCGGCCAGCGCTAACTTTAAGTTCTTGTGCGAATTGGGCACCGAATCCATGTTTACTCCTCCCTCGACCCCGCAACTACATGCCCGCCTCTTCCACATTGACCACCAACGACTCGTCGCGCGACGCAGGCGTCTTTTGCGGCGATGACCAACGTACCACCGCATCCAAAGAAGCGACGCTGATGCCAATGATCAATCCGCGCAAAAGATCGGTGGAAAGCACCGCGATCGCCGTCATGGGCCACAGGTAAGCTTGCCGCGGATTGCTTACTACCGCCTGTAGCAGGTGGCCGATATTCATCAACTTGAAACCGGTTAAAATCAGCACCGCCGCGAGAGCTGAGGATGGTAGCGTCTGTACCATGCTAGGAAACAAAAATACGAACATGGCGATCCAAACCGCGTGCAACATGGCCGATGCGCGCGTACGCGCCCCCGCCTCGACGTTGGCAGCACTGCGCACCATAACTCCGGTCATGGGAATACCGCCGAGTACGCCCGAAATCATGTTCCCTGCACCCTGAGCGAGCAGTTCTCGATCGATACTCAGTCGCGACCGCAAATGGCGCTTGTCGGCAAGAACTTGCACGGCCTTGGCGGTCAAGAGACTCTCGGCACTAGCAACCACGGCTAATCCCAGGGCCGGCCCAAACAGCATGAGCCAACTTCCTGAGCGAAACTGGTCTGTCACCGATAGTAAAGATTCCCCAACATAACTGCCCAGTGGCTGCAAATTCACCCGTGGTAAGTCGAAATTCAGACTCACGAGAGTTGCTATAACGATCGCTGGTAAAGCCGCCGGTATGGTCTTCATGCGTCCTTTGGCCCATCGCTTCCACAGAAGTTGCAAGACGATGGCCAGAGACCCAATCAACAGCGCTGAAAATGCCATCGAGCCTAAACCGCTGCTAAAGGCACTACCTAGGGCAGCGGGAAACGCCAGCAAACTCTTGACTGATCCACCGGGAATGGCGCCACCAACCAAGACATGCAGCTGCCCCAAGACAATGACCATGCCGATGGCGCTCAGCACCCCTTCCAGCACCGACTTAGGAATCCACTCGATCGTTCGACCAAGCTTAGCGATGGATAACACCACCTGAATGCCTCCGGCCATGACCGTAATGATGAAAACCTTTTCCAAACCATGGTCGGTGATGAGCTGTAGAATCAAGGCTGACAGACCAGCGGCAGGTCCAGTGACAACGAGTGGCGCACCAGCTATGGCACCAACCAGAAGCCCCCCCACCAGCATGGCGACGACTGCGGAAGCCATGGGCGCACCTGAAGCCAGCGCTATGCCCAGAGACAAAGGCAGAGCGATCATCGTTACCACGAGGCTGGCCATGATATCGCCGAGCCACGGGTTCTTCGGAACGGGAGCATGATGTCGAGACACGTTAGACTCCTTGCGGATAATGCCAACACCCGATCTGATTCGCAGAACTGAGCTGCCCTCAAACACGCGTGTCGCTAATTTATTTGGAATGGAAACAGAGGAGGCTTAAGCGCCGGTCGGCGGTGGCAAGCAATGCAACCAGGGAAGTAGATGTGCTAAATCGGAGACAAATATATTGGCATTGGGGCTGGAAGTTGCAACGCAAAACCCATCCTCTGCGTCGATCAGCGGCATCGCGGTTAGAGGTAACTCGACCGGGAAATTTTTCAGACGCGCGCCTTTGCGCTCGGACTCGAACTCAGAACCAAAGACGACGTCTGCATCGAATGCGCTCGCGTGCTGCTGACCGCTGGCAAGCAGCAGGTGACCCAGGCAAACAAGGAGAAGTGCGGCAAGGAATTGCCGAGGTCGTTTAGAGGGCAAATGCCGCATCCAACTGCGCATGTCGTTTCCTGATCCGACGCGGGGGCGATAAGGATATATGAACGAATACTTTCATAACCAACTTTAAATAGAAGGTCAATTTGTTATGGTTTTATAATATTATTTATTATGAGAAATTTTGACAAATTGGCAGGCGGCGGGCCACGTTGCCACCGTTCGAAACATTCGCACCTCGAGTTAGATCGCGCCCGATAAATCCGCCTGCCGCTTGGCGATCTCTTGGCAAACATGCAGCAATTGCCGCCGCTCTTCGACAGGAACGCAACGCATGAGCGTCCCGAGGCGATGCGCTAATAGTCCGGCCATATCCTTCGGATCAAGCTTGCCGGTCACCACATGATCCACGATCACCTCATCGATTTCGTCGGCAATTTCCAGCATCTTTTGTGCGGCCGGGGAAACCGTCGCTTTCGCCTTGAAGGGAATCACTTTACCCATATCTTGGCTCCTTTTCTCTTCCACACGCCTTATCGGCAGAAGGCCCACAACACCTTTAATTATAGCCGATTTATGGTTTAATTTCCCATGATTGCTGCTATAACAGCGCCTTAGACTTAAGTCCCGAAGACGATTGGCTCGGACAAAGATTGCGGAGACGGAATTTATGGCGCGGGATCAGTACGATGTTGTGGTGATGGGAGCGGGACCGGGCGGAGAAGTTGGGGCGATTCGAGCGGCCCAATTAGGGCTGACGGTGGCGCTCGTAGAAAAAAACCAGCATTTGGGGGGAACCTGCCTGAATGTCGGCTGCATCCCCACCAAGGCCCTTTTGGCGGCGGCCACGACCTACGACAAGCTCAAGCACTTGGACGAACTGGGATTTGACGCCGGCGAAATCAAGTACGACTGGTCGAGGATCATGGCGCGTAAGGAAAAGATCGTTGATCAGCAGCGCAAGGGCCTTCTATTCTTGATGAAAAAGAATAAGATCGACGTCTTCACAGGCACCGGCCGCTTGCTTGATCGCAACACGGTTGCCGTAACCGATACCAAGGGCGCGACACAAACCGTCAAGAGCAAGAACGTGCTTTTGGCGACAGGATCCCGCGTCCGCGAACTTCCCTTTGCCAAGAGCAACGGCAAGAACATTTTGACTTCGGATACCGTACTCTTCATCGATCATATTCCCAAGTCCATGTGCATCGTCGGCGGAGGGGTCGTCGGCATGGAGTTTGCGTCCCTATTCGGACGCTTCGGCACCCAAGTTACCGTCATCGAGATGGCGCCGCAGGTACTGCCGACGGAAGATGAAGAAGTGGTCACCGAATTCGTCCGTCACATCAAGAAGCAAAATGTCACCATCCTCACCAGCACCAAGCTGAAAGCGGTCAAGGACAATGGCAAGAATGTCACCATCGAGGTCGAAGGCAAAGACGCCATGTCTTTCGAAAAGGTCCTGATGTCGATCGGTCGCGAGCCCGTGACCGAAGACTTGGGCCTTGATCGCGTCGGCATTCCGCGCGAAGCCGGCGGCTTCATTAAAGTCGACGAGCACTACCGCACCAAGGTCCCAAATGTTTTTGCCATCGGCGATATCATTCCGACGCCAGCGCTAGCCCATACGGCTTCCGCCGAAGGCATGCACGCCGTGGAAGTGATGGCGGGTCACCATCCGCAGGTGATTGATTATCAAGCCAATCCAAATGCGATTTACAGCTATCCGGAGGTCGCCAGCATCGGGATGACCGAGAAAACGCTGAAGGAAAAAGGGATCGCCTACAAGAGTGCCAAGTTTCCTTTCGCGCCGATGGCGAAGGCGAAGATCGACATGGCGACCGAAGGCTTCGTCAAACTTCTTTACGATCCAAAATACAAAGAGATCCTTGGCGTGCACATCATCGGAGCGAAAGCTACCGAGATGATCGCCGAATACGTCGTCGGTAAGGTACTTGAAACCACCATTGATGAGCTGGGCATGGCTATCCATCCCCATCCAACCATTTCGGAAACCGCCATGGAAGCTGCGCACGCTGCCATCGGTGGCGCCATCCACATGTAGTTTGACACCAGCAAGGATGAGTCCATGGCAAACGATGTTGTTGATGTATTGATGCCGCTGATGGGCGAAGGCGTAAATGAAGCCACTCTCGTCCGCTGGTTAAAAAGGGCCGGCGAATCGATCGGCAAAGACGAGCCCATCGTTGAAGTTTCGACGGATAAAGTGGATACGGAGATTCCGTCTCCATCGGCTGGCACCATTGTTGAAACGCTGGCGAATGAAGGCGATACCATCACCGTAAATGCGCTCTTAGCGCGAATCAGCAAGTCGGGAGCCACCACCGCACCCAGCATGCAGAAGAGCACCATCAAGGTCAGTACCCCTTTGGCGGACCGCGCCGATTCATCGTCGACAGTGATGACAGCTGCCAGCAGTGATAGCGAGTTCGCGAGCAAGTCGTCCGTCCTGCAACATGGCACCTCGCAAAACGTCAAGTCATCGCCATTGGTGCGCAAAATGGCGCGAGAGCAAGGGGTCGACCTTGGCGCCCTCACCGGCTCCGGTTTGCATGGCCGTATTACCAAACGCGATCTGTTACAGCATATGGAAACCGGTCCAAGCAGCCCACCCGTTGGCACTCCTTCATCTCTTCAGACGCGCGCTCACGCTCCCGAGATTTCTCGCGTGCGGACGGAGATCGCCGACGGACGGGAACTCCTCGATGGTGTACCCGTACGCCGCGAGAAAATGAGCAAGATCCGTCGGCTCACCGCCGAACACATGGTGGGGTCGGTGCGCACATCGCCGCACGTCACCACCGTATTTGAAATCGACCTGCAGAAGGTCGTCGCCATTCGCGAGAAATATATGGGTGAATTTCAGGCCCGCGAAGGCTTTAAATTAACCTACACGCCATTTTTCATACACGCGGCTGTGCAGGCGATCAAAGCCCACCCCATGGTCAATGTGTCCGTCGATGGCGACGATATCTTGTACAAGGACAAGATCAATCTAGGCTGCGCCGTCGCCATTGAAACCGGACTCATCGTCCCCGTCATCAAGGACGCGGGCGAGCTGAGTCTGCTAGGCATCACTCGTCGCCTGAATGAACTCGTAACGCGGGCTCGCACCAAAAACTTAAAACCCGACGACGTGCGCGGCGGCACCTTTACCATCACCAACCCGGGTGGCTATGGCAGCTTGACTTCCAATCCCATCATCAATCAGCCGCAGGTCGCTATTCTTGGAATCGGCGCCGTGGTCAAACGCCCCGTGGTGGTTGATGAAGACCGCATCACCATTCGGCCGATGATGATGGTCAGCCTGACCTTTGACCATCGCGTCGTCGATGGCGAGGGCGGCGCCAAGTACTTGGCGACTCTGAAAAATCTGCTAGAAAACTACCAAGAATTGCCGCGCTAGCGCCAAGCCCCGCCCTTGGCGGGGCGACTCTTCCTCAAGGATCAAGCCACAGCTTCCGAAAATAATGACGAGTCAGTCACCACTGTTTGGGTCGGGAGCGTCCCTTGGCAGGATCGAACGTCGTCGTAAAGCAAGGTTCAGTCATCTTCAAAGAGGGAGATGCGGCTGACGGCATGTACTTGGTCCGCAATGGAGAGCTCGAAGTCTTTCTCGAACGCGAAGGCAATCACGTCAAACTTGCATCCATCGGCGCCGGCGGCATGATCGGCGAAATGGCGTTCTTCGATCAGAAGCCTCGTTCGGCTTCGGTGCGAGCTGTGGCCGACGCGGAAGTGACGGTTATCAACAACGACGATTTCCAAAAATTGATGCGACAGATTCCCAAATGGTTCGTCAGCATCATGAGCTCACTTTCGTCGCGATTGCGCGATACGAACACGCGGCTACAGAAGTTAGAAGCCGAAAACAAGGGGCAAAAAGGTCGCTACGAAACCCTGGGAAAGATGCTGCACGTGTTGAATTTGCTATGGCACAAGGATGGCTTCAAGGAGGGGCGGGACTTTTGCCTCAATTCGGGAACCGCCGAAAAGGAATTAGCCAACATCTTTCGCATCGAACCAAAAATGGTGAAAACCACACTGCAGACGCTGGTGAATGAGAGGATTATCTCCTCGAAGACGGACCAGTACAACAATGCCGTCTTGTCGCTGCAAAATCGCGGCGCACTGAGCAAGCTTGTCGAGTTCATCGACGGCTTTCTGGCGACTTACAAGGACATCACCTGCTTTCCGGCGCCTGCGATCGATATCTTAGTATCCTTGCAGCGCCTCGTCCAAGAGTCCGCCTACGACGCCGTCAACATTCCCTTTGAAGAAGTCATTATTGAAGGCGATCGGCAGGGACTTGACACCAGCCACTGGAAAGAGCAACTTCCCTTGTTGAAGGCTCTGAAAGATCCGATTCAGCTGGTGAAGGTCAATAATACGCAAATTGGCTTTCGCACAGCAAAGAAAGAGCTGCCACTGTTTATCGCCAATCATCGGGTCTTGGCGGCCATAGCCAAAGCAGGACTGGACCGCTAAATCATGAAAACCAATCCGATGACGCCCGCCTTGTACGAATACGTACTGGCGAATTGCCCGCTGCCGCACCCCATTCTCAGCAAAGTCGAAGCGGAAACACGCCATCATCCCTACGCCCGCATGCAAATCAGCCGCGACCAGGGTGCATTTATGCACTTTCTGGCAAAGACGATGAACGCACAACGCATCATCGAGATCGGTTGCTTTACCGGCTACAGTGCCATTTGCATGGCGAGTGCGCTGTCAACAGATGGCAAACTTTACACACTCGACTTATCGCAAGAGCACTTGGCGCAGGCGGGTTCCTATTTCACCGAAGCAGGGTTGCGCGACCGCATCGTCAGCATGCACGGTCCGGCGTTGCAATCACTCGAAACGCTAAATACTCAATTTGGGGCCGGCACCTTTGATATGGCGTTCATTGACGCCGATAAAACCAACATGCCCAATTACTTTGAGAAGTGTTTGCAGCTGTTACGGCCTGGAGGTGTGATCGTCGCCGACAATGTCCTGTGGAGTGGTCGGGTTCTGGGTTCGGCTGAGGACGATGCCGATACGCAGGCCATTCAAACCTTTAACCTGAAGGTCGCCAACGACGAACGCGTCGATCGAGTGCTTTTGCACATTTCCGATGGTCTTTACCTCGCCCGCAAGCGCTGATCAGGCGCTGATTCCTCGCGTAAGTCTCGGAACTTAACGAATTGTCTCAAGTTTTCCCCGCAACTTGCCGATACGGAAAACAAGACATAGTGGAATCATGGAGAGCGAAAAAAATGACACGGAATTGTCGAGAATGGACCTTGCGTCCATGGCCATTGCTGGCGATAACCCTGGCTTTTTCCGCTTGCGATGACCGCAAAGCCAAACCATTGGAAATCAGCGCCACCAAACGCGACCAGCAGAAGCCGTACGTCGCCCCGACGCCGAGCTCTAACTGGCCACCCCAAAGCACCACACCGACCTATCAGCAGCCGTGGGATACGGGCCTTCCGACGACGGGCGGCTTGCCTCCTGGTAGCAGTGGCGGCATCGGCAGTATCGGCGGCATCGGTGGCACACCGACGACGAACCCGCTTGGAAACACGACGTTTCCTTCGACCAACAACACGACGATCAGCAATCCCATTCCCAGCACGAATTTCCCATCACCGATGGGGCCGAGCAGTGGACCAAGTGGTCCCTCGTCAGCGCCCATTGGCGGACCTTCAGGCTTGTCAAACTCGACCAACCCGGATGTCACCGCCAAGCTGGCGTTGGATGCTACGGGTAAGATCAATCTGACGTTTTCCCGCGACGTCAACAGAGTTAGCTATACCTTGACGCCGACCGCCTCTGCTACCAGCGCCGTGTCACTTGGTGCCGTTCACAACATCGATTATCCGGTGGAACTGAGCGTTCAATTCGAAGCCACGGTGGGTAGCACCGCGAAAACTTGCACGGCCAAGAGCGTCGTCACCGCCACTGAAAAAACCATCAACCGAGGAGACTGGACATGTCGATGAACCACCATCTCCTTATTACGATGATCGCCAGCACTGTCATGCTCGCCTGCCGCCCCTATGGCAACTCGGAACTTGCGGAGGATGGCACGCAAACCGCCGGGGCATTTTCCGTCGCCTTGGCCATGGAAGCTGGCAAGCTGAAAATCACAGCCAGTGGCGTTCCGGCCGGACACTTGCCCAGTTTGCTGCTGCGCGCGGTCGAGATTTCGGGTGGTGGCACCTCATCTGTGGCTGTAGCCAAGGCCAATACCCCCATTAGCATTCAACCGCTTTTCCGAGTCAAAGTCAGCGCCGGCGAGCAGCTGACTTGTATCGTTGAGTCCGTGGCCGTTGGCGCGTCCTCCGCCGGCAGCTGCGTAAACCTGCAAGGCGACTTTGCCAAGTTTTGTACGGAAGCAAAGGGCCTGCTGAGCCCCAATCAACAAGCCTGCTCTTGCGAGGAAGGAACGGGCCGCGTCCTCACCGCTCGCGATGTCCTAAGTGCCCAGGGCCAGATCGATAAGCAGAAATTTATGGCCGCCTGTGCTGGCGATACGGCGCAGTCGCCAGGAACCCCGCAAGGACCAGCCACGCCCGATAACTTAATTCCAGGGCAGTTTCCCGGCAATCCGCCGCCAGCTGCCGGCAGCGGCACGCAAGGGCCATCGCGAGAAACAACGTTTGCCTCAACCTGCGACAGCTTCCCTGGGGGCATGTACTTCACGGAAGTCGATACGCACATGTGTCGCTGCGCCGAGGCCGGACCATTTGTGTATTTCGATAGTATCTCCGCAGATAGCGAGATCGTCAGCGGCCTTAAGTCTGCTTGTGGCATTCCCTGAGCGCCCCGATGAGCCCGGCTGAATTTGCTGCAATTTTCCAGAATTGTTGACAAATTCAGCCACCTCCAGGACAATATTCCTAGCACAAACCTGTACCTGCAGTGCTAGCCTGGGGGGCCCATTTCTTGCGGCGCACTATCTTACTAATTGCAATCACACTTCCTGGCATCGCTCGGGCAAGCTCGGGCACGATTGTCGGCAGCGACTTGCCACAAGTTGCCTCCGCATCCATGCCCATCCTGATGGCCCAAGCTTCTGGCAAAAAAAAGAAGAAGGGCAAGAAGGCTCCCACGACCGAACAGGGACCCGCTGCCGAACCCGCACCCACTACCAAGAAAGGCAGCAAGAAGAAGGGCGCCGCAACTACCGAAGAGGCCGCACCGAAGAAGGTTAAGAGTAAAGCCGCGGCGACCGGCTCCAGTTCAAAGCACAAATCCATTGGTATTGCTGGCGTTGGGGGGTTTTATTTTTCCACCTTTGGCGGCGGTGGCGAGTTATTTTTCGCTCCCAATAAGTATTTTCAATTGGTGGGCCAATTCGTCTTCGGCACCAACGAAGCCGCAGCCGAAGGCGGAGACACGGATCTACGCGAGTTCCTCTCCTACACCGTTCTCGATTCTAACCTCAAAGCACGCGTATTTATCTTTCAAGGGCTCTATCTTGCTGCTGGCGTGGGCTACGCCAGCATCTCTGGGGAATATGGCTTTATCAACCCAAAGGATGAGGCGTACACCGTTGAATACTCGACAGGTGCCGTGCTTGGCAAAGCCTCCATCGGCTATCAGTATGTGACGCCTGGCGGTTTCTTCTTCGGCGTCGATGCCGCTGGCTACAATATGTTCCTGTCCAATACCCCGACGGTCAGCGAACAGAAGAAAGTCAACGCCGCCGACCCCGATGTTTTCGAAGCCGGCAAAGAGCCCGTGGACGTCGTCGCCGACGCCCTCAGCCGCCAACTGCAGTTTGAGTTGGGCATGGCTTACATCGGTTTTGCATTTTGACAGATTTCGTCAGGCAGCGGTTCGAAGATGAAGTAGTCGATGAACGCCCCCATACTTCCACGGGCTCTTTTCGCCTCGTCACCACGAAGCCTCACCACAAGCGGAAACTGATTCGATAGATGGTAGATCCCGAGCGACTCAAGGCGCAGTCTGGGTCGAGCGCTTGCAGACAAAACTTTGCTGATTGGCCGATCCTTTGTCAATACGGGCGCCACGTTGAGTTCAAAAATGGCGGCATTTCCGTGACTGCGTACTCCCATACTTCCAAACAGTTCAAAGCAGCCAGCGGGCTGCACACGGGTGGGAAATCGCGCCAGGGCAATGCCCTGATCATTGGCCTGATGTATATAAGCGGCCAATCCGTTATGACCAACAACTTGCGGATGCTGGGTGTAGTAAACCGATCCCATTCGCCCAAGGCTGCTACCCTCTAGAGCCTCGCCGTCAACATAGTGCAGAGGAGAGTTGACCGAGAGTGTCTCAAACCAGAGTGGGCTTGCGGATTGGATCCAAGCATAGATGACAATACCACGCCGCAAGCGATCATAGGGTACGACGTCGTCGGGGATGACAACAGGTTCATGGGGTCGCCATTCATGCCACGTCTTCGGCAATTCACGCTGCCGACCGCTGAAACCGATGCGGATGGGGGCCGCCGATGCATCAAATGCAGCCAAGTCGCCATGAGGGCCAATTCGAGAAAAGTCCGCCGAGATCGAACGCTGACCCTTTTGCCCCACCGCCAAAGATACGTCTGGGCTCGCCCCAATGCCTTTATTTGCTTGCAAGACGCGGCCACTCTTTCCTTCACGAATCTCTGCTGCCTGCCAGCGGTCACCCATGATGTGGTTCGGCGCTAGCATACTGTCACTGTTGTAAACTCCAAACCGAATCCGATCAAAAGGCACCAAACCGTGCAAACCGCCCGTAATGGAGGGCGCATGCGGAGACTGATAAGTCACCCAGCTCACCGCAACGTAGGTGGCCATTCCCCCTGCGGTCAGAAGTAATGCTGTTCGTGGCGGGCTCCATCGAGCGGCCAATGCAGCGGCTGCCCAAAGCTGATTGCGCAATAGCAAGAGCAAGAAAAAGCTCAACCCCAACAAGCTCGTGATGATCCCCCAACACTCTCGACTCCCTGCCGTCCAAGTCGCATGCACCACATGTGAGCCCGCTGCTAACGCCGGAACGCGAATCAGCATCGTTCCCTGAGCTGTCCGCTCATAAGCCACAGGCATATCGTCCACGCGGATTTGCCAGGTGGGGCTCCACGCGTGATGGAGCTGCCAAAGACTTTCGGATACTTCTGGAGTCGTTATGACCCAGCGGTAATTACCTGAAAATCGCCGCGTTTCGTGTTCAACGACAAAATTTTCACCCACTAACTTTGGCGAGGGCGGCGCCAGCAGGTCTACGAGCTCAAAGACAGTTATCCGGCCGAATACTTTGGCCTCATGCCAGCGACTATCTTTTTGCAACAGGCCTTTGGCTGGTTGACTCACGGCAACGATGTAACGCACGCTATAGCCGGCTGCCAGCTCGAGCATCGGCGCCACAGTGCTCCACATAGCGCCCGTTTGCAATAAGCTCAGACTAATCGGTGAATTCTCGATGACCCAACCTGCAATTTCGTCCCGACCTGACAAGATCGGCAAACGATGCCGCAGATAGTTGACGCTGGGAACTTCTAGGTCGATATAAAACTCAGAATAGATTCGACCGGGCTTGGCATCGGCAGATTTCAGAAAACTGGCGACGGCGTCCACTTCCCTCAGAAAGTCTGGATATGCCTGATCGTATTCGATGACAGCGCGTAATCGGAGGGCATCTCGAGCGGTAACTGCAGCCAAGAGCGCTAGAACGACCACGCCAAGGCGCCGGGTAGCGAGGTGAACCGACATTTTGCCAGCTAGAAGAATGACGGCTCCAACAGCCAAGGTTGTCATTCGAAAGTAGTGCCAAGTCGTATACCCCGGCATGCTGACCAAGGGACCTGCGAACGATGGCCCCAGTGTCACCCATGCGGCCGCCAGCAGCAAGATCCCAACGGCACGCACTTGCCAGCTACGCCAGAACCAGCCCAAGGCTGCCAGCGCCAAAAGCATGGCTGGATAGCCACCGAAAGGCGTTACCACATGCTTCCGCTCTGCAAAGCAGCTTACGGAACCCGAAATAGCTTGTCCCGATTGCCAATAGCGCCAAACAAATTCAGGACTCCGCAACCAGGTATTCGAAACATCAGGCGATTCAACATACAGACTTGATGGTAGCCACCAGAATGCGGTGATCAAGGCAACGAAGATCCAGACAGACACAAATCGGCTACAGCACCGCCAGATCAGCTGACGATTTGGGAATTGGCCTCCCGCTCCGAATAACATGAGAAGAGCCGCGCCAAAGCCGACCATGTAGGTGGATCCCAAATGCGTGAGCAGCAGCATTGAGCAAACCGAGACAGCTGCGCCAAGTTGTGTTCGCTTCAGCGCATCAGAGCGGCATACGTTCAGTACCAAGGCGATTGCCAAGGGAATGAATGCGGAAGCGAACGCCGCATTGCACATGCCGTTGGCAAATAGAAATGATAGGCCAAAAAGCTCGCTGGTTACCAGACTCGCAGCCGCAGCAGTTGCCACGCATATTCGCGCCCCACCCCCAAAGATCGTTCGTGCCAAATACCCCCAAGTCCATGGGTTGGCAAAATAGGCGAGAAACAAGCCGAGTAGCATTCCCGTACGCGCGTCGCCGACCATCTTGCCAGCAGCCGCAGCCAACAGATGAAAGCCTGGCGGCACGTTGAACAGGAGGAAAGGAGCGCCACCGTTGAATCGATCATTCCAACGCCAGAGCCAGCCAGACGTCTGCCATGGTTCGTCCATCAGAAGCTGGACGTAGCTTAAGTTGGCGACACTATCGTTGTCCGCCAAGATCCCAACTTGCAGTGCTGGCCACGCCAGAACAATCTGCCAAGCAAAGACGATAGGTATCCAACACCATAGGCAGCTCACGATGGAAATTTTTTTGGACTGAAAATTGCCCACGCAACCAATCTCGAATTCTTAATGATTTTCCGCACGTTGCGGAAAGGCTTCGGTAGAGAATCGGCGCACGGTGCAAATGACATAAGTCTCAACCTCCGCCAGAATCACATAACAATCTATATATATTGACTTATCTCAGATTTTTCGAAGCGATATCAAGCCATGCTCAAGTTTGGTTCAGGAAGTCCGAGATATGTCTGTAGCGCATTAGGAGTCTTTGTGACCTTTCAGCAACTACATCGCCGAGGTAGGGAGCGGACCGTCTCGGTTCTGGGGTTTATCACCCTGGCGGTATTAGGCAGTTACTGTAACAAGAACGATATTACACGAAGTGAGACCGGCGAGATCTTGGTCACAGGAAATAGTCTCAACTCGTCCAGCTTTAATATTGCCTACTACTTCCCAGACCCATTGCCCGCAGACACATCGGGCGTTGAAGTCACTCTCGTCGGCGCTGGCTTGAACTGCAGCACCGCAACTTTCTATCTGGAAGATGCCCTCCTATCTTGCGAGGCGTCCGGTGGAACAGGAAGCGTCACCGTAACTTTCGTTCAAGCACTGCCCGCTGGCAGCTACACGCTATCCGCAAGTTCCAGTGGGGCAGCCTTGCAAGGGCTGGCTGCATCTATCGTCGTGGAAGTGGCTGCTGAGCTTTGTAGCAACAATAACTGCAGTGTGTCAGGTAATGTGGAAATGGCTGGCACGACGCGGGCGTCAGGCTCCAGCGTGAATCTCAATGGAGCGTCGCAAAGAGACGGCGTTAATGATAGCGATCCAGACCAAATAGATCAATCCGGCTCATCGGATCCGGGTGTGCCGCTTCTCCGCGTGTTCAGCCGAACCTTGCAAGTCGGCACCATCGTCTTTAGAAAACTGACCGCGTTTGCCTTGAGCGAAATCATCTTCAATCCACTCACCCAGATTACGTCACCAAGAGTTCTCGAGCGTGCCACCATTATCCATTTGGCACATGATTGGGTCGACTTTTTTCAGCCGACCGTCGAGGCGATGACGTTTGGAATGCTGGGATGTGCCGAGGGCACCAATCCACTCACGATGCCTCTGACTTGGGAAACAGCATTGGCGTGCCTGCCGTCTTCTAATGCCATTGAACGCGAAAGCGCCTATCAAGATGCAGTCGCTCTGGGAGAAATCACAGATGCCGATCATCCGGATCTTCGCGACTTGCCTGCCAACCTCGCGACTGGGTCGCAAGACAAAACAACAGCAGTTGCGGTCAGCCAGAACTCCGTCGTCTGGCCGTCGGATGTGATCCGAAGTTTGAGCGGTTGCTTCTATGCGTTTGTCACTCACGGAACCATGAATTTTCAGGGTCGAAACTCCAGCTTGCCGCTGTTTGACTTAACAAATTGCGTAGATAACACTGGCCGAGCAGTGATCATCTTGGCGGCGCGCGAAGGAATTGAAGGATTGACCCATATCAATCAGATCGTCAGCTACCAACAAATGCAAAGTAACCGACACTTTTATGTGCTCATCATCGCGCCGCCAAGCGAGGTTCCGCTCATCAATTTGAATCTCGGGACCGGAACTGATAAGTACCCGGCGGCTCAGGTTCAACGCTTTGATTGGCACGATGCCGTCGCGACTTTCTTGCACCCTGGCGATGAAGACATTCTGATCTCGCTCTTTCCGCCAACATAGTTCGACAAGATACAAAAACGCGAGCTCCCGTCACCGGCAGCTCGCGTTTTGCATTTCGGATGTATGCGCTCTCTAGAAGTAGCCTTTGACCCTCAACTCGATGGCATCTAGCGTGCCCAGATCACCGGTAGCGGCGTCTTGCACCTCCACCTGCCAAGCGCCCATGGCGTTCTTTCCGATCAGTGACTTTAGGGGCGGGAGATCCTCGCCGCCCATGCCGTACACTCGGTCGATATTGTCCTCGCTGCCACCAGCGCGCTCGTGCAGAGGAATACGCGTGCCATCCGGATGCACCAAGGCCACGATCAAATCGCCGATATAAGTATGAGTGATCTTCACATGCACACCCAGATCGACAATGACACCATCACTCGCCACGTTGATCACCTGCGTCACTGCCGGCGCATTGTCCGGGATCGCCAAGGCGCCACTGAATTGGGCGTTCTGAATCGATGATTGACCGACGATGAAGTTCACCGCACTGGCCAAGGTCAGATTGCCGCTCGCTGTTTCGTAATGACCAGCAACTGTTAGCGCACCGATATCGCCGTTGCGGCAAGCGCGGTTGATCGCCACATCGATCGCCAGGGGATGCCGCATGGAATCACCTGGACCTAAATCGCGCACCAGGAGCAATCCCTCGGCACTGTCCACGCACGCGCCGCCATTGGCACTGGCACTCACCTCACCCACTTTGATCATGTCATTGCCGGAGTTCTTAATAGTGACGTACATCAGGCCAGACTCGCCAGGTCGAATCCCGCCTTCACCCGGCGCTAATTCGCTGCCGTAATCGACTCCGACAACATCCAGCTGGGCCCGCACCACGCGCAGGGTGACCGCGAACTTGTTGCTCACACCCTCTACCGTTTCCCAGGAAAACTCGATGCGCACGGCATCTTGCGCCGTTGCAGCTGAACTCACTTGCAAGGTCAGTGGCGCACTCAGCGCCGATTGGGCACCACTGGCCAACTCAGGTACAGCAACCTCACCTTGCAGGACTTGTACCGGGCCACCCACTCCCGCCACTCGCAAACGACCGCCAGCGGTGGGCTGCAATCCGAGATTCTTGACATTGAGCTCGACGTTGATCGTCTCGCCCGCATAAATCGCAGCATGATCGCGACCGTTGATGGTAAAACTGGAAAGTCCGATAAACGGTGCGTCTGCAGCGATCACATCCACATCTTTAGTCATGAGCTGCGCATTCGGCGCATCGACTGCCGCCGAGATGCGTGCCGGTTCGCCAGCTAACTCTTGCGCCGAAAACGTCACGACACCATCAGCATTGGTGACCGCGGTCCAGGCCGCGCTGCGACCTTCGATGGTCAAGGCAACACGCGCACCAGCAACCGGCTCGCCCGCATCATTGGTCACCGTGTATTGAACCTCGTTCATGCCCACAGGAATCGCATCCGGACCGTCCAAGCTCAAACGCTGCGTGCGCATGGTGCGCAGATTCAAGCTCGGATCGCCAAACGTCACATAAGTTTCCCAATAGTACCTGCTCTTGCCAGCACCACCGTAGTACTTCCAAACTTCGCTCAGCGCGTAGCCCGTGAAATCGGAAAAATTCAAACGGTTGTCGCGGAAAATGGCGTCGTACATGGCGCGCTCGAGTACATCGTCCTCGTCCCAGTAGGTGTTGTCCATGGAGCCCCAGAACATGATGGCGCCAGCATGGTGCCGCTGCCACGTCTCGCCAAAGGACTCTTCGATGCGAAAGTTACCGGTAATGCATGCGTTCGAAATGACAAATGGCAGCGCGTCCGGATCTTGCATGGAGCGTACATTCGCTTGCGAAACATTTGGACCAGCCCACGACGTGTTGCTGCCGTGTCCTGAGTAGTTGATGATGGTGCGACCACTATTCATTACTTCGTGCACCTTTGCATCCGGTACGCGATGCGTGATGGCATAGAGCTGATCACCGCCGACCATCGGATTGCTGGGAAACACACCTGTGTGGTTTGATTTCTTCGTATGAGTATTGATGACGTAGTTATGCGTACCTTCTGCTACTTGCCAACGGTCATCGGTGGCAATAAAACCGATTTGCTCCAGCCACCCTTCGTTTTGAAAGTTTCCACGGGTGTAACGCTGGAACTTACCCAGCACGATGGCCAATTGCGCTTCCGTCTTGACCGATACACGACCAACACCCACGTCTGGAGCGTTTACGTCCGTCGCATAGTTATCCGTGTCGATGGCGCGGTAATAGTGATCGGTAACACCGTTGATCACGCCTGAGCTGTGTCCTGGCACCAACTCCGCATCACCCACGACCAAAACGTGCTGCAAATTTAGGGCTGGATCGCGATAGATTCCCTGCAAAGCAGCTCGGATGTCATCCGGAGTATTCACGTCCTCGCCGACGACGAGTTGGCGGACCGTATAGCCAAGCTGCGATTTCACCGCTGCAAACTCAGCCAGGGACGGGCTGCCTTTCAGTGCGTTACCTACGACGAACACGTAGGTGTCGGCCCCCGTATTCTTCGCCTGACCTTGCGCTTCAACCGTAACTTGGAAGTTTTCTGTCCAGGAGTAGCTGCCACTCACCGGATTGAGACGCATGGGAAACAGAGTTACCAGGTATTGCGCCTGGCCGCGCACCGACCCGGCTGGCTCAACACTATATTGTTGCTGGGGGTAGGCACTGTCCTGGCCATAAACCTTGGCGTCAAACGCTAAAGGCTGGTCCTTGCCTGGTAACTTCACCCGCGATGGCTGCACGGGAGCCACCGGAGTGGTCGCGGTCAGCACTTGATCGGTTTCAGCACCCGTTTGCACCCGCACTTGGCCGATCACCAAAAAGCGCACCACCGGGATGGCGGGGGCTCCGACGCGGTACAAGACGCCTTCGTGGCCGTCCGCACCCCGAAGTTGTGGGAGCACAAAGTTCTGGCCGTCCATCCGCGACGCACTCAGATCCAATCCCTCCAAGCGAACATCGATCGTAGTTTTGGCTCCATTTTGCACGGTCGTAACACGGGCCAACGCCGCATCACTCCCGCCCAGGGCGGCAGCAAGCACCAGCCCGAGGGACGAAAAATAACGTTGAATGGGACGAGACATGGACTTTCCTCCTTGAAAGTACGGCCATCGAACGGAAAACACTGAGAGAATTTTGCTAGGAAACTTATGCCTACCATTATTGACCAACTGGCCAACAAACACCAAATCCTTTTTGACAATTAGGGGCCGATCAATATAATCAGCCGACTTTTGGGCTAAAATGGAAAAATTCCTGCAAACGCCACAACTTGGAGCTAGTTAAATGAAGGCGTCCATCGAAGAGTTAAATCCCGTTCAGCGCCGCGTCACCGTCGCCTTTCCCGCCGACGAAGTGAATGCGGCCTTTAACGCTATGTTCAATGAGATTCGTCGCAAGGCTGACCTCCGCGGCTTTCGCAAGGGCAAGGCACCTCTGAATATTATCCGCAAGTTTTACGGCGCATCCGTTGCTGGCGATGTCTTTCAGAAATTAGTTCGCGAATCGCTGTTCGGCGCCTTGGAAGAGAACAATGTCCAGCCGGTGGCCTCGCCGGTCATCGAAACGACCGACTTGCCCCAGGAAGGTAAAGAGTACGCCTTTTCGGCTCTGGTTGATATTTTGCCGAAGATCGCCATTGATGGTTACAAAGGCCTAACCGCCACCGCCGAAGTGATGGTCGTGAACGATGAGCTGATGGCGAAAGAGTTGGAGCACCTGCAACGCCAACACGCCAAGAATAAGCCCGTCGACTCGGCAGACACGAAAGCAGCCAAAGGCCACGTCGCCACCATCAGCTATACAGTTGACCAAGACGGCAAAGAACTTGAGCGCCTCAAGGCCGAAAAGATTGCCGTCGAACTCGGTCAAGAGCAGCTGCTGCCGGATTTGGAAAAAGATCTATTGGGCATGCGTACCGGCGAGCAGAAATCCATCAAAGTGAAGCTGCCAAAGGATTTTGGCGACCAGGAAATCGCAGGACAAAAGCTGACGTTCAACGTCGTTCTGCATGATCTGAAAGAATTGATTTTGCCAAACTTGGACGACGAGTTTGCTAAAGACTTGGGCATCGAGTCCCTCGAACAATTGCGCAACAATCTGAAGACGCGCATGGAGTACGAATCCCAAAACAACCGCAAGCAGCAAATTGAGAATCAAATCCTCGATCAAATGGTTAAGAAGTTCGATTTTGAAGTGCCGCCTGCCATCGTCGACCAAGTGATCGACAGCATGATCAACCAGATGAAGTGGGATAATAAGAAAGAGAAGGAACACGCCCTGCAGGACAAAGAGTTCCGCGGTCGCTTCCTGGATAGTGCCAAGCGCCAGGCCAAGAACACTCTCCTATTGCTCGAGATCTCCCGCAAAGAGAACTTGAAGGTGACCGATGATGACTTGGACGACCACTTTGGCAAAATGCTCGGCGGTGGCGAGTTGAATGAGCAAAACCAAGCGCTCATCCAGCAGCTGAAGTCGCGGATGGCAAATCAAGTACGCGACAACCTGCTTTTTGAAAAGGCTCTGCGCTTTTTGATTGATCAGGCAAACGTCACAGAGATTCCGCGCAAGATTTAGTGTTTTGACAACATCCCATGCGATTGAGGGCTGCTGGCCGTACGAGTTGCAACGGTTCATCAGCCCTCGATTTATTTTGCCGACGGGCAACTTTCCCTAATGCCCATGATTTAGGCACATTCAACCTGGTTATGGTCACTTCTTTTTCGATCTCGCGATGCACACTAAAGTTTCCCAACCCACCGTCGATGACTGGTCATGAACCAGCTTGTCTTTGACAGGTGATTGGCATAAGGTTCCGAGATGACTACTGCCGGCAACTGTTGAAAATAGCTGCAGAAAGATGAGAAAAGCCGGCTCGGCTTTGGTAATGGAGTACCACCTATGGCCCTGATTCCTATTGTCGTCGAACAAACCAACCGCGGTGAACGTTCCTACGATATCTACTCGCGCTTGCTGAAAGACCGAATTGTCATGCTCGGCTCTCCAGTCATGGACGAAGTGGCCAACGTTCTCGTGGCCCAGTTCCTGTTCCTGGAAAGTCAGGACCCAGAAAAAGATATCCACTTTTATATTAACTCCCCCGGTGGTTCGGTGACGGCTGGTATGGCCATTTATGACTGTATGCAGATCATCCGTCCCCCGGTTCGCACCTACTGCATCGGCCAATGTGCCAGCATGGGTGCCTGGCTGCTTGCAGCTGGGACCCCCGGTAAGCGCTATGCGTTGCCGAATTCGCGCATCATGATTCACCAGCCAATTGGCGGTGCCGGTGGTCAAGCGACTGACATCGATATTGCCGCGCGCGAAGCCATCATGCTGCGCGACCGCATGTCCGAGATCCTGGCGAAGCACACCGGCAAGTCGAAAGACCAGATTCTGGACGACATCGACCGCGATTTCTTTATGTCTGCGGCGCAGGCAAAGGAGTATGGCATGGTAGATGAAGTTTTAGTGCCAGCACCCAAGGGCGCAAAAGCATAACGAACGATTTATCCTTCAGGTGAGGAGTTAAATATATGGCCGGCAAGGACAGCGGATTGCACTGCAGCTTCTGCGGCAAGTCTCAGCGAGAAGTGAAGAAACTGATCGCGGGACCGAATGTGTACATCTGCGACGAGTGCATCCAGCTCTGCAATGACATCATTGCGGAGGAAGTGGAAAAAGAGGAGCTCCTCAATCCTACGGGCAAGGTGCCGAATCCCAAGGATATCAAGAAAATTCTTGATGATTACATCATCGGCCAAGAGCGCGCCAAAAAGATCTTGTCCGTTGCCGTACACAATCACTACAAGCGTATCGACAGCAAAGCCAAGGAAGACGATGTCGAGCTGTCGAAGTCCAACATCCTACTGATCGGTCCCACCGGTAGCGGTAAGACGCTGTTGGCGCAAACTCTGGCCCGCATCCTGAACGTACCCTTCACGATCTCCGACGCGACGAACCTCACCGAGGCTGGTTATGTGGGCGAAGACGTGGAAAACATCATTCTCAACTTGCTGCAAAATGCCGATTACGACGTGGAACAAGCGCAACGCGGCATCGCATACATCGATGAAATCGACAAAATCGCTCGCAAAGGCGATAACCCATCCATCACCCGCGACGTTTCGGGTGAAGGTGTGCAGCAGGCTTTGTTGAAAATCATCGAAGGTACCATTTCCAACGTACCGCCACGCGGTGGTCGTAAGCATCCGCAGCAGGAATTCCTACAAGTGGATACTTCAAACATCCTGTTCATTTGCGGCGGTGCCTTTGCTGGCTTGGAAGATCTGATTGCCTCGCGTATCGAAGTTTCGGCGATGGGCTTTGGTGCAGAAATTCATTCCAAAACCAAGAAAGATGTTTCGAAGCTTTTAGCAAAAGTCCAGACCGAAGATTTGATGAAGTTCGGGATGATTCCAGAATTTCTCGGCCGTCTGCCCGTGGTCTGCGCCCTTGAGCAACTCACCGAAGAGGCGTTGATCGAAATCCTGACCAAGCCTAAAAATGCTATCATCAAGCAATTCCAGAAGCTGTTTGATTACGAGGGGGTGGAGCTGAAATTCACCGAGGGTGCGCTGCGTGCCGTGGTGAAAGAGGCGATCAAGCGTAAGACAGGCGCCCGCGGTTTGCGCTCCATTCTCGAAGCCAATATGTTGGACGTCATGTATGAGATGCCGAGCCAAACTGAGCTCAAGGAAGTCGTGGTTACTGAGGAGTGCGTTCTGAACAGCGCCGAGCCCATTCTGGTATACCGTTCCGAAGAAGAAAAGAAAGCAGCTGAGGCTCGCGCCAATGCCAACAAAGCAAAAAGCGAACCAACGGTTGCGGTGGGGCCAGGTAAGTAGTCGTGGAGGCGGGGTTGGGCAAGTGGCCCTCCCCCCCTAATATTTCTTTTCTCCCGCCATCCTTTTGCGCTAGAATACCCAGAGCAATAAATCTCGACAAACATTGGACGTTTAGTCGCGGCAGCGGGCTACAGCAGCGCCGACGCGCCGAGAGAGGATCAGCAGCATGAGCACGACCAAGCATGACGATCCAGCGGGCAAGAAACCAGCAGGGAAAGCCATTAAGATTCCGCTGCTCCCACTGCGCGACATCCTTGTTTTTCCAACAACAGTGGTGCCTTTATTTGTCGGTCGCGACAAATCGATTCAGGCCCTCGAACAAGCTATGGCCAGCAATAAAGAGATCTTGCTCGCCGCTCAAATCAAAGCCAAGACAAACGATCCAACTTCTGACGAGATTTATCAGGTAGGTACTATCTCGACGATTCTACAGTTGTTGCGTTTGCCCGATGGCACAGTCAAAGTTCTGGTAGAAGGCCAGCGTCGTGCCCGCATTCTGGAATACATCCAAACCGACGATTACTTCTTCGTAGAAGCAGAAAATCTGGAAGAGGTGAAGTCGAATGGTGTGGAGAACGAAGCTCTTGTCCGCACGGTAAAAATGTCATTCGACAATTACGTCCGCCTAAACAAGCGCATTCCTCCTGAGATGCTCCTGTCTATCGCCTCCATCGAAAGCGAATCAAAGCTTGCCGATACCCTCGTGGCGCATCTGACCAATCTAAAATTACAAGATAAGCAACGTTTGCTCGAACAAACCGACCCGCGCGTCCGGTTAGAAGAACTATACGGCTTCATCCAATCTGAGATCGAAATCATGCGCGTGGAAAAGAAGATCCGCGCGCGTGTGAAGCGGCAGATGGAAAAGACGCAAAAAGAGTACTACCTCAACGAGCAGATGCAGGCGATTCAGAAGGAGCTCGGCGAACGCGATGAAGGCCGCGCCGAGCTGCAAGAGATCGAGTCTCTGATCAAGAAAAAGAAGCTCACAGAAGAAGCTCGCGAAAAGCTCAATAAGGAGTTGCGCAAGCTGAAGATGATGTCCCCAATGTCGGCAGAGGCGACCGTCGTCCGCAGCTACATCGACACCGTCTTATCCCTACCTTGGGAAGAGTTTTCTGATGAAATTCGCGACATCGGTTTTGCTGAGGAAGTCTTGGCTCGCGATCATTACGGCCTAGAAAAGGTCAAAGATCGCATCTTGGAATATCTATCCGTCACCTTGCTCGTCGACCGCCTGAAAGGCCCGATTCTATGCTTAGTAGGGCCTCCTGGCGTAGGTAAGACATCTTTAGCGCGGAGCATCGCCGATGCCACAGGCCGTAAATTCGTGCGCATGTCTCTCGGTGGCGTGCGTGACGAAGCTGAAATACGTGGTCATCGCCGCACCTACATCGGCTCCATGCCCGGCAAGATCATTATGGCCATCAAGAAGGCTGGGACATCGAACCCGCTTATCCTACTCGATGAAATTGATAAGTTAAGCAATGATTTCCGTGGCGACCCAAGCTCAGCTCTGCTTGAAGTACTCGACCCAGAACAGAACAAGACCTTCGTCGATCACTATCTGGATCTTGATTACGACCTGTCGAAAGTTTTGTTCCTGGCAACTTCCAATTCCTTGCACAGCATTCCACGGCCGTTGCTGGACCGCATGGAAGTGATCTCGCTGTCGGGATACACGGAAACTGAAAAGCTGAACATTGCCAAACAATACCTGGTGAAGAAGCAGCTGACTGAAAACGGCTTGGACGATGACACCGTGAAATTCACGCCTGGGGCCATTTCCGAGATTGTCCGCTACTACACGCGTGAGGCTGGTGTTCGAAATCTGGAGCGTGAGTTAGCGAGCATCTGTCGCAAACTCGCGCGCAAGCATATGAAAAAAGCTGGAATCTTGAAGGCTCCCAGCAAGGCAGATGGCAAAGCAAAAGGCAGTGAGACGGCTCCTCCTGCGGTTGGCGCCGCTGGCCGCAGCGCCGATGCTGCCAAATCTGAGCAGAGCGAAGTACCTAGCGATTTCACCATTACCGAAACCATCACCGAAAAGTCCGTGCAGAAGTATCTAGGGTCGCGCCGCTACCGCGTCGGTCGCCAGAAAGAGCATGATGAAATCGGAATGTGCACAGGTTTGGCCTGGACGGAAGTTGGCGGTGATCTGCTCGATATCGAAATCGCCCTAATGCCCGGCAAAGGCAAAACCACGATCACGGGTAAGCTCGGCGAAGTGATGCAGGAGTCAGCCCAGGCCGCCCTTAGTTACGTGCGTTCTCGTGCGACTTTCCTTGGTATTGACGAAGACTTCTACAAGAACTTTGATATCCACATTCACGTTCCCGAAGGCGCCATCCCCAAGGACGGCCCCAGTGCTGGTCTTGCCATGGCCTCGGCTTTGACGAGTGCCTTAACCGGTCGCCCCATCAGCAAAGACGTGGCTATGACGGGTGAAATCACCTTGCGCGGTCGAGCCCTTCCGATCGGCGGTCTGAAGGAAAAAGTTTTGGCCGCTCATCGCGCCGGTATCAAGCGAATTATCATTCCGAAGGATAATGAAAAGGACATCGAGGATATTCCCAAGGAAGCACTGAAGGATCTTACCATCATCCCAGTGGAACACATGGATAAGGTACTGATCCACACCTTGGTTTGGCGAAAGCCCACCGATAAGGCTGACGCCCAAGATGATCTCTTTGAGAAGTTGCGAAAAATCACCGAAACCGAGGTAGATTCCGGCAACGTATCCTTTGCCCACTAGTCTATCGGGGGCGTAAGCCCCCGCCTCTTTTCCGCCTGTGCTTTAGCAAAACACCATCTCTACCGAATCAGACACTGTAAATCTTTAGCGTCACGAACCATATTCTGAGGCTCCGATGACTCGTGCTGGTAAAAGTGCTCTTGCTGGGCAACCGACCGAAGATCAAATCAAGTTTGTTGAAGACTTAAAGCGTCAGTGGATGGCTATGATCGATGCTCTCGTCGATCCCATGATGATCGTGCAGAACGATTACACCATCGCAAAGGCCAACAAAGCAATGGGACGCCTGGCAAACCAAGATGTGAAAGACATTATCGGCAAGTCCTGCTACGCCGTATTTGCTGGCCGCAACGCTCCTTGTCCGGGCTGCAACATGCAGCAAACAGGGGCAAGCGCGGAGTCACAGCAATGGAGCTTGAACGAAGTACGAACCGGGCGCTATTACGAAGTCACCTCACAACCGATTATTGAGCCCGATGGATCCATGGGCGGCGTCGTACAGGTGTATCGTGATCGAACCGAAGCTCGTCAAATGCAAGAGCAGCTTTTGCAGAGCGAGAAACTCGCCAGCATTGGCTTGTTAGCCGGAGGTGTCGCCCATGAGCTGAACAATCCGCTATCGGGGATCATGGTCTTTGCACAAATGATTCACCGCGAGATGGCGCCGGATGATCGTCATTTTCAAGATGTGGAAGAGATTCTTAATGCGACACAACGCTGCAAGGCGATCGTCGAGAATCTGCTCGACTTTGCCCGCAAGCGTCCGGCAAATCGCGCCGATCAGCCGCAAGCCGTCGATCTCATCGGCGCCGCTCGAACAGCCTTGCGTTTTGCCAAGGTCGGGATGAATCGCAACGACGTCGACGTCGAAGAAGATTGGCATGCGGAAGAAGTCACCGTCATGGGCGACCGCAATAAGATGATCCAAGTATTTCTCAATTTGATTCAGAACGCTTTCCACGCCATGCCCGATGGTGGCGTCCTCAGCTTACGGTCGCGTCTCTTTGACAGCAAGGGTGGCGAAGCGCGGGTCATCTTTGAAGTTTCCGACACGGGAGTCGGCATTCCCGCAGAGCAGCGAAGCCGCATATTTGACCCATTTTTTACGACCAAGGAGCCGGGTGAAGGCACAGGCCTTGGCTTATCGATTTGCTATAGCATCGTCGACGAAGCCGGTGGATCGCTGACGGTTGATAGCAAGCTGAATGTCGGTACTACATTCCGCATTTCCTTTCCCATTCGCTTATTGCGGCTTGCGGTGACCGCCTAGATTCATTCAACGCGTACGGACGGCTGGACATGCATATTCATCGCCTACGCAGCCTGACGACAATGGTTGGAATCGGCACAATTGCCGCCGTCTCCCTGTACCTATCAGAAGCCAACACTTCCCAGATCGCCACCGGGGGCTCTAGAGATGTAGCACCCCTCTGGGCGTACTCGTCCCTAACGTTTCTTTCTCTCTCGACTTTGATTCTGGCTCTCTTCTGCACCAGCACCCTCATGTCCCGCACGCGCTCCCAGAGCACTCTTATCAAGAGCATATTGATCATCTTCTTCAGCAGCGTGGGAATTTTGGTCTGGTCACTACTGCGCGGGCACGGCCTAGACCTTATTCAAGACCTTCCCATGCGTGCATTTTTCCAGCAGCAACTTTTTGGGCATGCCCTCCTCTTCTTGTTGGGCATCGGCGTCAACCTGTGGGTGCAGGCTCAGCTCCGTCAGGTGCAACACCGAGAACAAGAGCTGGGCACTGCTGCAAACATGCTCCCGACCGGAGCGCGCAGGTTAGTCGCCGCCATGCTGCAGCATTCCTCGAATCATTGGCAGCCGGGAGCTCGATCGATTAATTTGCGCACCGCTAGCTTCGTCATTCATCATGACCCACTGGGCCAAATCAAGCGCGCCCTGCCCACCGGTTTGTTGCAGTTGCGAACGATGGAGGTCAATCGCTGCTTGCAGCTGCTATTACAGGAAAAGATCCTGACTTCACGAACACACGACCAGCAATACTCGGCTGTGGTCGATCCTCTACTGGCACCACGTCCATGCCTAGATGTATTGCAAGCGTTCTGTCTCCTGCAAACAGAGGGCATACCTGCCATCGATCGCCGCCTGAACCTGCTCGCATCGCTTTTTCCTGTCTTGGATGTGGAGCTCGCGGCGCGCGTCCACCCCACACTCATCGAGCAATTGACCACAAAAAATCGCTGGCTGTTCCATTTGGATTTCGATTGGACCGATCAGTCAGTCATTTCTGATCGCCAGCGGTGGCAGTATCAAGCGAGCACTCGCGAGCCATCGAGTTCAACCATGGCCACCGTTTTCCAGGCGATGGAACGGCATCAAAAGTTGGGCAACGTGCTTTGGTTGTCGCCGACTGCTCGCGATCAACTGATGCTAGAGGCACCTCTCATTGCCCACACCTTTCAAGCTTGGCCCGTACGAATGGCCGATGGCTCGGACGAGATCTTGACGTTTGTCGCACCTTTTGAAGTTCTGATACCGCGCCTGGAAAAATTCCATAATCTTGCGGCACAGCGCAGCATCTTGTCGGATCGGGGCGCACGCCCTGCGGCACAGCGCACAGCGGCGGCCCTGCAGGCGCGTATGGCTCAGGCTAGCGATCAGCGAACTTGCCTGCGACTTCTGGAAGCTCTCAGCTCGTACCCATGGCAAGGATTTATGGAAAAAGATATGGCGCTTCACATCTTGCTGCAAATTCATGATCGACTGCAGCAGGCTGCTCACTTGGCTCCTCAGAGGAAAAATGCCAAGTGGGATAAAGTTGTCCAGCGCTGCCGCGAAGGTGTCCACCAAATTGGCTTCCCCGGGCAATCCCTATTCTCAGCGCTTTCGGAAGTGAGGTCTTTACGCCAAATCGACACGGCCCTAGAGATTGCACGCCAGCCCGAGCACGACCGATTCGCCGAAATTTGGGCATGGCTCGCGACCATGGACTCCCGCCGATTCTCGCCGGAAGACCGAAATAAAATCTGCCACTTCTTGCTTGGCGTGCCGCAAAACCCCCTACTCGCTAAGAATTTTATGGTTGCTACACGCGCCCTGCAAACACTCGCGAACATTTGGACGGGAATCACAGCCCACGGCGAGCATGAAGATAGCCGAGCTCTCGACTCTCTCGCCCCGTGGGTTATCCATTATCATGGATCGCTGCTCACACTGCTGTTAGATTGTTTAATTGCCATACGGCAGCGAAGTCAGGGGGCATTTCTACTCTCAAGCCCCACACAAGACTTGATTGCGGCGACCATCGAAGCGCATAGCGCCAAGCATTCGACCGCAGCGCCAGCGAGCCTGCGGATGCGGTGGGAACTCATCCACAACTGGCAACCCGAGAGCTTGCGTCCCATGGATCTTGGAGCCTAATTCTTGCTGCCGGCACTTGCATTTTTGGCTTCAAATAGTCGAGCCGAACTTGGCAAGCCGTAGGTCTTGACGATGCGGTCCTGTGCCGGCGCAATCGCGTCGTAACTCAGAATGATCTCCGCCCCCTCCAATTCAAACTTCAGCTTGGCATATAACTGCCCATCACGTCCGCGCGTTGGCTGGCTCAAGGCATTCATTAATTCGGCAATGTTACGCACATCCAAATCGTTGACTTGGCTGAGTACACTGTTGCGAACAGCATCGTAGCCACGATTGGATTCGTCTGCCAAGATCTCAGATAAAACGATGCGCCGGTGGTTATCATCCGTAGGTTCATTTTCCATCATCCAGTAGCGCAACAGAGCAATCGGCGCACCCCGATCCCACTCCTTACCCCAGCGTTTTAAATAGTCGACGCTAAGCTCACGCAAAACTAGTCCGCCAAAGATCAAATAAGGAACATCGCCACCAGCGTGAAAGAATGGCGTCAAAAACTGCTCAGACGAGAAACGGGTCAAGCGGGCCGTTGCGGTATTGGACTTACCCTCTCGAAAGTAAGTTAGAGTGATAGAATCACCGGCAAATCGGCGATTTACCAAATGCGTAAAATGCAAGCGCCCCCAGGTTTCATGCCGGGTAAAACCATCCATATCGATAAGCTGCCCATCAATGGCGGTGAGCAAATCATTCTGTTGCAAGATCTCTGCAAATGCACTGGTCGAAAACACTTCGGCAACGAGCACGCCCGCCGTCGAAGGCGGAATCTTCAGCATGGCACGTACATGTGGCGATCGTACCGTGCGTGTGCGGACGCCGATTGCTGGAAACCCTCGATACTCCTTACCCTGCAAGTGGTCCTCCAGATAGTGCGCAATGACCGGCGCAGGAATCGCCGAAAGGAGCTCGCCCGAGCGACCAGTCGCCAGGGCAACGGCGCGCCCGCCACTGAACAATGGCTCCGACCAGCCCAAGTCCTGCTCCTTCGGAGCTGCAATGCCATAAGTTGGCAGGCTGTACATACTCGTGGCGCTGTTTCGCACTTCAACATCGACGACGCGCATTGACATCGACCGTAACTTTGTTGGCGACTTGGCAAAGGCGACATTGACCTCTGTCCCAGATGGCACTGCGCCTCCCCAGCTGGCAGGACGCAAGCGCGCTCCCGAAAGGTCCGCTTGTAATAGAGCTAAATTGCTCTCAAGATCCACATGCCGGACGCTGGCAAATTGCTTCTGCGTAGAACCAAAACGGAGCCACTCAATCGCAACGCTGTCACGCGCTGCAAACGCAGTCGTCAGAAGATGCCTATCATCAACCACAACGGCCAGATGCACTTCTTGCCGCATGTTCTCCCGCTGCCAGGGCGCCCCCTGATCGATAGGCTCCTTACTAACCTGCAGCAAGACGACGGAATCTTCGTAGGATTGCGCCATCGCCGTCAGAGCGAGCACACTTCCCAAACCCGCCGTCAAAACAAAGGCGATGCCCTTCATCGCACACCTCCGAAAGCCATGGACTCTGTGCGCAGTACATGCGTGCGATCAAGTTGGTAGCGTCGCAAAATCTCGGCCTCAGCTTCGCGCGTTGCCGCAGTTGGCAGCGCAATGACAGGCTCATCAAAAAGGAATTCAAAGCGCAAATACTCTTCCGTAGCCGAGCTCGTGACGCGGACGACATCTGCTAAATTCATGATTTCTTGACCATTGATGGCACGCAGTACCGAAAAGGGCGTCCCATCCTCATGCGTGTTAAGCGGATGCGGCAGCTTCCCTGCGAGAACGACCTGCGTCGTGCGCCGCCGCGCCTCGGCGGCATAGTCCGCGTAAAAGTGCAGAAAACGCAAGGCCACGGGTGAGGCTCGAAACCAGAGTTTCCCCCAAGTCTCGAGCAAATCCCGCGATAGTTCAGCAAACACCAAACCACCAACGATGGCGTAAGGAGACTCCATCTCATAATGGTTACCGGCAAAGTAGCGCGACTGAAATGGCTGAACAGGAACTTGCACACGCATTTCGCGCCCATCACGCCACAGAGTCACATCCACCGTTTCGCCAAACTGGCGCAAATCAAAGATAACCTCGAAATAGATGCGCTCGCCCTGAAAGTTGATCTTACCGTCGGTTCCAATGTCGTGGCCTGAAATTTGGGTCATGACATCTCCAGATCTGATCCGGTCGTGGGCCGGACCATGTTCGTGGACGTGAACGACCTTAATCCCGCGCCCGGTGCCGGACAGCCCGTGAAAGGCTGCCGTTCCTGGGTTCGCTAAGGCACCCGCCAGCACGGTGACACCCATTTCCGGATGCCCATCATATCGACCGTCCTGGATATCCGCGAGAAAGCGGTGAACAACGGCCGTGGGGATGATGTAGCCGGTATTCTCTGCATCTGTGAATGCCTGAAAGGCGACGCCGATCACCTTTCGTCCCTGCATGACCGGGCCACCGCTATTGCCAGGATTAATGGCCGAATCAACCTGAATGAGCAAATGTTCTCGCACTCCTGAATGGCTATACATGCGGAAATCAATGCGCGAAACAACACCACCAGTCATGGAGATTTGCTCTCCCCCTTTGGGAAAGCCAATCGTAGAAACAGGACTGTGCAGGCGCGGCAGGCTCCCAAATGCCAACGGCCGAATACCCTTCAATGCGGCATCATCTACGGTCGTGATCACGGCCAAATCACAGTCATGGGCAACATGCAAAACTCTTGCGGGGAGCGGCTCAGGATCGCCATCGCGCAGTACGGCAAGATAAGTAGCATTAGCGACCACATGGGCATTGGTCATGATCATGCCGTCACCAATAAAGAACCCCGTGCCAGAACTCTGTGCTTGCGGCGATCGCTTCCACGGCGTTAAAGCTAGCGGTTCTTGCTTGACCGTTTGAATCTTGAAGACGCTACGGCGAACTCCCGCTGACGAAAGTGCAGCAGCTGGAATCGCGATGGAGATGAAAGATGACAAAAAAGACAAGATCAATAACAAGCGTCGCATGTGTTTCCCGCATCGGCATGAGGTGACCGTTAGCGGGAATTATATCGACATCGACGCCAAAGCACAAAAGCCCGTCAGCTTATGGGCAAAGACCGGTCGAGTTGGCAATGCCATTGACTTGGTCGATGTACTTGATCAATTTGCTTTTCTCATTATCACCCAGTGGCCCAGCGGGCGGCATTGCACCCGGAGTAGAAGCCGTACGACAAATGCGCAAACGCGAGTCGGTTGCAGCCTTTTTGAACTCCGCTTCGTTGCCAACAAATGGAGAATACGCATCACCAGCCTTGTGACAATTCCCATTTGAGCAGCTCGCCACCAAGATGGGGTTCACGTCAGTGGCGAAGTTTAAAGCGACCGCGCCTCCAGAACTGCTCGTCGCACTGCTACTCGCTGAGCTGCTTGTGGACGACCCGGAAGAACCATCCGCTGGCATATTTGGAATGGTGGGCACCTGCGGACACTGCTCGACGTTTGCCCCGGGCTCCATCATGAACGCATTGATATCTAAATTACGATATTCCGTGCGCCCGCCACCTGGAAATTTCACAAAGTGGAGTTTCGCCTGTTTTGTTCCAGGATTAGCCTCACAGTTATACAGAGTGTAACCCTCACCAGCGTTGGCTTGGAGGCGCTGCTGCAGATCACTAGCCAGGGAGGGAAAGCGAGCCAACACTTGCGCTTCGCAACAGCCCCAGCTGGCAAGCTGCCCACCACAGGTCGGTGGAGAAGAACCATTGTTGACGACAGCTACCCAGGCCTTGCCTTGGCTATTACATTGCTGCAGCGTCATCGCGGCGCCACCATTTACGGCATCGCCCCCGCCAATCGGGGTTTGTTGGCTGTCATCGCGCTTGCCGGCAGTCGCCTTGCGCTCCTGCTTCTCGCCACAGTAGGATATGGCCAAGCTGATGAAAACAAAGAGAAAGCTGCGATTGATGCGACCTTGCATGGTTACCATCCTCTGGTTACTGCCCTCCTCTTATCGGTACAAAGGACCGAAAACTTTAGTTTTTTGAGCAAATCCCGGTTCTTATAAGACGTTTTTTGGCAAATATTGATGTTGCGCTTTCTGATCATTAAGAATAATGTCCCCGTCTCATTAGTCTGAGTGCGTTCAATAGGAGCAATGGCATCATGGCAAAGGCAGGCAGGCGGGAACTGATTCGATTGAACTCAACCGCAGGAACAGGCTTCTTTTATACGACCATCAAAAAGCGCGGCACAGAAAAGCTCGAGCTGAAGAAATACGATCCAGTTATTCGCAAGCGCGTTCCCTTCAAGGAAGGCAAGATCAAGTAAGCTTGATCGACTTTTGATCAGAGATGAATACGGCACCGCACTGGGTGCCGTTTTTGCTTTCCGGCGCGGGAGGCAGGGGCATTTCATATTGGTTTGCTTGGCACTTGTCTCTATCGACTCATCCGCGATCCCGGCGAATTTTGGTAGCAGCCCCTGGCACCGTCCCCGCAACGGTGCCTGCCCGCCAGCCCGATGCCTGCGGCCATTCAATTTGTCCTACTTTTCGACACTGCCGCAAAACACCGTCACTTAACCCTCTCGCAATCAATATCGCTTCCTGTGCCTTTTCCCCTGTCCTTTCCGCAGACTCCCCGCACCCATCTCACCCGCCCACGCCTTGGCAAGACCCTTGCTTTACCCTTTCTGTCGAGTTTCTCAGTTGTGTTGTTTGCTGACTGAAGCAGGAGCTGAAGCCATGATGTGGTCAAGGTTGATCATCGCCGGAATGATGTTGATGTTAGGAGCCGAGGCAGCCCATGCCCGCCGCTCATCTCGTACCGGACTTAACTTTGGTGCGAATTTGCGCATCGTCAACGATTCGGATCGTGGCGCCGCGTCGACAGAATCCGCCACCAAATCCAATGTTTCGAAAACCGTAAACACCGTCGCGCCCTTCCTCGGCTTTGTGCTTGGTGACCACCTGAATATAGGTATCAGCGCCTTGACCGATCAGTCACAGGACATCATCACCGAGGACAATACAGAGTCTGGCTCCAGTATGTACCGGCGACGCAACACAGACGTACGCGGCGCTAGTATCTTCATGCGCTTCTTGTTTGCCGATGTCATGTACTTCGAAGCTGGTGGTGGAGTATACGAGCAGCGCACAGCCATCCTTAATGAATATAAATTCCCTACGAATGGCACCTCATTTACGGGCTCTCAAGAGGAATATGTGGTGCGTGGAATCGGCACCGGATATAATCTTGGTGCGGGTATCGAGTTACCGATCGTCAACGGTTTTTACTTTGCTAGCGGCTACAACATGCGCGCGTTTCAGTTGCGCGATTACCGCGGCACAAATGACCTAGGACGAAAATTGTCGCGCGTCGAACGCCGCGAGTTTACCTTCGGCATCTCTCACTACCTAAAGTAACCAGATCTGGCGCCCATGCGGCGATGAGAGCGATGAATCTTTTCGAGAGTATTGGCGAAGAAACCATCCGCAAAGTGATCCGCACTTTCTATGAACGGGCGATCATCGATCCGATGATCGGTTATTTCTTTTTTGGCAAAGATCACGAACATCTGGTGCAGCAGCAAATTGCGTTTGCGACCGGGATGCTAGGCGGACCAGCTAGCTACCGAGGACGCCCCATACTTCCCCTGCATCAACCCCTACTGATTCGCCACGCGCACTTCAATCGACGGCGAGTCATGATGCGCGAAGCCATGCTCGAATTCGGCGTCAGTGAAGCGCATGCCGACGCCTGGCTAGCTTTAGAAGAGCAATTGCTGCCGATGATTCTGGGATCGCCCTACCAGCGATGATTACAGGCTGGCTCCCATATCTTCCGCCATAGGACTGGCGACGGGCAGAGCCGCATCTGCCTCTTGAGACGCTGGACGACCATAGCCAGCTCGTTCCCGCGCCTCTTTCTTGCCGCGATAAATGACATGAATCGGAATATCGGTGAAGCCCAGGTCCTGCTGAAAGCGCTTCGTCATGTAGCGCTTGTACGACTCTTGAATTTCATCGGCCATATTGCACATCACCACCAAAGTTGGCGGCGCCGCGCGCACCTGGGTCGCATAATAAAATTTGACGCGCTTTTTGAAGTTGCGAATCAAAGCCGGCGTATGTTGCATCACCATGTTCTGCAAAGATGAATTGATCTTAGCTGTTTCCACCCGACGCGAGTACTGCTGATACAGGCGTTCGACTTCGGGAAGAATCTTGTGCACGCGCTGATTTTCCTGGCACGAAACAAACAATGCTGGGGCAAATGCCAGAGTCTTGATCTGATTGCGAATCGTGCTCAGGTAATCGCGCGCCGTATTCGTCGCCTTTTCGGGAATCAAGTCCCACTTATTGATGACCAGCAACACGGGCTTGTAGAGCTTACTAGCATGCGATGCAAGTCGTGCATCCTGATCGGTAAAGCCTGTGCTGGCATCCAAGACCAGTACCACCACGTCCGACTCTTCAATGGCGCGCAGACTGCGCAACACGCTGAGTGTTTCCAGTTTTTCTATGACCCGCGCTTTTCGGCGAATACCCGCCGTATCCACCAGTACGTAATGTTCCTTATCAAAAACCAGCGGCGTGTCGATGGCATCGCGCGTCGTGCCCGCGACGTCACTGACCAGCGCTCGCGATTCACCGAGAATGCGGTTGAGGATAGATGACTTACCCACATTGGGACGACCCACGAGAGCGACGCGACGCGCCCCCGGCTCGATGGCACGGCGGTGCCGCACCGTTTCGATCTCTTGAAGGCGTTCGTACACCAATTCCTTTAACTCCAAGACACCCCGGTTGTGGGCGGCGCTCAGCGAATGTAGCTCATCAATACCGATGCGATAGAAGTCGTAGATGTGCGCTTCTTGCGAATCACCATCGACTTTATTGACGGCGTAGATAGTTGGTTTGCCCATACGCTCAAGCATGCGCACAAGCTCGGCATCGTAAGGGTGCACGCCTTCCTTCTTGTCCAGCATCAGCACCACAAGATCAGCCTCTTCAATGGCGGCCATGGTCTGTTGCCAAACCAAGTTGTCTTTGAATGGCTGGTAGCTGGTTTCGGCGGTTTCAAAACCACCCGTATCGACAACGGTATAGCCATCGTCGGTACCGTCGAGCCGAACAGAGCCGTAAATGCGGTCACGGGTGACACCCGGGCGATCGTCCACGATCGCATCATTGGTGCGAGTCAGCCGATTGAAGAGTGTCGACTTGCCAACGTTGGGTCGCCCAACGAGCGCTACGATGCCGCGAATCATATATGTTTCCCCTCGGGCCTATCCGGCGCCGTTTTCATGACTAATAATGCCTGTTGCGCTGCTTGCTGCGCCGCCCGCTTCTTGCTAGCGCCCAATCCTCGCCCCAATTCGCGACCGCCCACCTGAACCATGACTTCAAAGCTGGGCGCATGGTCCGGCCCGGCCACATCGATCGTCTCGTACTCGGGAGTACCCCAACCCAGCGCCTGGGTCCACTCCTGTAACTGAGTTTTATAGTCGCCAGTAATTCCTTTTTGAGCCACTGCATCCAGCAATCCCGGCAGCCAGCTGCGAACCCAATCCTTGGCGACGTCCCAGCCCGAGTCCAGGTAGAGGGCGCCAATCAGAGCTTCTAGCGCATCCGCCAGGAGCGCATCTCGCTCGCCCCCTCCCATCTGCACTTCGGTTCGCCCCAACTGCAACCAATTTCCGAGACCAAGCTGTCGAGCCACAACGGCTAAGGCTTCTTCACACACCAACTGCGAACGGCGACGGGACATGGCACCTTCACGCTCGCCGGGTTGCTGCTGAAACAGGAATTCGCTCACTGCCATTCCAAGAACGGCATCTCCTAGAAACTCAAGTCGCTCGTTGCCACCACTCGCACCGCCCCTTACAGAACCGGCCAAGCTGGCTTCGTGGGCCCAGGAGCTATGAGTTAACGCTTCGATCAGCAATTGCCGCGAGCGGAATCGAAGTCCCAATTGTCGTTCTAATTTTCCGATGTCCTGAATCAAGGGCGATACCTTCCCGGTTCTGATAATCGCGCTTAGTTACAATAGAAAAGGCATAGAATTCAATGAAAATACCAGGCCAACCCAACCGGCACGCGCCGCTCGCCGTCCGCATCAACATAAACCAACAATTACAGACTGTTATTGATAATATGGAGCGCCGACTCTCGCAATCGAAAGAAAAAATGAGAGAATAAGTGGGGCCCGGTGCCCGGTGGACCCGTCCAGGATCACCGACTAGCCCAACAACCCAGGCGCAACAAATCGCACCCAGGAAATCTGGAGGATGGCCCGACTCATGCTGAAGCGACTGATTCTGACCATACTATGGCTAAGCATGGCGGGCTGCTTTGGCGCCGGACTTTGCTACTGGAGTGTGGCACGCTGGACCCAGCAAAATATTGCCTTACCCTCTCCCATCATCGTCGAATTCCCGAGGGGCACGCGCCTGACAGGACTCAGCGATTCGCTGGCGGCGCAAGGGGTCATCGACAGTCCGCTCTACTTTCAGATTTGGACCCGCATCCAGCGTAACTATCATCGTTTTCAGGCAGGTACGTACCGGTTTGAAAACTCTGTGTCTCCACGAACCGTCATTCAGACTATCATCAAGGGCGATACTTACCGCCCGATCGTTGCTCAAGTCACCATTCCAGAGGGGTTCAATACACGCCAGATCGCTGCCCGGCTGGCGGAAACCGGTATCGGTACCACCAGCGAATTTATGAAATTGACTGGGGACAAGGAGTTTCTACGTCAGCAAAAGATCACGGCTGCAACCATCGAGGGATACCTTTATCCGGCAACTTATAACTTCTATTCTGTTCCCACACTGCGCGACGCCATTACCGAAATGGTGCAACAATTCTGGCAACGACTGCCCAAGGGATATGCTCACAGCGTCGATGCGCTCGGCCTGAGCATCGCCCAGGCCATCACTTTTGCGTCGTTAATCGAACTCGAAACTAAGTTCGAAGATGAGAAGCCGATGGTTTCGGAGGTCATCTGGCGCCGACTGAAAAACAATGAGCCGCTCGGAATCGATGCGGCGCTGATTTACGGAATCGATGACTACGACGGCGATATTAAGTGGAAACACTTGCGGGACGCCAAGAACCCCTACAACTTGCGCATTCATACCGGCCTCCCACCGACCCCCATCGGCTCCCCGGCGCTATCTTCATTACAAGCGGTCTTGACGCCAACCAATGAAGGCTATCATTTCTATGTGTTAAAAGTGGGTACCGGCGGTAGGCACCACTTCTCCAAGACTTTGGCCGAGCACAATCGCTATGTGAAGGAACTTGTTCGTAGTGCGAGCAACGGTCAAAAATAGCCTGATTGCAGATTTGGAAAGTGTTATGATGATACCACCTCTTTTTGTTTTCACGGCACAACGTGAGTTTGGAGGCTGATCGATGACGACACGCAATAAGAAGACCCCGGCAAAGCCACCTCGAACTGCGGCGCGAGTTCGCGATGAGAAGTCGGCTGGATCAATCGACAACCGGGTGCATCACCGCATTCCCGTGCAATTGCTGGTGGACTATCGAAGTGATGGCCACTACCTTTTTGATTTCTGCAAGGACTTGGGCGTTGGCGGCGTTTTTATTCAGACTTCCGAACCGCTACCCATGGGCAGCGAGATCTCGTTGACGTTTACCCTTCCCGATAGCAAGGAAACGTTGGACGCCAAGGGTACTGTGATTTGGGCGCAATCGGTTGTTGCTGGCCGCAGCGAACTTACCCCCGGTATGGGCGTACAATTTCACAGTTTTGCGCCCGAGCAGCGGCGCTTGCTGGAAGAGTTTGTCAGCCGCTATAACAAACAACATCGCGAGCCGCCAAAGTCGGCGTGATTCTGCCCAAGTATTGCTCTGGCTCATGCTCGTGTCGTTGTGCTACTGTCGTTGATACGGTTGCTGCTGAGAGATGGGTGGTCCTACCACCCCTACCATGGAGTCGAGGATGAAAGTTGTCTGGAAACGACCAGACGGTTTCCACGGCGCAGAGCCTGCGGATTTTGTCACTGTCGATGTTGGGCACTCCAAGCTATGGCTTCATAAGCGCGATCGCGACCAATTCCCCTTTCGAATCTCGGGTGGCTGGGAAGAAGAAGCCGCCAGCAAGCGGCTGAACAACCTGGTAAACCTTCTGGGTCAAGATGAGGCTTCGGTCGTGGCGCATTTGGCACGACAGTTTTCCAACTCCCAGCAGGACGAGCCGGCCGCCTATTTGACAGACCTGCAGAAGTGGCTGTCTGAGTTATCCAAGTCCTTCAAAGGCGACACCTGGGAGACAGAGATCATGGCTGAGGCCCTGCACACTGTTTCCCAACTCCTTGAACGGTGCCGTCCGTCATTTCTCAATGCAAGCAAGAGCGATTAGGGCCCACTCAGCGGGACGTACAGGCGTTCCTTGCGCTGATCCCATGTTCATGGTAAACACCGGGTGATTTACCACTATCGGGATGCAGCCGTGTTTTTAGCCTTCAAATGGGTTTTGTGCGTTTTTTATGCCGTGATAGCGGCAAGTTACGCTCATGGATCCGATTCGGGACGCGGGCCGCAGCTGGCGACGTCCGATGTCATCGGCTCCGTGCTAACCACCCTCTTCCAAGGTGATAGTAGCCGGACCAGCGACACCCTGTCTGCCCTGGGTCGCAGTTATGAACAGTTTCTCAACGATTTTACCCGCGAGCCATACTGCGCCGACTTTCCCGGCAGCACCGTGCGGCTAGCCTGCGACCAATTCAAACAACAAGAAGTCGCCCGGATCCATCATCACAAATGGAGCTACCGCTATAGTTTTGCAGAGGCGGAATTTGCCTCGGAAACGGCTGTCTACAATTTCGTCCGCTCAGTCGAGTTGCACCCATCTTATCGCTGCACCATCTTCCTGCAGCTATCAGTGAACCTCAAATCACAGATGATTCTGAATCAAGAGTACTGGGCTGACTGCCCAGAATCCTAATTCAATAACTAGGCGCTGGCGCGAAAGCGCCTAACTACTGGCAGTCGACCTTGGCTTCTGGTTCCTCTGGCTGCACGACCGACTTACCTTGCGCATTCGTCCCGAGATTGGAAATGAGCGAGTTCAAGACCGTACAGCGAATGGATGCGTTCTGCTTGAGGTTCAACGACTGCAGCGTCGGATGATTCATAAACGGCGTCACGTCGATGACTAGGTTTGATTCAAGATCCAAAGTTTCCAACTCGGGAATTTCTGCCAATGCAGCCACATTGCTTATCTTATTAAAGGCAAGATCCAGACTCATGACTTCAGTGGCGGAAAAATCCGGCGTCACGCTGATGGAATTCTCGCGGGCGGAAATTGTTGTTAGTTTCGTAACTCCCGCCAGCGGCGAGATGTCGATGAGTAGATTGCGATCTAACTTGATCTCCACCAACGCAGTCATTTGTTCAATATCACGCAATGTCGCAATCTTTTTAAATGTGCAATCCAATGTTGCCAGATCAGTACCGGTACGTGCCGCCGTGTCGGCCTTCACGGCGTCCGTAACACAGGTCTGCAAATTTGCGTCAGAAAACTTCAGTTGAACGATCGAAGTCTTGGTCTTCTTTTCTTCGTCGGCGCAGCCGACCATAATCGCCGACGTCAACGCCATCAAGAGCACATTGACTAACGTCTGGACCTTTCGAGTACCGCCCTCGCCCACCAACCGACCCCGCGTTGTTATTTTTCAGGAAATCTGGTAACTTATTGTCATTATAAGCCATACTTGGATAGGTTCCTAGCATGTCAAGGCGTCCACCTTCGGAAAAGTCTGCGGCTGAGCGACGCCAGCTGCCCCGCTATCGCGTCCGCTGTGAAGCCGACGTAAAACTCAAGACCCTAGGCTCGTTATCTCCCTATGCGTTTCAAACGGCCAATATCTCCAATGGCGGTATCTATGTGATGACCGGCGCGGCATACCATCCCTTTCGCGAAAAGACCCTCGTGGAGGTTTGGTTGACTCTGCCAGATGCGAACCCCGCACCACTTTACTGCATGGCGAAAGTGATTCATTTAAAGGACGGCGTTGGCTTCGGCGCTGCCATTATTCAGATTGAAGATGCCACTCAAGATCGTCTCACTGCATTTCTTGAGGAATACGAAAGAAACCATCCCAATTCACGCATTTAACCAATTCACCGCCACAACATTCCTTCACTTCAACCGCTATCCACCGATAGAAGATCAGTCAGCCTCTCTCTGCACCAGCATGAGGAAGCCGCGGGTCATGGCAACGCAAGACATCCTAGAGTTTATTGAATCCTTCTGCTTTGACGAGCAGCTATACTGGCGCCTGCCGGACGTCTATGAGCGCAATCAGTTTGAGCTGCATTGGCGCCGCGCCGACCGCAGTAAGCCATGGCGCCTGCGCGCCTTAGGCAGCAACAATTGGCACTATATGGATCGGACTCAACTGCTGGATACCCTTGCAGCAGAACATGTGGATATGGCGGCTCTGGAAAAGAGCCTCGCGTCAGCCGTTCTCACCCAGGCGGTTTACGCGAATTTTGTGATTGAAGGTGCCCACAAGATTTTTGGTGAGTCCCGCGTGCAAAAGGCCATCCAGGAAACGCAGACCTTCCTTGCGAACCTGAAGGAAACCGTGCATGCTTTTGCCCAGAAGCGCCCGAGCCCTGAAGGCCCAGGGGCTGATGTGCCCGGACTTAGATTGGTAGCAGGACAAAGCGATCTCGCCGCCGATGACAATAGCGATAAGAAAGAACGTCCCTAGAGCATGAGCAAACCCTACTATGACCATGACGAGACTTGGCGCGCTCGCCGGCAACGTGGTTACGCCTCATGGGGCAGTCATGCGGATTACAACTACCGGGAAGCGCTAGAGCGATTACTACCGGTTGCGCCTCCCCCCAGTCGTTTACTCGATATTGGCTGCGGTGCTGGTCGATTCGGAATTTTTGCCGAAGAAGCCGGCTACACCTATTGCGGAGTCGATGCTAGCCGCGAGGCCATCGCTCTGGGCGAGGAGCATTACGGACACTTAGATTTGCAGGTCGTAGATGCAGCCGCTGATAGCGCCTGGGTGCATCCGGCCGGCAATTTCGCCATCGTGACGTCCCTCAATGCCCTGCACTGTTTGACGGTCCCTTCTGATCGGCAGGCTTTTTGGAATTTCTGTTGGCGGCAAGTAGCCGCCGGCGGCCTTTTCTATCTATCAACCATGGGCGGTCCTTTGGCCACGGGCGCGCGTCCCTCGGCAACGCCGCGCGCTCACTTGACGCAGGCGGAACTTCTCGCGGAATTTCATCCACTGGGCGGTGAGGTCATCTGGGAACATTGGATACCTACTTCCGACTACAACCCCATCCCCAATTGGTATCTTTTTGCAAAAAAACCACTCGGTGCGGGGTAGACAAAGCCGATGCAGCATCCGCCTGCGCCCATTCATATGCAAATTCTCTTGCCGCTTGGCGAAGCCTGGCCCAAACCACAAGCAGGTTCTCGTCCATCCGCCGTAGCCCTCCTCATGGCCTTCGATCCCGTCGATCATTGGCACATCGTTCTGACCAAACGCTCGACCCACGTCGGCTCACACAAGGGACAAATTGGATTGGCAGGGGGCCGAGCCGATCCAGATGATCACAGTCCGGAGGAAACGGCTCTACGTGAAGTCGAAGAAGAATTGGGGCTAGCCCGCACCCATGTGCAGTGCTTGGGCCGCCTGCCAGCCATCCGCGCTTTGGACGGCAGCCCGGTGGTGCCTATCGTTGCCACCACACTCGTCCCCGCTTCCCAATTGCAGCCTTCGCCAACAGAAGTCGCGCAAATTATTCCTGTTCCTTGGCGTGAATTGCAGCGCACCGAGCGACAGGCATTTCGTTTTAACATTTTCGGCGTGTGGCGCGAGTCGTCGCTTTACCAAACCAAAGATGTGCGTATCTGGGGCTTGACCGCAAAGATCTTGGACATGGTTCAGTTTGGTTGAGCCAACCGCAGTTTGAGTTTTGCCGCCAACGGTTCGAACCCTGGCTTGCCAAGCAGGGCAAACATATTCTTCTTGTAGGCTTCTACTCCCGGCTGATCAAAGGGATTGACCCCCAATAACAAACCGCCCACCGCGCACGCAGTCATGAAGAATGCCATCGCAGATCCGATGCTGCCTTCATCCAATCGAGGCGAACGCAATGAGACGTTTGCTGTCCGGCCATCGGCGTGGGCGAGCTGTGTCGCCAAAGCTGCCGTCGCGTTGATATCGGCCAGGGATCGACCGCTCAGATACTCCAAATCGTCGGCGACATCCGGACAGGAGGGCAAATGTACAACGCTACTGCCGCCACCAAAACTCAGAAAGGTTTCAATTAAACTCCGATCGCCGTCTTGAACAAACTGCCCCAAGGAGTGGAGATCGGTCGTCAATGCCAAGGAAGCAGGAAACAGTCCCCGTCCATCTTTTCCGTCTGATTCACCAAAAAGCTGTTTCCACCATTCCGCTAGATAATGCAGAAAGGGCTCGTCATAGGCCAAGACTTCGATCTTGCGCCCCATCTGATAGGCGGCAATTCGCCACGTGGCGTACTGCACTGCAGCGTGGGCGCTGCCTGTCATGGACGCTGCGATCTCCTGAAAGGTCTGCGATGCCCCACGCAACAAGGCACGCGCATCATATCCGGCCAGTGCTAGGGGCAAAGTACCGACGGGCGTCAAGACCGAGTAGCGACCTCCGATGTCTGCCGGCAAAGCAAAGGTGCGATAGCCTTCACGCTTTGCCAAAGACCGTAACGCCCCGTTCTCTGGGTCGGTTGTCGCCAGAATTCGCTGGCGAGCACCATCTTTGCCAAAGCGGCGCTCCATAAAGGCCCGCAACAGGCGAAAAGCCACACTCGTTTCTGTCGTTGTTCCAGACTTGCTGATCACATTCACCACGGGTGAGCGGTGCTCCAAAAACGCGAGCAATTGCTGAAGACCTGTCGCGCTGAGATGCTGTCCAGCAAAAACCAAACGCGGTCGCTGCGCCTCGTTCTCTGGAAACTCACTGGCGAGCGCCGAGGCTACCGCACGCGTACCTAGATAGGATCCGCCAATGCCACACACCACAACCGTATCGTAGTTCCTTGACATGGAGGCGACATGCGCTTCGACTTCCTCCAACGCTTTCCAGCCCCCACGCTCGGGATAGTTGAACCACCCGGTCCACTCGGCACCGACACAGCGACGCGCAGCTAAGGCGGCCAGCTGCTCCTGCGCCGGGACTAAAAGAGACTCCGCTCGGTCCAAGATCTCGGAACCGCCAAAGCGAACATCGAAAGTCATTTGCGGCATGAAAAAAGCCCCCTAAACTAGAGGGCTCCATTTTTAATGAAAGGCGACAATTTTGCCAGGGAAGACTTCGTCGTGCAGATATCAAATACGGCCCGGCCTTCGGCCTCGTAGTCCACATCCAAAATCTTACAGAAATTATAGATGAAAGACAGGAGAGAGGCATCCGACAGAGGAATATCTACAGACGCCTTTACGAAATGACGCTCAAAGAAATCGTAAATGAAGTTGCGAAGGGTCATGGAATCAGCTGCGTTTTGAGCGGAAACGCAGATACTACCTGGATAAACACCGCGCAATACCTTAGAAAAGAAGGGATCATCGACACGATCCATCTTGTTAAAGACCAAAATCTGCGGAATATCTCCAGCTCCGATCTCGTCCAAAACTTCACGGGTGACTCGCAACTGATCCGCATAGTGATCATGGCTGGCGTCAACTACTAAGAGCAAAAGGTCGGCTTCGCGCACTTCGTCTAAGGTCGATCGGAACGAGTCAACCAGACTATGGGGCAAATTACGAATAAAGCCCACTGTATCCGACAATAAAATCTTTGGACGTGTGCTCGGATCGATCAGCTTGACCTGCGAATCCAGCGTTGCAAACAACTCATCGCGACCTTCGACCTGTGCCCTGGTGAGTCCTTTCATCAAAGTCGTTTTGCCGCTGTTGGTGTAACCAACAAGCGCAACTTTGAGCTCACCACGGCGTGACTTCCGTTGAACTTCCCGCTCGCGAGCGATCTGGTCCAGCTGACCGCGTAAGCGCGAGATACGTTCCTTAACTCTTCGGCGGTCGATTTCAATCTGCTTTTCACCCATACCTCGCGAGACGTGCCCGCCCGATTGGCGCTGAAAGTGAGTCCATGCGCCAGCTAGGCGCGGCAGCATGTATTCCAGCTTGGCAATTTCAACCTGCGTTTTGGCTTGGTTGGTTTTTGCATGTCGCGCAAAAATCTCGAGAATGACCCCGTGCCGATCCAAAACCTTACAGCCAGTTTGCTCTTCCAAGTTCCGCACCTGCGGACCAGAGAGAGGTCGATCAAAAACAATCACGCCAGCACCATTGCTATCTGCGACTTCCTTCAGCTCAGCCACTTTGCCAGTACCGATCAGACAAGACGGTGAAAGCTTCTGCCGGCGCTGAATGAGGCGCCCCTCTGCCGAAATCTGCAAGGTCGTCAGCAAGCCCTCAAGCTCGTTGAGCTCATCACGCAATACTTCGCTGTCTTCTCCGGGTAGTTGAATGCCGACGATGATGGCTTTGGCAGGGTCGCGTTCCGTCACAGGGTTAGTGGCGCTGATGGGGTCCCCCTTCAATCCGCATAATTGCGGTATTTTGAGTATATCCCAAACCAGAAAAAAACAATACAGCTCAGCCAATTAGGGCAGTTGTGCACAGGAGACCTGCCCCTACTTATCTATCTAGTCTTGTCGGCCGATAATGGGTTAAAGTTTAGGGATTGGACTATTTTTTTTCGGAGGGCGTCGCCATTCGTCGTCTGGATCCTTACGATCATCGAGAGTTACGTAAGCAGCTGGAAGAACAGCGGCGCTTAGCGTGGGATATCGAGTCCGGCATCGAGTGGGCCCAAGGAATTGATCTTAATAGGTTTTTCCTGCCCTTGGACGACGACAGTATCGCCTTTCCCGGAGCCTCAGCAGAACAGCGGCTGGCCCTATCTCAATTCATGGGCCTAGTGGTCAATTCCACGATTGCGGAGATGGAAACCGTCGCCTTTCGAATTCGTGATGTGGCCTGGCGCGCGATTCTTGACGGTTTCCCGGTTAACCCAGAGATGATTGCTCTGGGGGATCAGTTTTTTACGGAAGAGATTAAGCACGCCCAAATGTTTGCCCGCTATGTGCAACACTTCGCCGAAGAAGTGGGCGTGGACGTCCATGAACTCGATAGCATTCTGCCCAAAGCCTATGGCTCCACATTCCAAACAGCAATTTTGCGTAATGCGCAGCGCGGTGGTCATGCATTTTGGTGGGTCGTTGCTCTCGTCGAAGAAGAAGCGGTGCTTCTCTACCAGCAAATGTATCGCCATCGCAAAGTTCTGGATCCACTCTTCTACCAAATTCATAAGCGGCATTTCGAAGAAGAATCTCGGCATACTAATTATGCATTTATGATGCTGAAACTGATCCGTGACCGACAAGAGAATTGGCGACAACAGTTGCACCGACGGGTCGATCGGATTTATTCCGAACTGTTCACGACAACCTGGGTTCTGGCCGAGTTGCACAAGGTGTTTAATGTGCCAACTTTAGCCCATCGTCATCCATTTTTTTCGACCCTAGCTAGCTGCATCCCCTTAATGAAGGAGCTCAGTTGGCGCGAATTGGCTTCGCGTCTTTTTGTCAGCGCGCCCTATGTCAGTTCAGTGTTGAATCCGCGCTACCATCGCCTGACATCTGCCGCCGCCGCTGAACACGGGGCTCTTGGCTTTCACTATCCTGAGCCGAATCCGGCTGTTACCTTCGCATCAGCCGAGGACATATGGATCTCGGCCTAGAGCGCAAATCAAAAATCATTCGTAGACTGGAAACCGCGTGGTGGGAAGGTGGCCCCGACTTGGCACCCATCATGTACTTCGTGCATGGTTATCCCGACACGCCCGAAACGTGGGAACCGCAGCTCCAATATTTTTCCGACCGATATCACGTGGTGGCACCATTTGCCCGCGGCGCCAACCCCTCGGCACCAAGTCGGAAGTTACTGCGCTACGGGCTGCATGCACAAGCTTTGGACCACCTAGCTGTCTTGCGCAGTGTCGATCCGTCGCAGCGGCGGCCTGTGATATTGGTGGGTCATGACCTTGGCGCTGCTCAATGCTGGTTTTTGGCCCCTCTCCTGGGCACACGGCTACAGGCGATGGTCATCTTAAGCGGGCTATCTGTGCCGCAGATGGCCGCGCGGTTGAACAATCCACGGCAGCACCTACGATCTTGGTACATTTACGCCATGCTGACCCCCGTCGCACCACGTCTGCTGCGCCACTTCTCAGGTCAGATCGTCAATATGGCACATAAACTCGGACGCTTAGCCCCCCCGCAACGCCCTCGCTTGGGCAGCACCTTGGCGGGTGCGGTCGATCCGGCGCAGCAGTATCGGGCCTATGTGGCCGGTTTGCCGCAAATCGTCGCCGAAGGCGACCGAAAAATTGATGCCCCGGTGTTGGTGATTTGGGGCAAGGATGATTCTTTTCTATTGTCTCCATCCCGATCCGAGATAAAACGGTTTGCAAATCAGGCGACCATTCGTATTCTGAAAGGCAATCACTGGGTCCATCGCGAGGATCCCGAAACTGTGAATCAACTCATCGATGAATTTCTTACAAACCCAAATGCAACGACTTGACGAGCTTCGGGCCCGTGCGTCGCAGGTGAGAAGTTTACCAATCCTTCGCCGTTGGTCTCCACCGCCGCCCGCGGCCGCGACAACGGAACATTGCGAAGGCTTCTTGAACTCCCAAAGACTAGCACTGCAGGCCTGCCGCGAGGTCGCTAGTTTTCTGCAGCCAGGATGGAGCGAAAAACAAGCGGCCGCCATGGTGAATACGTACTTGCGCGACCATGGTGTGCAAAGCTTTTTTCATTACGCCTTTGCCTGGTACGGAGAGCGCACCCGCTTTGAGGGGGTACGCACCTATTGGGACTACTTGCCGAGTTCGCGAATTCTTCAAGAGGGCGAAGTATTTATCCTTGACGTCGCACCAATCGTCGATGGCTTTGTCAGTGACGTGGGCTTCAGTGGCTGCATGGGCGACGACCCAGAGTTTGCACGTGCCATGGACCTGCTGCGGCAGCTGCGCTCCGAGATCCCAGCTATGGTCGATCAATCCGCGCCTGGCCGAGAGCTGTGGCAAGCTGTAAATCAGCGGCTGCTGGGATCTGGCTTCACCAATATTCACCGCCAGTATCCTTTCGCAGTGCTAGGACATCGCGTCCACCAGGTCCCAGCATCTGGACCCGATCTACGATTCTTGAATTTTGGCTGGCGATCGTATTGGTCGTTACTATCGCGCGGACTTTTTGGCCAGTTGCTGAATGCCGACTTCCAGGGTGATCTGCGCGGTCTTTGGGCCATCGAACCGCACCTTGGCACGCAGAAATTCGGGGCGAAATTTGAAGAAATCCTGGTCATCGACGATGCCGGTGCCCACTGGCTGGAAGCCGCCACCCAATTGGGGAGTCTGGATTGAACCGCATCAACGGTTTGACGGTCGTCGTCACCGGTGCCGCAGCTGGCATCGGCCGAGCCCTCGTTAAAGAACTAGCTGCTAATGGTGCTCAACCCTTGGCTTGCGATATCGACGAAGTCGGCCTGGCGAGCGTCAAGCAAGAGTGCGCGCAATCGGGATATGGGATTCGCACCGCACGACTCGATGTCACGGATCGAGACGCGATCTCGGCTCTGGCTGCCGAAGTTGTGGCGCAGCGCGAATGCATCGATGTTTGGATCAACAATGCCGGTATCGCCCGTAATGGGCGCTTTCTCAGCGTCAGCCCCGCGGATTGCGACTTGGCATTGGCAGTTAATTTTCGAGCCGTGATCGATGGCTCCCGTGCCGCGCTGATCCACATGAGCCAACGAGGCAGAGGCTTGATCATCAACATGGCCTCGGTGGCGGGCCATGTGCCCGCACCTTACATGACGTCCTATGTGGCCACCAAACACGCCGTCGTTGGCTTTACCCGGGCCCTGCAGGCCGAGCTAGAAATGGATGCATCTCCGGTCAAAACCATGCTGGTATCTCCCGGGTTTGTGGAAACCAAGATCATCGAAAAAGGTGCCGAACTCGGCTTTCCGGAGTGGCTATCGTTTATGTTGAGCACCCCGGAAGGCGTCGCCAAGGCCGTGATTGAAGGTATTCGTCGCGATCGCCGGGAGATAAGCCCAACGATGAGCGGAAAGATGATGCTGAGCATGCATCGCTTGGCACCCAGAAGCACCGTGCGCTCTTCAAAGTTGCTGTTAACGCGGAGCTTCAAGGATTTGATGCTTAATCGTTTCCGCATTCCTTAAAGGAGCTGACTGCACCAATAGACGTTGGCCTCTGATGCGTTTTTGCAACGGCAAATCTCCCATTTATCCTTTAAATAAATCTCTGAATTTTCGGTATCCTCCAAGATTTTCTCAAGTTCCCAAGAAATGTAACCGATAAATCAGCCAGGTCGATAGGATGTCGGCAACGAGTCGATAGAGGAGTCAAGGATGACGACGGTATTTTCTCTCGCGAGTGTCCTGCTCATATTCAGCCTTTCTTGCAGCAATGAACTGAAACTTCGCAGCGCAGCCGTAGATGCCACCGAAGATTCGGCGCAGAGTGATGCGGATGCGACGACGGCTGCGGAAGAAAAGCTGAGTTCCAGCACCAGTGGATCCACAACCAGCGATGATCCCTCGAAAAGCGATACCAAAGATAGCAAAACGACCGACGACACGGTCAGTAATCCACCCGACACTCCGCCACCATCGGATCCAAACGTCATCGAGTTTCGCATAACCGAGCCTACGGGCGCCGCTGGCTGGAATACGGCCGCAACGACCATCAATGGTAAGATTGGGCAAATGGTTCGCTTTATCAACGATTCCGCCTTTCCACGCTATTTTCACGCGACAGGCAGTACACCCTGCCCGCATGGCAACGCCCCCATCCCCGCCAATGGCGGCGTTTTTGAATGTAATCTTACTCGCACCTGCACCGGCGACTGCCCGACCTATGACCACTCGGATGGCACTGGCGCCAAGATCTTTATGCGAGTCACCGCCAACTAACCGGTCCCAAGGCGGGGAAGCCGCATACTCCACCAACACCCCGTCACAACTGCCAAAGAAATAGAGACTAAAGTTTTCACCAACTTCTGCCGATAGAAAGGACAGAAGTTGCAGACTTTTTAGAGCCTACGCACGGAGAGCCCATGACTCGACTTGGCAACGTTGCCATGGCGGCCGCTGATATCGTGGCCATCGCCACCATCATCATGCTTGCTAGCGCCTGCGATCGGGGCGCGCAAAAGCCAGTGCAGGTACCGAACACTGGCAACCGTCCGCAAGTGGCGCAAGCACCCACGGCCCAGAATAACAATGGGACAACGACAGGCGCCCCGACCGGGAGCGGCAACTACAACAATTACGCGAATCAATACATCGGTTCGGCCGGTCAGCAGCAGCAATATTATCAGCAGCAATTGGCTTACCAGCAGCAGCAACAGGTGCTTCAACAGCAGCAGGAGCAGCAGAAGATGCAGATGATGATGGGCGGCATGCGCACCATCATGAGTTGCTTTTCGGGCACATGCTCGCCCCAGTCGCTGATTTCAGGTCTAGCCCCCGCCATGATGAATCAGATGACAGGTACGAGCGGCATCGGCGCTGGCCCATCCAGCATCTATAACCAACAGCCTATCGCTGGGCAAAACATGCAATCCATACTCGGCACGCAGGGCACGCAACTTCCCACGAACTCGACGACAGGATTCTGAGTATGCAGCAAGACACGACATCCCGGCACTTGGCAGCGATCCACTGCATGAAGTTTGCTGTCGTCCTGCTCGCAACAAGCGCTTGCAAGCCGTCAGGCGGCGGCGATATGGCGTTGAGCTCCCTCGACCACTTCGTCGACACGGCTCCGCGCGGCGCGCGTAATGAATGCGGCCCCAGCCGGCGTGACGATCCAGAAAAATTTGCCACTGCTGTCGCGCAAAACGAGGCCTTCGTCGCTGCGCCGACTCCCGCTCTAAGACAAGCTCTAGCGGCATCACTGGCAGCAGTGCCAGAGCCTTTACGCGCCGCCCTAACCGGCCCAGCGCTACTTGGAAAGTTCGTTGCGGATAACGCTGCTGTCAATAAATACTGCTCCAACGCTTTCGACAGCGAGACCGAGCGAACCTGGTTCATGGAACATGATCGCACGGTCAAAGCTTGTTGGAAAAAGGAAGAAGGGCGCGGACTCGTCGTCTTCTTTTCTGAAGATGAGGGCGTCATTCGCCACACCATGGTTCGAGCGGCGACCTATGTGTACACGCAGTTGATCGAAAAGAACTACGTCCTTCTCATCAATCAACGCCCCCAATCGGAAAAAGATGCTCTACTTAACGAGCACATGCGCGTCTTGGCAGACCGAGCCCAACTGGGGGATAAGCTTTTAGCTGACTTGCAAGCCCAGGGTCTCACCAACCAGTATCAACGCCTGATCGGCTTGTATTCCGACCAAGACGCCTTCAGTAACTATGTCTTTGCCGAAGCCGTGGACTCCTATTATTGTTCACGCAAAGCTCACAGCACCTTCAGCAATCAATTTTCATTCACCTTCGAGTCCTTTACCATGGGCCAGGACAGCGTGGCGAACCAACTGGGCGCGACCTGGTTTCAGTAACGATGCGTGAGCCTTTCCGCACCAGGGATCCCGATTCTTGGCGCACTCCAGAAGCTATTCACTTTGCGTATCCTTGCGGTAATTGCCTCTTGCGCGTTCGCGCAGTTTAATCTATTAATATTATTATCTAAATTCAGGAGACAAGGGAATGATTGCGCTGGTCAAGGCTCTTTTGGTCGTCTTGGGGATCGCTTACAAAGCGTTGCTCGTTCTGAGTTTTGCTGCGGTCATCTGCACCTGGGTCAACGCGGATCCTCGTAATCCTATCGTGCAGCTCGTTCAGCGCACGACCGAGCCACTATTTCGACCTTTTCGTCGAATCTCCGGTCGACTGTTGCCAGGCATCGACCTTTCACCCATGCTATTTATGGTCGCCCTGCTTTTTGTATACACTCTGATTTCTGAACTTCTGATTGGCCTGATTAGCGCAGGATAATCGCCCATGTTGCGATTCGGCAAAAATCTATTGCTGGCCGTGCTGCTGTTGGCGCTTGCTGCTGGCTTTTATCAACAGGCTGTCAAAAGCTACCTCCTTTCCATTCCCAGCAAAGACCAGTTACATCCGCCACCCCTGATTGATTTAACGCCGGCCGCCATCCGCATTCTGACTCTCAATCATCCGCAGATTTACCAAGACTTTTTACAGATATGGATGATTCAGCTCTTGAGTGCCGCCAATACAGAAAATGCTGATGCCGAAGAGATTCAGCGCCTTGCGATTCGCGGAGCCGAGCACGGCTTGGCCATCGATTCCTTTTTTATGGCCTGCTGCTTTACGGTTGCGCACACGATGAAGCGACCAGAACTCTGTTTTAAGATTTCGGAGGCAGGTCTAAAGAACATACCGAACAGCTGGCGATTACCGATGATTCAAGGCTACATAGATTATTTTCTTCTGCAAAACAAGGCGCGCGCTGCAGTATTCTATTCGTTGGCCGCGTCTCGCAACGATTCGCCCGAGTATGTGGCGTCTCTGGTTGAGAAGGTTCTGCGCGATGAGTCTCTGACCTTTGACGACTTGCAGCGCAGCATGCAAGAGACTCTGAACATTCCAGGCAGCGCTCGATTTCAAGAATTTCTGCGTGAGGTCGGTAGAAAATGAACTCTCCGTTCGACTCAACAGATGCACCTAGCCAACCGCCAGGCCAAGAAGCCATATTGGAACTACAGGGCTTGCGCAAGGTGTTCGATCATGATCTCTTGAAGAAACGCGAGGTCGCGGTTGAACAGCTATCCATGAAGTTCCCCATGCATCGTTGCACTGGATTGCTTGGACACAATGGCGCTGGAAAAACCACGACCATGCGCATGATCTTCGATGTTATTCGACCCGACCAAGGCAAAGTTTTGTTTGCCGGCGAACCCATGCAGCGCAAGCATCGGTACCGGATCGGCTATATGCCCGAGATTAACAAACTCTCACCGCACATTACGCCCATGGAAGCCCTCAAGACCCAGCTACAGCTGTACAGCGTGCGCAAGCCGCGAAAAGAACGCCATGAGATCATTACCAAACTCATTGCGCAAGCTGGATTGGAGCGTCATCACGGTAAGCGTATCGGCAAGCTATCCAAGGGCCTTGCCCGCCGTATCGCTTGGGCCATGGCGGTCATTCATGACCCCGAGCTTCTTATTCTCGACGAACCATTTTCTGGGTTAGACCCCATCGGCCGTCATGAAATGGCAGGATGGATTCTTGGCTATAAGGGCGAAGGCAAATCCATCATTCTTTGCACACATGAGCTGGAAACAGCGCGCGATCTGTGCGATGAGATTAACATCCTGCAGCAAGGTCGCTTGGTGTTTTCAACCGTGACTCCCGTCGCCGACCAGGTAAAGCTAAGTGATGCCGCTGGCGAAGGCTTTGTCATCGAGGTCTCCGGCATCAACCTGGAAGGCCTGAGTTCCATGCAAACCCGCCTGCAGCTGCCGACGTGGCTATCGGCACACGCCGCAGCGTTCCTGTGCACGATGACCTTTACTGACTATGAAGCTGCTTCTGCATGGCTACGGGCATGCTTGGAGCAAGGGCTCATCATTGTTAAGTTTGATGACATGAGCAAGGTCGGAATCAAGAACTTGCTGCAGTATTTCCGGAGGAGTTAGACATGGTTGCCATTTGGTCAGTCATGGTGGAAAGCTTTCGACTCTTGCGTCGAGACAAGATCTTCTTGCCGGCTGCGGTGATCGGCGGCGTTCTGATGCAACTAGCCATCTCCATCAGTGAGCTCGGCATCGAGAATATTACCCAAATGCTTTTTAACTTTGCCAGCGCTGGCTTTCATTTGACAGGGGCCGTCGTCGCCATCCTTTGGGGCAGCAAGATTATTTCCGACACGCGCCAAGAAGGTTCTATCGAGGTGCAGCTGGCCTCGCCCGTTTCTCGGCCCGCTTGGCTCCTCGGTAAGTTCCTGGGCATGACCACCGTGCTTCTGCTTCTGGGATGCATTTTGATCGGCATTTGGCAATTGCTTACGGCAGCCCAGAGCTGGGAATTACTTCCTATTCGCCAACTCGTCATCCTGTCGTATATGATCTTGGGCTGGATTGTAATCGCGGCTCTGGCAATTTTTTTCTCGAGTTTCACCTCGGGAGCGGTCTCATTATTTTGTACCGCTTGTGCTTGGCTCTTGGGAATGACCTCCGCCGCCATCTATCAAAGCTTGCCGAATAAGACCCACCCCTTGACCGTCGCCATCATGAAGTACTCGGCCTACCTCTGGGATCTTCAGCGATTTAATTTTGCCTCCCTTGCCCACGCTCAGGAGGCTTTACCACAAGAGCAATTGACTCATAGTGCGCTTTACGGCGTTCTGTTAATCGTTCTTCTCTTGAGCTTCGCTTGCACTATCTTTTCCAAGCGGGATATCGTGAACTAGCTTGCCTGTGGTCGCAAGTGGAGGTATTCACGGCACCTTGGATAGCGAGAGCCACATTCGCAGAGAGAAAGAGAAGGCACGGGAGCTTCGTAAGTCCCAGTGGTGGCAGAGGCGCATGCAAAATGCTGTCTGCTACTACTGCAACCGCACTTTACTGCGTCGAGAAGTCACCATGGACCACGTCGTCCCCCTGAGTCAGGGAGGACGGTCCACAAAAGGCAACGTGGTACCCGCGTGCAAAGAATGCAACAACAAGAAGCGCGATCTCAATGTGGTTGAATGGCAGGACTATCTGAATCACCTGCAGCAGCGGTAGGTTCAGCTAAGTTGAACAGAAATGCAGCATGGCCGCTACCAGCAACAGCGTCGCAACAAACTTCACGTAGTCCTTCCACGTGAGTTTGACGCCGCCATCAGGATACCCGCCTCCGCTCCGTGAGGCTCCACCAGCCCGTCCCACTTTGCCGCCGCGGGGAGCCGACTCGCGCCGCTTTCTTGCCTCGCGCAAATCCACCACACGTGGGTCATGCGGATCGCGTCCATTACCGCCTTGATTACTCATGATTGTTTCCTGCAGGCTCCGCGAGCTGTGCGGCGATCAAACGTGCGCCCGCCGTGCGCCCAACGTAGACAATGCCACCAACGATCGTTGATGCCAAGAGTAGTGCCAGAATCCAGGAAATGGATTGATCTAGACCCAAGCGCCCCAAATGCAACCCCCCCCTTGCACGACAAACTCAAACAAGTTTATCACGAAAGAGGGGCTGAAGAATCCAGGAAAACTGATTTACGGTGTCGCCGTCATATAGTCTAAACGGCTATCATGAGTTTTCGATGGCTCGGCGCTGTCCGCCATTGCGCCGGACACAGGAACAGGCCGAATCTTGGTAGCCAAACCAACGGCTCCCATCGCCGCGATGATCCAGTAGGTGACATCAATTTCCCACCAGCGGTGCCCAGCTTTCGCGACATTGCCGTACTTGTGATGGTTGTTATGCCAGCCTTCTCCAAATGTCAGCAGAGCCACCCACCAGTTGTTGGTCGCCAAATCGTCGACGTCTGGATAATTCTTGTAGCCCCACATATGAGCCGCGCTATTGACGAACCAAGTGCCGTGATAAACAGCGATGAGGCGAACCCAAATTCCCCAAAACATCATCGACCAGCCGCCGATGGCAAGTAGCACCATTCCCAAGAAAACCTGCCAGCCGATTTGTACGGCCGGTTTTTCCAGGAACCGATAGAACGGATCCGAGGAGATATCGCGTGCGTATCGGCGCAATAGCTTGTCATCATCCACTTCCGGCCGCACTTCAAACAGCCAGCCGATGTGGCTGAACCAAAAGCCACGGCTTGCATTGTGAGGGTCGCCGTCTTTGTCACTGTGAGCGTGGTGCATCCGATGATGCCCAACCCACTCGAGCGGACTCCCCTGCAGCGCTGTCACACCGCAAACAGCAAAGAAGCGCTCCAGCCATTTAGGAACTTGGAACGATCGGTGCGTCAGCAAACGATGGTAACCAAGAGTGATGCCGAGGCAGGCAGTTACGAAGTAGAGAATGCCGGCAGCAATGAAGTTCGGCACACTGGCGAACGGCAACGCGGCCAATGCCAAAACGTGCGCAATAATCATAAAGCGTATAATAAACTTGTCGGGTTTTGTATTCGCTTGGGGTGCTGTCGCAGAATGCTCCATGAGAATCTCCTTAACACTGCGTACCTGCCATGAGAACCGAACTCAGCTTGCTGAAATTCGTACAAGGATTGTCGGACGATATCTGTCAAAGGGGTGTCACAGTTTTGTCATAGAAATGTCACAACGCTTGCAGCCATCGGAGCATGGCTTGAGACGCTGGGGGCAACTCATTTTCCTGTTGCCACTTTTGCCGCAAAGCGACCAGATCGCTCCAGGTATCAACATCTTGCAGCTCACCAAGCTCCGCACCTGCACCCAGAACCGCCAGCTGTGACGTCAATTGAGCCGCCGTCGAGTCAACACTGTACGTAACACTCTGCCAGACATGTGGGTCGATGGGATGGCGGGCGCCAAATAGATAAAACCCCCCATCTGCCGCCGGCCCCAGCACCCAGGGAAACCCCCGTGCGATGAGCCGAATCGCATCTTGCAAATGCGCCACCGTCAGCTGTGGCGAGTCGGCTCCTAAAAGCATGACGACGTCATGCTTCGCCTTCAGTTGACCGTAAACTTGCGCCAGCCGCCGACCCAGATCACCCTCGCCCTGTTCCATGACGATGAAATCTCGCCAGTAAGTACGCGCCTCGGCAGTTGACTCCGCCACTGCCCAATAGTTCGTGACCTTTCCACCGGAATGCCGCTGCCGGAATGCAAACAGTGTTTCCCGGAGGGCGGCTATGGACAACTCATAAAATTGACCGGCGATCTCCGGTCGGCTGGAAGCCGCAAGCCGAGTCTTGATCGGAGACATGCCGGGCGTCTTCACCAAAACGGCAATGGCTATACTACGGGGACGACGGCGCCGCGTCTGACGATGTTCGCGAAAACACTTCCAGGCCGCCGGTATCGCTTGAAGAACCGTGAGTGCGACATAGCGGGCCGTCGTTAATAACCACCCACGCTCTTGGTAACGGCGCGCGCTCGTTACAATGGGAACTGCCAGTGATCGCACCTGCAAGCCAGCCGCCCGTATCCGCCACACCAGCAAATGGTCCTCCCCATAGGGAGCCGCAGCATCAAAACCACCTACTTCCCGTAGAAGTCGCTTTGGCAGCAAGAATCCCTGATCCCCAAATGGCATGCGTAGCAAGCGCGAGCGCCACCAGACGGCTGCCTGATTCAAGCGCATCAACCAAGGACCATCGTCAGCAAACTTAAGGTCGAAATACCAGAGACCCGGCATATCTGCCCGTACACAGTCCCTGATAGGGCTCCAAGCTGCGCCCAGCAATTGGGAATCAGCGTGCAGAAATAAGCACCAGGGGTTAGACGCCGCTTCAGCGCCCGCATTCAATTGGCGAGCACGCCCCTTGTCCACAGACAGATAACGAATCTGCGGCCACCGTTGACACCAGGCAGCGACGGCACTTGCATCCAATTGTCCATGCCCGACGAGGATAATCTCTCCGACCTTTGCCACCAGCAACTGCGGCACAAGGTTAGCCAGGTTGGTTTCCAAGGTGCCGACGGGAATGATGACCGACAATTGAGCCAAGGGCATAGCACCACCTAAGGAAGACGCAGCCAATGATGATGGCCTCATGATATCGTTGAAGTCGATCGTCGTCTCTAGAAGAAGGAATGCCGTTTGCCCATTCAACCACGGGATATCCCACCTGAGCGCAACCATTTGCAGAGCTGGATGCCACCAGTATTTTGGTTGTATCTGGCCGCGCTATACACCGCAACGCACTGGCCGAGCGAGCAGCTACCCGAGATTTCAACCATCGATAAATACCTGCATCTTGGCGCCTACGCCGTTTTAGGCTTTCTGTGGGTCTGGGGGTACCCGCATGACAGGACATCCAGACGGCGTCGGTGGCTAAGAGTTTCCCTACCCCTGTGGCTAAGGCTCTCACTACCACTTTGGGCGTTTGGGATCTTTGATGAGCTAACTCAGATCCCCGTTGGTCGCCAAGCAGAGGTCTTGGATTGGATCGCTGACGCGGTCGGCGTCGTTGTTGGCGTCAACGTCGGTATTTTTCTACAGCGGCTAGTCCATCGCAATTCGACCCGTATGACCCCTTAGTTTCTCTTTTCCCAAGGGTAGTCATCTCACCTAGGCTAAGTTTTCCCAGCCTGTCACCGAAGAGATGGGCAGAAATTGCCAGGATGGCAATCCCACGCGGCGACAGGAGGTCATTCGATGGGGCTACGCATCCGAACTAACATTGCCTCTCTCAATTCTCAGCGTCGGCTGATCGAATCGACATCGATGCAGCAGGAGTCCATGGCCAAATTGGCTTCGGGTGAGCGCATCAATAAATCTGCAGACGATGCCGCTGGCATGGCGATCGGCACAAAAATGAAAGCTGATGCCCGCTCTCTGATCCAGGCCAAACGCAATGCGAATGATGGAATTTCTGTCGTACAAACGGCCGAGGGAGGTATCGCCGAAACAACAAATATGCTCATTCGGCTACGCGAATTGGCCATTCAAGCTGCCTCCGACACCATCGGCGATCGCGAACGAGGATTTATTCAAAAGGAATACGGTCAGCTCAAAGACGAAATCGATCGGATCGCAAATTCCACCGAATTCAATGGGACCCGATTGTTGGTGGGCAACGGCGAACACGCACCGTCAGGCTTACCTGATGGCGGCAATCCGTTCCCACATGAAATTCATGTTGGCAAATCATACTATCCAGATGCCGATTCCATGAGTGAGCGTAACCCAGTCAACATCATTCGCATTGACCTGTCGTCCATGGGACTGCATGCAGAATCCCTCGGCATTGGCGCGACCGATAATGATGACGGCACAAACGTTGTCAATCGCTCGAGCGCTCAAAGCTCTATCACTCGTGTTGATGACGCCTTGATCAAGATCGCCGATTATCGCTCTTACTTGGGCTCGGTGCAGAGCCGGTTACAAACGACGGTGCGTAATCTGTCCATTTCCGTGGAAAATCTAGAAGAATCGCGAAGCCGAATCATGGATACAGACTTCGCAGAAGAAACCGCGAAACAGACATCCGCCAGCATCTTGCAGCAGGCCGGAACGTCTGTTTTGTCAATTTCAAATCAGCTGCCAAAGGTCGCGCTGTCATTGATTCAGGGAATCTGACGCTGTCTCAGCCGACATGGTGTCACTCAGCTGTATCTGTTCGGCGACTGGAGCTTCCGCCTTCAGCTCGCCCGCTTCAAGCCCGCACACAGCTGCCGCAAGAACCTCTGCCTCTTGTTTGCGGGCGACCGCCCCACTTCTCTCCAAAACAGTTTCGCGCAGATCTGCTTCCGCCAAATCCGCATCCCGCAGGTCGGCGTGCGACAAGTTGGCTCGGCGCAACCTCGCCCCACGCAGGTCAACTCCCTGCATATCCGCGCCCGCAAAATTGGCGCCGGTCAAGATCGCCCGCGAAAGGATGGTTCCGCGCAGGACGGCCCCACTGAAATTAGCGCCGCGGAGGTCAACACCCGCCAGATTGAAGCCACTGAGATCGGAACCAGACAAATTCGCTCTACCGCCAATAATTGCGGAATCAGGATTCAAAACAGATTCAATCCAACCGGCATGCCGCCGCAAAACGGCCGCCATGTCGTCTTCGCAACGAATCTCGGCAGGCAAAGATACAGGAATTTCAAACCGTAGCGGTCCACTGGCCAAGGCTCCTTCTGGCGTGGATACAGCTGGCTCAGCCCCTACCACAATGGAACCTTCGCCACGTGCCGCAGCATCCGCTGCCTCTTCAGCCTCTAGTGCGGCGCGCGCATTGTCAGATAAGAACAATTCGTCGTTTAACGGTGTCTCCACTGTCGCCCCCTCATGCGCTCATGCTTGGCTCAATATTTACGCTCTTTTTGTAGATTTATCACAGTCATGCAGCACTGTCCGCAGCAAAAGAATCACGAAAAGAAACAACGGCGGCAAAGCCGATTCCCCAACAGAAACATAGCAAATGCGCGGCGACAGCCACCTCCAAATTTTCTCCAACCAGGTAGGTCGCAAGCCAAGGCCAAAAACCGTATATAACCGCAGTCAGAATCAGTGATAGGCGCCAAGGCCAGACGGGCGTACGCCAAATCCAGGCGCCCCAGCACGCCCAGCCATGAGCGCTGAGCCCACGAATGCCAAGGCCTCCGACTGGAAATGTGCAGTCCGCAATGAGCGTGCTGATAGACGCACCCGCTAGCAGAAGTAACAGGCTTGCCGCCCCATGTTCACGTTCCCAGGTCCCGGCCAGCGCGGCAAACAGGACGGTGTTCGTCATGAGGTGCCAAGCGTCCCCATGCCACCAGGGAAAAGTTGCAATTCGCCACCACGCTCCGAGCAAGACTTCCCCGCAGTGCAGATAGGCAGCAGCATCGGGCGCCAAAGTCCCAAACACGACGAACGTCGCGAAAACAATGATGCCAGTGCAAACAGGAACTCTCTCGGTCCAGCCAGACTTTCCACACCATAAATTTAGCCAATTCATACGGAGTCCTTGTCAAGCACCGACACAGTCAGTATCTGTGGACGGATGTTAACAGTGTGGATGGAGCGTGCCCATGAGGTTTTTAAGTGGAATTTGCCAGGGCGGAGTCGTCATTCTGCACGGTGGAGCCGGTCCACAGGACCCAAGTTCGGCAGGCATCCGGCAAGCTACGGAGGCACTGCGTGCGATCTGCCTAGGCGCGATTGCCTCTCCTCGTGAGCACGCAGATCCCTGTTCCATCGTCACCACCTGCTTGACGAGAATGGAGGATCACGACTTATTCAACGCCGGTAAAGGTGCTGCCCTGCAGGCCGATGGACAAGCCCGCGTCACCGCCGCTTACATGGACGGGTCCTCGCGCCGGTTCTCGGGAATTATCTCCGCGCCCTATATTCAAAATCCCAGCCAACTAGCAGCCGCATTGCAAGACCGTTCTTCGCGAGTCTTGACGGTTCCTGGAGCAGAACTCTGGGCCCGCGCCTGCCGCGCGCCGGTAGCAGATTTGGTAACGCCGGCGAGGAGAGGCCGTTGGCTCCAGCAAGCAGAGGCGTCCTTGCAGGCGTGGGACACCGTCGGTTGCGTCGTGCATATGGCAGACGGACGCTTGGCTGCTGGAACCAGCACGGGAGGCCGCGGCTTTGAGTACCCGGGCCGCGTCAGCGACTCGGGGACCGTGGCTGGAAACTACGCCTCTGAAGTCGCCGCCATCAGCTGCACCGGCATTGGCGAAGAGATCGTCGATGATGGATTAGCCGTTCGCCTGGAGACACTTTGCAGCACCGGCATGGAGCTTGAAACAGCTGGGCGCCAATGCTTTGCGGCGGCGCAAGCGCGCCAACGAGCCTACGGTTGGATCGCCGTCGATGCCACCGGCGGCTGGCTGATTGCGCACACGACACCGGCGATGACCTTCGTCGTTTGCTCCCTCCAAGGCGAGGTCGTCGCCGCCAGCGACGACGACCTCGGAGCCGAGACCCTATGAAAAAAGGCAAATTCCAACTTTCTGCCCTTGATTTGTAGCGGCGTCTTAACGTACGTTATCACTTAAGTCACACATTTCATGTGGGTGTTTTCGTAATCCTAGGTTTTGGAGGAGCATTGGATGGCTGCAAAAACCACTAGAAAGTTCGAAGCAACGAAGAAGGCGCGTACTAAAGGTCAAATTCTGCAAACTCTTGCAGAGAACACTGGACTGACTCGCAAAGAAGTCGGCGTGTTTTTTGACTCTTTGAACGCTCTGATCGGTCACGACCTCAACAAAGGCCCAGGCGTTTTCGCAATTCCTGGCGTTGTTAAGCTGACCCGCACCAAGAAGCCTGCAACTCCTGCACGCAAAGGTGTGAACCCTTTCACTGGCGAAGAAATGACGTTCAAAGCAAAGCCTGCTCGGAACATCGTTCGTGCTCGCCCGCTGAAAGCTCTGCGCGACATGGTCTAATCTCTCACGAGATGGATTTGTTGGAGCCCCAGCCCACGGCTGGGGTTTTTTTATACGCCCCAAGCCGATCATGCAACATCATGAAAATACAGGTTATTTAGGTCGCGACTCAGGGCCCTGCGGCTGCCTTTAAGAATTTCAAGAGCAGCGCCGATAAGCTGAATGTTCATGTATTGTTCGTTGCAATTCAGGGGTGACACTCATGCGTCTTCGCTTGCCTAGGGTGATGCTAACTCTTGCTCTCGTTAGTTTTTGGGGCTGCAACCCGGAAACTTCCACTGAAGGCAACAACTTCAGCGAGGGTTCGCGCAAAGAGTCTGCAGAGGCTTCCATCGATACGATCAACAGCGTTAAGGCACGCCCAGATTGTAATGACGCTTTGCGGTCGAAAGTCATCTGGGATGAAGGCGAACAAAAATATTACTTTTGCTCCGTCAGTGGTTGGGCCGATCTTGTGCGCACAGCCTCCGACGCCGGTGCTGCCATGTACAGCACTGCGGACGAGCCCCAGGGCTCAAATTGTCCGTTTGGCGGAACCAAGGTCATGCTCGGAATCGATCGCAACCAAAATGGAACATTCGAAGCCGACGAGATCAACGGAGAACCCAGTTATATTTGCCACACGGACGCTCCGCGCGAAACCACTCAGGACCTTTACCTAGCAGTGACAAGTTCTGGCGACGACGAAAACACCTGCACCTTCAGCGAACCCTGCCGCAGCATTCGCAAGGCCATAAGTAAGATCCCGCTCAATATTCAGCATCGCGTCGAAGTCCGTATCGAGCCCGGTACTTATATCGAGCAAGTGGATCTCGTTGGATACGTCATCGCCTCCGGTGCCTCCCTTCGACTTTATGGCGACGGCGGAACCGTCGTCATCGATGGGCAACTCTTTCGCGACTTTGCGCTCTCGGTCGCTGGCAAACGGGGGGCTGGCCCTCTGTCATTGCACCGCTTTCAACTGCGAGGCGCCCGCGTTGCCGGCCTGCGCGCCATGGATGCCAGTGGAGTGTTGTTAGGTGACATCGAATCCACCCAGAATGGTGACAGCACCTATTTGGCCGACGGAGTCCTACTTACCGATGGCGCGAGCTTGGGAGTATTAGACGACGGCTCCCCACATGAGCTTTCAATGTCGCAAAACTCAAGGCATGGCCTGCGACTGCAAGTTAGCTCCCGAGCCACTCTCGATAAGCTGGCCTCCAGAAGCAATTTGGCAGCAGGCATTTCGGTCATCGGTGCGGCGCAATTGACCGTGCAGAATGTCAGCAAGGTCAACAGTAACGTAACCGGATTGGAAGTCCTAGAAAAGGGTCATGTTGACCTCGCAGGCGGCCCGGATGGTGGTGAAATCGGCGGCGATGTGGCGCTGGAGCGAAATCAGGCCGCCGTTATCGTGCAGGACGGCGCGGCGACACTGAGTAAGCTCGTAATTCGTTCTAGCGATAACAATGGTATTAGCGTGCAAATGGGTGGCAATCTAACAGCGCGCCAGATAGATGTGCGCAGTTACGGTCCTTACTTTGGGCGCACCATCGGAGCGCATGGCATCATGATCGAGAACTCTATAGCGACATTGGCCGGAGTTACCTCCAGCTTGAACCCTGGCGATGGGCTGTATGCGGTGAGCTCCAACATCACCGTCATGGACTACGAAACCTCTGGCACGGTGTTCACCAACAACAGCCAGGCCGGGCTCTACTTCAAGGACTCTACCAGCACAGTCTCTGAATCTTATACGATCACTGGCAACTCACAGTCCGTGGTTACTGAGAACGCGACGTTAAATATCTCTGGATCAGGCATCTGCACGTCCCCTTGCCCTTGAGAGACGGACGCGCTTCCGCTAAGCTCCGACGGGCGTAATGAATCTGCCGGAGCCACCACATGATTATCTGTTCTTGGAACGTGAACTCGGTCAACGCACGCTTGCCGCGCGTGCTCAGTTTTTTAGAGCGTTGCCGACCAGATATCGTTTGCTTGCAGGAGCTGAAGTGTACCGACGAGAAATTTCCACTGATGGAGATACAAGCGCAGGGCTATGAAGTCAGTCTGTGGGGTCAAAAGACCTATAACGGTGTCGCAATTCTGTCGCGTCAGCCACAACAAAACGTTCATCGCGGCTGGCGGGGAGATCTAAGCGCGCAAGAGAGCCGATATATCTCAGCTCAGTCCGACGGCATCCAAGTGGCGAGTCTCTATGTGCCAAATGGGCGAGAAGTTCAATCCGATCACTATCACTATAAATTACGCTGGCTCAGCGAGGCACGGGAAGCCACACGCTCTGCCGCTAACGGGGTCCGACCGGCTTTCCTGTTGGGTGACTTCAATATTACCCCTGATGATCGTGACGTCCATGACCCCGCAGCTTGGCACGAGTCCATTCTCTGCAGTTCGGCTGAAAGACAAGCTCTGCGCTCATTGCTGCAGGACGGTTGGGTGGATGTTTGGCGCCACTTACATGCTGGCGAACAGGCGTTCTCTTGGTGGGACTACCGCAATTTGTCCTTTCCGCGCAACCAAGGTTTGCGAATCGATCTCATCCTGGCAAATCGCGCCGCCCTACCACGTTGCCAACGCGCCTGGATCGAACGAGATGAACGCAAAGGCGACAAACCATCGGATCACGCGCCAGTCTTGGTCGAGTTGAGTTAAAGGGTGCGGGTGAATTTCCCGAACCCTAGCCTCCCCTCAGACGTTAACGGTAGGTGCTTGGCCGACTCATGGCTATGCCGGGCTAGGGTTCCGGAACTTTGAAGATCCGCACCTGGCCTGTGTTTCCCGGGACCGCGATGAATTGCAGATCGGATGAAAAGGCGAACGGTGGAGTTGTTTCCCAAGAGATCACCAGATCGGGCGCGAAAAATTCATCGACGACGTGTTGCGAAATGATTTTTTGAAGAGCTAGGTCGTGACGCTCCAAAATGCCGTGCCCTGCGTCCCGCAGCACGACAAGTTGCGAACCATCGGGAGAGATCATGCCGGACAGGATGGCCCCGCGACCCTCGCTCGTATAGATCACTTTTTCAGTTTGCAGGTCGAGAACGACGATGCCCATATCGCGGGTGATGGCGTTCACAGCCATGACCGCATAGCGATGGTTGAGGGTAAACCATACTTGAGAGATTATCGGTGCTGCAAAAAACTCGGACGGAATTCCCAGTAAATGCATGCGGCGCAACCAGGTGCCGTCGGTGGCGGAAAAGACCTCGAGCTCGACGCCAGTACTCGCAAAGATGAACTCGCCGTCAGCGGAAAAACTCAGGGACTTACGGTGACTGCGCCCCAGTCGTGCGTCCGTGTTCTCCCAAATGACTTTCCAACTCTCAGTTGAAATGAGCATCAGCGCTGGGGTGGCGTTGTCGGCGGCGACGATAAACCGCTCGTCTGGCGAATACGCTACTGAGAGAAACCCGACGTAGCCACCCGGGGGTGGGCGGCGCAGGCTAAAAGTTTCCCCCCCAGATTTGTCAAATGCGCGCAGTGTGCCATTAAAAGTTGCGACCACCAAAAACTCCTGCCCCGGTGCCCAGGCCAAGGCTGCATAGTCAAAAGCCCGCACCGGTCCTAGGGTATGTTGACGCACGGGCCGGCGTGACTGCAGGTGCCATTGGGCAATCTCCAGCTGGTCGCTGGCGACGAGTAGGTGCTGTCCTTCGGCGGTCCAAGAGATGCTGCTGACAGGCGCGGTACCATGGTTGAACTCGGCGACCGGTGCGATCTCGGCTGCGCCGGCTCGAGGATACAGCGCAGCTAACATGATCAGTCCTGGCGCCAAAAATCGGTAACGACAATCGGGAGTGGTTCGTTGGTTGCGCACTTCATACCTCAAGGCGATCGCGACTGAGCCGTCCAAGGACTCGTTGGTGGATACCAAGATTGAACCTGTACCTAACTGGAGCGGGATCACCCCAGCAAGAAGAACCTGCTAGATCCCTCGAATACCAGAGGAAAAACTCCCTGGCTCGCAAGCACTTCTTCCGCATTTCAGCCGATAGCTCTGCTGGAGCGGCGGGCTCACGGGCGGGAAGGCTCTCTGCCCACCTTTCCTCAAACAGTGTCGAAACTTTAGCGCCCCCAGGCACAAAAACCCCCAGTCATGATCGTTGGTTAATTCTGGCCCACAGCTTGCAAAAAGCACCACTAGAACGCCTGTACGAGTCACAAATCGAGGAGATCCTATGAAGCTAAGCACTTTGCTGCTTACACCTCTCGCGGTCGCTACCATCGGCTGTAAATGGTCGGTACCAACCAACGCGAGTGAAGTTCAGACGCTCGATAATTTTGCTGCCGCCGATACCGTACGCGTGAACGCCTGTACGCCTGACAACCAACTGCATCAAGATTGGGTTGCTAAGGACCGCATCAAGTTCGGAACCGATCTAACTCTCGATGAAAACACCAAGAGTCAATATCGCGAGATCGTCAAGCAATACGTCGCTGCCGTACCCGTAGAGATTCAGGCAGCCTTCCTCAATTTCGGCGGTCAGATTCTTCTCACTGGTCGCGCCAAGACTGACTGCACTCCCGAAATGAAATCACCAGACTCGCCCCAATACGTTGCGGAAAAGCGCCAGGCCATGGAAGCCTGCATGAAGTTCGCCTCTGAAAATGGCCAATCCGTATTGGCGATTTATCAGCACCTAGACCCGACTAAATCCATCGAAGAAAACAAAAAGACTTTGCAACACAGTGGCGTGCGAGTCGTCGGCCTGACCTTCGGTCAGTTCTTTACAAAGCTCGCCCCCAATATCGATCCAAGCGGCTTACCGGCACGAATTCCGTTCCGCTTTACCGGAACAGATACGACCGCCATGTCCTCCGTGAAGCTGCGCCTGGCCAATGCCTTTTTTCAGGACATGGCTCTTAGTAAAGTCTACAAACTGGAAAATCTGGCGCCGTTGATTGGCGCCAGCTCGTCGGACATCATTCGCCAGTATTTTCTGGATGCACAGGGCAACTTGAAAGCAAGTGCCGTGGCTCAGCTGAACAGCGATAGCGAAGCACTTATGCGTCAGATCACCTTCCGTTCCGCAGCGGAAACCAACATCACTCCGCAACAGAGAATGGTACGACAACAGCGACTCGAGGACTTCCTATTCGGTGAAGCTTTTGATTCTTATCACTGCAGCAGCAACACGCTGGCCGTAATGCGCCAGGAGTTTCCGGCCAGTGAATCGATGTTTGGTCAAATCAATGCATCGATCATCCAGGTCGCGACTCACATCGCAACAGCCACCGCACCCATCGCTGCCCAGGATGCGCAACGCACTGCCGCAGCAAATGGCAACGGTATCAATCCAGAATTGAATTACAATTCGCAACCATTGCAGACTCAGCAGGGTCCAAATATGACCATGCTGCTAGTTTCCGAGTTGCTGAACAGTGCTCGCCCGCTTTTCGAGCAGACCAGCCCAAGCAATGATCCGGGCGGTTGCCCAAATTGCGCTCAATGCACAGGGGCTGGATGCACTCAATGTTCTAGCTGCGTCAGCGGCAATTGTGCCTGCGGCTGCGCCAATTGTGCGGGCGGAGCCTGCGCCGGGGGCTGTAGCAGCTGCTCTTGCGCCATGGGGTAACCATGCCCGTTGCACGTTCGAATTCGAGATAAAAAAAGGGAGCGAACTTCGCTCCCTTTATTTCTTGCTCCAAAATTGCCTCAACTCGCAGGCAGCAAAGCTTACTTCTTGTACTTGCGGTTGAATTTCTCGATGCGGCCTGCGGTATCTACGACCTTATGCTTGCCCGTAAAAAACGGATGGGAGGCGCTCGTGATTTCCATAGTGATCAACGGATACTCGTTGCCGTCTTCCCACTTGATGGTCTGGCTCGAGCCGCGCGTTGAACGCGTCAAGAATGCGAAATCAGATGCAGCGTCTTTGAAGACAACGAATTTGTAATCAGGATGGATATCTTTTTTCATCGCGTGGGCCTTCTCCAGGTTACGCATGGTTCAAGTTGAATCAGCTTTATTAGTGACAAACCGCTAAAATTGCAAGGCTTAACTGCAGGGTCAGAAAACCCGGCCGGCACCCTGGGAAATTAATAATTTATTCGCTATTTTGAGCAGTTAGCGCTGGTCATGAGGCGATCGATGGCAAAACCCATGGTTTCCAGCTGCCCGCGGCCACTGATCATGATCCGCGCAATGACTCCCTTTGGTGCACCGATCTGTAGAGTGTCGGCCTTGCCATCCAGATCGTAGGAGTCGTATGCAGCAGTCTCCAGCACGGCCACCTCGCCACCGTCTGTGTCGAGGGCCTGTAGGCTGAAAATCTCACCCGCATCTGGGTCCAGAATATCCAGAGTGACCCAGGTTACCGGCGGATCGAAAGTCACCACAATCGGTATAATTCCCTGGTCCAGGCCATCGTCAGTTAAAAAGAATTCGCCAAGATGGGCGTAGTCGCTAGCCAACCCATCCTCAAACTTGTTACCGCAATTTCTAGTGCAGCTGATAGCGGTAGCAGGTATGCCGCGTCGCGCTAGGACCGGCGCTCCGCCCCCCACCAGAGAGAATCGCATCCCAAAGGCCTGTTGAAACTGATCGGCAATCGCGAGACCCTCAGCCGCCTCGGGGAGCTGATCGGCTTCAAAGGACAAGTAGCGGGGGCTTGTCCCCTTACCGCATGCATAGTTCACTGCAGGTGCACTCGACTCAGCAATAGACGGGTCGCCGGGCGACCCTCCTGAATTTTTCTCTGCCTCCGCATCAGCATCGCCCGCTGGTTCACCGGCTGGGGTCAACTTTGGCAACTCTCGATCATCACCGCAATGCGCCAGAAACTGCAGCATCGCCAGTACAAAGATTGCTTTGCCCAATTGCCACATAAACGCCGTTATCCTCTATTATCGGGTTCGCAACCCAGGAGCTGCACACTCGACATCGGCAAAAGTTTCGTCCCAGCACTCGGTGGTTTCGGCTTCCGATCTGCTTCCGGCTCCGGTCACGATACTCCAGCGACCCACAATTGGATTAACTCCCGAGCCATCGTAATCAAGCGTCACCGTCACCTGTTCGCCATCGAGTACGTAGGTGAGGGTCGAGCCTTCGGCAAAGTCTGGCGCATACGTTGGCGATGAAGCAAAGGTAACGGTTGCGGAGTAACTTGACTCGCTGGCATAGACCCAAGTAATCGTCCGCAGCAACACGGTACCTTGAGGCTGCAGCATGTCATAAACGCGCCAGACGCCACTGGACCCACCAGCGGACGAGCCGGTGATGTAGTCGAAAGATTCACAGCAACCAAAACTATCTTTCGGCCTTTTCGTGACCTCAAACAACCATGTACGATTGTCCCCCCGCTTCGTACCCGTCAGTCCGACATTGTAGTCGAACTCGCTTTTACTGAATTCGTAACTCCAAACCCAAGAGCTGTTGCGGGTGTAAACAGGTATGACGGATGTCTTGGCAACTCGGATGAGATCGGACGGCAACTTCAGTTCAGCAGATAGCTGCACCAATGTCCCTGCAAACTCCTCCAAAAGCAATTCGTAGGCGGCGCTGGGCGACGAAGCCATCTCGGCGGGCTCACTCAAAATCGAATTCGTATCGTAGGTCAAAACCAAGTGTGAAGGTAAAGCTGGTGCGTCACCATCATCATCGCCCTCTTTGGCCCGACACCCCCAAGTGAGGAATGCCAATAGCAAAACGCTGGCGCGAAAACAGCAGTTCACCAGGCTTGACTTGGGCATGAATTTCGCCGAACAGTGCATGTTCCCCCCAAAGAGAGCTATCGTCTGAACCTCGGAAATACCTTAGGCCGCAAATACAGAGCGGCAAGATTGGGAAATTTCTGGTATAATTCTCAAAAACTGGTGTGATTTTCGGGACTCAAGCGGTTGCGACGTTGGCGGTATGGATGCAAAACCTGCATTTTCGAATTGAACAGAATTGGCTTCTACCCTGCCACAGGCGGCTGTCACCCAACGCGGATGCTCGGCCCGATCCGGGTGACATCAGTCTACTCGTGATTCATGGCATTAGCTTGCCACCAGGTGAATTTGGTAGCCGCGATATCGACGACCTTTTCACCAACCAATTGGACATTGATCGACACCCGTATTTCGCGACAATCCAGCACCTTCGCGTCTCGAGTCATCTACTGATCCGGCGCGATGGCTCCGTCTCACAATATGTTCCCTTCGATCAGCGCGCTTGGCATGCCGGAGCTTCCCAGTTCCAAGGACGAGAACGCTGCAACGATTTTTCCATCGGCATAGAGTTGGAAGGAACAGATGACGCGCCATATTCTGATGCACAATACGACGTGTTAGGACCGATTATTCGCTGCTTATGGAGAGCCTACCCGCGACTGAACGCCGATCGCATCGTTGGCCACAGCCACATTGCGCCCGAGCGCAAAACCGACCCCGGGCCATACTTTGACTGGCCCCGCCTTTTCCAACATTTGCCAGAGCCGCTCCCAGAACATTTAGCTGCCGAGAAACTCGTTTAAGCGCTCCAAAACAGCCATAGGAATTTCATGACCTCCGCGAAACGGCACAAAGGTAACATCGTGACCGGCGTCTTGCCAAAACTTCGCGAGCGCCTCAGAGCCAGCAAACGGTAAGATCGCATCCTGCTGGCCGTGACTAATGAATACGCGCATCTTCGGCACTTGACCGATAAGCCCGCGCCATCGGGCTTGCGCGACCATGGTGCTCGATAGTAGCACAAGACCATGCGGACGCACTCCCGCCGCCAAAACGGCCTCTGAAGCCACCGTCCCACCTTGGCTGAAGCCCCCAAGAAAGAAGCGACCGCGATAACTCAAGGACAGCTTTTCAGCCAATCTACCCACAGAATCCCCACACTGCAGCAACTCCGAAGGATCGCGCTCGGCTAAACGCAGAGGCTGATGATAAAACATGGCAGCTTCCAGCGCCTCGGCCTGGATGGGATACCAAGCGCGTCCTTCCACATGCGGACCAATGGGCACCGCTAGCGGTCCATTAGGAAAAATCCAACGAAAGTCCCGCACGGCAGATAACATCGGCGCGATCCCCGCTAAATCATGCATATCGGCTCCGTAGCCGTGCAAAAGCAGAATGCTACCAACGCCAGCTTCCACGTCCCGATCCAAAAATTGCAGTCCCGCGACCTGCCTTGGTATAAATTGCGTTTGCATGCTTCTCCACTCAATTGGTTGTCCATCTGCCGAGCCCTTACCGGTGAAGATGCAAGACACCTCGGCGAAACTGGTTTATAATCAACATTCTTCCCATTTCAAAGTCGAGATTATGGAGCGGCACCATGCAGACGTTGACCGAAGGTGCGACTGTTACACTGAACAACGGTGTGCAAATTCCACAGATTGGGCTTGGAGTCTGGAAATGCGAGGGTGATCAAGCCTACGACGCCGTCACTTGGGCACTGGAATGCGGCTATCGTCACATCGACTCAGCTGCCGTATACGGCAATGAAGCAGAGGTTGGCAAAGCCATTCGCGCCAGCGGCATCCCGCGCCAAGAGATTTTTGTGACGACAAAGTTGTGGACCGACGATCATAGTTCCGATCGGGTAAAGCCAGCCTTCGAACGAAGCTGCGATCTGCTAGGGTTAGACTACGTTGATCTCTACCTCAGTCACTTTCCCGTCGCCGGAAAGCGCTTGGATGCCTGGCGAGCGCTGGAAGAGATTGCGCACGATAAGCGCTGCCGTGCGGTTGGGATCAGTAACTATACGATCAATCACGTGCAAGAAATGCTGGCCCAAACATCGGTCGTGCCGACCATCAATCAGGTTGAGCTGCACCCGTTCCTATACCAAAGAAATTTGATCCAATATTGCCACAGCAAGAACATTCGAATTCAAGCCTACAGCCCGCTCACGCATGGCCAGCGACTGCATCATCCAGCTGTGGTGAAAATCGCTGAAAAGTATCAGCGCAGCAATGCCCAGATTTTGATCCGCTGGAGTTTGCAACACGACTTGATCGTTTTGCCCAAGTCGAAAAATCGTGAGAGGATTCGCGAGAACTTGCAGGTATTTGACTTCACCATCGACGCCGAGGACATGGCCGCGCTCGATGGCCTGCATGAGGACTTTCGCACATGTTGGGACCCGACCTCGACGCCATGATCATTACCAGGAGTTAGGATGACCACGACCGTCGCCAAATCCGAATCCGAAGGCTGGTTACAACGTCTCGGTCTGGGTACGAAAGAACTACGCGCCTGGGCCATGTATGACGTGGCCAATTCGGCCTTTGCAACTACCATCATGGTTGCAATCCTTCCCATTTTCTATGCCGACGTTGCGGCCAGCAACTTGCCGGAAAACGTTCGTACGGCATATTGGGGTTATACTTCAGGACTCTCGCTATTGATCAGCGCTCTCATATCGCCAGTGCTCGGTACATTGGCCGATGTCATGGGTGCGAAGAAGCGCTTTGTCTTGATTTTCACCGTCGGCGGTGCACTATCTTGTTTCCTACTGTATTTGGTTCAATCCGGCGATTGGCTACTGGCCTCCATTCTTTATCTCATCGGCAACATTGGCTTTGTCGGTGGTAATGTCTTTTATGAATCACTGCTGCCGCATATCGCCCCTGCTAAGGACCTAGATCGAGTATCGACAGCCGGATATGCCCTCGGTTACTTCGGTGGAGGGGTGCTGCTCGTCCTAAACTTCGCTGCGATTGCATCGCCACAATCGTTTGGTCTGGCCGATGCAGGAGTCGCCGTGCGTCTATCATTTGTCAGTGTCGGAGTGTGGTGGATACTATTCACCCTACCGCTGATGAAGCACGTGCGCGAACCAGCAAAAACGATTCTCCAAGGCGAAGAAATAGGAGCCCATCCACTGCGCGTATCTTTTGAGCGCTTGCGACACACATTTCGCGAGGTACGTTCGCAAAGAGATATCCTTCTCTTCTTGTTAGCGTTTTGGCTCTACAGTGATGGCATCGGAACAATCATGAAAATGGCCGCCGTGTATGGCAAGGAAGTGGGTATCCCGACGACTGACATCATGAGCGCACTCATTCTCGTGCAGTTTATCGGCATTCCTTGCACATTTGCCTTTGCTCCGATCGCCAGCAAGTATGGGACCAAGGGCGGCATTGTCATCGCCCTAATCGTCTATACCGGAATTTGCGTCCAAGGATACTTTATGGATTCGGCAACCGAGTTCTGGGTTTTAGCTGCCGCCGTCGGACTCGTACAGGGTGGATCCCAGGCCCTAAGCCGCTCCCTTTTTGCCAGCATGACACCGCGCGCCCAGTCGTCAGAGTACTTCGCATTCTTTAGCATTAGCGCCAAATTTGCTGGCATCTTTGGCCCGTTGCTATTCGGTCTCGTTTCCCAGCTGATGGGCGGAAGCCGATTGTCCATTCTCTTCCTGATTCTCTTCTTTATTGCGGGAATTGGGCTACTGATGCTGGTAGACGAAAAGCGTGGACGGGCAGTAGCCGCAGCCATCAACGGTAAAGCCGAAGTCCGGGTGTAAAGCTAGAGTGAATCACAAAATCGCAGTAACCAAGCCCACACCCATCGGCGCCTCGTAACATAGGAAACGATGCGTGATTGGCAAAAACTGAATGGACGCGAGGGCAATGATGAGGGGGTCTATCACATCCTCCGCGGCCAAATCGCGCAATGATGGGTCCACGTTTGGAATCTCGCGATAAAGTTGCTCCTGCAAACAGCGCACCAACCATTGATCGAACTCCTTCGCCCTGGGCTGATAGCCTGCCGGTGCATCTGGCAGCAAGCTGTGGCTCGCCTCACCTGACGCGAGTACGAACCAGCGCTGATTATCCTTCTGGGCGACTGCAGCGATCAAATCCCCCATGGCCATGCACTCGTCAAGATGTGGCGCTGCTGGCAAGCCAATGACGACAACTTTCCCACCGTATCCCGCACGCTGCAAATATAGTAGAGGCACGAGCGACCCATGATCCAATTGCTCAACGCATACGGGCAAGACGCTGACTTGATGCACGTCCCCAAGCCGTTCCAACCCCTCAGCCGCGCCTAAGGCTGCGGCCGCATTTGCCTGCACTTCTGGATAGCCAAAGTGACGAAAATCACCGTGCAACTCAGCATTAGCTACAACAGAAAACCCTTCGGCGCGACGCGGCAAATGGGGAGTCACAATGCAGACCACGTCAGGCTGCCAAACGACGACGTGTTCTACGATCTGCCGCAAGGCCGCCGCAGAATGCATGACATCGATCCCTCGCTCACCAGACATCTCTCGCACAACCACCGGCGAATGACACACCAACGCCGCTGCTACCTCTGAATCGTGTCTTGACTTCGTCTGCACCGCTTGAACTTCCTCAGTAGTAGGTTCATTGATAGAATGCCACAGTACGCGCCAGAACCCCAGGACTCAGAGGCATTTTGATGGCCAGCTCGCCCCAGTTCACCAAGTTTCGGAAATTAATGCGCGCCCATCGCGCGATTTTTTTTGATGCCTATGGAGTTCTCAATGACAGTCGCCACTTGCTGCCAGGCGTATCCGATACATTGCTAGAGCTCAAGGATTGCAGCATTCCTTTCTGGATCATCTCCAACGATGCCGCGCAATCTCCGCAAACCATGAGTCAGCGATATGTCGCGGCAAACGGAGAAGCGCTGGTGACCCCTGACCAAATCATCACAGCAGGACTCCTTGCCAGCCAGTATGTCCAAGCGCAAAGCACTTGGCGTCACATCGCCTATCTCGGTCCAACGACGAGCGCCGAACTGCTGGCCGGAGGGCAGAGAGTGGTCACTGACTTTGGCCAATTGCCACCAACGGAATCAGTCGATTGCCTTGCAATTATGGATGACGCCGGGTTTGAGTGGGAATTGCAGCTCAATCGATTGGTAAATTATCTGCGGCGCTGGCCACATGTGAACTTACTGGGACCTAATCCGGATCTACTTTATCACGCCAGCCCAGGGCAGGTTGGAATCGCCGCAGGCGCGCTAACCCGCATGTTGGAAGCCGCTACCGGTGTAACCTTTAGGTCATTTGGCAAGCCAGGGCCTGACATATTTCTGTATGCAATGTCGCAGGCGCGAAGCCGCATACCTGACCTGGAACCCGCGCAAATCATGATGGTGGGAGATAACCTGCTGACGGATATCCCTGGTGCAAAAAATCTCAAGTTAGCCGCGACGTTAGTGCTTTCGGGAAACACGACCCAGCAACAACTGACAAACTTACTGTCGCAAGCAACCCACAAGCCAGACTATATATGCGAAGGCATCGGCAGCTTATAAATTTCACCTGACCATCGAAGGCGTATTCCGTGACCAACTTGCAACTCCAAACCTGGAAAGTCTCCGACCGAGCAGCTGGCAAAATTCGCGGTGGCTATCCTTGGATCTTTGCCAACGAATTGGCGCACAGCCCCAAGGGAACCAACCCGGGCTCCTTGGTCGAAGTGGTTGATCGTCGTGGTCAATTGCTCGGCACGGCCTACGCTAACCCCCATTCACTCATCGCCGGCCGAATCGTAGAGCGTGGGCGCACCCTTTTGAGCATCGATATGGAGTGGCTGGCGGCAAAACTGGTGCACGCGGCCAAACTGCGCCGGTACCTTGGTCGCCTCGGCTCAAGCTTTCGGCTCATTCATAGCGAGAATGATGGGCTACCAGGATTGGTCATTGATTGTTTTCGCAATGAGCACTTCGCCGTTTTTGCTATCGAAGTGAATACAGCCGGCGCGGAAGCCTTGTTCGCTCCCCACCTGCAGCCAGCCCTCGAGCAGTTGGTGCAAGCGCTAGAGAGCATGTGCCCAGATTTTCCAAAATGGGCAAGCTGCAGCGTCATCCAGCATCAGGACAGTCGTTTTCGTACTCAGGAAGGGCTGGAACAGCAGCCACTGCAAATCATCAAGCAGTCGACAGATGTAACGCTTGATGACTTCGCCATCACTTTGCCTGCTCTGAACGGCTCCACATCGCTGCGGGCTGACCTTCTAGGCGGACAAAAGACTGGCTTCTTTCTCGATCAAGCGGACAATATTCTGGCGTTTCTACAGATACTGCAACGGCGTCAACCAGACCGGAACAAGGTCATCCGCATGGTCGATCTCTGCTGCTATGTTGGCCAGTGGTCTGTGCAGGTAGCAGATCTCGCGCAAAAAATGGGTCTCCGCGTCGAGTTGACGCTTGTCGATGATTCGCGGACAGCGTTGGACCGGGCCAAAACGAATTTGATGAGGTTTGATTTTCCCGTGCACGACATCAAAGCGAACGTGCTGCGCGATTTACGCGGAAATTTCGACCGCCCCTTCGACGTCGTCATCTGCGATCCTCCAGCTTTTGTCAAAGGTCGCAAAGACAAGCCGCAAGCCCTGCAAGCTTACCAACGCTTGAACGGGGACGCCATGCAGCTAGTCGCACCAGATGGCTTGTATGTATCCTGCTCCTGCTCAGGTCTGGTAACAGACGAAGAGTTTACGGAGATGCTTGGCAACGCTGTCGGGCGCTCGAACGTGCCGATGGCTTGGATTGCGCGCGGGGGGCAGGCAGGCGACCACCCCATCCGCCTGGAGTTTCCGGAAGGAACTTATCTCAAATGCTGGATTGGCCAACGCCACTAGCTGGCGAAGGTCCAAAACCAGTTGCCGATGGCCTCAAAGAATTCTGAGACGCTACTGCCACCGCCCATTCTTCGCATCAAGGGCAGGGCGTCGAGCGCGTCCGAGGCTTTGCCCGCAGAGATATTCAGTACCCGACAAGACTTTTCTAACTTCAGATCGCGAAACAAGCGTATGGTTGCTGGATCATCGTCAGGTAACAGCAAACCGATGCCGCGGACAATGCTGGGATCCTTGCGCGAATGAGCCAAGATCGCTGTCGTGCCGTCTTTTTCATTCAAGCTGAATACATGCGTTTCAGGGTCGAAGGCACCATAGGTTCGCGCCATCCCGCCCCGCAGAACCTTGTCAAAGTACTGACGAAGTTTTCCCTGTGCGGCTTCGTTGACTTCCAACCGCGCGAAGCGCTGACTGATGACACGCAAACGCTCCTTGAATAAGGAGATCAGCCCCACCGAGCCTTGTTGCTCACCCGTAACGTCTAACTCTGAGGGCGCCACCTGCCGCTGCAAATACGGTGAAGACAATTCTGCCAACTCGACCAAAAAGCGCTGGCGAATTTGCTTTTTGGTGCACCACCCCGGCTTTGGCACCAATCGTATGCACCACTTGTAGACCGAGTCGACCATGCTAGTTTCATCATTAGGGTGCATCAAATAATCCAGCAATCCATTGAGGGTATAACTTTCGCCATCAGTCCCTTGAGTCGAGGTGAAAATGGAGTCCTTCATGTAATAGAACGGATCTTCGATGCTGCGAATGGGGTCGATGGTTTTGCCGGCCAAGACGCGCGCTTGTAGGCTTGTTCGAAACGCGTCAGCATCATGAATGACAATCTCTCCCGTCAAACGATTATTGCGATTAACGACGAAGGCATAATTTTGCGAATGCATCTCACCGATCATCATCTCCTCGAAAAAAAGGTACATGGTGATATTCGCGATCGGACGAAATACTTTTTCAGTAACGACCTCCAGTGGCTCTGAACTCCCCGCTACGATCTCAGTCAATCGTTCAGGACGCAGGACCGCATATCCAGGTTCGACGCGACGGCCGCCACCGGCAGTATAGGGTTCCAATAATTCGCGATAAACAAATCCCGCATCAGTACCATCCGGCACACCGACAACCCACTCTCCAGAAAAGTCGAATCTATGCTTCTTCTTGGCTGACGCAGGAATCGCCGCCATTAGGCGCGTTACCGACTCAGCACGCGCCATCTTTTTTGCGGGATTCAGGCGACTGCCGTTGATATCGATGCCGTAGAGGCTGACTTTTGCGTGAAAAAATTTGTTGAGGCTATCCGGGACATCCATGGACCCAGCACCGCCGGTGGGCCGAGGCCTTGATGTCTGCCAAGCAACGAGTGAACGTACCGAGGCGGTTGTCGCCCCTTGATGTTCAAATTTGAATCCACCATTCTTTGCTGCGATCTCCTGGAAGGCCTTTTCCTTAACTGAGTAGGGATGCAGGATCATGCGGATGTGTTGCTTACCGTCGATTTCCACAATCGCCAATTTTTGAATGTGCTTTGGAGCGTCCTTGACCCGCGAAACAAACCGCCAATTGCGAGGGGTCACGGCCACATCAATGGAAGGCAGCCAGAAGACGTTACCCTTTCCGGGTGCAAACGGACCGAGTTCTGCCAACTCCTTCGCGATCGTGGATGCATAGGGATTATTGTATTGCGCATCGTAAAGGTAACGGCGGAGACTTGAGTTCGGAATGGCGTCGATCTTGCCGACAACGAAAGTTTCCCAAATAGGGTCTGCAGGATTTGGTTTAGCCAAAACATCCGAAGACGCCAGGAACCATACCAGCATTGACCAGACTACGCTGCGACGGAGCATCGCCCCTCCAAATAAGCTCGTATTTTTACCACCATTGTAGCACATCGCCACCATCCAGAAGCGGCCATGTCGTCGCAAATAGTTGTTTTATATTAAGCAGTTACAATGTTCACTCAAGCGCCGAGCTGCCGAACCGATACTTGAGTGACTAGGAGGCCGCCCTATGATTTCCATGCATCACGTCGCAGTTTTTATCATTCTTCTAACCATGCAGCTGGCATGCGACCAGTTTCAGAAAAAAGACGATGAGGCTGACACAAAGAAACAGCAGCGGGATGGCATGGTCTCCATGGACTGGCCCGAAAACCCTAATCGCGACCCATTGTCTGGTGACGGCGGTGACGGCGGCGATGGCGGTGACGGCGGCGATGGCGGCGATGGCGGTGACGGCGGCGATGGCGGCGATGGCGG
>CAZLMG010000002.1:105630-275904 GCA_964560765.1 uncultured Oligoflexales bacterium
GTGACGGCGGCGATGGCGGCGATGGCGGTGACGGCGGCGATGGCGGCGATGGCGGCGATGGCGGCGATGGCGGTGACGGCGGCGATGGCGGCGATGGCGGTGACGGCGGTGACGGCGGTGACGGCGGTGACACCGCCGCAACAACTGTCGAGTTTCGGCTCCTGGGTCAAAGCCAATTCACGACGAGCATGTACACAGGTCCCGTGCCGATGAACTCTTCGGCGACTCTTCGATTTATCGCCAAGAATACTGGCACGGCACCAGCAATGATCACAAGCGCTCCCATCAGCGGCACCAACGCCGCAGAATTTTCGCTGTCTGGATATACCCCTGCGGAATTGCCGGTGGGTAGCGAAGTCGAAATCGCGCTGGTTCTGAACCCGACCGCGAGCGGCATGAAGAGCGCGACTCTATCTTTGCGGCCGGCCATTGCTAGCCAGACTGATTTCGGTCGCATCGAGCTCGCAGGCAACACTGGTTGGAACTCGACCGCTGTCACCAGTTTGGCGCGGCAAAATAGCAAGGTTCAACCTATCGCTCCAACCTCCGTGATGGATAGCAATCGCTGGCTCGCCGCCTGGTCAGAGAGCGACAACAACAATAAAGAGCAGGTCAGAATTAGCGCCCGATCCCTTGCCGGTCCCGATTTTAGCTGGCAGACCCTGGAAGGATCATCCCTTCACGGTGATGTGAACTATGAAACGACGCAACCGGCTCTAGCGCTTTGTCACAGCAAGGTCTTCATAGCCTATGCGGGGCGCAGCGGCTCTGGCAATTGGCAAATTTTTGTGCGCGAATTGACCGGAACCAACAGCTCCCCTTCCTGGGCGTTTGTTCCGACGAACTCCATGAGCGCGACACCACTGAATACAACCTCTGATAAAAACGCCCAGCATCCTCACTTGGGGTGCTGGAACCAAACGCTATTCGCTGCCTGGCAAGAAGAGATTTCTTCTGGCACAACAACGCAGATTTTCGCCAAATCCATCGATTTGAGTAATGCAAATAACAGCTGGGCATCAGTTGGCACTTTGGCATCTGCGAGTAACACTGTCAGCCTTAACTTGGCCTCCGCATCGACCGCACGGCTGCCGCGAATCATTGCTTATCGCGATGAACTTTACTTGGCGTGGATGGAAGAGAATTCTAATTTTGTAGAGCAACTGCGGGTCGCACGCGGTAATGCGGCATCGCCCATGGGTAGTTGGAACTTGGTGGATCGACGGGCGGAGACTCTGGACAACGAATCACAGCCTGCATCGAGCGGACTCAATCAGAACGTGACCACCCCCATCACCTTCGATGATGAGGTCCAGCGTCTCAGCTGGGCAACGACGCATTCGGGCTTATTTTTGGCATGGACCGAAGGCGAGAGCACTAATAAGCGTCCCTGGATTCGGGTCATGCATGATAACCGCGAGCAGACTTGTGACGGAGCAGCTCCTTACTGCAACGTCACAGACTGGCAGCTTATCGGTGATATTGGTTCTGGTGTCGCCAATATTGTCCCGGCCCATATTCAAGCCGTTGGATTTCGCGACCAGCTTTATGTCACTTACATGGACGGTGGCGGTGGGGTGAACCGTCAAAGAGTACACTTGTTTAATGGTAATTTGAGCGCCAGCCAATGGCATGAAATCTCTGACATGCCAGCACACCAGATCGCTGGCCTCAATAGCGCCTTTGGAAATCTCGTCACCAATCAACAGGTTCTAGGATTGGTGACCGTCGAACATAAAGTGACATTTAATTTCCCTCCGCCCAACATTGTCGATGGCCGCGTGACAGCAACATTGGCGCAATAGTCCGTAAAAGGCACAGTCAATTCCCCCGGCTGTGCCGAAGTTGTAGCCACGGCATGAAAAATGTTACTTGTTATTTCAGGATCTTAAATCCGGATCTCAACTTGCATTCCGAAGTTGAAGAAGCCAGCGCTTCGTCAATGACTCGCACTGGGAAAGGATTCCAAATGCGATCCATCGGTGTCATCAACATGGGCTTAGTAATTGTTTTCACCGTCCATACGGCCTGCGGATCCGAGCCGAAGAGCCCACCTGCCAAGAAGCAGCCGGCCGTTCAGCAGCCTCAGGGACCGTCAACTTTTATAGGAACAGGCCAAGGCCAGCAAAACTTCGGCAACCAACCTCCAGTGACGGCCACGCCCCCCAATCAAACAATCCCCGGCCAATACACGTTACCCCCCAATAGCGATGGTTGCCTGCAGCAAATCATGGGGGTCCTATCCGGTTTTTCGGGGACGCCCTTACAAGGTCAGACGCCCAACAACAATGCTCAGCTAAACCAGCTTTTGCAGCAGTATCTCCCCGCTTTGAGTGGCTCTGGCATTGATATGAATCAGATATCCTCAATGCTGGGAGGGACGAATTGCAGCAGTTTACTCTCGCAGTTTGGCGGCGGCAGTACGCTCCCCGGAACCACACCACCCATGACTTCCGGTCCATAGCGCAAGCACTTGCTAACCGTACGGGCGATTATTGCGAAGAAATATGATGTATGCAGGGTCAGACAGTGAGCGCACGCCTGACCACCATCAATCCCCCGCGCAGGGCAGCTTGCGGATTGGTAATGACGTGAACCGGGATCTCCGACAGCAAGGCAGAAAATCGGCCCTTGCGATCGAACGCCTCAAGAAATGCTGGTTCTTTGAGCCAATCTAAAAGCTTAGGCGCAATACCACCGCCCACGTACATACCTCCCACCGCCAAAGCCTTTAACGCCAGGTCTCCAGCTTCCCGGCCATACAGAGTCGCAAAAAGGCCAACGGTTGCTATCGCTAAAGGACAGCCTGCTATCGCAGCCTCACTGACAGCCGGAGCAAAATCCAGCGTACCGTATAGCGGTCTGGCAATGGGAACCTTGACTGCGTCAGCACCTCGTTCAAGCAAAAAGCGATACAAGTTCTCAAAACCCAGTTTGCCAGAAACGAGACGCTCCCAGCTCACATGCGCATGCTCACGCTGCGCAAAACGCAAAAGTTCAATCTCCAGCTCATTACCGGGCGCAAATCCTGTATGCCCACCTTCGGTAGCAAAGGGATGAAACTGGCTCCCATCCCAGTGCACAATACACTCGCCAAGCCCTGTTCCCGCCGCGATCAGCGCTCGATTCCCCGGTCGTGAAACACCATGTCGCAGAGTGACAACATCTTCCGAACGCAGATGTTCAAGGGCATGCCCCTGGGCTTCTAAATCGTTGAGCAAAAAAACATGTGCGCATCCAGTCTGGGCCCGGAGCTCAGAACAATCCAGTACCCATGGCAGGTTGGTTGCGGTACAGCGGCCCGCAAAGACGGGTCCAGCGACTCCAACCGCGAGGGCCGTAGGTGCCGCATTCTCTTCGGCTAAAAAAGCTGAAACGACCGCCGCAAACGACGAGTAATCGCCATTGAGAAACCGTCGCTGCCGGATCGGCTCCATCCCGCCAAGCAACGGAAACGTTGCGAGGGTACACTTCGTACCGCCTACATCGGCGACAAGAATCATGGCGCCCTTACTTTGTTTGAACCTGTGGACGACCGACGCAGTAATAAGTGAAAGCCTGATCTGCTAAGGATTCTGAGTCGTATTGGTTGCGCAAGTCAAAGACGACTTTTGCGCGCATCTGCTGACCGAGCTTCTGCCAATTTGGTCGACGATATTGATTCCACTCAGTTACCAGGAGCAAGCCATCGGCACCAGCTGCAGCAGCATATCCACTATCGGCATAGGTCAAGCGGGCTTTTTCACCAAATCCGCGCCGGAAACTGTCAATTGCCTCAGGATCATGTGCCACCACACTGGCACCATGATCCAAGAGATACTGGATGATTGTCATCGCCGGAGCTTCCCGAACATCGTCAGTGCCTGGCTTAAATGCCAAGCCCCAAACTGCCAAGGTCTTGCCTTGCAAATTATCACCAAAATGCTGCGTGACCTTTCTTGCGACGAATTCCTTTTGGTCTTTATTGGCCTGCCACACCGCCTCCAGCACCCCAAGTCGACAATCCCGCTGCCGCGCTGTCATGATCAAGGCACTCACATCCTTAGGAAAGCAAGAGCCTCCAAATCCTGGCCCCGCATACAGGAACTTCCGACCGATGCGCGGGTCTGAGCCCATACCAGCACGAACCGAGTCGATGTTGGCCCCAACGTTTTCGCACAAGCGAGACAGCTCGTTCATGAAACTAATGCGAGTCGCCAGCATGCAGTTGGCAGCATACTTGGTCAGCTCGGAAGAGCGTCGCTCCATGATGATTAACTTTGACGGATCATCTAGGGTAAACGGACGATAAATCTTGCGCAGAAGCTTTTCCATCGCCGGGTCGCTCACACCGCCAACAATGCGGTCTGGCTTCATAAAGTCTTCAATGGCAGCGCCTTCTTTGAGGAATTCGGGGTTGGACGCGACATGACAAGCATACTTGACACCTCGGCGAGAAAACTCCGCACGGACAGCTGCCTCGACTTGATCGCACGTACCAACGGGTACTGTGGACTTCACAATGACAAAGACATCACGCGTGGCTTCACTGCCAATCGTCTTGGCAACAGCCATGACATGCTGGAGATCAGCCGAACCATCCTCACCTTCCGGGGTGCCGACCGCAATCATGACCGCTTCGGCTCCAGGCAGGGCTGAAGATAAGTTCGTGCTAAACGTGATTCGCCCGTGTTCGACGTTGTTGCGAATCATGTCCTCAAGGCCGGGCTCGAAAATCGGCACTCGGCCATCGCGCAGCATTTGAATCTTTCGCTCGTCGACATCGACACAAGTGACGTGATGGCCCACATCCGCCAAACATGTCCCGGTAACAAGTCCCACATAGCCGGTACCGACAATTGCGATTTCCATCTAAATCCCCTCAATTATCCAATGCAGAAGGACTGTTATAGCGCCACGGGGTTATTCTAGGCAACAAGATACGTGGTGATCCGGGGCAGGGCGGTGCTATACTGGAACGTCGCTTGATCATTCGCATATCAGCTGACCTGCTGATTCTCCTTGGAGTGCCGTAGTCGCATGTCTGACGACAAGACCATCATTACCGACGCCGTGAACCTGACGATCCTGCAGCCACCGAAGCGCCGTCGCGCCTGTTTGGTTCAATACAACGGCGCCTCACTCGGTAAGCGATATATCTTGGAAGGGCAGGAAATCGTCATCGGCAGGGCGCCGAAAGCCGATATTTGCATTCCTGAAGACACCTTGTCCAAAGTGCACGCCAAATGTTTGCAAGCCGGCGACAAAGTCCACCTCGAAGATCTCAACAGCACGAACGGCACGTTTTTGAACGACCAACGCGTGACGGCCCGCGTTGGACTTTGTGATGGCGACATCATCCGCCTCGGGTCCATCCTCTTCAAGTTCTTCGCTCATGACAATATCGAGAACGTGTTTCACGATAAGATTTATCGCATGGCGACGATTGATGCGGGCACACAGATTTTCAATAAAAAGTATTTGCTTGAGACTCTTGATTCAGAGTTTCGCTTCAGTCGCACGTACGATCGTCCCATGTCTCTTATCCTTTACGACCTGGACTTTTTCAAAAAGATGAATGACGTCAACGGCCACAATGCCGGCGACTTTATTCTGAAAGAAAGTTCGCAAATCGCTAAATCCGCCATACGCAAGGATGACATCTTGGCTCGCTTTGGCGGTGAGGAATTCTGCATCATATTGCCCAACACGGACGCCAAGACCGCTTATGATCTTGCCGAGCGCATCCGGCGAAAGGTAGAAGGACATACGTTTCAGTTCGATGGCAAGCAGCTGAAGCAGACCATCTCCATGGGGGTATCCCAACTTTCGTCGGCATTTGCCTCACCTCAGGATTTGCTGGCAGATGCAGACCGCAAGCTCTACAAGTCGAAGCATGCGGGCCGAAATCGAGTGACGATTTGATAGCCTGAATGGCAATTGATTGCTAAAATCCCTATAACTATCGCTTGGGGGACTTCAGCATGATCCATTCGACCACCAGCCGGTGCCGTCTCGGCCTAATAGCCCTGCTTCTGACAGCAACCGCCTGTGTGCACAACAACGACCTCCAAGTCAGCAAGAGTCCGGCGCCGGACGACGATTCAGATTATTACCCCGTGTACGAAAGCTTCACCCGCAATGTACAGATCTATGTCGATTTTGAAACGCGCTTCCACTTAACTTCGACTTTCTTGTCACCCGAGTTCCGCCAGGCATATGCGAAACGCTATCAAAGAATGTTTGAATCACCACAGCCAGCTCTACAAGAGGCCTCGGACAAGACCGGGTTTTTTGTAACCATTTTTTCACCTGCGCCCCAGACTCTTGACCTGGAAGACGAGGGGCTCTGGAGCATCATACTGAAGTCGCCTGCCGGCGAGAGCAAGCCCGTGCTGGTGCGTCGGCTGGACAACAAGGATCGATGGGAGCCGTTCTTTGTTAACGTCAACAAATGGACGCGCGAGTATCTCGTCCTTTTTGACGCTCCCAGTAACGAAACCTCCGAGCGTTTGGTGGCAAAAAAGTCAATTAATCTGGTATTTGCCAATGCGGACGCCAAGGTTACATTGCAGTGGTAAATTGGCCTAAGATTTGGTTGGTATTTCACGAAGATTGCATAATTGCCTTCAGCCAGTGGAAGGGAAGCATAGGGAAAATTGCCGATGCCGCAGCAATTTCCCAAAAACCTTGCCTGACAAGGATTTGACACACCGCGATGCCTGCCTGCTAGAATAAATCTAAGACAATCAAGACATAAAATTTGGTACGCGCGAGCGACGAATCTTGAGAGGAGCCCCTCGATGCCGAGATTCAGTCATACGGACTTAGTGTCCGAATTGGTTGAGCTGTGCAACACCCTGCTGTCGGATGTTCGGCAGCAATTGGACTTCTATCGATTCAGCGTTTACAAGCACGAAACCGCCGCCCTCATCAGCGGTAAGGTGCAACAATTGCGTCTCATCGTCGAACTTTTGGGTGACGACTTGGCCATGGAGCCATTTCGCGATCACGACGCGGTTGTGGATGCCACAAATGGCAACAATGCGCTGGGCGAGTGCTCGTTTTCTGGTCGGACCAGTCGCCTGATGACAGCCCTTACCGCTTGCCTCAGCGATATGCCGACTCGTGTCCAGGCGCAGCATCGCGCCCATGAGCAAGAACGTACTTTCATGAACTCGGTCCAGGCGCGGCGATGCGAGTTGTCGCAAATGTGCCCGCACGGCTCGCGTCAATGGTCCTTTTTTCAATCCGTATAGATCAAAGAGCTTGTTGACCTAGCCTCGCCTGCGGCGCCGGGATCATGATTCGTTTTGACTCTACAATAGAAAGGTTGTGTCGTGCGGCGCTACGTCTGGCTGTGTCTCCTGAATCTGTTGTTGGCTTGCGCCCCTCTCCTCACCAACACCGGTCGCAACCTTGAATATGAATATGCGCTCATCCTGTCATGCCTGATCCTAATTGTTCTTCCCAGCATCAGCCTTTGGCAGCGCAGTGGCTACCTGACTGCAGCAAAATCGAAAGGGCATGCAGCTAGCGCCTTTGAAATGCTTTGGATTCTGATCCTTGGCCCGACCACACTCGCTGTCCCCGGTCTTGTTCTCTTTGCTACAGGGTACTGCCCATGCAGCGGCACCGGCTATAGCCTCTGGATTCTGCTACAAACCTATCCGGCTTGGCTCCTGGCGCAGGCCCTATCGCACGGAGTTATCCGCGGCCTTGTCCTTGGCAAGCCACGTATCAACTTAGCCATCGGATTTTACGGGCTGCTTACCGCAGCCTTCCTGCGCGTGGCTTGGGCTTTGTGGATGAATCCGCAAAAGCGCACGGTTGACCTATTTTTGGGATTCTTGCATGGACCGATCTATGACGAGTGGATTGGGCTTGATCATGGCATCATCCTCGCCCGTGCCGCCCACAGCTTTCTAGCTCTGGCTCTGCTCGGATTGGCGTGGATGCACAGGCGTTTTATCCCAATTGCCGCCACCATTGTTGCCATCTGCATGTGGGGCGTACTAGCCCGTTACTCCGCCAACTATGCCTCTATATCTATCGGCAAGACTTCTCTTGATCAGCTTGTACCATTGACCCTCACACACCCCGACGTGACTCTTCACTTCACCGAGCGCTCGACGAGTATTGCCCCAGAAGTCTTTCGCCAAGCTAAGTTCCATGTGGCGGATTTGAGCCGAATTCTCAATCTGAGAGCGCCGCACGTATTCATTTATTTATATCCGGACGCATCGTCGAAAAAATTCTGGTTCGGCGGCGGTGCCACCGATGTGACTGATGTCCGCACTCCGTCCGTACACATTACGGCATCGGCCGCCTGGCATCCCACATTGCGGCACGAGCTGGTGCATGCCCTCACCTCAGGTTTTGCTTATCATGGACTCGGATTTCACCCCAATATGGGCTTTACCGAAGGCTTGGCTGTGGCCCTCGCGCCCGATCGGCGCCCCCTGAGCTTAGATGACAGCGCAGCGTCGCTATTCGGCTCAGACCGTTTCCCGAGCATATCCTCGCTCTTTAGCCCGCTTTTTTGGGGAGTCTCTGGATCCCGTGCTTACACGATCTCAGGATCGATTATCGGCTACATTTTGAGTCAACATGGTGTCGAGTCCTTGAAGCGTCTCTATGGTGGCGCCAGCTGGCAAGAAGCATTGGGCGAGGATCAGCGGACGACACTCAACAACTGGAAGGCAAACGTACTCCGTAAATACGATAAGGATGCGAACGCATTGTATGCGGAGGCACTCTTTCGCAGCCCAGGCGTTCTGCATGACCACTGCCCGCATAGCAAAGCGGATTTGCGTCAATCTCGGGAATCATCTGTTTACGCTCGATTACGTCAGCCTCTTGGCTGGCAACCAAAGGAAGACTATTGGCCATGGCGCCTTGAACTCGACCCACTTGATCGGGATGCTCTGCTTGCGAAATGGACACAGGAAATCCGGCAAGCAGCCACAGCAATTCCAATAGCTGCGGGACGGCTCAAGGTTTGGAAACAAGCCGTTGCATCTGCAAAGCACTGGCCTCCAAAGAACCTCGAGGACGTCGAATTCGCACTTCTGGAGGCCGACTTAGCTCTGTATTCTGACGGGAGAGAGCAAAGCATCAAGCTTCTGCACGGCTTAAGAGACGAAATTGCGAAGAACTATGTTGGCAACGACTTGCAACGTCGGATTTACGCACGCATCATGGTTGAAGAGCAGTTGGATGGCAGCCAGACTCTTGCTTGGCGCCGATACTTGGCCGGCTGGGAACGTAATTTGCCCGCAGGCGATCCCAGCTCCGAGCCGTGGATTCTTACCTACTTCCGCCTACGCCGGGCCCAGGAAAGCAATCTATCGCCAGCAACCATTTCGCATTTTCTTCGTACTCCTGTTCCATCAGCACTTCCTCCGACGTTTTATGCAGAATGGTACGAACACTTGGGTCAGCAGCTACTCAACCATGAGCGCTTCAGCCAAGCGAATACGGCCTTTCAACTGGGAGCGCGGCATGGAGGTCCAGCCACCCGCCCTCTGTTTGACGAATGGAGTCGCTACGTCGATTACGTGGCAACAATGAGCAAAACAAAGTAGAGCAGCCCACACGACGTTAGCGCAACACAACAAGATCACAATAATCGTTGGCGCGAATTCGTCGTCGATAGTTCCAGATCTCTTGAATATCTAATGCCTCTGCCTGCGCTTGACGTAAGTCGTAGAACTTTCGATAGTGCCGGGTCAAAAGCTCACAAAAAGTTTCGAGACCCCCAGCTGCCGCCAGTCCTTCCGGCCAAAACTCGACGCACATGGGCACTCCATGTTCCATCAAGACTTGCGCTCCCGCCAAAACCGAGCCTTCATGCCCCTGTGTATCAATCCACAAAAAGGAAACATCGCCAGGCGTCAACTGGCTATGTTGGAGGAATGCATCCAGAGATGTCGCCTCGACCTGCATGAGATCGCATCCGTTATTCGCTTCCGAGATGGCGGATGACACGACGCGATGATCTCCCGGATTCTCCGCAGAAATCCGCATGCTAATGCGAGTCGGCTTATCCGTCACCGCCTGCGGCAGAACCGTAACTTGAGCCCCCAAATCGTTAAGCAAAACATTCATTTGCAAGAGACGCAAATTGCTCGGCTCTGGCTCGAAACAATAGGCACGCGACACGCGCCCCGTGCGCAGTGCATACAGCGTCGAAGTCCCTATATTGGCACCAACGTCCAGGAAAATCCCGCCCATGCGGCAGCCCGCCTGGGCTGCAATTTCCAAGGCCCGTCGCACGTCCTGGGCTTGAAATCCATTCTCGGCAAGAGCATAGGGAGTAACGACCGTTTCGCCCGTTCGCAATAGCGTGATTCCATCTGCTGTCTGCAACCCAAGATAGCGAATATTTGGGTTATAGAGCCGCAGCATTTTATCTAAAATGCGTGCCAGCAAGACGCGACGATAGGTGCGTTGCGTTAACAAATCTTGAAACCGTCGAACGATCTTTAGAAGCATTCAATCACCACAAATCAGGCGAGTCATTGCCCACGCAGTCACCATACCCAAGAACGCTGCCAGCATCCATCCCCATGCGGCATATCCAAAGGGAATAAAGGCAGGTACTTGCGAAATGTAGCCCCACAGACAAGCCAACCCTAATGCCGGGCTAGCGATGGCAGCCCAACGGCGGGCTAGACCTTGAGCCGTTACCACAATGATAATGGAGGCCCCTCCAAAGACAACTGCAGCCAAGAACGGCCAAAAAAAATGCATAAGTTGCCCATGGTCCAACTTGGAAAACAGCCAGGCATGGACCATTGGAACTGACAATGCTCCACCATAAGTAGCGGCCCCGATGAGGACCAACAGACCCAATTGCAGACCGCCATGACCGGCACTCTGCTCGTGCGCAAAATGCACTTGGGCATAGACCTGCATTAAAATACTTACGGGGACTGTCAGCACCAAGGCCATCGTTAACTCGGACAAATTCTCGTCACCAGCATAGCCAATGCAAAAATGATAGAAGGATGCCCAAAGACACCAGTTCAATAACCGCGCGACAATCAAGTCCCATGATTCCCGCACAAGTTGGCCCGTGTAATGAGTGGCGTCGCCGGGGGAGTTTCGCACCAGGCGCCCCCGCATCCACCATGCCGTCCACGCAAAAATCACAGGAAAGACTGCAAATATCGCCGCAAACTGGCCAGCGCTCAAAGCCTCGGGGCGCCAGACAAGCAACAGAACCGCGACTAGCAGCATGGCCATCGCCCGCGCCAAACGCAATCCCGCAGCCAAGATGGGCTTGCGTTGCCGGTAACCGTCGGCCTCGCACGTTAGGAGCAGGGCCGCTGGAAAAAGGCATAGTCCAAAAGCCACCGTCCCCCAAAACACCTCAATCGATACGCGAGTGAGCCATGAATTGGTCAGCAGCAAGGCAAAGCCAACGGCGGCACCCCATAATCGTAGGCGCAAGACGGCTCGTCCGACAGCTTGATCGCCATCTCGTTGCCGTTTGATCAGCTCCTCTTGGATGCCGAGCTCGACGAGCAACATATAGGATGCAAGATATCCCAGGATGACGGTGACTTGCGAAAACAGCTGCTTGCTCAATACCTGCTCGAGAATGATCGTGCCCACATACTGCGCACCTCCGGCAACAATGGCCAAACCAAAAGTAATTGCGGCAAGAGCTACAGACGGTTGCATGGGTCCCCTGATTCAAACAGTCCGTCTAACATAGCGGAAAGGTGCAACAAACACTACCCGGACCCATGTAGCAATGGTACGCTCGGTCGATATTCAGCCGTTCCTTATTTTTGAGTAAAGTGTATTGCTGTGTCGATAATCGTTGTTTGGCAAAGTCTTGTCGTCGCTACCTACCGAACTTTTTTTTATCACTTATCGCGCCATGCTCGCGTGAGCCTCATCGCTCCTCATCGTTTTCAGGAGCTTGGCACCCAATTCATCGATTGCGCACCCTTTCGCCCTACTGAGTCCGACGAACAGTTGGAATCGACGCCTCTTCATGCCTGGGTAGGCCACATTCAAGCGGTAGTATTTCCCCGCTTACGGCGGACCCTCAAGTTCATATGCTCGCGCCCTGGCGCCCGGCGACCTGTGTTACTTTGCCTGGCAGAACCGTACTCGATTACGGCATTTGTAGCCTATTGGCAGTTTCGCGTGGCCTGCCGAAACGGCGCCTTCCTGTGCTATTCTTTGCAAAATATTCCCAGACATCACCGACCAGTTACGGCGTTCATAGAACGATTCTTGTTTCGGCGCTCGGCAGCGATCTTGAGCCTTGGTCAGGAGCAAACCGACCTACTTCGACGCAGCGGCTACAGGGGGCCGGTCTTGGACTTTCCGCTATGGTTTGATAGCAGCTCTTTTTTTCCAGACTCCACCGCAGCGGCTGCTTTTCGTGCCGAGTTTCAACTGCAACCAGAAAATGTTGCACCGCTGATCGGGTATGTCGGCGCCATTACCGAAGCCAAGGGCGTTATGGACCTTCTACAAAGCTTTGTCGATGCCACCCCCGCAATGCCGCCTGGAACCACCCTGGTCTTTGTCGGCAAGGAAAGCGATAACTTACTCAGCCGGCGCCTAAACAATCTTTCGGATTCCATTCGGCCTCGCGTCAGATTCTTGGGGCCTTTACCACACGCCGCTTTGCGGGGATACTTCAACGCCCTCGACGCTCTTGTGGTTCCCAGTCGCACCCTGCCGCATTGGAAGGAGCAGTTTGGCCGTGTCATCATTGAAGCTCAAGCCTGCGGCACAACTGTGATAGGGTCCAACTCCGGCGCCATTCCTCATGTCATTGGCAATCCTGCGTTTATCTATCCTGAAGGTGACATCAACGCCCTGGGACGACTGCTAGTGCAGGTTCCTGCGAATCGTTTGTCAGAGCCACAGAGATCGGCGCAGGCTAAAACCGCATACGATCGATTTTCTGACGTATCGCTCTCCCGTACATTCATCAGTCAACTGCAAGAATTGTTTGCGAGTTCGTGATGCAAGCCTCAAACGTTCGAAAATTGGCCTTGGCAGCGCTGCTCACCCTGCGCCAGCATCCCGTGCGAGTACTGGCGATGACTTTCGTGCTGGCCACCACGGCGCTGAGTTGGCGCGCCTGGCAAGGACATGCGCGCGTGGATTTAGTGACGTTCTTGCCGGGGGTGTCCTTTGAATTTCCTGTCATGTTTTTGTCACGTCCCATGGATATGCGGTCTTTTGTCGTCGAAAAACGCGGCGTCGTCAAATGGATCGATGAAGAGCAGAAAGCGATTGGCGGAGTCTTTCTCGATTTAAGCGCAAAGGTTTCCAGTGAAGGGCCAGAAGATGGCCTACTGTCCATTGCCTTTCCGCCGAAACCGGCGACACACAGCTACCTATATGCATTTTACACCTTGGCAGATCCTCCCCGTTCACGCATTGTGCGCTACCCGATTCCGGACGAAGGGCCGGTCAATATAGAGCAAGAAACGCTACTTTTTGAAATTGAAAAGCCCGGAGCCGGTCACAACGGCGGCTTATTGCAATTTGGCCCCGATGGCTATTTATACATTTCCATCGGCGATGGCCTGACCCGCATTCTCAAGCCACGAGCCGAGTACGAAAGCGTCTTACAGTCTCGTCAAAATTTTCTGGGAAAGTTGCTGCGCATTGACCCAACTCTGCAAGACGGCGATCGCATTTATAGCATCCCAGCTGATAATCCATTCCGCAACGCGAACGACGATTCCCGCTCAGAAATTTACGCATATGGTTTACGCAATCCCTGGCGCTTTACCTTTACTGCCAATCAGGAACTCATTCTGGCGGACGTGGGTGCCGGCAAGAAAGAGGAAGTGAATCGCGTGCTACCCGGCAGAAATTATGGTTGGCCGATCATGGAGGGCGAAGTTTGCCATCTCGCCTCGGACAAAGGACGATGCGATCGAAGTCACAAGGAGCTGCCACTCGGCAGCTTCTCACATCGCGATGTTATGACTGCAATCACGGGCGCCATACCCTATGTGGGTTCGCAAATACCCTGGCTCAGGGGCAAGTTGGTCATCTCTAGTTTTGAGCACGGAATATTTGCCATGGACTACCCCACAGATGCGCTCATCACCAAACCTGAAGTCTTGTTTTCTGTCCGCTCTTGGAGCCACCGCACCGAAGCTAAGGGACTGCGAATCTCGTCCATCCACACAGGACACGACCAAGAAATTTATCTCGTCAACTATGACGGCGCCCTTCTGCGCATGGTGAAACGGTCCTATCACCAACAATGGCGAGACTTCTTCATGACGATGTTCAATTTTCAATAGAGACGAACGGATGCACATGTTCGACAAGCTCCTCACTTTCGCCGTTGCCATCGCCCTCTTTTTGCTAGGTGGTGGTGTCTACAACCGCTATTTCTATCACGACTCACCGCATCGCCTTGGAGGGGCATCCTCCCATGTCGCTGGGGCACAAAAGTATCGCGATTACAGCTGTCACACCTGTCATGGCGATGATGGACGATCTCCTGGCTCGCCCGCGTACCCCGCGGTGAGCGGTCAATCCGCTCAGTACACGGCAGCCCAAATCAAAGACATCCGTGATGGTCGACGCCGGAATGGCTTAAGCGGCTCGATGATGCTGCAGATATTACGCGTTTCAGATGAAGATGCGGATCAAATTGCCATGTATCTGAGCAGCCTACCCCGGTAAACAGCCGTCATGACCGCGAAAGACGAGATGAATGTCCGCTCCCCAGTCCAAGGTGAGACGATCGCCAAATCCCAGTTTTTGCACGCCGTGCGGACCGTCAACGGCCAACATAGCTTGCTGGCTTCGACACTCGACAAGTAGTTGTTTCTGATCCGGATCAAAAACCGCGTGGCGTAGAGATAAGGGTGGCTGCTTAGCGCCCTGATATAACTCCCTGACCATAAACTGCAACTGCCTGGTTTCTGGCGGCAACACTGTGCCGCCGGCTGCGTGAATCGCCGCCGTACTACCTATTGCCGTCGCAAACCAAATGCCGCTGGACTTATGAAACTCGCGCTTGCCATCGAACTGAATATTGTAGCGGGTCGTCGCTGCAGGACTGATATTTGCGAACAAACAATCATTCAGCGCCGGCGGCATGATCACCGTCGCCTGCGTCTCCAGGCAATACACCTTGGCACACAGTCGAGGGATCTTGTGGAATACCAGCGATTGTTGCCGAAGTTGTGTCGCCAAAGCCTCAGCATCTTCGCCATCAAAGGCGCACAAGTGCCCCACACTCGACGGCGACGACCGCACACCAACCATTCGACCGCCCATCGGCAATCGATGACTTGCCAAGAGCAGCGTGCCATCGCCCCCAACCGTAACGACCACATCGAAGCTGCCTGCATCCGGCCAAGGATCATCACGATGCATGACGGTAAATGGAATGCTCGCGCCCTGGAAAGCAGACTTCACGGCGTTGAGCGAGGCATAGTGCTCTTCATGGGCTTGTTGCAGACGACGTAGCTGCTCACGGGGAACATGGCCAGCGTGAACGTGCGCCTCAACGCGGTGGCCATGTAACTCAAAATTGCTGGTCTTGCTGACCAGCAACACCCGAGGTGGTAACTTGGCGGCTAGGCTAGCCTCCTGCGGCATCGTTGCCTTCTTGATCCGCTTGTTGCTGCAGGGTGTATTCCGGATTGATCCAAATCTCACCCTTCTTTTCCATGTTGTCTTTGGCGCGTGCGCGGAACGCCCCCACCAAAGCCTGGGCTTCTGTGTTCCGCTGCGTCTCTTGCAAGCCTTCTAGCTTCTCTGCGCCTACAGCTGCCATTTCTGGCTCCGTGCGCTTGACGAGGCGAAACACGAGTTTAAACTTGCCTGAACTCACAATATCCGAGATGCGGTTGTCGGGTGAAAGGCCTAATACGGCAGCTTTGGCCTCATCGGAGACGCCCACTTTTGGAATGCTACGGGCGTTTGCCGGAAACTCGCCGGTCGTTTCCCAAGTCATGTTCCATGCCTTCAGATCTGCATCTATGGAATTCCCAGCGCGCAATGCGGCCACAATGGCCTGCGCACGCTCGGCGGTGACTTTGGGGCGGCGGTCCTGACTCAGAAGCTTGCGTGCGATCTCATTAGTCGCCTCGTCCACGGACCTGTTCACTTCGGCCCGCTTGTCCTCCACCTTGATGATATGGAAGCCAAAGGGAGACTCGACAACTCCACTGATTTCGCCCTTGTTCAAGGCAAAGGCAGCATCGCTAAACTCCTTCACCATCGTTTCCCGGCGAAACCAGCCAAGATCGCCACCTTTGGTCTTGCCTGCTGGTTCGTCGGTATTCGCACCCGCAATCGTTGCGAATTCAGCATTCTTGGCCTTCATTTGGCCCAGCATCTCCTCGGCTCGACGCATAGCGTCTTCTTTTTTGCGCGTCGCGCCAGCTCCAGCTGCGTTGCGAGCTCCCTCGTACGAGATCAACACATGCCGCGCCTTCACTTCAGCCGGCTTTTCAAACTCAGACTTGTTGCTGTTGAAGTATTCTTCAACTTTCTTCTTGCCGTCAGCGGCCAAGAACTGGTCCACGTCTGCTTGCGAAATATTGACTTCCACGCTGTCCGGATTGAACTTCAAGAACTGCGCTTCAATCTTGGTTTCAGCTAACCGATAATCAAGCAGCGCCGACTGGCTCGAAACATGGATCGTATCGGAAACCAACTTTTCAAATTTGCGCAACGTCAGGTCTCGCCGCACGAACTCCATGTAATCGCGCTCTGTGAATCGATTCGCCTTCAGGAATTCGCGAAATTTCTCCTGAGAAAACTTGCCGTTATCGTCTTTGAATCGCTCGGAGTCAGCCAGGATGACCTGATCCACCTCCGCATCGCTGGCACGGACGCCTCCGCGTACGGCAGCAGCATAGGCGGCCCGCTGATTCACTAAAAAGTCCAAAACCAGCTTGGCAATCTGCGCCTGGTCCATGTTGCCGCCACCAAACGCTTGCGCGTAATAGTCAAACATGCGGCGGAACTCCCATCCTGAAACACGCTCACCAGCCACCTTAGCAGCCGCACCCGATGGTCCCATTTGCTCCTGATTCGGCGAGCAAACGCCAAAAAAGGTCATAGCTCCAAGGGAAACAATCAGAACGGCATAACTGCCGGACGAGCGTAACAACTTTGTGCGATCTACGTTATCTAGAGACTTGTTCTTCCAACGAAACATGGAACTTCCTTATTCTTCTTGGGTCGAACCGGAAAACTCACGGGAATGAAAGCAAAGTCTAGCAGAAATTGGCTGTACGTGGTAAGGGAGTTTTTATACCGTAGTTTTAGACAACGGTGCGCAGCCTGCGCGCTGGGACAATTTTGGCCCCGGGAAGGCTGCGGGCCCAAACGCGTATCTAAGACCGCCGCTTGATGGAGGAGTTCGAATATGATCTTCGATTGGCTTGCTGGGATGTTTTCCAATGACCTAGCGATCGACCTCGGAACCGCAAACACGTTGGTTTACGTCAAGGGCAAGGGCATTGTCTGTAACGAGCCTTCCGTCGTCGCCATTCAACGCGATCACCGTGGTGGCAAGAAAATCCTAGCCGTCGGCCGTGAAGCAAAAGACATGCTTGGACGCACACCAGGCTCGATTGTTGCCGTGCGGCCAATGAAGGACGGTGTCATCGCCGACTTCGAAATCACGGAAGCCATGCTGCGCTACTTCATCGAACGCGCGCACAACCGCCGGACGATGGTTAAGCCTCGCATCATCATTTGTGTGCCTTACGGCATCACCGAAGTGGAAAAGCGCGCGGTAAAAGAATCCGCCGAATCTGCCGGCGCCCGCGAAGTTCACTTGATCGAAGAACCGATGGCGGCAGCTATTGGTGCCGGACTTCCCATCACCGAGCCAAGCGGCAGCATGATCGTCGACATCGGCGGCGGCACGACCGAAGTTGCTGTCATTTCGCTGGCGGGTATCGTCTATTCCCAGTCCGTTCGGGTCGGCGGCGACAAGATGGACGAAGCCATCGTCAACTACCTCAAGCGTAAGTACAACTTATTGATTGGCGAGCGAACAGCTGAGCAAATCAAGATTTCCATCGGCACAGCCTATCCAGACGATGAAATCCGCACCATGCATGTCAAGGGCCGCGACCTCGTCGCCGGGATTCCCAAGACGATCGAAGTGGCTTCAGAGGAAATCCGAGAAGCTATTGCGGAGCCCGTGAACACCATCGTGGAAACGGTGCGAGTGGCGTTGGAAAAGACACCTCCAGAATTGGCGGCTGACATTGTCGACAAGGGTATCGTCTTAGCGGGCGGCGGAGCCCTGATCAAGAACCTGGACATCTTGCTCCGGGAAGAGACAGGCCTACCGATTATGATTGCCGATGATCCATTGACGGCTGTTGTCTTAGGTAGCGGCAAGGCACTCGATCAGATTGATATTCTGAGCGGCGTTACGTTACGTTAACGCCCATCACCTGCCGGCGCGGTCATGGTGTTGGCAGGTACACTTGCGCACGCACAAAGCATTCGCACTGGACTCGACACGAGGATTAGATGAAGAAGGAGCGGAAAAGTCGCCGCATTCTACATATCTTGCTCGCTGTCGCCTTGCTTTCCCCTTTTGTTCTGTTTTCCACAGGAATGCAGCCTCGCACTGGCACAAATCTCGTGTCTAGCTTCCTGCAACAGCTCATTTATCCCGTCGAATACGCTTGGCATAGATCGACAGAATTTGTCCGCTCTAGCTGGAGCACCTACGTTTCGCTGACCAACGTCGCCGAAGAAAACGTAGCATTGCGAGCGGAAATTCAGCAGCTACAAGCGCGCACTTTGGACTACGAAGAAAAAACTCTAGAGATTGGCAGACTGCGAGAGGTATTAGGGTTTACGCAACGCTTTCCGCAATCGCATGTGGTTGGACAGGTTGTTGGTGCCTACCGAGAAACGCCCTTTCACACCATGCGCATTGATCGTGGTAGCCAACATCAAATCAAAGTCGGAATGCCAGTGGTGAGTGCCCGTGGAGTCGTCGGCAAAATCATTCGTGTCGGTTTTTTTCACTCGGACGTCCAAATTATCACCGATCCCAACTTCCACATCGACGTGCTTTTGCAACGCACCCGAGTTCGCGGCGTTTTACAAGGATCTGCAGGTTCCCGCTGCATGCTTCGATTGCACCGCAAAGCAGAAATTCGTATCGGCGACACCATCATTACTTCCGGCATCGTTGGCGCTTTTCCCAAGGGACTGCCAGTGGGGCATGTTGTCCGAATCAGCTATGACGCGGATCAAGTTGCACAGGCCATCACCATCGACCCTTGGGTTGATCACCGTCGACTAGAAGAAGTCGTCGTCCTATTACGCGAAGACTCAGAAGTCGAAAAGATCATCGATACGGCTGGCACGGAGTGGCTCTCCGGCGCCATCGAGCGGCCAAAGGGGGGATAGACATGGGCCCCAGTCGACTCAGTGATTTGCTGTCCCAGCCAGCCACACCGAAGTGGCGTCCTTCTCTCTGGCTGCTACATCCGCATACCAGAAGCTGGGGGCCGGACATTGCTGTCCTCGCCATGGTTGCTATCGTTCAGATCAACATTCTCCCCAACCTTACCGGGGGGTTTGAAGTGCTAGATGTTTTAACGCCAATGTTAGCCATCGCTGCCGTTCAGCTGCCGATCTTCCGAGCAATTTTTCTCGGCGTTGTGGCCGCCCTGCTGGTCGAGCCACATAGCTCGCAGCCCGCTGGCTACTTTTTTTGTAGTTATGGCATCATGCTTTGCACGATCGTCTTTTTCCGTGATCATGTTTCGTGGCGCCAACCCAACACTTGGCTTGTAACTCTGAGCCTCTGCTGCATATGGCATAAAGGTTTTAGTGCCTTTGTCTATCAGGTTGCCGTCGGCACCGCCGAGACCTCGCCGAAATACTGGCTGGCCTTGTTGCTATCCGCTGTCCTGTCAATCGGGTTAGGCATGGGAATGGTGCTTTTGCTCCATGCCGGTCGCCATGAAGAAATGGGGACCTAACCGTGAAACGCATGGTTCGACATTCCCAGATCATGGTCGAAGGCAACTTTTTTTGGGCAACCATTGTCGTGGTTTCACTCGTCGGAACGCTCCTGGTCCGACTGTGGTATCTACAGGTCTATCGCGGCGAGCAGTATCGGTTGATGTCAGAGCGCAATCGCACACGCCGCATTGAGATACCCGCCCCACGTGGCGTCATGTACGATCGCCATGGTCAGGTGGTACTAGGCAATCGACCATTTTTCGATTTGGTGTACATCCCTCAGTTCATTGCGGATCGGGATCAAACACTGAATGTCCTTTCTCGATTGCTGCACATTCCTGTCAAATCACTGGATCGGCGCCTGAAGATGGGAGCCGGCCGACCGAAATATTTGCCCGTCACGCTAAAGCGCAACCTAACGGCCCATGAAGTCTCCGTCATTCAGTCCAACAAAGTATTTCTCCCCGGCATCGACGTTGTCGTGGCGCCGCGCCGCGAATATAAGCCCGGCGTGCCGCCGCATCTCGTTGGCTATCTTGGAGAAATCGATCAGTCGGCACTGGCCCGGCACAAAAATCCGGCCGGCGAAAGCGCTTATCAACCTGGCGACCTCATCGGCAAGCAGGGCCTGGAAGCCGTGTGGGAAGAGCAGCTGCGCGGTCAGCGCGGTTATCGAGTCATTCAGGTCGATGCTTTCGGACGGCAAACGAACACTGATGATTCAGCAGAGGCCATGCCAGGAACTCCGGCGCGGCAAGGCAATCATCTTGAGCTAACCATTGACTGGGAGCTTCAGCAGGCAACGCGCGACGCCTTTCGCGGCAAATACGGAGCCGTCGTCGTTTTGCAGCCACATACCGGCGAGATTCTGGCCATGCTGAGCTCTCCTGGCTTTGACCCAACGATTTATCAAGAAGGGATGTCGCGAGAGGAGTGGCTATCGCTGCTGCACAATCCGTTTAAGCCGCTCTATGACAAAGCGACCGGCGGTGAGTATCCACCGGGCAGCGTCTACAAAGCCGTTGTTGCTATCGCGGGAATTGAAGAAGGCATTATCAAAGATAGCACGACAATTAAGTGCCCCGGTTACTATGTGCTAGGTGACCAAACCTTCAAATGCTGGGAACATGCGGGTCACGGCATCGTAAACTTACGTCGGGCCTTGGTGCGATCGTGCGACGTGTATTTTTACGAGGTTGGAGTGCAGCTCGGCGTTGACCGCATTGCCCATTACGCCCGCCAATTGGGCCTAGGTCGTCAATTGGGCCTCAAACTGAACACCGAAAAGGCTGGACTCGTTCCGACGTCTGCATGGAAACAGCTGGTACATCGCCAACCTTGGACTGGGGGCGACACGCCAAACATCGCTATTGGTCAGGGGTACAATCTGATGACTCCCGTTCAGATGGCGATGCTTTATGGCACTATTGGCAACGGCGGCAAAGTTTATCGTCCACATCTCGTCCGACGGGTAATCAACCCGATCGGTGAGGTGGTGCATGAACAAGCACCTGAACTCATTCAAGAAGTGCAGGGGATTCGCCCAGAGACTCTGGCGAAAGTCGGCAAGTATCTGCAAGATGTAGTTATGGACAAAGAAGGCACGGGAACCAAAGCTGCTGTCCCAGGTGTAACGGTTGCTGGTAAGACCGGATCCGTGCAGGTTGTCAGTCTTCGTAAAAACCGCAACCAAGATGACGTCAGCGTGAAGTGGAAAGAGCACGCTATGTTTGCCGCATTTGCTCCTGTAGAAAATCCTGAGATCGCCGTGGCGATCGTGAGCGAAAACGACTTGATTGGCGGCGGCGGTGCTGCTGCTGCCCCGGTCGCCGGGCACGTGATGCGTGCTTTTTTTAGGCTGAAAGACCAACGCGCCAAGCGGTTAGTCATCAGCCAATCCCCGGGAGGAAAAGCCATTGAATCCCAGTAGGGCAGCGCGTGCCAAGCCATTTCTAGCTCCAGAGTCCGACCTCCCAAAGCCAGGGTCGCGGGTGATCACGATCATCGCTGGCTTATATCTCCTGCTGACCATCCTGGGACTAATGAATCTGTATAGTGCCTCCATGGGGGAACCCTTCTTCTATTCACAAATGCAACATGCGGCCGTAGCGGCGGTTGCCTTTGGTGTTATGGGGTGGCTGTTCCCTTTGCGACTCTTGGATGATTACTGCTATTGGATATACGGAGTTCTCTGTGCCATGCTAGTGGCGGTCCTCTTTACCGGCCACATCGCCCACGGCTCCCAGCGCTGGCTGCACTTTGGCCCCGTTACCGTTCAACCCTCTGAATTAATGAAACTCGGTGTCGTGCTCGTGGTAGCCCATTATTTTCACCATAATCCGCTCGCAGGGGTTTATCGACTGCGCGACTTGTGGCGTGTCGGACTGCTGGTAGGTTTGCCATTCTTGTTGATATTCGAACAACCGGACTTGGGCACTGCCGGCGTTTGTGTACTCATCGTAACCTGCCAGATTGCCTTTATCCGCCTGGATTTCCGCAGCATCGCCATTGTCGCCTTGTCAGGAATCGTGGTGGCAGCTTTGGGTTGGTTCATTTTTTTGCACGATTATCAGCGGACGCGAGTACTGACTCTGCTCAACCCGGATGTTGATCCAACGGGCAGTGGCTATAACTCACTTCAATCTCTCGTCGCCATTGGCTCAGGAATGTTGACCGGCAAGGGATTTTTGCAGGGCACTCAAACTCAGTTGCAATTTTTACCGGCTCGGCACACAGATTTCATTTTTTCAGTGTTTGCCGAAGAACATGGTTTCTGGGCCTGCTGCATTTTGTTTGCCATATATGGCATCCTGACGATTTGCTCGCTGGAAGTGGCGCGATACGCTCGCGATACCTTTTCTTCATTGGTCGCCATTGGCTGCGGCGCGGTCACTTTCATCCACTTTATGATCAACATCGCGATGGTCCTTGGCATGTTTCCAGTCGTTGGCGTACCTCTACCGCTATTCTCGCAAGGGGGCTCATCGCTTCTGACCACCAGCGTCGCGATTGGTTTGTTGGTAGCTGTGCACCGCACGAGTATGAGTCGTCGCCGCAGCTGATTGCGAATCAGATGCTTTTCTGGTAGTGGTGTGGCGCTCGATCTTGACTGGCAAAAACTTTGCTGCGAGGACGTTAAATATGCCTACCGTTCGCGAGTGCCTTCAACAAATCTTGTCCGCTCCTGATCAGGACCTAGCACTGACAAGTCACGCCTACAGCGGCCTCGACGAACAAGATGAGGCTTGGGCCCGCCAGCACCAAATGCAATCAGCACGCGGTAAAGTGCGTGATCTTCTCTGGCAGGACAATCATCTATTTCTGCTGCACAGCGACCGACTGTCGGCATTCGATCGGCCGATTGGCCTTGTTCCTTATCGAGGAGTCATGCTGGCTGCCATTACCAGCGCATGGCAGCTACGTGCCGCAAAGATTTTGCCACAACCAAAATCGCAGCAAATTGCGCCACGCATTATTCAAACTCAGCGCATGCGACCCTTTCCCATCGAAGTCGTCGTCCGTGGATATTTAGCTGGCAGTATGCTGCGTAGTTATCAAGCCGGCGAGCGCCAATTTTGTGGGGTCGATTTACCGGATGGCTTGACAGATTTTGGTGCGTTGCCGACGCCAATTATCACCCCGACTACCAAAGCCGCTGCGTATGTCCATGACGAAAATACAACAGCCGAGGAGCTGATCAGCAAGGGTGCCTGCAGCCGGGAACAATGGAATACTATCGCTGAGAGTGCCTTGAAACTTTTTGCGCTTGGCCAAGAAGTATATAGAGACCTTGGCTGGATCCTCGTTGATACCAAGTATGAATTTGGTGTCGATGCCCAGGACTGCGTCATGGTTATTGATGAGATTCACACCCCTGATTCGAGTCGCTTATGGGTCAGCAAGTCCTATGCCGAGCGCCTGCAGCGCGGGGATGAACCTATGATGCTAGATAAAGAAAACGTTCGGCGTTATTTACTGAGTCAGGGATTCAGCGGCCATGGCCCCGTGCCAATTGTGCCAAGCGAATTGCTCATTCAACTGGCTCACACCTACCTGGATGTTGCTGAGCGGCTCACAGGTCAGGTGCTGCAGGTCGACTCGCCAGGATCTAAACCAAACCTGCAGGATTTGCCGATCTGACCGCGATGCGAAGGACAAAAAAAACGCCCTCTAACGAGGGCGCTCTATCAAACAAAACTAGAACATATCTTACCAGCGATTGTTACCGCCGCCGTGCCGTGGACCGGCATCACGACGAGGAGCTCGCGGCTTATCTTCTGCTTCGTTGACCTTGATGGTACGGCCGTCGAGGTCCTTGCCGTCCATTCCCTGAATCGCTTTGCTTACGCCTTCGCCATCGGCGAATGTAACGAAGCCAAAACCGCGTGAGCGGCCAGTTTCGCGATCCGTAACCACGCGCGCCTCACTCACGTCGCCAAATTGTGCGAACGCTTGGTGCAGACCCTGATCATCCGTGTTCCAACTCAAACCACCTACGAAAACTTTGTTACTCATCACTCTCTCTTGAATTGCGGCACTCATAACGACATGCCTAGGATTAGAATCCTTTAGTCATATCAAAGAATGCGCCCCAGCTCTATCAAATCATTCCAGGGCAGCTATCCAGGAAATGGTGGGTCGCCGCATGGCTGCGCCCGCCGCTTGCTGATAACTATCTGATATCAATTGCATACCTTTGGGGTATCGAGTTGCGAACATCGCTGGCAGAGCGAGTCTATCACCCCCTCTAACGAGATTTGGTCAATCATTCCAGGTAAATTGCCCGCCTTTCGGTTACGGCAGCCAGAATTGTGATGAGCAAACCGCCAAATTGAGCTCAATGAATATGGGGTATTATCAGATACGGTTGGCCGCGCACCGCTTGGAACGAATCGTGAATTGATCGTAGGCGCGATGACGGCTTAGAGCTCGGAGTAACGGATCAGACCGCTGACTCGTACCCCTCACCTCGGGGACGCTTCGCTTGTTTCGTGTGTTGTGCTCTCCCTTTTGTGTGGGGCCTGGACGCCGTCCGGGCCCTACTCGTATTTGGGATCACGATGCGCAGTTGAAGAGGTTACTTATTGGCGTGCTCTTTCGTCGCCCAATCGATCACTTCTTTGCACGGTGTCGCGGCAACACCGCCAGGGCAGCGGTTACCCCCAGTATGAGCTACCGTCTGCCGCATCTTGTTGACCAGCGGATTGTCCGCTCCACTTGCGCCCGAGAGAACTCGGGATTTTTGCGCAGCATAATCGAACAGGTTGCCCGGGTTGCCATTCGCGTGACAACCTGCGGCCGCACACTGCGCCGCGCTATTAAGGACCGGCATTACCGTTAAATTGAATACCGACATCCCGTCAAAAACAGGAGAGTCGGTTGTCGATGACGGCGATGGATTCGGCCCCGGAATCACGGTTTGATCGATCGTTCCGCTAGACCCTACCGGTGTACTGGATGACGTTGGCTGCCCTGTCGGCAAGACAGTCCCGTTACCTCCGCTGAGGGGGCGTGTCGTCAGTGACTCGCTCGAACTGCACGCCAAGCCAGCAGAGATCAAGGCGATGACCACAAAACTGTTGAAACCGACAACAATCAGGCGCATACGAAATAGCCTCCTTGCACAAGTCGCTGGGCGCATAAAGCCTGTGGTCTTATCGGCAAATCGTCATAAAACTTGATGAAGGAATGGTGAAATTCCGCAGGAATGTCTAAGAAACTGAAGCCAGTCCAGATGTCTTGCCTGACCGCCCGTCGACCGGATCCACGAGAAATGCGCACCGTGATGGTTCGGAGAAAGTAAGCTTCGCGGTGGGTTGCACGGCTACCAAGGCAGGAGCCGTCCATACCCGCGATCCGATCTGAACGCGGCCAACGATAAGCGCCATACGGTCGCAGCCGGATGGCACGCGAATCGCGGCACCGGGCCCTCCCACGACAACTTGCCGAGACTGCATCCACGCCTCTTGCTCGACCAAAGGCATTGAGCGGAGAGCCTCATGGTCACTGATGATCTGCTGCAAAACGTGTCGCTCGCATGATGTCCAAACGGCATCTGCGAAGGCCGGCACTCGTTCCATCAAGCGTTGAAAGGCGGCGGCAGGGATTTCCAACGCCTGTGCATGTTCAACGGCTTGCGCTGAAGCCATGCGTCGATTGCCCGTTACCAGCGCCAATTCCCCCACCACCTCACCGGCAGCCACTGAACTCACCAACGTGTGATCAAACGTGCCTCGCTTCATAATATGTACGGTCCCAGAGAGCACCACCCACAGTGCTTGCCCGCGAGTGTCTTCATTAATGATCCATTCTCCCGGAACAAACTCACGCACTGCCATGATGTCCATGAGTCGGCGCAGGTGCTCGGGACCTAAATTTTGGAAATACGGAAGGGCTTGGATAATAGCCGTCGGATCCGCTGAGCGCCTACTAGTACTTCGATGGCGCCCCTTGATCCAAATGAACGCGAGGCCGCCCAAGCCTAGAATAGAAACAACGAGCCAAAGTTGTGATGTTTCCATAGACGAGACCCTCAGCCCACCGTCACATCGGCGGATTTCATCGATTTGTTTAGCTTTTCGCTACACAGCTGAGTCCTACTAGACACTTCTAGCGCTCCTCACGGCACGCACAACACGTTGTAATTCAAAGATTTAATCATGGTTCGCGACTTGCATTCAGAAAGGGCAAAGTCAGCATTTTCCAGAATCGCAAATGACGAGGTGCCCCCTCTTGCAAAGCCTTCTGCTGCCAATCTTGCTGTTCATCCTCGGCTGCCAAACGACTGCGGATGATTCCGCTGATCTGAGCGATCGACAAGCTGTACGCTCTCGGCTGAGCGCAGGTCAAACCAATGAAGCCGCTAAGGCCCTGCCACATCCTGCTGTTGGGTTCCTGCGCACCGGAGAAGCAATGTTCTTGACGACCATGGCTGGATCCGTACAACCCGGTCAACTTGCTGCAGCTGCAGCCCTTGGCGCTTCTCTAGAGGCTCGCAAGACCGTGCGAGTCACGACCGAACTTCGCAACTTTCTTCTGACAGATGTGGAAGAAGGTTATTATCCAGCCGAATACGAGGTGGTAGCCTTTCACATCTTCAACGCCTGGGCTTCGTTACAGCTTGAAGATTTCGTGGCAGCGCGGGTTGAAGCTCGGCGCGCAGCCCGCTATCTGCAGGGACAATTTGATGATCGTCGACGAACCTTCGACGATCCAATCTTGCGACTTTGGCTAACTGGCGTTTGGCTTGCCCTAGGTGAATGGCAATTTGCCCGCGCTGACTTGCGCCGGGCCGCCGTCTTGTCACCAGAGTTGGGCTGGGCCCAACGCCTCGCGGATGCGCCCCACCCACCCAAACACTACTATCTCGCACTCATTGGCCCTGGCCCCGAGCTGCTGTCAGCCCGGCGAAAGCCCACCAGTTTCGAATCAGATCGTGACTTCTACTTTACGCCTGGGATTGAATCCGTCACTCTTTACATCGACGATGGCGACCCGAACGATTGGCGCCCCGTTCGGACGCTAGAGTCTCGCGATTGGTATAGCTGGCATCAAGATCGCAACCATGCGGTACGCCAATTTCTAGACGGATCAAAGCAAGCAGCCGTCACAGCCACAGGTGCTGCAAAATCGGCACTGTACTTGACCGCAGTCGGCGGTGCTTCTGCGGTCATGGGAGCCGCTTCGATTGCTGCTGGAGCTGGCGTTTTTGCCATCGGAGTTGCCGCCGCCAGCGTGCTGAAGTCGGTCGAGATCGCCGGATATGCAGCAATAGCCGGCTATGGCGTCGCCAAAGCTGGCCTCGCCCAATCCGGAGAGACCATGCGAGTCGGTGCGGCCGATGCGGGCAACATTTACGCGGAAGCCACGGATCGATCAAAAAGCTACCCATTCCTGCGATTTTTGCCGGATCATGTTGCGGCCGGCGGCGGAGAACTACCAGCTTATGCCATCAGCATCGGGCGATTACAAACAGCGGTGCCGCCCATCCAAGTTTGGCAAAAACCAGGCAGCCTGACGCAGGTGAAGCTATTCTATCTTCCCACCATACAAAACGAAGGTATTCGTACACTCGTACGCAGCACCCTTCGAAACAAAGACGATTCGTCAGTAGAAGAGGGCAGGCCCCTCGCCCCGGCCTACGTGAGGACCGGGGGCGAGGTCTTTAGCCAATGAGCAGTTGGCTTGCGGAAACGGGGAACTTCCCCAAAAGACGAGGGCTGGACGTTGCGCGCCTTGGATTTGGACTTGTCATTTCGATGATTGGTAGGCACTTTCGCATCATCTGTCCCAAGGTGCGGAGTCGACTTCAGCTAGCACCTGCAGTGCTGAAGCATTCAAAAAGAACTAAAAATCATTCTTCTCTTTTCGTATCTTAGGTACATCTCCTGTCGATCCAAAATATTTTGCTTGCGAATAATAAAACCCTTTTAATTCAGACAGTTAACGGCGCGGTCAGATTGCCCCCTGAAAGGAGCTTTCCCTATTTCAAATTTTTCCTCTTTATTTACAATACCTTAAACATAAGCTCCCCTGCGTCATGCAAGCAAATGCGGCTCATGTGAGCTCATTCACCCATTTCACGCTCACATCTAACAGCGTCGAACACATTTCTGCGAATTCTGCTGCCATTCCTTTGCCTCGAGAATTTGAACAAATTAGCAATAAAGTATGGCAGCATAGTTCCCACAAAGTTTCCCATTCACATTCAAGGAGTCCGGACATGCGTATGATTTTGGCCGCATCGTTGTTGCCGCTGATCACTAATTGCGTTTCACTTTCCAGCTACCATTCCGCGCGGCCACTGCGCCAAGGCAATACGTCGACTTTCTTCGGCGTCGGTAGCACGTCAATCAAGTATCTGGACAAGAAAGATGACGACGCAGCGACAACCGAAGCTAAAGACACCGTCGAAAGTATCAGCTTGCCAATCATCGAAGGCGGTATGCGTTACGGTTTGGGCAACAACATGGAAATTGGCGGCAAGGTTACCGCTCCCGGTTCCATTGGCGGTGACTTCAAGTACACTCTGCTCAATGGGGAAAGCTTGGCCGTAGCGGCCGGTGCGGGCCTTACGTATACAAGCTATTCCTCCGGATCGGACGATGACAAAATCGAGACGACTCTCTTTGATATCGCCGTTCCCATTTACCTCAGCTACGACCTTGCTGATTGGTCCAGCATTTATCTGGGACCTCGATATATTCTGCGCAGTAGCAATACGAAACGCGCCTCCGATGCCGCCGAGTCGAGCGCGATCAGTTTGATCGGTGCCTCTGTCGGCATCAACCTAGGGCCGTTTGTAGTTGAAGCAGGGTACTTCATGGAGCCCGGCGCTGATGCGGGAATTCAGCAAATTACCATTGGCTACTCCGACCACTACCAGAATGTTGAACGCCCCAGCCGTGGAGACCGCAAGGGCAAATCTAAGGACAAAATGTCCACGAGTGACGAGCCAGCAGAGGAAGAGTAATCAAGTGTTGCAAGGGGCGCTACTTTGCCCCTTGCTCCCATTGCCGAAAATAAGTAGTTTCGCGCCCCAATGCGAATCACAAATTGCCAGAGTGGCATAACCGAATGGGTGCCACCCCGGTACTTGACTTCAGGCAGGGGGCCAACTTTGCGACATCTTTTCTACATACTGACTGCGGCCAGCGTCAACACTGCCTGCCACCGACAAACCCATGACCTGAATGCCCATATTGCTGGTCACGAACCTGCACCGATCGAGATCATCGACGTCCACACCCATACCAGTTTTTCGGATGAACCCGAGTTTACCAGCGGTATTATGGACAATGCCGCAACCTACCGTGCGACTTGGGAGCGCGCTCGCGTCGTCGGCGGCATCAGTCACCTCGGCGGCGGCGAACAAGCCAATCGGGAATTAGCCGATATGCCGCTGTTGTTCTGCGTTGGCATCGGCAGAACATTCGATTTGCGGGAAATTGAGGCCAAATTGGATCGGCCCGAGTATGGCTGTATCAAGATTTACCTGGGATACGTGCATCGCTTTGCGCACGACGCCTATTACCATCCCATCTACAAGTTAGCGGCGAAGTACGATGTTCCAGTGGTCTTTCACACCGGCGATACTTATTCGAGCCGAGGCAAGATAAAGTTTTCCGACCCTTTGACCATCGATGAAGTTGCTGTGGACTTTCCCGATACACGCTTCGTGATTGCTCACATGGGGAACCCCTGGGTGCAATCAGCGGCGGAGGTCGCCTACAAGAATCCAAACGTTTACATCGAAGGATCTGCCATCATCATTGGCAAATTGCACGAACAGAGTTCCTCGTGGCTGGAGGAGTTTGGAGTCGAGCCACTGCGCTGGGCTTGGGGCTACATGGAGTCACCAGAAAAACTCATGTTCGGCAGTGATTGGCCGCTCGTCGACATCGAGGCATATGCTAGCATCTATCGCCGGGCGATTCCTCGCCAGTATTGGGATTTAGTTTTTCGAGAAAATGCACTCAAAGTCTTCCCGAAACTGGCGGAGCGCGCGCGCTAAAATCCACCGCCATCGGCCAGATACTCTATCTCTGCAGCTGTGGAATGCCGACCAAGGGCTCTATTCCGATGGGGATAGCGCCCAAAACGTTGAATGACTTGCTGATGAGATACGGCAAAGTCATAGACCATCTGGGCACTGGACTGAACGCCTTCAGGCACCCGCTGCTGCCATTTGGCAAACAGTTCTACGCTCTGCATCTGATCCCGCACCGACTCGGAATGCTCAAATGGCAAATAGATGAATAACTGCTCCCAGAACGGGCAATCGATGTCCGCAGCGCGCTCGACCAACTGCATCGCCCAGTAGCGAGCTAGGATGTCAAAAGCAAAGGATCGAGGGGAGTCGCGATAAATGTTGCGCGGCAATTGGTCAAACAGCAGGATCAACGACACTATGCCAGATCTGTCTTTGGCCCAGTCCCGCCAAACATCTGCTCGCGCCGCGGGATCCTCCAGAAGATGCGAAAATTTCTGGCGCAGCATGCCGTCGAAGGCATCATTACGGCGAAACCACACGGGAAGCCGCGTCTCGAATCCCTGGGTCCCAGCTGTTGCCTCGGCAAACCATGCTGCGTGTAAGTCTTGCCACTTCATCCCGAAGGCTCCAACAAGAGAGGTAGCGATGCAAATCCCGAGAATGCTAGACTAGCATGCTTACGCTGACTGGGCTGCCCTGGATTCAGGCGCGCACTGGGAAAACGCGATAACACAATCCGAAATACCTCCTGCATCAGCATGCGGGCGAGAGGTGCCCCTAAGCAATGATGCGCACCGTGCCCATAGGCCATATGCGGGTTCCGTCGCCGTCGAATATTGCAAACATCAGGATCGGCAAAAATGGCAGGATCCCGATTCACTGCATGGCAAGACAAAAATACGACTCCCCCAGATGGAATGACCGTATCGCCAACGCACGCCTCTTCTCGGGCGACGCGAAATAGAAACGTAACGGCTGGGTCGAGTCGATTGAACTCTTCGATGGCTGTTTCCAGACACTGGGGATTTTTCAACAAATCATCACGCACCCCTGGCGTCGACAGCATGGTAAACATGTTGTGACAGAGTTGATCCGTAGTCGTCACCTGCCCCGCTACCAACATCATCACCGCCTGAGCCAAAACCTCTTCATCGCCAAGGGCAAATTCTGGCTGCACACTCATCATCTGGCTCAGATAGTCTTTACCAGGTTCCTTGCGCCGCATCTGCAGCAACTGGGCGAACTGATCGCGAATGTTCTGGGCGCAGCGATTGACCAAGACTCCATCCTCATTCCGATACTGGGATGCGCCGCCAAAAAATTGAGTCATCTCATAGGACCACTGATAGAAATCAGCACGCAATTCCCGCGGCAAAGCAAATAAGTCCGCTAACACCAAAGACGGCAAGGGCACGGCAATATCGCGGCAAAAGTCCACATCGCCACGAGCGCAGCTGTCAACGATCAGCTGGTTGATACAAGTCTTGATGCGAGGGCGAAATCTCTCAAGCAGTTCCGCCCCCAAACCCGCTGCGGCCATGGCGCGCCGGCGTGTGTGAGCGCCATCATCACTCATGACCATCATCTGCTGTACGATCCCGAGAAAATCAGGGATGAGATCAAGATTTAAGTTGGGCATGCGTGAAATGAAGAAGGAGCGACGATCGGCGCTGAATACCGGATTGCGCAACACCGCGCTAGCCAAGGCAAAATTCGCCACCGTGAAGAATCCACCCTGCTCCCACCAATAGACAGGGCCACGTGCCTGCACGAAGCGACTGAACTCGCTCGGTAGCAACAGCTTTTTAGCTTCCAGAAATGAATGTTCAGGCTGCACAACAAAGCTCCTTATAATATTTGCACACGGCGTAGATGACGATTTGCCATGCCAGTCAAAGGGCGCCGCCCATGCAGGAGGCTATGGTTATCGGCCAAAAGCAGATCGCCTTGCTGCCAGCGATGGACGTATTGCATGGCTGGATCATAGAGCCATGGACGCAAGGAACTCCAAAGATCGTCCTCGCGGCCCCTTGCTTCCCCGACCAGCTCCACCGCAACGGGATTTTTTTCTGTCATGACTGGCTCGGCGATCCGCAATCGGTCCTCGCCCGTATGTGGATGCCTAGAAAACAGCGGTTCCGTGAATTCACCGCCGTAATGAGCCAAACGCTCGGTGCTGTAGCGCAATTGAGCGTTGCTCCAGCGCAAAGACCATTCTGCGTTCAATTTTTTACGGATACGTCGTGTATCGCAAAAAAATGTCTCACCGCCAGCAGGAGCAGATTCGGCTTGTAAGCACTGAAAGACAAGGATGGAGGGCACCCGATGAAAGGCGCCATCCCAATGGTACGGAATAGTCTCGCGCGAAAACAGATAGTTCTGATGGCCCGGCACATGGCGCAGATTCATCACCTGACCAAAATCCCAAGCTAAAAGCTCCCCATCGGCACCGGCAACGCGCCCAGCAAAGGCAACCAGCGACGCCTCTTCGGACTCTATGTGGGCCTGACGAATCAAGACCAGCCCATGCTGCTGCACCAGCGCCCGCAGGTTATGCTGAGCCGCAAGTTCATCCACTCGATTTCCTCGACCATCGATTTCAAGGCCGAACGGCTGCATCACGTCCATGGTCGCTCCTCCTGCCGTGGTCTCGTGGCGAATTCAAAATAGGGGTATTTCCCCGCCCAGAGCGCCAGCCGCCCCCCGAGACGAATGGCGTCTACGTGCCGCATGAGGGTGAAGCCATCGTCATTGCGCACCGCAACCGCGTGCCATGGGGTACGCCAGATATTGTCGCCATCTACCAAGCGAATACCGAGCTTGCGAGAACTGGGAAGTTGCGGATGAATCGAGAGTCGCAGGGCGTCCGGGTAGTGCTCAGCCACAACCTGACTCCACGCCTGACTGCGGCGAACCACCTGATAGGCATCGGACTTGGTCAAGTTGCGCAGTTGGTTTGTGGATAGGTGTGGGAACCGAACGCGCGCATCCTCAAGTAAGAAGCGATGTATCCCATTGAACAGTCGCCGCATGGATTCGCGACGACTCACTTCAACCTGTAAATCCCCAAGCCGCTCGCCGTACTCAATATCAAGCCTCTGGCGCATCACGGAAAAATCGGGCTCGGCATATACATCATCTAAATCGAACCAAGAGACACCATTCATCCCTTGATCGCGCACCATGTCCAGGAGTTGGCTGCGATACGCGGAAACATCCGCATCCGCGACCCCCACTACATCACTGAATACACGACCGTCTGAGCAAATGACCAGCTCAGCTCCTGGTTCATAGAATGCTCGTATATCCTCGATAATTCCATAGAGCCGCCGCAATGCCAGCAGTTCGCCCAAATCTGGTAGGTGGCTTAGAGTTTTCTCTCGGTTGGCAGACTTTGCGGGGAATGCCGGCAGGACGAGAGTGATCGTTTTTTGTGCCGCCACGAGGGCGCGTACGGTTGCCATGGGATAAGCAAAGGTATCGGGAACGGATGTTTGGGCGTCACTGAGCAGATTCACATAGGGCATGAACTGCATCAGGATTTTATCGACACACCAGGCTGTGGATGGCTGCCGGGATGCTTGTCGGATCGCCCGAATGGGCGACGGAAATGCGGACATCATTAGATCCTCCATTCGGTTGCAGATTCAATCTAGCCGAATGCAGGATACAGAAAAAATTATAGATACTAAGGGATCACATAAGATGGGCTTATGAGTCGCCGTCGCGGGTTAACTTGGCCGCTGCCTTGCGAGCGCCATCAGAGAGCCGAACGGTAACGCCTTCCAAACCCGTTTCTTCGGCCACGAGAGCCTCTGCCGGAGACTTTCCGGCAAGCACAGCCTGCGGCATTTTCTGGCTCGCGCCCGACTTGTTTTGCATGAGTCCAGAAAACTCAGCCAACACGGCCTGGCAAACCGCATCGTCAATGAGGCCCATGCGATTCATGGCATCGCCGATTAACTGTACTTCCTCGTCTGTCATGTTGGCCAAGATTTCAGTTGCGGCCTCCTCGCCTGCCATCAGCAGCAGCACGGCAACTTTTTCAGCGTTGGTGAGACTCTTGTCCATGGGATCTCCTCTCAGACTTCGCGCCGACTATATCACACCATCATCAGCGATGGCGCCGATGAGTTCCGCGCTCTGGAACTGACGGGGCACGATGTCCAACGGTTCCGTATCAGCGGGCGCCCGCTCTGCGCCCTCTACATTCAATTCTTGGAAACGGCGCGCCGTCACCAAAACACGCGACTCGAGTGAGCCGATCGTTTTGTTATAACTATTGACGGTGGAACGCAAGTGTCGTCCAACGTCGCTGACGTGGCTCGCAAAATCGCTCAAGCGCTTGTAGAGTTGGCGTCCTAAGGCGGCCACCTCTTCTGCGTTACGCGTCATGCTTTCTTGCCGCCAGCCATAGGCCACGGCCCGCAGTAAGGCGATGAGCGTTGTAGGTGTCGCAATGATCACCCGCTGCTCGACGCCCACTTCGATCAAAGACGGATCCTGCTCCAAAGCAGCCGCGAAAAATGGCTCACCGGGGATAAACAAGACCACAAACTCAGGGGCTGGCTTGAATTGCTCCCAATAGGATTTTTGGCCTAGCGCTTGAATGTGTCGTTTGACGTTCACCGCATAATGCCTCATTTTTTCTGCGCGCACTCGCTCGTCGGTTTCATCGATAGCTTCCAAATAGGCACTCAGCGGCGCCTTCGCATCGACCACCACATGCTTGTCACCGGGCAATCGAATCACCATATCCGGCCGCTTACCGCCATCTTCCGTGGATACGGTCGGCTGCTCATAGAAGTCACAGTGGTCTAACATCCCCGCCAATTCCACCACGCGCTTTAACTGGATCTCACCCCAGCGACCGCGAGTTGTGGGCGAGCGCAGAGCCTTTACCAAATTCGCTGTCTCCAGACGCAACGTATTCTGCGACTCCAGAAGCGACTGAACTTGGCTGACTAGTCCCTGATAGGCACCCGTGCGGGCGTTCTCAAGCGCGTTGATCTTTTCATCCACGCGAGTCAGCGACTCCCGAATGGGAGCCACCATTTCGGCGATAGATTGCTGCCGCCGCGCAAGATCATGGGAGGCACCCTCCTGGAGTCGCGCAAAGACATTGCGAGCCAGGTCCATAAACATTTGATTGTTACTTTCAAGGGCTTTGGCAGAGAGAGCTTTAAAGGCGTCGCCTAAGCGTGCTTCGACGTCGCGCAATTGCGCCAGTCGCTCTTCGAGGGACCGACGCTGCTCCTCATTTCGGGCTTCCAGCTCGGCCGTTCGCGACTGCGCCTGCGACAAAGACGATTGCAGAGCATCCAAACGCTGTTGCCGTTCGGTAAGTTGATTTTGAAGACCAACGATTTGCAGGTCCCGTGCACTCAGTCGCTCGCATAGGGTCGCTTGTTCCGCTGCAACTTGCGAGCGCAATTGTTCCAGCGCTTGGCCACGGCGTCCACGCGCATAAAGACTCGTGAGGACACCACCAGCCAAGAGGCCTGAGCCCAAAATCAAAAAGAAATACAAGTCCAAATGCATCCACCCTGGTTGCGTGAGTGATGCCAATGGCATAATGCAACGAGCTGAAAATGCAAATGAAATAAGAATTTATGCTGCATTATCGCGGACAGCCGATCCGGCCATCCGCAGGCACATGGAGTCGAACCTTAGGCTCGAGGCTGGTCAAAACGATAGTTGCGTTTAGCCGGCGAGCGAGGGCCACGATCATCGCGATCCGCGTACCTCGGTCCGCGCTCTTCACGATCTGAATGACGCGGTCGCCGATCATCTCGATCACTGAAACGAGAGCCGCCACCACGAACGTCACGCCGCGGAGGGCCGGAGAAACGCGTTGGTCGCTTGCCCCCAAACCGCGAAGGATCCCGATGGCGCATGATTTCGTCGATACTCAAACCAATTTTTTCTGGTCCATGTACGTCAACCAGTTGAGCACGTAACATGGTCAAAAGTTTGCCTGCAACCTCCTCCATATCCATGGACTTACACAGAGCCTCGAGCAAGGACTCTACCTCAGGGTCTATTTCCTGAGCCCGAATGGATTCGGCAAAAGCCTTATCGCCCATTTTGCGCAAATCAGCTCGCGTTGGCAGCTGAGAGGGTACAAAAGTAGCACGTGATTCCGATTGAAAACGTCGAAGGCGGCTCACCTCGCCAGGAGTTACCAGCGAAATCGCCTTGCCCTTTTCACCAGCGCGGCCCGTGCGGCCAATGCGATGCACATAAGACTCGACGCCTGTCGGCAGATGGAAATTGATGACGTGGGTGACGCCCGTTATATCCAGACCTCGCGCCGCCACATCGGTAGCGACTAAGATGGCTAAGTTGCCACTGCGAAATCCCTTGATAACATCTTGCCGCTCACGCTGACTCATATCACCGTGCAAGCTCCGCGCCCGCACGCCCTGATCGACCAGCGCATGGCTCAACTCGTCCACTTCTCGCTTGGTGCGCACAAAGATGATGGTCTTTGCCGGACATTCACTCTCGATCAGGCGGATAATCGCATCCGTCTTTTCGCGTTCATGCACGACGTAAAAGAACTGTTCAATGTCAATATTCGTCATCTGCCCAGTGGTCACATCGATGGCGGCAGGCGACTTTAAGATATCGTTGGCTAGACGGCGAATCTGCGGCGGCATGGTCGCAGAAAACAACAACGTCTGCCGTTGTTCTGGCAGATACTTAAAGATCTCACGCACATCGTCGAGAAATCCCATATTCAACATCTCGTCGGCTTCGTCGAGCACGATCATCGTCGGATTGAATTTTTTGATGCGCTTGCCGGACAGCAGGTCCAACAATCGGCCAGGTGTGGCAACAATGATCTGCGCGCCGCGATTCAACAGCTCCATCTGTCGCTCGTAAGCTTGACCACCATAGATAGGGACCGCACGAACACCACAAAATCGACCTAACTTATTCAATTCCTCGCTAACCTGAGCGGCCAGCTCGCGCGTCGGAGCTACGACCAGTGCTTCCACACCACCCGTCCGTTTTAGGCGCTGAATCAGCGGCAGCCCAAAGGCAGCCGTCTTGCCTGTGCCCGTGCCGGCCTGCGCAATAAGATCGCGCCCCTCGAGGACTACAGGAATCGCCGCATCTTGAATCGGCGTCGCGGCGGTAAAGCCAGCTGCTTCAATTCCCTGAAGGATTGGGGCGGCTAGGTTGAATTTCTCAAAGCCAGAATCAACTGGACTTGCGTCGTGTTGCTGCATGTTCTCCGGGACCTTTGCAAAGAGGGCTTACTGACGAGCCTGTCCCCGCGCGGATGATCCACGGGAGATGCCAAGCTCGCGGGGAGTTATTATTATTTGGCGATGAAGTCAATGTTAAACGGAAAGATTCTAATAATAATTTTAATCTCTAAATGCTTCAACGGTGATCTCCACGGCCTTAAATGCTGGTGTTTTTGCCAATGGATCCAGCAACCTAGGTACCAAGGTATTTGCCTCCGGATAGTACATCATGGCGTTACCTTGCCGAATATCAAACGGTCGTGCCAGAATTGGCCCCATGCTACCTGTTGTGCTTCGCACCGTCACGCGATCATTCGTCACCAAACCCAAATGTTGCATGTCTCCGGGATTCAACAAGATCACATCCCGCCGCTCTTGCCCACGATACAAATCCTCTTCTTCGTAAACGACGGTATTGAATTGCCCTTCGGATCGGCAGGTCATCAGCCGGAGCGCATGGGCAGAGGGGGCAGCTGCCTGAGGCAAAGGATGAGCCACGAATCGCCCCCGACCCGATGCCGTCGAAAATTTTGGGCTGTGTATCACCCGACCCGGAATGGCAAACTCCCGCTTGGTTTGATCGATTTCGCGAAAACTCTCGAATCCTGGCACGACATCCGCAATCAGCCGGCGGATCTGTCGGTGGTCGGCGAACTCGCGCCAACGAAGCTGACCTTTATCCCCTAGAACTTCGGCGGCGACCCGCGCCACAATCTCGACCTCACTCTTCAAATCGGTAAGTCTGTTCTGCCCCCCATCGCTGATACGCACGAAGCTGAACATAGATTCCTGGGTCGTGGCCTGCCGCTCCTCGTCGCGCGCCAAAACGGGAAGGATCATGGTTTCCTCTCCGGTTCCCCAGACATGCCCGGTGTTCAACGTCGTGCTGAGATATAAGACCGTGCGGATTTTTTGCAGAGCACTTTGTGCGTACATCGGATCTGGATTGGAGCCATAAAGGTTTCCGCCGAGGCACCAGGCAAAGTCCATTTCGCCGCGCTGCGCCGCGTCCATGCACGCCATCGTGTCATACCCTGCATGCGTCGGCATTTGCACACCGAGAGCTGTCAACCGCTCCCATAAGGCCTGTTTCAGCTCAGGCGTTACCCCCATGGTTCCCATGCCTTGGACATTGCTGTGACCTCGAATAGGCAGCAGCCCCGCCCCTGGTCGTCCCACCATGCCGCGGAGCAAGGCCATGTTGACGATGGTCTGCACATTCGCCACTCCGTGCACATGGTGCGTAATTCCCATGGTCCATGCAAAGATGGCGCCTTGCGCCTGCTGGTACATTTGCGCAATCTGCTGCATCTCTGCCCGCGAGACGCCACTCATGGTTTCCAGGTCGTTCCAGTCGCACTCGGCAATCTGTCTCTGAAACTCTGCAAAACCCTCCGTATGCTTTTCAATAAAGGACAGGTCTGCCGCGCCCTTCATCAGCAAACAGCGGGCAACTCCAAAGAGCAGGGCCATATCGCCGCCAATGTGTGGCTGCACATAGAGGTCGGCAATCTTGCTGCCGAACAACATGCTGCGGGGGTCGGAGGGCACGCGAAAATTGACCAAACCCCGCTCGCGTACAGGATTGATGACGATCACCTTTCCACCCCGTCGGCGCAATTCCATGAGCTTGGTCATCAACCGAGGATGATTGGATGCCGGGTTAGCGCCGATGAGAAAGACTAAGTCACAGTGCTCCAAGTCATCCAGCTGCACCGTCGCAGTACCGGTGCCGATGGAATCCCCCAAGCCGACACCGCTGGCCTGGTGGCAGTAGAAGCTACAATTGTTCACGTGATTCGTGCCAAAAACTCGCGCCATAAGCTGCAGGAGAAAGCCAGCCTCGTTACTGGATCGACCACTAAAATAGAAAAACGTCCGTTGCGGAGCCGTGGCTTTCAGACGCGCTCCGATTCGACCAAGCGCTTCGTCCCAAGTCAAACGACGAAAATGCGTCGCCCCCTTCTCGAGCAGCAAGGGAAAGGCAATTCGCCCTAAATGCTCCAGCTCTCGAGGCGATAACTGCCGCAACTGCTGCACCGAGTATTTTTGGAAAAAAGCTTCGCTGATCCCGTCCTGCATATCGGCCACCATGGCTTGCAGCGATTTCTTGCAAACCTCCGGCCAATGTCCTCGCTCGTTACGCATCCCCCCCTTCTGTCCACCCATGCCCAAGGCGCAAGTCTTGCAGGCGTTACGACTCTGCATCGCTCGCCAAAGGGGCATAAACCCCACACGTCGCGCCATGCGCCACGTATAGCGAATCGCTTGCCAGCCGCCGCCAAATTCTGGTGTGCGCATGTTGGATTCCTCAAGGGCTGATACGTTGCCGATACCGTTCAAAACTGATTAAATGTTGCCACAAGATAACTAACATTGGGGCATGGCAGCAAGCACCACTACAAGTCGGTGTAAAAGGGGTCAAAGAGATGGCGGACTACAACATCATCGCTGTGGGTGGAGGGTCGGCAGGACTCGTCACCGCCTACATTGCTGCGGCCGTCAAGGCCAAAGTGGCCTTAATCGAGCGAAATAAAATGGGTGGCGACTGCCTGAATTATGGCTGCGTGCCGTCCAAAGCTCTCATTCGCAGTTCTCGCTTTGTCGCTGACATGCGGCGAGCCGCCGAACTGGGGATCAAATCTGTAACTTTCGATTTCGATTTTGCCGATATTATGGACCGCGTCCATGAAGTGATCCGCAAGATCGAACCCCACGACAGTATCGAGCGCTACCAATCCTTGGGGGTCGACTGCATCACGGGTCAGGCGGAAATACTTGATGCCAACACCATCCGTGTCGGCGATCGCAAGCTGACTACCAAAAACATTGTCCTGGCTCTAGGCGCCTCACCGTTTGTTCCAGAAATCCAAGGACTGGACCAGGTCAAGTATCGCACTTCGGAAAATTTGTGGGAAATGCGCACTCTGCCCATGCGCCTTGTCATCCTTGGCGGCGGGCCCATTGGTTGCGAAATGGTGCAGGCATTTGCTCGCTTTGGCAGCCAAGTCACGCAGGTAGAAATGGCCCCACGAATTTTGCCGCGAGAAGACGACGATGTCGCCGAGCTCATTGCCGACAAGTTTCGCCGCGAGGGTGTCAAACTGTTGACCCATGCAACAGCAACCAAAGTCGTGATTGAGGCTGGTGAAAAGATCTTGATTTGTAAGTCCAAGAATGGCGACGAAATCCGCGTGCCGTTCGACGAGATACTGGTCGCTGTAGGTCGCAAAGCCAACACCGCCAATCAAGGGCTCGAGCGACTCGGTGTGGCGCTGAACCCGAATGGCACGATTAAGGTTGATGACTACCTGCGCACGACGGTTCCCAATATTTATGCTTGTGGCGACGTCGCTGGTCCCTATCAGTTTACCCATGTCGCCGCCCATCAAGCCTGGTTCTGCGCCGTGAATGCCTTATTTTCCCCGTTCAAGACCTTTAAGGTCGACTACTCTGTGATCTCTTGGTGCACCTTCACCGACCCCGAGGTGGCCCAGGTTGGACTGAATGAGCAAATGGCCAAAGCCCGGGGCATACCGTACGAAGTGACGAAATACGGAATTGACGATTTGGATCGCGCCATCGCCGAGTCCGAGGATCATGGCTTTGTGAAGGTTCTCACCAAGCCAGGCACCGACAAGATTATTGGCTGTACAATCGTCTCGCACTTGGCCGGCGAGCTCATTGCCGAGTACGTGGCCGCCATGAAACATGGCTTCGGGCTCAACAAGATTCTGGGCACGATTCACGCGTACCCGACTTTTGTTGAGGCCAACAAATATGCAGCGGGAGTTTGGAAGAAAGCGCATGCGCCACAGGGTCTGCTGAAATGGGTGGAGCGTTTCCACTCCTGGCGACGTTAGCCCGCGGAACTACCCCAAAGTTTACGAGTGCGCAGGAATCGCTGGCTGCCAACTGCAGAGAATGGGAAAGCGCTGGGCATCTCGTGCCAAACCAGCCAGGTATTCGTGCTCGGTCTTTGAACCGAGTCGGACATCGCGAGCCATCGAGTTTTCATTCTCGGCTGTATCTTGGATGAGCTGCCATAGCTTCTGCATGTGCTGATCTTTCGTGCCCCGCCACAGACCATAGATGTCCTGCGCCAACTCCCACGCCTCATGAAAGGCACCTTCGACCTCCGCACGATGCGAAACTAGATCACCGTTGCGTGGTAGACGATATTTAGCGCACAAGGTGTTGATGACGACATTGCTAAGCCACTTGGATTGTAGTACTGGCTGCATGTCCTCACACCACACAAACCGACTCGAGATTTGCAGCAACTGCCTCTCCAAAGGACTTGCAGCACTCACCGCAACCCCGCCCCAGGTTAATTCACCTTGAGCACCGGAAAGGCGAAATCCCCCCATGTCCGTACGCACACCGAACGTCACCACACCTCTTCGCCAGGCGATACCCGCAAATTCTGCTGCGAATCGCTCCATCACCGGCTGCACGTTACCATTGCAGGCAATAATCACGACACGAGCCTGTCCCATGCGCGGCAACCAGTTTCGACAGGCTTCTTCAACTTGAAACGACTTGGTCGCAAAAATGATCAGTCCAATCTCCGACCATGTTGGTACCGCCGCAGATAATATTGGTAGCTCGCGTCCTTCTGCATCCAGCAAACGTCGCCAAGTCGCCATCATGCCATTGCGATCGATAAGCGCCGTGGAAATCCCACCCGCACCGATCAGATGCGCAATAGCAGTCCCAACCGCTCCCCCACCTACCACTGCAACCGCACCCGCCTGCAAAACTTAGCCCCTCAACATTCTTGGATAAAATTCGCCCTACAGCACCCCTACCAAACAGCTTCTAAAGCCGCAAGGCTATCCGGTCGAAGGGGCAATACGGGGCCAACCGGGTTAGGCGCTCCAGAATAGAGGACTTATCATGACCGACGCAAATTCCAGATTCCATGAAATATTAGTCGTCGCCGATGACCAGATCAGTATCTGGCCATTCTTGCGTGGAGTTCTTGGCAAGATAAATGTGCCATTTCTACGCTTGCCATCCAACGCCTCCATCCGCAAGAGCTGGCATCGATTTCAGCATGCTCCTCGCATCATCGTGCAATGGGAGGGCTCTGGGCGTCGTGGTGGAGCCATCATCGAAGAAATCTTGGACGTCTGCCCACACTATTACGTCGCGGAGCAAATCATCGTTATCACCACCGACCCAACGCATGAAGACGTCGTGTATCTCAGCGAACTGGGCGTGTCACGAATCATCCGTTTTCGTAACCGTGATAAGGAAATCCTAGTTGCCGGCGAAGAATTGCGCCAGCATGTTGCGGGCGACGGACAAAAAAACAAGAGCGAGCGCCTGTGGCGCGAGTTACTGCGGGTAATAGACCTTGCACCCACAAATGCAACCCTCGAGCGCTTTCAGAAAATAGAGCAGCGCCTATATCAGCTACAGGAGCTCGAGGGCCCAGCTAGCGCTCGGTTCTATTACGCATTGGCTGGAATTCGCCAGAAAATGGGCCAGAAGGCCGAGGCTGAATCGTTCTACCGAAAGGCACTCGATCTCAACTCCAACTACTTCCGCGCTTACAATAAGCTGGTCGAGCTGCTCAAGGATGATAATCGCTTGGGCGAGGCTTTGGCGATCATGAAGAAGTTACATGCGTGGAATAAGGAAAACATCAGCCGCATGTGCGATATGGGAGATATTTACGCTCGCAACGGCGAAGATGAGAAGGCTAAGCACCAATTTCACTCGGCACTTGAGCGGGACGAGTACTGCAGCCGAGCCCTAAACGGCATGGCTTCCATTCAGTTCCGCGCTGGAAATTTGGATGAAGCTCGAAAGTACCTGGCGCATTCGAACCTGGCCTACCAGTTGGCTCGCGAGCTCAATTTGCATGGCATCGAATTGGTCCGAGAAAAGAAGTACGCCGAAGCCCTGGATCACTATACGCGGGCGCAGTATGTCATTCCCCAGCAAGATAAAGGGCCCATGCTGTTTTACAACATGGGCCTCTGCTATTCTCGTTGGAACAAAATCGAGATGGCAAAAGAATTCTTAAAGCTTGCATTGATCAAAGAGCCCACCTATAGCAAAGCGCGAAAGCTCTTGGATCAACTCTCAGAGGCAAGCGCGAAGGGAATCGACCTCGGCGCATCAGCCTAATTCAGCGTCATGTCCTGCTGGGCCCAAAAATTCTGCGCTCTAGTCTAGACCAGCACCATCAGTACTATACACACGTGGCAAATTCTGAGTCTTGCGAATCAGATGCGACTGCTGGTTGCGTAGATACTGAACGATGCTATGATTTTCGGGTTCTACCTTCAGGCTATCGATGGATGATTGCATCATCTCGATCTTTTTCACATCATCATCCTGTGAATAGATCTGGTCCAGAATTTGATTAAACTTCAACTTCTCCGGTTCGCTTAACCCTGTCGTATTCATGTAGCGGTGATATTTATTAATCGCCATAGGATCCGTATCGATCACAACGGTCCCATCTTCTTTGCGATCCACCACGACACCTGGATTCGTATAGATTCCCGACTTCGCAACCATATCGCCAATCTTTGCCATCTGACACCTCCTCTTGAACCTTGAAAGTAGGACGCACGAAGCTACTTCGTGTAAGCCTCGGGGACGCTGAATACTCTCGGCTTAATACCATTCGTAATCATGGTATGTGACACTTCCGCTTCCAGATATCTCACAAGAGCAAAATTCGCCGGATCAGCCTTCAGCACATCGATTTGCTCGCGAAGTTTTTCGATCCGCATATTCGGGTCGCTTTCCCGCCGCGCGACATCAATAATCTCGTTGAACCGCCCGCGCTCGTTTTCCGTCAGTCCGTTAATGTAACCGCGCTTCTTTGTCGCGTCGATTGCTTCGCCGTGGCTCTGAACATGCAGATGCGCTCCATCCGGGCTACGACCAACAATCACAGAAGGCAGACCTTGAGCTGTGAAAATGGTGTCACCAATGCGATGCGACATGCTAGGCCTCTTGTTGACTTACTTTCCAGGCTACCACCCTTCACTCCAGGTCCCAACGTGCTGAAATGACGTTATTTTTCCTAGCGAGCTCGGCAAAAAGTGCCGTTGCTGAGCCAACATCAGCCACCTGACTTTAGATTTTCGCGTTTTTTGCCGATAGGACCTATGGTTCGTGAAGAAGGGAGGGTTTGGCATGGCTCGTTTTATGGGCATTTATGAGGTTGGTTATGGGCAAAATGGTTTTACTGCGCGATTATCGCCTTAAGCGCCGCAAGGAGTACCTTGCTAAATACGGCATACGCCTTGAGCAGTTCATTTCTACTTTCCTCCAAAGCCGCATCCGTGTTTCTTTTTCCCAGATCACTGAACTCTACCTCGCAACGCAGCGCCAGCAAGATTGCGATCGTTGGGATTACGACGAGATGCGCGAGAGCATATCAGCGGCTATCCATCGGGAGTGGATCGCAGACATGATGGCTCAGTTGCAAGAAACTTGGTGGTTTGATCGCCGCTGGCTTTCGGAAGAAGAGCTAGCAGAACGGTGCTTGTCGGCCATGGTCTTGGCACGCGCCGCGAATGATTAGATTGCCGGGCTAGCAGTCCACTCACAACCTGCCATCCCCTCTCTGCTGCTGTCTCGTCCGAAAATGAGAATGATTCTCAAAAAGAGCGTGACAGCGTCGGCACCTTGCTGGTAAAGCATTTCCCTCAGAGGTGATTTATGAACTTATGGGAACTGCCCGAGCATGCGTGCGGCGTCATTCAGAGTTACGACTCAAACCTGCCAAATTCCTCTCTGCAACGCTTGCGTGACTTAGGCTTTGCAGAGGGCGAAGGTGTGGAGTGCATACAGCGTCTTCCTTTGGGTGGGCCTCGGGTCTATCGTATGGGTGACTCTGTCTTTTCCCTCGATCGAGACATCGCTATTGCCGTCAAGGTGCGAACGAAATGACGACGCAAGCGATCATGATTGTTGGCAAACCAAACTCTGGCAAGAGTCTGCTATTCAATCGTCTTACTGGCGCCAATCAAAAAGTTGCGAATTTTCCCGGCGTGACGGTTGAGATTCGAACCGCAAAAGGCGGCGACACGACGTACATCGATTTCCCAGGCATTTACTCGGTGAATCCCATAAGCCAGGATGAAGTCGTAGCCGTTGACCGTCTGCGCGAGGCATTGCGCGGCGGAAGAGTTGGGGCCGTACTATGTATTTTGGACGCTACCCGCCTTTCACGCAGTCTCTATCTCGGGCTGCAGATTCAACTGGAGGCTAATCACGCCGGTATTCCCGTCGTATTTGCTCTCAACATGATGGACGATATCCGTCGCCGAGGCTTAACTGCCGATGTCGAAGGTCTATCTCGATCACTGAATTGCCCCGTCGTTCCCATATCGGCACGCACGGGTGACGGCCTCGACCAGTTACGAGCGACGCTCAGGACCGCTGCTGACCGTGCTAAACCAGTTTCTTCGACAGCGGCGGCATTTTCTAATTTAGAGCTGGCCGCTCGCGACCTAGCCAAGACGTTTGGACCACCTACAGACGTATTTTTACGCAGTCAATACCGAATGGACCGGATTTTACTCTCCTCTTGGTGGGGCGCGTTCATTTTCATTGCAATTATGGCGCTCCTTTTCCAGTCCATCTTCACCTGGGCTACCCCGTTGATGGATGGAGTCGAGTCAGCCATCGCCTATCTGGGCGAGCTCGTCACAGCATCACTTCCAGATGGCATTTTGCGCGATTTTATTAACGACGCGCTGTTCGGCGGCATTGGCTCGTTTCTAGTTTTCGTGCCTCAGATCTTTGTCATGACCCTCATTATTGGGGCACTGGAGGACAGCGGCTACTTAACAAGAGCGGCGGTCATCTGCCACCGGCCCTTAGCAGCCTTTGGCCTGTCTGGTCGTAGTTTTGTGCCTTTGTTGTCCGGACACGCATGCGCCATTCCTGCAATTTTTGCCGCCCGCACGATCGAGTCTCCACGACGTCGATTTTTGACCATTCTAGCCATCCCGTTTATGTCCTGCTCCGCGCGATTGCCTGTGTACACACTCATCGTCGCCGCGCTCTTCCCCGCGACGACTTACTTTGGTGGTATCATCGGCATTCAGGGTCTGATTTTTACGGGTGTGTATCTGTTTGGCGTCCTCACGGCGCTGATTGTCAGCGCCATCGTCGATCGCTCACGGAAGGATCGCAGCAACGACACGCCCTTTGTCATTGAGATGCCGCCTTATCGACTGCCATCCCTTGTGCCTTCCGCGCGTCGCGCTTGGCAATCTGCGATGGCATTCGTCACCAAGGCCGGCAGCGTTATCTTCTTTGTAACCGTGATTGTCTGGCTCCTTGGCTACTTTCCAAATGGGTCAGGCTCCCTAGACTCCTCTTACCTCTCCTATATTGGACGAGCCATATCGCCGGTCTTTGAACCTCTAGGACTAGATTGGCGATATGGAGTCGCGATTCTTGCGTCATTCGTGGCGCGCGAGGTCTTCGTTGGTACTTTGGGAACCCTGTTCGGCATTGAGTCCGCCGATGAAAACATCGAGGGCCTTGCTAGCCAAGTTCAGGCTTCGGGCTTGTCGATTGCTTCCGGCGTTGCACTGCTGGCCTTTTATGCATTAGCCCTACAATGCGCATCGACACTGGCTGTGATTCGCAAAGAGACTGGTAGCAATCGTTTGCCCATCGTTTTGTTTCTGGCCTACGGCCTCTTAGCCTACATTGCAGCCTTGGTAGCGTATTGGCTGGTCCAGCTCGTTACCAGCGCAATATGACGGCGCGGACGGGCCACTCGCCATTGACTCTGGCAGCGCTGGGCGCCATGTGTTCCCTTCGCTTCCGATGCCGAGCGCAACTCTCAGAACGTCCTGGACTCGCTCTGCATAGTGAATCTTGAGCTGCGAGCGAACTTCTTCGGGAACTTCAATCAAGTCCTTCTCGTTGCGTTTCGGTAGGATCACTTCCGTAACACCGGCGCGATGCGCTGCGACCAACTTCTCTTTGATTCCACCCACCGGCAGAACGGCGCCACGCAGAGTAATTTCGCCCGTCATCGCTAGAGTTCCACGTACCGGTCGATTGGCCAACAAACCAGCCAGCGCCGTGAGCAACGTGACACCAGCGGACGGACCATCTTTGGGTATTGCTCCTGCAGGCGCATGGATATGGATGTCAATCTTGTCGTGATCTGGAATCAACGCCGCAATGTGCGAGCGCACCAGACTTAGCGCGATCTGCGCCGACTCTTTCATGACGTCGCCAAGCTGTCCCGTGAGCGTCAAGCGACCAGAACCAGGCATTTTTGTCGTTTCAATGAGGAGAATATCGCCTCCATGCGCGGTCCAGGCTAATCCAGTAACCACACCCGGAGACTGTAAGCTCTCCGTCACTTCATTCGTATACCGCTCTGGTCCCAGGGCCTTTGCGACTTCCGCCAAGCCGATTTGAAAACTTTCCCCTGCAGACAGAGACAACACCCGCTCTGTAACGCCACGGCAGACTGCAGCTATCTGTCGTTGTAACTCTCGAACCCCTGCCTCGCGGGTGTAGCGAGAAATAATCTGCAACAACGCCTCATCAGAAAACTGCACTTGCGCCGGCGCAATGCCGTGCTCGGAAAGCTGCTTAACCACAAGATGTCGTTTTGCAATATGCAACTTCTCCGGCGCAGTATAGCCAGCAAGTCGCACGACTTCTAAACGATCCAACAATGGAGCAGGAATTGATTCCAAGCTGTTGGCCGTGCAGATGAACATCACTTTCGATAAGTCAAACGGCACATCAAGATAATGGTCTGTGAACGACGAGTTCTGCTCTGGATCCAGCACTTCCAGTAGCGCCGCTGCAGGATCACCCTGATGGCTTTGGCCAAGTTTATCAATTTCATCGAGTAGCAGAACAGGATTCCGTTCACCGACCCGCTTCATACTTTGGACGATGCGCCCCGGCATGGCGCCCACGTAGGTGCGGCGGTGTCCTCGTATTTCGGCCTCGTCACGCACGCCACCTAGTGAAACGCGCGCAAATTTTCGGCCCATAGCCTCGGCAATACTTCTCCCCAGACTGGTTTTCCCCACACCCGGCGGTCCAACAAGTAAAAGAATGGATCCACCTCGATCCCCTCGTAGCTTCATCACAGCCAAATGCTGAACAAGGCGTTCTTTGACCTTGTCTAAGCCAAAGTGATCTCGATCCAGAACTTGGCGGGCCTTGCTAAGATCAACTTCAGACGCGCCTTCTTGACTCCATGGAATGGCCGCCAAGGTCTCCAGATACTGCCTTATGATATGGGCTTCTGAAGACGGGGACGAAGCGCCCATGGAATCCAGTCGCCGTAGTTCGTCCATAGCAACCTTGCGAACATCTTCTGGCATCGCTGCCGCATCTAATTTCTTGCGCAAGTCATGTCCACCTTCGGACGACTCGTCATCGCCCAATTCCTCCTGAATGGCCCTCATCTGCTGACGCAAAAGCGCCTCTCTCTGCTGCTTCCCGACTTTTCGTGACAACTTCTGGCCAATTTCGAGTTGAACTTTCAGTGCCTCGCGATACTCACTCATCAAGTCTAGCAAGTAGTGAAAGCGTTCGCGCAACGAGACTACGGCCAGCAGCGGATATTTGCGCTCCATGCTTGCATCAATGTTCTCTGCGCAGAGATTCAGAAGAGACTCTGGATCCTCGACACCCTCGATGAGCTGCTCCAATTGCTCGGTATCAACTGGAACCAATTTGAGGATGGATTGCGCCAATACCTTGGTTGCACTCATCAGAGCCGCGATCTCTGCCGGCGCCGCTCCCTGTTCACAAGAAATCATCTCACCATACGCCTCGAGTCGATCGCTCAATGTCTCAACTTTCGTTATCCGAAAGCGACCTTGTCCGAGCAACACGGCCTGGTACCCGTGCTCAGTCGATCCCATGACCTTTTCGATTCGGCAAACCGTACCAACCTCTTGCAAGATGTCAGGAGTGACGTCCGCGCTGTCCGTGTTTGCTTTCTGAGGGACTGCCAAAACAAGCCCACCGCCCGCCACAGCACTCTCTAAAGCGCGCATGCTTGCATCCCGACCAATACTCATCGGCACAGATCTGCCGGGAAAAACGACAACGTTGCGACAGGGAATAATTGGTAACCCGCCGACTTCCTGAGTCACATCAGATTTTAACTCCGACATCACACACCCCTTACGCCACGCGGCGATTGACGTACAAACCTCGAACGGCGGAGAACTCCCGACGCCGACACAAGACTAGAGTGGTGCTGGAATTTGAGGTGTCAAGTCCTTGGGACTCCGTGACGTCAAACTGCAGGAGAGGGAGCCACAAACTTAAACTCTTCTAACTGTCACTCACAGCCAGTCTCAACAGGCCCTACGACACAAGAATTTGATAGTTGCAACATTGAGTAGGGCGACTGCCTGCTCCCAATCGACGAGCAGGCCGGGGACGCCCGCATTATCTATTGCCATGTCAAATATTCGTGCACGACGCAGGTTCTTCAAGGAATTCAGGCGCCTATTGCGGTGCGAAGGGCGTTAGCCCGGGGGTTGTCTACAGAAAGCACAGTGCCCCCAAGAACGATCCTCATCATTGCTTATTTTATTAATAAAATTCAGACAGTTACCAAGTGCTTTCAGCCGGTTCCTTGGATCGCAACTTGCATAAAGTATGGCATCACCTGGCTCATCGACTAGAGGATTTGGCCTGGGCGACGCGGGATCGATACATCCCTGCCGCCCAGAATTTATCCTCTGCATGGAGGTAGAGGGATGCGAAAGCTTACCATCGCCGCTGCTTTACTCGCGAGTTGTTCTGCCAAGCCACGCTTTGTCGACAATCGGGGCGATCTCGACATCCAGAGAGCAAGTGACGACTTACAAAACAGCGCCGCACCTCTGCGGGCGCCATTCATGTTTGGCGCGAACCTGACCAACCATACCCAGCCCACTTGGACGTGGCGCGGCGCAGAGTCAGGCTCAGGCTGGTTTCGCACCAAATTGAATGACAGTAACTTGGATGCGGAGGCGGAGCAGACGCGCGAACTTTCATGGGTGCCTTCAAGTCCGTTAGCAGAAGGAATCCACACTCTGTATGTGCAGGAGCGAGGAGCTCCTGGCCAATGGTCACAGGCTTCAGGATTTGCCATCCACATTGACGTTACCGCACCAGAAGTGCCCGCTATTGACTTCCCCATCCTGACTCGCGACCGTCAGCCAGAATGGAATTGGGAAATGCTTTCTGACGACGTCATGGCCGTCCGCTTCAGTCTGAACGACGCCAGCACCATTGAACTCGCTTCTGAAACAACCGCCAAAAGCTTCAAACCAGAAAACCCGCTATTCGATGGACCGCAATCGCTCTACATGCAGGTGCGTGATCGAGCTGGCAACTGGAGCCAAGTTGCGCGCTTTGAATTGACTATCGACACACTGCCCCCAGCCGCACCACAAATTACTGCCATGACTCCGACCAATCTTGCTCGCCCAGTATGGACTTGGACCGGCGCAGCTGATGGGAATGGAACTTTCCGCCACAAGCTGAACGACGCCAATTTGAACGCTGACGCCGTGGAAACGACTGAGCTATCATTTTCACCGAATGCTGACCTGGCCGAAGGTACGCACGCACTTTACGTTCAAGAGCGGGATGCTGCAGGTAATTGGTCCTCGAGCGGCATGTTCGCCGTCGTCATCGACCGCACCCCTCCGAGCGCACCCCTCGTTTCCGGTCCAGGCTTCACCAACAATGTGCGCCCGACCTGGAACTGGCAATCAGGTGGCAATGCCGGCAGCGGCCGCTACCGGCTGCGCCTAGACAATAACGATCTAAGCACCATCACCACCGAAACCACCGCGACAAGCTACACACCAGCACAAGACTTGAGTGAGGCACCCCACACTCTCTATGTTCAAGAGCGGGATGCTGCCGGTAACTGGTCCGCAAGCGGGCAATTTACCATTAACATCGACCTCACACCCCCTGGTGCGCCTACCGTCACGTCTGATAGCATTACCGGTCCAGCATCAAACCCCATAAAATATAGTAAATATGCCCGCCCCGTTTGGCGCTGGGCATCTCACGTGGCAACTCCAGGCAATGGAACATTTCGTTTCAAAATCAATGATGCGAACTTGACGAACGGGGCAACCATTACCACGGCATTGACCCACTTAACTGCAAGTGATTTGAACGCTGGCGATAATACGATTTATGTGCAGGAGCGCGACGCAGCCGGCAACTGGTCCTCCAACGGACAGTTTACTCTGCATCTCGATTTGACGCCGCCATTGGCACCTACTGTCATCGGACCAATGGAAACTAATAATCAACGACCTGTTTGGAGTTGGAGCGCAAACGGAGGGGGAATCATACCGGCGGAATTTCGCTTTCGCCTCAACAATTCAAGCTTCGAAGATCTTGATCCGACGACCACGGCAACATCGTTTGCCCCCCTAACCAATTTGGCGGAGGGTGCACATACGCTTTATGTCCAAGAGCGCGACATCGCAAATAACTGGTCGGAAAGCGGCCAGTATACCATCACCGTCGATCTGACGAAGCCAAATCCACCAACAGTAACTGGACCAGCTTTCTCTGCATCTGCTCAGCCGGTTTGGAGTATCGCATCTACGGGCGGCGGCAGCGGCCTGTTCCGCGCTCGCATTGGCGACGAAAACTTCGACTTGAACTCGCCAACTTTCACAGGCTCAACGTTTTCACCGGCGAACCCACTAACCCCAGACGGAGTGTACACTCTGTTCGTTCAAGAGCGCGACAATGCCGGCAACTGGTCCATGAGCGCCACAGCATCCACCGAAATCGACACCAAACCACCTGCTGCTCCGGTTAACTTTTCCGTCGTAGAATATGGTGGGCAGTTTCTCTTATCATGGGACACTCCTGAAGCCAGTCCCGGCATCCTTGAAGTGGGGGCCCGCTACGTAATTGTTCGTCGGTTGGATGCCGCCGTGAGCTTCGCACCTGCGAAGGGCGTCGCGTATACAACGGGGACCCAAGGACAGGATCAATACGTCGTCTACTTCGACCGGGATACATTCAAGATTGACGCGACACATCTCAATGCGACACCGAACTATACAAATCCAACGGAGCACTCGGGCTATAACTACCAAATACACACGGTAGATCGCGCCCTGAATTATAGTCCCGGCATCACCTTGAACGGCCTACTTCTCTCTACGGTGACCAGCCCAACGGTTGTGGGGGGAATCGGAGGCAAAACCACAGATGTTGCTCAACATGCTGGCTTTGCCTACGTCAGTCACGCACGCGGCCTTGATGTCATTTCGATAGCTGAGCCTACGGGATTCAGAGTCATTCGCAATTTGTTAACAGATTCACCCGTCGTTGCTATGGCTGCTTATCAGGCATCGCTTTACGCCGTGACGGAATCGCGCGAGATTCGCACGTACAACATTGATACTGCGCCGGCAGTAGGAACGCCCGGTGTGCTCTCTCTTGATGGTAACAACTCGCCAAAGGCTGCGCGTGTGCATGCGGATCGTCTCTATGTCGCACAAGGCACAAGTGGCATGCGCATTTTGAGTTTATCGAATCCAAGCGCTCCCATGATCCTCAATACCGTTGCCGCAGGAATTGACGCAAAGGACGTCGCCTTCTCGAGCCAACACCTCGTCGTGGCAGCTGGTGCCGATGGAGTCCGGGTCTTCAACCTCGCCAACCTGGGCGAGAGTCCTGTCGAAATTGCCGCGCAAGCTGATGCTGTGGCCGCAGAGGGCTCACTCCTGGCCGTTGCTGATCAGTCCAGTCAGACCGTTCGACTCTATAATTTGGATGATCTTGCTGCCGGCATTATCGCTACTATTCCGAACCAGGCGAACATCCATAAAATGGTGCTAGACGGACACCTGTACCTCACTGGGCAAGGTCTTTTAACGATCATCGATGTGACAAATCCCGCTGCCCCCGTGCAGCTCTCACAAGATGTCCGATCGAATGCCATAGGTCAGTCTTTGATTGTAAGCGATCAAAGCATCCTGCTCACCAGCGATCGTCACCTTCTGGCTCGTGTCGACGCAAGCATTACTACAAATCCACAAATTGCATCGCTTGAGGAAGTTTGGAATGCGATGAATCCAACCGCAATTGCCTGGACCGATTCGGTTGCCGTCATCTCTGATCGAAGCTTTGGCATCGTGCTCGCTGATAGTTCGGATCCAGCACTCGGACAGCCAAATGATTCATCGCCGGTGCAGACTGTTTCCGCCGTGGATTTACGCAGCAGCATGGGCCAAGACCCACTTCCACAACTGGCAAGCTTGGCCACTTCTGGGTCCGCCATCTACGCAGCCGACTCAACTTCCGGAACCATCAAGGTTCTCGACGCATCGAGTCCATTGAGCCCTACGTTGGCAAACAGCGTTGCCGACGCAGCTGGTCCGCTGCATGCCACGGCAGCTCGTCTGTATTCCGGTCGACACCTGCTAAGTGTCTTCAACCTAACGGATGGGGCGGCATCGCTACTCAATCCTGAGGGCGTCTCGGAACTGGATATGGGCGAATTTTCTATGGCAATCTCCGGGAACGATCAGGCGGCGTTCGCCGTGGTAGGCACTGCGTCAGATCGCGAGCTCGTTGGGATCAGCATTGCTGGTAATGGGCTCTCCATAGAGCGTCAACGCCGATCCTTCGGCAATACACCTTTAGCCCTGGCACAGCATGAAAATCGGCTCTATGTTGGCACGAGCGATAATGGTTTACATATTCTCGACGCAAGCCGCCCATCTTCGCTGTTGAACCTCGGTGATAGCCTCGCCGTCCGCAACATCAAATCTATGGCGGCTTCGCGCGACTATCTCTATGTTGTCGACCAAAATAACACGCTGCACACTTTCGACATCACGAATCCGATCGAACCAGAAAAGCTATTCATGACGTTGTCAATCGGCGCCAACGTGACAGGTCTGCACGTACGGGGACGGGCTCTCTATGCCATCACCAGCGATAAGGGCATCGTTGTGATCCGCGGCGTCCCTGGATTGTAAAATTTTTGGAACTATCCACCGCCAGCGACTCTGGCAGTGGAAGGAATCAACTGAACGGCTTAGTGCCGCTGAACCGGCAATGCGATGGTAGGGCGAAAGTCCTCCCACTCCACTCCATGCTTAGTTAATAACCGGTACACATCTGCCCGATAGCGACCTGAAATGCGCGAGATCTCGGAGATGTTTCCCCGCGTCGCTTCCAGTAGCTGCTTCAAATATTGCCGCTCAAAATTCTGCTTCGCCTCAGACAGAGGAAGGTTCATGACTCCGTCGTCAGCCAGTGTAGCACCGGCCCGCTGCTGATAACCTGTGTCGGGCATCATATCTTCATAATGCAGATGATTATCTCGTGACAGGACGATTCCTCGTTCAACCGCATTCTGCAACTCGCGAACATTTCCCGGCCAATCATAGGCCTTCAGCCGCATCAGAATCTCAGGACTAACTGGAGCCATTTGCCGCCCAAATCGCGCTCCAAGCGTGCTTACGAAATGCCGCACCAAGTCAGGAATATCTTCGCGATGCTCTCGCAATGCGGGCACCCGGATGCTCAACACCGCCAGACGAAAATACAGATCCTCCCGAAACTGCCCTTTGCGCACGGCCTCAATCAAATCAACATTTGTGGCCGCCAACACTCGTACATCCACTGGAAGACTTTGACATGAACCCAATGGAGTTACGGTCCGTTCCTGCAAAACGCGCAAGAGTTTAACTTGCAACTCAAGGGGCATTTCACCAATCTCATCGAGGAGCAGAGTCCCCCCAGTACAGACTTCAAAAATTCCCTTTCGATCGCTTTTCGCGTCAGTAAACGCGCCTCTCTTGTGACCGAACAGTTCCGACTCCAATAGGGGACCAGGGATCGCTCCGCAATTTACGGCTTCAAATCGACGATCGCGTCGGTTGGATGCAGCGTGAATTGCTCGAGCGACCATTTCTTTGCCAGTACCTGACTCTCCCGTAATGAGAACAGTCGAGTCGACATCCTTGACTCGAATGATGCGAGCACAGACCGCCCGCATGGCCTCACCTTCACCAATCATCCCAAGATTGCCGGCAGCGGAATCTACGTCACGATCTTTGGCGGGAAAAAAGAGTCGCTCTTTCAACTTATCAACGATCGCCTTTGGATCCTTTGATTTGGCAATAAATGCAGACGCCCCGCTCTCCATAGCGCTCACGGCTAGCTCAATGGTACCCTGCGCCGACATGATGAAGACTTTAACCCTCGGAAAATCACGGGTCAGAATCGGCAACGCCTCCAAGCCATCTTCGTGCTCTAAAAAAAGATCCAAGAGTACAGCATCATACGTTCGCTGACGCAAATTCTGCTCCATAGAAGTTAAATCGCACGCCGCATCGGCGACAAACCCTTCTATCTCGAGAGAGTGCTTCAAAATGTCTCGAACAATAGGCTCATCATCCACCACCAAAACTCGACCGATCATGTATCCTCCTAGTAGCCGTCGTCGCCGCGCTATACCAAATGTATCCCGGAATGACCTTTGTCTTTATTCTCTTTACCTGCAATGGGCCTCAAGTTTTCAATGCAATCGCGCCTGAGCCCAGACGAATGGCCTGCCCGCAAGCAATCCTCGATATGAGCAACGGCCTCCATCAAGTCCAAGAACCCGCAAGCTCCAGCCGTCCCCTTCAAGCGATGCGCCAGCTTCTCCAAGCGATCCCAGTCCTTGTGATCAAACGCCACCAGCATCTCGTTCACGCGCTCAGGGATACTGGTGGAAAAACGAGCTATGATTTCAGAAACTTCATTCGAATGCCCACGAGCACCGGATCTCGCACTGCTCCGAATCGCCCCATGCGCGCGAGCATGCACGCGCGCGTAGTTAATTGCTGCTCCAATGAGCGCCTTCGCATCAACTGGTTTCGCCAAATGATGATCAAATCCAGCTTCAAGACTACGCTCTCTATGCTCAATCATGGCATGTGCTGTCAGAGCAATCATCGGTGTATCCACACCTCGAGCACGCAGTATCTCTGCGGCCTTGATGCCATCAAGGCGAGGCATCTGAATGTCCATGATGATCAAATCAAAAGACTGGTCCTCGACGATATCCAGCGCCTCTTGCCCATCGACCGCGCTAACCACTTCCGCTCCAGCGTGTTGGAGAAAGCTGGTGAAAAGCTCCCGATTCTCGGGACCATCTTCCACGACCAGTATCCGAGTCCCCTGCAGACCTGTGGCCGGAAACAGTTCCTCTTCGCCGATCAGAGCTGTCGACTTAGGAATCTGTAAGCTATCCGTGAATGTCAGCTTTTCGGCTGGTCCAATATCAATATGAAAGAGAAAGCATGAGCCTTTTCCAACTTCAGTCCACTCCAATTTCAGCTCGCCACCCAAGGCCCTCGCCAAACGTCGAGACAAGGCCAATCCAAGCCCCGTTCCGCCAAATCGGCGCGTCATCGAGGTGTCACCTTGCATGAAAGGCTGGAATAACTTCGGAACGCTTTCCGAATGAATGCCAGAACCTGTATCAGAAATTTCAAATGCTAACTTCGGCGCATTGCCAAATCGGCGGCGGTCGTCCCAAAAGACTCGGCAGGTGATGCCGCCCATCTCCGTAAACTTCAGTGCATTGCCCAACAGATTAATGAGCACCTGCCGGACCCGAATCGGATCGGTATGGATTTCAATCGGTACGGGGCCACTCGCCACAAACTCGAATGTCAGACCCTGTTGCGAAGCACGTCCTTCTAAGAGTCCACGTACTTCGCCAAGCAGCTCCCCAAGAGGCACGACGGAGGTCTCGACATCAGTTTGTCCGGCTTCCATTCGTGAAATGTCTAGCAAGTCGTCAATGAGCCGGACCAAAATGCGACCACTACTTCGAATAACATCGATCGCGCGGCGCCGCTCTTGCGGCTCTAAGTCGGATATCGTGAGTCGATCCGCATAACCCAAAATCGTAGACATCGGCGTACGAATTTCGTGACTAACGTTGGCGATAAACTCATTCTTCGCGCGGCTAGCTGCCTCGGCGTTACTTTTCGCCTTGATAAGATCCTGCTCGTTGGCGATGTGTGACGAAACGTCACGAAAACTAACTACCGCCCCTCGAATGACCGAATCTTCATCGACGATGGGTCGGCCATTGGCACTGAGGGTAACCTGCGTCCCTTGGTGCTGGTGGCCTGCAGCAATCTGCACCAATCGGTCGTTGATTCGCCGCCCTGTCAGAGCCAGACTGAGTGGACTGTCCTGCAAAGAAATATCACTTCCATTCATACCACGGACCTGCAACGCAGCATGCCAGGTTGCCGCATCGAGCGACTGAGAATCAATTCCAAATAAGGAATCCGCAGCAGGGTTCTGCAAAATGATCTTACCCCGCTCATTCACGACGATCACTGCATCGGCCAAAGCATCCAACACGGACTTCAATATTCGAGTCTGTTGTCGCGATCCTTCCCGTGAATCCGACAGCTCTTGGGCATGCCTCTGCAGCTCGGCATTAGCTGACTGCTGGGACCGGTGTGAACTCATGACATCGTCAATCAAAGGCCGAAAAACTAAAACGCCGAGGCAAATCGCTGCCAGAATAAATCCGACAACAAACATAACGAGTGTGTTCGTCAAGTAACTCAAGCGAGACTCGGCGTCAGAACTCGCCAATGCAATAAATGCATCCAACTCCAATTGCGCGGAGTGAATCAGATAGTTCAGCCGATCCTGGGCCAGAGCTCGCGATTCCCGTGGGACGTGGGCATAAAAGGGAGGTAGGTCGCCAGCAGCGATACCCTGGACCTCCTGGAGAAAGGCGTGCAACCGCTCGTCGATAATGGAAGCATGTATGGCATAGATATCGCGCTGGTGCGCGAACAGCCAGCTTCCGGTAACACTTTGCTGCTTTGCGCCCCTGACAAGTTCCGGGACAGACTTCTGCAGCGCATCTTGATCAACGCGGGCCACTCGCAATAGTGCTGAAAATTCGCTAGCATCAAGCTGATTAGTAAGTGCTTCATTGAGAATCAGTGCTAACTCTTGAATTGAGGACAACACGGATTCAGCGTCGTCCTGCAGTGCTGCGACTGACTGGTAGTCTTTTACCAAGACGTACTGTGCCGCCGCAGTAACGATCACCATGAACGTCATGACGATCAACGCCATCGTGTAGGTTATGGTTAGACGTCGCTTGGTGAGTGAATAGGGCATGCACCAGCCAATCCGGGGTTTTTGATAGTTCATCGGCAGCTAGTAATCATCGTGGCAATTCATCGCCAAATAATCATCAACGCCAACGAGTTCGAGCACTCCATACTTTATGCTGGGTGCAGAGTCAGCAACATTCGTACCAGAGTTAGCTAAGGCAAAAGGAGTGGCATTTCAGCATGTTTGCGGGAACATGGGCCCCAGAAATGTTCCCGCAGGTGTATCAATTCGGGATCACTGCAGGCTCCCGGAGACAGGATTTCTGAGTCAAAGAAACCCGGGAGCGCGTGTCAATCAGCGGAAATCACGCCAAACTTTCCACTGGCACAAAACCTGCTCAGCCATAGCAAACCTGCGTCGGAGATATCGTATGCCCACAACAACAGTATCCGCATTGGACCATAGTGTTAAGAGGCCATCAACCACGATGCATGTTCCCAGAATCCTCTTGATCGATGATGACGACGTCTTCCGTGAACTCATGGTCGCTGCCGGGCGTTCTTATCCGTACATTGTCGATGCTTATCCGTCGCTTGCGGCACTAGGCTCCTTTGCTCGGATTGGTGGTTATGACCTCGCGATTATTGACTACCACCTGCCGGACTTAACTGGCTCAGAAATCGCAGAGTACATCGAGATTTTTTTCAAAGATACGCCGGTGATCCTGATCAGTGCAGATTCGCAACAGCCATTGGAGTGCTCAAAACAGCATCTTTGCATTCGCTCATTCGTCCATAAAGGTATTGGCATCGACCGAATGTGGCGAACAGCACACGAAATACTTTGCAATAACGGTTAACTAGGCGCTTTCGCGCATCAACTTTGAAAGCCACTTTATTGAAGTCGATGGGCAAGACTGCGAATCTGCATGATCAAGTCCCGGAAGTGGTTCGCTGATGTCAGAGGATGCATGATGGTGACACGCAGGTAGTCGTCACCGTCGAGCAGCGCTGTTGTTACATAAAATTTGGCATCATCAACAATCGCACGACGCAACTTACGCTGCAGGGAATTGCGCTCGTCCCTGGGCTTTGACCGCCAATCGCTAGGCGAGTAGCGAAAACACAGAATGTTCACCTCAGGTCTGTGAGCAACCTCAAAGTCTTCGTCATCGGCGAGCGTTGCATGAAACTCTTGGGTCACGCTCAGACACCGTTCTGCAGCCGCTGCAAATACTTCCATTCCCAAAAGGCTCCAGGCCAACCAAAGTGGAGCTGATAGTGCCGGCTTTGTACACTCGAAGGTACGCAAACCTCCGTCCCAACGGAGCCTCTCATCGGTATCTAGGTCGAACAGATACGGCGCAGACTGCTGAAATGGTAGGTAGCTGTGCTCGCGGCGCTGGTACAGCACAAATGTCGCGAGACTGGGTACATGCAGCATCTTATGCGCGTCCCACGCAACAGAGCTGGCATGTTCAATTCCATTGAGCTTTGATCTCAACTGCGGAGAAAAGAGCATACTGGCGCCATGCACAGCATCCACGTGCAACCATATGGATCTCGCGGTGCAAATTTCTGCAATCTCGGTCAGACAATCAATGGCGCCAATTGGCGTTGATGGGGCCGAGGCCACCACACAAAAGACATCGCGACCTTCCGAATCGGCGCGGTTCAGTGCAAGTTGCAGCGTTTTCCCAGTCATGCGCCGCAATGGATCGAGTTCAGCTCCAATGACGTGATCGGATCCCATGCCCATGATACCCGCAGCACGCTTTACACTGTAGTGGCTTTCGCTGCTGGCAATAATCGCCGGGCGTCGCTGCCCCCAGCCCTCAGCCCAAACATCTCCGTAACGTGCATGACAAGCGGCAAGCACTCCCGTCAAATTAGCCAGAGTCCCTCCATTCGTTGCGACTCCACCTGCCACTGTCGGAGACCAGCCGATAGCCTCGCAAAGTCGACCAACAACTGCCTGTTCAATGGCCGTGGCAAAGGGGCTAAGCTCTGCCACAGCCATCCCCTGATTCAAAATTCCAACGACGGCCTGAAATGCGGCTGACGACAGCATGGGCGGGCAGACCTGGTGCCCCATGCACCGCGGGTCCTGAATGCGGTAGGAGTGATCCAAATATAGCTGGGTGAGTTCTCGGACCCGCGTCGATAGCGACGTACCAACATTGGTCGGCGTCAGCGCTCGATCAGCCAAATCGCGAAGCTGCTCCAAAGACAGCTGAGAGCGGAGCGTACCTTGGCCCTGCTGGCATTCCTCAACGTAGTCACTGAGCACTTGCCCCATACTTGAGAAAATTTCCGGCAGCTGGCTGGAATCATATGCAGCAAATAGAGATGTCGACGTCGGCATCACCTGGGCAACCCATGTTGATGCTCTGAACGACGACGCGACTCGGCCTTTGGTCGATGAAACCAACCCTGCCGGTAAAAATACGCAAGCATTCCCGTCGCGCAAAGTAGCATGACAGAGATGACGGCGACATAGCCGTACTTCCAAGACAGCTCAGGCATGTTGAACGGAGATGCGCCCGTGTCAAAATTCATCCCATAAACACCGGTGACAAATGTCAGAGGAATGAAGATCGAAGCCACGATCGTAAGAAACTTCATGACATCATTCGTGCGCTGACTCTGCATCGCTAGGCTAAGCTGCAACAGTCCCTTCAGGGACTCACGCTGTGCCGCTAGATTTTCCATGAGCTGCAGAGTGTGATCTAGACAGTCGCGAAAATACAGGCGCAACTCTTCATCGACGTTGCCGGCAGCTGGCCGAATCAGATTGTTCAACATATCCCGATGGCTGGATACGAGTTGATACAGCTCCTGAACTCGCGATTTAACTTGGTGAATGGGCAGCACGACATTGGCTGGGTCCCCCTCGATAATTTCCGTTTCCAGGGCGCTGTGCCGACGTTCAATCTCCTCAGCAATCGGGAAATAATGGTCAATGAGCGCGTCGACCAGTGCGTAGACCAGGTATGAAGAGGTTTTACTGCGGATCTGACCCAAGTTTTTGGATATACGAGCCCTGACAAGGGCAAAACACTCTCCCTGGCGTTCCTGGAAAGTCAGAACCCATCCCTCCCCCACGAGGATACTGACTTGCTCTTGCTCAAAAATACGGGGATTGCCCGTGACCATATAGGCGACAAGAAACAAATGCTGCCCATAGTCTTCAACCTTCGGGCGCTGATGTAAATTAAAAACGTCCTCGCGAGCCAGTGGGTGCACGGAGAAGAAATTCAACACTTGTTGAATCTGCGTAACATTGGCGTGACCAGCGATGTTGATCCAGACAACTGGATGCCGAGTGATCATCTCCGGCAACTTGCCAGCATCATCAAGCTGACAGGAGTCAAAACCATCCGGCCCGTAGGACAGAACATCGATCTGAGTTGGCTGAGCGCCCTCATGCCCCACCACCGTGCCGGGCATGGATCCAGGCGGCGGCTTTCGAAACGGGCGGCGGCGACTCATAAAACGTCGAACTTCCAAAAGGGCATCCTTGGCAGCAGTAGAAAGATCGAGCTAGTCTACCGTTCTCTCCTTGAAAATCTATGAATTTTGCCACAATTACAACCAAGATACGCTACCGCAACCTCTTTCCGTAACGTCCATTGCATCAAGTAATTACCAGGAATTCCGATGCATTAAGTGAACGAATCGGATGAGTCACACGCATGGACCTTGCAAAAACCTGGATCCGAGCGGCCCTCAGAATCGCTGCCATACTTTGGCTGTGCGGCTGGACTCATGCCGCCTTGGGTCAGGGCTTCAGCAACGAGACGAAACCACCTGCAAAACCTTCTTCAAGTTCAAAAGGCAAAAATAGCGCCGGCAAATACTCAAACACAGACCGTAGCTTTGGTCTGGGCGGAGCGGTCGGTTACATCGAACGCGAGCACGTGGCGCACGGTGTCGAATTATTCTGGGAAGCGACTCGATGGCAGCTGGGCCTCAGCCACCGCCAAGCCAACACTCATTTCGAGGAGGAAGTCATCCTCCCAAGCTCCTACGCTACCATTGACTCCGGGACGCATGAATTCAAGCAGATGGAATTCATCGTTCGCATTTTTGTGACGCAAAGCCTGTTCGTCGGAATAGCTGGTGGGGTGGATCAACGTCAGTACCAACTCGACATGCCAAGTCTAGATAGTGGCGCAAGAATCCGCCATACAGTCACTTCCGAATCACAGTATGTAAAGCTTGTTCTCGGTCAGGACTGGACATTTTGGACGCGCTTCTACTTGGGTGTAGACTGGGCCTCGCAAATGGTGCCCACCAAATCAGAGGCAAAACGTGTTATCGAAGATGGCACTACCTATGGTGCGCTTGATGAAGAATTTGGAGACTACTTCTATCGATTGATCGAGGATCACTTAGAAACCCCAACCGCGCAAGCCGGCTTCATACGACTGGGCATCCGCTTTTAAAGTCCAGTTCTACTAGAACTGCAGCCAATCGATCAAAATCTTGTGCGCAATTGTACGCCTGTGCGCAGCACCGCAGCCAAAGCTGTCCAGCGTGGACAGCAACATTGATACTGATGCCAAACTCATCTCGAAATCTCTGCCTCCAAGCTTGCGCCGACACTTTTGAAGTTAGCTTCCCTGTCGGCAGGGGTACGGCAAACATCGATGCATAATAATCAGAAGTATCCGGATGGGGCGGCGATGCTGACAGTGCGTCACAGACCTTTTGGCGGCCATATTGTGCGAGTTTATGATTCCTCATTTCAAGCTCGTGCCCCCCCAAACTTCGCCAATAATTAATACCGTTCTCGATGCAAAGCAACGGAGTCACATCAAACGTTCCGAGCCAAGCAAAGGCGCTGGCAAACCCATCGTGAAAGAAATTACCGATGATCGGCGGCCGCACCGACGAATCCCGAAAGTTTCGGACATACAAGAATGCTGCTGAACGCGGCGCAAACAGCCACTTATGGCAATTGCCAACATAATAGTCTGGCTGCCACTTCTGCAACAGAAGTGGAACTTGTCCCGGTGCGTGCGCACCATCGATTAATATGGCACATCCATGCGACTTGGCGAGATGGATAAGGTTCTCGACCGGCATCACCAATGCCGTAGGCGAAGCGATGTGATCGATCACGAGCAGGCGAGTTCTCGGGGATAGGCTGCGAGCAATAGATTCAACAATATCCGCCGCACCGTCTGCGGCGAGCGGGAATGGGATTGGTACTTCACGCAGGACGACACCCCTGGCGGGTAACAGCTGTAGATAGGCGCGAACGGACGCATAGAGTTGATCGGTGAACACAACTTCATCGCCCGGCTGCCAATCAATGGAGTGCAGCACACTACTGTTGCCAAAAGTTGCGTTTGGAACCAGAACAACATCGTCCTTCGGCGCGCCGACGAATTCCGCTGCTACATCGCGCTGCCGTCGCCATAACAGCTGGAGCTCACCATCGTAAAACCGATCGGGGAAACTCTCGACATGCGCCCGCCACGAAGATTGGGCTGCAAGCACCTTTTTGGGTGGGGCACCGAATGATCCATGATTCAGGAAGACGCGCGAGGGCACCTCATTAGCCAGTTCCCAATCGGAAATCGGCTGCATTGGCTGCGTCAAGTCAAACTTGTGATCCGCCATAGCGAGATTAGCACCTTTAGCCTATTCCCTGTGTCGGAGTGGAATCTTCAAGTAGATGGTACCGTTGTCTTCCTGTGTCGGCAACTGGCCGGCCGCCACATTAACCTGCACACTCTGGAACAACAGGCGCGGTGCAGCTAGAGTCTTGTCCCGCTGTGAGCGAAAAGTTACGAACTGCTCTTCCGTGGTCGTCTCATTCAACTGAATGTTATGTCGCTTTTCGTCACCGATCGTAGACTGCCAGCGCAGTGGTCGTCCATTCGGCTGATAATCATGCCCGGTAAAGACACGAGTCTCCTCAGGCAGCGTGAACAGGCGGCGGGTCACCGAGCGGAACAGATCCCGGGCACTGCCTGCAGGGAAATCGCAACGTCCGGTGCCATAATCCGGCATGAACAATGCATCCCCTGTAAACACCGCGTCACCCATAACATAGGACGCACACGCTGGAGTATGGCCCGGAGTGAAAAGCACCCTTATCTCCAAGGTGCCGGCTTGAACGACTTCGTTGTCATGCAGCAAGCGGTCAAACTGCCGCCCATCTGTGGCAAAATGCTCGGGGAAATTGAATACATCTTTGAACAGCTCCTGCACGGCGGTAATCCGCGCACCGATCACAATTTTCGCATTGGGAAAATGCTTCGCGCGCAGAATATAGGCACCGGAAAGGTGATCAGCGTGGGCATGGGTTTCCATCAGAAAATGAACGGTCAGCTTCTGATCCTGGCAAAACGCGACAACCTTTCGCAGAGAATCCTCCGATGAGGTCGATGCGCCCGGATCATAATCAAGGACCGGGTCTATCACGACGGCATCGCGACTTGCATCGTCGTATACGACGTACGTAAGAGTGTAGGTTACAGGGTCAAAAAACTCTTTTATTTGCATCTGGTCACTCCTATCCGAGTGGCGGAAATCGTCTCTTCAAAACTCGAAAGGTCAGAATTCCGACAACCATAGCAGCAACGAACAGCACTGGCTCCGGGCGAAAAGAAGCAAGTGATACCAAACCAGGCCCAGGACAGTATCCCCCAATTCCCCAGCCAATCCCAAAGATTGCAGATCCGACAAGAAGTTTGCGATCCACAGCATGGCGAGCGGGTATATGAAATTTTGCCTCAAAAATTGGAGAAGGGCGGTGCGCGATCATCCGGTAAGCGGCAGCGTGGACGCCGATTCCCCCGACCATCACAAAGACCAAAGTGGGATCCCATGCACCGAAAATATCCAGAAATCCGATGACTCGCGATGGCAAAGTCATGCCGGCCACACCCAGTCCAATGGCGAACAACATCCCCGATAAAAAAATGGCTAGCCGCGCCTTCATAAGCCACCTCCTAGCATTCGTCGCACGAATACGGTAAGCATTCCGGCGCCGACGAAAACACAAGTCGCGACAATTGAGCGACTTGAAAGGCGAGAGATCCCGCAAATTCCGTGGCCGGAAGTGCAACCACTCCCGAGCTGAGTGCCGAAACCAACAATCCAGCCAGCTAGGGCGATGGCGAATATACGTGGCTCGCCACCTTGTGCGGGGAAAGCTTGCGGATAGAGAAGCGACAACACGAGACCACCGGCAACCAGTCCGAGCAGCAGGATGATGCGCCAAACACGTTCGTCTCCGGACTGGTTCATGGCGCCCGCTAAAACTCCACTCACCCCAAATACCCGACCGACCGCCAACAAAAGCAGGGACGACGCAATACCGATCAGACCGCCCCCCAATAAGCCGGCCAGCCATGAAGTCTCCATCAGGTCCCCCTTACCGGCGATTCACCGTGATACGTGCACGAAATAATATACCAAGATACCGGTCAAACTCACATACACCCAGATGGGGAGAGTAACCCGAGCTAGGCGTCGATGCTGCTGCAACTCGCCGCGAAAAGCTCGATACAAAAGCACGCCTACACCGATGGGAACATAGGCCGCAAGAATTACATGTGTTACTAGAATTGGGTAATAAACAAAGGTCCAATCCCCCGTATAGCGTTTGGATTCACCACTGAAGTGGTACGTGAGATAGCCAGCTAAAAATAAGCTTGAAGTAAAGACCGCAGCCAACATTACATTGCGATGAGCCAATAAGCGTCTCCGTCGAACGAGCTGGAAGCCGATCAACAGAAGCGCCAACGACACGCTATTCATAATGGCGTTAAAAGTTGGGATATTTTCTCTTAGCATGTGGTTGCACTTACCCTGATTGTGCAGGATCCGCGCGGGCGTCTCCCGAAATTCCATGTTTGGACTCACCTAAGCTGCCACGCTCGAACCACTGCTCCAGCCGTTCGACGTGCTCTTGATTCATCGGGCCGAAAAAACGTTCGACGATTTCGCCACGCTCATTGATGAGAATCGAAGCCGGTAATTGCTGAATCTTATAGCGTCTTGCCGTCCTACCCTCTTCATCGTAGAGCACAGTACCCAACAGGGGCCAATCACTCAGCGCCCGCTGCAGACGCGGCCACTCATCGTAGCTCGCCACTGCCAAAACCTGCAATCTACCGGCATATCCATTTACCAACTCATTAATCATTGGCTGCTCGGCGCGACAAATCAGGCACCAACTAGCAAAGAAATGCAGAAATACTGGCTGGTTGCGAAACTCGGACAGAGCACGTGCTGGCAGCAACTGCGAGGCGCCAAGTTGAGCTACGGGGTGCGTAAAGTCTGGCGCCAGCTCCACATGTCGCCGGCCCAGAGCAATCTGATCGAAAGGCCGCAACCGCTCTCGCGCGAAAAAATAACTGCCCACCACAATGAGCAATAGTGCAAAAAAATAAAGGGGTCGAATCACGGACCATCCTCTCGGCGCACGATCATCGATGCAGAGCAGTTAAACGCCGGGAATGGAGGAATGGGGGTCTGCACGTTGAGTCCGCCGCCACAAGTAGTAACAAACGGAGCCAATCATAATGAGAGGGACGAATGTGAGCAAGCCAGTAGTAAAAATAAAGGCAAAACGCGCTCCTTCCTTGCCGACGCCACAGACGGGGCAAGCATAAAGCCGCGCGGGCAAGGCGAGAACGGCGATGCTGATCAGCAAACGCCAAAAAGTTTTTGCTGCCGCCATGTTAGAAATAAACCAACCCATAAAGTACCGGCCATACCCCAACAATGAAGTACCAATATATTTGTAGGGCTCCCAGTTGCGCTGCAGTTAACTTTCCGCTCTTCAGTCGAAAGTAGTACCAGCCTAATAACAAAATGGCCGAGGCTGCGTGGACCGCATGCGAACCAATCAGCAAGTAAAAACAAGCAGCAAACAGACCTGAAGTGATGGTCATCCCGTATTGAATCAGACCCACCCACTCATAGCCCTGAACGCCAACAAAAATCGCACCCAAAATGAGTGCCTGCAAATACCAAAAACTGATCATGGAGACGCGACCTCGCGTCATGGCTCGCCCAGCAAAAAACAGAGAAATCCCACTGCCGAAGAGTATCAGCGTGTTCAACGCGGTTGCCGCCACGGGCAAAGTCACACTGTCGGGAGGGACCCAGCCACCAACAGTTCCCCCCTTAATCACGAGATAGGCACTAATCAGGGCAGTGAAGAACATGACTTCCGTCAGGACGAATATGATCGTGCCCAAGATGGCACTAGGTATGACGGCATTCCCAGTTGATCTGCCCCCCATTACGGGTTGCCACACCATCGTCGTCTGCCCTGCCATACTGCTCACTTTCTGCGTTACTTGGGCTCACCGCCAGAAATAGCACCGGCGTGTTCCTCAATCAATTTGTGGGCCGCCTCATTCCGCCAATTCTGCCCATCCGGCTTCAAGATATCACCAGCGACGCCAATGAAAAATAAAAAGACCATCAGCAGCATGCCGTACAACATATACCAGATGTAACGCTTTTCGACGTTCAAATGCATGAAGTACGCGGCTACCATCAAGGCCTTCACGATAGCGATACCAAAGGCCGTCACCAAGGTCACCCAAAGAATGCCAAGCTCAGGCCCGATCAAGCTAACGACCAGCAACACCAGTAGGACGGCCCAAATCTTGACATAGTATGCGGGAGAATGTGCATCAGCTGCCATGGAACATTACCTCTCTTAAGTTGGGCACGCTTCTATTTCGCGATGTACAGCAGAGGGAACAAGAATATCCAAACGATATCGACAAAATGCCAATAGATCCCAATTAACTCAACACGGTGCATATTCTTTTGGCGCAGCACGTCAAACGAAATGATGCCCATGATGACCATTCCCGCAATCACATGCAAAGCATGCAAGCCCGCAGCGCTGTAATAAAACGACCAGAACAGATTGGCGCCAATGGTATAACCATGGGAAATTTCGTAGGCCCATTCGAAGCCCTTGATGACCAAAAACGTCATGCCACCGCCAATCGTCAGCCAGATAAAGGTGAATGACTTCAGGGGGTCTTTATGCTCGGCATAATAATGCGCCAAGACGATGAACAAGCTAGAGGTCAAGAGGACAAAGGTGTTGATCGCACCAGCCATCGTATTCGTGTGCACCGAATACTCCGACCAATGGGAAAACTTCAAACGCAGCAACAAATAACACATCAACAAACCGCCAAAGATGACGATCTCTGATCCTACAATCCACCATACTGCCAAACGGCCGGTTGGAATTCCCGTCGCACTTCGGCCTGTCGCTACTGGAACATGTGCTGCCACGATTTAACCCCTCACAACGTCAATGTCGTTAAGATCTTATGCCTTCTGGTCTTGCGGCCAAAAATCTGTCGAACGGCCGGGAACGCTGTATTCGTAAGGCCCACGATAAACCTCTGGGAAGTGCGTAAAGTTCCCGTGCGGGGGTGGAGATGGAACCGTCCACTCCAGGGTGTTCGCCTCCCAGGGATTATTTCCCGCCTTCTTGCCCTTAAACATGCTGTGGAAAAAGTTCCAGAGGAATGGAATCTGAAACAGCAGCATAGCGATCAACGCATAGGTGGCAATCGTGCGCGTCGCAACGATAGTTGGCTCGGCCAGCTCAGGAAAGTTCTGAGGGTTAAAAATCCGGCGATGCTCCCCGGCAGCCCCAGCATAAAACAGCGGAATGAAGATGAAGTTGAAAGAAATAACAGTGCCCCAGAAGTGAATTTTTCCCAGGGTTTCGTTCATCATCCGACCAAACATCTTCGGGAACCAGTAGTAGATCCCAGCAAACACCGCGATGATGGCGATCGGCACGAAGGTGTAGTGGAAATGCGCCACAACAAAGTACGAATCGTGGAAGTAAATGTCAGCACCGCTCGCGCCTAGAAAAATCCCGGTTACACCGCCAATCAAGAACTCTGCCATGAAGGCCAACGCAAAGAGCATCGCCGTGGTGAAACGAATGGAAGCGCCGTAAAGCGTTGCGATATAGACAAAACACATTTCAGCGATAGGCACCGAAATCAAGACTGTGGTGACCGTAAAGACATTGGCCATGCGCGGATCGATACCGGCTACAAATTGATGGTGAGCCCAAACAAAGAAGCTCAAAACTCCCGTAGCAACGGCCGTATAAAGAATCACCTTATAGCCAAACAACTTCTTGCGCGCGAATGTCGCCATCACGTCAGCAACAATCCCCATGGCAGGTAGCAAAACGACATAAACCTCAGGGTGACCAAAGAACCAAAAAAGATGCTGCCACAAAACGGGATCGCCACCGCGTGCAGGATCAAAAAAGCCTGTACCGATGGTCTGATCGAACAGCAGCATCACTGCCCCAGCGATCAGCGGACCCACGGACGCCATAAACAAGATGCTAGCGATGACGATCATCCAAATCACGATGGGGATGTCGTACATCTTCATGCCCTTGGCACGTGAATTCATCAGGGTTGTAATGAAGTTGATACCACCAAGAAGAAACGCGACGAACTCTAACGCGACTGCCACGAGCCAAAGGGTAGCGCCCCATGGGGTCAGGTTATAGTCGGCATTCGCCGAGAGCGGCGGATAGGAAGTCCATGCGCCGCCGAAGCCACCACCCGGTACAAAGAACGACGCGATGAGGACGATCGCGCTGATCAAGAAGACTTGGTATGAGAGGCGATTGATACGCGGAAATACCATGTCGTCGCAGCCGATCATGAGCGGGATCAGGAAGTTTCCAAATGCGGCAATCAAAACCGGCATCGCCACCCAGAAAATCATGATGGTGCCGTGATTGGTAACGAGAGAGTTGTAGTCGGTCGGAGTCACTAGTCCGTAGCCCAGTACTTCTTGCCCTGGAAATGCTAGCTGCATGCGGAACACATAAACAAAGAAGCCACCAATAAGCGCCATGAACATGCCGGTGAGCATGTATTGCATGCCAATGACCTTGTGGTCCGTAGAGAAGATGTACTTCTGCCAGAAGCTCATTTCATGATGACCGTGATCGCCGTGATGTCCAACTGCCGTCGCCATAGTGCCTCAACTCAAGTCTGCTTGTTCAGAAATCCGAAAAACCCAGCCTCAAAAACTCCTGCGACTCCTACATCCCCGTCGACTTCGATTGCAGCCAAGCAATGTGCTGCTCCTCAGTCTCGATGTACAGTCGCGATCCCATGATTCCATGCCCAATTCCGCACATTTCTGCGCATTGAATATCAAACTCGCCCGTACGCGTCGGCTTGAACCAGCCGGTAATCACGCGCCCCGGAACTGCATCTTGCTTCAGCCGAAACACTGGAATTGAGAAACTGTGAAGAACATCAGTAGACTCAAGCTTAAAGTGGTAGGTCTTATCTACTTTCAAGTGAAGCTCGTCGACCGTTTCCACATCGTCGGGAGTGCCCAGCTCCCGGTCTTCCCCAGGATGCACGAAGCGCCAGGACCATTGCTGCCCGATGACGCGAATGGTCTCATCCGGTGGCGGCAAGTCTTGCTTGATCTTGTACCAAACCATGATTGCGACGACGACGATCACAACGTCGCAAGCCAACACCGCGTAGTGCGGAATCGCAATCCACTTCTTCTCTTCTTTCTTTTCGCCCGTAATGTACTGGGCCTTCACGCCGTCTTTCCGGCGAAATTTGAAAATGAAGTAGAAAAGAACAAACTCCGCGACTAACAGCCAAAAGCCACCAAGAACAGCGATAATCAAGATGAGTTGATCGATGTCACCGGCGAAACTCGATGCGCTTAGCCGAATCAGGTCCATCATACCGAAATGCCTCTCCGCTCAGATCCGTTTAAAGAACGAAAACAAATACTGCAACCGTATAGGCCACAACACCAGCAACCACGATGTAAAACAAGCGCTTAGCTACCAAATCTGATTCTTCGAGCTTCACAGTTACTGCCCCTTAAATCGCTTCAAAATGTTGATGTAGGCAACGACATCCAGCATATCGGCGTCTGACAGCTGCATGGCCATCGGGCGCATGGTCATCCCGGAAATATCGCGAGCGTCAGCACCGCGAACTCCATTCTTGTAGTTTCCAAGCTGCGTGACGAAATACCAATCACTGCCACCAACGAGCGGCGGAGCACCAAGCGCTTCCATTCCGGCCCCTTCGGCGCCGTGACAGGCCACACAGACTTGCTGATACTTGACCTCGCCCTTGGCGATGCTGCCTGACACCGTCGCTTTCAGCTCGGGACGCGGCAGGGCAGCCACGTATGCCGAAACTGCTTTGACGTCGCTTTCGATGTTCAGGGCCCTCGCCATGGGGCGCATGCGCATTCCACCGAGATCTTTCGGATGTGTACCGCGCACGCCCTCCCGAAACTTCAATAGCTGAGCTTCGATGTACCATGCAGGTAAGCCGGCGATGGCAGGCGCGCCAAGCTTCTGCACGCCTTCACCCTTAACGCCGTGACAAGAGACACAAAGCGCGTATTGGCCTTCGGCGCGATCGGCAGCAGATGCGGTACTAAAAAATAAAGGGAAAAAGACTGAGAGTGTGGATATGCAATAGCGTAAAAGCATAAGAAACAACCACTCCACTTCAAAGAATGCAAACGACAGCGCTTGCGCAAAGACAATTTCAACTCGTGCAACTTATGAAATCATAATTTGCGGCATTTCGGCAACAAAATACTGAGCAAAAATGCCCACTTTTCGGGCAGATACCTGAGCGCAGGCATGCGGCAAATCACGCGTCTCGCCTCAGGGCTCTGCGTCTTGGGCAAATACAGCCGCATCACCCCGAACCTGCATGTCATGCTTGATAGAGCGGAGTGATATGGCAAAGTCATTCATGAACAGCAACATGGCACCGATCAATAGCAACAGCCCCAACAAGAAAAACGACTCGGCTGCAAAAGGAATCAGTAAATGAAAGAGCAAGCTCGCAAAGATCACAAAAACGGTGACGATGACCGACGCAATGCTGCCTGTTGTGAGCAGGATGGCGGCTCGCAACTGGCGGGCTCGCCGGTACAGAGCCCGCAGTTCTTTATTTAAATGGTCCGAACTCTTGTCGCGATGATATAAACGCTCCCCATCCCGCAAGAGGGTGCGAGTTCGATCAACAACACGACCGTAACGCGCGATCATTGCCGATAGCAAAACACCAACGCCCGAGATCAGGAAGACCGGCGCGAGTGCACTGGCCATGGCTTGCGTCGTGCGCGCCAATTCGGGGTCCAAAGTATCTCCTGAATCTAGACTTCTGGTTCTCGCAGCAATCGGATAAACGATTAGGATTGTACCACGAACTCATGCCAGGCCAGGGGTGTGGCCCCCAAAGATTGGAAAAGAAATATGCCTCGGAGATCTGATTCCCCCCGGATATCGATCATGTGGTTCCGCCGCGATCTTCGACTTGCTGATTTGCCAGCATGGTTTGCGGCATCCGCAGCGGAATATACACTTCCCGTTTTCATCTGGAGCCCGGAAGAGTCCGGCGCTTGGGCCGAAGGAGGGGCGAGTTGCTGGTGGCTGCACAAGTCCTTAGAGAGCCTGAACCGCTCACTTGAAGCCGCTGGCTCTCGGTTGCTCATATTGCACGCTAACGATAGTGGAGCGGCGCTTACGGCACTCGCGGCGGCCATCTCCGCCTCGACCGTCCATTGCAGCCGCATGTATTCCCCATGGGCGGACGCTCGGGACCAAAGGGCCGCAAAGACACTCCAGGCTGGCGGGGTGCAGTTGATCATCCATCCGGGATCGCTTCTCCTCGAGCCCGAAGCAGGAGCTAAGGCGGATGGGACGCCCTATCAAGTGTACACACCGTTTTGGCGCGGACTCGTGTCGCGTCTCCATCTGTCCGCGCGTTTGCCAGCACCCCAGACGCCAGCTTTGCCGGCAAACTCGCCTCCAGGTTTATCACTAAGCGACCTCAACCTCCTACCCAAGGTCAACTGGGACGCGGAGTTCCCGCAGCACTGGGCTCCTGGTGAGTCGGGCGCACACGCGCGGTTGCAACAGTTCCTGCAGCAACCGATTCAGGCCTACGCTACCGAGCGCGATCACCCGTTTACTTTGGGCACTTCACGCCTCTCACCACACTTGCATTTCGGTGAGATCAGCCCAGCAGAAGTTTGGCGCCAGCTCACAGCGCTGGCCGGCGCACCCGAAGCGGCCAGCGAGCCCGGCATTTTGCAATTCGCGAAAGAGATTGTTTGGCGCGAATTCGCTCATCACTTGCTGCACTTCTTTCCTGATCTGCCCTCCGAGCCATTGCGGAAACAGTTTCGCAGCTTCCCGTGGCGCGAAGATCCAGCCCGACTAAATGCCTGGCAGCGTGGGCGAACTGGCTACCCGATCGTCGATGCGGGCATGCGCCAACTATGGACAACGGGTTGGATGCACAACCGAGTCCGCATGATTGTCGCGTCATTTCTCGTAAAACACTTGCTGCAGCCCTGGCAGCATGGAGCGCGTTGGTTTTGGGATACACTGGTGGACGCTGACTTGGCGAACAATTCCCAGGGTTGGCAGTGGAGCAGTGGCTGCGGCGCCGACGCTGCACCCTATTTTCGGATTTTCAACCCGATATTACAGGGCAAAAAGTTTGATCCTGCGGGCGCTTATGTCCGGCGCTGGGTTCCGGAGTTGGCCGGGTTGCCCAATTCGGTCATTCATGAGCCATGGACCGCCGACCCCAGCACACTGGCCCAAGCAAGAGTAAAACTCGGCGATTCGTATCCACGCCCGATCGTCGAACATTCTCTGGCTCGTAAAGTCGCCATGGTCGCGTATCAGCGCATGAATTCGACAAAGACCTAGGAATTTGTTGTACAAATTGCTATGGCACACATCCCATAGAACTTGCAGAGGGTGAGGCATTGGCTGTTATGAACGAAATCAAGAAGATGCTGCTCGATAAGAAGCATGAATTGGAATCTCGACTAGACCGCATCGCTGCGCATGCCGGCGAGCCTCTCGACAAAGACTCGGAGGAGCGAGCCATCCAATTGGAGAATGAAGAGGTCCTTGAAGGGTTATCCGTAGAGGGAAAACAGGAGCTCGCACAGGTCAACTCCGCCCTTGAACGCCTCGAGAAAGGAACTTACGGGCAGTGCGCCAAATGCCGCGAGCCCATTCCTCTGGCGCGGTTGAAGGCCATGCCCTTCGCAGTGACTTGCATGAACTGCGCTTGATCACTCGTTTCTTCGAATCTATTTTTCCGCGATCAGCTGGATGAGCCGCTTCTGCGGCTCGGCAAACTTGGATAATCCGTCTTCCATGAGGGCCTGCTCCAGCCTTTCAAAATCAACATGCCGATCGATGTCGGCCATGACTTCCGCCTCCGGCCACCGATCGACATTGCGCTGAAACCGAATCGTTGCAGCATGCACAGCTGCATTGGTTGCCGGCGGATTGGTCTGAATGTCACTACCTGCCAGGGCTTCGACATACTTCCAGGCGGCATCTGTCGGCTTTTTCGTGCCCGTAGACGCAAAAACGATCTCTTGCTGTAAGGGCAGGGCTCGCTGCGCCCAAAAAGCCTGATTGGCTTGCCAAACCCTCTTGGCATTAACGATTCCGACCAAGCCTTGAGCCTGAGCTGAAAGTTGGGGGCAGGCCTTTTCGCTGTACACATCCAATCGCGACACAAAAATGCTGTATACCGACTTTGTTGTCGCAGGTTGGGCTCGTTCCTGAACTCCGCGCCACACGGCCTCAGTCGCTGCATGGTATTGACGCAAAGAGAATATCAGGGTCACGTTGACATTGACTCCAGCAGCGATCACATCGGTCAAGGACGCAATACCAGCTGGAGTCGCTGGAATCTTGATCAGCCGATTCACATGGCCCTCTGCCCATCGCTTGGCTTCTGATACATAGCGAGAGACGCGCTCCGCATGCGGCAACGGGTCTCTAGTGTCTTCGATGAGCGGATCGACCTCGAAACTGACGTAGCCATCATTGCCACCAGACTGATCAAAAACAGGACGAAAAACCGCCTCGGCCTGCGAAACCAGGCGATCTGTTATCCGCCAAGCGACCGCAGCCGGATCCAGACCCTGCTGTCGAAGTTGGCGAATTTCCGCATCAAAACGGCCAGTCTTGAGCAAATCCGCCACAATGATGGGATTCGATGTTGCACCGGTAGCACCCTGCTCACGGCTTTGCGCGACCAAATCAGGGTCGATTGAGTCCAGCCAAAGCTTGGTACCAGTGTCGATCAAAGAGCGGAGTGATGAAGGCATGAGATTCACCCTTAAAGCCACGGTTTGCGATGCGGCGCTCATCATACTCGGACATAGCGCCGATGCAATCAAAATGGCTGATTCAACTCTTCTTCTTGGCAGTGATAAAATCCGGCCGAGACTTCACTAATTTCTGTGCCCGCCAGCTGCTGACAGAAAAAGCCCATTTTTGCATGAGAGTATTCAAGGACTCCACTTGTCCCGATAACTCCTGGGATTCTCCACCCTCAGATGAAGAATGGCCGGTGACTCTTACAAAGAACTTTTCCGCCGCGTCCTGTCCCACTCTGCCAACATGCAGCTCATAGCGCCGCCCATCAAACAAGATAACCTCCGCTTTGCTGGCATTCTTTAGCGCCGTCGTCGCTTCCACGTTGCCAGGGTCAAAGCGCTTCTCGAAGGCTAAGTTTTCAAGGGAGGTCAGTACAGCCTTGAGCTCGTTCGCCTTCACGTCCTCCGCGGCTAAGCCAACGGCCGTCAGGTCATCTTCCGCCTTATCGCGAGTCAATACCACCGAATCCTTTGAGCCAGGAGCGAAGACGACCTGCTTAATGGACGCGGACTTAATATCTAGCAAGGTCTTGTACTGCCAAGTGTCTATAGATGCGTCCACATTGACCTTAGAAGCCAGCAAATAGGCCAAGCCATCGCTATCGTTGATAGTCGCATACTGCCCACCTCCGCTGCGCTCGCCACCGAGGCGCATTGTGACGGCCACCCCGTCACCGGAAATACCAACTTCTTTCGCAGATCCGTCCGCCAATCCGAACTCGCCCCATTGATCTTTGGATCTTGCGACAACTCTCTCAACTTTGACTTTCATCAACTCATCAAAAAGACGAACAAGCTTCGCCGCATCAGCGGGAAAGTCCGCATCATTTGCCAGCACCCAACCCTGCCCACCTTTCTCCTCAAGCACGACCTCTGACTCGCCGGCCTTTATCGAGACCCTCTTCGCATGTGCAACATTGAGATCGGCGTAAGGCATTTGGCCGACCAGTGGATCCGGCCGACCGTGAGGTCGTCTTTGTAAAAGAAGTGTGGCGGCGGCGCCAAGTACCAACAGCAAGAGGAAAGCACGCGTTGATGTCGACTTACTCACGATGAGCCCCCTCCTTGCGACGGCGACCCCGTCGCACAAATGTCACAACTCCAAATGCCCCAACTCCCGCGGGAACCAAGAGTAAGTTAACAGCCGCTAGCTGCGTTCCCAGAGCCTCGATATCTTCTCGCAGGTTTTTCCGGACCTCACGTCGTCGTCGCCTCGCCTCTCGCTCTTCTTCCTTAAACCGGGAAATTTCTTGCTGTTGCTCGGCATTCAACGTCATCGCGCTGCCAGATGCCCGCGCCTCCTGCAATTCGTTTAACTTCTTCTGCAATTCAGAAATCTTCTGTGACAACACCTCTTCTTCTTGCTTCCACTTTTCCTGTGCTTCCTTTTCCAATTCCTGCACTTTGCTAAAGGGACGCGCAATCCTACCGGAAGACCGAATCGCAATCAGATCCTGACTACCCCCAAGAAACTCGACTGAATTGACCAAGAAGTTGAGGTTGTCATTACGCGGCCGGGCAATGACTTGCCGCCCAAAGCGCATGATATCAACCGCATTGTGATCGGCTAAGAAGTCCGAGTCCGCGATGACGACGACGACCCCGTCTCCTTGCGCGGCCTTGCGGTGTGTTCCCGCATCCACACCGTCGACGCCCTCCGGCACTCCCTCGGGAAAAGCACTCGGGAAATTGCCGCGCAAAATTCCGGCCACCGTGCGCGCACCCTTCTCTGCCTTGGTCTCTCGCGCCAGATCTGCCGGCCCCATAAACGCCGCCATCGTCGCCGAGGCTGTGCCGCTATCTTCAGACGTGGAAATCAGTGCTTCGAGCTTTAATGCAGCACCCTCCTTGAGGCGGAAGGCACCGCCTTCGGTGATGAGCATGCTGCGCAACTGTCCGGTGATTACCGAATCTCGTGCAAGCTGCACCTCGGGTACGCCAAAATAAAATGGATACGACGTGACGACGCCACCAGCATTCACCCGCATCATGTTGCGCATGTCACCAACCAAGGTCGACTTATCGTACTCAACACCCCAAGCGGCGAACAGCTTCGGAAGATCTGAATTCGCTTCCGGCATGCGTCCGGACATCTGCGCCATGGCGGCACCTTGCGACATGTCTGCGCGATTCATCGGGTCGACTGCGACGATAAGACGACCGCCGCGCATGACAAACTGATCTAGGGCATACTGTAAGCCATCGCTGGGCTGCTTCGGGTGAAACACTACCAATAAGTCAAGGCCATCGGGAATCGTCTTAACGTCCGCGCCAACTTCCTCGACCTCAAACATCTTCTGCAATTGTTGGACAAACATCCAAGCTTCCCCACCCTCTCCCGTCATAGGATTGGTCGGCGCACCAAAGATAGGCAAAGAGCTTAAGATACCAACCTTGGGCTTGACCGAAAGTTGGCTACGGACCAGTGCCTCCGAAATATCATATTCCAAGAACTCCTCGCGCCGTGGATCAAAATACGGCAACGGGATTTCTTTGCTGCCAGAAAGAACCACGGCTCCAAAGAACATCTCTCCGCCATTGGGCAACTTTCCCGCTTGCACTCCGTACTTACCAGCCCACTCCTCTTCGTCCGTGTCGGGCTTTGGATCGAAAACTTCCAATGCGATTTTACCGCCTGAAAGACCCTCATACTCGCGCAAGACTTCCTCAACCCGCGTCGCATAGGTTTTGATAAAGACAGGGAGTTCTTTCAGCGAACGTGAGAAGTAGAATTTAATGACGACGTCTTGCGCCAATTTGCCGATGATATTTTTTGTCCCAGGAGACAGGGTGTAAACTTTGTCTTGAGTTACATCCCAGCGCCAAGTTAGTTGTGAGCCAATGATGTTAAGGCAAACGACAGCAACGGCGATCGCCGCCATTCCTTGCCCTGAAGTCACCAAGCCTTTCCAATTCCAACGCATACCTAATCCTCCTTAGCTGGCCTTTTTCAGATTTAGCGCCATCGTATTTATCGCCAGTGCCAAGACTATGACCGATAGAAAATACAGAATATCGCGTGAGTCGATCAGGCCGCGCATGATTCCGCGAAAGTGCGTGGTAAAACCTAACGCTGCAATGAAATCAATGACGGGTGCCGGGAATACGCTTGCCAGCATATTCGAGAAAACGCCCCAACCCAGCAGGACCATCACAAAACAGATAACGACACCCAAGATGAAACTAATCACCTGATTCTTGGTACATGCTGAGGTTAAGCTACTGATTGCCAAGTAGCTGCCCGCCATCAGCAAGCTGCCCAAGTATCCAGCAAAGATGACGCCGTTATCGGGACTCCCCAAAAAGTTTACCGTGATGACGAGTGGAAAAGTGAGCGCCAAGGCAATCGCAATAAACGCCCAGCCGGCCAAGAACTTCGCCAACACAGCTTCACCCAAACTTACCGGCAGTGTGAATAGCAACTCAATCGTCCCAGACTTCCGTTCCTCAGCCCAAAGACGCATTCCGACTGCTGGTACCAGGACCAGATATAACCATGGAAGGTAGGTGAAAAAGGCATCCAATGACGCCTGATTGCTCTCGTATAGACCACCGAGAAAGAAAGTGCATCCGATGCTGGACAGCAGAAAAATGACGATAAAGACGTAGGCAACCGGCGAGCGAAAATACCCATAAAACTCGCGCTGAAAGAGCGGACCAAATGTCTTCGTTAAGCTCATGATCGATCCCCCATGGTCACACGGCGAAAGACTTCATCCAATCGCCCTTGTTCAACCTGCAAGTGCTGCAAAGGCAGCTGAGTGTCATGCACGAGTCGCGAAACATCTTCGATGATTGTGCGACCGTTTCGCGGAAAGACCCGAAGTGCATTCGCCACATGTGGCACGTACTCGACACTATCGACCGATTGCATCCCGCTTAGAAGCTGGCGCGCCTTCTCGACTTCTGAGGCTGCGATCCGGACCGTCACAGCATTATGCCAACGTGACCGCTGCAACAACTCAGCGGGAGTTGCATCTTCTATCAACTGACCCCGCGCGATGATGATGACCCGCTGGCAAACTGATTCGACTTCTTCCAAGATATGAGTGGAGAGGATAATGGTTTTATCTTCCCCCATTTGCCGGATGAGCTGCCGCACTTCATGTTTTTGGTTGGGATCAAGTCCATCGGTCGGCTCGTCCAAGATAAGGACCGGTGGATCGTGCAATAAAGCCTGCGCAAAGCCCACCCTTTGGCGATATCCCTTTGAGAGAGTCTCGATGGGCTGATGCCATACCTCCTGCAGAAAGCACTGTTCGCGCATGCGCTCAGCGCGCACCGCTCGCTCAGCACCGACAAAGCCTCGCATGGCGGCGATGAATTCCAAAAACTCGCAGACTGTCATTTCAGAGTAGGATGGCGCACTTTCAGGCAAATAGCCTATTCGCTCTCGCACCGCGATCGAATCCCGAACAATATCTTTGCCCCCAATACTTGCTGTTCCTGAGGTCGGCTCGATAAAACAGGTCAGCATCTTCATGGTAGTCGACTTGCCAGCACCGTTAGGTCCCAAAAACCCCAGCACCTGGCCCTTGGGCACAGAAAAACTCACATTCTGCACCGCACAAAATGCCCCAAAGCTTTTCGAGAGTCCTGTCACTTCGATCATGGATGGCCCCTTACCGAATGCGGAAATTCATTGAACGAACAGGTTCATAAACTGATATTCGTTCCATTAATAATGGCTTAGGCTTGGATTTGTCAAGGATATTTGATGGTTATGTGGGGTCTAGCCAGCTTTCTTCGGCTGACTACTTAGCGATTTCTCGATGGTTGCGAGAGCATTTCTGGCTTTGTCAAAATCGGGCGCCAGCTCCAGGCAGCGGCGCAGAGAATGCGCCGCTTTCTCGTAGGCTTCGTGAGTCTTTACGTTGGTGTAGGCCAGCCCAATATTGAAAAGAATGCGATAATTTTCTTTGAAATTGGGAAAGTACTGCAATGCCTTTTCGTACTCCGAAATCGCCGCGTCGCGATCTCCTTCTTTGGCCAGCGCCACACCCTTGTTGTTGTAGAAGCGCACCACTTCTCCTGGCTCGGTGGTCTCGCGACAGAAGCTCTGGGCGTGGCTGGAGAAGCCAGCGTTGTTGAGCTTCTCGAACATTGAGAACTTGATATCCGGTTGCTCTGGATTTAGCCCGAGCAGATCCTTCATTTTCGACACAGACTTATCTGGCTCATTTAGCTTAAGGTACATGTCGGACATGGCTTCTATTCGCTCCAAGTTTTGGGGCGCAGCCTTGTCGGCTTTCTCCATGACGATACGAGCGTCCTTGAATCGACCCAGTTTGAGCAAGAGGCGCCCTTTGCGATTCATCAACGATACGTCATTTTCGCTTTTTTCGAGTAAACGCTCCACCAGCGTTAGCGCTTCTTCATTGCTGCCACCAGCCTCGTAGACATCGCACATCAGCAACAGGCCCTGGGCTCCCAAATTCGGTAGCTCTTTCCGCAAGGCTCCAATAGCTTTCTCCATGCCATTATCGAGTTTTTGGATCTTGCCAACCTTAATGCGCATCTCATCCAGAGCCATTGCGCGATCACGCCTAGCCAATGCTCGACTCAAGAATGGCAGCAATTGGATGACCGTGAATGGTTTCGGAATAATCTCGATATCGCCCAGTTCGCGTGTCAATGCGGCGTCTTCGGCATCCCGCTGCGAACCAGCCAGAACAATGAATCCCGTCTGCCGCTTTTCAGGATCATCGTGCTTCCGCCACTTTTGAATCAAGGCCAATCCCGACAGGGGAGCAAACTCAAGCTCGACCAAAACGACCGTAAAGCGCTGTTGATTGAAATGGTAAAAAGCCGTATCCAGGCCCGGCGCGCTGACTAAAGTAATGTTCTGTCGCTTCAACGGATCTTCCAACCCTTGGGCGATGGAGGGATCATCGTCGACAACAAGAATTTTGTTGGGCAGATTTGACAAGCACCCGCTCCTAAAATGACTGCCTCGCCTTGAACCAACTTCACGAACAGGGATCGGTAGGCTAACCTATAAACTGAAGGAACTTGTTAGAACTCTTAGATTCTTCGCCTCGTTTGTGATGAAGTGGATTTTGGCGCACTCACCAAAACAGGCGATTTGTTCCTGAGATTGCAGATGGATTTACTTTTGTAGAGGCTGTCATGAAAATTGGCATTTGTACTGGTGGTGGCGACTGTCCAGGTCTGAACGCAGTGATTCGGGCAGCGACAAAACATGCCATAGGGGCTTACGGAGCCGAGGTCTGGGGCATCCAAAACAGCTTCAACGGACTCATGTCTGACCCTATGGTAGCTCGTAAACTAACGTTTAACGATGTGTCCGAAATCCTGTGTAAGGGGGGAACGATCCTAGGCACGACCAATAAGGGCGATCCCTTTGGCGAAACCGACGGCAACTCGCCAAAAGGATCCAACCGTGCCGATAAAGTCGTCGAAGGCTATCGAAAATTGGGCTTGGACGGACTTATCGTGATTGGCGGTGACGGCACACAAGCCATCGCAGCCAAGTTAGCTGAAAGGGGCCTGAAGATCGTCGGCGTGCCCAAAACTATTGATAACGACTTATTTGGCGCCGATGAAACGGTTGGTTTTAACACCGCCGTCGAAATCGCCTCCGATGCCATTGCTCGTCTGCAGACCACGGCGGAATCCCACGATCGAATCATGGTTCTCGAAGTCATGGGACGTGACGCAGGACACATAGCTCTGCATTCAGGTATCGCTGGTGGTGCCAATGTGATTCTGATTCCCGAGATCCCCTACGACTATGCCCCGATCGTTGCGAAAATCGAAGAGCGCAAACACCTTGGCCGCCCGTTCAGCACGATTGTCGTCGCCGAAGGATGTCACGAAAAGGGAGGCGCTCAAGTCTATCAATCTACGGTCACATCTGCCGGAGTGAAAAAACAAAACCTGGGCGGAATCGGGGCCGAGGTCTCGCGGCGTCTACATGAATTGACAGGCTTCGACACGCGGGTAACTGTGCTCGGTCACGTCCAGCGCGGTGGGGCGCCCAACCCGCGGGATCGTATCCTTGCAACCGTCTTTGGCGTAAGAGCCGTGGAGATGGTCGTGAATAAGCGATTTGGCTATGTCGCAGCTTGGTCGAAAGGCGGCTTGATTGAACTAAAGTTCACCGACATCGCCGGCAAGATGCAACTGCTTTCGCCGCAGGACGACCTAGTCATTGCCGCCGAAAAGGTTGGAATCTGTTTGGGACGAGCCACCCAATTCAGCGCGTTAGGGTAACTCGCGCCAAAGCTATGGACTGGGACACGCCCTTCACCTGAGCTGAAAATAGCTCGGTAGCAGCACCTCGCTCGCGGAGCAAGCTGTCCACACCTGACAGGCTTAGCATGTCCGCCGTGATCACGACGTCCCCACCCTGGCTCTGCCCTTCCGTCCGCGAGGCCAGGTTTACGGTCGAACCAAAAAAGTCCGACTGACTGTTGGCCCCAATGGCAAGGGCAGTACCCTGATATAAACCCAGTTTCAAAACCAAGGGCGGATCAAACCCCTGTCGCTCATTCCAAGCAGGAAAGGTGGCCTGCATGTCCAGGCAAGCGGCTAATCCTGACTTGGCATCTTGAAAGGCAGCCATCACCGCATCGCCGATCGTCTTGACGACATATCCGCCATGCCGTTCAATGCACGCACCTAAGAATTCAAAATGTCGCGAGACGCGCATGAATGCCTCGGCGTCACCTATTTTCTCGTAAAGAGCTGTGGAGCCTTTGAGATCAGTAAAAAGTAGACAAATATTGCGGACAGCGACACGCTGACCACTGCCAAGTATGGCCGAACCAAACGTTCGACGGAACTCCGGAAACCGGTTCACTTCCGAGGCCAGTGCCGCGTCATCCCGATAGTCGCGCCGCTCAAAAGAAAAGACGACGGGCGCGCTACTCGCATTGCCCAAAGTCCACGCATGCAGTCCCGTCCCGACAGTGACCATCGAAGGTTCCAATCGCGCGGAGCTCACCGTCACCGCGAAGGGCTCGGCAGCACTCGGCTCCGCTTCGATCCGCTGCAAGTCCGTGCGCAAATTGCGCCGCAAAATTCGGATTTGGCAGTTTGCGACCGGCAATTCCAGCTGCAATTGCCGCTCGGCACCGGGAGGCACGATGATTTGCGCAAAAATATGTGGCGTATTCGCCGGTCCCCCAATGCAATACACGCTATCCTCGGCAGGGCGCACTTCCGGCGCAGCCGAAAATCGCAACTCTAGATTTTCATCCAAGGACGTCTCAAAATCCGTTTCACAGAGGTCGCAATGAAAGCGATCGGGGATAGGAGTTTGAAAGGGCAGCGACTGTTTTGGCACCTGACAATTGGGACAGATTAACTCCCAATCCACATTTAGAATACCTTGCAGCGCACTACTAAGAAATGTTTGCAAACAGGCTCGGCGCTCGACACCCCACTGACGCGCCAAAACATAAGGGCGCATATGCAATACTTCTTCATCAGGTGCTCGCATCAAGTGTTGGCTAAGTCGGGACACAACTTGACCGTTTGCCGACGGACTTCGCTGCAGCTCTTGCATTTTGTTACGCAGTACCGCTGGTGCCACCTTTGACCCTGAAGCCACCGGCATTGGATAGTCGTCCTGACGGGCCACGGCTGAGGCTAGATTCTGCAAATAGCGCGAGAACTTCGAAACCATAACAAGCGCGGCTAGCTGCAATGGCCAACGCAAAATATGCCAGCGCGGCTCCAGATGGATCATGGCCGTGGCCATGGTGTCCGATCCTTGATCAATGAGCCGAACCCCTGCCCAAAATCTTCGCACCGGGCCCGAGTGAAAATCGCGCAAAATGGCATATTGTTGCCCGGCGACCCACTCAAACGGGTACTCTCGCCAACGCAGCTTCAGACCAAACGACCGCGCTTCTGCTTCTCGATACAGCGCCAAATCACCGTCCAACGGCGGACCGTAACGGACCGGTGGCAGACCCACGACGCGATTCATATGATCGGTATTGGAAAGATACGGCCAAAGGCTGGAACGCCCCACTGGCAAACGAATAGACTTTTGAACTTGAACCAAAAACATGAAAGAGAACCCTTACAAAAGAGTGCTCTTATCATATCAAAAAACGGGAACCCTAGGCGCGGATGCGGCGACCATGGGGACTCAAACGCTTCTTACGCTTGACCCGAGCTTTTTTTGCCGCGCGGTACTTGGCACTCTTGTTCCGTTTGCGCTTAGCGCTCCAATTCTTCTTCATCGTGCTATCCCTTCGTTATGCTTAGAGGCGCATGCCGACGGCAGCCGTAGCTGCGCCGATGCCACCTTTTGAATCGACAAAAATATCAATATGCCGATGTTCGGTCTTGGTCGTACCGTTATCGATCGTTTCCGTCGCAAACAGTGCGCTTTCAAAGACTTGTGTTTCTAGCTCGGCAAAGAAGTCTGTGGCAACCTCAAAACGAAACCCCAGGGATCCGCCGTAGTAAAGACCCGACTTCTCTTGTTCCGTAGCTGCCACGCCAACGGAACCTTCCTTGATTGACTGAAAACCGGCACGACCGCCAAAGTACGGGGTAACAACCTGAGAAAACTCAGGAAAATAAATGCGAACGCCGCCAAACAAGGCGATACTCGTAGAATCGCTGGGAGCCTTCAACCCGTCGGGGGCATCGTATGAACGCAGCGTCAATGAACCCTCTCCATACCAATGAAAGGCATCGGTCAGGGGCTCCGCATATCGCGCTCCCAAAGAAATCGCCGATTCACCACCCTGATCGTCGCCATCGATTTTAGTTTTTGTGCCTTGATAAATGCCCGAGACCATACTGATTTCAGCAGCCAGAGCCGCGCTACTCAGGCTAAATGCCACCACTGTTGCCAGAATCCGTGCGAAGCCTCTTGTCAACATCCGCTCCCTCCCTTAACTTAGAGGCAACGAGTATGGCTTTACCCTTTTAAGATGGCAAGAAGAAGATGAGCGAGACCATGTCTCCTGGCGGGTACTTTGAGCGCCTTGCTGCCATGATGGTAGACAACGTGCTGATCGAACCCATTAGGCCGCAAGAAATGCCGGCGATGATTGATCTCATTCGCGACACCCTCGAGCGCTATGAGGAGGCTGGCTCCGTACTTGCATCGACCAATCGGCGTATAGCCAACTTTCGTGGCACTTATGACAACGAGGACAGCAGTTATCTTGCCGCGCGTGACATCGATCGTAACACGATCATCGGTGGAGCCGGCGTTGGCCCCCTCGCCGGCTTGCCAAAGTCCGAAGGCATGGGTGAAATTCGCGAGCTCGTACTCCAAGACGCCTATCGAGGTCGTGGGCTCGGCACGCGCTTACTGCACGCTTGCCTGCAGAAGGCCAAGGAGCTCGGCTATCGCCGCATTTACCTCGAAACCACGCCGCAAATGGAAAATGCGCAACGCCTCTTCCGCCGCTTTGGATTTCGCCCGGTCCGACACCAGAGCAGCAAAAAGAGAGAGGATCAAGATGATGGCAGCAGCTTGCCATTTTACTTTTTGCTCGAAGATATCGATCAGGCCCTAAAAGTTCGCCGAACCGATTGACCGGCTTGGTTACCACCTCCAGCTGGATCTGAAGTAAACTAGGGCGACGCCCTCTTCAACACTTATCGCTGAGGATCTGCTGGTGCAGCCATCCCGTGCCTACTTAGTTTTGGCCATCTTTTGCTTGAGCTGTTTGTCTTGTAAAGTCCGACAGCAAACGTCTGAATCATTATCCCAGTTCGCCAACTCTCGCCGGCGCTTGGCTACCGACGAAGAGCTGCGGCCCATCTTGAATTTTTACGGCGAAAAGGGCGAGTGCACAGCATTTCTGGTCAAAAACTCACAAAATCGAACCCTCGTCATGACCGCTCGTCATTGCAACGATTACAGCATCACCCGCTGGTGCAAAAATCGGGGGCGGGTGACGACGGCCGATGGCAAGTCTGAAGGATTCTGCAAGGGAGTTGTCGCTGCCCACCATACCCGCGACATCGCCCTCATCGAAGTCGATGGCTTCCAGCCTGCTGCTGATGGCCTATCCCTCGCAGGTTTTGCCGCCCGGATTGGCACGCGCCTACAAATGATCGGTTTCCCCTCCGATCCCGTCGCTGACAATCGCCCTACGGTCACGGAAAACTGCTGGCTGCAAAAGAATGACGATCAGAGCGGCAATCATCCGGATGGCAACCGTGACCAAAAGGGGCGACATAATTGCACCGTGTATGGCGGCAATAGCGGCGGACCGATGCTGATCGAATCTACCGATATCGTCGTCGGCCTGCCTTCAACATATACTCCCGAAGACTTTGTGCAGCGTCCACCAAATACGGAGTATCTAGCTTACATGGATTTGATGGAAGATTTTGTTAATCAGCATTTTCAAGCGCTGGTCGATCATGGCGTCAGCATCGTAAGTTCGCAGGAGTCGAAGGGACAACCTGGAAATTATTTGGCTGTTGGTCTGTATCAATCAAAGTCTCGCGCTGACTGTGACATCTACGTCAAGCCGCTTTACCATAGCATTCAGGATCTGCATGGCATGCTCTTGGACTTTCGCTCGACGCGTGATCCACCTAGTTGCAAGGGGCAAGTTACGGTCGAATGTAGAAATGAAAGTAGTTGCGAAAGTAAGGACGGCAAATTTCGAGTGCAGAATTGGACCGAATTAGCCTTTGACTTCCTACCCGGCGATAAAGCTTACAGGTATGAGCGGCAACTGGCCAAGCCCTAGGCCTGGCCAGAAAGTAGTCGCGCGAAACGCTCCTATTAGAGCTTGAAGCGCAATCCCACTTCGACGACGGGAACATTGACGTTAAATCCAGATTTCACGTCATATTCCGTGCCATCCACTTCGACGGTATCGACATCATATTGAAAATGATTCAGCTTAAAGCCGCCCACGAAGTCAAACCAACTTCCTGCAGGCATCAAAACATCCAGGCCAATTTGCCCTACCAAACCGTTGATCAGACTTGTCGACTTTGCGGTCACACCATCAGCCCGCGTCTGATACTTTGCCAGCATCGGCCCAATTCCGACTTTCCACACCGCCTTGACCTTGTCGCCTAAGCTGTACCCTTGACCAAACTTGGCCAGTAAGGCTCCCCCCACTTGCGTCGTTTGATCAGCCTTGGATGCGTCATCACTCTTAAAATTCAAAACCCCGGACATGAACTCCACGCTCGCCTCGAGGCGGTCCCAACTTCCCCTCGGCATGATGTAGCCGATTTCTCCCGAGGCTAGATAGGCGGCGCCCGAACGGGACTTGCCAGCAGCTTGCGCCTCGCCAAACATCAATGCACCGGTAGCATAAAGACCTGAGGCATTATCTTTGGCTGCACTCAACTCGGCGAGTTCTGGATCTAATTCGGCAAAGGCCTGGTAGCTGGTCAAGAACGCAGAGGTTAAAATAAACGGACCGGCAAGGATTTTCATGAACGCAGGCATGGAGCTGGCTCCTTCGGTTGATTTGACAATGATTCTAGAATTATACCACCACAAATGAGGAAGCCATGAGGCCCGACTTGGAGTTGGGCCTTAGATAGTTGATTTTCGCCTGGAGATGCGTTAGGTTGTGCGGCTCGAGTCGTTATTCTATCGCCAATGGCAAAATTTGGAGCTCTCGAACATGGCTTCGCGTACAGGACAAACAGAGACCCGTCGTCTGATCAACAAGGCTCGACTGGGCAAAAAGGGTAAGAATCACGTTCGTAAGTACGGTACTACCAAACCAGGTTTGCCACTCAATAAGCCAAACGCCAACGAGCGCGCACAAGCCGCTGCTCGTAGCTAACAGCGAGTTTCGGGGTGTTCGTTTGCACCCCGACCACGTACCGCCTTGGCGCTTATGACCTTAGACGCTACCCGTCATTCTGATATTGCCGTTTCGCCCATCAGTAGCGCCCTCGCAGGACGCCATCTCGATGTCATTGTCTCAGGCTCCATTGGTGCCGTTGAGAGTGTGCGACTCATTCGAAGCTTGCGTCGTCTAGGTGCACGCGTCACCCCGTGGCTGACCAAAGGCGGTGCGCAATTTGTAACGCCCATGGCACTGTCTTGGGCCGCCGGCGAGCCCGCGCAAGTCGCTTTTGAAGGACATGCTTCCCACGTTGCTATTCACGATGGGTGCATCGTCGCTCCTGCTTCAGCCAGCTTTCTGGGCCGGTTGGCTCTCGGACAGACAGATACGCCAGCGAGTGCCATCGCCACGGCATACCTGGGCGCGAAACTGCCCGTCATGGTTCTGCCATCGATGCACGACTCTTTGGCTCTAGCACCCGCCGTCATCAAGAACCTAGACGCCTTGCGCAGCTGGGGCGTGGCAGTACTGAGCCCTCGTCGTGAAGAAGGCAAGCATAAGATGCCGTCCGCCGAAACTTTAGCCGACGAAGTCGCGCACCACTGGCATCAATCGCAATCCCAAAGTAAAACCCCGGCTCGTGTCATGATCACCATGGGCGGGACAAGAGCCGATATCGACGATGTTAGGTTTCTCGGCAACTACTCAAGCGGTGCATTGGGTACTGCCATTGCGGAAGAGGCGTATCGCTGGGGTCTGCAAACTTTTGTCGTTGCTGGCAGTGCCGAGCGGCGACCACGCGTCTTTACCCAGCTTGAATCCGCAGAGTCACATGAAGCGATGAGCCAAGCCTGCCTGAGTCTATGTCAGCAGGGTATGGATGCCGGAGTCATGGCCGCCGCTGTGTTGGACTTCGTACCGACAGAAAAGCTATCGGGAAAGCTTCGCTCGTCCGACGAACCACCTTTGATTCGCCTGCGCAAGACACCAAAGATCTTAGATTTGCTGCAGCCGCGTCCGGCGGTCCTTGTTACATTCAAGCTTGAGCCCAGCGTGACGGCGGAACAAGTAATCCAGATTGCCAAGAAGTACCATCAAAGCACCGGTGCCACTTTGGTTGTCATCAACGAGCGCCAGCACGTTTCCGCAACCAAGCACGTCGCCTCCGTGGTCGACCCTGGCTCCGGTTTCAGTATTCGCATCTTCGAGGGAAAAAGAGCGCTGGCCATGGCCATCGTTGAGCACATGCGCAACCAGATCCAGCAGAAGGATTTGCCAAATCCGTGAATTACTTGCGTGCAGTCATCCTTTGGAGTTTTGGCGTCGTCAATACGGCCGTCTGCTCCTTTCTCATTGCTGCCTCCATGCCCATTCAGCGGCTGCTTGGAGTCCACGACACCACTATTTTTGCGCATAAAATCGCGATCCAGTGGGGACGCAATTTCTTTCGAGTGATCCCCGGATGGCGCGTCCGAGTGATGGGCAAGGAACACCTGCCAGCCGTAGGGCAAGCCTGCGTCTACATCGCCAATCACCAGAGCATGACCGATATCTTTGCCATGTACTGTGTCGGCGTTCAGTTTCGCTGGTTATCGAAGGCCGAAGTATTCAAGATTCCAGTTGTTGGAAGCACCATGCGCCGCGCTGGTTACATCGCTGTACAGCGCGGCCAACGCGACAGCCAAACCAAAGCCATGGAAGCGAGTGGTGAGCGGCTGAAAAATGGCACTCCGATGTTCTTTTTTCCAGAGGGAACGCGCTCCGAAACTGGAGAGTTGCGTCCCTTCAAATCCGGGGCGTTTCGATTGGCAGCACAACACAATGTTCCCATCATACCAGTCTGCTTGGATGGCACCAGGGACCTCATGGTAAAAGGCTCGGCGATCCCTGCGGCCGCACATATTCGCATACTCATACTTCCAGCACTGAACCATCAACCTGGCGAAGACTATCAAGACTTCGCCGATCGCGCGCAGAGAGCCGTCGCTCATGGACTGCAGCAATTGAAAAAAGATCAGGCGGAATAGCGCCGCTATTCCGCCCGACTTATTCGGGGTAGTTCATCACCACATCAAACCAAAGCTAGCCTAAGCTAAGAATTAGCGCTTAAGATTAACAACTTCCTCAATCATGGAATCGGTCGTCGTGATCGTACGAGAGTTGGCCTGGAATCCACGCTGAGTCATAATCATCTGCACAAACTGTCCCGCCAAGTCGACGTTGGACTCTTCCAGTGTAGACGAATAGACGGAGCCTCGTGACCCTGTTTGCGGCAGACCCAACTTAGGGGGGCCAGAATCAAGCGTCTTGTAGAACTGATTCTTACCTGCCTTTTGCAAACCGTTGCGGTTTTCAAAAGTCGCAATCGCCAAGGCGCCCAGTACGCGCTGAATGCCGTTGGTGTAGTAACCCTTCAACCGACCATCCAGATCAACTTTCAACGACTTCAAGTTGCCGGCCTCGAAACCATTTTGATCATGGTAGATGGTGGCCGACTTCGCTGCGGTTGAAGTACTGGTGTTAACACCGTTGCCGCCCTCGTCACCAACGTTACGACCAAAGTCAAAGTCGATGATTTGGTTCGGCAGAGCGCCCATGCTGAAATTGGCGCTGTTTTCGAGAGTTTCTTCGCGCAGCAAGTTACCGCGGGTATCGAACTCCACGATGCCTTTAGCGATCACTTTAATGGTCTCGTCACTATCCGCGTCTGTAACTTCCTTGGCATCCACGGTCGCAAACCACTCCCACTTGATGCCCTCGTCCGTTGGAACACGGCGAAAGAAAGTCGTCATGTCATGGGACTTACCCTGACTATCAAAAACGTTGATGTTGTTGGAAAAGGCGCTGGTCTCGCCCGGACGATTCACATCAAAATCACCCTCACTAATTTCCGTTCGGGCATCCAAGTTCAGATTAAACGTCAACTTGGTGGTCGGCTGTGGCGGAATATTGTTCGTGACAATGCGGATGTCACTGAGGCGCGGCGATAGATTGCCATCTTGATCTGCCATATAACCCTGAACGTGGCCGCCATCGTTATCGGAGAGGTAACCTTCCTTATCGAAATTGAAGGCACCCAATCGGCTGAAGAACAGACCACCTGCCTCCTCGATTTCACGATTCGGATTGGCTACGGCAAAGAAGCCATCCCCCTGAATCGCCAAATCCGTCAGGTTGTCCGTGACGGCCAAGCCACCTTGTGTGAATACCGTACGCACATTGCCGGTACGCGCACCGCGTCCAATCTGCGCGCCACCACTACCTAAGTCCAACGCAACCATATCCTCGAATTCCGCTCGGTCGTACTTAAAGCCTTTCGCGTTGGCGTTGGCGATGTTGTTGGCAATGACCGACATGCCGTCCGCGTTCGCGCCCAATCCCGTAACACCGGTGTAGAGTGCTTGCGAGATACCCATGATACCCCCTAAACGTTCGAGTCAATGGTCCAGACCAAAGAATGCTGTGCCATACGTCAACGTTAGCATGAGATATTCATGAGGGAAGACTGTTGCAGAAATTCATAGATCCGGTGGGAATTTGCTGCCGACTGTTGTGGGAACATGCGGCCTAACGTGGTAAGGCCGGGCTGATATCACAAAGAAAATTCGACCCGCACGGGAATGCGCGGGCCGACTGCGAATCATCAGTTTTTCAATGTAAGTCACCTAGGCGACGATCTTCAGTTGTGGATCGCCTTCTTTCTCGGATTTTTTAGCACTGGCTTTTTGTGCGTTTGCTTCGACTTCCGCATCCGTCAGAGGCTTGCCGCCGCTTTCCTGCCACTTTTGAAATTCATCCGGCTGAAGTTTATGCGACGGAACGCCATCAGGACGTGGATTTTCAACGACGTCTTTCCAAGCTGTGTACAGGCCCATCAACAGATCCTCCACGACTTTCAAGCATTGTGGATCGTTGTTGATATTGCCTTCGATCAGCTTATCGATCATGAAAACGTACAGGTTTTCGAGATCCGCAGCGAGCTTGCCGCCTACCTTGAAATCTAGCGTTGCCATCAATTCAGATAGAATCGCCGTGGCTTTGCTAATGTATTTACCTTTTTCAGCAATCTTCTTGGCGAGCATGGCTGCATGAGCTTGCTTGGTGAAGCGAATGGCGCCTTCATACAGCATCAGGAGGATTTTTTCGCGGCTAGCCGTGGTGACTTGAGTGGTCTGGTACTTCTTGTACGGATTCATCGTCATGACTCAATGGCCTCCTGACTAGCCTCCCGGAAGCGGACCTTGGCCTCCACCGCCAAATTTACCCGCAAGGAAGGAGCTCTGGTTCTGCGCTGACGCCAACTGTCCCTCTAAAGCGGTAAAGCGGCGTCGCATCGTCTGCTCGCGTTGCCCAAGCTGGTCTTCCTTCTTGGATATCTCTGCATCTTGAGACTTAATAACCTGGTCAAGGCCGCGCATTCTTGTTCTTAGAACTCCGCTCGCTGAATCCCTGAATGACTTCAGTTGCTCTGCTAAGCGCTGTGCGGCCCCATCCCCTGTTGGCGTCCGGATGAAGAGACTTGCAACACTGTCGTAATCATCGGCCAGGGCACCTTTAACTTTAGTTTCATCGAGTTGCAACTCGCCGGACTTGGGGTTCGTGGTAATCCCAACATCCGCAAGAGTATTGTACTTTCCGCCGGTATCTAGGGGCATACCCAAACTGTTTTGCAGACTTCGCATCACCGTTCGAATCGAGCTATCGGCGGCAAGCAGGCCTCGCGCCTTTGTTTCCGGATCTTCCTGGTACTGCTTATGAATAAAGGCTGCCACTTGATTATACTTCTCAACAAAGGTCTTGATGGACTCTACGGTCTTTTCAACATCGTGTGCGACCTGCACCTGAACCCGAGTGCCTGGTTCCGCACGCTTAACATTAAAGGTCACACCATCAAGAAGTTCATCAAGCGTATTATCCTCGTCAGTGATCGGCACATCTTCAAACAGAACGTCGAGATTGCGCCCCGTCACCTGCTCCTTGAACTCCAAAAAAGTTGTGTCTGGATCAATTTCAACTTTTGCTTCACGCCCTGACTTTTCACTAATGACGAGCAAGCGGTAGGAGCCTGTTTCTTCCCCATCCTCGTCCTCCGTGTACTTGGTGTTGATCACCATGGCGCGCACACCCGCCTCTGCATCGTTGATTTGGTTGGCGACATCCTGCAGCGTGGACCCTGGCTCGATAGTGACATCAAGCGGGTCGTCAAGGTCATCGCGAATGATTTCAATGTATCCGAAGCCAACCGGCGTCTCGTCCTTATCGGGAAAGCCATAAGCCAGCTCTTTCTCGGCTTTGGCGACGCCGCGTACTTCGAACTCGTAATTGCCAATCAATGCATAATTGTCGACGATACCGTCGATAATGTCAGGGTGCGATGACTCCGCCTTCATTTTGTAAAAGTCCGTGCGGGTTTTCAGGGAATTCAACGCTGAATCAAGTTCATTCAGATAGTCACTCAGCCTCTGCAACTCGCTACGCTCAGTCTTCGTTGTTTCTCGACGCACCTTGGCTGATTCAATGGGGACTTTTTCGGCCTGCATCAAGGCTTCAATGACTTTGCCCGAGTCAAAGCTTGAGTTTGTCAAATTTGGTAGACGTACACCCATAATTCTTACCTCACACCGTACGAATTGCGATCGAGCGTCTAATTAGGCAAACTGAAAGAGTGTTCAATATTCGAGGCTGCGCATGAAAATCACCAATCATCTTGACTCTGAGCAATTACAACAACGAGATTCCCTTCTAATTGCTGCCCTGCGCCCGGACTATGCGCCATTTGCGATCAGCGATGAATATCCAATCGTTCTGTCACATGCGAACACACAGAATAGTCACTGCCTGATTCAGGACAATCGAGTCATCGCCCACGCAAATCTGTGGCCGCGCATTCTGATATCTGCGAGCGGTAACGCGGTTGCCCGCATCGGACTGATTGGCAACGTAGCAACCGCTAGCAGCTACCGAGGTAAAGGCATCATGTCGCATCTCATGCGCCATCTGCGCTCAGTTGCAACTCAGTCCGGCTTGGACGCCTTATTGCTCTGGAGCGACATGCCTCAATTCTACCAAAAGCTGGACTATCAGTCATTTGGCAGGGAAGTGCGATACGAGATACCGGCACTGGGGCCCTCTCAGTCGGGCCAGCCGAAATTCTTTCCCGTACGCTCAGACCAGGTACGCGACTCAGAGTTGCGTCGCATGTTATCCCTGAGACCCGCGACCACGCTGACAATTCAGCGGAATCTACATGAATTTCGCCAATTGCTAACGATTCCAGAAACTCATCTGTTCTGCTGCTATGCCAACTCGCAAATCTGTGGTTATGCGATTGTCGGCAAGGGCTGCGACATGGGTGGCGTCGTGCATGAGTGGGGTGTCGCTGAAGCCTCGCTGCTAAATAGTCTAGTCAACTCGATAGGCGAGCAAATGCAGTTGGAGCGCCTATTAGTTTTGAGCCCAGCATCACTGCCGCCCCCCCTAGCCCATTGCTTGGCAGAGATGGCTACGAATACTTCAGAGCACGTGATGGCGCTGGCATGCCTATTGAGCGACCGCTGCCAGCAAATCGCTCAATGGGATCAGACTTTTATCTGGGGATTAGATTCAATCTGAATATGGGCCTGGAGGTCTTAGCTTAACCGTTCTGCAACAAACTCAGCGCCATCTTTGGAACGCTATTGGCCTGAGCAAGCACAGAAACGCCAGCTTGCATCAAGATATTGTGCTTGGTGAGTTCAGCAGTCTCGTCAGCAATATCAACGTCCTTGATTCGCGACTGGGCAGCAGACAAGTTCTCAACCGAAATCGCCAAGTTGCGAATGGTGCTGGAAAGACGATTGTCAATCGCGCCCAATTCACCTCGCGTAGAAGAAACGCTCTCAATGGCGCGATCCACCTTCGCCAAACTCTTTTGCGCATCAACCTTGGTCATGACGGAATTTTCTTCAAGACCAAGCTTATCGACATTGACGTCGGACTTGAATGCATCGAAAGAGATTCGATCGACGCCCAACAGGTTCTCACCGCCTGTGTTCACCTGAAAGTCCAAAGAACCGCCAGTACCATCCAGAAGAACAGTGCCGTTAAACTCTGTAACGTTCGCGATGCGGTCAATCTCTTCCTTGAGTGACTGATATTCTTCGTCAAGGTAGCGACGTTCCTGGGGACCGATCGTATCACTGGCAGACTGCACACCCAATTCACGCAAGCGCACCAAGATGTTCTGAATTTCGTTCAGACCGCCTTCTGCCACCTGGATCAGGCTGATACCGTCGTTGGCGTTGCGTTGCGCCTGTACCAATCCAGCCGTCTTTGCGCGTAGCTTCTCCGAGATAGCCAAACCTGCGGCATCGTCTCCCGCACGGTTAATTCGATAACCACTCGATAGTCGCTCGAGTGACTTATCCAGCAACCGGCGAGTCGAGCGCAAATGGCGCTGCGCTGTCACTGAAGAGATGTTTGTTGCGATCCTCAAACCCATGGATCAAGCCTCCGCAGAACTCTTCGCTAACCGTTTCCTGCCCATCACCCGCAAACCGTCTCGTAAGACGAACTAGGTACAGCTTGCAAGTAACACGGGTGAATGCTGAAAATAAGCTGATGGATGGTCTTAAGGAAAGGCTAACACAGCAATATGGCCAATGCAATGCGGGCACAGTCTTTCGCAACGTTCGCGGGCTCGGCAAATACTGCCCAGGCCCGCGCTGATAGACTACTGTAGCTCCGGGCCCTCTTCAGCTGGCGGCGCCTCGCTGTCTGTGATTCCAGCTTTTCCCCCGCCAAAGATGGCGGGGATGTCTTTCTCGATAGTATCAAGGCGCGAATTACTTAGTTTTGCAAAAGCACCAAGATATGTTGACTGAACCCAGTAGCTATGTTTGGGCTGAGGATCTTTTTTGTCTTCGGCGGCTGGCGATGTCCCTGAGTCTAGTCCCGCCGTAACCTCAGCCAACTTGCGGAATTCCAACCTCTCCACTTCCTTTCCGCCCTTGAAAAATTTCAGCATCAGAAAGGATGGCTGCTGCTGAACCTGAACAAGTTCCTCTGGCGAGCCATAATTCAGCACGCGTAGCTTCTGAATCTTACCCATCCATGTCTGATAGGTTGCATTTGCCTCCGCTTGCTCATCATCGTCACGCCAATCAAGCTCGCCGCTCTTGCCACGGCGAGTATGATCAAGCTTTTTGACCCGATCACCACTTACAACTTCAACCTTGGCAATTTCATCATAGGAGGTTTTAAACAGCTCTCGCTCGACCAGTCGTGCCCGCGCCTTTTCAAAGTTCTCGATGTCGCCCGAGTCGATGAGAATCACGCGCTTCGTCAACTGATCCAGCGCAAACTGATGACGCGTGCCGAAGCTTCGCGCTCCCAGCTTCAAATTGAGTTTTAAGTCGTCGCCATGATGTACTTGAAACTCACCCGAGTCTGCCTTGATGCCATACTCTTCCTGCTTACCTGCAGCCACTTCTCCAATCACCCGCTCAGCTCGCAACGGCTGCAAAGACTTCAGCAGGTCATCCATCTTGCCACTGGCCAAAAATCGCTCGGCAACCTCCTTGGCCGCTTCGCCCTCTTTACCGGTTTGCTCAACTGCATCGACCCAAAAACGATTCGGGGCGCCATCACGAGTCGCCGTCACGGAAACTTTTGGCCCCTTGAAAGTGAGCTTCGTTACTTTCTTCGCATCGATTTCCACCCAATCGGTTCGCGACGACTCAATATCGGCGCGAGGCAATGAAACGTAATAGGCCAGCGCCAAGGCAGCTATGAGCAGAATAGTGTAGGTTGTTATTGTCCGCTTCATCGCGATCTACTCCGCTTGCGTCGAGTTGCTACAAATCCCATGAACAGCATCATGGTAGGAACGCCAAAGATGGAACTGTAAAACCAAACTGTGTCTTCCTTCTTCGAGTGCTGAATCTTGACGTCCTCCTCACTCGTGGTGCCACCGATCAATTCCGCTTCGCCAACCATCCACTTCAGCGAATCAGCCAAGTAGAGAACATTGCCGGGAGGACCAGCACCGACCACCGCATCAGAAAAAGCGGTCGCATCCGCAAACGCAATAAGCTTACCTTCAATGGCCTTATCGCCTTCCTTACGATCCGTGCTGAACACAGATGCGACGCCGACAGGGTACGTGTCCTTTTTTTCGGTCTTCTGGTCGAATGTGAAGTTGCGATTCACGTCATTGAACGTTCCCGATAGGGCGCGGACGGTTTCAAACGAGCGCCAAGGCCCTTTGTTGGCCTCGACGACGAAATATCCTGTTTGAAACAGCAACATAGGAACGCGCTCTTCGTGTTTCGCTAAGCTTGCCACGGACTCGTGAGAAGTAAACACATTGGTAAAAAGAAACCACTTATCGACCTGACTTCGCGTCGCACTCACATAGTTCTGCTCATTGGCAAGAAGCTCTTTCTTGTAGGTCAGGCCGGCGCCGGCTAAAAACTCCAACAGGGGATCAGGAGTTGTCGTGTCGATGGCTGGGGTTCCAGCGCCCGGCTTGGCCACGTCTAGCAGCAAAGCAACGCGTCCACCTTTCGCTAAATAATCTTTGAGAACCTGCACCTCTTCCTTCATGAAGGGCTGGGTTGGTCCGGCCACAATGACCACAGAAGCATCGTCAGGAACTGCCGAAGCACTGCCTTCCGCCATGCCAAATGTGCGCAAAGAGTAGTTCTGATTGCGCAAGTAGGTTTCGATCAGGCGAATGGACATCAGCGGGTTTTGACTATCAGCTAGCCACGAAAGTTCACCATGTCCACGGGTAAAGTAAGCCACTTTCTTCTTTTGCGTGAGCTTGAGCAAAGCGGCTTGAAACTCCTCGTCGAGCTTTTTCAGCTTTTTACGAGCTCCGCTGATTTTCAGCCCAATATCCAGCCGCTCACGCTTCTCGCCTTGCGACAGGATCACTTGCCCGTTGCGGGAAATGCGCATTTCCTCGGCCTTGAGGGGGTCAAGGTCCTTATCGAGGAATTGAACGGTCAGCATTTCAGAGCCTTGACTCAAACTCTGGAAGTATTCAGCGACAAATGGCCGAACTTCATTGTCTTGCGGAAAGAAGACGGAGATCTCGACCTTTTCCGCGAGCGTCTTGACCATGGCGCGTGATGCATCACCAGGGGTGGTGGCCTTGAGATAACTCCAGTCGTATGTTCGGTCACGCTTGGAGCCAGCGTAGTTAATACAGACGACAATAGAGAGGACCATGCCCACCATGAGCCAACTCAAACCAGCGCGCAGCACGCGGCGAGGCTCCACGTGATGGCCGCGACCATTTACGGCATGCGACATTTCGAGGCCAATGCCGGCGAAGGAACCCAGAATCAGCAACAGCAGCCAACTCGCCAACACCACCTTTTGCATGAGGGTGTCCGGGGCGGCACCAACTCCCATGAAACGAACATAGACAAGATAAAGAAGTACGGACGCAATCACAGCCATCTGCCACGGCAGAAGGAACAGCCAGCTCTTAGCCTCCCCTGCATAGCCCTCTTTCGAAGTGATGCTGGCCACGATGACAGTCGCCAATTTACTGAATGCCAATAGCAAAAGCGAAATGACGATGAGTGCTAGGTGATAGGTTTCGGAGGCAAAATAGCGCTCGGCGCAGAACAAGAGCGCCAAGCCCAACACCATAAAAGGAATCCTAATGGATTGTAATATCTTCTTCATTAGCCCTGCCACCTCCGCGCCTCGAGTGTGCGCACACACGCCTCTAGAAAGAAAAATACGAAGCTAAAATAAAAGATGATGTCCGCGGTATGCACGATACCGTTAGAAAACGGCGTAAAGTGCTGGTTATGAATCGCCAAATACCCGAAGAGATCTTTGAACGGCTGATCGACGATGTCCGACATCATCCACAGCACTAAGGACGTCACAGTCATGACTGCGCCGACGATGGCTGCAATGAGTTGATTCGGTGAGATGATCGAGGCAAATAGCGTCATAGCAATGACGGCAGTCCCCAACATGGTCGTCCCAAAGTATCCCGCCAGCATGTGGCCATAAGAAATCTTTCCCTGCAACTTGATCAACAGTGGCATGTAGATCGACAGAGCTTGCAGGAAGAGAAAAAAGAAGAAAGCCGACAGAAATTTTCCGTATACCATCTGTCGCTCACTGACTGGCGAAGTAAAGTAGAGGACGATCGTACCTGTTTGTCGCTCCTCGGCGAAAAGGCGCATCGCCAAAAACAGACCAGCCACCATGGAAATGCCACTGCTGAAATAAAAAAAGTCTGAAAGAACCTCGGCCGAATACTTTGGTGAATCACCCACGGCAAAGGACATAAAGAGCAAGCCATTGATCACCAACGTGCCCGCACCAATGACATAACCCATCCAGGTTGAGAAAAAGCCGCTCAATTCTCGCTTGGCAATTAACAGAGTCTTACTCATACCGCCCCTCAACAATGCTGCTTATCGACTGTTCTCAGCGCCACCACCCACCATCTTCAAGAAGATCGATTCCAGACCTCCCTCCTCACGCTTCAGAGCCAACAGGCCTATGCCGCGCCCAACAACTGCGGATGCAACTGCCGCGCGACAATCGTCGCTTGTTTCTAGCATCCAAACATTGCCCTGCTCGCCGATCAAAGACTGCACGGACTGAACTCCAGCGATGGCCCCCAAGGCCCCTGCCAACTGTGGATCAGCTCGATCCGTCTGCACCATCAAGCGCATGGCTTTAGTCGCCTGAGCGGTCAATGCTGACTCAGCGCCCTCCGCAACCAGACGACCGCGGTCGACAATTAAGATGCGATCGCACGTCCTGGTGATTTCCGAAAGGATATGGCTCGACAGAATCACCGTATGCGTACCTTTGAATGACTTGATCAAATCGCGCATCTCAACGATTTGGATGGGATCGAGACCATTGATTGGTTCGTCCAGTATCAGCACCTTTGGCCGGTGAACGATCGCCTGCGCAATGCCGACGCGCTGCTGAAACCCGTGAGACAGCTCGCCGAGGCGGACATCCCCCACATCCATCAAATTCGTTTTATTCATCGCATCGTCGACGTAGCTCTCCACGTCTGCAATAGAAACGTTCTTTAGGCGCGCGACGAATTCCAAATACGACCGAACGGTCATTTCCAGATACAGCGGGGGGCTGTCCGGTAGATATCCAAGGAGTTGGCGAATCGCATCCGGATCGTTCTCGACGGAAAATCCATCGATCTCGGCCGTCCCTTCCGATGGCAAAAGGAAACAACCCAGCATCTTCAAGATGGTAGATTTGCCTGCCCCATTAAGCCCCAGCAAACCAACAATTTCCCCAGATTTTACGCTAAAACTGACGTCTTTGATTGCGGCGTAGCCACCATAGTACTTGCTTAGCCCGGATACCTTGATCATCGATGCCACCTACTGCTGTTGCGTCGAGGTCTTCTCTACTTTTCTGTTAACTGGACAGGATTATAGGATAAACAACTCATGCTGGTAAACCCCCTTTACGAAGATTCGTACAGGTAATTCGTAGCGATGCCGTGGCGCTGATGTTAGAGTATGAACTGAATCACCGACCCGGATGCACCAACTGTGGATAAAGACACGATCCGAATATTAATGGTCGAAGACGTGGCGCGTTACCACACGCTCTACGAAATGGCGATAAAAGACGCCTTGCCGGACAGTGCCGTAACCTTTGCGACGGACGGCGCGGGGGCCCTTGAGCGACTCACGACTCCCGATACCTTTGACCTGGTCGTCCTCGACCTCAACATTCCCAAAGTATCCGGCGAAGAAGTCTTGCGCACCATCCGGCAGAACCATGCACTGGACAACATGCCGGTTATCATTCTCACGGGGGACACCAGCCACGAGACCCAGAGCCGTTTGCTCGAGGCGGGGGCCGACGACTTCATCGAAAAGGGCTCTTCACCACAAGTTTTCGCTGCCCGCTTGAAGGCACAGACGCGGCATAAATTGGCGCTGGATCGAGTGACCCGCATGGCCATCGACATGGATATATTTGCATCGGGCGTTCTGCACGATATCCGAAACATAGAAACGACGATGTTGGCGCTGTGCGACCTCATTCGCATGCAAGTTCAGGAGGACTGCGAGGCGAACAAATCCAGCATCCTGCAAGACATCGGCTCTTTGCGCGATCAAGCCAATCGCATCGGGACCTATGCAGCAAATGTCATTGATCGAGTGCGGCAGACGAGAGAACAGCCAAACCTCGAGCCGCTGTCCATCGAAGATATTTTGCGTTGGGTCGGTGAAATGCTATCAACTCAATCCGTAGTGGCCAAGGAGGCTACTTTGGAGTTCGCCTTTCCAGATAAACTTCTGCCGGTCATTGGCGATAGACATCTTTTGCGTCTAGCCCTGCTCAACATTTGCCAGAACGCGGTGAAGTATCGCCGAGATGGCGTTCCGGCGAAAATCACGGTGCGGCAACACCAAGCTGAAGGGCGGTCATCTGAGGACAAACGGATCGTAACTTGTTTACGCGACAATGGCCAAGGGGTTCGAGCAGAGGATTTGCGGAAAATTTTTGAACCATTTTATCGTGGAGTCGAGGCGCGGCGCAAAGGCGGCTTCGGACTGGGACTAGCGCTCGTGACCCGTGTCATAACTAATATGCGCGGCCAAGTCTGGGCGGAGACTCCGCAGGATGATCAGGGGCCAGGCACTGCGATCTGCTTCGAGCTGCCGACCCCGTAACCAGGAATGGGGCTCAATGCACGTAGACGGCTGGCGTCTTTCTCGCATCGCCGAGACCAATGCGACCATCCACTAACGAGTGGACTGGACTAGCCATCTTTTTCGTATCAACAACCACACCGATAACTGAAATACCAGAATCTTCCTGACTGCCTGGGCACTGTTCCTGCGTTAAGCATTTTGTACCCTGCTCAGAGTCCTTGACCATGGTCACAGATGCTTGTTCACCGCTGAGCGCTTGAATCCAAGGCTGCCTCAGATTCATTGGGGCTACTAGCGCATGGGCGGATAAGGGGGCTTCGATCGCGTCAACGGTAGCGACATGACTCTTCTCGCTCGCACTATGACTTGTTGCAGGGTTATCTTTCTGGCGTCGAGCCGCGCCATTGCCCAACTTCTTTGGCCTGACCTTAGGAATGTGATTGCGATCCCGCACAGCACCCAAGGCCTGCTTCGCCATGATGACATCCGGTACCCTTTGGGCCACGGGATCAACCTTCCCAGCAACATCTTGAACCGTCGGCAACGGCGGCAATGACCGATCGGCCTGGTCGAGGACTCGATGCAATTCAGGTTCGTCTGTTAGTGTGAGATAGCCTAAGTAAAGAGCAGACCCGGCCAAGGCCCAGAGGAAAAAACGTTTCACCAGCAACTCCGTGACAATTTGGACAACAACAGCGGGAATAAGAACCTCAAGGACACCTGAGACACCTACTCATTCTATACAATTTCAATAGAAACTAGTCAAGTTTTAATTCATTTATTAATATTTTTAACATTTATATAAATCCAAGTTGACCATTAGAGGTGAAGTCGTTAGAAGCGAGCCTGTCCCCAACCGCGTTCGACAGGGAACATCGGATCGCATGCGCAAGACATTTTACTTTGTTTTTTCAATACCTTATATATTTCTGGCGGCTGCAGGGGCAACTTCTATTGCGACCCCTCGGGCACCAGTGCGCATCGTATCCACATTTACTGGAAGTGATGAGATCCTTTGGGGCTTGCTGCCCGAGAACGAGCGAGCGCGCGTCCTGGCGTTTTCGGCGCTCGCCACGCAAGACGCATACTGTAACATCGCCAACGAAGTTCGCGCCTTGGGACTACCAACGTTTGCCGCCGAACTCGAAACGGTGGCCGCCAGAAAGCCAGATCTAATCATCATGGCGAATTACAATCGCCCTGAGTTACGACAGGCCTATGCGCGCTTATCCATTCCGACTTTAACTCTGTCTGACTTCAGGACGTTAGCCGACATTCATTCGAATATTGTCGCCATTGGCAAGGCCATTCATCGAGAGCAGCTTGCGGTGGAAATGCTGCGCAGCCTCGACAGCAAACTCAGTCGCCTACCAAAGCTCAGGCGGCCATGGCGCGTTATCGGCTTTGATCCAGATCGCATCGTGATGGGCAAGGATACGCTGTTTGATGCGATGGTCACCACTATAGGCGCCAGCAATGTTGCCTCAGAGCTTGGCATTAAGGGCTGGCAGCAAGTCTCGGAAGAGGCCCTCATGAAGTCAAATCCTGACGTCATCATCGTTGGCACCGCTCATGATCAACCAATGACTTCGGCCTTGGCGCTCGTGCGCCAGAATCCAGGCTGGCAATATCTCGAGGCAACGCGTGCGGGCAGAGTCGTGTCGATCAGTTCTGCCCGCTTGAGTGCTGTTTCCCATTTTTTTGCCGACGCTGCGGAAGATGTAGCGAATGCACTAAATGCCCTCTCGCCCCCTGAAAAGGCGGGCAAACCATAATGCAAAGCAGGACTCAACCCTTCGTCATTACTGGGGCGTGCTTTGCAGCGGCTGTTATCGCAGTGTTGATTGCCATCAGTTACGGCAGCACCGGTTTCCCAACTCCAGAGGCTTGGTCGCTTTCTTGGTTATGGAACGACAGCTCGGCGATTTCGACAGAGCAAACCGTTCTTTGGCTGATTCGAGCACCCCGAGTCGCCGCCGCCGCCGCAGTCGGCTGGCTGCTTGGATCTGCGGGAGTCTTGTCGCAGGGTTTGTTCAGAAACGCTTTGGCCAGCCCATCGCTCTTGGGGGTCACTTCCGGAGCGGGATTCGCTGCCGCCTTAGCCCTGTATTTAGGAATTGGATTCGATGCCTGGTACAGCCTACCCCTTTGGGCATCTGGCGGCGCCCTACTTTCAACATGTTTGGTACTGGGTTTGACCTGGCAATTCCGCTATGGAACTACCGAACAGCTACTTCTGGCTGGATTTGCTCTCAATGCGATGCTCGGTGCCTTGACGACACTCATCATCTCACTTTTGCTCGAAGAACATCAGCGCGCCCCGGCGGCCCTCTATTGGCTCATGGGCAATCTTACCGCCCGCAACTGGGAACATGTATTGATGGCCATCGTCCCCGGGGTTGCCGCCTTTCTGGGAGCGCGGCTCATCTGCCCCCAGCTGGATGGACTTGCGTTAGGCGAGCGCGTGGCCGAGAGTTTAGGAATTCCAACGAAAGCCCTGCGACTGCGCGTCATTATTTTCATGTCTGTCAGTGTCGGTGCGGCGGTCGCTGTAGCCGGAGCTATACCCTTTGTCGGCCTGATGTCCCCGCATATTTCGCGAATGCTCGTTGGACCAACGCATCGCCGATTGTTATGGGTCAGCGGCCTCAACGGCGTTACACTGGTTGTCACTTGCGATTTGCTTGCACGATCGATTCGCGCCCCAGCAGAGTTACAAGTTGGAGTTGTTCTCGCACTTGTTGGCGCCCCCTTCTTCCTTTGGCTATGGTACCGACAATTGCGGCAGAGGCACATGCTATGACCCTGCTTCCCATCAGATTAGATAACGTGGGCTGCCAACTCTCCGGCCGTGATGTTCTGCGTGGAGTTACCGCGACCATTCAGGAACCTGGCATCGTCGGACTCATTGGTCGCAATGGCAGTGGCAAATCGACTCTGCTGCAAGTCATGGCTGGATTACTGCCCATGACCGGCCACATTACTTATGGATCCCAGTTGTTGAACGAGTTTAAGCCACAGATGCGGGCTCAGCTGATAGGCTGGCAGCCACAAGAAATTTCGTTACCCTTCGGCTACCGAGCCTTAGACGTTGTCGTTCTCGGACGCTATCCCCAGCACCGTGGCGCGCCCACAGTTAGCGATTACCAAAGAGCGACTGAAGCCTTGAAGTTGGCCGACGCGTGGCCCCTCGCCGATCACCCCGTTGACGCCCTAAGTCGCGGGGAACTGCAGAAAGTTTCCATCGCCAGAACCTTGGCCGCTGATGCCTCCGTCTTGCTCTTTGACGAGCCTACGGCCAGTTTGGATATGGCCAGCACACTGCGTTTTTTTGCCGTTCTTCAGGACCTTCGCGCACAAGGAGTGACGAGCGTCGTGGCTCTACACGACATTAGTCTTGCATGGCGATTCTGCGATACTGTACTGGGACTGCGTTCGGGCCATTGCGTCATGCACGCCCGCCCAGAACAAGCACTCACCCCCGAAATCTGTAGTACACTCTTTGATGTCCGTATCACCCTTCTGCGAAATGGCGAGGAAACGGCCATCGTGTATCATTCGTCATCAGATTGAGTCATAATAAGACCACGGTTTCGCAGTGATCATTGCCTAGGGAGTGCCATGCGCAGGGTCGTCACGTTTGCCTTAGCGTCCACCATGAACCCGCTGGCGCATGCAGGAACTCGCGTTCAGCAAACGGTCACCATGCAAGTCGACCAGCAAAAAATCACGGAAAAACATGAATGGCTCCTAGATGCCGAGCAGTTCCGTTTGCAGGTGTCGCAACCAGGCCGAGAGATCCATTACATTTTCAACGGTCAAACGTTTCAAGCCTGCATTCGAGCTCCTGATGCCGCGCACTTCACACAGCCCGATGGCAAGAAGGCAAATGCAAAAATTCTAGATGCGCTGAAGTCAGGTGTCTGCGTACCAGCACCCATCAATGTAGTTACCAGCTTCTACCTATCACCGCACAATTTCGTTTCTGCCCTCGACATTACTGATAGCTTGCAACTGCGCTTGAAACTCAAAGAGCTTTCACACGTTGATGGGGCCAAGCAAACGATACTTGGCCGAGAGTGCATTAAGCGTGAGTCAAAGATGCAATACGAGTACTTTGCTTACCTCAGCGGGCATGACTTGCAGAATCAAGCCATCGAGGCCGGTTGCGTGGCGGCAGACCTGACCTGGAGACGGGGACTGTGGCGCCAGCTTTCCCGGATGCTGCTGCAACAGAAGTCGGGCCGCGAACTCCGGCAATCGCTGATGGAAAAGAAGCTAGAAGATGAAGGCTTATCTCTCACCAAAGAGGCATCATTCCAAATTCAAGATACCGGAAAAAAGCAACGACAGGTCGAGCTCTCCGTGGCCACAGATAAGATCGAACCGTCCAAATTTGTCAGCAAGGATTTTGCAGCGCCACACGGATATCAGATTCAAACACATTTCACAGATGTAAAAGTAGCTTCGACCAAGTCAGGCACAAGTGCTGTCGCGACCACTCCCACCGAGAATATACCCTCGGCGAGCACAACCGAGGAAAAGGACAGCTCCGGCAAGTTGGACTTGAACATGCTGCTTTGGTTTATGACGTTAGCGCTGTAACAGGCGTTAGCGGCCGCACCTGCAGCCGCTAGCTCTCGCCTACTTGTGAGTGAACGTATAGACGCCGTTCCAGTTTTCGCCGGGCCCATGCTTTCTGAACTCGGTGATTCTCTCAAGATACAGGTTGGATGGACCGTCATTTAAACGAATGTTCAGGCACGTCAAAAACTCTTTCTCGGCCTCGGCCCATTTTTGCTGCAGATAGAAGCTTCGTCCTCGCTCAAAATGACCAATCAAGTCTGTCATCATATCTGGCCGAGGCAAGAGATCTGGGCGCATCAGCTCGAAGACCTTGATGGGTTCATTCTTGCCCTTCACGCGAATATCATCCAGGTCTCTCGTGTAGAAGCGACCAGGAGTTAGCCGTTCCATTGTATTCTTGGAGATGATGATCTTGACGCCGTATTCCTTCGTGCTGCCTTCCAAGCGCGCTCCCAAGTTTACCGCATCCCCCATAACCGTGTAAGTAAACCGGTCCTGCGATCCCATGTTTCCGACCGACATAGGTCCGGTGTTCAAGCCAATTCCAATGTCAGGCTTGGGAAAGCCCTTTTTCGCCATCGTTTCCCGTAACACATCCAAGCGGCGCAGATGTTCAATGGCGACGGCAGCAGCGCGGTCCGCCTGATCCGGCAAAGGCAAGGGAGCGCCCCAAAAGGCCATGATCGCATCGCCAATGTACTTATCGAGAGTTCCGCCAGACTTCAAAATCGCGTCGGTCATGGGCGTGAAGTATTCATTCATGAACTCCACGAGCTTTTCCGGACTCAAGGACTCAGAGATCGTGGTGAAGCCACGAACATCGGAGAAATACACGGTCAATTCCTTGCGCTCCCCACCCAACTTCAAGGCCTCCGGGTCATCCAGAACCTGATTGATCACGTCTGGGCTCAGGTAGTGCTGAAAGGCGCCCTTAACTTTCTTCTTCTCTCGCTCTTCGGTCATGTACTTATAAATCATGGTCGAAATGAACATGGTGCCAATCTCAAATGCGGGCACGGCCATGAAGGCCCAGGTACCCTGGCCAAACCAAACGTACTTATCGAAATAGTAATAACCGACGGCAAAGGCGATGACCGCAAATCCGGATAGCAGAGCTCTACCGAAAATCATCAGCGGCGCAAAAAGCAAACCGACGGCCAAGACGATCATCAATTCGGTTTCGTAAATAGAAACTGGACGGCGCAAGTAATCACCGGCGATGATATTGTCGACAACCGCAGCGTGGTTCTCTACCCCATCGATGGACGGGTCAAAGGGGTTGGGCCGCATATCGTTTGTACCCGTCGCCGTTGCGCCCAGCAGAAGCACCGCACCCTGCAGGCTCTTTTGCTCCTCCGGAGAGAAGGAGTTCCGGTAAGCATCTGCCAAACTATAATGGTGAAAGGAAGAGCGTCCAGGTCCGCGGTGATTCACCAGAATACGACCAACACCAGCTGGATCGACTGGGATTTTGATTTCATCTGATTCGTCATCCCGATTGAAGAGCGAGATAGTCTCGACGCCAAAGTCATCAAAAAAGACGACAATGTCACGATTCATATATTCAGCCACAGTCTTCAGCGCCAGCGATGGCATAAGATGACCATCGACATTGGCAACGAGAGTAACCCAACGATTGATCGCATCGTCGTCAGCATCATTGCCGAAATAGGCAAAGTGCGGCGAAGCATCCGCAATCACTGGGACGTTGGAGCGCAAGCCGTAGGCTTTGGATAGATTCGGATAATCGGCCAGCGTCTTGCCGTCAGGCATGACGACTCCGAAGATCTCAGACGAGAGCATGGTTTCCAGGCCAGCGTAGCGAGGCCCATCGCCCAAATTGAATTCAGCTTCCGACGGAATTCCAAAAAAGAAATATCCAAGTACGACGTTTTGAAAGCGCCGAATTGCGTCCGCAAAGATCTGATCGCTTGGACTGTGCTTCAGCATGTTCTCAATGGCAGTCATGGACGCGCGATTGGATCTACCTTGAGCCAAAGTAGCTATGATGTCTTTTGCATCGGAGAGGCGAGCTTCTTGCGGTTCGGCGTAAATAGCGTCAAACCCTATCCAAGCTACTCCCAGCTTTTTCAAATTGTCGAAGGCCTGAGCGTAAAACTTCCGAGGAAAAGGGAACGAACCAAACTCCGTCAGACTTCGCTCATCGATGGCTAATATGCCGACTTTGCCTGTTGGCTTTTCCGCACCCCGACTATGAAAGCGAAAATCGAGAAGCTTACTCTCGACCCGATAGACGAGATCGTTGCCACCGATAAAACTGAAACTGGCATAATGCTGAAACAACATCCAATACGACGCGGCTATCACCGTTCCACATATCACCAGTAAAGGTAGATTCTTTTTCACGCTATGAAGAAATCCGGAGCGATGCTTGGGCTTGGACATGGGCAACAATCCTTGTCAGTGTTAAAAACCAACTGTTCTTGGATATCGGCCGAGGTTGAGCAGCTCCTTAGCAAAAAATAAAAAATCGCAACTTATTGATTTACAAGGACAAAAGATTACTGCGCCGCCAGTTGCGCGGTTGCCGCTCCTGGGTTACAACAAGACCCACTGTCGACAAGCACTAACGTGGAGATACAGGCGTGCAACCCGAGACTCGCCAAAACAAGCGAAAAGCCAAGAAACATCAGCAGGATATGGAAAAAGCTTCGGACCTTTCTCCGGATACCGATGTTGGACCCCACAGTGTTGGGGCTGACATTGAAGGCATTCCTTTGGACGCCTATGCCGCAGCACACGACCTGCCACAATCCGCTGTTTGGGCCAAGATCAAGGCTGGTGTGCTGGTCGCAAGGTCACAGCACGGCAAAGTGTATGTGTATGGCGAGTCCGTTCCCGATTTTGCACCGACCGGCACGGATCGCGCGCCTCCCCCATCTCAGACGCCCTCCTTGGCAGCTGCCGGGCTAACAAACATCGTCACGGCTGAAAGTAACCACCAATCCGCTGCGCTGCCCCCGCCGCCCCTGGGAGCTTCGCCAGCGGCTGTATCGAGCCAGGGAACGGGGACTCAGTTCTTGTCGCTATCCGGCCGGTTTGCCGATTCACCGGAAGTCGCCCTGTTGTTAGATCACCTGAGCTTAGCCAAAGAGGAGAATCGTGAAGTGCTGCGCCTGGCTCAGGAGTCCATTCAAAGCATGACCGCCATGACCGAGCGCGTGATGCTGGCCAAAGATCAACTGCTTGGGGAAAAAGATCGCCTGCTCAACCACAAGGACCAGCTCATCGAAGAACGGCGATTGCAGATGGAAACGCTACGAGAGCGAGTCCAGTACCAAGAGCAGCAATTGCGGAAAGCCCGACAAGACCTAGAAGACATGGAGACTTTAACCCGAACTTTGGCAAATAGCTAAAAAAGTGGTGTCAAAACTTTCGTCAAGCCGCCGCCGATTTCGCGATCTAACATACTGATATTAAAGTTATTTTTACCTCAACCTTCAGGCTTTCTCCGGGTTCGAACGATAAGCGAACTTAGGAGGAAAAGCTGTGACGCAAAGGCGTTTCAAATTTGACACGTTGCTTTTTGCAGCCGGTGTGACCTGGCTGGTATCGCTATCCAATCCGGCGATCGCCCTCGAAATACCGGAGGTATTCGTACCTGTGCGCCCCCTAGGCATGGGTGACGCTTTCGTAGCAGTTGCCAATGATGAAGACGCTGTCTGGCACAACCCAGCAGGGGTATCCCGCATCCGCAAAGCTCGCTCCCGCTCAACATTGAATCTGTTTAAACTGCCGAACGTCTCGGTGGGCGTTAACACTGAGGGACGGGCGTTTTACCAAGAATTTAACCAGCAAGACGACTCTCTTGCCGACTACGTAGCCGAGAACAGCGGCGTTGAGGCAGGCAAGCCCTTCTGGTTCAATGTGTCCGCGTTTCCCATGATGATGCTAGACTTGGGATCGGTTCCCAGCCTCATCGGCCTCTTCAGCAACAATACCGGAAAAATCGTCATTGAGCAGGACTCTTCAGAGACCGCAGAGGTCGAGATCATTTCCGACGTCGGAGGAGTCGTCTCGATGGCCTTTCCCGACCGTACCAACCGCTTCGCCGTGGGTGTCACGGTTCGCGGCATCGCTCGTTACGCCTACCAGGATCTCGTTCCAACGAATGACTTAGACGATCGCGAAGTGATGCGCGCAAATTTTGAAGGCTATGCCAACCAGTCAATTGGCATTGGTGTCGACATAGGTATGATCGCGACTTTCGCCGACTTCTGGTACCCGACCATTGGCTTATCCATTCTGAATTTGCCCATTGGTTGTAAGGATGACTATCTCAATCCGTTCAGCAAGAAGCGCCAAACCATTTGCGGTACGGTCTACTCGGGGTCCTTCGCCAATGAGGATGCATTGAGCACCGTCGATCCTACCGATATCCGAGCGGGCTTTTCCGTGACCCCGCGCCTGGGGCGCAATTTGGCCATTCGCCTCGCTGCCGACATCCACCATTTGAATTTTGAAATGGGCGATGAAACTTATGCCGGGCTACCCGACATTGAGTTCAACAAAATGGTGCACATGGGAGCAGAACTCTTTGTCGGCAATCCTTTGCTCCCCAGCGATTTCGCGATTCGCACGGGATACTCTCAAGGATTTTTTGCCATGGGTGCCTCCTTTACACTGGGCTTTATCGCCTTCGACTTCGCCACCTACGGCCGCGACGTCTCGAGCACCACCAAAGCCATCGAAGACCGCCGCGTCGTGGGCACTCTTTCCCTAGACTTCTAGCCATTTCCTTGACTTGCCAGCAATTCCCACTAGCGCGATCGGCACTGGTCGAATGCCTGCTATCAGGGTAGAATTTTCCATGGCAGCAATTCACCAGCTATCGACCAGTAAGGGCGCCACTTATGATCATTGCATTACGCCAGCGCTGGCCTGCGGCAGTCACTGCCCTGGCACTCACAACATTACTCGCCTCATGCGTGACGAAGCCAACGACATCCAAACGAAAGAAAACCCGCAGTACGCCGAGGACTAGTGAGCCAGTTGTTGCCAACACTACCGAAACGCAGCCGAAGTCTGCGCCGATGCCACTTCCGCAATCGACAAAGCAGCGTCAGACTCCATATTACGAAGATTTAATCGCGATGGTCACCCGGCATGCCATGGTAAAGGACTCGCTCGACAGCAATGAGCGCACCCTGATGGCTCAACTTCCTGAACGACCTGACCCAGGATCCCTGGAGGAAGCTGCGATCATTTTGGCCGCAGCAAAGCTCTCTCTCGATGGGAGTGATGTCCCTTCAGTGATCGCGAACTCTAGCCCCAGCGGCAATGACCTTGAAAACATGGAATCACTTGAGAAAGCGTGCACGAGTCGAGACATCAACTTGGTGCGTGCTTTAAACACAAACCCTATCCTACGTTCAGCATCCGTTCATCGCCTCATCGCCGATGCTTTGCTGCGCAGCAAAGACAGTGCTGCATTTGCCAAGGATGTTCGTTCGGCGATTAAGGCACAGGCGGAACAGTGGCAAATCCTTTCCACGGACCAATCCCTGTTTCCAGAAGCTGTAACCACAGCTCCAGCACCCGCAATGATCAGCGCGGCGGACTTACGCAGCGGTGACGCTTTGCTGATGGAAGCCCAAGCTCTTGCCAATCAAAGTCGCTACCAAGATGCCGTGAATCGCTTGTCTCTGATTCCAGAAGGGAATCCGCTCTATCCGCAAGCGCAAGAGCGCGTAAAGGCCTTCAGCAATCGCGCTGTGAGTGATCTTCGGCAAAAGGCCGCTCAGGCATTTCAGAGTTCTCTGCCGGTGGGAGACGCTAAGGCAAAGCTGGCCTACCTACAGCAGGCTCAGCGATTTCTCGAAGACGCGTTGAATCAGTTTCCGGCTGCAGATCATTTGCCGACAGTACGTGAAAATCTTTCTGTCATCACGCAAGATCTCATGGAACTACAGTCCCAGCTTGGGAGCGCTAACTGAACGACTTTTGCTTTACTTGACACTCCGTGCCAGCGTTAACCATCCGCAACGAAGCAGATGGCTATGCATCGCCAGGATCTAATTGATTCCTTTTGCTCCCTTACGGGCTGGAGCCGCGTCCTTTATAGGTGCCTCATTAGCCACAGCACCAGGTTGCTTTGTCGCCTTTTGCTCGGCATCGGCAACAGTCGGCTTTTTAGCCTTAGCAGCCTTTTCCTTTTTCGCGACTGCGGCTTTGATCAGGGCCGGAATTTCTACCAGACCAGTTTTCTGTTTTTTCAGAAGGCGCGCATAGTCGCTTGCGACGCGCAGGGCTTCCTGAAGGTGCGCATCTTCGTCCAGGACCGGCTCATTCGCCATGTATGCCCTACGCTCGGCCAACTCCTCGGCCTCTTCTTCTTGGTTCTTCTTTGCCGTATCTTTGTCTTCTTTGAGGCTGACGCGAAAGCGCTCTGCCTCGCCCTTCTTGTACTTCTCAATCTCGTCGAAGATCTTCTTGAACTCCGGGTCACCCTTCACGCGCTCACCACTAAGCTTCGACAGAGTCTCGACGTAGGGCTTGGTCAAGTTTAGCTTATTAAACGACGCTGGTTTTATCTGATCCCACGGCAGGGCATAATCGTAATGCTTTTCGCCGATCTCAAGCAAGTCTACCAGGCTGGGGAATACGATATCCGACTCGACACCGCGCAGCTGCGTCGTGCCGCCGGACGGCCGATAGAACTTACTGATCGTTATCTTGACCGCCCCCAGCTTCTCGCCGATATCATTAAGATTCTGGACAGTTCCTTTACCAAACGTGTGACTATCACCTAAGATCAATCCGCGTTCGTAGTCCTGAATTGCGCCCGCCAAAATCTCGCTGGCACTAGCCGACTGGCGGTTGATGAGCACAAGAAGCGGACCCGAGTAGTATGTCTTACCGTCAGTATCTGACTGTGCTTCGGAAGCTCCTTCCACACCCTTCACCTGCACGACCGGCCCTGAATCAAAAAACAGACCCGCCACACGAATTGATTCCTCCAAACTTCCTCCGCCGTTGCTGCGCAGGTCCAGTACGAGCGCGTCAATTTTATCTTTGGCCAGCTTCGCGAGCTCTTCGCGGACATCGCGGGAAGAGCTGCGGTAGTCTTGGGATCGGCTATGCATTCCCTCGAAGTCGACGTAGAAAGAAGGCAAGTTTAACACGCCAATCTTCATGCCCTCGGCCTTACCCGAGGCTGGATCTTTCACTTTGACGTCGAACGAAGTGCCTTTAGCGACTCGCCCCTGCAGCTGGATTTTTTCTCGGACTACTGGCAGCACGAGTTTTTTAGTCTCTCCACCTTCTTCGCGGATGACCGTGAGCTTAACCTCTGTGCCAGCAGTACCGCGTATGAGCCGCACAACTTCTCGCAAGTCCATGTCGATCACATCGACGGGCTCTCCCTCACTCTGTGCCACCGCGATAATCTTGTCATCGAGCTTAAATTTGCCGTTCTTGGAAGCGGCACCACCGGGAACAATGCTTTGGATAATTGTGAAACCGTCTTCACTCCGCAACACGGCGCCAATTCCTTCCAGTGACAGCTTCGTGTCGATACGAAAATCTTCGAGCTGCTCTGCACCCATATATTCCGAATGTGGGTCTAAGCTGGATGAAAATGCGTTCAGAAAAGCTGAGTACACCGTGTCGATGGTTTGTTCATTATGACGCTTCACCACGATTTGGTAGCGCTTGTTCAACTTCTCTTTCGCCTTGGCGTCGTCACCAAGCGTACCTCGCAACTGCAGAAGCTGGAATTTCACGCGCTTGCGCCATCGTTCGTCTAACTCCTCCTGTGTGCTCGCAAAGTCTTGCTTCTTGCGATCAATATCCATGTATTCGTCTTTGGTGAAGTCGTACTTCTCCATAATGAGCTTATTAACCATCTTATGGCGCTCATCAAATCTCTGAGCATAAACTTTTACGACTTCGCTAATGGCGTCGCAATTTCCACCATTGATCATATCGTCGAGCTTCAGCGCATACTTATCGCGGAAGGCATCCACATCTTTCTTAAAAAAGTACAATTTCCCAGGATCCCAAGACTTCACGAACTGATCAAGAGTGCGCTTGCTCAGCTCGTCATCGAAGGTATCGTGGGCGAAGTGATACTTGAGATAAAGGGTCGCCAACTGCCGAACCTGTTGGCATGTCAGCGCCCATGCCGGATTGGCAACAGCTAGCAATCCCAACATCAGCAGCGCACGAAGATATTGCAAACGGTTCCTAAAAAACATTTCTGTGCCTCTCCTTTTGTCCCACGTCGCGTCGCGATGCGATTCACGAGTCTTTTCGTCAGGGATGCGAAAATCTCAAGGGCGACGTATTCTCAGTCAGCAAAAAACACCGGATTGTAGCACAACATACTGCGGGTTGGGGTTTTTACTAATTGCCCCGAGGACAACCTGATCCCCGGCTTTCTGAAAGGGCCCTCCTATGAGCTGACTAAACTTTTCGCATAAGGAACCGAATACATTCATGAGAAGAAACGCGAGGGTTATGGAAAGTTCAGGAGCGAGTGCCCATGCACGCAAAGAAACGCCGAGTATACTGGCTCTGCGACAATCCCGAGCAACAGCATCGGGACAAAGCGCTTGCGCTCAATTCTCAAGGATTTGATGTCAAATTCTTCATCAACTCCGAGACGCTTTTTGCCGAGCTTCGCCAACACCGCGCGGGTATTTTTGTCATCGGCGACGAAGGTCCTGTGAATAGTGTTCGTGGTCAAATTCGCTTGTTCAGCAATCACCCGGAAGTCCAAGGGGCGCGACTGATCCTCTCGCTTAGCCAGGCCAATTACTACACAGAAATGCTGGCTAGCTGCGGCGCATTTCGCGATATCATTCCGTTAACCTTGGACGTCGATAATTGGGTCCAGCGCTTCAGCTATGCTACGGGCGGGCGCGCCATGAAATGGCCCGAGCCAACACCCCAAGTAGCCTTGAATGCCATCTCTGCCGTATCCATGCCTGCGAGAATTGTCTGGGCCTCGCAGGATCTATTGCGTATCGAGTCACGAATTCGACCGCAACCCGGCTCGGTGCTGCAAATTACGGGAGCGTTTCCCGCAGCCATGGGCCTAAAATCCCTGTCCGTCACCGTCATGGAAAATCTGAGAACCAACTTGCGCTTTCGCTTTTCCGATGCCTTGATCGCCAGCTGGTCAGTCCCAAGTGCCCAACAGAGTCAGGCAAGCCAGGTGTACAAGCAGATACTGGCTTCCGATCAGGGGCCACTTCCCAGGATTTTCCTTGCAGTACAAACAAGTAGCCTGCGCTCGCAAGTGCTGAGCGATCTGGGAGCCGCTCCTTTCGACATCACAACGGCCTTGCAGAAACAAAGTATCATCGACGAACCGAGATACTTTGGGCCGAACCTTGTCATGATTGAAGATGTGCTCTGCATTGGAGATAATCGCGGCCGATTCGTCGACATGCTGGCCATTTTGGCTCCGGGCGTCCCCGTGGTCGTCCTTGGCACTCGCATCAAACACGCGGAAGCCCAGGGTCTAGATAGCACGCGTCCCATTCACGTCTTAGCCAGGCCACCGGCCAACTTGTCGCAAACTGTTATGCGTCGATACCTTGGAGACTTGCATCAGGATACGACTGAGCCTGACACCAAGGTAGCCCACATTCCTGCAGAGCATGAGCTTTCCTACTGTCAGATTCACATGCCGGCACGGATGACGCAACTGCACCCCAGCATGGCAACCTTAAGTATTCCGCACGAGGTTGGACCTTTTGGTATGTGCCGCATCGAGAATCCCATTGTCAAGCAGGCCATCGGCCGCAATCCATTTGCAAAAGTCTTGCAGGTGACTCCGCAAGACTACGGAAAGGAGCCAACCTTCTCTCATAGCATCAAGTGCATCTTCTCGGACATATCCGAGTCTGATGTGAAGTTGCTCGGAAAAGGATTGATCGATATCGTATCCGAGAAGCTCAGCGGCAATGTCGTCCCCTTGCGACGAACCGCCCCGGTCAAAGCGGCATCACAGCCCCTCGTAGAAAGCACAAGCGGTGGCCTGGAAACCTCAGGAAAGGTGAACAGCGCCAAGAGCGACCCGCCGGCAGCTCTGATTGCCGTCCAGCAAGCAAAGCCCGAAGTCGAATATGATCCCATTACGCTGGATGATGTCGCCAATGTTGTAGCAGAAGCGGCGACAACCTTTGTTACGGTTGCCAAAGACGTAGCGGGCAACCGGAATTTACGCCTGATCCTAGGCTACGTCGCCTTTCTGGCGTTCTCGATCACAATCATTTACTTGGCCATAAACTATTTGAGCGACAACTGGGAGCAATCGGGAGGAAATTACACCGAGTCTCTGAAAAAGTTTGCGCCTCAGAAGTTCAATAGTGGACAGGGCAATTAAGGATTCACGCTTGCCTGACAGCTCCGCGTTTCGACATTAAAAACTTCGTTAGCTTTACATGTACCTTGCTGCGTCGTAACGACAACGCCGTTGGCCTCATCCTTGCTCACCGATCGCAACACAATGGCAGTCGTCCCCAGGGGGATAAGCTGTCCCGCCGCACTCTTTACGACAATTCCGGCACTACCCTGCAAGGCTGCCGTGTAGATTTGCACGGACTGACGATAAACGTGCAACCATTTGCAGGTATATTCCTTTCCATCGGTATCCAAAATCGCGCCGAACGTGAAAGTGCCAGCGCGCTTGCTACTAGGCACATAGCCTGCTGCAAAGGTAAACAACTCAGGGCTGCAGCTAAGCTGTGGTTCAAGTCCATCTGGTGCATCATCTGGGAATTCAACTTTGGCACTAATGCTAAATCGCTTCTTGGAATCTTCCGGGATCAAATGTTCATACGTACGCTTCAAGATGGCCGCGCCAACAAGTTGTCCCTTCACATCCAAACTTACAGCCACTGCGGGAGCATCATAAAAGACTTTTTCGTCGGTGCGAAATCGGATCTGGCTGAGGTCGGCGTCCTGGTTCTCCACGCGAACACGGCAGGACATTCCAGGCTTGAGACCTTTGACCTTATACTCAACCTTATCTGTCTCCAGCAGTCTGCCCGAGACGGTTCCACCGGATCCGCAATCTGAAATCAGATACTGATAGTTGGACTTGTCTCGATCAGAGTTCTCGAGGTTATGGAGTGTGACGTGCACTGTGGCGATCTCCGCAGCAATTTGCGCGGAACGATCTCGCGATCGGCACGCAGAAACAGCTAACATCGCCAGAAGCATCCAAAATAGGCCAAACCAGTTAGGTCGCATCACACCCTCGCTTTCATCGGGATAGAGGCTATGCAAAATCCATACTGCGCTGAATTTTCATCTGTCTTACCTCAATTGTAACACGCCAGCCAGAGGCCCCAAAGTTGCGCGTTGCCAACCATCGACCGCTTACAACTTGACGTATTCACTGATAAAGTGATGTAACTTCGTAGGTTTTTGAAGGAAGGCAAACGGCATGCGGTCAGGGGTTAGCAAGGACTATACTTGGTTTTGGGAACGTTTTGATCACTACCTTGCTAGCAAGGATCTACGTCAAACCAAGCAGCGGCGTGTCATTATTGATTACTTCCTGGACCTGAATGGGCATGTAGATGCAGAAACATTGTACAGAGATGTGCATCGCGCTGGACATGCCATTGGCCTCGCAACCATCTATCGTACGCTAAGCATGCTGCGAGAGGCTGGCCTAGTTGATCAGCACTCATTCGCCGACGGCAGAGCCATATTCGAGCTTTCAGCTCCGCATGAACATCACGATCATTTGGTGTGCCAGAAGTGCGGACGTGTCGTGGAGTTCTTTTCCGAGAAGATCGAACAGTTGCAGCGCGAGATCGCCGAAAAGCATGGGTTCCTGCTAAAGGACCATCGCTTAGAAATGTTCGGCATCTGCGCTGCATGCAAGTGAGTCGTACGAACTAGCCGTAGCTCGAAACTTTGGCAGACGTCATGTCCTCGACGAAACTCTGTTGTAAGTCGCCGTCACCGTTGATCATCCAAACACCGGACTGGGTGATCGCCATGTCGGCGTTTCCCTGATCCCAAGTTGCATCGTCATTGTAGATCTCGTTCGCCGTATCAGCATAATCACGTGACTTGCTACGACCGCTACGCCAGCCCAGGTATCCCAAGAGCAGCAATATCACGCCACCAACGGCTCCGTATCGGATGAGGTTTTCATAGCGTTTCGGCGCCTCACCCTGCACATTGATCGATGTCATGGACGCCCAAGCTGCAGCAAAGCCTTCATCCTGCTTACTAAAGTTCTCGGCCAGATCCGTGTAGCTCAACAGAAAATGATGTTGCCCACTCGAAATCAAAATATGCATTTGCATCATCGGAAACTCGCCGAGATTCATCGCTGAGTAAAACATCAGCGCATCATTCTTGCCGCGATAATCAAAAAACTTGTGTTCTAGAACTTGAAAATTGGCGACCAGACTATCCTTCTTCATCATCTCAGTAAGCTGCTGACTAAACTCCGTCGCCGTGCGGGGGTCGATCGCCACTGGTTCATGTCTAGTCACCACGGTGATATTGCGGCGAAACTTGGTCTTTGTCTTATCGTCATTGAGCTTCACTTCTTTGTCGATCGGCTGCATGACCAACGTCATCCCGGGGAAATTGCGGACGATCTCCCAACCCGCCGGCGGTGATATGGTCATTCCTAAATCTGCAAAACTCAGGGCTGATCCATCGCTGATCTCTGGCCCTTTTGGTGCTTCTTCACCAACCTGAGCCGCCTCTTCGCCCATGGCGATCGTAGGCTGTACCAACACAAAAGCCCCGAGGGTTGCAACCCACAGGGCTAATTTCATCGGGCGATCCAGGGTCATAATTCACTCCATCAACAGCAGCAGGTTAGAGCGGCAACAACAGCATCAACTCAGAAGATGAACCCAGGAATACACCTGAGTTGTATTACTTATATTAAATTAAAGACGATAAATCAATACAATTCTATAGTTTTTATTACAATAAAATTTTATTAATATTGTTGAATGGTTAACGCTCATTTGCCAGAATGACATCACAACTGAAGCGAGGGCGTTCATGATACTGCGCAGCATCTACGGAACTAATGTGCCAGCGAGAGGCATTTACTGCCTCGGCCGAAATTACGCCGACCATGCCAAAGAACTTGGAAATGAAGTCCCCGATCAGCCCATCGTCTTTCTAAAAAGTATCGCTTCATTGCGCGGATTGCAGGCGCACGACCATGCGTATCCAGACGAAACTTTTCATCACGAAGTCGAAGTTGTGGCGGTGATGGAGCAGCCACGTGCCCTTGGTAGCGTCGGCGGCTGGGCCGGTGTTGGCTTTCTGACTCTCGGACTGGACTTGACCCGGCGAGAAGTTCAGTCTGCCCTGAAGGCCAAGGGACACCCCTGGACGGCAGCCAAGAGCTTTGCCGGTGCTGCGGTAATCGCAGATCTAATTCCCATCTCAGACTTTCCAACGCGCGATCGACTCGAATTTTCACTTTCTGTAAACGGAACGATACGGCAGCGGGGGACCAGTACAGACATGCTGCATTCGATTCCCCAACTCGTTGATTTTCTATGCCAGTCGCATGCTCTGAGCCCGGGTGACCTTATTTATACAGGAACCCCTGCTGGAGTCGGCCCTATTCGCCGCGGTGATCTTTTTGAAATGCGCTTTGAAAAGCCGGAGCTCGGATTTTCAGGGATTTTATAGGATTGGCTGGAACTAGCGCACGAGAGCCGCAGTACCAAAGATAGCTTTTAAGTCATTGTCGTCAAAAGCGACCCCTGCCCCGAGAAAGTAGTTTGGATCCTTGGCTTGATTTCCTGTCGCCGGATCAATTCGCGTCGGATCGTCGATGCCGCCCATCATGTATAGATGGTTAAAGAACAAAACGCTGGCGTACGTTTTTAAGTGCGCCACGCGCCGAAGGGGATTGTCCTGAGTTTTCCAGTCGAACGCTTCCACCGAGAATCGCAATCGATCTCGCCAGGCGAATACATCCGCACCAAGCCCACCGGTCGACTCAAATAGTCCAAAGCGAAGCTGAGTGAACCACCAACGCTTGGCGATCTGCAGGTTGATCCGTAGACGAGCTTCCCGATCTATCGTCTCGCGCTGACGAGTCGTCACATTTGGGTCAAACTGCTCTTCAACCGGTATGGTTTCCGTGTGCGTATCGACCGTCGCCACTCTGCCATCCGTCACACCAAGGATATAGAAGCGGTCAGGACGGGTTTTGAAGTGCAGGTTAAAGTAATTCTTCATCTCTGCGGCTTCGGCATAAGCTTCACCGTGATAATCGACACCTATTTTCAACTTTGTCGCCGGAGCAATGACTTCGCGCACATCTTTGATGGCAGCCTGAATCTCGGAAATCGTCTTGTCGTCGTTCACCAGCTTACCAAGCGTACCCTCACCCGCCTCAACTTTTTCCGCAATCAAACGAATATTCTTGGTGGCACCGCGCACTTCATCCATGGACTGATCAAAGCTCGCCAGAATGCGCTCAATGCGATCGGCGTTATCTGTGTCAACGATAGCGCGCAGGCTGTCCGTCGCGGCGCGCAGATTGGCCATGGTTTTACGTAAGTCGGCTTGATTATCGACAAGCATAGCGCTGGCGCTCGCCGTAACTGATTCTAAATTCTCGACGATATTCTTCATCCGCGAGGCACCCGACTCTTCCCCTAACGCCCCGGCCATGGACTCTGTAATTCGCTTTACATCTCGGGCAATGCTGCCGACCACACCGATCAGCTCGTCGACAGCCAAACTATCAGTAGATCGAGGGATAAAGCCCCCGTCTTCAATGAAACCCTGAGAAGTGTCGTCACGCCGGCGAATATCAATAAATTTATCGCCCAAGAGACCGACAGTGCGAATGTCGATCGTCGACCCATTGGGAACTTCAACCGATGCATCGATGTCAAAGAAAACCTTGGTGCTCCCTACACCCAGCTCAACGCGAGACACCTTACCGACACTAACCCCGTTGGTTTTTACGTGCGTCTTCGGCACAATTCCGGAGGCGTCTTTCAAGATCGTGTGGTAGCTCTTCACTTCGCTCGACTCAAGAGCCCCAGGATTCAAGAACACAAACAGAGTAATGCCCGCAGTCAGCCCCACAATGGTAAACAGGCCGACTTTAAACTCTGTGGTGCGCGCGTTCACGTCAATCCTCGCAAAGAATGCCAAAGCACATTTCAGTATGGTGTCGCCAATTTATCGGGAAGTCGTCACAAACCTTTAGCAATAAATTCAGTACTTTTAATGATTGATAAACTTCTGGCGAAAATCACAGGAATTCCATCGGACCTTCGACTCGACCAGAGAAAAACTGTCGTACGATGGGATCCTTGGTGCTGCGAAAGTCTGCAGACGTACCAGCCAATGCCACTTTGCCTTTGTACAACATGATGATGTTCTCAGCTGTCGCTAGGGCTGCTTTCAGGTCGTGGGAAATGACGACTGAAGTCATCTGTGACTCGTCTCGATTCACTTTAACGATAAGTTCATCAATCATCTCCGAGACCAAAGGATCCATGCCCGTCGTCGGTTCGTCGTATAGCAAAACCTTGGGCTTTGTTACCAAGGCGCGGGCAAGGGCTACGCGTTTTTTCTCTCCTGTGGAAAGCTCACTCGGATACTTGTGCTGCATGTTCGGCAGGCCGGCTTGCCGTAGCACTTCTTCAACTTTAATAAGCATATCAGCAAGCGACAACCTTGTATGCTCCTTCAACGGAAAGAGCACATTCTCGCCGACGGTCAAACTGTCAAAAAGCGCCGCATGTTGAAACAACATGCCGAACTTAAGTCGATAATGTAGCAGCTCGTGTCGGGATATCTTCGTGATGTCTTCATCATCGACAACAATTTTGCCAGAATCAGGCCGCAAAAGTCCCATAATGTGCTTTATGGTGACCGACTTGCCCTCACCTGACTTGCCAACGATGAAAGTGATTTGGCCGCGCGGGATATGCAACGATAAGTCATCAAGAACTTTATGCGAACCAAATTTCTTGGATACATTCTGAAAGCGAATCATCAGCACGTCCCGCTAAAATCGAATCTGCAAGTAGGTCATGATAAAGTCGCATATCAGGAGCACGAGCAAGGTCATCACCACGGAATTCGTCGTTGCCCGACCGACACCTTTAGCGCCCCCGCGCGCCGTCAAGCCATACCAACAGGCCACCAGCGCAATCAAGCCACCAAAGATGAAGGCCTTCTGAAAGCCGCTCCATACGTCCTCAACAGTGACAAGGTCGTTAATCTTGTTAAAAAACGCACCCTGATCGACGTCAAATATGAAAACGCCAATGAAGAAGGCCCCGAGCACACCTATAAAGACAAAGATTCCGGAAAGAATCGGAGCCATGAGCAGAATCGCATAAAGTCGGGGCACAACCAGGTAATGTACCGGCTCGACCGCCATGGCTTCCATGGCATCCACCTGCTCATTGACCCGCATGGTCGCAATTTCAGCCGTCATGGCCGCACCAGCACGACCTGCCAACAGAAATGATGTCATCATCGGCGCAAGTTCGCGGGCAAGGGCCTTGCCGGTAGCAGCCCCCATGATCCCTTCGGCACGAAAAATCTTGAAAACTTCGCCGATTTGCAGGGCGAACACGGCTCCGACAAAGAATGCGGAAAGAGTCACGATGGTCAGAGATTGATTGCCGATAAATTCCATGTGCTGAATGATGAGACCGCGCCGAAAGGGGGGCCGCATGGCCTGCACGAGCGTCTGCCGCACATACGAAGCGAATTCATGCAAATTGCCAAATATCCCCAACACACGGCCACCAAACTGGGCGATACCGCGACTGAGGAAATTCTGCTGTGCAGATACTGTAGCCATGCAGGAAGACTCAACATGCGAAAGATTGCCAATAGATTATAGCATATCTGGCGCTTGCAGCGGGAGTTCGAGGAGTTGCGCCGAGAGCTTTAACAACTCGGAACTACTGCACAAATCTTCGTTCGATTCAGGGACTTCGAGCCACAGGGGCAGGCGATGCCAAAGCTCGAACTGGCGTCGGGCCAGGGCTGCACTGACGGTAGTTGAGGATTGCGCCCGGCGACGCAGATTCAAAATCGCCGCGTAGCGCGCATCAGCAGCCAAGTCCTGCTCGCTGCTGGCTAGCAGCACTTGCTTGACCGCGACCGGCATCTCTCGATTGATGATGGTGAGCGCTACTGATTTACCCATGGCATGCAGCTGCTCGACGATCATGCTGGCCGATCGTACCGGTGCTCGGCGCGATGCGGCGATGAGGATATATTTGGTGCGCCGGTCCGCCAATATGGACTGCACGGTCTGTCCGGCACGATGAAAGCCCTCGATAACGTCTTGCAGCAAGACAAGAAACTCGGCCATCATCTGCAAGGCTTTCAGCCCAGTCATAGCCGCCAATCCACCCATCAACTTCTCACCTGCCGACATCAACCGACCTAGCCCAACTTTTTGCGCTAAAAGAAATGGCTTCAGTAGCCAACCGATCACTTTGTGTTCAACGAATCCGGCCAACAAATTCGGTCTGGCGAGAAAATCCAGCGCATGTGCATCTGGCGGGGTATCGACGACAATCAAGTCATATTCCGTGCGTGCTGCAATTTCGCTCAACTTCGCCAGAGCCATATACTCAATGGCGCCACCCAAATGATCGCGCATGGCACGATAGAAAGGATGCGCGTGGATCTTCGCGGCCGCGCTCGCGGATGGGGCAAAACGTTTAACCATCTCATCGAAAACGGCCCCCTGATCTAGCATCGCCGCATCAATCGTACCTGGACCGGTGATCTGTCCCGACAGATCGAGTCGACGAAGTTCGCTGCCCAAAGGCATGCCCAGAGCGGCCGCCAAACGTTTCGCGGGATCGATACTCAGCACGGCCACGCGGCGCCCTTCACTGGCAGCCGCAAACGCCAATCCCAGCGACATGGTCGTCTTGCCGACGCCTCCAGGCCCTAGGACGAGAAGCACTCGACTGTCCGCCAGCAATTTATCGAGACCATTTACCACGTGACAGCACCTGTTTTACTTAGCCATGGATGCAGGCGCTGAAAATAGCCCGAAACCGTTTCCACGGATAGGGGCTCGGCGACGATGCCCAAATCTGGCGCCATGGCCGTAAAGAATTTGGAATGTTTATCTTGAAACTCCGCCAGCGGTTTGGCCATTGACTGTAAGGCTGACTCGGCGCGCAGCCGCTGCATAGACGCATACTCCCAGGCTGGTTGACGTGCACCATCCTTGCCTGCAAATTTGGCATCTACAGCCGCAGGGAAACGATTAACCAGCACGGCGCGCACAGATGCCGGTGACTTTTCTGCCATCAGTTGGCAAAACTCGATACACTCACTTGCGATCAGAGGTTCCGCCACCGTCACCATCACCACAGAGGTCGTGGGTTCTCGCAAAAAATTTTCGACCCGCTCGGTTTCCTGTAGCAGAGGGCCAACGACACGCGACTGGAAAATGGCCGCTGGAGTGGTCATCAGATTCAAAAAATGCCCGGAAGCATAGCCATCAAAGATGACCAAGTCGTAGGTACGCTGACGATTGAGTCGAGCTTCATAATAAAACCGACCCAAGAGCGTCAGCTCCAAGAGCCCAGGAATGAATTTCAATAGGCTGCTGACGGCAGCGTTTCCCAACAGGCGATCAAATACCTGCTCAAAACCGAGGTGTTTGACGAAAAAGTCCCGAAAGTTTTTATGGAGATCCAAATTGACGTAATTAACGCCCGGATGCACATCGCGAAACTGATGCCGTACAGGTGGAAAACCGAACAGCGGGCTGAGCTGATCCTCGGGATTGGCCTCAATGAGACACACGCGTTTGCCGCGTGTCGCCGCTTCAATCGCTAATGCTGCTGCGGTAAATGACTTCCCGATGCCACCCTTGCCTGTAACCAGAAGCAGGTGGCTGTCGAGCAGGTCATCGAACTCTTTCATTAGGTGTCTTGGCCGGAGCCTTCCTTCTTGTCATTGGGCGTCTTGACGTTTGCATCAATAGTCTTGGCGTCCTGGATGCCCTTCTTAAAGTTCTTGATGCTCTCGCCGATGGCACCACCGAGCGCGGGCAGTTTATTCGCGCCAAAGATCAGTATGATGACCCCGGCAATGATGAGGGTCTCCCAAATTCCTGGCATCGACATGCTCGACCTCCCCTACGTGTACGTTTGATATACAATGACCGCAGACCAAAACACAAGTAATGACTGACTATTGCGCCTTGGGAAGGAAACCAGACTCCTCCCCATCTTCAAGCTCCTGCTCCTCGCCGCTGCGCTGAACGGCAGCGATGTAGTAACGCGGAACGTTTTCCACATGGACGAGCTCTTCCACAATGCGGAACAAGCTCTCTCCCGTCCCCTCACCTGCCAAAGTAGCCTTCAAGCTGCGCAAGGTATTGTCGCTCGGATTCACTTCCAACTTGCTCGTATCGTGAGTCAACAAGTAGAGATGAAGCCCCGTCATGGGGGCGACGACAGACCAGTAGCGCAAGTCCCGACCATTGAGCATGGATACAATGATGTCGTTTTGCGGACGCACCCGATTTTCCTGACAAAAGACAATGGGCCGAGAAGGGCCAAAGTGACCGCTGTACGCCCAGCGACCTTCCCGGTCGAACAGCGTAAATGTTAGAGATAGAGACTCCAGCTCCCGCGATTGGTCGATACTGCGCAATAATGCAACCAGCTCGTCCCGTATTTCATTCACTTCGAAGTTCGTACGCCCCGACGCCGTGGCCAATGCCCGCATCACTTGCAAATGATACCAGAGCATCCGACTCAAGCGCTCGCGAATTCCCTGCGAGCCATTGAGGCGGCAATAAACGAGCAGGTAGTGCCCAGCTCCATAATTCAGACCAAAGTACCAACCCGTTTCCCGACCAGCTCGCAGCTTCCCGCGATGCCAGAGTCGCAACCACTCTACCGGCTCCAGAGTATAATTCGCCGGATTATGGACATACACCGGTGAACCCGCGTTCTGATCATCGTAAATCGGAAAGTCACTGCCTGCTTTCTGGCCAAACAACAATCCAAGCTGCTGACCAAATGCATCGAGCTCAAGGCGACAAGCCGTTGTGTCGCGACGACTTAAGTTCACCTCCTCCAAAAAGACGATACCGAAGCTACCTGCTGCACTGCGAATCGGAATTAGAGCACTCATGCGCAAACTCTGACTGATGCCTCCAGCAACGCTCCCCCCGATCGTCTCTAACGCGGAGTTACCCATTGCCGACACGTTGAGGTGATCATGGGCTGCAACCGGGGCTTTCCCCACAATCGTATCGTCGGCGATCGTTGCATCACCCGCAGGCCCGTCATCTCCTAAAACGATGGTCGCATCCATATCGCCCTGCTCTTCTGTCGCCTCACGTAGAGCCGTATTCAACCCGGGGCGATGGCGAATCTCCGACTCTCCTGACCAGGGCGCATCGCGCAGGGGAAGGAACAATGTCGAGCGTATATTGAGGTATGGCGTGACGTACTCAGCTACCTGGCGATGATGCGACATCGACTCGTCAGGATAAAGTATTCGCGGTCGCCCATCGCGACCACTTACCACGACGGTCGCTCGCGTCGTTCTGTACTGACGCAACAACACCGCTAAGCTTTCCTCAAGATTCACCTCAAGGGCTGTGTCGACTTCAAGGACATCGCACACGTGCCCAAGATGCTCCTGCACCAACTCCGGCATTTGCACTTGCGCCCGTTGGTGCGCCTCGGAAACTTGCCTGGTCAGTGCCGCCTTTTCATATGTGATCTTGCGGGCATCCATCAACTTCTCTGCATACTCGACCACGGCCCGAGCCCCGACCTTGACCGCCATGTGGTGGGCACGCCGCAGGTAATCCTTTGGCGCCTGACGGCCCTCTCGCAACAGGAAGTCACCGAACCAAAGGTAGGCAAATACCTGCACGACGCCGGCGCCATTAGTTTTTGCAGCGCGCAGTGCTGCATCGTACCTTCGATTGAGACGAACCCGTCCTAAGACCTCGTCGGATCGAGCTCGTAGCAGTTGAGGGATATCGCGCTGTTCGCCCCGGATCTTCCATACCCGCGACCGAAGTCGCAGCAGCAATTGGTTCATCTCGGCATCACGCATCAGGCGCCGACCGTACTCCTGCTCAAAAAGGGGTGGAAAGGTGTAGGCAAATAGACTGACAAAGTCTTCCTCGAAGGGATACAGGAACTCCCGCTCATGACCTCGGCAAAATTCCTCCATGGCGACCATGAAGTATTTTCTCGTCTTATCGATCTCACCCTTAGCAAAGGTCAGCATGACGTTAATCAGCCAAATAAACAGATCGTGGGTCCTGGCAGACACCTGACGGCGTCGCTCCAGATAGACTTCACCTTGCGCAACAATCGCATCTCTAGACCCGCAGAGCAACAGGCCAAAGAATGTGATGGCAATGGCTCGCGGACTCAACCAACTACGCGTTGGCATATTTTCAGGAACCTGACGAGCTGAGGTCTGCAGAGCGGGAAAGTCACCCTTCAGTAATTCACGATACAACTTGTACTCAAATAGCATCCCCATCCAAAGTCGATCGCGGACGGGAGACAGGTATTTCACGGCCTTGCGCAGATTGTCTGCGACCTCTTCGTTGCGGCTACGCATATAGTCGAGCAACAAGGCTCTTTGCAGCGCCAGATATCCACGTAGACTCTGCAGACCGAGCGCATTAGCAGCGTCCGCAGCCTTGTCCATCAATTGATAGGCGACCTGCATGCGCCCCATATATCCCAGTATGGCTGCACGGTCGCCAACGGTTCGCAGAATCGTTGCTGGAGACGCCTTACCAGCCAGACAAGCACGCATGGTCTCCTCATGCAGCGACAATGCATATTGTGGATCTTCCCGCAAATACAGAGTCTGCAGTAAGTGATAAATATCGACGGCGTGCCCTTCTCGCTCTAACATGGCTGTATTCTGCGATTGGGACCGTAAAAAAGCTCTCTTCATGAGCAAATACAAACGATGCTTCTGCAGATTATTGGTGAACGCATCCCGAACAACAGACAAAATGGCTGGCAGCAAACTCTGCCAGCCCTGAGCTGGAATTCGCATGCGCATTTGACGGAGGGTATGCAGGGCATCCTTGCGCGAACCACCAATGACCCCGCCAACCATTTGTATCAGGATGTTCTTGTAGGCTACCGCTGCTCGCGTGGTGGGCGGCAGGCGATTCATGGATAGCAATTCACGATACTTCGTCAACGCACTACCGTGATGTCTTTGTTCAGCAGAAATGTCCGCCAACGCCTCCAGGATCACCGGAGCCTGCGGATGCTCATTAGCCCGCACGCCATTCTGAGCTAACAAAGCGTAAGCCTGCTCGAAATAGCGCTGTGCCGACTGAATCGCGCCGACTTCCCACGCCGCAGCACCTGCAGCTTGATTGTGCCGGATGCCGCGCTCACGCAGGTCTTCCGTCAGCACCGCACCTGCATCGATCGCCCGATTCATGTGATGAGCTAAAGCAAAAATTGTCTTCGGAGTGGCTGCCACCAGGGAATGCTCCAGTCGAGCAATGACCGCTAGGTGAATCGCAATCAATTCTTCTCGCGACAGAGTCTTATAGATAGAATCTCGAGCTCGCCAATGGGTGAAGACAAATGATTTACCTAAATGCGCCAGTTCCGGATCGTCGGGCGCGCGCGCGACCAGGCCGTCATTTACAGCCCGCTTTATGGACGCCATAACCCGAACGCCGTCGTCGCCACCTTGCAATTGCAGCAACTCAAATGGGAATGTAAGGCCAATGGCTGCTGCAATCTGCAGAATACGCCGATCAAACTCCTCGAGATCTTCGGTGCGGGACAAGATGAGATCAACGGATTCGACCTGTACACTGGCCTGTCGAATCACATCCATATCGAATTCCCAGTGCCCGTTCTTAGTGCGCAAGTAAATCAAGTCGCGCGAAACGAGTGTGCGGACGAGCTCAACCACATAGAGTGGGTTGTTTCTCGATCTTTCAGATATGTAAGCGACAAGTTCGTCGCTGACGCTTTCAGGCGACATGAGCAAGTTTTCTGTAATCGTTCGAACGTCTTGCAGACTGAAGTTACCCAGTTCCACCTCATCGTAGCGACGACGCAGCTTGCGAAATTTGTCCAGCAACTTGCCAAAGTGCGATCCCTCGATATTTTCTACCGGCCGGTGGGTCACCACCAAGAAAAAGCGCTGCGAGTTATTATGACTGAAGAACTGGTCGATCAACTCCAGGCTATTGTCGTCCGCCCACTGCAGATCGTCGAATATAAATACGACCGGGTGCTGATCCACAGCCAAGCAGCGAGTGAAGTCCGAAAAAGCCTTGGCAAAAGTTTGAAAGCTGAATTCATCGCCAGATTCGGCTGGCGGCGATGGGATGTCCTCAACAAATGGCTTTAAGCCTGGAACGATGGCAGCAACCTCGTGTGCCGACATACCCAAGAGGGTCTTCACCTTCCGTCGCAACTCCTCGGCTTCATGTGGCTGACTCTTGCGAATGCGCAGCAGATAGTCATTGAATCCATTAGCCAACGCATTGAACTGCAAGTTGTTCTCATGCTGCGAGAAGTTGGCACTGACAAAGCGAATCTTGCGCTCGGCGAGGTAGTTACGAAATTCAGCAAGAATGCGCGTTTTACCAGTTCCTGGCCCACCTTTGATCACCGCCATGCGGCTGCGGCTCTGCTGCTGCGCGATAACAGAGTAACTGTCGATCAACGCTTGCATCTCCGACTGACGCCCCACCAACTCCAGGCGAGCCGACACACCTTGAAAACGATCGTTAAGGGCCAGCGAGAAATTTACTGCTGCGGGCCGATCTCTTCGCTCCAACCGCCGCTTTGCCCGCTGCAGATCCGAATGCAAAGCAAACGCGGTCTGATAGCGTTCATCAGGATGTTTGGCTAGCAATTTATGCACGATTTTCTCAATGATCGGCGGAACGTCCGGACGGACGGCGGTCAACGACTCCGGCTGATCATAGACGTGTTGTCGCGCCAACTTCTCCCGAGTCGTACCAGAAAAAGGCGGACGCCCCGCCAGGATTTCGTAGAGAACACATCCGAGCGAGTACAGGTCTACCCGATGATCAATGGGCGCCTCCAGCAGATTCGTTTGCTCGGGCGCCATGTACAAAGGCGTTCCAGCAACATCAAGATAGCTGTTCTTGCCACCACCCGAGTGGTTCATCGCTTCATCAAGGCGCGCAACGCCAAAGTCGAGTACTTTGACCAGCACGCCACGCTGATCGCGAGAAGCTTTCCCAACGACAATATTCTGGGGCTTAATGTCTCGGTGGATGATGTTCTTGGTGTGGGTGTAATCAAGGGCAGCTGTAATCTGTAAGCCCAATTGAAAGAAGAACGCCAAATCCTTCCGCCCATCACGCGCCAAACTTTCCTTGAGCGTGATTCCGTTGGCGATCTCCATGACGATGTAGTAACCGCTGCCGAGGTCTTCATCGCCCTCGGCACCATCCAGTAACCCGAGTTCGTGAAAGCAAATGATATTGGGATGATGCAAGCGGCTCATGAGAGCCGCCTCCTTTTGAAAGCGCAGCAAATCCTCTGAGTCGAGGCGACGGTCGCGGGTGATGACCTTGATCGCCACATCCTGGGACGGATCATCAAACGAAAGCGCACGGAAGACGCGTCCCATCGCACCGGCGCCGATCTCGCCGGTAATGCAATAGCGATCCGCGATCTTTCGCCCAAACAATCTGTCTAACTTGGCGACCACGCGCATGAACCTCACATCTGACGAAGACTCTAAACCCGGATTCCCACTTCTGTATTTTCGGCAAAGTTTCCAGGATCTTGATGGGTCGGCCTGCAAGCTCCGGATATGCGAACCATTTCCGGGAACAGCCACCGCCCTCCGCCCGAGTTGCGTCATTGCCAAAACCGTCGGAAATCGCTATTATTTTTTGACTTTATCGCAAAATGAGGAACCGCATTCATGGTCGAAGCAGGCAACGTATTCATACCCGGAAAAGGCACGATGACACTGAAGTCCCCAGCTGCAGAGGAAGGCCTAAAAATGCTTAGGCACTGCAAGATCGTGGCGACGCTTGGACCTGCGTCGTCCAGCGAGCAGGTCATCCAAGACCTGATTGAAGCCGGAGTGAACATTTTCCGCCTAAATTTCTCGCACGGCGATCACGAGACACATCTCAAGAATATCGAAATCATTCGCCGCCTGTCGCAAGGTGTCGGCCGCACGGTTGCCATTCTGCAAGACCTGCAGGGTCCGAAGATTCGGGCCGGCAAACTACTGGGTGGTCAAATTCAGCTTAACAGGGGTGATGAGTACTCTCTTGTTTTTGGTGTTGATCAAGTTGACCCCAAGGTCATTCCTATCGATTATCGTGACTTAGTCCACGATGTGCGCGTCGGCCATCGCGTCATGATGGACGATGGCTTGTTGATATTGGAGGTCACCAAAATCCAAGGCCAGTCGGTTTCCGTCAAGGTTCAGGAAGGCGGAATTCTTAAAAACCGCAAGGGCGTCAATTTTCCTGATTCGAAACTATCATTGCCCCCCATGACCGAGAAAGACAGCCGGGACCTTCTCTTTGGCATTTCCAATCGAGTTGACTTTGTGGCGCTTTCTTTTGTGCAAGACCCGCAGGACGTGCGCCAACTCAAAGGCATGATTCGAGCCCTTGGCTCTGATGTCCCCGTCATCGCCAAAATTGAAAAACTACCTGCCATACATGAAATAGATGCCATTGCCCGCGAAGCTGATGGACTGATGGTGGCACGCGGCGATCTGGGCGTCGAAGCCAGCGTCGAGCGCGTTCCTGGATTTCAAAAGCTCATCATCCGCGCAGCGGGCAAGCATGCTAAACCGGTGATCATAGCCACACAGATGATGGAGTCGATGATTAATAACCCGCGACCATCACTGGCCGAAGTCGCCGACATGGCCAACGGCGTCTTGGATGGGGCGGACTGCTTGATGCTGTCTGGAGAGGTCGCCAGTGGCAAGTATCCGGTAGAGTGCGTTCGTCGCATGGCCGGCGTCATCAATGAAGTCGAGTCCTGGGCGAATAAGAAGCATACGCGTTATCACGATAACGAGCTTTCCTTTAACCTTGAAGGTTGGGAAGAACACGAATCGATTGCGCGCGCTGCTTGCGAAGCTGCCGACTCACTTGGCGCTAGGGCCATTGTCTGTTTAACGTTAACGGGCAATATCGCGCGAACCATTGCCAAGTGGCGACCAAACACACCGATCATCGCCATCAGCCCAAGGCGCGATGTCGTGCAGCGATTGGCTTTGGTTTGGGGGGTATACGGCACTCCGAATCCGTTATTTTACAACACGGATATCATGTTAGCGGACTTGCCACGGATGCTGAAGGATTCAAAGATAGTTGACTCGGGCGACGTAGTGGTCATCACTGCCGGAATCCCCATCAACCAGATGCGCTCGACTAATATGATCAAGATCAATCGGATCCCGTAACTCGACACCGTTGATTCGATTGCGGCCGAGGCGCTTGCTCTGATATAGCATCAAATCGGCTGCCTTGATCACGTCTTCATCCTTGCCGGCATAGCCAGCTATACACCAAGCGGCGCCGACACTTGCCGTCAGCTTGACAGAAAAACCGTCGCGAAGAAATGCCGCCTGACCAATCAGTTCATGTATCGCCTTTGACTTTTCCATGACTCCGGCAAGATCTCCCTCACCGATCATGATGACATATTCGTCGCCACCGTATCGAGCAGCACAGTCATCCGCTCCCAAAATACCAGAACACCGAATGAGTTTACCGACCTCGCCAATCACATAACTACCCACGAGATGGTTCGCCGAGTCATTCACTTTCTTGAAGTGATCGAGGTCGATCATGATGACGCCAACACCCGTTTTCCCATCTCGAACTTGACGAATCTTCTGGGCGAAGGTCTGATTAAAAGACCGCATGTTATGCAAGCCCGTAAGCTCATCGGTCAGGCTAAGTAGATGCAGGCGATGGTTGGCGCTTCGCAGGTCATCCGTCATCGCCTTCAAGCGGAGAACTGCATTAATGCGCGCTAGAAACTCACGGTCCGTGGTGTCCAGGCGAAAGTAGTCATCAGCCCCCATTTCCAAACACTCGACCGACAAATCCACTCGATCAGATGCTGCACCCAAGAAGACGATACCCGTATGCCTCTCGGCATCGCGCTCCCGAACATAGGCGCAAATGTCCTTGGCCGAGGTTGCACGGAAGTGCGCATCCAGCAGAATGAGGTCTGGATGGTGATTTTGGATAAGATCAAACGGAGCTTGGCCCGGTTGCCACCAGTGGACGTGGTATTGATACTTTGGTGCTGAATCAGCTGAATGCAACGAGCCACGTTGCAGAATCGCTGAAATACGCTCGATTGTCTCGCTAGCTTCGACAACTACGAGGACATTCATGCGGCGATTTCGCACACCGTGTGTCACGATCCGTACCCCAGTGCTAAGCCAGAATCCCTGAGTTGCCTACCGGAGGTTTCCAACCGCAAATTCTGGTAAAATAGCTTATGAGAAGGGCGCTCCCCTGCTCTCCCCTGAGGTATCGGCCCGGACCTAGGCCTCTTAATCGTTTTTTTTTTGCACTTCACAATCATCGGAATTGATTCATGAAATAGTGAATTCAGGGAAATAGAATTGCCGCGAAATACGAACCATAGCCTGTCGCCAAAGGCAGAACGGTGCCTATTGCTGGACACCACACCTCAACGGAACCGCCGTAGGGGAGGCTGGAAAGTTCTCGCAAGACTCTTCGCGCTGAGCTTCCTGGGCGCTCTGTCCTATGCGGGTTGGTGGAGCCAGCAGATCAGCTTGTGGGATGACATCAGACGCCCGGGGCCTCTCATTCAGGCAACGTCCCGCGACAATACGCAAATCTATGATCGATCAGGTGTCTTGATTGGTGAACTATTCGACCAGTATCAAGTCCACATCCCATACAAAGATCTCCCTAAGCAACTGATCGCCGCCATTGTTGCGATCGAAGATCGCAACTTCTTCCAACATCGCGGTATTGATCCTGTGGCCATAGGACGAGCCGCTTGGTCCAGTCTGCGACATCAGCGTTATACGCAAGGCGCCAGCACCATCACGCAGCAACTCGTGCGGCATTACTTGCTTTCACCAGAGCGCACCCTGGCTCGAAAGTTGCGTGAAGCCGCGCTTTCTTTGCGCCTGGAAAGAGAACTTAGCAAAGAGCAGATTCTCGAACTATATTGTAACCAACTATTTCTCGGTAATGGGGCTTATGGCGTTGGAGCAGCGGCATTGCGCTATTTTGGCAAGGCGCTCGATCAATTGGCCGTACATGAGTTGGCCGTACTTGCAGGCCTCTTTCAGTCACCCAGTCGTTTCAATCCAGTTAAAGCCCCAGCATTGGCCCAGCGTCGCCAAAGAGAAGTCCTGCGCGCCATGCAGCAAACAGGCGTCCTAACGCAGGAATCGGCTCAACAATGGGCTAAGCAGTCCATCCAATATCAAGATTACAAACCTGTTCGCCTACAGGCTGCTCCTTACTTCATCGATTATATCGAGGCTGAAGCCAGCCGAATCCTAGGCGACCTTCCCATCCAGAGCTCCGGCCTGCGCATCCACACGACACTCGATCAATCCATGCAGTCGGCTGCGACTGCCGCCATTCAGTCGAACGCGTCTCACCTGCAAAAGGTCGAGTCACGGGTTTATCGCCGCAGAGTCGGCGATCGGGCAAAATCGGGTATGGCTATTGAAGCCGCCATGCTAACGGTCGACCCCCGCACAGGTGAGATTCTAGCGATGCAGGGAGGACGGGACTATCGAGTTTCCCAGTTTAACCGAACCGTGAGCAGCTTGCGTTCACCTGGATCGGCATTTAAGCCGGCGGTATTTTCCCTAGCGCTAAACCGCTCGTGGAATTGGTCAGATATGCTGCTCATCGCGCCTATCGCCATCGACACCTATCGACCAAAGAACTATCAGCAAGAGTTCCTATCAGAGGCCACGTTACTTCGATCCTTTTACCACTCCATGAACACTCCAACGATCGAACTAGCAAACAAGATTGGTATGGATGCTCTCCTCGAACATGCCCGACGCTTGGGCGTTACATCGCCGCTCAAACGCGAAATTGGTACGGCGCTCGGCTCCTCAGAAGTCACGATGCTCGACCTGGCCCGCATGTATAGCACCTTCGCTGCTGAAGGAAAATTGATACAACCCATAGCCATCAACCGCATCACTGATCGGGCAGGCAAGGTCTTGTATGAGGCACCAACTTTGGAAATGCGCACGTCGCGTCCCCTCTCACCGCAGATTGCATATCTCATGACCCAGGGCATGAAAGACGTGTTACGCCACGGTACTGGTGCGGGTGCGGCATCGTTCGCTCGTGTCGCAGCTGGAAAAACCGGTACCTCGGACCGATCCACCGATAACTGGTTTTGTGGCTATACCCCGGAAATGGTCACGATCGTGTGGGTGGGAACCGATGATCAGGCGGAAATACTGGGCAAGTCTACCGGGGGATCATTGGCACTTCCGATTTGGGAGAGCTTCATGAACCAAGCCTTGGCGATCGCGCCACCATCAAACTTCACGGAGCCACCAGGGATTGAATCTGCAGTCATAGATCCCCGCTTTGGCCATCAATCGCCAAGCGGCATTCGCATGTACTTTTTACAGGGCCGCACACCCATCAAGGAGCGTTCAGACCTTGATGTTGTGCGTCGTGACCAAGGTTTTCGCAACATATTTGGATATTAGCCGTCTATGCTCGCATCCCATAAGCCAATCGCATTCCAACTACTTTCGCTGGCGATAAGCGTCGTGACTGGCTTTAAGGCCATGGGCACAACTTCGTCATCGCGCCATCACACTAGCCAGTCTGGACTCAGCGCAGGAGTGTCGGCTGCCATGCAAAAGGTGCGCCCCGCGATCCGACCAGAAGATGCCCGCATGGTGAGCGGCTGCATGCATTGGTTTACGGACTACGTACCCGCTTGGAAGAACCTGATTCAGCCTGCCAGCCGCGGATCAACACCAAAGATCCGACCAGTTGTGCAGCGTCTGGCGACCCTCACACCCGCAGTCTGCCAAGACCCAGCACAAATTGTCACGGCCATGCGTCAACTGCAAGATTCCATGCAAATTGGCAAACAGGCTCGCGTACTCGTTTTATTGCCACTAACAGGGCTTGCAGCTGAAGCGGGCCAAGCGGTAAAGGCAGGGATCGAAAGCTCACTTCGTCTGAACGGCTCTTCAGAATCGCATGTCATCTTCGCCGATACCGCCGGCGATGCTGGCCGCCTGTGGGAACAAATGCGCATGCACCTCCTGACCAATGAAATCCGGTTGATGGTCGGCGGCATCAGCACCGGCGAAGCCCAATTGCTTGCCAATTGGTCGAAAAAACTTCGTATGCCAACGTTGATCATCAACGGCTCAGAGCATGTTGATCTCAGCCATCATTTTGCATTTCGTGTCTTTCCTGACATCGATCACTTAGCCGACTCTCTGGCCAAAGCTGCTCGCAGTGAGGGCTACCGTCGCATTGCCATCCTACGTCCTGCTCGCGAGTCTGCCGCTCGCTTGGCCAGCGCCTTCACGTCCAAAATGCCAAAGCATGAACTGACACTTGTTCGCGATGTCACCTATCTCCCCGGGCAGTATCCCGCCTTGGAAGAAGCAGCGCGGCAATTGCTGCAACTACTGCCTTCTCAGCGGCAAGAAGAGTACAAGGCCCTCGTCGAGCGCCGTCAAGCCGAGGCTGTAGCGCGCCAAGAACGGTTTGATCCCAGCCAAGTCGCGCTGCAACCGGCCACGGACTTTGATGCCATTTTCCTGCCCGATGACTTTCGCGCCGTTCGCCATGTCCTAAAACTGCTTCGCTTCCTCGGCGTCAAACGAGTGAGGTTCATCGGCAGCCAGGAATGGCGTGGACGGTCGCTCGTTGAGCCATTTGACGATGCGCTTGCGGGTTCGCTATTTGCGGATTATGTAGGGCTATACGACCAGCTACCGCCGTCTGTGAGCCATCCGGCAGCAGGCAGTAGCTTTCTTGACCCAAGCATGGCACGAGCAGTGGACTTTCGTCTGATGGGTCATATTGCCGGCGGGGTTGCGGTCCAGGCATTGACACAGCGGGCGATGACGCGCATGCAGTTAACCCGGCAAATCGGCCAAGCCCAATTCCCTGGACAGCTCGGAACATTCCAAAGGGGCGAAGTATTCAGCGCCGGCCGTGATACCAATTGGCCGGCCTTTGTTTTTCGCGTCTTGCCGGACAACATATCCCTATTGCACTCGTATTAATCTCGATTGGCGACGTGCGCGAATCAGACATCCAGCGTCGCAACTGCGAAGCCCCGATGCACCAAGGCGCCGGACAAGGGGTGCGCGGCATGTCCACCAGTCATATACGCCTGGCGGCGTTGCGGGCCAGCATTGGACTGCCAAGTGGCGTCTGCAAAACCAACTTCGCGCAACACGTGCGCCGAACGCCGCGCGATGGCTTCTCCTGAATCAACCCACTGCACGGGGCGCGGACTCGCCAGGGCGAGATGCTGCCGCAATAGAGGGAAATGTGTACATCCCAAAACAATCGCATCTACCGGCACCGGTAACGAGGGTGAAAAGAACGGCGCTAATTCGCGTTGAATAATGTGCAGATCAGGCTCAGTTCCGACGATCCACTCCTCGGCCAAGTCTACTAATTTGGCAGAACCGACTTTGATCACTTGGCAGTCGGCAGCAAACTCCTGAATGAGTCTGTCCGTGTAGGGTCGCCGAACAGTTGCCGGCGTTGCCAACAAGCCAATGGCCCGTGTTCGACTCAGCCCATTCGCCGTCTTGATAGCTGGAACCACGCCAACCACAGGTACTGAGAGTTCAGAACGCAGTCGCGGCAAGGCCACGGTGCTGGCCGTATTGCAGGCCACAACTACCAAATCTGGCTGCGTCTGCTGGCAGAGGGCTCGGACGACAAGCGACACCCGCTCATCCACAAACTCCTCGGTTTTCGTTCCGTAGGGATAGGCCGCCGAGTCGGTGCAAAACACGATGTCGAGGCCGGGCATCGCCACCAAAATGGATTCAAGAATGCTGAGACCACCAACCCCGGAATCAAACACGGCGACGCGCGGTGCGCTTGTTTTCCGAGGCCCGTGCATATTCAGCCGACAACTGTCCGAAAGGGAGGCGATGGAGTGGCGAAACTCAGAAGTTGCCGGCCCGATACTGGCCATTGGGGCGTCGGGTCAATCAAGCGCCGGTGGCGCAAGACGCGCACAAACCCACCGCGATAGGCATCTAAATCCACATCTTGGTCCAATCGGAACCCACCAACATGCCGCTCGGGGCCCTGTCGGTAACGAGAAATATGCACGATGTCTGCTCGGCCCAGTCCAGTGACGCGAGTCACCATGACGATGTGTCGGGGATACACCACCAAGTCCCCTGGCTGCAATCTTTGCAAGTTCCGCCCGAGGTCGACCAAATTGTAATTGCGGAAAATGCCCGGAGACGTTTGTTTTGCCAGCTCGCGCGATGAGGCGTAGGGGTAATCGAGTCCAGCATTCGCATAAACTGAGTGCACAAAGTGACTGCAGTCCATGCCGCACTTGCGGCATTCCTTGCAAAGACGCGAGCGCTCCTCAAGGGCGATGTTATTGCGACGAACACACTGCCGGCACGCGACGCATTCGTCCATGGAGCCGATGCGGGCACCTCCCCAAACATAGGGAACGTGCGTCAACTCCACGTGCTCTAAGGCTAATTGAATGAGGCGGCGCTGCAATCCAGCCCCATCCGGCAGGCTGGTGGGAACCATATCAATCGCGGAGGCAGATGTAGTGCCGGAAAGGTCCAGTTTGAGTACCCAGGGTGCGCTGGCTTGCGCGCTTAAGGACCAGAGAACCAAAGACGTAAGTGCAAAGAAAATGCGAATCAACAGGAGACTCCTCATGAACACTTAGGGTATCACGATCGAAGGCTTCTCGGAAACCGGATCGTTGAATTCTCGGCGCAAGCGCGTTAATGAACCGAGGGTTTCCTAGGATGCGGGGGATTTGATGAGAGGTTTATGAGTCCAAAGACGCAAGGCAACATTCTAAAACTAAAGAGTATTTTTTCAGATGGCGGCTTGCAGCCGGTGACCCGCTTCGCTCCTTCGCCGACTGGCGCGTTGCACCTCGGCCACGTTGCGGCTGCCCTGCACGTCTGGGGAATCGGCCGTTGCCTCAAGGCTCGCATCTATTTGCGCATGGAAGATCACGATACGGGTCGCTGCCGCAAGGAATTTGAAGACGGCATTTTGCGCGATTTGGATTGGCTCGGACTTGAACCCCACGATGGAGTCAGTTCCGCCTATAGCGCCTCGAACTTTCGTCAAAGTGATCATTGGCAGCGCTATTTTGCGGCGGTGCACGACCTCGAAAGCACAGGGCAACATGTGTATGCTTGCTCGTGCTCACGCCGCGATATTCAAGCCGCAATCACCGTCGATGCGGGTGACGAGATCCACTACGCTGGAACCTGCCGCCATCGGCAGCTTGAACCCGCCGCCGGCCTGGGTCTGCGCCTGCTGATTCCTGACGATAAGGTCGCATTTACCGACGTCCTGCAAGGAGACCAGGAACAAACTCCCGGCGAGCAGTGCGGCGATGTGCTTTTGCGCGATCGAGATGGTAACTGGACGTACCAATTTGCCGTCACCGTTGATGACATGGCTGATGGTATCAATCTAGTCATTCGCGGCGATGATCTATTAGACTCCACGGGTCGGCAAATCATGATGGCCGACATGCTCGGACGAAAGGCGCCCGCCGTGTTTGCCCATCACGATCTCATCGTCGATGCCGACGGCCGTAAACTCAGCAAACGAGACGCCGCAGCTGGCATTAGTCGGCTTCGCGGCGAAGGGTACCATCCACAACAGGTGTTGGCTATGGCGGCGCGACAAGTTGGACTCGTCGGTGAACGACACCGATTGTCTGTCGAAGATCTGCGAGGACTATTTCTTGATGAATGGTAACGGGGAACAAGTGCTGATTGACTGGCTGGCGAACAGCCTGCCGCAAGGGGCGGAGGTGGTTGTAGGCCCTGGCGATGATGCCGCCGTCGTTGGCAATGCTCTGAACCCTTGGTTGGTGGCCTGCGATACCCTGAATGATCAGGTGCACTTTGACTCATTAACCACCACACCTGAACTCATCGGCCGCAAGGCACTTGCCGTCAATCTCAGTGATATGGCAGCTATGGGCGGCGTCGGCAGATTTGCCCTCGTCGGACTTACACTAAATCGAGGCTGTGGTCAGGACTACGCGCGGCGCATCTTTGCCGGAATGCAGGCACTGGCGACTCAGCATGGCGTCTCGCTGGTTGGTGGCGATACGACATCTTGGGACTCCCCCCTTTCGCTCACGGTGGCGATCATGGGAGTGCCGCACCCAAGAGGCCCCATTTTGCGATCAGGCGGATCCCCTGGCGATGTCTTGGTTGTGACGGGACCTTTAGGAGGATCTCTGTCATCGAGTCGTCATTTGTATTTTCAGCCCCGGCTGCAATTGATCCAAGATATTTTGGATCGGTACCCAGTGAATGCACTCATGGACATCAGTGATGGCCTAGCCAGCGATTTGCCGCGATTGGCGTGCGCCTCGGGATGTGGCTTCGACCTACACACCAGTCAGGTACCCATTCACCAAGATGTGCAAGCGGGCTCCGCTGAACAGCGCCTGCAGCAGGCTCTTGCCGACGGCGAGGATTTTGAATTGCTATTGGCGCTCGACCCAGCTGTGTGGGCGCAGCTGCAAGTGGATCCGATCATCCCTGGTTCGGCTCTCACCCGGCTAGGGGAATTGACTGCCAATTCTGCTCAGCAGTGCATTGACGATCAGGGTCGCGTCACTCCATTCCTCGGACGAGGATATGAACATGTATTCTAAATCCGCCTGCGTGACTCTGCCGCTGAAAACGCCGATCGGAATCTTGACGATTACAGGCGATGCCATGGGCGTCACGCGCATTGCGTGGGCCGAAGCAAACGAGCCGTCCAATATAAAGTCTATCGCAACGAAAGTGGGCAATGCCGCTGTGCCTGACGGCTTGCAACAGGCCGTAGACAAGCTTACAGACTTTTTTGCCGGTAACACCTGCGACCTTGCAGTCGTTCCCCTCAACGATTCCCAATTCACACCTTTCCAACGAGCCGTTTATGCGGCCTGTCGGTCGATCCCTATCGGTGAAACCCGCACCTATGGCGAGCTTGCAAAACTAGCCGGTTCCGAGCGCGCCGCGCGTGCCGTCGGCCGCTGCATGGCCCTAAATCCATGGCCACTGCTCGTTCCGTGTCACCGAGTCCTGCCCAGTACCGGCAAGCTAGGAAAATATTCCGGTTCGGGGGGCGCCAGCACCAAGGGATGGCTTCTGAGCCATGAACAAGGCTACGCCCGATGATCCCTCGGTAACTTGTCTTTCCATCGCCCGCCAAAATCGCTAAACTACAGGAAAATCCGCTTGTTCGTCTGGAGGCGTCATGGAATGGAATATTGAACCGCAGATCGTATCCTTTGGCGCGCTGCAAATCCGTTATTACGGCTTACTCTTTGCGCTGGGTTTTATTCTTGGCTATCGATCCATGGTTCAGATGTATACGGCTGAAGGCCGTTCGACCAAGGATCTCGACTTGCTGCTATACATGCTCATTGGCGGCACGTTGATTGGCGCGCGTCTTGGCCACTGTTTGTTTTACGAGCCAGACTACTTCCTCGCTAACCCCATTGAGATTCTATACGTTTGGCGCGGAGGGTTGGCCTCGCATGGTGGTGCCACGGGCGTACTGATCGCCATTTGGTGGTACACGCGTTTGCGTCCCGATCAGCCCGTGCTCTGGCTGATGGATCGCTTGGCCTATCCCATCGCCCTTACCGGCGCTTTCATTCGACTTGGTAACTTCTTCAATTCTGAGATTCTCGGCAAGCCTGCGGACGTACCTTGGGCGATCCGCTTTACTCGCGTCGACGACCAACCACGGCACCCATCTATGCTCTACGAATCAGCCGCCTACTTTGGCCTGTATTTGTTTCTGCGCTACTTGATGAAGAAATTCCCAAATCGCCTGCCCCAAGGGCTCATTCCAGGCATCTTCTTGGTGTGGGTTTTCTTGGCGCGGTTCTTGATCGAATTTACCAAGGAGAATCAAGAGGCGTGGGAGGCTGGCATGGTTCTCAACATGGGGCAGCTGCTCAGCATACCGATGATCCTCTTAGGCCTGGGATTCATTTACTACGCGAAAAAGCATCCCCGGCCAGCTATGGCTGCTACTGTGGTCAGCCCCCCGGCGAGCCGCGCTAAAACGGCGCACAAATCCAAGAAAAGTAGCAAGGGTAAGAGCAAAAAATAGCGGCACTCGTGCTTCGGACGCCCTTCCGGGGGCGTTCACTTCAGACGCGACGAAAAGTTAGATAACGGTAACGCAAATGCTCAGCACCCTGACTAACCTGCCAGGGCTCGTCTTCACAACGAAAATCCTCGGCGGTCAATCGTGGAAAAAAAGCATCGCCCACCACATCTTTGTCGACTTCCGTTACATAAACTGTGTCCACATCCGGCAGCGCCTGTTCATAAATTGTGGCTCCGCCGATAATAAAGACTTCGTTTGCTGCCAAAGCGTTGTGACAATACTGCACCGCAGAGGACAAATCAGGAAAGCATGCCGCCCCTGCGCATTCCTTGCCGGTTTGTCGGCTTAGCACTAAGTTGGGTCGACCTGGTAACGCTCGTCCAATCGACTCGAAGGTTTTGCGCCCCATGATGATGGGATGCCCCATGGTAAGCTGCTTAAATCGACGCAAGTCTTCGGGCAAATGCCAAGGCAAGCGATTCTCGACACCAATAACGCGCTGTTCGTTCATGGCGACGATCATTGACAACTTCATACGGAAATCTCGGCGCGGATGGCGGGATGGGGATCATAGCCCTCTAACCGGAAGTCGCTGAACTTATACTCGAAGATATCACGAACCGCGGGGTTCAGATGCATCGTCGGCAACGGCCGCGGATCCCGCGTCAGCTGGAGCTTGGCCTGCTCAATGTGATTGCGATAGAGGTGAGCATCACCCAGAGTATGAATAAAGAGTCCAGGCCGCAGGTCGACAACTTGTGCCACCATCATCGTCAACAAGGCGTAGCTTGCGATGTTAAATGGCACGCCCAAAAAGGCGTCCGCGCTGCGCTGATACAACTGGCAAGAAAGTCGCCGATCTTCGTGCACAAAAAACTGAAACATGGTGTGACAAGGAGGAAGCGCCATCTGTTCTAGATCCGAGCAGTTCCACGCACTGACGATGTGGCGACGGGACTTTGGATTGTCACGAATGTTTTGAATCACCCCGGCAATTTGATCAATGCCACCGACAAAGTCCGTCAAGGTATTGCTGGAACCGACCCGAGATTTCCAGGTTTGCCCCCAGTGACGCCACTGATAGCCATAAACAGGTCCTAGGTCTCCGTTCGCATCGGCCCACTCATCCCAAATGCTCACGCCGTTTTCACGCAAATACTGCACATTCGTGTCACCACTCAGGAACCAGAGCAACTCGTGCACGATCGATTTTAGGTGGCACTTCTTGGTCGTCACCAGCGGAAAGCCCAGCGCCAAATCGTATCGGGACTGATAGCCGAAAATGCTTAAGGTGCCAGTGCCTGTGCGATCATCGCGGCTTTCGCCATTTTGCAAAATCTGCCGCAGTAACTCCTGATAGGCATGCATACCGGATCCTCCTCTTAGGACTGCCCGCGTCGACGTGTTAGTTCTTCATTGATCATGGATAATTCTCGTCCGACCTGGCCTTGAATGGATGAGTTTTCTTCGGTACGTCGAAACAGATATGGCAAAACGGAGACGACGGGTCCGTACGGAACGTACTTGGCGACTTGGTAGCCGTGATGCGCCAAGTTAAACGATAGATTATCGGACATGCCGAGCAGTTGGGAAAAACAAACGCGCGGATCATCACGAGCGATGCCCTTTTGGTCAAGTAGCTCGGCGAGCAACAACGTGGAAGACTCGTTATGAGTTCCTGCGCAGATGGCCATGTGTTCGATGTGGTCGATGCAATGCGCCAGCATGTCATCGTACGCTTGATCGGTTGCCTTTTTGTCGACCTGAATGGGGCTGGCACGCCGACTTCGGCGGGCTGATTCTCTTTCCTTCTCCATGTACGCACCCCGCACCAGCTTCACGCCATAGTGCACACCTGCTTTCGCCAACTCGTTAGCCGACTGGCGCAGGAATTCCGCCCTGTCGGCGCGATACATCTGAACCGTGTTGTAAACCACGGCTTTGCCTTGATTCCAGCGGCACATGGCTTGATGCGCCAAACCATCGATCGCAGGCTGAATCCAGGTCTCTTCTGCATCAATCATGATCTTAAGCCCACTGTTGGCTGCTTGCTCGCACAAGCTGAGCACCCGCGCCTCAACCACCCCCCAGCGCTGCTGCTCAGCTGCAGAAAGAGTCTCTTTGACACTGACCTTAGTCAGCAGCGCCGCATCGCAAAGACCTGTGATTTTAAACACCGCATAGGGCACAGACGGCAAGGCAGCGCTGGCCGTAATTGTGGCCTGCAAGCGCTCGTAGGTCTTGGCGAATTCGGCCTCATCCTGGCCGCCCTCCACGGCGTAGTCTAAAATCGTATGGACATCAAACTGAGCGAGGCGATCGATCACCTGACGACATTCCTCGACGGTTTCGCCACCAACAAATTGGCGGTAAATTGTATGCTGCACCAAAGGAGTAATGGGTAAGTGCAACTTCAAGGCGGCGCCCACCATTCGCGGTCCGGCCTTGACCAGAGCCGGACTGCCCATAGCGCGAAATAGCAAACTTGCCCGATAGAGCTGAGGTGTGCTGAGGTACTGAAAGGCGACTTCCGTATTTCGCAAATTCAACTGTGCCGCGACGCGTGGCGCTGCCATGGGGTACCCCGATTCCAATTAGCTTGCCAAAGCGTGTTTAAATAGCGGTCTTTGGCCCTGTTGCAACAACTGGAGCATAGCTCCTGGTGACGACCCTCGACAATTCAGAAAATCAGCTAGCTGCTCGGAAGATAGGCATATGGGGCAGCGATCATGCCCCGCTGCCAAAACCTCCGGCGGCGGATCGTCGGTAACTACAGCGAAACTACGAAAAATCTGACCATCCGGCATCTCTCGTTCGGCAAAGATGACGGGGACAAGCATGGGCTCATCACTTTCTGGCGTGAATTCAATGATCACCTTCCGCTGCAGGGGGTCTAGCTTTTCCGTGGGCGTCTGAGAGTAACGCTTGCCAGCAGCCAAAATCCGGTTTCGCCGCTCCTCGCTCTGGCGGGCAAACTCGTCTTTGATGGTCTCAATATTGACTTGCTCAGCGCGCAGCAGATCGCGAACTTGGACCCACTCAAAGAATTTTTCCACAACAACGAATCCATGATGCTTGAGGAACAGGTCGCGCCAAAACGGCGAATGGAGATTGTCGCGCCGGGCATTATAAAGGGACAAGCGCTGAGGGTCTTCTGCATGTCCGCTTGGCCAAGCCTGGTAGCGCATGGGCATAATCAATCGCTCCGGGCCATTCCCCGCCACTACTGTCGTGAAACCATTTGGGAAAATACGCCCGCGGTCGGCACTGAGCGGACGATACTTCTTCGGATCTTGGATCGAGAGTGACTCGTAGGCGACAAAGGTATCGCGCACGACGGTAGCCCCGAAAGTTTCTTGCAAGTACTTTAAGTTTTGTCGCACCAGAGCTGAGTAACACATCCGTTCTTGCTTCCCCTGCCCCGACATGCTCTAATCGGCCCCTTTACAGAGGACCTTCGAATGAAGCAAAAAATTCAAGAGGCACAGCGCGATATTGACTTTGATCAAAACCAATATCAAGTGATCTTCAATACCAACCGCGGTATGATTCGACTTAACTTGCACCCAGATAAAGCGCCGCTCCACTGCAAGAACATCATTGGGCTGGCCCGCTCCGGATTCTACGATGGAATCAAGTTCCACCGCATTGTGCCTAACTTTGTCATTCAGGCCGGGTGCCCGGATGGGAACGGCACAGGCGGCCCAGGCTTTACCGTGCCAGCTGAGTTTAACGATACGGCTCACGTCGCCGGCACACTGTCGATGGCCAGGCGGCAAGATCCGAACTCGGCGGGATCGCAATTTTTTCTCTGTCTCGGGAAGGTTCCGTACCTGGATCGCCAGTACACGGCATTTGGCCAAACCGCAGACCAAGCCAGCTTAGATGTCGTGTTGGGGATTGGTGGCGTCGATACGGACAGTATGGATCGGCCCGTCGAAGACGTGGTCATCGAAAAGGCTGAAGTCCAAGTTACCGCGAAATAGTCAGCTGCCTCCTCGGATAGCTCCCCCAACGCCGCCAATCAAGCGGCGTTTTTTTATTGGTTTCAGCACCTTAGAGGCCAGGCGAAAGCTTGCCGGCCAGGGCGCCGAGATATGGGGCGAAGATTCGGTCTTCACTTTTTCGGAGTCGACTTGGAGGAGTCATGATTACGCCTGAGATGCATGAAGTCATTTCCATGCTGCGCTACATGGATCAGGTTCTCGTGGCCCGACGTATCAGCCGGCAGATGCAGGATAACGGTACAGTTCCCAACAACGCCCCAATTGAAAGTCGGCAGCTGCATCAAGGCACGCGCGTGCCACGTACGGCGCACTTGCAGCGAACGCTGAAAGCTGCGCCCCGGTTTGCCATCAATGCGAAAGTCCTACTGCACCGCCACAAGAAATACATCAAAGGCATGGCCATCAATGTCTCTCGCTCGGGTATGTTCGTGACTACCGGCCGGGAGATTTTTGCACCAAATGAGGTGGTGCGGGTCTATATCAAGCCGCACGGACAGAACCGCGGCTACCACGCCATGGCGCGGGTCATACGATTTAATAAGCAAGGTCCATACCCAACCGGATACGGACTAAAATTCGTGCTGTAGGGGGTGCTATGAATCGATGCGATCAGGCCGGTGCCCGTGCGAGGCGTTCTTCTCAATGTACTCGACAACGGCCTTGCCGACGTTGACTCCCGTCGTCGTCTCAATGCCTTCCAAGCCGGGAGAAGAGTTCACTTCAATAACAACGGGCCCATTACTAGAGCGCAAAATATCAACGCCGGCAACACCTAATCCCATAGCCTCAGCAGCCTCGATAGCAGTAGCTCGTTCGGCATCATTGATATCGACCTGCTCGCCTCGACCACCGCGATGGATATTGGAGCGAAACTCACCAGAAGCTCCACGACGCATCATGGCCGCTACAACCTCGCCACCAACCACAAAACAACGGATATCACAGGCATCCGCTTCTCGAATGAACTGCTGGACAAGAATATTTGCGTCCAAATCTCGAAAGGCCTCAATGACAGACTCGGCCGCTTTTTTTGTTTCCGCCAAGACCACCCCAATTCCTTGCGTCCCCTCAAGCAATTTCACCACCAACGGCGCGCCGCCCGCAATGGCAATCAAACCCTGGACGTCCTTCGTAGAATGTGCGCAACCAGTGACTGGCAGGCCTACGCCCTTACGCGCCAAAATTTGCAGACAGCGCAACTTGTCTCGACTGCGAGAGATGGCCTGAGATTTATTTGCCGTAAACGTACCCATCATTTCAAACTGCCGCACCACCGCGGCTCCATAAAAAGTGTGCGAGGCGCCGATGCGCGGCACGACAGCATGAAAGTCATCCATCTCGCGGCCCGCATAAACGACTCTGGGCCGATGCGACGTAATATTCATGTAGCAACGCAGATAGTCGATCACTTCAACTTCGTGATGATGAGCTCTTCCCTCCTCGACAAGCCTGCGCGTTGAATAGAGGTTCTTGTTCCTGGACAGAATCGCAATCTTCATAAGAGCTCTACACTTTCGTGGTTTTGTGCTTGGGCCGAGGATCTTTGCCAACGATACTTGAACGAGCCGCATCGATCACAAAGCGGGCCTTCACTGCCTCTCTGCCAAGCAGCATCCGGAAGCCCATTTCCGACCTATCTACAAGGGTTAACTCTATTTTCCAATGGTAATCACCGAGCGAAATGACCGTTTCAATGACCGGTCGAAAGGAAATCTCGCCCCCAGAATTTCGAACATGCCGCTGATCAACGACCCTTGCTTCTGCTTTCACATTGTAGACAGGATTGCGCTGATAAGGATGCACCTTGAAGCGCACCCATAGATGTCCGTGTTTCCGAAATTCAGCAATATCGTAGGCATGTAAGGCGGAAGTGCGGGCCCCGGTATCCACCTTCGCTTTGATATGAGGAATGTGCAAGTCGGGCAGCGCTACCCACTCTCGCCAGCCAATAACCGGCTTTTGCTTGGCCTTCACCTTTTTCTTGAGCGGTCGCACCGCCGCAGGCTTCACACCTTGCATGGTATCTGCAGTCCTCTCCTGACCAGCAATCGTCCACAACGGCGAGCCGCATTTATTCGATGAATTCAAGCCCAAGCATAAATTCAGAACTCAGAAAATTACCGCCAGGTTGCGGGTCATAAGCAGCCCTTTGTTTTTCCACGAGAACCTGCCGCTTCACCCACTTCTCACTGGCCGCCGCCCATTCCGCCGACAGGCGCCATGTGCGGTCGTAGTCAAAGGCAATTCCGGCTCCGGCACGAGGTCCAACGCGCTGAAACTTCATGAGGTAATCAACGGGGGATGGCGAGCCCTTCAATAGTATGCTTTCTTCTTCGTCTCGGGTCGTCGCAGCCACCTGGTGTTGGGACATTGCTGTGGCCGAAAGACGAAGGAAGGCCCCGATTCCAAGCCCCTTCCACCGCACCGTCGGCGTTAAAAACCGAGCTGTTACGCCAAGATCATGACCCACCGCGCCGTTACTAAATGGCCCCAAGCTATCGGCAAGAAAGTTCGTATTGGTGTATTGCAAGCCAGCGGCCAAGAAATCGCTTGGGTACCAAATCCCAGAAACCTGCCAAACTTGCCCATCCGCCGCGCCCGCATCCGCGTTCTGCCATTGCAAATTCTTGCGGCCATTCATGACTTCAAGTCCATATCGGCTGCTGTCGTAGGACGCGCCAGCTGCGAAGGCTATATCCCTCGAAAACAAAACGCTAACGGCAATCGACATCGCGCATAAATACTTTAATGATGCCATGGGCTCCCCTTCATCGTTGCCAGAATGATTGTGGCAGGCGCAGCCTCTATTAAGTGCGCCATTCGCTGTCAAGGACTCGGTGTTAACCGGCCAATCTTATTAGGAGACAGCGGAGAAGGCCAGGGAAATTCCCATGGCCTGCGGGAGGGGGGATCAAGGAGCTACCGTCTGCACATCTTTGCAGCAGCGAAAGCCTAGATGATAGTTATGATGGCTATCCGGATGCATGACCCTGGATCCATGCCAAAATGGAGCACGCCAGCGACAGAAATCGGGGTGTGCTTCATACTTGTCCCAAATGAACCAGCTGCCCTTCATCTCGGTGACGCCACGACTCTTGCCAGCCACGGCGCCTAACTCTTCCGGAGCTAAGGGCAAACTCATGTGCTCGGCCGCATTGCCGTGGATATCGTATACCTGCAGGGACCCTCGGCACTCCGTAAAGCTGCCAGAGGGATAGGTATTACTGCCGCACTTTTGCCAATTGCCGCCGTCGCAGCCTTCGCTTTTGACGCTATTCATGGCACAAACGCCCTTACGGCGAGGAGCCCCATAAGTCCAGCGCTGCGCCTTGTCCGCTTGACGATTGTGAGATTGGCGCATGGCCTTCACCGCCTGCTCCATAGATTTACCCTTAGCCGCAGCGAAATCGTAGTCTGGAGGCAACAACTGTCCTTCACAAGCGCCCTCCCACTCATGCGCATCACAAAGGCGCTTGCCCATGGCCTCGCAGATTTGTGCCGCTTCGTTAGCGCGCGTCCAGACCACCGGGTAGGTGCAAGGAATGTTTGGAAACTCAAACTGATCGATGCAGACTTTCGCCTGTTCAGCCTTTTCCTTCTGCGGATCAAAGAGCGGTGCCATATAAGGTGCACCACAAATTTTTTGAAATTCCACATTCTCAAAATTGATTCCCGCAGCTTTCGCTCGGTCATGGCATTCAGCTTCCGTCATCGGTCGGCGGGCCACGGCAGGATTGCCCTGACCAATAAACGGTCCGGATTCGATGATTTTTCGGACGGCGGTCAATTGCTCGGGAGTTAGCTGCAGGCGAGCAGACATCAACGTAAATAATTTTTCATTTTGCTCTTTCAGTGCCGCATTTGCCAGCGCTTCGATGCTAAGCAGCAGCGACGCTTTACACAAGATCGCCCGCAAAATAATGACCCGCGCTGCTCGCTTCATCCCTGACTCCCGTGTATTTGCTTATTTCGTAGTTAAGTAGAAATAGTCTCGATTGTCCGATGTTCCGATAAAGCGCGGCAAGGAAACATCTTTGTGCTTCGAGTCCAATACCTCCATGCCCTTGATGAAATTTTCCACAACAAAACCCTGTTCCTTGCGGCTGACCAGTGCCAAATAGGTGTGCTCAAGTGCGTTCATGTCCAGATGCATCGCATAGGTGCAGCCATAAGCCTGAAACACCCGAGCCATAGCATTCGGGGTGACGCTCGTGAAATATCCGTACAATAGATAGGAGCGGCGCCCGCTCTGCTGCAAGCAGATGCCGGCGCGTAATGCTCTCTGTTTGCTGTCAATCGATCCAGACCAGTTTCCAGCGCCCCAACGACTCACCAGCTTGCCCGGCACGGGCATCTGCGTATTTGTATCGACACCCTCAATGATCGGAACGCCGTTTTGCCGCGCATGGCGTACCTGAGGCAGTATAGAATCATCATCATTAGGTTCCCAGGTTTTCATTCGTACGCCACCGCCAATATCGATGACTATGGACGCCAAGTCTGGTTGCAGCCGACTCAGTATGACTCCTTGCTCCATAAAACCATAGTGACTACCGCGATTCTTCAAGCTGAGCTCGCCCCACTTAAACGCTCCGTGACTGCGTTTGAAGCCGCCAGTAAACGTTGCCACGACGCTGCGAGCAGCGACCGGGTTCACTCGTCCCGTAACAACTAGGGGTTTAAGCGATGAAAACCCGTCCGGTCCGCCTACACTCTTATCATGCATGTTAGGCAGTATTCGCTCGGACCACTCCACGGAAGGGTGCTCCGTTCCCATGGCAAACTCTAAATTCATTCGACTCAAATCAAATGCGACCATGTACACCAGCGCCTTGCGCTCGATCTGATCAAGTGCTGCCACTCGATTTGGATAGCTCTTCATCAAATCATCGCTGATAAAACGCGGCTCAATGGCACTGATAAAAACACCATCATACATGGCCGCCGGGACCCAACCTCCCACCGGCATTCGGCCATCAGTGACGCCGCGTAGTTGCAGTGCAATATCCTCCACTTTCAAGAGGGAGCCCTGATACTCATGTGACAATCGCGCATTCATGGGCACATCGCGCCGCAAGGTTGCCGCGCGGCTGCCGCCACCTTCCTTCTCGATTTCACTGCTGGCAAGAAACTGATCCTGATAGATCGTCGTCTTCACTAACGTCGTAATCTGCTCGCCGCCCCAAACAAATTTGCGCAGGAAATTAGCCACAAATTCTTTGGAGGTGGCTCGACCGGCGGTTGGATGGCGAGCAAACAAACGCTCCTTACAGTGGGGCGAATACGGCTGCATGTCTTTCCGGGCTTCGGCGATTCCACTCTTTGCCGCATCGTCCATCAGGGAGCACGGTGTCTCTGTATTTTGCATACGCAGTACGACGACTCCAGGCCCAGAGTCAGCTCTGAAGTCCAGAGCTTGCAACTGGGGATAGGGATTTTCAAGATGCACTAACTCCTGAACGGCCCCCTTCTCATCCAGGACCTCCCAAAGGAACCAAGCGTTTGCACCAGGGTGCAGGTTGGTCCAGCGTTCCTTCCAAACGGCACCGTTGCCGCGCTTCCAGTCGCGGACAATTTGCAGGCTCTGTGGCTGTAACTTCAGCACATTCGCAACAAAGCCAGATGGAAGTCCTTTCGCTGCCGCTGGTGACTCTGGCGGGGTCACTACGGCCGGTTGTGCAGGTGGCTCCACGACAGTAGGTGGCGCGGGCGGCGCAGCTACGGCGGGAGGTGGCGCGGGCGGCGCAGCTACGGCGGGAGGTGGCGCGGGCGGCGCAGCTACGGCGGGAGGTGGCACTGATGGTGCTGAAGTGGGGCGTGGAGTAGTAGCATTCGGAGAATCCTGCCATTTGCCAGGCACCTTAATGGTCGGCTTGGCCGGCACCGCTTGTATCAAGTTAGGTTCACTCTTGGGCGGCACACTTGGCGCTTCGCCTGCTGGAGCCGGCGAGACACTGGGCTGGTCGGCTGCAGGAACTGTCAACAAATCGAGAGATTCTGCTGCTGGCATGGGCGATGCCACGGTCGCCGGCTCACCTACGCCAGGGATCATGGGCGGATCCAACACAGCGAGGTGCCTATCCCCGTCGCTGGCGATAGATTCGGCAGTCTCTGGCTGGGACCCTTCTGACCGCACATCGACATGCGGAGCCCCACGCGCTACGGCGGCCAAGGCCACGAGCAACGTCGGCACGAGTGCCTTTCTGCGATATCGGTAGTCCAACGACATGATTCGTGATTTCTTCATCTAAAGAGCCGACACTGGGGCCCTGCCTCGGGCGTGGATTCCCCTGTCTTGGGTATCGGTTTATAGGACAAGGACCTTAGGCAAAATTTCTGAGCCATGCCAAGCAAAGGCTAATGCCAACCATCCGCAATTGCAGGATTTAGCATGAAAAGCTAAGGTTCCTACCAAATTTGGCCGATAAGGTATTCATATCGCATTTTCATAGCCACAATGGTTGGCAACCCTAGAGGATTGAGGTAGACCCCAGACCCGTAGTGGATTTAATGGTCGCGTTGGGTGTACCGAATGGAGGACGCCATTCGAAATTTTGTTCCACAATTTGCCCGAATCAGCGCCCTGACCATATCTTTGGCCACAGGCTCATCCGGCTGTATCAGCCATTCGGATGCCCCCTTTCGTGGAACGATCCCGGCCCGCCCGTCACATGCCATGACCGGCTCGCAATTCATGAACATGACCAAGTCCTATAGTCCAGAAGAGCGCGAGCGCGCCATTCTCAATGAGTTGCGGCGCGGAAACGTACCCAGCTTCCTGCGTCAGCTGCAGCCCGTTCGCGTCAGCGGTGTAGTCCCGGGAGGGCAAACGGTGACTGGCACCTTCTGGGCCATGCCTGATTACCTTGCGATAGGTTCCGACCAAGACTTCGTTCGAATTCCAACTAATCCAATGACAGCGCAAGCCATCGCCGATTTGTATGGCTTTGTTTTACCCACTTCCAAAATGGTCGATACGATCTATCAGCAAGCCGAAGTGCGGCTCATGCCAAGCCCCATGGCACCTACATCGCGCATGGTCTCAAATGACTATTACGTCGCCCACAATCAAACCATCGAACGGCAGCTGCAAGGTCGGCAACGAGGCAGTCTCGTGGCTGGCCACAAGAAAGACGTCGTCGTTTCCTCGCGACTGATCTCTCAACCCCGACGAGTGGCCATCTATGGGTGGCATCGCACAAATGGCTCGGCAATCCAACCTTTGAGTCTCGTCCATGGAAACACCTATGCCGACTATAGTCACGGTATTCGGTTGGTCTCCAGCGTCATGAAAATTGAAGGCAAAGATCGCCTGGTAACTGATGTCCTCAAGGACTGGCGCTTGGCGTCGTTGCTGAGTAGCGAAGGCGTCTTAAGTCGACCTCGAATTCCGATGTACGAACCGCAAGCGCGTGACCCGATCAGCTTTGGGGACATCTTTGGTAGCTTGCAGCGGTTATTCATCTCTCATGCCATCTAAGGCGGCCCCAGCCAGCCGTAAGTTTACATCATTCCTCCGATAATTTAGAATAGCGCCAGACAGCATAGGAGATGCGATGGCGCGCGCGAGTGCCCAAACCTTGTCGTGGGGCAGGACGTCCCATTTCGACCAAGATGTATCGTTGTCCTTTTGGCGAAGCGATATACCTGCGTTGCTTGCATCCGAACGCCAGCGACAGGTTTTGGCTCATGGTCTGGGCCGCAGCTACGGCGACTCCTGTTTGCTGCAGCATGGGCGTCTCATCGACTGCTCGCCACTGAACCGACTCATTCAGTTCGACAGAACGCAAGGCATTTTGACCTGTGAAGCAGGCACCAGCCTGGCGGACATTTTACGCGTCATCGTACCAGCAGGTTGGTTCTTGCCCGTAGTCCCTGGAACAAAATTCGTCACCATCGGCGGCGCCATTGCCAATGACATTCACGGCAAAAATCACCACATCGCTGGCACTTTTGGACGGCACGTTCGTCGATTTGAACTTTGGCGACGGGACCGCCCGCCAACCCAATGCTCACCGCAAGAGAATGCCGACTTATTTCGGGCCACCATTGGCGGCCTGGGGCTGACGGGGCTGATCGCCTGGGCGGAAATTCAGCTAGTGCCGATTGCTACGGCGCAACTGGATGTGGAAATCATCAGGTACGCTGGCTTGGAAGATTTCTTTCAACTTTGTGACACTTCCGAGACAAGTCATGCTTATACCGTCGCATGGATCGACTGCCTTGCCTCCGGTTCCGCGTTGGGTCGAGGTCACTTCATTCGTGGCAATCACTGCCCCAGCTCATCGCGACCAGCACTATCGAACGCAAACAAGCGAGCCCTCAACCTTAGCATTCCCTTTGACGCGCCGAGTGGACTATTAAATTCTTGGACCATCAAAGCATTTAACAATCTGTACTATAAACGGCTGCGCCAGGATCACGTTCGCCTGACCCAAGGATTTGATCCGTTCTTCTTCCCACTTGATCGCATCCTGGGCTGGAATCGGCTGTATGGAAAACGGGGCTTATTCCAGTATCAGTGCGTGGTTCCGACCGAGGAAAAAAATACTGTCAAGCGGCTCTTTGAACTGATCTCAGCGGCTCAGGAAGGCTCGTTCCTGGGAGTGCTCAAGCGATTTGGCGATGCGCCCTCGCCCGGGATGCTTTCCTTTCCCCAACCGGGCTACACCATCTCTTTGGACTTTGCCAATCGCGGTGCTTCAACGCGACGACTCTTTGCGGCACTGGACGCAGAAGTGTTAGCGGCAGGCGGTCGAATCTATCCGGCTAAAGATGCCCACATGACACCGGAAATGTTTCAACGTGGATTTCCCCAATGGGAAGCGTTCCAAAAATGGATCGATCCCGGATTTTCGTCCAGCTTTTGGCAAAGGGTAATGGGCCATGGAACGTGAGCCACACGAGCGAGTATTGATCTGCGGCGCCACATCAGCGATTGCGCAGGAGACCGCCAAACTCTTTGCGGCCGACGGTGCTCGCTTATTCTTACAAGGTCGGGATGGCGAACGACTTGCCATCCTCAAGGGCGACCTATTGGCGCGAGGAGCCTCACAAGTTGACACGCACGTCGCTGATGCCGAGCAATTGATTTCCGAAATAGATATCGTTGCTGCCGCCAACCGCGCCATGGGCGGAATCGATATCGCGCTGCTTGCCTCAGGGGTTTTAGGAGATCAATCGGCATGTGAATCCGATGCCGCGCAAGCCGAGCACGTATTTCGCGTCAATTTTTTGAGCCCCATGCATGTGCTTACAAAACTCGCCAATGAATTCGGGGGCCGCCGCAAGGGCTGCATCGCCGTCATTTCCTCAGTCGCTGGCGACCGAGGGCGCAAAAGTAACTATGTTTACGGCAGCTCAAAAGCGGCCCTAACCTGTTTCCTTGGGGGCTTGCGCAATCGACTGGCAACGCAAGGAGTCTCCGTCTTAACTATCAAACCGGGATTTGTTTCGACCCCGATGACTGCACATTTGCCGAAAGGAGCGCTATTCGCCAACGCAGATGCCATCGGCATGGGCATCTACCGCGCCATTCACCAAAATCGCAATGTCGTCTATCTCCCTTGGTTTTGGTGGCCGATCATGTCGATCATTCGATTGATTCCAGAATTTATCTTTAAGCGCCTAAGTATTTAGCTTTATCTTGCTGGCTGTAGAGGAGATTTGCAGATGACCAAAAAGTCGATCATGGTGGCGGAAGACGATAATGACCTACGCAGTTTGATGAGCAACGCGCTTCGCGAAGCTGACTACAATGTTATCGAGTGCGCAAACGGTCCACTTGCTATGGATGCCATTCGCGAGCAGCGCTTTGACGCATTAGTTGTTGATGTTGTCTTACCGGCGATCAATGGCCTGCAGGTCATTGCCTTAGCGAAAGGCAGTAAGCTCAACCGAGACGCAGCCATCATTATCGCCAGCGGCCACATGGATGATGGCGCCCTCGATAAAGCAAAAAAACTAGGCATCACCGACATATTTGTGAAGCCATTTCCGATAGCAGATTTATTGGCGCGCGTTAAACAACGGACGCGCGATCGAGTGGAGGCTAGCAGCTATGACACGCGGCTCATCAAGTGCTTTGTCGCCGCCGCGAAGGAAGTGTTAGAGTTTTATCTTGGACATGAGCCGAAAATTGGCAAGCCCTTCGTCAAATCGTCCCGCAGCACTCACGGCTATGTGACGGGTTTGATCGGATTTACCGGAGATGGACTGATCGGCTCAAGCTCCATGACCTGTGACGAGCCGATGATTCATTTGTTGGCAAAGAAAGTTTTCATGGACGACTCCATTCAACCTGATGAGTCCATGATGGCAGACCTTGCCGGTGAAATGACAAATCAAGTGATCGGCAAAGCAAAAATCAATTTCGGCAAGATTGGTGTGAAGATGAGTATCGGGCTGCCAGAAGTCGTCGTCGGCAAAAATCACATGGTTGTCCACAAGACCGACAACCCGATCATCTGTATTCCGATCGAAGATGGAAACGCTAAGTGTTACGTTGAGTTTTCCATGGCCAAAACTGGTGATATTGCCATCGATGAAAAGTCGGGGGAAGCTGCCCCGGACAACGTGATTATGTTCGACTAGATGCTATGGCGAAATGATCGTGGAGACGGCGTTTAAGAAGTGGCGAACCTGCTCATCTACCAAATCCCACTGAGCCTCGCTGATTTCGTCTACGCCAGCCGCCTTGCTCGACGCCATTTGATGCTTTTGAATGATCCGCTCCAGGGCGCCCGAAAGGTCGCTCAGGAGACTACCTGGGGTTACTGAAATCGCACCTTCAGGTGCATCGGCCGGGGCCTTCCAGGCCGCCGAACGGCCTGAGCGATCACTGCCCCCGGCCACAGCATAGGCACCCTTTGCGGGGCGATCCTGACGCCTACTGGATTCGATGGCAGCCAGAAAGTGGCTCCTAATGTCTTCGGGCCATTCCAAGCGGGACAGCATCTTGGCTGCCACCGCCGTGGTGATTCGCCGGCGCTGACTGAAATACTCGGATAAACGCCCTGGCGTAATGCCCAAGTCTCGGGCAAAAGCCCGTAACGAGTAATTCGGATTCCGTCCTTGCCGAAGGGCGAACTCCTGCCGTAGCTGGTCTTCTGGGTACATAATTAGCCCCCATGCTTCGCAAACCGTATGAACACTGCAAAGCCCGCTCCGCAACGTCAATTCCTTAGAAATTATTACGCTTTCATTTCCGGAGGGGGCTCCAAAGGCAAGTCACGCAAAACGCCAAAATCACTCAATACCCTGTATTTACAGAGAAAACAGAGATTCATGCCGACAGACTTCCCATTTTGCAATGAAACCTCAACTCTTAGAAGGCCCGTTCCGTCCACGCCACGTCCATAATCAACGGTAATAACTACACAAACTCGCAAGCCAGAACCAGCTTCGCGGCTGCAACCCGAAAACAACTCAATGATCGCGGGCGTCCTGCCGAAGGAACAGCTGGAACATGCAGGAGACAGATACCCATGTGGAGTCGCTTCAAATCCCCGTCCAGCCGCTGGTCCAGCGCTCATCAGGAAGTCGAGCGGCTTTACCCGCGCTTTCACCTACTTCGCGACGATCTCTGCACGATTCGCATCCACGACACTTTTGCTGGCAAACTGATCGAAATCGGCTACGGCGGCTGCAGCTTCGCCGTTGAAGCCTCCGTCGAGCGTCGCTTGCAACTCCTGCAGCAAGGCGGCTCAAAAATCACAGCCGATATTGAACTCCTAGGACACCGCCACCAGTTGCACGCTGCCATCAGTCATTCCAAGGCTGGCAAGGTGGGTATGTGTTTTCAGCACGATCGCAGCAAGGACTTCACCTTCCTTCAGGACTTTCTTGGCCCCCTATCATTTGGCGCGGAGATGGCCGCAGCCGCCGCAGGTCGCCAAGATCAGGTCGCCATTCGCGGCGATGGTCTCCGTAACGGTGACGTCTCCATCCGCACAGGTGGTGCCGGTGGCGCCATCGAAGAAGTCTGGTTACGTTACAAGCGACACAAGATCTCCTTCGAAACGCAAATCACCGCCCGTGGCATTTCGACTCGCCACGACATTGGGCCCGGCGGCGAGCTCACTGAGATGACGCGCACCCAGGGAGTCGATCCGGACGTCCTTCGGATGGCTCTTCTGATATTGCACGGGTTTGCCCAGCAGCACGGCGAAGCCTTGATACGGGACGCGTTTGACTTTGCGCTGCAGGCCGCAGCGAAAGATCTGGGTTTATCTCTCAGCGGTCAAAAACCACTGCGCCGTGTTTCAGGCTGACTCGTTCAGTTTAAACATCTCTGGCAAGTGCTGCATCATCACTGCATGCTGATCAAAGTTGCAATGAGCTCCAGGCTTGTCGAAGGCAGACGTCGTCTTCATGCCAAGGCGCTCATACGACTCCTTTGCCCGCTGCACATCGCGCAATAGAAAATCGCCGGTCGTCGCCTCAAAGTGCAGGCGAAAGGTCGACTTCATGCTGTCCGACGCCGTAAAGCCGTTGGCGATGGGTGGGACGCCACCGCAATGCATAAAGGCCCCACCCCGATACTGGGCACCGAATTGGGGGATGAAGGTACCGGCAAGGAAGATACCACCGCCTGATTGCCCGACAAAGTAGGTATGGCGAAGGTCGATGTTGTACTTACCTAGTACTTGCTTTTGCAGTAGCTCATGAACATATTCGGCGTGCGCTCTGGCATCTGGGCGACTCCAGCTTTGCGAGTTGCTCGGCGTTCGCAGCGAGACAATGATCAAACGCTGTTCCTTGGCAAAATTACGAAACGCCTCCGAGCGAAACGGCAGATCATAATTGCTGTAGGTATCGCCGTGAAAGTAAGCTAGCACTTTGTAAGCATTCTGCGGGCTGTAGTCGCTGGGAGCAAGAATGCGAAACTCACCCTGCGCCCGACTGGCGGCCGCAAAGTTTTCACGAACTTCGCCCGCGGCACCACCAGTACCGGCGCTGGTGGTGATGGCCGATACCTGATCCATACGAACCAGGCGAGAATCGGTTAACTTTCCGCCAGCGTCGAAGGCGGCAATCGCGAGAGTCGCGTCTTTCGCAGGTGCGATGACTTGCGCAAAACGGAACACATCCTTCAGACGCGCGACGTTTAACTTTTGTCCCTGCTGAAAGCCTGCCGCGCCGGCCTTGCACTCCGCCGGGCTGGCGCTCTGACATACCACCACAGACGCCGTGTCCTTGGTCGTTGCGATCAAGAGCGCATCGGTTCGCAGATCGACTCGAATCTGCCCCTTATAATCTATAGGCTTCAGTTCATCTGCCAGGCTGCGGTTGCCATTCTCCAGAGCGCGACACTGCGTCAGAAGTAGTCCGGCGACAGCCAAGCCCATGTGCAAGTATTTACGTGCGCCCACATTAAGACCAAATTGCATCATCATCTCCAGCTTTCGATGGCACAGCATCAGCGTCGGCACTACGGAATTGCTCGCACATAGAATTTTCCATTTGAGTCATGATCATAAAGCACAGGATTGCCGCTATAGGGAACCCGGACGCGACAGGTCTTGGAGGAACCGGCCGGAATCGTATCACCGTGCTGGCACGGCGCACCGTTGGTGTGCCATCGGTGTGGGATGGAATCATCGTTGTGAATGGTAAAGTCGGTTCCAACTTTCAATACGACTTCTGTCGCTTTTGAATTCCAATCACCAGCACCCGTTCCGGCTTTGATTCTGAACTCGGTAACGGTGCCACCCTCGCCGCCTGTGGGACTTGGCGGCGTCTGACCACTGGGTGGCGAAGTTGTCGGTGGGGTGCCTGTAGGAGCCACCGGTCGCTCGAGATATCCGCCTGCTTTCCAGGCTGCCAATACAGCCTTCTCCGCTGCGGCGACACCGCTGGAGCCCGGCGGCATATTGGTACTACCCCGATTCACAATGGCATCCGCATAGGTCCGCGCATCAGCAAATGTTTCCATGGGCGATTGCCGACGTGAACCCGCCCGTGCGTGACAGTTGATACAGCGCGCTGCCAACAAGGCTTTCACGTGCGTCTCATAGGTCACAACATTTGCCGGTGCAGGCGTACCTGGAGGTGGTGTATTGGGTGGCGTACTGCTTGGCACCACTGCCACATCGACAAACTTCCACCCTGGGGGCAACGCGTCAGCATCTCCGGTCCATGCTCCGATCAATTTTTCGGCGTCTTCCGGCGACAAATTCGGCAACGTCGTCGTCGGTGACGGTGTGGTCGTCGGTGGTGTGGTCGTCGGCGGCAACGTGGTCGTCGGCGGCAATGTGGTCGTCGGCGGCAATGTGGTCGTCGGCGGCAATGTGGTCGTCGGCGGCAAAGTCTGACCTAGGTCATTACCAGATGGCGTTCCGCTGGATGGGGGTAGATTACTTGGGAATCCAGAATCACCAGGAAGTGTCGGACCTTGCTGTCCACTATCAGTTTTCTTTGGTAACAAAACCGGCTTTGCGGGACGAGAAGAACATCCCACTGCAAACAGCAACAACCCCAGGGCAGCAATTGATCGACTACAGCGCATCACCATGGAATCCCCTCGTGCGAGAAACAAATCCGTAGCGGCCTCATTGCAATCGACGGTCCAATCTCAGAGAGGAAAAAACAGAGTAATTATAGATGAATACAGCTAGGGTGCGGCGGGAAGTTGTCGACTTTACTAGCACTCAACGGGAAATGGTGTGCAGGATCTAGGCGGTTTTGTGCCGCATGTTCGGACACGAAACCAGGCCCATGAGACCCTATAAGATGTCTTGGACGATTCCGAGGGGATCCGTGCGGTCCTGTCCAGTAAGACCAAAGACCAGGCTACGATAGCGGTGCATGACGAGTTCGCGCAATTGAGAAATATGGCTGCGGTGTAACCAACGTGCTGCAGCTCCGAGCACTAGCAACTCCTTCTCAATACTTGCAAGCTCACCAGTCCGTTGTAGCACTCCTTCTAATCCCTGCAGCCGAATTTCAAGGGGGATATCGTAGTCATAGCAATCTTCAAGCGCCGCCAGGGCGCGGTAGCCGACTCCCGAATTTCCTTGCGTCAAGACACCTGTCCGAATGAGCGTGGACATCTTGCGCAGATCAGTCAATCGGCTCTTTTCCGTTGATGCATAGGTGTACAAACGAGCTTCCACAACATAAGAGGCATGGTGGTGCGGCCGGCCGATCTGGGTCAGCCGATTTAACTCCTTCACCGAACACTTTTCATGAGCAACCTGGTGGCACTGATCTTCCCACTCCCATTCCAGTGGATCAAGGCTGCCAGCAAACTGACTCTGCAATTGTTGACGCAGTTCCTGCCACTGTTGGATTTGACCACACAGGCGAGCCGCGTTCGCCAGGCTATTCAACACTGTCAATCGCTCAGGGTCCGTGCTCGCAATTTTCAACGCATCCGTGAGTTGCTGCATCGCACCTTTGCCAAAGCCAATTCGCAAGTTCCGTCGCCCCATACCACGCAAATGCAAAAACTGGTCGTGCCGGGGCGCATACTTGGACCACATTTCCGCCAAATATTGACACCATGCCGATTGCCACAGCTCACCCTGTTCCTGGTGCAATTGACTCATCAGCGCTTGGTGCTGACAGTGCAAGAATCCCAGCCGCGATGATGTCGGATGAATCTTCTGCAATAGCAAGATTCCACGAATAGACTCGCTCAAACGGGATACATCCGTGGGACGCAGTCCACCCTGACGAAGATGCTCTGCCAGGGCCGACATGGATAGCACAAAGCGCTGCAGCAATGTCGAGCTATCACCTTGATCCGGCAACTCTCGCAGCCTTGCCAGAATCGCTTCCAACCTAGACATGGATGCATCACCGAGGCTGACAGTACGATCAACCTCTTGCAGCACATTCGCCTTAACGCTATCGATCATAGGCGACGTCCAGCTTTCGATTTCGGCATCGGCTTTGATTCGGACCATGCTCTTTCACCCAATGTTAAATGTCCCTTGCTATTTTACCATAGGTCTCGAAACTGCCTGTCGGCTCGATCCCGTTACGAACGCGGACAACACACGGCTATTGCCCAAGCCGTGGCGTCGCGATCATCAATCATCCGTCGGCCATGGCAGTCCGCCAAGAAAGAGTTTGAGGCACGCTCAACACCCAGGCCCTGAAGAAATCCCAGCTCATCGCCAGACTGCACTCCTAAGGCATTACAGCCACCTGTGCCACTATGCACAAACTCGTGCGCAGCACAGTAGGCGCGCGCCGAGTTTAATATGCCGCCCGGTCCATACCGGCTATTAGCAACCACCGGCCCCACTTCGCGGCAACAGACTGGCCCGGTTGCATCGCGCCCGACCTGGAGCGGATAGGTACCCGAGCACGCTGAGTAAGACGAGTCCAAGTACTCTCGGCAAAAGTCGCTAGCCCCAGCAAATAGATCTGTAGCGCTAGCTGCTAGCGACCACGGTCGCTTGGTTAGCGGATCCTCTCCCGTTCTGCTCGCACTGATGATCAGCTCGCCATCGCTGCACCTACTGGTAATCGCCCAGTCACCCATCCGACCATCAGGAGAAATGGGTCGACCGTCCCGCATCCGTAGGGTGATCGTGTTTGGGCAAGTCACTGGCAATGCTGTTCCTGTGGCGACATTGAGGGTGCTTCGACAGTCCAACCGCTTGCTGATCGTGTCGCGAATGATCTGTAAATCGTGCTTTAACTCGACACTGCGGGCGCCCATCTGACCGTGGGTCGTCAGCTGCGCAACTTTGGTAGCCAGCAGACCCACGAGGGCTATCGACATCAGCAGACTCATGACCGACAGTCCTTGCTCGACATCATGTCTTGGCGCATGTTTCATGTTCATCGATGAACTCTTTTGTTTAGCTCAATAGTTTCGGGTGATGGCTTCGCTAAGACATTCTGCAATCCCTGTTCCAGATGCTCTCATTCGACATCAGCCTGATTTCACAACCTTCCCAGCGATTGTCTGATGCTCATTACGAATGCGGCATGTCCAACTCCTGCATGGGCGCGCTCCAACTTTCCTGATTTCGCTTGAGTATTCGAAGGATTGTTGTCGATTATTGGCGAAAGAAGCGGCCTGATTTTGGCGAACGTTGAATTAAGGAGTATGAATCATCGTACTGAGAGTCGGTGCCGGGAGAGCCTCGACGAGACGCTGCCCACTGAATGCGGACGTTCCGAGCAAATGAATGCCATAAAACAAATGATGCACACTGGTCGATTCCTTGAGCGCAAAGGCGATATGCACAGCTCCCTGCGCAGCATCCAGCGCAGCCGACATGGCGGCCGTCGTAGGCCAAGTCAGACCGGACGCGGCAGATAGAGACATGGGGAACGATTGGGTGACGGCCTCGCCGGAATCCGAGAGTTCTGCTAGATATAAATTCCGCGATGCCGCCATTCCTTGATACACAAACACGGCCGTTCCATCATTCTTCACTAGGATACTAGGAGCGGCGTCTCGACTCACGTCCTTCGTTGCAAAACTGGTGTCACTGTCCCAAAGAACGTGAGCGATTTGATGCTGATTGTTCGGTTGTAAGCGCCCCACGTGCAGACGCGCTTCGCCGGCTGGTTGCCCCGATCGCACGCAAGCATAGGCGAAATGCACATCACCATTGTCGGCATAGTGAATCTTCGAGCCCCGCATTTCAATGCATGAATTTCCGCTGGCTTGATCCTTGAGCTCGCTGATACCATAGCCCACCGCGCCTGACAGATCGGTCAGGTCAAAAACTCCAACCCCAAACCCGCCCATATACTGGGAGATACGAGCAAAACGCGATCCGCTGATGCTACTGATAGTAACGGTCTCATTCTGAAGGAAATCATAGCCACCGCCAAATTGGTCGAAAGCTCCACCCGCCGTCAACCGCTCCTCCATTTTTACAGTACCGCTAGCGTCAAATAAGATGCGACTGACTTCACCGCCATTTCGCGTGTCGACTCCCATGCCGGTGGCAATCGATGCATCGTTCGATCCAGATAATGACAGAGGCCCATCCCAGACGCCCTGTCGACGCTGATAGGTGCGATCACCACGAAGGCTGAGCAAGAATTCCCCTGGGCTACCGAGAGACGCCATTTGCATTCTCGCTGGTAACGTGGGTACATTTTCTTCAATGACGGAATCTTGAAATGAACCCGTTGCTGAACTCAGAAAGCGCACATTGGCTTTGTTGCTGTTGCCATCGCTGGCGGCGCCGGCAAAAGCTAGGGCGACGGAACCATAAAGCTGCCGATATCCTAAGTTGGCGGCGTCATCTGGCAGTTCATCGGCGACGACGATCGCCGAGCAGCGGGCCAAGGTATTGGATTCGGCAACGACCCAAAGCAGTCCACCTTGCTCTGCGTCAAAGGTCAAGTCCGAGCCAAGGGTGAGATAGAAGCGTCGCTGATTTTTGTCGGGAAGTTCTCCCGATGATAAGCGCTCATTGAACGCCGCACAAGATTCGCCAATGTTCGGACGAAAGATCGCTAACTTAATATCATCGGACACTTCTGATTCCGCGATAGGAATGGACATGACATAGCTAGCGTCGACGCTTGTGCTCGATAATTGGCTGGTATGCAGCGGTCCAAATAGGGGGCGATACGAATCCGGGTATCCGAAGTATTCCAGAGGAATCAGATAGCCATAAGTCTCGCCCTGTTCGGACGTCTTCTTGCCGCGTGAGTTTGCTGCATCGGCGCCGCTGCTCGTCCCTTTGTTGCAGCTGGTTGCCAGCATCACCGAAACGCACAAGGCCAGGGGTGCGAGACCGACTCTTGGCCCAGTGAACCAGTGCCGATTTTGCTGCAAAACGCGTGCTGCCATCGCAACCCTCCGTATCTTTAAACTCGGCACAAGCCGCGCCGTTCTTGAGAATGACTGCAAAAAAAGCGATTTATCGTTGATTTGCAATCCATGTGCCTGGGGCTTTGGCTGCGGTCGGCTGGCTCAAGTCCGACAAAAGCGCATAAAATCCGAGGGGATCCACGTACTCTGAATGCACCCCAGTTCCAATGAGAACGCCACCGCATGCTTGGAAATGCTGAAAATGGATTTAGTTTCAGCGCCATAAGCGCACGTCACCAAAATCCATTGCAGACTGTTGGGGCATATCTGCTAACATATCTGAATCATTGCCATCCGGTCGATGATGGTGGCGCCATGTAGAACCTAATGACAGGTCCATTTCGAGGACAACCAGCAACGTGCTGGTGCTGTGTCGCGCCCACAATCTAAATCGGGCGGAGAGGGACCTCAAAAAACCAATCCGACGGTAAGCCTGGGAAGCAAGAGCCGACCAGTATCTGTGTTTCTTTCGTCGGTGTGGATCTCGCGACCGACGCCAAACCCTAGCCAGTCGACACCAAAGTAGAACCAATCGAAAAGCCACCTATTCCCAAGCGACAGCTGCAAACCCACCGCCCGAATTGGATCCACAGGGGCCAGGCGGCAATACAAAGTCAAGGCTTGGTAATACATGCCAGCCTTAACATTGAAGCTATTCCCAAGAAAGGCTCTGCCAGCTATGACCACTGCCTCGTCTTGGTGAATCAGCTCATCATCTGGTGCACAGGATTGAAAAATGCTGAATGGTTCCGTCTTCTCGATCGTACCTTCCAGGGCCAAGCGATCCGTTAAATATCGCCCGGCGGTAAAGCCATAGCCATTAAAAATCTCTCCGCCAAGATAACTACTGGACGAGCTGGCTCCATTCCCTGAAGCGGACAAAGCGCTCAGCAACAGAGTCGCTATGAAAGTTGCCGACGCAGCATGCCAACCAGCGCTTAGACATCCCGATAGCAATTTAGGGATCCCGTTTGACAAAGAAAATCCTCCAAGATGGCCACGGGCAACACGCCAGGACACGCCAACAAATATAGCTGATCAGATTCGACCCCGCATCTACTGTTGGGATTGGTACTGGTTATCCCGATCCGTCGTCTCGCAATATTCGCGCGACATATACATAGAATTAGGCCCCAGGTATACTCCCGTCGCGCTTAACTGGTTTAGCTGTTCCTGTGTCGGCAAATGGCTGCATGCCGACACATCACAAGTAATGACCGCATTGTCGTCATTGATGCGCTCTAACTCCCTCTGAGCGTGTGCATAGGCGTGCCAGTCGTCATCGGTAAAGCCCTTCTCCGCTGGAGGCTTTAATCCTGATTTGGGCAATCCGCCGGTCCAATAGGAGTAACTATACCGGCTATAATCATTCAATTCATTCCACGTGTCGATGGGGTGCACAATTTTCTTGAGTCCCAAACCTACCCCTCCTATGACCCCCTCAACGGCGGGCACCAGCGTGTAGTTGATGACTGTTCCAATCGGATCATTATCGAACGAATGCCTAAAGTCACTTGCCGCATCAAAGGCCGTGTCCATCAACTCATTGGCTCTCTCGCCTGCGGTCTGCTCACCATCGATGACGGGTGATGCGACGGCGATTGCAGTCACCGCTGCTCCGATGATGGGATTGGCGCGCCCAACTGCAGTCGCACCTTTCGGCAGCTTGCAGCTGCTGACTTTCGGCGGAGGCTTGACGCAGCCAGCTGTTTGATACTCCATATTCATCCGCGTATCTCCATCTCTCCAATTCTTCGGCCATCCTGTCTCAGCCGAACCCGGGGTTGTCTTTTTCCAATTCTCTTGAAAATATCTCTTTAAGTTCTGAAGGTGCGTTTGCCCAGTTTCGGGAATGATATCATCCCAATACTGGCGCAGCTTTTGGTTTTTTAGCTGTTCCATGATAGTTTGCACTTCCTCTTTATGAATGTCCCTCAATAGGTTCGTCCCTCGATGAGCATGGATCATGTGTCGAAACTCATGCTCTCGAACAATGGGATGTGGATTCGCATCTCTAAAAATCAAATATCTTTCGTAACCAGAACCTGGCGGAGGGAAATCGCAGGATGCAGGAACACTGGAAGGCAGATCAAGGCGCCCAAACACCTCAGGGCCTATCTCGTAGGCATCAATGAGACCCTTCTCTACAAAAAAATTCAGCACATCTTTAATAGGAGCGTTATAAATGCCATCACCCGCAAATGATCTATCGGCTAAACCAAATGTCACGGCCAAAGCAAAGCAGAATTTAAAGATATAGCCCATTCCTCTACCCCTTTTTCAGCTCCATCGCACATGGAGCCACCCAATAAGATCACAACCCCCAATTGTATTCTGTCTGGCCTACCTTCAACTTCAGGGACGAATCCTCGCCGTGCAGCTCGAAGTTTCCGCGGATGCCTTGCGACAAGATGGACCAAGATCCTTGCTCGGGGTCATGCTGGAAACGATTGCGACCGATCGGAGTGCTACTTTCGATCAACTCGCAGCGCTCATCGTAGGTCAGCTTTTGCTGAAAACCGGTCTGGCGTTGGTGGCTATGGATGAGTTTACCCCAAGGGTTGTAGTGAAATTCAACCTGCATGCCGTTTTCATCGACCGAGGCCACGCGGCCGATTTCGTTATAGCGCAGACTGCGACTCATCCCCGGGGCCTTGAAGTCCTGAATACGCCGATATGTATCGCGCCAGGCTTGTGACTTTCGCTCGGCATCTCCCACTCGCTCGACAACTTCTAAGGCCTGACCAAAGGCATTGTAGGTCATACGACTGCTGGCTGAGTATCCGGAAGATACCGTCCGGATCTCTTGCGCCAGGTGTGTCTGCTCAGCATAAGTCAAGTACTGCTTCTCGCCCGATTGTCGAGTTTGCTCAATCATCAAAGGACGATCATAGGAATCGATATCGAACGACCGGGAAATGACCTTACCCTGAAACACGGTCTTGCCATCGACTTCAACACCCGCCAAAGAACACTTGTCGAGATGAAAACGCGAAACACTATGGTCTTGATCAACCACTTCTGTGACCGTGCCCAGATAAAGAAAATCGCGAGAAAGATCGCCGTTGGTTATCCGAACGACTCGACCGTCCCGATATTGAATGCTGATGATCGTCATCGACGACTGAATTTCTGCGCGCAGATCACTCGTCGTCCGAACCACATTCGTCAACTGGCCCGCTGCATTGTAGGTAAAGTTTTCCTCGATCTGTAAGCCATCCGCGTCTTGCAAGGTCATCCGTTGCAATCGACGGGCAGCGTCGTACGCCAGAGCATACGCGAAGGCCATCCGCCCATGCTGGGACATGTTTGCCGATACAGGTCGGGCGAACTCATCGTGGGCGAGTTCCCATGATGGACTGCATGGGGTTTGGGATTCGATGGCGATAAGTTGGCCTTCGCCCTGATAGCGATACTGATGATTTTCGCCAGGACCCTGCTGGGAAACGAGTCGACCAACCTCCGCCGACGTCGTCGCGTCAACGCCCCAGCGATACACTAGTTGCCGATCCGCGCTACCGACCTCAACCGTCAACTCGCCATTTTCAAGCCGCGCCACATAACCGGCAAGCTGCTCTGGCCAGTAGGGATAGTTCCCGTGGTATTGACCTTCGACGGGCAAAATCGTTTGCTGATGACCGTGAATCAATTTCACCCGCAGACCATCAGCATTTTCCAGGCGCACAACTCGGCGGTCTAGCAGCCACGTCCACCCACGGCCAAAGCCGATATCGGCGTCTCGCTGAGAGTCATACTGCAACAGGCCAAGAGACTGGTAGCGGTAGGACCCCGTCGCCAATGGTGAGTGCAGCTGGTTTTCGGCCGTGCACCTCGGATTATCAGCCAGCGGTGTTGCTGCGAGGGCGAGCGCCGGGGCATTCACATCCGCAGCCACCTCGATAGCTTGACCCTTATCAGGCGAGTGGCCACTCGTACGCACTTTTATCCTTTCTGGCTCGCGCTTGGCACAGGCGATCGACAAAAAGAGAAAGATCCAAACACTGTTCCTC
>CAZLMG010000003.1:0-233855 GCA_964560765.1 uncultured Oligoflexales bacterium
GACGAGACGATTTCCCTTGTGAACTCAAGGGACTATATCGCTAAAAGTTTTCAGTTAGCTTAGCAACAAGGCAGCTCTGAGGTCAAAAATCTAGGTCTTGGGACCTCAAAGCCGCCACAGTTCGCACTGACCACGCAGATCAACGCACACTGATCTTGATGACTCCGGTCGACCCCTTGGCATCGAATAACAAAGGCTCGCTACTGCGACCACCAACCGGCCCGGCCGCCTGGCATGGGAATGTGGGCGCACCTGCAACCATGATCATTTGACACTGAACGCTTTGTTCCACGCCTTGACCGGGTAGTTCGGCAGTTTCACTGGCAACAATGCTGATCGGAGTGGGATGATGCAGTCCATCCTTCTTGACCCTTCGTAAAAGGGTATCGGAGGTTAGCCCGATATTGAGCCCAGCCAGACTATTTCCGTAGAGCTCAAATTTGCAGCGACCAAAGCGGCCCATATAAGACGTCGGAATCTCCGCCGTGAACATCTTATCGCTTGCGGAAGCCTTGAGGATCATCTCCTGACCTTCATAGAGCGGACTGCGCCAAGCACCTCCCTCGTCCATGGAGCGGCAGTACAAACGATCTGTTGTTGCCACGTATCTAGCGGCAACAAAGAGCTTAATAGATTCCGTGCGAAAAGCTGACGCATTCTCTACCTTGACCTGCAGTTGAATGTTTTCGACGACCGTCTCGTCAGCGCTAACACTGGCGGTTGGTCCATCCCCACCGCGTGGAGCGCACGCATTCATCAAACTTGAAACCAGAAGCATCCCCAACAGTTCTCTTCGCTGCAACATCGCTGTTATTCCTTTCCAGAGTGGGAACAAGATAACTAGACTCGAGCGAAGAAGTGCAAGCAGACCACCAGATCATAAGCCGTTGTCGGTTGCCGTTGGATCAACGGCCTTCGGCGCAAGTTGTCGATGCCTTTTACCACGCGGCTGTAGGCGCTTTCTGATGAGTGACCCATACAGCGAGTGTTGCCTGTACGGCTATTGTCTAGCGCAACGGCAATCGGCCAACCCCTTCGACGAGGCCTATAACCATCAACAATTAAAGGATTTATTCTCTGCCTGTGGACGAGCGCGGGCCGAAAAGATAAAGATATCCGCTTAACAAAAGTCAGTTATTTCCGCGAGGTATCCATGTCGTCCCGCACTGCTGGCAAGCGCCGATTGGCACCGCTCCCGCTCCCAAAAGCAGAGATTGTTCGCGACTATCGCGTCGCGTTTACCAGCCGACAAGCCAGCTTGCTCGGACGCAAGGAAGTCCTCACCGGAAAAGCCAAGTTCGGTATCTTTGGCGATGGCAAAGAAGTGGCGCAGGTGGCTATGGCCCGTGCCTTTCGCAAAGGCGATTGGCGGTCTGGATACTATCGCGATCAGACATTGATGTTTGCGCTGGGGGTCTGCGACCTGCGCAAATATTTCGCTCAACTCTATGCCGATCCGAATCCCAATCACGAACCGGCATCGGCCGGCCGCCAAATGAACGGTCATTTTGCGACGCGCTACATCGACGAAGGCGGTCAGTGGCTCAATCAATCGCTGATGTACAACGTCTCGGCCGACATGTCGCCAACTGCGGCGCAAATGGGCCGTTTGCTGGGACTGGCCTATGCTTCCAAACTTTACCGAGAGAGCAAGGAGTTGGGCGCCCTGTCGCAATTCTCTCTGAATGGCAACGAAGTCGCGTTTGGTACGATTGGTGATGCCAGCACCAGCGAAGGACTTTTTTGGGAATGCTTGAATGCTGCTGGCGTCTTGCAGGTGCCCTTGGCTATGAGCATTTGGGACGATGGTTACGGCATCTCGGTTCCGCGCAAATTCCAGACGACGAAGGACTCCATCTCCGAAGCGTTGGCTGGATTTCAACGGGGCAAAGACGGTAGCGGCTACGAAATCTATCGGGTGAAAGCCTGGGACTATCCGGAGTTGGTCGAGACCTATCACCGGGCCATTGAGAAAGTTCGCACCGAGCACGTGCCCGCTATCTTCCATATCGAAGAGTGCACCCAACCCCAAGGCCACTCGACCAGCGGCAGCCATGAACGCTATAAGTCCAGCGAGCGCCTGAACTTCGAAACCGAGTTTGATGGCCTCAAGCGCATGCGCACCTGGATGGAAGAATCGGGCGTGGCGACGGCCGCAGAGCTCGATGCCTTGGAGAAGCAGGTCACCGCGGAAGTGCGACAGGAGCAACAGGCCGCCTGGACGGACTTCATTGACCCCCTCGAACAAGAACGACGAGAAGTTGTCGAGCTCTATCGCGAACTCGGGGCGACCATGGGCGACAACTCGCTTCTGGATTTGGCGGCGCAAGCGCTAGAACGAGTTCCGGTCATTCACCGGCGAGATATCCAAGCATCGTTGAAGCGCACGCTGATCCAGTGCAAGGAGCAAGAGGATGCCATTCGGCAAACTCTGCATCAGCGTTGGTCAACCTATGCGGCTACTTATCAGCACGTCTACGGCAGTCACCTGCATGCGGAAGTGGCCGGATCGCCCTTGCGGCTGAATCCCGTTGCGGCCGTCTATGATCAAGATCCAGAGCGCGCGGATGGTCGGGTTTTGATTCAACGTTGCTTTGATCATCACTTGGGCCGCGATCCGCGACTCTTTATCGTTGGTGAAGACGTCGGCAAATTGGGCGGCGTCAATTTGGAGTTCGAGGGGCTGCAGGAAAAACACGGTTTTTGGCGCGTCACCGATACCGGTATTCGCGAAGCGACGATCCTGGGTCAAGGCATTGGTGCGGCCATGCGCGGTCTGCGCCCCATCGTTGACATTCAATACCTTGACTACTTGCTCTATTGCTTTCAGCTGATGAGCGACGATTTAGCGACCTTGCACTATCGTTCCGCCGGAGCCCAGCTGGCACCGGTGATCGTGCGCACCAAGGGGCATCGCCTGGAAGGAATCTGGCACACGGGCTCACCCATGGGCACGATTCTGCACGGCATTCGCGGCATTCATGTGTGCGTTCCGCGCAACATGACGCAAGCAGTCGGCATGTATAACACGTTGTTGCAGGGTGACGATCCAGCCTTGGTGATTGAGGTCCTCAACGGCTACCGCGTCAAAGAGCCTGTACCCAGCAATCTCACTGATTTTCGCGTGGCCTTGGGCGTGCCAGAAGTGTTGAGCGAAGGCACAGATCTGACGCTAGTTACCTATGGCGCCTGCGTGCGCGTCGCCCAGGAAGCGATGCAGTTGCTCAGCTCGGTCGGGGCTAGCATCGAGTTGATTGATGTTCAGACTCTGATGCCATTCGATTCCCAAGGAGTCATCGGCAAGTCGCTCGCAAAAACCAATGCGGTGCTCTTCCTGGACGAAGACGTACCCGGTGGCGCCACGTCCTTCATGCTACAGCAAGTCTTGGAGAACCAAGGGGGGTATGATCTCCTCGATGCCGCGCCGGCGACACTGACAGCAGCACATCACCGCGCTGCGTATGGCTCTGACGGCGACTATTATTGTAAGCCCAACGCCGAAGATGTGTTTGATCGCTGCTATGCCATCTTGCACGAACGCGATCCGCGACGTTTTCCGGCCTTAGCGTGAAACGTCGCAGGCATTCGCCGGGTGTCAAAGGAATCAGTTCGCAAGGGGCTCTAGCCATAGCATCGATTTTGAGGCGAATTGAAACCGCGACCCCTCACCCACTGAGTATACGGAGCCACAACTTGCGGCAAGAAATCGTCCCGCATTCTGCTGCTTCAGCAGCAGCAAATGCTTTTCGCAAGCTTCGACGTAACTTTCGAGGGCGCGGTAATGGTATAACTTCCATTCCGCGACGATCTCACCAGCTGGGACGGGAGTGATGCCGACGGGCATGCGCACTACGATGTTCGCCGCAGAGTGAAATGCGTTTCCTTCACCTGGAGTTTTGACTGGGTTCCCACAATCGAACGCAACAAGTCGATCCTCACCAATCAATTGACGTGCGAAGGGAGTCCACTTATCTCTGCACAAAGTTGCCAATTGCTCACGCTGAGTACTGCCATTGCCGTAGGGACTAAATTCACTCATGGGCTTAAAAGCATACGGGATGGTAACGTCCTCAAATCTTGGGCTGTTGTTACCACCGTTCGCCAAGCGACCAAAAACGACTGATGAAGCTGCCTGTAGCTTCTCCCAACTCGCGTAGGCAAGTTCAATTCGATCAGTGACGTCACTCTTAACTTCATTGAAGCCAAAAACACTTTCAAACCTCAATCTCTCCATCTTCTCGATGATCGACCGCATTCTGCGCTCTAGAGCCTCGATTCCGGTACTAATCGTTGCCAGCTCCTGAATCTGCACGCCGATGGAATCGGTATACGCAGGATTAAACTTTGCAACATGGGTAGTGACCGACCGCACATCTGCTAAGCGGCCCATTTCTACAGCAACCTCTTCAATAGTAAGTCGAATAATGTCCGGATTTACCGGCTCGGTCCAATATCTCACCCCAGTTAGCCACTTTCCGTTCTGGCCAAGCAGCAGATGCTGATTCTCGATGGTTCGCATGGCTTCTTTGGCCCAGGTTGGGTCAAGATTGCGCTCATAGGTGGAACGACTCTCGCCTGAACGTCTAGGTTCTGAACTAAGACCTGCCGTTGATCGGGTTACATTGCAGGCCAAGAGCTGGCTCGCAACAAAAATGCCAGTTAAAAAGTGGCCAAGAGATACGGTACATTCTGTCATATTCCAAACTCCGCTATCAGATGTGAACTACGGCCTCACGGCGAATTACTTCTGGTGCAACTGCGCGGATATCAAGCTCCATACCGCTTCGCTTCGACCCATTTGACTGTGGTAGTCGCCGTCCACGAATGCACTCTTGAAATCCCTTAGAGTGAATAACTGCGTCGTTGGCGAAGACCCCGACTGGCTCCGGATCGGACCCGAGTGCAGCCATGGAAATGCATTTTGATAGGTGTGATACCACCACTTGCGGCCACCAGATTTGTGAACGTCCTCCAGAATGCGCGCGATACTCTGCTTTGAGTACGGATCGTTCGGCGCCGACTTACAGCCCGGGTGTTGCATGGACACGGTACTGTAGACCTTCGTAGCCATATCTTTGGCCTGGCAATTCAGCATGCTGATCGGATCGATGGTGAAGAGGCCCGCGAGCTGCTCGGAAAACTCGTCCGCCAGCTGAATACTGGTAAACCCGCCATAGGAGTGCCCGATCAAATACATCCGAACGGTGACACCGGCAGACTTTCTACTTTGCAGGTAGTCGCGAAGCTCGCCTTTGATGTAGCTCAAAAATCCGACGTCTTTGAGCGGAAGTCCCTGGGGAATGGCAAAGGACTTCACTCCAGGTGAGTCCTTCTGCAAATCCGCTAAATTCCAAGCATAGCGGCCGGAAATACTCTGCGTGTAATGGGAGGCCAGGTTGTCCGGCCCGGTGTAACAGATGGAGAAAACCGCGGGGAGACTGCCAAGCTTGGCTTGGCTCAAAGAATGGAGTTTGTGCTGGAAAAATAGATGATACATTTCCGCTGTCTTGCCAGCACGCATCGCCTTATCCAGCAGGAAGTCATCAGGACAACTGCTAAAACCTCCAGCAATGACGACAAGTGTTTCTTCACGTGCCGCGATCGCCTCGGCAACACTCGCCTCTGAGTGCGCCTGCGGCGACTTGCAAGCCGCGAGACCGAGCAGCATGACTGCAAATGGAATCTTCATAAGTCACCTATCTAAAGCCGAAGAAAAGAATCAAGTATTGACGCAAATGAACGATGCAAAGCAAGTCACTTCGAAGGTATAGGAGATGCCGCTGCCATCAAAATAACTTTCCTTCCTCGCCGGGGAGCAGGAATAGTTTGAGGTCGTCAGACGACGATTATTGAACCCAAGGGCAAAGCACGTATCCATCATACGCCGCTCCAATTCCTCCTCAGCTTTACGCTGTGCCCCGCCCGGACCGCCGGTGAATGGACCATCATGATTTCTTCCAGACGCCGTGGCGCGATGAACCTTAGGTTGATTGGCAATGCGCTCGCGCTCTTCACGGGCAGTGTTTTCCGAGGCAACCTTTTCCTTGTCTAGGAATGGTCTGAGACGTTGTACATACTCGGGATTTGAGCTCGTCAATACGCCCTCTTGAACGACCCCTTGCGCAAACTTAGACTCGAGGCCCTGCCGCAACTCCAAGTTCACCTTAAATTGAGTGTAGGTTTCCTTGTCTTGGCCACTCGAGCTTTCGATCAGCACCTCAAGATCGGGAATGTCTTCGTAAGAGAACTCGCCAACATCCAAACCATAGGCACGAAAGTACTCACTCGCCAGCATCTCATGCTTGGTCTTGCAGAGCGCATTCGAACAAGTCATCTCCGCCAGCTTCACAGCGCTATCGCACTCCTTCAGCAAAATCTTTCTTGCGGAAAATGGGCCGTTCATTCCGGTTTCACAGAGAACGGACTTTTTACCCGGAAATTCCACCAATCGCTCTTCGCGCACGGCGCTGTCTTTCGACTTTTGCAGCATGCAGCCGGACAGCAACAGCATACCGGCCGTCCCCAGCTGTCGAAGTTTACGACTACTTCGCATATACACACCCCATTTGAGTAAAGTTAGTGGCGTCAAGGCGGACTGCAGTGTTGATCAACCGTTTGGCCGATCTGCTCTTGCCCAAGGGAAATGCAAGCCGGCAAGCAAACGCAACGCCATGAAACGACAAAGTTTTCTATAGCGCACTCATCCGGATCCTGCGGCTGCGACGATTGTGTTTAGGTTATGGAGAGGGAGCAGCCTGCTGAAACTGCGCACGAATTCTTGGGTGCGCGCGGCGACACGCAGGCATAGGCGAGAGCAAACATCGCCTCATCCGTCGATCGTCAGGAATTTCGGAAAGTTGGCCCCAAGCGCCGGGCTCGGGCCCTTGACGCAAGCCCTAGGACGCGGATTTGATCGGCACGCTATCTTCCCACTGGCGTCCCCTCAAGTCGGCGCCGAGGTTCAGCACATCGTCGTTCCGCCCCTGAGTGAGGCGCAAAGAACGAGCGTGGTACTCCGCCAAGGAGATTCGTGCCAGACCCCAAAGTCGACTGCGCACGAGCCAGCGCGTCGCCGCCAGCCAAGCCCACAGCTCCTGCTCGATGTTATCCAGTTCATGCAAGCGCGTCAGGGCCTTGCCTAGCTTTTGCAGGCGCGCATCAAAACCGTAATCTGAGTCATACAGTTGATCGAGCAGGGAGATAACTTGCAGAATCGGCCCATGCGCGCTGGCGTCAATGACGCGGCTGCGTTTTACGGTTTGCGCCGAGGGTAGCGTCTCCTGCACTTTTAGACTGAGATTCGCATGCCCCAACAGCATTGCTTGCGTAACGTACTTGGCAACAAAGTGGCTACGGTCTCGCCCAACCATACGAGCGATGTTGGTGAGATCGCCAGTTTCTTGTAACTCGAGCAGGGCGCTTTCCCATTGCCAATCCAATTTTAGATGTTCGGCCTCCTCACAGCGCCCTTGAACCTCTTTCAACTTCGCTTTGGCTTCGGCAAGATGCCCTGCCAGGCGATTAGCTCGAATCCAGCCGAATGCGGCCGACAGCGCCGCGAGATCGTCGCTGGCGTTCTGCTCGGCGGCGGCGAATAGCTCAATGGCATAGTCTACCGTCCCCAGACGCAGAGCGCGGACCCCGGCGTTGTGAGCCTGAAAGTCTTCCGAGCGCTCGTTGGCGTCGCGATAGAGCCGGATGGCGAGTTGCTGCTCCCAAGCTGCCCGGAAATGCTCGCCGTGGCGGCGCTGAATCTGACTAACGATTTCGTGCAAGTCGCCATACAAGAACCGAATGCGCCGATTTTCCAGCCGCACGCGCATGATCTTCAGAGACATATAGGCCCGGTCGACTAAGTTCTGTACTTGCGACAGGGTGAGGCCTTTGTCACAGCGATGGAAACGAACCAGAGCTGAAACTATATAGATGTAGACGCGCAGTTGCGCCTCAGAATCAGGATCGTCAGCAAACATCGATAGGCGATGCAGCGCTGCACGTACCGCCTGCTCCTCGTCCTTCTCAGACGCCACTTGGTCGAGTTCGGCTTTGATCTCGGCTTTAATCTCGTCGATTTTCGCGCGCGACCAGGCTTCACCTTTTAGAACACTCATGTCTCTACTCCTCAAACAGATTTAGAGCGAGTTGCCACCGCGCGACTTGTTCGTCGACGCGGCATCCTGCGAACCCGTGCGCGTGCAGGCCATGCTCCACAGAATCGACAGCAATGCGATGATGTTAACGAACCGAAGCATTGAGAAACTCCCGTGACCTAACCATCGGACGTTTTCTGCAATTTCCTAAGGGATTGTCGAAAGGGGAATGCAATGCGGATGCCACCTGACTGCGAAAGTGGGTAGGCGCTAGCCTCATCCGATCCAAGATCCAACGTAATTGTTGAAAACTAATGCGGAATATTAGTCTGCCTGAGGCGTCGCCAAGATTCTGATGCGTCGCCTGCTCAGCGTCGACCTGCCGGCAAATTCATGGCCGGAAAGCAGCGGCGACGAGGCCACGTTTGGCGGTAACATGCGGACCCATTTGGTGAAAATATGCTGGCAGAAAAGGCGTCTGTGGATCCTTACCGGCACATTAAACAACGCCGTTGGTAACCCAAAGCCACTACAAACAAAACAACCAAAGCACTGATGGCGCGTCACGACCCATCAGACGCCGCAGAATCCTCAGCTCCCTTATATTTCAATATCTTAGCGGTGCCGACCAGCGCCCCTGGAGGCTGGTATCGGGGTTGCAACAGAGGATCTACACCCTGCAAATTGGAGACAAAAATGGAGATCCGCACGAAGCTTCTTTGGCAGCTCCGCAATCGCTGCAAATTTGCGTTGTGCCTGTGGCTTGCTATCTCCGCGACGGCGTCTGCTGGCATCATGGAGGACCTTGCTGCCCTTGATGCAAACTTCGACCCCGTCACATACGAGGCCTTTATTGCCATGCAGCCGCCTTCGATTCAACGCATGCTGCGAGCTGCACCCCTCGTTGAAATGCCTACCAACATTGCGGGCAATTGCGGGCTGCACGCGATATTCGACTACCTCAATATGAATGGCGTTGCCGCTCGACCCATTGTTCACTTCGACGGTATGTCGTACAACGACGTCACTGCGACTCTAAATCGCATGGCTCAGGAGCCCGAATTGAGTTTTCTTCAGGGCCATCTGAATAGAACCACCTGGATAAGTAATTCAAATCCCATTGATGTCGCTGACACACGCCGGTACCTTGAGTCACTCATTCCCCCTAATCATGCTGCATTGATCGGCTATACGACAGTGCAGGGCGGAATGCACAGTGGGCATATGCTATCCGCTCGTAACCATAATGGACAACTACACATCTTTCAGACAGGTTGGGGTGATGATTCTATGAGCATCCTCCGATCATCGTTTGCTGACCTGCCGTTCGCTGCCCCTCAAGCGCGTGAGCATTTGAATGTTTTAGTGCTGCCGGTAGCCAGCGATCCCATCACTCATCTCAATTTCGTTCCGACTGTCAGCCGAGAAACCGTGCCAGGCGCACCGGCAGCCACTAAGCCAGAGCAGTTCTTGGTCAACATCCTTGACCCAAACTCGGGCAAGATTGGTTACATAGTTCCGCCACAGAAAACCACTTGGTACCAGCGACTTTGGAACAAGATTGCGCGCCGCGTAGGCGGTGGCGGCACACGTTTGGCTGTAAACAGAGGTATCGGAAAAAAAGTAGGAAATTTATGCGGATCCGCTGCAAAACACATCCCTGCAGTGGACGTTGCATTTGCTGTTCCTGATGCCCTCAACGTATGGAGTACTGAAACCCTCGCCGAAAGACCTGCAGCTGAGAAGTGGACGAATGTCATTGGTGTCCCCGCCGCTGCCGCCGTACTCCCTCATGGAAACGTCATGGGAATGTATGAAAGCTACAATTGGATTCAGCAAAATGGCGCCACCCTGCAGTATGATCCTGCGACACGTACCTACTATTTAGACGGCAAAAGATATGTCAGCTCAGGAGGCGATTACGTCGAAGTGGGCCAGACCCCCGAAGTGTTTCTGGGCCGTCTCGCTCGCTGGGTGACCTTTTCGCCCTTTCGCTAATCTTCCAATCCATGATCGCAATCGAAGACAACGGCCAGCACAGGCGCCACCAGCGAGTGGCGCATTTCTCCCCCGAATTCAGATGCTTAAGACTGCGCGCGCTGTCCCCTCTGCTCCTTCATATTCCGTCATGACATTTGGCGGTTACTTTTCTGCTCATTTGCGAAGGTTATACTTAACGAGTCTCTTTCCACTGTGAGCCCTTGTCACGATTGCAGCAGATTCAATCCATCAAGTTCCACAAGCGGTCGCGAAGGTTGGCCTCGATCGCAAAAAATGGCTGGTGAATTCGGGCTCCAACTAGCCCATTTCCAGCGCTTCCAGATAGTGGACTGCTACTTGCAACATATGGCCTATCCATCAGCTGTCCTGGAAACCGTAGAGACGAGTATATTATGTTACTGAAGGCCATCATCATGAGTTCCTTGCTTGTCGTCGTCTCGGCGGTCGGCAGCCAATACTTCCAGCTTCGGCTGCGGGGGAATAAGGCCATCGAGCTGCGCGGCAAGGAGTGGGACCTTCGGCGCTGGCTGCAAGCGGAAATCGACTGCCAGGCGACGGCGGAGAAGTTTGCCGCCACATGCGAACAGGGCGATAGCGCGGGCAAGGTCGTTGGCGGATATGTTAGCGCTGTGCGCAAAGACGGCTCTGATGTGATTGACCGCAGAGATGCAACCATTCGTGCCGGGGGCGGCGACTTGGCCAGCCAGGACTACGCCGGCCGCATTCACTGCCTGACCGTGGATGGAATGACTGAACTGCGTGTCGAGACCAGACGCGAGCGCGACGGCAAAGCCCTGAAGGATCCACTTACTGGAACTCCAGAAACTTGGACACCTATCTCGGCGGCACCGTTGAGCTGCCAATCGCTACCATCCATCGCTGGGGGCGGATGCGTACACGTCCTGCACGGCGGCAGCGCGGCCATTGCCAATAGTTGGAACAAGATTCACGGGCATCTGTACTCGTGTGCGATCGATACGAATTTGGCACCCCTGGGTTCCGTCGCAGCGCCAACGTCGTCGCGTCGACTGCGCGTCACGTTTAAGTGGGGGTCACCTCCACCCTCGCGCACGTGGGGATCACCGGCGATGCCGATCGATTGGACGGACAATGCCCTGAGCACGTTTTCGGTCGGATCTGGGTTCAGCTGCGACACATTGCAGGAAACAGTCATCATCGATGATCTGGGCGCGAGTTATTACGAGGAGGGCAACGGACTTGGTGGCGTTGGCTATACGGTCGGTGCTGTCGGTCGCGCCGAAAAATACTTTCTCTATCAGGTGCAATATTCGCCGGTCACTCGAACCGTGAGCATCCGCTCGTCGGGTGACGGTTGGGGGGAATGTCGATACACAACTGCATGCGCTGCTTGCATCAGCGATGTTTTGGTGGAGGTCATACCGTAAGGGTCGAGTACATACTATAAGGAGTCACGAGTGAAAGGATTTCGCTCAACTCATGGATTCAGTACGATGGCGCTGGTCACAGCGCTGGCGTTACTACTGATTGCCATGAATCAATTGACAGGGATGATTCAACAGGGACTGTTCTTGAGTCGCTCGCTGCAGGAGCGCGAGGATTTGGAGTCGATTCGCCACCATTTGCGGCAGAGTCTGGACTGTAACGCAACCATAGCTGCACTGGGTAGCAGCTGCGCGGTCGGATCACAAATCGCATTACGCAAATGGGGAGGCTCGGACTTGATCCGCAAGGAGTCGCCGACGACGCGCGTGAGTCACTACTTTCTGCGCGCCCAATGTACGGCCGTCGTTCGCGAATTCGATGTGCAATGGAGTCGCGATGAGAAAAACTGGCGTGAGCTATTCGGGCCCATGGCGGCGGATAAGCTGACGTGCCCATAAACTCAGGAGAACTTAGAGATGCAGTCAACACCGAAAGCTGGAACCCCGCAAATTGGCGACGATAGGCCACTTCCCGGCTATATTTAAGCGCCGCGCCAACGGGTTTGAGGACTAGATAGTCGATTCGCTGGCGCGAAAGCGCCAGCGACTAGTTACAGGCGCAGATTCGGCGCATTCCGAGCAAGCTGGCGTTAAGGGTTGTCCCCGCCCCAGAGCTCTGCCAGAAAACTATCATGGTATCGGGGTGATGGTGGCAGCCGAGGCCGGTCGGATCCATACCTTGTTGATAGGATACGCCGGTCAATAGCTGCATGGCGACCTCTTGGCAGCGCATCCAGTTGTCTCCAGATCCTTGCCCGATCAAATCAATCGTCGCATTGCTGGCGTTCATGGAATAGCCGCTGCAAGCATCATAGCAATTCTGGTTCAGGCCACCCAGGAAGTAGCAATTTTCCTCGTCACCATCCAGAGTAACGCCACCACTTGGACAGGTAAGTCCGCCGCCACTGCTGCTAGAGGTAGTGGATGAGCTGGAGGAAGATGTGGAAGTTGACGTGCTGGCTTCCGCATCAGCTGCTAAGCGCCAGGGAATTCCTGGTGATGCGACGCCATCCTCGTTGATCGAGCACACTCGGAACCACACGGCTTGCGAACCGTCAAGATCTGCGAAGGTCGTACCAGAAACCCCTGCGGCTATCAATTGACTGTTCACACCCCCGCCACAGGTATGCGGAGGCTGTGCATCGTAGCTCAGTGCAATCGCATGCCGGAGCGATGCTGCTTCCGCAGGGACGTCAAAATTTACAGCTATGGTCTCGCCATCGACCCATTCGACCATCAGTGAGTCGACTTCGGCAGAGGCGACCGTGCGAGCAAATGCGACGGGCGTGGCATCTTCCGGCGATTGCACGAACGCCAGCGTGTCACCCAGAAACGCCGAAAGCAGGCGTGCAAAGCAGGAGGCATCGGCGGTATCGCGCACCAGTGAGGCCGGTACATACAACTTTTCGTTGTGAAAGATCGCCCCGGCATTGCCTGCCGCGATCACGTCCTCCGCTAGGGCGCAGAGCTCTACGAGAATATCAGTGGCTTCAGGGCCTGGCTGGGAATCGTTCGCGTCCAGCACGGTCAGCAGAATCGACTCCGAGAATGGATCAGCTCCACCCAAATCTGGCGAACTAACCACATAGCCCAGGTCCGTCTTCGGAAAGCGGCCACCAAAATCGGCGTCGTAAAAGCCGGCATAGTAGAATTCATCTGGAGTCATGGCTAAGTAGCCCGGCAGCGCCCGGTCATCGCCGATTTGCGGAGTACCCGTCTTGGCTCTATTTTCTGTAGAGGCCTGCGAGCCCACACGCGTACAAGCCACGGCGGCGTGGAGCGCTAGGAAAACTACGATGCTGGCAATGCGAAACATGGCCGATCCCCCCGTGTGGAGGAGATCGGCAATCTAGGGGCATTTCTTGAGCAAAAGCTTTAAATTTGATGTGATTGCGAGCACATGCTACCAGGTGCGCATGAATCACCCGACGATCAGGTGCATGTGATAACTGTATTCCAATCAGCACTGCCCGGAACGATGCTCATACAAAGCTGTTGGATGGCATCACACGAGTTCAGACCAGCTGTGGGAGTACCGTCCGGTCCAATCTGGCACATGACTCCAGCACCGCTATTATCAATGTTTCTTGGGCACATTGTGGGCGCGGAGGCGCAAGAAGGGCCATAACCGTCAGCTTCGAAGTCAGGAGTGGTGGCAGGAGTGGTGCCCTCGCCGCTTCCGCTTTCGCGGGCACCATCGGAGTGAGTTGGGCTTGGCTTCTCGGGGTTGACGGAATCAGATGCTGTGCCACACTGCCCTTCGCTGCCTTGATCTCCTCCGCCTCGACTGTCTTTCCGATCTGAGCCACTGCCGCAGTCTCCATAGCCAGCTGGCAATATGACATGAGGTGGCACTTGCACCGTCCACTCACAGGCAATCAGACTAAGCTCCGCACCAACTGCTGGAGCCAGGCTGTAGCGCTGCGGCTCATCACTCCCATCCGACCACAGAAAGAACTGAATTTTTCCCAACCGCAATTGATTATCAACTGTCTGGCACTCGTCAGAGAGGCACATGGCGGATACAGTGACGCCATCAGCCATAAATTTCATTGCGTCCCCGCGTGCCCAGACTTGGTCGCTGAAGGGTGCCTCCGGCGCGCCAACTTCCGCGCTGCTCGCACTTGCCGATCCTCTGGTCGCAACGCGCTCGTTGCTTTCGGCCCGGACCTCAGTAGTGTCGGCGGCCTGTTGGCAGCCGGCCAGGGAGAAGCTGGTGATTGCCGTGAATGCGAAACTCAGATGAAATGCATTCGCGAGACGAGTCATCGAGCACCTCCAGATTTGTTTGCTTGCATAAGCGGTACTAAGCAAAGGACATGCCGAAATGCATGTGGTCGAAATGACTGGTTGGACTTGGCTCGAGGGCGGGTTGAACTATGCGTGAAGTTCGCCACGGGAAGATAGCGACGGAAGGACGCTGACCTGCCAACCCACAGATATGACGGGAGTTCATAAGCCGTCGGAAATTGCTGACCTGGAAGTTGATACGTAAATCGCCGACAGCCAATGTAACTATCTGATACTGCTGGATAATAGTGAAAGTCGCTTGCCTCGCTAAAGCGCCAAAACGGCAATGATTTCGTGAACTGCGTTCATGGCCCCCGGCTTGCAATACCCTATGCAATCCAATTTGAATTTTCTTCTTCTGACTAAAACGACCTTCGTGAAAGGGCAATCTATGAGTCATACAACTGCACTTTATGTAAAGTCTCTAGGCTTCATTCTGGGATTTTCCATTCTCGGCTGCAGCGTGCAGGAGCCCGCAGATACAAACGCCCAATCAACGAAGGAGAAAGTGGAAGTTCGGGGCACGAAGAAAGTTGCAAACAGCGATGCGGTTATCGATACACCCTTCGCCAGCACCGACTGGCAAGGTGGTGAAACGCGGCAGACGCATTATGCAGGCGCCGAGTACAGCGTGGCCTGCGTTAGTTCTGATGGTTGCACCGTTGATGAAAGTAGCACTCTGAGACGCGGAGTCATGTCGTTTGTAACGCTCATCACTGCAGACAATCCGACCCCAACGTTCACCTTACTTTATCCAATTGCCGTGGAGTTGACTCTTGACGGAACTCCCAATCAAGCAAGCAACTTTCGATTGCAGAGCGTTGATTTACCACCACTACCCTGTGGCGTGAAAGGCGATCGCAACGACGATCAAAATTCAAACAAAGAAAACACTGGTGGCGACCAATGCTCAGCCAATGGTAACGGCACGAGCCAACAGTCGGGTCAGAACTCAACGCCTAGCAGTGGCACGGACTCTGGCACCAATAACCCAAGCGAGAGCCCAAGCGAGAGCCCAAGCGAGAGCCCAAGCAACACGGCGGCACCGAGCACGGCGAATGACCAGGTATCGACACCAGGAGCGCCATGTAACGAAAATCAAATTTTCGTGCTTCAATCACAAGGGCTATTGTGCATGGGTGGAGCGTACAAAATTATGTCGAGTGGAGTGTGCGGGTGCGAGATCGAAGATCGTTCATAAATGCCAAAACTGGGCAACGTTGATGCCTGGAGGTTATTGCATGTGTTATGAAGCAGCTCTTTGCTGAAACTGTCGCAACGATTGGGCTGCGATGCCTCGCACCTTGTTTCGCAATAGCGGGCTCCAGCCCAGCAGCCAACCCGCTGGACCCAGCGCCTGCCTCGACCAGCGCCAAAAGCTGAAACGGTCGCGATGGGTGCGAATTTTTCCATCAACTATGGTGAGCTCGGCCGTGATGCAATTATGCACGCGGCGACCGGTTTTGCTGAACGTGTACCAAGCTTGCCATGCAACTCGCACTTGGTCCGCCTGAACGCTTTTGACTGCAAATTCGACTTTCAAGTCGGCGCTGCTCGTGCACAACATCCGCCACATATCTTTTGCGTCCTTACCGCGAAGCTCGGGAAAGACCGGGTCATGGAATTCGACGTCTTTATGGTATTGAGAAATCATGGCGGCCGCATCTTTGCGCTGGAATGCCCCATAAAACAGCTGAGCGACGTCTTTTGCCTGGGCTGGCGATACGTTGGTCATGACGAAAAAACTCCCATTCAAATCAACTGAGAAACATCAGGCCAATGCCACCGACAGCAACGGCCGTCGCCAAAATCGAACTAATCTTGGGCTTTTCCTTCAACATCACAAAGGCGATGGGAACGACCCAAATCGGATAGCTTGAAGTCAGAGCCGCAGCGACCCCTGCCTTCGTGTACTTCGTGCCGATCGTCGCCAGAACGATACCGATAAACGTGCCAAAAAAAGCCGCCGCAAATAGCATCCCCTGCGTGCGCGGTGACAACTGCCGCAAAGAGCCGATCTCGCGTACACCGCCACGCACCCAAACCATTCCCCAGAGGACGATGCTTGCCGGCAATAAACGGGCAAATGCGGCTACCAAAGGATCGACATCGCGCACACCGTGACGCGTCAAGACAACCCCCACAGCCTGGCCGAGTGCTGCGAGAAACGCATAGCCGACACCGCTGACGAGCGTCTGCCGCGACAAGGACTGCAAATGCACACCGCCGCTGCGCCCTCGATATACGATAAAACCGACAGCGACTGTCGTGACGAGTAACCCAAGCAGCTCTTGCGATGTCAAATGCTCGGCCATCAAGGTACTTGCTAAAACGACCGTCATCGGCGGCGCCAGGCACTGTAATGCCGAGCCCAGCTGCGCACCAAGGCGCCCCATAGCGGCAAACAAAGCCGTATCACCAATCGTTAAACCGATGATTCCCGAGACCGCCAAGAATGCCAGGCCCTGCCAATTCCAAGCACTGGAGCCGGCGATCATCAGCATGACGGCACCGAGGCAAACGATGGCGACCAGCGTCTTGAATAGATTCAGTACATCGGGTGCAACGCCCGCCCCAAAGCGACGAAACGTGGTCAGTGATAGTGCCCAAATCAAGGCAGCGCCCATGCAAGCTAACTCGCCAGCATAGAGAAAAGGAGGTTCTGCACCAAAAGTTGGCATGCCATATCCGCGTGACTGGTAACGAGTCGGAAACTGTCTTACATTAAGGGGGAAGTCCACACCTATTTAGCATTCTGGAAAAGGGCATAATGATGATCCGTTGCTGCTTGCTGCTCCTTGCCATCACAGGACTCCTTCCCAGCTTCGCCGTGGCGGCCCCCCCGGTAGGTCAGCCCCTGCCCAAGGTGACCATTTCCGGCAAAGACGGCGGCCGCGTCGACGGCAAACCGTGGTCGAGCGATGAGTTTCAGGGCACGATGCAAATCGTTTTCTACATTGACCCGGATGAGCGGGCTCTGAACGATCCCCTCACCTATGCCCTGCAAGGGCAGGAGTTTCCCAAAGAGCATTTTCGCTCGGTGGCTATCATCAATATGGCAGCCACCTGGCTGCCGAACGCGGCGATCGCGTCCAATTTGAAGAAGAAGCAAGAGGAATTTCCACTCACGGTTTACGTGAAAGATTTGCGACGGATTATGGTGCAAAAGTGGCAGCTAGCCGATGACAACAATGACGTCGTCCTAGTCGATCGCGATGGAAAAGTGATTTTTGCCAAGGATGGAAAATTGAGCGACGCCGAGGTTGCTCAGGTGATTCAACTCATTCGCGAGCGCCTGCCGGCGCCCGTACCCAATTAGAAGAGTGTCTCTTCGTCCACTTCCATGGATTCATCGAACTGGTTTTGAAAGCCAAGTACCGAGGGAACCGCACCACCGGTTCCAGTCTTCTTGAACGCCGGCGCACCTGCCTTTTTGCCGCGCATCAAATCAAGATTGTGCTGTGCATTGGCATTGGCCGCATCCAAGTCGAGTGCCGTCGCAAAACACGCTTCGGCATCCTTGGGCTTTTGCCACTTATGGTAGCCAATGCCTTTATTGTAGTACAGCAGCGACAGCACACTCCGCTCTTCGCCCACCGATCGAATCGCGGCATCATACAGGTTAATCGCCTGTCCATGCTCGCCACGTCGAATGGTGAGGACTGCGGCCGTGTTAAAAATAGAGGCAAGCTCTCGCGGACTGGAAATCTCGCGAATCAGTTTCAGACCCTCGTTTAACTCGCCATCAAGCAGCATCAATGTACCTTTGCCTTGATTCGCTCCCACATCTTCCGGGTCAATGGAAAGTGCATCATCGAAAGCCGAGGTCGCCTCATTCGTGCGATCAATCTTCAGATAGGCGTTGCCCAGAGCCACCAATCGATCGACGTTATACGGATTAATCAAACGCGCTCGTTCCAGAGCCCGAATAGCATCACTGTGTCGATTGGACTTGAGAAAGCAACGACCAAGCAGGTGTATCGCCCTGCAATCGGGAGGCTCCTGGGAAGCGATGGGCTCCAGCACTTTGAGCGATGCTTCCCATTCGCCTTGATGCATCAAACACTCAGCCAACTCGACACCGAGACGTGCCGAATGATTCTGTTTGATGTATTCACTGCGCAACCGACTCAGCGCACTCTTGTGATCGCCAGCTTTACGTAGTTTGGTAACGTCCCGCAAGATGTCGCGAAGAGCATCCGCTTGCTCGACCTCGTCCAGCAACTCCTGCACTAATAGCTTCATTGCGATAGCCGTAATATCACCAGTATGGGCCTTGGCAATACCCATCTCTGCAGCAAACGACAAAATCTCAGGAGCCATCTGTGCTGCGATCAGAATAACTGGCGGCTCATCGACGCGAAATTCGCTCTGCGCGCCCTTGACGACACGCATCACGTCTGCAACACCCGCCTCCCAGTCGAGGATGACGATTCCGCGTGTTGCTGCTTGTACGGCGCTGACGGTCTCTTCGACGGACAATCCAGAAATCATGCGATCATCGCTGAAGCCCAACATGCGAAGGACGGTGCGAATGGTGGCAAGGATGTTGTTGCGATGGCTATGTACGATCGCAGTGTAGTCGTGTTTCTTCTTTTTTTCCGACTCGGCCACCGAGCACCTCAGTATCGAAAAGCGTACTCCATATCGGGACATATCCCTATCGGTTCACTAAGGTGAAAATTAAGGGTCACAGCTCCGATGGCGTCACCTTGATCAACAACGAGTTCTGCGGAGTGCTCCGCACCTAAACACAAGAACCAGAAACAACTGAACAAATGGCTGATTTTGCAGATGCTCGCAGTTGCCTAGCAACCGGTCCTGCGCACCAATTGCGTTCATTCTTACTGAATTTCTTGGGAAACTCGCCATTTGCGATCTGTCAGTTTCGCCGCATGGGGATACTTCCGGCTGCGGACTGGTAGCGCCACCCTTGGCAACCTATCGTAATTACCAGAAAATATAGATCTCAGTGGCGGTGGCGCCGTTAAAACCTGGCACTGGCCTAGTTCCTGCTGGATGAGTCCAGCATCCCAAAATTCAAGTCCAATAGCAGCATGCGACTCGACTCAGCGTATGAGGTGTGGCCATGACGAAACACTGGTTGCTTAAATTTTGCATCATCGCTCCTTTGGCGATGAGTTGCGCTCAACCTGTACAACAGGCATCAGACACCGCATATGCGAATGCTAATTCCAACGGTAAAGGCAAAGGCAGCCGCGCTGGCTCTGATCGTGAGATTCCAGGCTATCTGGTGGGCACACCGGATTGGCTGCACACGTTCCTATTTCCCGAGGGCAGCCCCATCACACCCGTGGCATTTCCTAAGGTCTTGCCATCCTATGTCACGCGCCATGACCTCGGGGACCTGGCTGCCATTAGTCTTTCTCAGCCTATCGATCTACAGATTGCCGACAACTTGGGATACCCGCCCAGTGTTGTCGAACAAAGCCTAACTTTGGTGCAGATCTGTTCGAAGGCTCCGGGAATATCAGCACAAACCGGCGTCGTCTTTCTTGATGAAAAGATCTTTGTCGCACCCAGTCAATTGAACTTTGACGGTAAACGTGCGTGCTTTGCTCGCATGCTCAACACATTCTTTCAGCGGGCTACCATCGTCTTCATACAGACGAAAAACGGCGCATCACCTGCTGGGTTCACCCCAGTCGATGCAGTTGCCGATCCAGCGTCGGCTCTAGCTGAATGGACATCCGATGTCGGCGACGTTCGCGTCGAGTTTTCACCAGCAATTGAAACCCAATTCAATCGCCATGCCATCGGTATTGCGAGTATGGATTCCGCAGTCTCAACGTGCGCTGGGGGTATCTTTGCCATCAAGGAAACTGATGAGGCTGAACATGAATTCCGCGAAATCAACGCCGGACGAAAACTTGCTATACGAGTTTGTACGATCGACGGGCTTGGTTTTGCGTCAAAAGGGACCGAATTTTTTCTTGACGCCTGGCGTGAAGAGGAGGAGGAAACTCCAGGTGGCTTTAATGGAATGCATCTGGTTTTCGTGACGAGCCGAACCTTCAACGGCAACTTGGGCGGCTTGCGTGGAGCTGACATGAAATGCCAAACAGAGGCTGCAGCGGCTGGTTTGAGTGGAAACTGGAAGGCCATCCTCAGCTCAAGCTCGGAATCAGCCAAAGATCGGCTTAGGATTGCAGGTGAAATCTATAATCTAGCCAACCAGCGTGTCACTGCCAGCGCGACAGCACTCTGGAGCACAGATACTGGCCTTGACAACGCCATTGCCTTTTCTGCCAACGCTATGGAGGTTGACCATGGGACGACGGAAGTATGGACAGGCAGCAATTCTGATGGATCTTCTTCGATAACGATTGATTGCCATGCCTGGAGCACAAGCATCGATCAAGGTTCTGTGGGGATGATGGGCAGCATTTGGGGGGTGGCTCGCAGTTGGCTGAGCGAAGGTATCGCAGCGAGCTGCAACGTCGAGCTACGCCTCTATTGCATTAATGGGCAGTAGGTCCACTTGCCAGTTGCAGCCCAGGGCTGCTACCCTAATGGGAATTCTCCATTAACTCGTCGCCTGTTGGCAATGGTTGGTTGCAAGTGAGCTTTTCCATCAAAACATGGCTGTGGGTTGGCAGCGCCTTACTCACTCTGGCGCCCCCCTCTGCTCAAGGTAGTCCTCAACCTTGCATCGGCATCAATGAAGCGGCGGATGCGTCCGAATACCCGCAGCTAGCCCCATCGCCACGCAAAGCTGAATTGATTGCAGAGCGCTCCAAAGAGCGTCGCTTGGCGAGCAATCTCGATCCGCGCAATCTGAGCGGTTTGGGCGGCTTTTTTGTGCGAGAGTATACTCTCGAAAGTGGCGAGCGTGTGATGGTTACCGGTCTCTCGGAGATTCGCGGACAAGTCTTTTACATACGCTTTTTTACCTTGGCGCCGATTTTGAAACATCGCGTCATGTTTTGGCAAAAGGAATACCTCGACGTGAATCAGCGCGCGCAATCATCTGCACGTGAGGTCCGACAAATGCTGCAGGGCCTCAAGAGTGAAGTTCAAAGCTATGGCCTGACCGTTCTCGTGCTTGAGGGGCAGCGCGTCACTGGCGCCCGCTCTGGAGAACGCCCACACATTCAGGTGGTTATGGATTTGCAGGCAAAGGCGGATTTTCCGCCTATTGGCGCATCGATCTCGCCCTAAATATCTGCGCCTGACCTAGACAGAAGTTAGTCGCGCTCTGTTGCCTATCTTGCAACGCATATGCTGCATACTATGACCGAGACTTTGCTCTTGATCTTCGCAAAGAGCTGCAACATAACCCGCCCCTAAGTACGCCCTTTATCGGGGCGCATCAACAACATCAGGGGAGTTCATATGTTTCGCCAGTTAACCGTCTATCTTTTTTCGTTAGTAGCACTTGCTAGCACACCAGCCATGGCCCAATCGATCGACATGAAAGATGCCGATCTGGCTTGCATCGTCAGTAGGTCCGAAACGCTGTACGTTTTTGCCCAGCAGCAGCAAGTGTATTACTCGTACTTTTTGCGCGAAGTGAAGCCCTTGCGCATGAGTGATTTTAAGGTCTATCGCTGCCCGTTCTGTTACTCGTTCTCGGGAACGGCCAATGGCAAGACTTATGACGCTTCGACGCGCGGCCGGATGGATCCAGATACGCGCGAATGGAACGTAAATTTCGATCTACAAATCGACGGCGAAGACATGGCAGAAGGTCTATATTGCCTACCAAAGGGCAGCTAACTGCTGCGCAGCGCCGCTAGTAGCTGTAGTACCGTTTCTTTCGCATCGCCAAACAGCATGCGGGTGTTTTCCTTGTAGAACAGAGGATTATCAACACCCGCATAGCCGGTGCTCATACCACGTTTCGACACAATCACCGTCTTGGCCTTCCAAACTTCGAGAACAGGCATTCCGTAAATGGGGCTCGACGGATCTTCATAGGCAGCAGGGTTGACGATATCATTTGCGCCCAGCACCATCACAACGTCCGTTTCCGGAAAGTCCTCATTAATCTCTTCCATCTCCAGCACGATGTCATAGGGCACACTGGCTTCCGCCAATAGTACGTTCATATGCCCTGGCAATCGGCCCGCAACCGGGTGAATAGCAAAGCGCACCTTCACACCAGCTTTACGCAAGATGTCTGTCACCTCACGCACGGGATGCTGGGCTTGCGCCACGGCCATGCCATATCCAGGCACAATAACGACTTCCTTGGCTTCGCGCAGGAGCTCCACGGTACCTGCCACGTCGATGGGCGTAACTTCGCCAGCAATCGCAGCGCCTGCCGCCGGCGCTGTACCACCATCACTGCCAAATCCACCCAAGATAACGCTGACGAATGATCGGTTCATGGCATGACACATGATGTAACTTAGAATCGCACCACTACTACCAACGAGGGCACCGGTCACAATCAGCAAGTCGTTGGCCAGCATAAATCCCGTTGCTGCCGCCGCCCAACCGGAATAGGAATTTAACATCGACACAACGACAGGCATATCCGCACCGCCGATGGCCATCACCATGTGCCATCCTAGAAATAGGGCCAAGGCGGTCATGATCAGGAGCGGAGTCGTGCCCAGTGGCGGGGCCTCTTGCATAAACCACACACCTAAACCCAACGACGCAATGACAACCAGCAGGTTCAGCAGGTGCCGTCCCGGCAAAAGCAGCGACTTGCTGCGAATGACGCCTTGCAATTTCCCATAGGCGACAATCGATCCAGTAAAGGTAATAGCTCCGATGAAGACACCTAGAAAAATTTCCACTTCATGTATAAGTAACTCGACGCCGCTGAGTTGCGCCGTGCCTTCTAAATAACCACCGAGTCCAACCAAGACGGCCGCCAAGCCGACAAAGCTATGCAAAATGGCCACAAGCTGCGGCATGGACGTCATTTCAACCTTGGCCGCAAGGGTGCCGCCAATGCCGCACGCCACCACAGCGATGCCAATAATCAATGGATAGCGACTGGGGTCCACAGCCAGCATGGTTGCTATGATGGCAATCGCAATTCCCAGCATGCCAAAGAGGTTCCCGCGCCGGGCTGTCTCTTGCTGGCTAAGCCCACCGAGACTCAAGATGAACAGAATCGCCGCCACCAAATATGAAATCGTCAACACACCCTGCATGAGCCACTCCCGTTAATCGCGACGAAACATTTTCAACATGCGCTGAGTCACTAAAAATCCACCGGAGACGTTGATGAGGGCCAAAAATGCCGCCACCGCCGCCAACACAATGGCAACCGTCGAGGTCGAATGGTTCAGTTGCACCAGAGCACCTACGATGATGATGCCGCTAATCGCATTGGTAACACTCATCAAGGGCGTATGCAGCGCCGGCGCCACATTCCAAACGACCTGCCAGCCGATAAAACAAGACAAAACAAACACCGTTAGATGACCAAGGAAATTTGTCGGAGCATAAAGAGCCGTCAACACCGCCAACACCGCACCCAGGGAAACGCCGGCCCACAACCAGCCTTTACTAGCGGGCTTTGGCGCTGGAGGTGCAACCGGTTTTGCTGCTGCCGCCGGCGCCGCGGCGGTCGGCGATGGCTCGATGCGCGGCGGAGGCCAAATCACTTCACCGTTATGGACCACAGTCGTTCCCCGCACGACAACATCTTCCAAGTTTGGTGCCAGCACGCCATCTTTAGCCTTGGTCATGTCATCGAGGAGGTGAAAGAAGTTTGCACCCAACATGCGACTGGCTTGCTGCGGCAAACGACTTGGCAAATCCGTGTAACCAATAATCGTCACACCTTTATGGCAAATGACTTCACCCGGCTTGGTCGCAACACAGTTACCCCCTTGCTCGGACGCCATGTCTACGACAACACTGCCTTCGGCCATTAGCTCCAACATGTCTTCAAGCACCAGCTTCGGTGCCGGCTTGCCAGGAATGAGAGCGGTGGTGATGATGATATCGACTTCTTTCGCCTGCGCCCGAAACAACGCCATTTCTGCGTCGATAAACGCTTGACTCATTTCCTTGGCGTACCCCCCCGCTCCCGATCCTTCTTCTTCCATATCAATGGTGAGGAATTCCCCCCCCATACTTTCCACTTGTTCTTTGACCACAGCCCGCGTGTCAAAGGCACGAACGATAGCGCCCAGGCCCTTAGCGGTACCGACAGCCGATAAGCCAGCAACACCGGCGCCTATCACCAACACCTTGGCCGGAGGAACTTTGCCCGCCGCCGTAACCTGACCGGTGAAAAAACGTCCAAAATGATGCGCCGCTTCGATGACAGCTCGATAGCCGGCGATATTGGCCATGGAGCTCAAGGCATCCAGCTTTTGTGCGCGACTGATGCGGGGCACGCAATCCAATGCTAGAACGGTCAGTTTTTTTGCGGCCAACCTCTTGACGAGTTCGCCGTTCTGCGCCGGATAAATAAAGCTAATGAGTGACGATCCGGGCTTTAGCAGATCGATCTCGCCATCTTGCGGCGGGCGAATCTTGACCACGATGTCGGCTGCTGCAAACAAAGTGGCTGCGTCATCGACGACGCGCACGCCGGCATCTTCATACTGGCGATCGGTAAAGTTGGCTCGATCTCCGGCCCCACGCTGCACGACCAGCTCGTAGCCAAGCTTTTTGATCCTCGTCGCCGCATCCGGTGAAACAGCGACCCGTCGCTCGCCTGCGTAAATCTCGGCTGGAATCCCTATGATCATGCTTCAACCCTTCACGAAATTCGAGAACGAGCGACTAAAAGCCACCACGGCCGCGAAATATGGACCACATCACATACAAACCACCAACACCGGCCAAGGTGAATCCCACCACGCCAAACACAGACATGTGGTAGACCTCGCCACCACCTCGCACCGGCACCAAAATCGCTGACCCAATGATAAGCGCTGCGACGACCATGCCAACCGTCATGCGCGATGAAGATCGATCTAGCGCCGATGCCAATCGATCCATTTCTTCGCTGGCAATGGTCAAGCGCAAATCACCTTCTATGGCCGATTTCAATAAGGCGCGTAGTTGCCTGGGCGCCGTGCGCGCCAGTGCCGCAAAATCGCGGGCAATCACCAATCCCTGGCGCTTCAAATTCTCGGTTGAGTACATGTCCTCGACCAAGCGCGCCGTGAACTTGCGGCAGGTGGCAATAACATCGAAACTTGGATCGAGCTGCGTCCCAATGCCCTCAAAGGCGACAAATGTGCGCAAAAATAAAATGAGTTCGCGGGGCATGGGTGCACCGTGCCGGGCAGCAATGCGAGCAAAGTCCCATAGCAAATGCCCCGAACGAGTATCGCCCAAATTCAAGCCAACAAATGGCGCCATGGCGTTCGAGACATCGTGCACAAAAGCATCCATGTCAAAATCGCCACTTGGATTCGAGAGCTCAACAAAATGATTAGCCATGGCCTCGTAGTCTTCATCGACGAGCGCAAGCAGCAAACCCGCAAGCCTCTCGCGCACAGCGCGACCAATACGGACAGACACACCGAAATCTAAAATACCAACATTCGACCCCTCAAGGGCCAGCAGATTTCCCGGGTGCAAATCCCCGTGAAAGAAGCCATCGACGAACACCATCTGCATAAAGGCGCTAAGTCCACGCTCGACCAATTGCATTGGATCGAAGTTTCGCCGCTTGAGCTCCTCGCGATCATTGATCGTCACGCCATCTAAATAGGTGATGGTCAAAACGCGGGATGTGGTCAATTCCCAGTGGACGGACGGAATCTTGACGTAAGCCACACCGGCAAAATTTGTCGCGATTTTGGCCATGGTGCCCGCTTCGCGAATAAAATCCAACTCGCCCAGAGTCCCGCGCGCAAACTCCTCGATGGCCACGGTCGGCCGCAAGATCCGTGTTTCTGGAAAATACCGTTCCAGCAAGGCGGCGATGGTTTCCATCAACGATAAATCGGTTTCGATCTTCTGCGCGATATCTGGTCGCTGAATCTTTAGGACCACTTGCGTGCCATCCCGCAATGTGGCTCGGTGCACCTGTGCCATGGACCCGGCCGCCAAGGGCCGCTCGTCGATCTGCTGGAATTGCTCAAGAACGACTTCCCCCAACTCATCCGCCAAAACCTGACGGACGGCGGAAAAAGGCAAGGTTTGTACACCCGCATGCAGCTTGCTCAGTTCCTGGGTGAAAGCGGGAGGCAGCAGATCTTCGCGGGTGGCTAGAACCTGCCCCAACTTGACGAAAGCTGGTCCCAGCTCTTCAAAAGCGGCGCGCAAGCGGCCTGGCACCACATTGGCTAGCGTCGGCCCGTGGCCACCAGCAGCTGCCTGCGGATGCAATTCTGTTGCTGGCGGTTCGCCATCACGACTGGCGCGGGATATTTCTTCGGCCTGTTTGACCTGTTCCGGTGTCAACCAACTGCGGATACCCATGGTCTCCATGGCGGACCATAGACCGTGGCGTGCAAAGACGTTGGTGATGTAGGCCAACCGCTGCACATTGCGGATGCCTCGTGTGATGCTGCGTCCTCGTGTCGTAAATTCCACTGGATGCCCACTATTCCGCACACGTCTGCATGACGACGCGGCACTTGTGACGAATTTCGTCCTGCTCTAACTCAGGATGACTTTCCAATACCATACCACTGCCCGCAGCAAATTCGTAGGCATTTCGCTTCGTTGAGACCATTGTCCGAATCAAGACGGACGAATCTAGGCGGGCACCGTCGTCGCTCCAATACATTAGGTTGCCCATGAAATAGCCGCGGTCACGCCCCTCAAATTCACGAATGGCACGCATCACTTCCCGCTTTGGGGCACCGGTAATCGAACCGGCCGGACAGACCGCCCGCAAGAGGTCCACAAGTCGACATTCGCGTTGCATAGTGCCGACAATGGTTGCCTGTCGATGAAAGACATGCGGTAACTCGCGAATCGAGCCCACATCCCGCACCTGCACGGAGCGCGACTGGCATACCTGCTGCAAGTCGTTACGCATCAAGTCGACAATCATATTCAGCTCGGCTTGTTCCTTGCCGTTCTGTTCGAGCGATTGCCGCCTTTCCGCATCGATTGCAGGAATGACGTCGCGGGCAGCAGTGCCCTTGATCGGATAGGTCCATATCTGAACGTCGCCACCTTCCCTGCGCCGCAGGCGAATGAAACGTTCCGGGCTGAAGGAAACCAGACTCAGATCCAAATCATCGATCCAAGCGCTGTACCTGCCGCCAACGGCCGCGAGGCGCCCGGCGATCGCCGCCGTTGAAATGGAACTGGACTGTAGGCGGAAGTAGCGCAAGAGATTGAGCTGGTAATAGCGACCATTGCGAATGTCATCCTGTACGCTACGCGCTTGCTGCAAGTACGCCTCGCTGCTGGTCAAGGCCTGCCATGCCCAACCGCCAGGGTCGCCGGGCGGGGGAATGCGCTGCGCGGTTGCCAGGCAGTCTTCGAGTAACTTCCGCGTTACCACTTCGCAGTCGCCGTGAAGCCAGAGGCGCTGCTCGACCTGGTCCCATACGAGAAAAGCAGGAACGCGCCACGTTCGGCTATGAGTCCCGATAGTTCCGCTTGGAGCAAAATCATCGTAACTGATGAGAGAGACGAATCCGGGCGCGAATGGGCCCTTTTGCTGTATCGACTCACAGTGGACTTGCCCCGGTGTTTGGCCTCCCCCGATCACCTGGCTCCACGCCGCCATGCTGTCGACCGTCCGAGCATCTAGTCCCAAAGCGCAATATCGACCACTTCCACCCAGAAACAGGCGCGGCTGATCGATTGGCCAACAAGCCAAGGCGGACCACGGGGAAACGTAGGAAAATTTTGCTTTTCTTTGCGACATGACTGGCGCTCCGTAGCGCCGAATCTTGGCAGGACAAAAGCACGGCCGCAAGTTGCAATTTGCGCCCATCGGTCTATGATGGGGGCTCCACATTTTTAGGGAGGTTCGCTGTGGCGATTGAGGGTTTCCAGCGGGTTGGCGTTATCGGCGCCGGACAGATGGGCAACGGAATTGCGCAGGTCGCAGCTTGTCAAGGCTTGAAGGTAAGCCTCGTGGATGTCAATGCCGCCCAGCTGGAAAAGGCCAAAGCCTCCATCCAATCGTCGTTGGAAAAACTGGCGAAGAAGGGGTCGATCCCAGAAACGGCACCGCGACATGCTATGGACAACCTAGTCTTTGCGACGGATTTGAAGGCCTGTGCTGATTGCGATTTGGTTATCGAGGCCATTGTCGAGAATGAAGATGCCAAACGCGCCGTCTTGCAGAAGCTCGACGAAGTCGTCGGACCTAGGGCTATATTGGCGTCCAATACATCTTCGATCCCCATTACCAAACTCGCGTCATTCACCAAGCGCCCATCGCAAGTCATTGGTATGCACTTCATGAACCCAGTTCCCTTGATGAAATTGGTCGAGATCATTCCCGGCTTAGGAACGGCGCCAGAAGTTACCAATCGCATCACCGCATTAGCCAAGGGCATGGGCAAAGAAGTTTCCACGAGCCAGGATTATCCAGGCTTTGTCGTCAATCGTGTCTTGATGCCGATGATTAACGAGGCGTTCTTTACTCTCATGGAAGGCGTCGCTTCGCGCGAAGACATCGATCTCGGCATGAAGCTCGGCTGCAATCTACCCATGGGTCCGCTTACTTTGGCCGACTTTATCGGCCTCGACACGTGTTTAGCGATTATGCGCGTGATTCACGATGGTACTGGCGACCCCAAGCATCGCCCATGTCCTTTACTCGTAAAGTATGTGGAGGCAGGTTTTTACGGCCGGAAAACCGGGCGCGGCGTTTACAATTACGAAGCCTAGAGCAACGACAAGCGGCAAGGCCCACGACAAACGGCAAGGCCCACGACAAAGGAAAAATCATGGACTATCAGTGCATACAGCTCGACGCCCAAGGCCCGCTCGTCACCATCACCATCAATCGCCCTAAGGTCTTGAATGCTCTGAACACGCAGGTCATTCAGGAGCTGCGACACGCCATCAACAGCAAAATCATGGGCTCCGAAGCGCGCGTTGTGGTGCTCACGGGTGCAGGCGACAAGGCCTTTGTGGCCGGGGCAGACATCGCCGGCATGCGCGAAATGACTTCCGAACAGGCATTAGAGTTCGCGCGCCGCGGTCAAGATTTAACCCGCGCTCTCGAAAGTTTGAATCAAGTTACCGTTGCACGAGTGAATGGATTTGCGCTAGGAGGGGGTTGCGAATTGGCCATGGCCTGTGACATCGTCATCGCCGCTCGTGACGCAAAGTTTGGTCAGCCGGAAGTAAATTTGGGACTGATTCCGGGGTTTGGTGGCACTCAGCGTCTCGTTCGCCGAGTCGGCCTAGCAGCCGGCCTGGACATGCTGCTCACATCGCGCACGATAACCGCGGACGAGGCCTTGCAAATCGGCCTGATATCGCGGGTTACGGATCGAGCGCAGCTCGATGAAGAGGTTCGCGCGGTCGTCAACGGTGTTCTGAAAGCTGCTCCTTCCGCCATTTCGGAAGCCAAGCGACTGGCGCGAGAAGCCTATACGCTTAGTCTGGATGCCGGTCTTGCGGCCGAAGCCAGCAGCTTTGCTTCATGCTTCTCCATGGACGAGGCGCGCGAAGGCATGGCGGCGTTTATTGATAAACGACCCGCAGGATTTGTGACTAAGGTGTGAAAGTTGGGAAGTCCCCTACTTTGTTATTAGATCGTTACCAAGAAGGAATGAAACTTATGAAAGATTTTGCGAAACGCGTTCAGTCCGATTTGCACAAGCTCCAGCAAACAGTACAGACTGACTTCACCAAGCTGCAGTCGACAATTGAAAAAACCATTCAAAAGGACTTTAAAGTCCTACAAAAGACGATCGAGAAAGAAGGCAACCTATTGCTGACTAAGATCAAGCAATCTGCCAATAAAGCCGCCGCAAATCCAAATGTGCAAAAGACTCGCAAAGAACTAGAGCGCATGGTGGAAAGCAATTGGAAAAAGTTTGAGCCAGCGGTGAACCAGTTTTTTGCTGGCGTCCGCAAGAATGCCGGCAAGTACGGCATCGATATTTCCGAGTTTGAAACTCGCGTGAAGAAAGTCGTGAACGACGCCAAGGCTGGAATTAAGAAAGCGAGCAACCAACTGCAAAAGCGTGCTGGCAAGAAGACCACCAGCAAAACCGCCACAAGCAAGAAGACGACCAAGCGCGTTGCCCCCGCTGGCAAGAAAACAACCGCGAAGAAGTCTAAGAGCAAGGCCTCTTCCGCCAATGCCTGATTCGGTGCGGCGCGAGGCTCAACTCGCCAAGGTTCAGGTGACATGCACTCCGGCGGCGTTTCGACGCCGCCTTTTGCGTTGGCACGACCAGAATCGCGAGCCACACCCCTGGCGCCTTCTTTGGCAGGAGCAGCGCAACCCTTATCACATTTGGCTGAGCGAGATCATGCTCCAGCAAACGGTGATCAAGGCCGTCTTGCCCGCGTACGACCGATTTTTGACCTTGTTTCCAAGCGTTTATGACTTGGCGCATGCCGAGGAAGCGACCGTGCGGCAGGCTTGTCGCGGGCTCGGCTACTACCGCCGCTTCGGCATGCTGCACAGGGCTGCAAAGGAATTGGTTCAGTGCAATATGAGGACTTCGGCGGAAGTGGTTTGGCCTACTAATGCCGAGCAATGGCGAGAACTGCCAGGAATTGGACCCTATACCAGCGCTGCCATTGCCAGTATCTGCAACAACGACCCCGTGGCGGTAGTGGACGGCAATGTCGAACGCGTCCTTTGCCGACTTCTTGATATTCGCCTGCCGGTAAATTTACCCGCGTTGAAAAAGCACTATGCCCGCTGGGCCCAGGCGTTGCTGGAGAGCAAGAATCCGGGGCGTTTCAACGAGGCCATGATGGAACTGGGGCAGAAGATTTGCCGCCCGCTGCTACCCGCATGTGATAAGTGCCCCGTGCGCGGCGACTGCGCAGCCAACGCAAATGGCAGCACGCGTGAGGCGCCACAACCCAAGATCGCCGGACGAGCCCTCGAAGATGTCGATTTAGCCTTGCTAATCATGCAGCGCGGCAACAAGTTTGCATCCTGGCGGCGACCAGCGACAGCCAAATTTCTGCGAGAGGCCGTTGGGCTGCCTACCGGCACTTGGGATGCAAGCTTGGAACAATTTCAATGGGATGGTGGTCGCCGATGGCGGTTGAACTCAAAAAGCATGCTGGCCGTCGGCACGTTTCGCCACTCCATCACCCATCACCGCATCACTGGCCATGTGTTTGCCTTGCGTTTGAAGTCCGTAAGTCACATTCCGGAAGACCTTGAATGGGTTAGTGCCGAGATGCTGTCAGAGAGAATGGTCGCCAGCCTAGATACCAAGGCATGGCGACTCTGGCAGAAAGCACCGACTAGCGCCGCAAAATAAAAGCTGCACGAATTTCGCGAGACTGGTAGGGAGGGTTGCCGCAGAAGCTCGCGATTGGCGCTTCTCCGTTTAGCCCTTGCATTTCGCTAATCATCCGCGGCAAAGCTTGCTGACAGTCGTCAAGCTTCGCAAAGTTCTCCACGGAATAATCAATTCTCGGTACCTCACCCACCACAGCCAGCGTCAATTCAAAAGTCTTGGGATTCGAATAACGCGACGCACAGAACGAGGTCAAATAAGACACGCTCGGCGCGGCCACAACACCAGCAACTAAAGTCTGTCGCGCCGCCATGCACTCGTCGAGACCATGGATCCCAACGACAAAGGCGGAATCCATCTTAATATCCCGCGAACTATAGAAAAAAGCCGTCGCCTGTTCGTGAGGTGAATAGGGGCGCCAAGCCAACGAGACCAGACGAGCCTCCCGTGCCTCTAGGCCCACACGGATTTCTTCATTAATTTCGCTATAGCTTGGGGCATATGGTCTGCTGCTGCGAAACGACTTGCGCTGGGGCTGGCGCTTGGTCTCGCCAAATCCCTCAATCCGAAAACTCCACGGTAAAGGAGATAAGTAACGAGATGAGTTGCAGTAAGAGAGAAACGGCTCTAGGCCGGTCTCTTCCGTAAAAACACGCATCTGCCGCTCGAGATCCGCTTCGCAGGCTTCTTGATCCGCGTAAAATCCATTTGGCTCATAGTAGAACTGAGGGAGGCTAGTCGATACAACCGCGACCCGCTCCGTCGATTCATACCGAATCAGCAGGTCCGTTCGCTCCGTGACACGATCGTATTCGCAGCCAGCACCCAGAGTCACGAATCCAGTCTGAGCCGTAAACCGCTCTCGCAACGATTGAGCTTCAGCAAAGCAGGATTCGGCAGAGGCCGGTCGATAGTGATGCGCTCGATAGGTAAAAACTTCTGCCAACGCAGCCGAGCCGGACAACCCCAATGCGACCGCAGTAACCAACCGAAACGTGTCATTCGCTAACATACCGCCCCCCAAAAAAGTTCGATGGATCGATAAATAAAACTATTCGTGAATGTCGTGCTTAAAATATTCGCGCACCCAAGCCAGCACTTGGTTGTCCGTCATATGATCCACGGTTTGCATGCCGATGATTTTCTTGGCCAGACCACCATGATGGTGCTTCTCCAAGTAGGATTTGAAGTGATCTTTGGCCAGACCTGGTCCGATGATCAAAATTCGTTCTGCATGTCCCATCTTGACCGTGAGTTCCTTGAACAGCGGGTCCGACGCATGCGCATGCTCGGCCTTGCTGTCGGTGCGATGATCGTGATGTTTATTCTTGATTGTTTGGTGATTGACCTTACCAGCATCGATTTCAAAAAACTTAGCGTGCTCCGAATCTAACCATACTGCGCAGATAGCCATGCGATTGCTCCCGAGATTCCGTGTGTATTTAGATGGGCGAATATAACGCAGGTTGCGGCTAGGTGAAACGCACAATTGACAACAGGAAATTGCCGAATGATTCTGCGCCAGCTGAAGCGGTTTTTGCGCGATCTACCGCAGCAGGGCGCAGCGGCAGAGGATGGATCACCCCTGTCTGGCATGGAACTCTAGGGCCGAAATACGATGCTCGTGATTGTCGATTTTGCTGATTGCTTTCTCGAATTCCGACATCCGCTCTCGAATGTAGAGAACATTATCCAAAACGGCATTGAGCGTGTCCTGAAAGACCTCCTGGCGGATACCCTGTTTATGGACTGTATCCTCAACCCTCTCAAGTCGACCCTCAACCCCCTGAAGTCGGCCTTCAACCCTATCCTGCCGTGACGCCCCGTACTCGACTGCCGATTTGATCTCAGATAATTGAACCGCTAAATCAGATTTGCTCGCCACGCTGCCCTCCATCGCGTTCATCCAAGCCCATGCGCGATACGATAACAGGTCCCCAAAGCATGGCCAGTGACATGTGATACCTTTCTGAAATTGTTGAACGAAATGCCCTTATGGTGGAGTTGGCTGGGGGCGCCCCTAGAGTCCACCAGCCAGCTTGCCCAATTCCAGCAAGTTGCAGTCTCGCCAGTTGGCCTTGGGCGGCGGCGGCAGATCGCGTTTGCTCGGCTGAAAGTCACGATAGGCGGGTTCACCCTGCCAGGCCGGCAAGGACATGGGCCACAGACGACTCCAAGGTATGTCGGCGGGGCGCGCGTACTCGTAAAACTGCTGCGCCGCAGCGATACGGTCCGCAGGCACGGTCGCCTCGAGAAAGTCGATTGGGTATTTGATGCCGGCAAGATACTTGATGCGGGCATCGATCATGGAAATCTGATCCAAAAACATCTGGGCAGAAGCCTGAGGTCGAATCGCCCGATGCTCTAGCGTCTCAAAACTGGAAAAGTGCATCGCGTGGTACTTAGCGGGTCGATTATGACGGCCCCCCTCACCGTTCTTCCACACGGGATCGGGCATGCTGGTGTTGTGAACGACGAATTGCGAGAACAACATCTGAAAGTCCGCCACCGTCTTGCGTTGATCCACGTCAAACGATGCCAGCGCCATTTTGAAACCAGCACGAATATTGTCAGGCAACTCCAAGATGGAAGCAGCATTGCGTAAATCTTGATTCATACCCCCCATGGCCAGAACTGGGTGATTGAAATAGTCAGCCATATATTGGCGCAAGAGAAAGCCGTTCGCACCAAAGGCTGACTTCAATCCCATGTGGATATGCCCCGAACCGGCAAAATCCCAAGGTTTGAGCCCCACCTCAGCCATCACGTCGAAGACAAGATCCTGCATGATGGAGCGATAGGTTTTTCGATACTCTTCAACGGTCACTTCCCGATGCGTCACCTCGATGACGCCCGGATCGGGAAACACATAAAAATAGAAACCATCGCGAAATGTCACCTTGTAGCGCGGCTGCTTTTCGCCACCCCAGTAACGAGGATCAGACTCCACGACAAATCGACGACGATATCCTGGCTCGAGGCTCTTCAGCCGGTCGATATAGCTCTTTAGAAATTTCTTGCTGGCAGCGGTTGCGATCTGCACTCGATTCTGGGGATAGCTACTAAACACCTCGTCATTGGTGAACGTGAGTTCGGCACCAAAGGTCGCGTCGCTCGCCAACGCAATGTTCAAAACGCTATGAACAAAAAGGAACGCTGCAAAAATGACGCGCATGGTCATAGACATCAAAACCTCTCCTGTAGACCATATGTTGATCGTCCAAACATTGTACCTCAATCCGCGCCCCGTCGATCACCGCAAGTTGACAGCGCCAAGAAAACGCATGGCGCGAGCCCGTATGGCGTGGCATGATCGACGCAAGACAACCGTGTTAGCGAATCATTTATGATTGAGGGGGAGCCATGAGAGGGCGCATCATCGCATCATTTGGTTTTTGGATTGCCATGCTGACAGCAAGCTGTGGAGTGGACATGAGCTCGCGTCTAACCACCGCGGATGAGGAAGTTGGCACCGACTTCGGTTTGGTGGCCGATCCTTTTTGGCAGGTTACAAAACCGGGTGACGAAAAGCTTACCAGCGGCCATAGCCTTTCTTCGTACTTTGTGGCAGCTCAAGCCAAGCAATTGCCAACCAACTATTTTCGCGATCTGATATCAGCCCGCGCCAACATCGGACTGCGATATGCTGATTGGCCCCGATATCAGCCAGGCGGCGGTACGAGCGGTACCATCTATCACCCGAAAGTTGGCAAGCCATTTAGCCAGTGGACGGGCATGGATTGGTCGTCTTTCTACAATGAGCTTTATCACGCTTGGTGGGGCACCGTGTTTACCAAGTCAACAAAGTACGCGGCGGATCGCTCAGCCCTCTTAACCTCTGAACGTCGGTCACATTATCAACGCGCTCATCCGCGTGATCCCCTCTTAGCACAGGAAGAGGCCTATTCCGAAACAGTCGCCACACTGATGATGTACCTGACGCCGAAGTATCACCCAGAGTTGCCCAACAACACGGGTTTCTACGAGCTGAGCACGTTTCTATATCACACCGGCAAGACGGTCGCTCCTGTGTCCCATAGCGAACGTCCGGGCTTTACACCCGAAGCAGAGAATACCTATCCAAATCGCGCCGAGTATGCGGTGGTGTTTCGCCAGTTAACCGATTTCCAGCCGCCAGTACAGAAGTAGGCCGAATCATTGCTGTGGCGGTCTCCGCGCCCGCCACCTCGTAACCATCCGTCGTTAAAGTGAAACTTATGAGCTGGTACGGTAGCAGATGTTGACCTTTTCACAGCCAGAACACGTAACCACCGAGACTGAAAGCATAAAAGTCGATGCTATCGGCCCAACTTGAAAGACTTTAGACGACTGCGCTCATAGCGACGCATCCTATAAAATGCAAATATTTTTAGATAGTTAACTGGCCACACCATCTCCCCCGCTCCCCCGGACAGTTCCTTGCACTGAACAGCCAATATTCCTGAGAAATCTGTTCCTGTTTGACTGCAACGCCGCCGTTTTTGGAAGGTGGGCCACATGAAAAATGCAATGGGACTCCTGTTCATCTTGGCAACGGCTACCGCGCCGGCCCAGAGTGCCGCAGCACAAGGCATTCAAATAGAAAACTCCGGCGGCTTCTTGCCAGGAATAGGCTTCATTCCACAGCCAGGATACGTCCCGCCATCGATGACGCCGATGGAAGCGCTCAGCCAGCTGCAAATGCTGCCGGTCGACCAATTGCAAATCAAACCACACGAATACAATGTAAATGGCGGTCGCCTGCAGCTGCCCGCTACGATTGCAAAGCCCAATGGTCCCATGCCGACGATTCACACGCAAAATACAATTATCTGGACGATGGTTTATGACCCAGTTAACGGGTATCGCTACGCCCTTGCGAGCGAACCCACCATTGGCGTTGGGGCAAATGGTCGACCATTGACCTGGGGACATCCGACCATCGTCCCCCCTGACGCGACGCATGTCATTGCAGGTGGAGAATTGAAGTTCGCCGGGTACGATGCGAATGGCAAGCCGATCTATAACATGAACAACCATTCCGGTCGGTGCATGATGCATAACCAGCAAACCGGTAACACGGCCATGCAGCTGGCGGCGCAAGACTTCGACGCCATGTTCCAGCAAAGAGGACAGGGAAGACTCGGTGATGTGAAGGTTGGACCGTTAGGTTATGGTCGGCAAAACAACTCGTTCAGCGCCCCCGTTGATGCAGACACCATCGATATCATTCGCAACGGCCAGCGTCCTGGCTATCAAGTTCCGATCACAGCAGCACAGATGCGCAGCGCCTGCGCCAGTGCCGCTGCCTTTGCAGGACCAATGGGCTTTGCCAATGCTGCGGCACACGATGCGGGTGTACCAGCCTACGTCACCTTGCCGACCAATCTCGCCGCCGGTGGTGGAATCGCCTATGCGGCAGGTGGCTCCGCTGGGCTCCTTACGGCCGCCAAAGCAGGTCCCGTCGGAATAGTGGGTGCACTGGGAGCCGGCGGACTCACGCAATATGCCGGTGGCACAGAGAATCAAGTTGAAGCAGCTTCAACCTATGGCGGTATCGCCGCGGTCGGCCTCGTGGCTGGTTTACCAGGTATTGCCGTCGCTGGCGCCGGCACAGTCGTCTACAAGGTTGGCGAAGGCACATACCATACCGCCAAGGGCGTGTACTATGGCGGTATCAGCGGCTTTGCCGGAGCCTGGTGGGAGAACTATCACCCGATTGGGTATTTCACGGGGATGTAATACAAAAAGGGCGCAGATGGCGCCCTCGCTGCGAATCAGCATTCGCCATAAACCTATTTCGGCAGATAGTCTGCGCCGGCTTTCAAATTCATGCCGTTGTACTTGCCGGTAACATCGAGCTTGACCGCGCCCAGGACCGGCTGCCCAAAGGATACGTGCGTCAACAAGCGAAGATTCTCGATTTCGCCAGCCGTTGGAGCCGGCAAACCGCGGCGCAAAAATTCAGCTTGGGCACCCCGCTTGAGCAACGCGCGTAAGCTGTCCGCCAACGTCGTCTTTATGTCGTAAAACAACACCTTGTCGCATCCTGGGTAGCGCTTGCCATCCATGTTCACCGCATCGGCAAAACCTTGGTGCTTGACCTTGAAATCAGGCGTTTCATAGGTGCCATTGACACGCAACTCTTGCAGGAATTCCTCGGTAAAGTACTCGGCCGGAACATCGATCAACTCAGTACCTGTCTGGTTGCCCATTAAGGTCACCGTCAGCGAGTAGTCGAGCTTAACCTGAAAGTCTTTGCCCCCCTCCTCGTTCGTCAACTCATGCGTCACCTTGGTGTGAAACTCTCCCTTGGTGAACATGCCGCTGGTCCGATTGGAATTTCGATCCAGTTTATAATAGGCGTACTCGCCCACAGGATTGCGATCAGCAGATGCCAGATTTGCACTGAGAATCGCCGTAAGTGCCATCGTACTTAAAAACTTCATAATCCCCCCATCCATGGAAATCTCGTCATAACTGCTGCGAAGCATGCCATCCAGGCGTCACCCGGAGTTCCAACATGGCTGCCGAAAAACTTGTTTTCATAATAACATTTTCCTTGCGTTATTGATATCTTGCGCCCTATCCGCGGCCAACAGTCGCAGGGGATGCCCAGCTCGTCCTTGACACCTCTTGCCGCGTGCAATAACGCATTAGGACTGCTCCTTTTTGTTCAAACATTCAGCGAGGTTTCCACTCCATGATGCAAACTTGCCAGCGGCTCTTGCAATACCTCTTGATCGGCTCACTCCTCTTGCCAGGTCTGGCGCTGGGCCACGGCGTCCACCATGACCAGACATCCACTCGTGACAATGAAACACAACCAGCTACTGCTGAGACCGCGTTCTTAACCAGTCCACGGCAAATCACGCACGTGGGAGCGCGCGCCGGCGAAGGCTACTTCAGCCGCGATGGCCAATGGATGATTTTTCAAAGCGAGCGCGAGGCCGACAATCCTTTCTATCAAATCTATCTGATGGACATGAAGAGCGGCTCCACCCATCGCGTTTCGCCTGGGATTGGAAAGACCACATGCGCTTGGATTCATCCGCAGAAAACGCAGGTTTTGTTCGCCTCGACTCACCTCGATCCGGATGCTGTGAAGAAGCAGCAGGAAGAAATTGAGCGCCGCCTTTCCGGTCAGCAACAGGGCTACGTGTGGGACTTCGATGAATACTACGACATCTTTGTCGCCAATCCAGACGGCTCCGGCCTCATCAACGTCACCAATACCCGCGGCTACGACGCCGAAGGCGATTGGTCTCCCGACGGTTCAAAGATTGTTTTTGCGTCGAATCGTCGCGCCTACACCGAATCGTTGAGCGAAGAAGAGCAAGCCATCATCGCCAAAGACCCTTCGTACATGATGGACATCTACATCATGGATGCAGATGGCAGTAACGTGCAACAATTGACCGACACGCGCGGCTACGATGGTGGCCCGTTTTTTAGCGACGATGGTCAGAGCATCACATGGCGCCGATTTACCCCCGATGGCCGCACGGCAGAAATCTGGACCATGCGCATCGATGGCTCGGAACAGAAGCAGCTGACAAAGCTGAACGCTATGTCTTGGGCCCCTTACTTCCATCCATCCGGAGACTACCTGATCTTTGGAACGAACGTGCATGGTCATCGCAACTTTGAATTGTACGTCGTCGATGCGGCCGGTCAACGCGAGCCGCTGCGCATTTCCTATACGGATGGCTTTGATGGTTTGCCCGTTTTCACTCCGGATGGAAATCAACTGGCTTGGACCAGCACGCGCGGTGTCGGTACGGGCGGCCAAATTTTTCTCGCTGATTGGAACGATCATGCCGTGCGGCTGGCTCTGGGTCTGCCGCCACGAGCTCCACAACCGGAGAAGTTTTCTGCGCAAATTTCCGCCGATGATTTGAGAAAGCATATCACCTATCTGGCATCCGACGCACTGGGCGGGCGCATGACAGGGACCGAGGGCGAAAGGCTGGCCCGCGAGTACGTGTCGCGCTCCTTTGCCAGCATGGGTCTCCTTCCCGAGGCCAAGGACGGATCCTATTTCGAACCCTTTACCTTCACCGCCGGAGTGAATCTCGGCTCACAAAATGCTTTGAGCGTGAGTGCTAGCGGCCAAGCCGCGCCCGAGCTGCTTGCTCTCAACCAACAGTGGCGACCGCTAGCTTTCTCACAAGTCGGCCCGTTCCAGACAGACCAAATTGTCTTTGCCGGCTATGGCTTGGTCGTTCCTGAGTCTGGCGAGTTTCCCGCCTATGATTCCTATAAAGGCATCGACATCAAGGACAAGTGGGTGCTCGTATTTCGCTTTGTACCCGAAGGGGTCGATGCCAAATTCCGTCAACACCTGAATCGCCACGCGGCCCTACGTCGTAAGGCCATGCTGGCGCGTGAGCGCGGCGCTCGTGGCATTCTAGTGGTAAGTGGACCAAACGCGCGCGTCAATGAAGAGCTTGTTCCGCTGCGCTATGACGCATCTTTGAGTGGCGCCGGCGTTGTCGCCATTTCGCTTAGTGATACTGCTGCCGAAGGTCTCGTTTCCAGCGTTGAACGCAAACTAAAAGACCTGCAAGACACCTTGGATAGCGGCGAACATATCGCGCCATTCCCTCTGGATCGTACACTTGCTGGTACTGTTGACATCGAGCACGAGCAACGCACGGGTTATAACATTTTGGCCCGTTTGCAAGTTGGTGCCGAAGCCAGCCGCGATGCCGTCATGATCGGTGCCCACTACGATCACTTGGGTGAGCGCAGTGAAGAGGAGGCTGGCGCCGACCACGAAGCTACGCAAATTTTCAATGGTGCCGATGACAACGCGTCGGGGACGGCGGGCGTTTTGGAAATCGCTCATTGGCTCGCAAGCGCCAAGGCCCAGGGCAAGCTATCTGCGAAGCGCGATGTTCTCTTTGCGCTTTGGTCAGGCGAAGAGCTTGGACTGCTCGGCTCGTCTCACTATGTAAAGACACGGAGTAATCCCCACGAAAGCTTTCAAAAGAACATCGCGGCGTATCTGAATATGGACATGATCGGACGACTGGACGAGTCGCTGGTCATGCAAGCGGTAGGCTCTAGCAAAGCCTGGCTGCCACTGATTGAGCACTACAATGCAACGACAGCTCTACCTATCATCACTCAGATCGATCCGTATTTGCCGACAGACTCAACATCCTTTTACCTGGCTGGGGTACCAACTCTCAATGCTTTTACGGGTGCCCATGATGATTACCACACGCCACGGGATACGGCGGACAAGATCAACTATCCGGGCACCGAAAAGGTCAGCACGTTGTTTGGCCTCATCCTGCAGCACTTGGCGATGGCTGATGGCGTTCCTGACTTCGTACAAGTTGAACAGCCTGGACAAGGTGGCAGCAGTGAGATTCGAGTTTATCTTGGCACAATCCCCGACTACAGCAACACCAGCGTAGAGGGAGTTCTCCTGTCTGGAGTGAAGCCAGACAGTCCAGCAGCAAAGACAGGGCTACAAACAGGGGATATCATCGTCAGCCTCGGAGGAACTCAGATCGCCAATATTTACGACTACACGTTTGTATTGACGGGACTGCGACCCCTCGAGACTTACGACATTGAAATCCAGCGTGGCGAGACGCGAATGAAACTGCGCATCACACCCGAATCGCGAACTTAGGAGTCTTGTATGCAAGTCGCAACCTTAAAGGGCATGTGCGTCCTAACATTGATCCTGAGCGTTGGTCTCGCCGGCAATTCTCTAGCAGACACGGCCAAGGCGAAGCCAGCTGAAGCTGCTAAAGCCAAGTTGCTGTGGACCGTCAGCGAGGGCCTCGAAAATCCAGAAAGCGCTCTGTTCGATGCCAAGACCAATCTCATCTATGTTTCCAATGTGGCAGGCCAGCCAACTGCGAAAGACGGGAAGGGCTGGATCAGTACGTATTCGCCCGATGGTAAGTTGGTTAAGGCCAAGTGGGCCGACGGCCTGAATGCGCCAAAAGGCCTCGGCAGTGACGGTAAACGATTGTGGGTCTCCGATATTGATGCAGTCGTTTCGCTCGATCTCAAAACGGGCAAAGCCGGCGAACGCATCGTCGTGCCTGACGCTAAGTTTTTGAATGATGTGGCTGTGGGGCGCAATGGAGACGTCTTTGTTTCTGACATGGTGACGAGCAAGATCCACCTGATCCGCAGTGGCAAGGTGGAGACGTTTTTGGGTCCCGACAAGATTTCGCATCCCAATGGCCTTTTCTTACGAAAGAAGCAGTTGATCGTCGCTACCTGGGGCGAGGGCATGAAGGATGACTTCTCCACTTCAACGCTCGGCACTCTGAAATTCATTGACCGCAAGTCGCAAGCAGTAACGGCGCCAACAGTTCCTTTCGGAAATCTTGACGGCCTTGAGGCCCGGTCGCAAAGGCGAGGCTGGGTGGTGAGCGACTGGATGGCGGGCAAGGTCTATGTCTGGGACCGCAAAGGCGGCGCGCCGCAGGTCGTTATCGAAGGGCTAAGCGGTGCAGCCGATATTGGTTATATGCCAAAGCAAGACATCGTTCTCGTTCCGGAGATGAATGCTTCGAAGCTGCACGCCTATCAGTTGTGAGGAAATGTGTGCGTCGCGGGACTACCTGCCTCGTGTTCCCGCGATGCCCGCCGTTCCCAGAACCATGCCCATCTGCTCTCCGCAAATTCAAATTATCAATTCGGCAGGTTACGCCAAAACTATGGGTAACTCTTTGCTCTTTTTCAGCAGTAACGGTTGATCCAATTTCGTAACCACTGGGAAAGCGAGACGTTATTTCGCATCTGCGGCTGAGACTGAATTTCAACCTCGAAACTAGACAGTTTCATGACGACGCTCGCAGCGAGCTATGACCCTAAATTCCCTAAGAAAGACGACGACGGTGAGCTGATCACGCTTTTTGCTCATCGGTAGGGCGCGATTGGACACGTGGATTCGAGCGATCTGAGGGACCTGTTGTCTGCTCTGAGTTGATTCGACCCAATTATGGAGATTGGTATGCTTCACAGGATATGGATAGCCGCTGGACTCTTTAGCACTCTTGCCGCCTGTAAAACGACCTCTGAAGGTACGCGCTCGGAAGTTGAATCCTTGGATATGTTTATCGATGGAGCCAAGGCTGAGGCTTGCGTTGGCGAGCCCACGGCTGAATTCGACGAACGTTATGACCTGATATGGGAAAAGAAAGGCATCATTGCCGATGAGGGCTACAAAAAGCCCCTGCGGCCCATCATGGCTGCCATCCCGACTGGATTTATGCAATGGTACTTCCTAAATGGCGGTACAATGCAGATCATTGGTAAACCTGCATCTTATTGCCCGGAAGGTCGAAGCGACTCGGTGAATTTGTATAGCGCCGTGGGCTCGGTGACCGGTTGCGTACGCTTTCCCAATAATGGCCAGCAATCCAGCATGCCAAAAATGTACATTGGTGTAGAAGGAAATACGATTGCGTCACAAGCCATCGAGTTATCGGCAGCTGTTCAGGCTTTTGGCGTTGTCTTTGGCTCGTTTCTATCGGAGCTGGGTACAGTGGACACCTCCAATGCTTCCGACACCATTACCTACGACTTTGGCAAGAACGACGATGAAATGAAGAACGATAAAGTAAGCCTAGCCTTCCTTCTATTGGACGACCTAGTAATTAGCTCCGAGTCTGCCGCTAAGCTACCCGAAAACTATCGCCATCTCGTTCGCTCGTCTGTAGCTCTAGACAAGAGTCAGTCCCGAGATGCGCGCTGGGCAGCCGTATGGAAGCTTCACAAGTCGGGTGATGAAAATTTCAAGAAATTTCAAAATGCAGTGTTAGCCCATACTTTTGAATCTGCGCTGTGCCGCAGCAGTGCGGCACTCACGGCCAAAGACTCTCCTGTTCGCCAAACGGCCAAGTATTATCTCGACAATATGCATGGCGATATCGTGGAATCATTCCAAGTCGAACCGCTGAACGCCTCGACGTCTTCGCCCGCAACCGTAACCAACAGCTCGGCCTCTGATTCTAGCGTAACCGCTGCGGCGACGACCACGTCACTAAGCCTAACGCGCTACTATCGGTTTCCATTGCTACGAGGCATTATTCGCGCTCCTTTTGCGATCGCAGCCTATTTTATCGAGAACCGTCCCGTGCGCACCTTCTTTGCCACCCATAAGCCCGTACGTCGCGCCGCCGTCGCCGTCTTCCGTGGCGGTGCACGCATTGTCGGTGGTGTAGGCCGCGTCGTGTTCCCCGGCGATCGCTGCTGGCGCCTCCGTCGCCGCTTGTGCTAATTGGCAGTTCGTGACTCGAGTATAATATAAATACAACAGGGGCCTTCCATCATCCATGATCGAAGGCCCCTGCGCTTTTCCACGATTCTCTTCACGGCGTCAGAGCGCTGCACCTATTGCTGCTTAAAACCAAGGGTCAATGAGGTGAATGCTGGAAATCCGGTCGCTCCGAACCAATCCTCAGTCAATTCATAGGCGGCGTTTTCAGGATGCATCACGAAAGCGGTATGCGCATCAGTACTTACCTGGATCCCTTCACCCGTGCAGGTCGAGGACTCAGTGCTGGCGGCAACGCCGTTGCAAGCTGCCGTCGTGGCTTCGTTAACCGCCGTCCAGCTCGCCGCCAAGTTAGGATCGCTGCATTCACCATCGCCAGGACAGGTTAGATCATAGGAGTAAGTCACGGCACCCGCATCGCCAGAACCGCCATCAATCGTCCAGAAGTGCCCTCGCGCCACATCGTCAAAGAACTCGTTTGCTGCCTCTTTGCTAATGTCTGAATGAGCACCAAAAAAATTCGAAACTTCCGAAAACAAATAGTCCTCGGTGATGGTCCCCTTAGCGTAGCCGACACCAGCTCGGTTCCAACCGATCGAATTTCGCCTGTTTTCTTCTACGTCAGAGTAGGAAACCCGCATGCGCTGAAACTTACCCTCATAAAAGACTTCACCCGTCTCGCGATTGATACCAACGCGAACGGCGTCGGTTGGGGTCGGTCGCCCGCTGGCCGTCAAAATGGCTACACCGAAACGCTGGCCGCTATCGCGCAGCAAAAGTTTGATCGTTTCATCAAGACCACTGTCGTTAGACGCATGAATCAGAATGCTGCCATCCCAGTTCTCGCCTCCGAACGCCGCTGGGGCCTTTGAGGTGACCTTGACATTGACATCCGTACCTTCGGGCAACATTTCGTCAAGCTGCTGGTCGCTCAAGCCGAGCTCATTCTTCCAGCAAGCCCGCACCTTCGTCGCATCAAATGGTACCGACTGCTCTTGACCGCTGAAGTCCAGGTACTCCTCGCTGACAAAGCAAGCATATAGCTTGGTACCGGTGATCGTGCCAACGAATGTCGAGTTATTACCGGTGTCAGAACTGAGCATGCAGAAGAAATGCTGAAGGGCAGCACGAGGGTGGGTGCGATTCAGCATGAATACATCGCCTTCGTAGGGAGATTTGTGCTCATCGCCATCGCCAGTCTGCCAGCGAGGATAGCCCGTATCACCCACACAATAGTCCTCCGCATGCCACCCTTCGTGCGTCGTCAGGGTGGCAGTGGTTGTGCCAACATGCTCACCGGCACTGGTGACCGCCAGAGCCGCGATACTTAGCGCACCAATGGGGTTCTTCATGTGCTCCGTGATCACCGGCTCTTGTTCCTCTGATTCCTCCTCCTTCTTCTCACCACAACTGGTCAGAGTTACAGCCAAGAGTAGCCATAAGACACTTGTCCACGCATGACGCTGAAATAACATGACACCCTCCTGACGATACGAATACTTCCGGACGAATAGAGGCTCGATTCAATACTATAACTGAAGAAGAGCATGGATTTGGCGGGTCCCAGCGAATCCAACATGTAACTGACCGTCATTGTGGATTCTTACACACGAATTTGTTCGAAACTCAAACTGGCCACTGGCGGACCCGTGGAAAACGAAATGGCCAGGCGCGATTTCCATCGGCCTGGCCCCCCATCTACTGAACTACGAATCCGACACATTAGAATCCAATAACGGATTCCAACCTTGTGCGCTCAAGCATGTCATTCAGCTTGGAAACTTTACCGATGGCACAGCTGCGGTAACTGGTTTGCGGGTTGCGGGTACAAAGCACCGCATTTTCCCAATTATCGTCGGCGAAAAAGGTCGAAACTTTGCCACCTTCATCGATGACTTGCTGCATCTCGGGCGCCTCATGAAATTCCAACTGAATATCTAACTCCTTAGCGAGGGCCTTATTGAAGCCAACATCGACCCGTGCCGTATGTACGAAGTAAGACATGCCTTGATAGACCCACGGGCAGGTAGTTTCGGTACAAGGGGCTGGCAACGAATCTGAGTCATAGAAACTGCAAGCCACGAGCGCAGCCTCTTTGGCGCACGTCACTGTAAAGCCATCCCTTGACTTCAAGGTGTATAGTTCTGAGCGATTTGCACGATCGTACTCATATTGAACATTTTCGACACCCTCCCGATGTAGCCGATCGAGGGCATACCAGATGATCATGCCAGAGATTTGCACATTCGCCTTAGATCGGTACCAGCCACTGTGCGAGTCCAGTCCCGAGCTTGCCTCTTCTGATTTGCTGCAGCCGACGTTGATTAAAAGTGATGAGATGCCGATGAAGGCGATGACTAGATTCGATGCTTTCATTTTACTCTTCCTCTACATTCAGTTTATTCATGGCAAAGCACTTTGTTTCACGCCGCTAACTAAAGCAAAAGACCAGCCAAATCAATCGTTTACACGACTGTAAACGCCCGCCATAGGAGTTTGCGGTGATTATCTGCATCACACCATGGCAGCAGCGTGCGTTGGTGCTGTCCACTGGCGATAGATCCCAGTCGGTTGCTCATGAATTTGTCAGTTGCTGGAGGCTCAAGAGTTGGCGCAAGAGGGAACGAACGCTCAATGCAAAACACCGGAAGTGACGCGGAGCCAAACGAAGTATGGACCAGCGAAGTCAATGACGAAAGGCACGGGCTTGCTGCGGTCAAAAATGTCGCTCTGCAGACCAATTCGTATGTCCATACCTATGTGCCGCTTGAAGGCAAAGGAACAGTGCCAGGCTTCTAGGGAGCCACTATCTTGAATGTCGAGTACGGGATTCAACAGGCAGGACTGGGTGGCGTCTTCATGGCGAATCGTCAGAATAGCGATGTCTTGTTGCCGCCAGATACAAATGGTTTGATCATGTAAAAATCGACCACATCGCATTTGATCTTCTGGAATCACGACGGCGCTCGCCAGTCTTGGGTGAATCAACCATGATTCGCTTGCGTGGTCCTGAGCCAACTGTCGATCAGTTACATGCACTTCCTCGCGTTGTTGCGGCGATAGAATCCAAGTGCTCAGATCAAATTGAACCTGATCACCATCTCGGCAAGGAGATATGCGCTTAGCCAATTCGTCACCAAAGTCCGCCCCTGGCTCAAGCCATGAGAGGGAGAAAAACCTGGAAGAATAATTGAATGTTCGCGAGCGAAACAGAGTTTGAGACTGGCTCTGACAGTTAGCCACAATCTGTACTGGCGGAGTGCCTGGAAGATTACCGTTGAATTTGGCCTTAATTAAAAAATTGCGATTCACCCAGCGATTAACGACGCGCGACTCGTGAAAGTATTTTCTAGCGCCGAGTCGCGCCGGCTTCTTAAATATTTCCAGTTGATTCTCCGATTGGGAGACTTGGAAGGCAGGTGGAGACAGGCCATTTACCAAATCAGTCGGCGCTGCATGCTGATTGGAGTTTGCAAGCGAGATGACCTGGCGGTCCGCACCCAAGGGAAAAGACATGGAACTGCTGCGATTGGCGGGAATCGAAACAGAGTCGAGCCCAAGTTCACGGCTGATGCTGGCCTCGCTGAAAATGCCATTGAGAAATATTCCCTCCATAACACATGTGGATTGACACAAAGATAGCTCGCGCCAGCGATCGATCGCAAATGCACCGGCAAATAGTTGCTGACGAAATCGTTTGCTGGGCACGACATGGCGCGTCAGCATCGCCGTTTCAAAAAATCGACGAACCTCTTCTGGGTCCATGATGGTTCCTGGCACATGCGGCACGCCAAACACGTGACCAAACTCATGCGTCAGCTGCATCTGTGCCTCTAAGTGGTCTTGGTAGCTGAGCCTCTCAGAGTGATCAGCAAGGACTATGGCGCCGCGAGCCCGGCCCGAAACAGTGGCACCAGACTGCAGGTATACGGATCCGGCAGCGGTAGCTGGCTCTTGGCCGATTTGCTTGTGGGCGAAGAGGGGTTTTGTGCCGAAATGAACTTCTAGATTGGCATCGCCGCAATCCTGAACAAAGAGCATCGTATCGGGAAAGAGCGACTGCAGTCGTTCCACATCAGCATCAATCGGGAATCGGGGAATCTTCGTCAAATCAATGAGGCCAGAGAATTGGTACTTAAACGCACTCCGCCACCGATGCGGCTTGAACTCTAGGTCCAGAAATTCAGTATTCAGCGTCTCTGATCTCAATATTTGCGGCTGAATATCTTTGGCCGCCAAATAGTAGATCCAGTTGAAGTAGGACCGCCACGTTGTGTACTCGAGGATCTCCCGAGCCTCCGTTGGATTGTCGCCAAGTGTTGATTGTACAGTTTCCGATGCGAGCAAGCATACTTTTAGAGGAGTGTTCGCATCGAGGAACCACGCTTCATGCCCATCGCTCATGTTTTGAACGTCCGACACCGTATGGCGGTGCTTGCAGGATGCAAGGCAGACCATGGTCAACAGGCAAAGCGCCAGGAATCGTAAGAGGAGGCTCATCATCCGACCTTGCCAGGTTTCGAAGATGTCGCGGCCTCCGATGCGGCAAGATTCCGTCGTTCTTCATCTGAAGAAAGTGGTCCGGTCAGTCGAAAAAATTGAATCGCAAAATGATAAGTTTCATCCCCGCCGCTGACTTGCGTCATGGCGATGAACTTCTCTCGGAATTCTGCGATCAGCGCTTGCGCCTGCTTGAGTTGGGAGGCGCTGATGGTAAGGGTTGCTCCCGTAAAGAAACGCTCGTCTGGATCCTGGATATGGATCGCCTGCTGTCCCAATTTCATCATCTGGCTGTGCCATCCGCGCACCGCCTTGATGGAGACATTATCACGTGTCCGGTGACTCGCTGTGTTTCTCTGCCACCCGCCGTTGCCATCGTCGATGAGAAATTCTTCCTCCTTCAGGATTTCGATGGCTTCTTCAATTTCATTACTGGTGATGCGAGAGCCCAGCCGTTTGCTGATCCACTCTGCGTTGCATTGAAAATCAGCCAGGTTTGTCATTTCCAGAATGGCCATGGTGTACCACTTGGAAAAGACAGATTTCGCTTGGGCGCTGATAGTCGTCATATCCGCTGGCGCAGTAATCGCCTGCATCTTTTCGAAAAGATGGGATCTTTCCAGCGATGAATCCGACTTCTCATAGCCCACCATCAATTGGGCGTAAGCATGTTCGGCCGGGCTCCACTTCAACGCCTCGCTCAACCGATCTAGGATTTCAGGAGTCGGCAGGCGCTTGCCACTTGCAAACCAAGTGAACATGGAAGGCGACTTAACTCCACTCTGTCGGCAAAGGTAGCGCAGGGAAAACGTCCTTGAATTGGCCTTACTATGAGCGAGGAAAGCAGAAAAATAGGACGCAAATGAGCGGTGATCAAAGATTCTGACCCCGCCATTGGCTGTCATTGATGGCTGCAGCTCACTCAACGGCATCGCTCCATGATTGCCTGCAACCGCTCCCGGATAAGTTCGGGTTGCCAAGGTGTCGGGCATTCGGCATCCGTTGCCAGAAATAGCAACTCTTCTGCTTGCGGGCAGCGTAAACTTACCGACGCACGCACGTTGCCGGTATTGATTCTGACACTCTCATAAACGACTAGATCCGCGTCGCCAACTTTGACGTTGCGAAATTCCTCGATGAGTTTCTGCTCAAAAAATGTGCGTTGTCTTGCATCCATGGCGAACACTTCTCTCTGATTCGACTGAACGGATGGTGCTGCCCTCCAATTTGAGGACCAAACTGGATCCTCGGAGCCGATGGTAAAGTGATCTTTGCGGACGATCAACGGAACGGGACCAGAGCCGAGAAAGCAGCCGGAAACATGGCTTCTGCCGTGACTGTCAGTGGTCATGAGTTGATATTCATCATCGATACCACCCTCGACGCGGCGAATGCACTTCTCGTCGCCAGCTCGATAGCACTCTATGAGTTGCTCAGGGAGCATTTCCATAATCCCGCCGAGCGTTCGGACGTTGCCAAACAGCCCGCCAATCAGGTGCCTCAGCACGGCTCCCAATTCCTTGGCCGCGCCGTGCTGATTTAGATCGAAGCGGCGCAGGATATCCGCTGGGAAGTCATTTGTCAGAGGCATGGGCGCGATACCCGGCCCCGCAATCCAAACCAGCGTATGGGGACCCAGATCTAATCGAGAGGAGAATATTCCGCTGATGGCTGAGTCGCGAGTGCGCGTTGCCAGATGGAATTGAAGCTCTTGGTCGCCCACTTCCGAGCCAATGTAGAATTGCACGGTTGCGTCCGCGCATGAGTCCACCAAGTGGAAGCCCTTTGGAAATCTGCGACCACCATCTTGTGACAAGATGGCATTGACGTCATGTTGAGCTAGATAATTCTGCCAGCTAGCGAATGCTGACTCGATCTGCTGAGCAAAGTTGATCTTGCTCCCGGTCACGTCAGGTCCGAGGTTTAAACAATATCTGACCTCAGCATCAGACTTAAATGGAGAAAGGCGTAGTTGCCTGGCAGCGGGATCGCCATTGTTGCCGCCCACTGTCTCCAACGGATCGGAATTGGATCTGGTTGATCGACATCCCTGGCCGAGCATAATGATCGCTAGCGCCAAACAGGCGAAGGCGATTTTGATTTTGCAGCGTAGCACCGTGAACCTCATCGTCAAACAATCGTATTGCACCCTCGCAGATTGCAAGCGATGAGCCTCCCCGACCGTGTGAGGAATCGGGCGGTTACAAGGATGAGGGGTGCTACTTCTAGATGATCGAAACTTGCGATCGTCCAAGATGACGTGCTAACGCACGAGAATCAAACCTAAATTGCCAGGATGCGAGTACGTTGCCTTGCGCTTGGTAATCCGCAAACGTCCACTCGCGCTCCATACCCCTGATCTCGTTGGATAAAAACTTTAGGCAGTTCTTGCACACCTTCTCGCGCTCGACCCTGCGGCGCCGTTTACGTGCGAACGGGCAGAAAACGTGGCGCTCAAGCCCAAGAATATCGAGCTTGCCGTAGCTGGAGGCGTACCTCTCGCCGCACTTACCGCGTGGCAGTGCCTACATGACGTGGGCAAAATAAAACGAGGCCAACGGATCCTTGTCCACGGAGGTGGCGGCAGTGTGGGCAAGTACGTCATTCAATTCGCAAAAGCGGTCGGAGCTCATGTCACAACGACGGTCAGTGATTGGGCGATCACTCTGGTCACAGAGCTACTCTTTTCCCTCATCAGCAGGAAGCAGCGTTCTCTTGCCAAGAAGCATGGGGGACGTTACCGATTTGTGTTCATGAAAGCCAACGGTGAGCAGCTCACTAAGATTTCACAAATGTTCGATGCCGGATCGCTACGTATTGATAACGATCGCATCTTCGACATCCAAGACTTCGATGCCGCATTTAACTATCAAGCTTCGGGAAAGGCTAAAGGTAAGGTGGTTTTTGCGATGAAATTCTGATGACTGGTCGTCATGCTTGCCATCGGCGGCCCCTGGCATGACGACCCTTGCTAATTAGGCGTTGGCGCTTTCGCGCCAGCGCCCATTTAGTTCCGAACCGACACCGTGACCGGTGCCGCAACAAAAGACTGCAGCGAACCGATGCGAGCCATTGCTTCCACCGAGTAAGCTCCGTCCGGGTACATCGCGCTCCGCCAGCCAAACCGAGACTTCTTGCCGGGATTCTCTAAGACAACGGTCGCGACATTGGCACCGCTCGCATTGCGAATTCGCACATCCACCGCAGTTGGCGGCACAGTTCCATGCTGCGTTTCGATATCAAAATAGACCCGACCAGAAACAGGTTGCGCGGGATTGAAGTCTGGCTTCGTAGTTACAGACAGGCTTTGCGGCTGATTGGCGACAACAATTGTTGTGTACCAAGGACGTGCGTTGTTTTCCTGAGCCAGCGCTACTTCATAGACTCCATCTGCCCAGGCGGTCGTATCAATATCGGCAACTAGATTGTTAGAGGGTAATTGTCCCGAAGTGATCGGAGTCGTCGAACCCGCCATGCGCACCACATAGCTCAAGTCCACTGGTGAGTCGTGCTGCAGATTCTCTGCGGCTAATTCAACCGAGCCCTCGACAGCATCCCATAGATTCGGCTTCGCTAGTTTTACTTGCCGGGTAAATGGCTGAACTCGCAGTTGATAGTTGCTATTGCCGACACCGCTGATATCGGAGTAGGCGATTCGGAAGTATCCTTGCTCACCCCAATCTGTTCCCCAACTATTCTTGACGATCCATGCCTGAACGATATCGTCATACCCAACAATTGTTACCGCATGCCCGCCGAGGGAGCTGCCTGTAACACGCTTGTAGACCCCTCCCTTGTAGAAAGTGAAGTCCTCATAGACGGTCATAGTGGTAACGACTGGCCCTTGCTGCAATGCGCGTTTCAAATTCGACTTGCTGATCGTTGTGTACCCGGTAATAAGGAACGACCTTGCAACCCGCTCGCCACAAACAGCTGACGATTCGACGTCAATCCCTAGACGGCCGCTTGTGTAAGACAGGCATGATTCATCAGGAGTACCGCGTCCCTGCAAGGACGTCATGGCGCCAGAAACATAGGCACCGGCATTGCAGCTACCAATGCGAGAGAACAGATACTGTTCCGAAAGGTCAAAATTGAGATCAGGAAACATTCCTGTCACGTTCAATTGTCCCTCGAGTGCTGCAACTGCAGCAAATGCCACACAGCTGCCACATCGGCCTTGGTTGCGCACGGGCGATAGCCAATTGACGCCATCTCGGTCCCGCCAGTCAAATGTCTCTGGAAGGTCTGCTGGAGTGTACGTGCTCACGTCGAATGCATCGCTGTCTGCCGGCACGGCATCGCGCAATCCAAAAGGGCCGGCACCAGAAGCCGAGCCTAAATACATCTCTGTAGCTGTGGTCGATCCGGCTCGCCACCGAGCTTCATCTTGCGCCGCCAGCTTCGATTGTAGATCCGCAAGGCTCAGCCCCGTCGCTTGCGCCAGAAGCGGCGTCAGCCACGCGATGATAGCTCCAACCATAAATTTCATAGTGCCTCCAATCATTCATTTTTTTTTTGGGGGGGGAGCAGGGCGCCAGAATGCTCTGATACGTCGATTATACTGGGACTGGTGAGCTTGGGGATAGTGAGGGAACACTTACTAACTGCGGGAACGAGACGGCAGGGTCACCACCGCTCACGATGCAGGTGCCAACCGACCCTCGGTGATGGCCAGCATCAGCTTTGCCATGTCAAGGATTCCATTGATCGTCTCGCCGCGTTTAGCAAATCCACCAATCAATTCGGCGCGCGAGCCGCGCCCCACACTGCTCTGCTGCTCAAGATCTTGCGGGGACAGCGCCACCACATAGGTAATCGAATCAACAATCAGTCCAACACGGGTTTCTTCGTGCCGAAGAATGATGATTCGTGCCGCAGACGTCGGGGCCTCAACAGGCATATCCATCAGTCGTCGCAAACTCACGACTGGCAGGATTGACCCGCGCAAATTGATGACCCCCTCGACTTTTGCCGGACCTTGCGGAACAAAGGTGATCTCCGTCAACATGATGATCTCGCTGACGTGTTCAATCGCTAGAAGAAACTCTTCATTGCCGACACAGAGTCCGATCAGCTGAGACACATCGGCGAACTCAGCCTCTTCGTCGCCGTCCAGCTGTCCACGAATGGCGAACAGCCCATGATCAAGGCTGGGACGAGCAACTTCAAACTCTGCGCTTCGACCTGGACTACGGGGCCTCATACAAACTCCGCCGATTATGCAGCTTTGCTAGCACGACTTCGATGATGGAAAGCATCCACCAGTTCACCGACGTCTAAGACCAACACTACCTCGCCATGACCAAGAACGGCACCACCCGCTACGCACGGAATATCCTTCATCAAAGGCCCCATGGACTTGATCACCATCTCTTGCTGGTTCAGCAATTGGTCAACCACAATGCCATATCGATGTTCGGCAGAGCCGACGACGACGACATAAAGCCTTTCCTGCCGGCGTCGCGTCTGCCGGGCAGTCAATTTCTCGGTCGCATCCTCTCCATCGACATTCACATGCATCAAATGCGCCATGGTTTCCTGCTTGCGCTTGAGGTCGAGCATATCGCCAAGATGGATCAGTGGCAGAACATGATCGCGCAACTTGATGACCTCCACATCACCCACTCGCTGAACGCTCTTCGGATGGATGCGGATAGATTCGATGACCGAGCTTAGCGGAATCGCATAGGTCTCGCCGTGGCTACTGACCAAGAGACTCTGAACGATAGCCAAAGTTAGAGGGAGCTGGATGCTCACCGTCGTCCCCTGACCCGGCTGACTGGAAAGCTCGATCATTCCCTTCAATTTGGAAATCTGTCGTTTGACCACATCCATGCCGACGCCTCGACCAGAGACTTCCGTCACCAGCTTGGCCGTAGAAAATCCAGCCTCAAATATCAGATTGAAGATGTCACGATCGCTCAGCTGTTCGTCAGCGCTGATCAGTCCGCGCTCAATCCCTTTTTGCCGGATAGCCTCTCGATCCAAGCCTTTTCCGTCATCTTGAATCGAGACAATGATGTGGTTTCCTTCCTGCCGTGCACTCAAAAAAATTGCTCCGTTAGCAGCCTTGCCTGCCGCCGTTCGCACGTCTGGGGTCTCGATACCATGATCGCACGAGTTGCGGATGAGATGAATCAGCGGGTCTCCGAGCTGCTCCACCAGCGTCTTATCCAATTCGGCGTTTTCACCGGAGATGAATAGATCGATATTCTTGCCGAGACTACGAGCTAGCTCGCGCACTATGCGTGGAAACTTGTTGAAGGCGTTGCCAATGGGCACCATGCGCACTTTCATGATGATGTCTTGGACTTCGTTCATGTGGCGACCAAACAGCTGCACCGTCTCAGCCATGTCGCCGACCAACTCAGATTGTGGAGAGCGTACGCGCATGACCTCTTCGATATGGTTGAAGCGGGTTCGATCGATCACAAGTTCACCAATCAAGTTTACCAACGCATCGAGTCGATGCAGGTCCACTCTGATGGTCGACTGTTCCACTTGTTTTGCCGATGCACCTGCGCCACCAGAGCCAGAACTTGAGCCGTCGCTGCCAGATTGTGCCACAGCACCATTGACCTGCTTCGCTTCAACCGTCATGCCTGAGTTCTTCGCAACCGCCTTTGACGCTGGTTTAGCCGGCGATTTTCCTTTGGCCACGGCTTCTAGCGACTGTACAATTGGTGCCGTAGGAGCTCCGCACGGAGCGCCATTACGAACAGCATCTAAGAGTGTACGAATGACGTCCATCCCCTGAAAGAGCACGTCCACCGTGTCCGCATTTGGGGTCAATTTTCCTTTTCGACAGAGATCGAAGAGGTTTTCCATCCGATGCATAACGCGTTCGAGCGCTTTGAACCCAAACATTCCAGCAGCGCCCTTCAAAGTGTGCGCGGCGCGAAAAATTTCTTCAATGACCTCTTTATCTTCCGGGGACTGCTCCAGTCGTAAGATCGCACCATCGAGAGACTGCATCAATTCGTCGCAATTGGACAAGAAATCGTTCATCATGTCCGGGTCGGCCTGAAAATCATTCGCCTCCCACTCACCAATTTCACCAATATCGCCCGTACTGGTCTGTGTGTGGTCATCGCCAGTCGGGAAGTCAGGGCCATCATCATGATCCCCAGCCGTTGTCGCGTCGGCGGGCATCGCAACCTCGACATGCTCTTCTTCATCGTCCTCGCCACCCAGACTAGCCAAGAGCGCCGCAGCCTCATCGTCAGCACTAGTCTCAATGACGACCGCCTTCTTCACTGCCGGCATTTCAATCTGATCAGCCGGAGCCTCCATTTCGGCAAGCAGGCGCGCAGCTTCGTCATCATCCAAGTCTGTGCTAGATGCTGACACTGTCGTCGAGACAGGGGATTCCATTTCGGCAAGAAGCCTCGCCGCTTCGTCATCATCGAGTTCTGCTGGAGCGTCGGAGACGGGCTCTACACTTGCTGCCGTGGGGGCTTCCATCTCGGCTAGAAGTCGAGCCGCTTCATCGTCACCCATATCAACTTCGGTCGCGACCACTTCTTCCTCGACAACACCTGAAAAAGCGGACTGATCCTCTTCCATAAGTTGACCGAGGTCGCTCATCAGCTCACCCGCTTCATCAGCATCCAATGTCTGCGCTGCACGTGCTGGTGAAAGCACCTCATCAATCCAAGCAGCCACCATGCCTAGAAGCTCTCGCGCCTCTTGCACGGCGGCAATGAGTTCTGGCTCTGGCAAGCGCGTTGACTGCTCTTGCTGCATAAGTTGCGTAAGTTCTGCACGAACTCGATCCAAAGCGCTTTGCAAGAGCGACTCGAGGCTGGCGTTGGTCAGAGCATCCATGCTCATATAAATTCCATGCAATTGAGATTATGAGGCTTGCGCGATCCCCGTGTCGGCAAAGAGAAAATAACTTTCTTCCAATGCGTCAAATGCCAAGGGCTTCTTACATTGCTCACAGTGAAAGGTCGGTGCTCGCTTCGCCAAGATGGCGTCGCGATGCTCGCTGACCTTGATCAGCCGCACCATTTCCCCAACACAATTTTCTGACTCACAGTAGTAAGGGGCATAGAAAGACTCGATTTCACCATTCGCAAGCAAATCAGGGACCATGTTGATTTGATCGACCATCGTCACCGAACAGTGACGAAAAATGAGATGGCCTAATGCTGCCATGTCGCGCACCAGATAAATCCACTCGCGGATGCCGCAAGAATTGAAGTTATTAACCTGCTCTAACTCGAACGTTATCGTTGAGCGACCAACGCGGGGTAACTCTGTTTGCTTGAAATTCTCATCCACATCGCCACGGAACCAGTACACGACATGGTCCTGGCTCTCAACAATCTCGACTTCCAAGCTGGCAAAGCTGATCTTCCGTGATGCCATAAAAACTCCCTTGCCGGTAATGCACCAACTCTCGGAAGTTATTCGGCCTTTTACTGAAAAACTTGAGGGTTCGCCGCCAGTCGCAAGAACAGAAGGACGACAGATTTAGCTGTATCTTCAATGCTTTGCAGAGAAATGCTAGCAAGGGTATCGCCGTCTTTATGCCAGTGGTCAAGGTTATGAAAATCGATCACATCCATTGCGGGAACACCCAGTTGCACAAATGGAATATGATCGTCTTCGACGGGAAGGGATTGGGAGGACAAACGACTGCTAAATCCCAGATCCTGCAGAGACTGGGCAAACGCTCGTTTTAGGGTCGTATTGGAATAGGTATCTGGCGTGTAACGAAGTTGCGGCGAACCGATCATGTCGACGATGATGACCGCCGCCAGGGGGCTTGACCCCATGGATGCCGGCAGACAGTAACCTGTCGAGCTCGCCGCACAGCTGGCAAGTTGACTCGCAAAGTGACGACTGCCGTACGTATTATCTTTGAGTTTTGCAGGGTGTCGCAGCTCACCATCGCGCCATTCGGGCAACATAGCCTCTTCACCATCAAACCAGACGAAAGCGATGTCACAGCGCAGGGCCTCTGGCAAACTCTTGCCCCGTAGAAAGCGCGCTAGCTCCAGCAGCATCGCGCTCGAGGATGCACTGTCATTGGCCCCAACGTAATCAAGCCCATCGACGATCTTGGTGTCGTAATGAGATCCGATTAGAATCACGCATTCCGGCGCCGCAACCAGATTGAGGCGAGCAAAGATGTTCTGCCCGCTCAGGGTCAGAGTCAGCTCAGCAGTGGAGTTGGGCTCGTTGAGCAAGATGGGATTCGGAGTCGCTGCCGAAAACGATTGCACGACTGGCTCAAGTCCCGCTTGGCGCACGGCCTCTTCGATGAACAGGGCGAGGGATGCTTGTGCCGTCGAACCAAAAGGGTGCGGCGCCGACGTCATGCGCTGCAGATCCGACTGCAGCGCTACCTTATCGAGCGTCATTCCCGAGGCAAAGTCGACGACGGAGCTTCTGCTCTTTTTGCTCGCATCTTCCGTGCCACACCATGTCGCGCAGCCAGCCACCAAGATAGCCAGACCAGCCCACTTGCCGGTCCACATCCAGCTCTTTGGAGTGGAAGCATTAACGGCCAAAGCGGTACTCCGCCAAGTCACCAATTTCTTCCTCAATGCGCAATAGCTGATTGTATTTGCATACGCGATCCGTCCGCGAGGCGGAGCCTGTTTTGATCTGACCGCAGCCTGTGGCAACGGCTAGATCGGCAATCGTCTGATCTTCGGTTTCGCCCGATCGATGCGAAACGATCGCATTGAATCCCGCTGACATGGCCACGCGGACCGTCTCCAAAGTTTCTGTTACCGTCCCAATCTGATTTAACTTCACCAGAATGGCGTTGGCAGCTTTGCGCTCAATACCTTGGCGCAGACGTTTAGCGTTAGTTACAAACAAATCGTCGCCAACAATTTGCACCCGATCGCCAATGCGGCGAGTGAGCTCAATAAATCCTGACCAGTCGTTCTCGTCCAAACCATCTTCAATGGAGATGATTGGGTAGTCTTTGCTGAGCGATTCCAAAAAGTCGACCATGCCGGTGGAATCCAGCGTCCGCCCTTCGCCGGTGAGGGCGTATTTACCTTCGCGATAAAAAGACGCAGCGGCCACATCCAGACAGAAAGCAATATCAACCCCTGGCTTAAAGCCTGCGGCCTCGACAGCTTGCGATACAAGATCCATAGCCTCTCGATTCGAGCGCAAGTCCGGCGCAAACCCGCCTTCATCACCGACGCCCGTATTCAGCGACCGCGACTTCAAGACCTTTTTCAAGTGATGAAAAACCTCTGTTCCATACCGCAGCCCTTCGCGGAAGCTAGGCGCACCGATCGGCATGATCATGAACTCTTGAAAATCAACATTGTTATCCGCGTGCGCACCACCATTGATAATATTCATCATCGGCACTGGCATCCGATTGGCGAACGTACCTCCAATGTAGCGATAGAGGGGCAAACCCGTCGCATCGGCACCGGCACGCGCGCAAGCCATAGACACACCAAGGATGGCATTAGCCCCCAGATTGCCCTTGTTTTCTGTGCCATCCAGATCGATCATCAAACGATCGATCTCCGATTGCTGCGTCACATCCAATCCTAGCAAACGCGGCGCAATCTTGGATTTGACGTTTTCTACGGCGCGGAGCACGCCCTTGCCCATATATCGGCGCGGATCTCCATCGCGTAATTCAACCGCTTCATGTTCCCCGGTGGAAGCACCTGAAGGCACAGCCGCCCGGCCCGAAAAACCGCCGCTAGTGAGAACTTCGACCTCTACGGTCGGGTTACCGCGCGAATCCAAAATCTCACGGGCGTTAATATACGTAATATCACTCATTTATGACTATCCCTCCGGGCTAGGTTGGCGGGCAAAAAACAGCTTTACCTGATGGTAATGAGAGCATTAGTTGTAGACGCAAAACCACTGATTGACAAGCGCATCCATTTGGGGAATTTTCGATCAATTCATTGTCTTGCAGACAATAAAACGCGTCCCCGTTGAATATCCCTCCATCGGGAACAGCGAACCAGATTCAAAACTAGAAAGGCGCCACTGATGAATATCCACGCACGCAAGGAACCGTGGCAAGATTACCTGCCAAACGTGTACCACTGGCTTGCATCCGTTCCCGTCGATGCCGCGTCGGCGCTTCCTGATCACTGCCACGTGATTGTGCCCTGCCAGGCCCGAACCGATCAAGGCTTGGATTTTTTGCCGGATGCTGGGCAACTTCCAGACGCCATCATGGACCAATTGCGCGATCAAGCGAAGCAGGTCGGATGGCGCGGCAAATCCGGCAACTGCAAATTAACGGTAGGCGGTCGAACCTTTCTCCTGGTCGTGCTAGGCAATCCGCTCATTCCAGCAGTACAGAGAGCCCGTCAGGTAGGTTTAGACGCAGCCACGGCCTTGACCGACCACAACATCGATCACTTAGTCTTTCTTTCAGGGCCAGACATGGATGCAAGCCAAGTCTTCGAGGGCTTCGCATGGGGCCTCTACCCATCGGGACTGTTTCGCGGCAAAAAGCCTGGCACAGACGCGCAGGAGCGACTCCCCAGCAGGGTCGCGCTCTTAAGGACACAGGCCAGCAGCACAACGTTGCAAAAGATTCGCGAGATGGCGCAAGCAGCGGCATTCACCCGAATGCTGCAAGACGCCCCACCCAACTGGATGTATCCAGCAACGATGGCCGAAATCGCCGAGGAGCTGGCCAATCAACACGGGCACAAGCATCGAATCCTTGGTCATGAACAAATGGAGCGCGAAGGGATGGGCTCATTCCTGGCTGTTGGCAAAGGATCGGAACATGCGCCTCGACTCATTTGCGTCGAGATCGCCGGTGAAGATACCAGCCAAACCATCAGCTTCGTGGGCAAAGGACTGACCTTCGATGCGGGCGGCATCAGCATCAAGCCCGCGCAAGGTATGGATGAGATGAAATACGATATGTCGGGTGCCGCAGCTCTACTCGGTGCCGTTCATTTCTTTAGCCGCATTAAGCCGCGAGTAAACTTAGTCTTCGCCATTGGCGCGGCAGAGAATATGGTTTCTGGGCGCGCGACACGTCCAGGCGATATCGTAACTTCCATGAGCGGCAAGACCATCGAAATCGGCAATACGGATGCCGAGGGGCGCTTGGTGTTGGCCGACGTGCTTACCTATGTCATCCAGCACTTCAATCCCTTGATGATCGTCGATTTCGCGACGCTCACTGGTGCCGTAGCCCACGGCCTTGGCAGCTGTGGTGCGGCCTACATGACGCGTGATGAAGGAGTTGCCAACATGCTGCAACGGTTTGCCGGAGACTGCGGTGAGCCATTGTGGAGACTTCCCCTTTGGGCCGAGCTGGAGAAGGATGTAAAGAGCGATATCGCCGATTTGGTCAACATCGCCAAGCCCAACGTCAAAGCTGGTACGATCATGGGCGGACACTTTCTGCGTGAATTTGCCGGCACAACGCCGTGGGCTCATGTCGACATTGCCGCTACAGCTTGGTCCTGCCAGGCAGCGGGTTATCCAAAGTCGGGTGGTGCGGCTTTTGGCATTCGCACAATTGCTGAAATTGGTTTGCGCTTTGAAGGCATCAAGTAGCAGCTAGGTAGAAGGGGCGACCCATGAATAAGGTGATCATTCACATCGATGCGGATGCCCAGCAGCGCACTATGGTTCGCCACCTGTTTGAGCGGCGCCCCGTAACCGTCGAGGCTTTTGCGTCTCTGCAAGAAGCACAAGCCCGGCTCAATGACCCTGCGCCCTACGCCGTGCTGGTGACAGAGATGCCTGCTTCCACGGATGAACAAGAAGACTTTGTCAGCGGCCTTTTGCAGTTGTGCCATAGTCGTGGTGCGAGACTAGTGCTACTAACGGAAAGTCAGATTCCGGAAACGCTGGAACTTTTCCGCGCGAAAGGCATCGATGGCTGGTTCACAAAGCCAGCGCAAAGGAATCATTTCTTTGAGACGTTGCTAAGCTTCATGCAATTGCCAAGGACAACTGGGTAAGGAAGAGTTTGCAAGCTGGCCAAATCAAAGACGCATGCGTGTTGCAAACTGCATGAGAAGGGCCGACAAGCGGGCAAGCTTGAAGATCTCACCTGGAAAGATGGCCGGTCCGTTTACCAGGTCGCGCGCTGTCAGATGCTCAATCATGCCTACTAAGTCCAGAGTTTCGCTTAGCGTCTTTGCATACAGCTGCAGGCGCATGGCATCCCAAAGCTCGATCAGACGCTCCTCGCTGAAACGCCCTATTTTGTCCAGACGCAATCGCAAGTCATCTTCGTCCATGCGACGCATGGCCGCCTCAGTCGGACTGCGCGGACCCAAAAGCGCAACTCGCACGCGCTCCGTCGCCGTACGTTCCAGTAACTGGCGAATCTGCAGCGTCACTGGAAAAACCTGCGTCCTGGGATTCAAGGCAAGCGGAATGAAATACTGATTCTTCACCGACTGAATCATAAAGAGTATAGCATGCATCAGATGTGTCGGCGGCAACGACGCGTAATGAGCCAAGTCACAGTACAAACTGCGCTGGCTACCATCATAGAACAGCTCTTCTTTCAGCCCTGGCAGATCAAATAGCTGAAAACGCTGCTCCTTGAGCCCATCGGCGAACCGCATCATAGCACCACCGCAGACATTGGCATCACTCCACGGTACCTGGCGGCGTTGACGATTCAGCGCCTCTGGCGAACCACCTAAACGCCGCAACAGGTAATCCAAAGAGAACCGATCCCGAAACACTTGCACCAAAATGGGGCTGATGGCGTAGATAAATCGATGCAGCGAGGAGTTGATCAACGCAAAGCCATCTTCTTTTGGATAACGAGCCTTAGCCTCAAATGGGTAAAATTCAGCGCTCATCGTCCGCCACACGGGCCATTGCCAATCGCGCAATGCACCGAGATCACCCACACTCAATGCGGCTACCTGAACAGCCACATGCTTTTCGGTCGCGCTGGCAAAAGCTTGTTGTAGTAGTCGAGTCACAGCGCCTCGCGGCCAATCCTGCGAAATCGCCGACACTCGCCAATCCAGCTCCGGACTACCAGACTTCGTTTCCGAGTCTGCGGTGTCCTCTGGCGCCGATGCGTCACTAAATTCTGCCGGCAACTGTACCGCTGCCTTCGGTGCTGACGAAGGCTTTGCAACTTCCGCGGGTACAACATCACGCAATCGAGGGTTGATAGACTCTGGCAATTTTGAAAGTGGGGCTACGATTTCTTCGCGAAGATGCCCTTTACGAGCACTCAATTTTGGAGGAGCAGGCAGCGACGGCTGGTGTATCAGCGCTCGCAATTTGGGACGTGGCGCATCACCACTTGGCGGCATGGGGAACTCACCCGCCACTTTGGCGTTTGCCAGAACCGGCTCACGCAAAGGTACGCCTTCTTGAAGGGCACGGAATTCCTCGCGCAGTGACTCAAATGTCACCGGATAATCCAGTAAGGACTCAGGATTCTTTACGACCATGGGTAGAATGCGACGAAGATGCACCAACAAAGGCTCTCGCATCTGCCGTTCGCGCAGCATGAAATACAGGGGCATCCATAATCGCTCATCCTGATTTTTTTCCTCGATGGCCATAGTCAGAGCCTGAACGCCCTCATCGCCGGTAGACCCTTGTTGAAAATATCGAAGTCCAATCCACACCAATGCCTCATACCAACCAACCGGCAGATTCTCACGCAAGGCTGCCGCTCGCACTAAATCGGCCTCAATAATGGGCACAATATAGTCCATGTGCATGGCCCCAATGGCCTCGAGAGTACTGCTCCAGTAGCTCTGAAAATCTTCGCTCGACTTAAGAAACTCCAGGCCGCGGAGAACCCAATGCGAACTGCTAAATTGATCACGCAAATGCAAAGCTGCGGCCAATGCATGACCCGCAGCCACGCTACCACCCAGCCGCAGATCCCGCACTTTGCGATCGACTTCTAGCAGTCGCTCCCACGCCGAACTCTCAGCCATTTTTGCAAACCACATATCAATGGCATGATGTGCGGCTGTCCATTCTCCCCCTTCTGCTGCGGCACGAATCGCTTCGATCGCCTGATCGTCATCACGATAGAGCCGCGGTACCGACAGCATGCGAACCCATGGACGCATATCCTGAGGTTTGTCCCCACGAGCAAACAGCCGGGCCGCTTCGGCCCAACGCCGAAGGACCGCTAAGGACTCGGCTCCACTTTCAACTGCCTGTTCGTACGCCTGAACCACCACATCTTGCGCCTCTTTCTGACGTTCGCCGAGCTCAGCAAGCCGTAGCCAAATTTTCTGCCTGCGACGCTCATCCTGAGCTAATTCAGCCTGTACGCGGAGAACGCGGACGGCATGCTCAAAGGTAACCGCATCGACACACAATCGATCCAGGAGCGATAAGTCTCGATCTGACAACTCGACTTTTTGGGAAAGCACGTCTAAGCAATCTAGACTTTTCTCGGCTCCATCATCGAATGTCATAAGGATCTCGAGACCCTCGCGCGCGTGTTTGGCAGCTTGCGGACTCGCAGATTTTAGAGCTGATAGCCAGTGAAAGACGCCCAAGTCTCGCGATCTAGCTGACATGATGTGAAGGGCCTGATCCATAGTCAACTCAGGCAACACACCGCCTGCCATGAGACGCAGGACGAAAGGCTTCGCTTGCGAGTAAGCTCGCCTCTTGAGCAGCGTGCTCAATGCTTTTCTAGCCACCTCATTGCTGTCGTCTGCAACCTCTACTTGCTGCAACATCACCTTGGCAAGAAGCTCTGGAGGGCATTGCTCTCCATTCTCCTGCAAGACGTCCGCAGCCTGCTCCAACCAATGTCGACGACGCATCTCTATCTGAGAACGAGCTACGACCTGCTGCAGAAAATTTTCAAAATCGGCAAAGAGTCCGCGCTGAGAGTACGCCACCAAACGCATTTGCACGGGTGACTCATCATCAGGATTCTCTTCAAATAGCTGGATGGCAATTCGATCCAACATGCCAGCATCAGCACCTTGCGGCAATCGCAATAGGCGCATTCCAAGGTCGCGGCGCTCCTCGATGCCCACTTGAGACAGACGCACCGAGCACAGGGCGGCGACTCTCTGGAATTGCTTCTGCGCACTCATCGTATCCAAAACGCGATAGAACAGAGTGCGGTCAACGAGTCCAACCGCACTTGCCTTTTCCACCAGTTTTTCGGCAAGCCCGTCGTCGCTGAGATACTCCCAGCAGACGCGCGCTAGTGTCTCATAGCGTCGATGCTGCTCCAAAGTGTCTTCCAATACATCCGTCGATGTCGTAAAGGCGTCAACAACGGACTGCCATGCCTCTGCATTCAGCAGCCAACGCTTTGCATCTTCAAGATCCTCCATCACCTCACATCGATGTTCAGCCAACGAAGTTAGCATCCTCGCCGCACGATTCGGATCCGTTAGCTTCTCAAGGATGATCGCCTTGTATTCGCCCCAAACCTGGCGCACTTGCGCTTGATTCTGGATGGCGAGGAGCTCGTTCAGCGACTCTTCAAGAACATCGGCCAGTTTGGAAAATTCGTTGGTCTCTCGATATAATCTTTGCAATTGCGCATTCGCCTGTTTGGTCCCGCGCTCACTCTGCAACCGGCGTAAGCGCAATTCAGCCATATCCGGCCGATGCAGTTCCCGCCGCCAAAGCTCTGCTAATCGTTCCTCGAGCTTTAGCAGATCGTCGGCCGACAAATCAGCACGCTGTGCCTCGATAGTGCTTGTAAGTAGTTCCACCGCCTCCTCTGGGCGTTTTTGCTCTACCAGCAAATCGCAGCTCAGAATTGCGGCATTTGCCGACGACGGGTCTTGGGCCAGCGATTCACGGGCATGTACAGAAGCTCTTTCAATGTCGGCCTGTAGTTCCACCGCTAAGCCAGCCAATCGAAGATGCGCCTCCGACAGAAATTTGCGCCGGCGTTCAACGGCTACATAGCGATCTAAATATCGCTGTTCCAAAGCAGGCTCGTTGGCGGCCTTTACCAGACGCGACAAGCGCAGAAGCACCTGCGGCATTTCACCTGTAGCAGCTAACATTCGCTCATAGCATGCCTGTGCTTGGCGCCAATCGCGCCCCTCCCATCCGAGGCCCAACATGGCAGGTATGACGTACCTCGAAGTCGGTAACTCTTCAAACGCCGTTACGTCACTCAATAGCTGTCGCGTGAGTTCGGATAGGTGCGGCAACGCTTCTGCGCATCTGTCGATGGCAAAAAGCGCCTGAATCAGCGCGCTGCGCAGCAAAAGGCAGGTCGGCTCGTCGCGAACACCCCGCACGAGGTCTGCCCAAACTTCGGATGATGGCTTCGCCACAGCTAGGCAGATCCTTCGCAGCATATAGAGTCGATCCCGTGGCACCAGCATTCGCTCTTGTAGTGCACTTTCAGCTACTCGCTCACCACGCACCAACTGTCGCTCCAATCCATCATGGATACTGACAATCTCCCGCGACTCAAGCAGACCCAGCGATGGCACCAAGCGCAGCTTCTCGCCGGAATTCTGCGGCAGCGCTTCCGGCATTTCGCCAAACTCAAAACTTAACCCCGTCCGATCGCGCGCTGGCAAAGTCGCACACACAGGGTGAAATGACTCCATGGCATCCAGCGCTTCGACGTCTTCATCTTTCGCGCCCAGGAGCGAGGCGGCCACGCGAACCGCGCTCAGCCTGGCCTCAAAAACCGAGCGAATATCCCACGCTGGGGTGTATCTTCCCGCCCCAGAAGCCGATCGCGTCAAAAGATCGATCCCGCTCGCTATCGCGCCCTCTGGCACGTCCCCAAGCGCAAAGCTGTCCGCAATCGCCAAGACCAGGTCCTGGCGATCGGCAACCATCTGATAGCAGACGCCGATCATTCCACCCACGGGCAGGACATCACGCCCCGCAGAAGTGACATCACCTGAGGCAAAGGCCAGGAGAAGCCAATGCCGCCCCCGACGATCACGAGCATGGTCGATACTGGCGATGCCCCAGCCAGTGTTTTGGCGCAGACTTGCCGTCAGCGCATCTTGATACGCAGGGATATTGAGGTATAGGCGCAGCCCACGATGACGAAAATGCTCCTCGGCACCAGCAATATCCCAGGCCACGAGGGTCCACGGAGTGATGGCCCGCCAGGATCCCGTCGTCTCCTTTGCCGTTTGGACGACCGAGACTGCATCACCGCTAAAACGCCAACGGGCGGCGCCAGCGTGATGGGCAGGTTTGAAACCCAAGTTCGCTAAACGCGTCGGCATATCGATGTTCTGACGCTTGCCCGGCATTCACCCTTCCATGTTTTGGATATTCCTTGCCGTTCTCCTTATCGACAGCCTGAAAAATAGCTTAAGTATCCGCTCTACAAGGAAAAACTTGCCGACTTTCAGCGTCCGATATTTTGTTGTCGCGAAACTGAGGCTATACTTGAAACAATTTCGCCCTGATCGATAAATGCACTTATTTGCCATGCGAGGATTGGGATGTTCCACAAATTGGAACAGAAGCTGCGCTATATTGAGAGCCATAGGGCTCGTCCCATCGTCGATGATTTGGCTGCAGCCATCGGTCGCAATCTATGCCAACAGCTTCCGACCATCGCCCCCGGAACTGTCGCGGGCGTGCAGGCGGATGCGGTTTATGGGTTACTCAGGCACCTGCCATGGATCATGGTCACAACTTATCAAGAAGTTCTGAGCGACTTCCTCGCTCGGCAACACGGCCTGACGCGTGGCGTTGTTGAATCGACAGTTTCTCTTGCCGTCGACCGGCTGCGCAGTATCCTCGACATCCGCGCCAGCGGCGAAGGAGCTGATCAAGATTTCCTGCGCTATCTGGTTGTCACCACCCTTGTCAGTGGTGATTCGGAGGACTTGGTCACCGAACTCGGGCTCGGCGAAGGCTTGATCAACAGAATTTTTTTAGTGAATGAGGCTGTGCGTCGTGGCGACGCCATCCACGAGACTGCTGTTACCTATGGCGGTACGGCTGATGCTATGCTGAGCGATATCATTCAGGAACTACAAGAGGCTAGCCTTGCGGATAGCACGCATATCAGCATCTTGCGCTTACGTTATCTAACACGCGATGCCTCGCAGGAGTTCTCTGCCCTCACCAATCTGGAGTCATTGCGCGGGATCTATCGCTTGCTTCTGCATGTCGCCCGCGCCCAGTTGGTCGAGTCGAAGTCGCTGAGCGAAACCATCCCAGAGATGCTGCCACAGTTTGCCGCGCAATTTACTGCGAACCAAGTATTAGCCCAACTTTCCGCCTTAAGCCTAATGTTTCGCAGCGCCCGGACGCGCAACGGCAAAATGGAAAAGTGGAGCCTCACGCCACTAGGGCTGGACATCGTTGCAGACGAACTTGCTGACGAGTGGCTGCGACAGCACGATGATGCGTTTGCAAAGCTATCTGAACAATCATCCAGCGTGCAACGAGCCATCATTCGTAACTTGCAGCGAACCCAACCGAACGCACTGCCTGGAATGCTGCAAAATCAAGGCATTGTACTTAGCAAAGAAGCCTTGCTGGAATTGCTGGAAGCAATTCGCAGCATCCTGCCGGAACATCAGCTACTCGGAATGCTCTTTGAGTTAGTGCGTGCGTCGCGCCGTCCATGGGTGCGCTCAACCATCTGCCGGACCGTGCGAAAATTACCACCCAGCGCTGGAGCCAGCCGCGTTTTGCGCGAAATCGTCAAGTCGGAATCGTCGTCGCAAGTCCGAGACTTGGCGCTGAGTTCGCTGATGGACCTCAGTGCGCGAGAAGCTGCCGCCACGAACTAAGTTTCACTGGCGCGCCCGCGTACTGAAGATAAAACGCCGGTTAGGAACGGAAAAGTTCGCCCATCTTCTTGCCCATGATCAAAGATGCGCCGATAATGCACGTCGCCAAAATGACCATACCAACAATACCCAAAGCGCTAGCAACAAACTCACCACTACCCTGCTCTAAGAACAAAGCATAGATAGCTTTCGTGAGAGGGTAGAAGCGATCCTTCATGGCCAAGATTAAGCTGTCGCTAACATCGAGCATGGCATAGGCGAAACACAGCAGACCACCAGCAATCAGGTTGGCCATCACGAGCGGAACAACGATCTTGCGCATGGTGTAGAAACGCGAGGCACCAAAAGTATACGAGGCTTCTTCCAACGATACGCTCGTTTGCTGCATACCCGCCGTGGCCGAGCGCACCATAAACGGTAAACGGCGTATTGCATACGCCATGACCAACAGCGGCATGGGGTTGTCCAGCGGATCAAGGAACGTACCGCTATAGGTCACGACATAACCAAAGGCGATGACGATGCCGGGCAACGCCAACGGAATCATCACCAAGCTATCTAACAGTGAAGCCGCAGGAATCAGCTTTCTCACGCAGACATAAGCGATCAATAGTCCCATCACCAAATCTACGAGTGTCGATAGACCTGCCAAGAAAAAGCTGTTCTTGATACCGATCATAGGCAGCTCGGTTTGGAAGATCGCCTTGTAGTACTGCAGACTGTACTGTTCAGGCAGGGCGGTCATAAACCAGCGGTCGCTCAGACTGGTGATCAGCACGGAAAGGTGCGGCACCATCGCCAAAAAGATAATTCCGCCTAAGTAGCCATAGATGATGGGCATCAGCCACAAAGGTGCGCGCACAACGGGACTCGTCACATGGCCGCGCGCCATCATCTCGTACTTCTTGCGACCAAAGACAAACTTGGAACTAAGAAAAATACACACGGTCAGGAGGATCACCAAGACGACCAAGGCGTAACCCACTGGGTTCTCGTTCACATCCGTCACCAAGTTGAAAATGCGCACGGGTAGCGTCTGATGATAGCCGACCAAGAGCGGCGTACCCAAGTCGGTCAGCGCCCAGATAAAAACGATAATGCCACCGGCGAACAACCCAGGGGCCGCTAACGGCCAGATGATATCTTTGAACCGGCGCCACCAAGGAGTCCCCAGAGTCGCCGCCATCTCTTCCAACGATGGATCGATGTTGGCCATGGCAGCCGTCAGGTTCAAATACATAATGGGAAATAGATGTAGAACTTCCAGCAAAACGACAGCCCAAAACTTATTGCCATCGCTGAGCCAATCAATGGGCGCATCGATGAAACCATTCTCCATCAGCCAAATATTGACTGCACCTCGGCGCGCAAAGAAGCGCTGAATGCCGATAGCCCCAACGAAAGGCGGCATGATCATCGGCACCAACAAGAGACCCGAAAGAATTCCCTTACCGGGAAAATCAAAGCGCGTCGCAAAAATAGCCAGCGGTAACGTGATGATTAAGGTGATGAACGTGGTTGCGATGCCAATCCACAGACTATTGACGATAGCGCTCGTCTGCAGGTCATTGGCAAACAGCAGTGAAAAATAAGACAAGCTGAACGAGCCATCATGCACGAAGGCGCGCGTGACGATGACACCGACGGGCAATACCAAAAAGAAGAACAGGACCGCCAGGGTGGTGCCCATGGTGCCCCATCCCAGGATCTTGGCTGCATTGCGGCGCCAAGCGGAGCTTTCATCAGGTGTCGACAAGACTTCGCTGCTCATGTGCGGGTCAAAACCTCAGACTCGGGTTTGAGCAACAGGACATCCTTGGGATCGACGCGAAAGGCTATGGACTCGCCATCTTGCAAGCGGTGCTCGGGCACATGAAACAGGGCTGCGCGCAAATGCAACGCTTCACCGACACGCATAAAAAATTGCTCAGACTCGCCAAGGTACGTCATATGCTCCAGATGTGCCTGCTTCACATCATCGCCACCCTTGGCTCCATCCATCAGTACCTGCATTGCTTCCGGACGAATCGAAACCGAAACGGGATCGCCTTCACGAAAGCCTCGCGCCTCCGCAGCGACAAAGGTGCCAGCAGCGGTCTTGGCCGCAGGCATGCCATTGACGCTGGTAAACGTACCGGCGAGCAAATTCGTCTCGCCAATAAATGAGGCGATGAACGGTGTCGCTGGATGTTGATACAAGCGGCGGGGAGTGTCCGTTTGAATCATGTTGCCCGCATTCATCACCGAAACGTCCGTGCCCATAGACAGCGCTTCTTTCTGATCATGGGTCACATAGACCGTGGTCAAACGGGTCTGGCGGTGAATGCGCAGTATGTTGTCGCGCATCTCTAATCTGAGTTTTGCATCTAAGTTGGAAAGCGGCTCGTCAAGCAACAGCACGGATGGGCGAATGGCCAAAGCACGAGCCAACGCCACACGCTGCTGCTGACCACCGGAAAGCTGGCCGGGGTAACGATCGATATATGGGCCCAATTGGGTAATCGAAAGTACTTCGTCCAAGCGTTGCGCAATTTCCGACTTGCTCAGTTTACGCAGGCGCAGACCATACTCGATGTTTTTGCGGACGGTCATGTGGGGCCAAAGGGCATAGTTTTGAAACACCATGCCAATGTTCCGTTCCGCCGCCGGAACCGTCGTCACGTCACGCCCCGCAAAGAGAATGCGACCAGAGGTCGGTTTCTCCAGGCCCGCAAGCATGCGCAGCGTTGTTGTTTTCCCGCATCCAGACGGGCCCAAGAAAAAATGCAGGGCACCGTCATTGATGTCTAGGTTTAGGTCGCGAACGGCAACCGTATTGCCATAACGCTTGGTAAGATTCTCTAGCTGGACCTTCATGTACCACTCTCTGCTTCAGAATCCGCATCAACCCGCACGACAATTGCCACAGCTCAGAGAGTGGGCGTCGCTCCCGACTTCAAGGCGCTATATTTCTTGCGGGCAAAGGCCACCCACTCGTTGATGTGCTTATTGCGCACAACTTCGTTGCTCCACTTATCCGCAAGCTTGTCGAACTCAGCGGCAGTCACCGGCATTTTACCCAGCGCCGCGATCTGCTCGGGGCGGGCGCCGTTGCGAATCACGACTTCCCAAGCCTCTTTCAATTCTTTATGCGTATCGACCAGCAAAGCACCCACAAGGTCATCCAAAACGGGCTTCTGTCGTCCCATCTTGTTGTAATCCACTTTCAATACGGCTGGCATGGCAAAAGGATTCACACCACCGACGCGGCGACCTTCGGTTTCTTTGTAGGCGATGGGGTTAGCGGACATACGCGCCAATACCGAAAGGCTTGGACCGTCTTTTTGCCCCATAGGCAGCAGCAACAATTTCTGAGCTTCGGTGCCAAGAACGTAGTCCACAAAACGCTCGGCAACTTTTCGATTCGGCGCGCCGCGCAAAATGCCGATCGGATCCGAATCCAAGATTGTTTGTCCTGCTGGCAGCAAGAAACCCACGTTTTTCTCGCCCAAATCCGCAATTTTCGCCAACGCATAGTAGTCGATAGCCATGGCCGCTGCCACGTCACCGCTGACCACCGCCTTAATCGGATCGGAGCTGGAGTGAGTGAAGGCTTTGGTATTGCCGGCGATGCGCGTCATCATCTCCCAACCCTTGTCCCAGCCCATGCTCTCGACCACGATGGCGTTCATGGAACTGGCGGTGCCCGATCGACGTGGATCGGTGACACTGACCAAGTTCAACATCTTGGGCTGACCCAAGTCATCCCAACGAGTTGGCTCGACCATGCCCTCCAACTTCAGCAACGGGCGGTTGATGAAGATACCAAAGGAAGAAAGCGCAGCCGCATACCAGGTCTGACTCTTATCGTAAGTAGGTGTGCCGGCGATGGCTTCTGGCACAAGTTCTTGCACACCCTTTGGCAGTTCGTACTTGTCGAGGTACTTGTCAGAACTGAGGTCGATAAACGTCGACGTGCCGCCGCCCCAGAAGATATCGATACCCGAAGTTTTGCTGTTCTGCGCATACTTGGCCCGAATGAAGCGCACGTCGTCGGTGGTGCCACCTTGATCGATCCACTCGACGTCCACTGGCGCTTTGAAAGTCGCACGATAGTATTGCTTAAAGCGGGGAATGAATTCGTCTTGAACGGATTTGCGATGGGGCGAGATGATGACTAACTTATCGAGACCAAAAGCCGTGACAGCATGAGTAAGCGCCAGGAAGAACCAAATCTTTCGCACGCAAAACCTCCTCGATGTGCTCCGCCAGAGGAGCAGCTCGGATTCTTGGACCTTTTGGATCATGCAACTCAAAAAAGCTGCCGGGTTGTTTAACAATCCTGCTGCACCTGCGCAACCCCAAACGGTTGGCCCGCTACCTGGGAAATGGCGATTTAGGTAAAAAAATGACGGGCATGCCGCTTTGGCATGCCCGTCAAAAAAACCAATACGGGAATATTGGATTATAGGTAGTAAATCATCCGTGCATCCTGATCCGTCGTCTTCGAGACGAAACGCTCGAGGCGTTTTTGCGAGTCGCCGATAAATTCCGCAAACCGAATGCCGATCCCCGCCATCTGCTTTGGCTTTTTCGGATCAGGTGGGATGCGGCGCACCACTTCTCCGCGCACGCTGATGGGCTTCTTGTAACCAGGGATCACAAAGTCAATTTCCAAAGACAAGCCGGTCGGCAGGATCATATCCGTCGCCAGCAGCAAACCCGATGAAGAAAGGTCACCGATTTCGATGGTCTGCTCTTTTCCATCGATCTTGACAACCGCCTCGCCCGTAAAAGGAACTCGTTCTTGGCCACGAGTCTTCTGCTCCAACTGCTTTTTCAGCTTCTCAATAAAGTACTGACGCGGAACGGGCTGTTCGACAAAGAGATCAGCCCCGGCGTTCAGCGATGATTTCTTAGTCTCGGCGTTCGTCTGCACACTGGTGATGACCACCGGCACATCCGGGTAATGCTTTTTGAAGTGCTCGCAAACGAGAGGTGCGTTCACCCGTTCATAGTCATAGTTAATGACGATGATATCGATGCTTTCGTTCTTTAGTAATTCTTCCGCATCCTGAAATGTCGCGGCGGGACGAACATAAACACCCATGGCACGATAACCGGCACGATCCAGGTCCGTGGTAATCGTTCGATCGTCTAGGGACAGCATCTTGATCTGTTGGCCGGACATCGTCCTACCTCCCTCGTTCCTCAGAATCCGCAATCAGTGCCAAAGCACCACCTACATTTTTGTCTTCGGCAGCACCCCGCAGAGAATTAGCTCCCACCCAAGTTTTTTTTATAAGCGATTGTAATGGCGAGATTTTCATTATAGAAAACGCGCCTTTCAGCGGTCGCAGGATGAACGATTCGACCTTGCCTACGGAGTCAATTCTTGGAAAAACCCAAGAAAATACGGCTGGATGCACTCATTTTAGAGCGCAACATGGCCGAATCACTGGCGAAAGCCCAAGCACTTTGCCTTGCGGGTCAAGTCATCGTCGACGGCCAACGCGTCGACCGTGGGTCCGTTTTGGTGCCGAGCACGGCCGATGTCCGCATCAAATCAAACCGTTACGTCAGCCGCGGGGGCGAGAAATTGGCGGGAGCGGTCGCCGATCTGGGACTCGAAGACGTATTTGCCGGCAAGATTGTATTGGATGTTGGAGCTAGCACGGGCGGCTTTACCGATTTCGCCCTGCAGCATGGAGCCGAAAAGGTCATCGCGCTGGATGTGGGCACGTCGCAGCTAGCCTGGTCTTTACGCCAAGACCCGCGCGTCATCTCCCTCGAGCAAACCCATATTCGGGACTTTCAGCGGACCGATTATCCAGCGGCTGATGTTGTGGTCGCCGACATCAGCTTCAACAGCCTGGCGCGTTTAGCGGGCCCGCTGGCTGCGGCGACGGCGCCCGATCGCACGGCGGACTACCTGCTACTCGTGAAACCTCAATTTGAACTGAATTCCAGCGACATCCCGAGTGGCGGTGTGGTGATCGATCCGACCGCTCGCGTGCGCGCTGTCGAGCAGGTCGTCGCCGCCTTTTTCGAGCAGGGGCTGACCTATTGCCAGCAAGCACCCAGTCGTGTGACTGGGCGGGATGGGAATCAGGAGGTCTTTGTGCTCCTGCGGCGGCCCACGTCGTGAGCCATTTTTCAGTCGCTCGGCGATCATTTGTCGGCGGTCGATAACCCCATATTCTTCAACCATATCGGGCAGCCCAACCATTCACGTCGATTCCGGCGCCGATTCATCGCCGAGCATTCTGTTATCTACCCGTATAGAAAGGAGAATATAGAGGTTTCGGCGGCTACCTAACGCAGCTGTACAGGACGAAGACGTACCGAGCCGGAGCACCCCAGGTGCCGAAAGAACCATTTTCAAACAATATATCAATTGGTTACAAGGATTGGTCAGCCGACACAGCACCTCCGGCACGCCACCTGCAAAATCAGCCTGGTCCCCAAGCAAACTCAACCATTGCCCGTCGCCCTCCGACAACACTCGTAGGCCGCGGATCAAAGGAGTGAGACCCCATGGCTCAGCAAAAGACGTGGCACCTAGCCGATTTCCGCCAGGTGCAAACTGAGATTCGCGAAGAGCTGCGCGCCGAGTTTGGTGATTCGCGACCAGCGGAGCGTCTGGCGGAGATACGCCGCCAACTCGCCCAATTGGACAGCGCCGCAACCACCCCTGAGATGATGCGCCGGTATGTGTTTGCCATGTCAGCTTTGGCGCATCATCAGCGCTTTGGTGGCCTGAAGCGTCGCGAGGTCTTGCAGCTTCGCGACTTAGCATTGGTTATATTACGAGTCAGCGGCATCTCGCAACGATCGGCGACGCTGGCGTTTCTCTATGCCGACGTGCATATGGTCACCAGTCAAGTCTTGCGAGCCGCTGGCGATCACTTTCTATCGGGCTGGGAGCAAAACCAATCGGAACGCTACATCGGCCGCATCGCCGACGCAGGCCAAGGGGCTCGCACGTTGGGCAATGCCTTGCGCCGCACTCGCCTCGGCATTTTAACGGGTACGCTGCCACAGCTCGTGCTGGCCGAGAACTCCGTTGATCAAGCGCGCGATTTTGTCATCTGTCGCTCCGTGCGTCTAAAGTCCATGCGCCTCTTACGCCAACACGAGGATTTTGATCAGCTGCTGAACGCGACCTTGCGCGAGCATGCCGACAATGAAGCGCTCTGCGCGGAAGCCTCCTGGGAAAATGCATGTCGCAATACACAAAGAGATCAGACGCTGACACCCATAGTCTCGCTGTGCAAACGCAATCGTCCTCACTATCGCGCTTGTTACATGATGGAAGGCAAACTCTATGCTGCCGCCCTGCAGTCGACGCGCTGGCTATCGACGCTGCCAAAGGTGCAAAGCATGATTCGTAATGAGTCGCTGGATCCACGCTCCGATCCAGCCCTGATGAACGCGGCGCAAACGATCGAATCCTGTTACGACAACGTGATTCCCTTTGAAATTCGCTTGACCAAGTTGGGAGAATGCCTCGATCAGGCAAGAATCTTGGCCGCCATCGATCAAGAGCTGTTGTTATGGCTGGCGGCCACGCGCTGGCTGGTGCGTAGCCATGCGTTCGCCCATGCCGCACAGGCGATGGTAGAGTACGAAAAGATCTCCCTGATCATCTCGCACGGAAGCAATCAGGACGCCCTAGGCCTGGCCTCAGACCTGTTTGCGGCCACTTGGTATCAGCAGTGGGTGCTGGGGCGAGGCTTCGGCGAAGTGGAACAAACGGCCGAAACCGAGTCCGTCGCCTAATTCACCGCAGAAATTCCGACGAATTGTGCTGCCGCCTGTCGGCAGATGGGGAGCTTTATGCGCTTGGGCAAAAGAAGTCCGAAGAAGATATTTGCGCACCGCCTCCTGACGGCGGTGACTCATGCCGGCTCGCGCCGAAAGCCACCAAGCCGCCCGGGAAACGATACGGAAACGACACCGGGCTATTAGAAAAAGACGGCTTGGCTGCGCAGGCAGTAGAAGTAGTGGGCCGCATCGAGCGCATCAATCCAGATCGTATCCGTGCTGTAATCATAATGGGCGCGAACATGATTCGCGTCGATGGCATCCACGATGGCATCCTGCTCCAATTCATATAGCTCGGCCATCCCAGCCAGCGTAATTCTTTGACCGTCCCACTGCCGCGGGTCGTGTCCCATTTCCGACAGCGCCTGAACAAAGGCCTCTTTGGTGACCTGATGCACCATAGGTCGCTCCTCTCGCATGCAAAGTGAATATGTGCAGGATGTAGTCTTAGAATATCGTGAGCTATTGCCGCAAAACAACGGGCAGACTTTGCGCTCTGTCGCGGGCGGCAGCGCACCAGTTTTACCTAGTCAAAAACGTCGAAAGCGTGACGCTCAGATGGATGTGAGGCCGAGCGAGACGCGAGTGTTTCCTCGACCGTCGGCAACGCTCTTATGGGGCTGAAAAATGGCGCGCGGCACCTCCACAAAGGCCGCATTGGCAAAGTGGCTGTTGCCGAGCAGCTCGTACAGCACCGTCTCGTGGTAAAAGACCTTTTTACCAAGATATTCCTTCTCGGCAATGATCCAGTATTCGTGGTCGTCACTACCATACACCTGCGGGTCAGAGGGGATTTCACAAGCAACGAAAACAGGATTGAAGTGGGTGGCCTTTTGCGGGTTGGCCAAAAAACGCTCCCGGTCTTCTGCGGATGCATGCGGCACTTCCAGGCAGACTTTCTCGCGGCCTCGATCCGTTTCGACAAATGCCGGAGTCCCACCTACATCATTATGAATATTCGGCACCTGCCCCAATAGGTTCAATGGACGGGCATACAAACGGCGCAGTTCCGCAAGAGCCGCATCGCCGTCGCCTGCCGGAAGTCGATGAACCGTAGTGCTAAATACCTGCACCTGCAAATCCCAAAGGACATCCCAATCAGTTCGCGCAGACCCCGTTGCCTCGCATAACTCTGACTCGGCAAGCACACTCCGGGCAATATTTGCCGCCTGAGTTAAACTGCCATCGTCAAGGTGCTGACGGATCGCGACCATCGACTGCCGCAAAAATTCGTACTGCCACAGAAAACGCTCGGTAGCTTCGCGCACGATGGGGGCGTTGCCGGCGACATTATCGACGTTGCGAATCAGCAGGGAATGGGCGCAAGGGAACTGAGCCGCAATTTGCGGCAAGAGATAGACCAGCATGCCATGTCCTGCCGGAACAAGCGACAACCTACCGTCCTCAATAATCGGTTCTGAATCTGCGCCGATGCGGAACGTGGATAAATCAGCGCCCTGCTCCATGAACGCTATGGGTAAACCGATATCTTGCAGAACTGGCGGCCATTGCTGCATGGCGCGCTCGAAGTCGCCCTGAAGACCGACGGGAACCACATAGACCTCACCGGCTAGGCCGCCGAACTGAGAATTTTGCCAATGCTGAATCGCGAAAAAACTATCTCCCTCGGCCGTGCACGGCTGCAAACCTTTTGGCCACTGCCACGCTTCGAGGGCGGCAGTGAGCGCATCGACGCTGGGTTGTTCACCGACGATCAGCGCCTCAAAAAGTCGGCGAATGGGCGAGGCCAGGGGCCATGCTCGCCAAGCACCATCGCCCACGTTTAGGGTATCGCGCACGGCCTGCCAATCTTTCTGATCCAGACTTGCCCGCAGACCACTCAGGTCGCGAAAGTAGCGGGATGAAGCGCCAGCGGCGGGAATAAATGCCGCGACTCCGCTGGGAATTCCAGATTGACCGCGCCGCAAATTCGCCACCGGTTCTGCCAACCAAGTCTGGGGTTGAATGCCGCCATTATCGAGGCGGCAGGTATCGTGTATGGGAATGTGATGGCGAAACCCTGGCTGCCGGCTGCGCAGGAAACGACGGTAGTGCATCTGACATAAATCGGAACACAGGCCCGAATTTTTCGCCAAATCTGCAAGCCGCTGTAAATCCATGTCCGCCTCGGATGCTTAGTGATGCGCTTTGCGCTTTGCCATAACGTCTTTATCGATTTGGGCTAAGTGCGCCTTTGTGCGTGCAGTCCACTCATTCAAAGTTTGATTACGATAGACCCCGCTCTCCCACTTGCCGGCTGCCGTCATCAGCTCCTGTCGACTGACGATGGGTTGCAAAAACTTCTGCCGTAAACTGGCATCAATCTCCTTGGCCTGCAACTTGCGCCAAACAGCTTTGATCTCGTGATGATGGTCGATCATAATCGTCCCCAGCAAATCGTTAAACGCCCGGCGCATTTTACCTTGCGCTTCCAGGTCGATTTTATGCATGGACTTCTGCTGAAAGGGATTCATCGCATACAGGCGCTTGCCTTCTGTTTCCGCATAGGCCTGCGGCAATATGGACATGCGAGCTAAGTCAGCTGCCTTCGGACCATCAACCGCCCCCTTTGGCAGCATCCACAGCTTCTGCGCCGGAACACTCAAAACGAAGTTGAGAAAGCGCTCGGCGGCAATGCGATTCGGGGCTCCCCGCAGAATAGCGACAGGATCCGGATCCAAAACCGATTGCCCCTCGGGCAGGATGAAGTTCAAATGCTCGTCTCCCAACTCCCACATCTTGGAGAGCCCGTAAAAATCAATCACCATCGACACGGCAGCATCGCCAGCGACGACGGCCTTGACTGGATCTGAGCTGGAATGGGTGAATTGGCGCGTATTGCCGGTAATTCCCATCAGAGTTTGCCAACCACGCTCCCAGCCCAAGATTTCAACAACCACCATCTGCATGGTGCTGTTAGTTCCAGACTGGCGCAAATCCGCCAGCGAAACCTGGTCAAAGTACTTGGGGTCCGCCAGGTCGCTCCATGCATTTGGCTCGGGCAGCTTTTCCAACTGCAAGACCTTGCGATTGTAAAAGATGCCAAAGGAGGCGATGGCTGCTGCATGCCAGCGAAACTGGGAGTCGGAAAGTGGCACGCCGGCGCACTGATCGGGAAATCCCTTCTTGACTGCATCTGGTAATCGATATGGAGCCAAGAAACCTTCTTGCGCCATATCGACAAAATTCGCGCCAGTTCCGCCCCACATAATGTCAACGCCGGAAGTCGCAGAACCATTCGCATACTTTGTCTCCAGATATTGGACGGCGTTAGAGGCGCCACCTTGGTCTAGCCACTCCACCAAGATGTCGCGCCCATACGTTTGCTTATAATGCGCCCGAAATGCCGGAATGAATTCGTTTTGGATCGATTTGCGATGCGGCGAGATGATCAACAGCTTATCGTCAGCCGCAAATGACGGCTGCGCAATGCCCAGTAAAATGCCGGCAAAACACAATGTAAACAACGTTCGCATCCCTGTCCCCCAGCCGCTGCACGATGGATTGGCGCTGTGGAGGATATAACGGATGCTTTTCGGAAGTCTATGCAAATGACCGTAGTTTTCAGCTGGCTTTCTTATCGGCACTTGCCGATCCAGGTTCATCATCTTCGCCGATGGGGACGACAAATGAGCCGCGGCGGCGCTTAGCGCGGACTTTGACACCCGCAACGTCGCTGCCGACAGCGATGGGGACGCCACCAATTTCAATCTTAGTCGTACCGATAAGGGTCTCTTCAACCAGGATAAAAGCTTCCTTGTCATGCACGAGCTTGCTGCGCGACTCATCCACCTTCAATTGCAACTTGTCCATTAGCTCTCGCCCGCGCTCTAGCTGCCCCTTCAGCACTTCGATCATCTCTTCGTTCTTCTTACTGAGTTGGGACTTATTCTTGCGCATCAGTTCTCGCAAATTCTGTCGCGACTGATCCAGCCAATCCGTCAGCTTTGCTAAACGTTGTGAGCGGATACGCAACGCCAGTTCCGCGCGCCAATCACATCCGACCTTGATTTCTGTCGCGGCACCCCTGGGAAATCCCATCTTTGCCGTCTTGATAAAGTTGCGTACGGCGTAGTAGCCGCCTGCTAGCATGCTGTCGCGAGCCACTAACTCAATGTGGTTACCACAGGCGATTTCAGAGTTCAGAATCACTTTCTTGATGCGCATGACGCCACCGCACACGATACGAGAGTTCTCGATAATGTCGGCGTATAAGTCGTTCCTCACGAATACCTTGCCCTGCTGGCTGGTGATGATGCCGCCCTTTACCTCCAATGATCCACCGACACGGACAAAAGCTCCGCGAATTTCACCAGTAACCAAAAGATTGCCGGTGACGATGACCGTCGCTCCATTGTCGATGGATCCTTTTACTTCACAGTCCCCATCATAGCGAACGTCGCCACTGCGCAAATTGACATCAGTATCAATCACCAGTCGCGAACGCACGGAAATGGTATTGCCCTCAATAACAGGCATCCCCTCCATCGTTGCATAAAACTTATTGTCCGCACGCTTCTCAACGCCATCACCGATGGCAACGATGAGCTCACCCACTTCCGAGGTGGGTAATTCTTTTCCAAGAACATCGCGGCCCGTTCTGCCAGGCTTTTTGTACCGAATCTCTGCCAAGAGTTGACCCTGATGCACAATGGCTTTTTGCTGCATGGCTCGTAGATTCAGCGAATCCTCGGTGCTGGTCTCGGGCGCTTTGTCTTCCTTGTAGTTCTTATGAATATATGGCTCAGAGGGCGGAACACCAGCGATGCCAACCGCCACCAAGGCACCAGTCAAGTCTTGCTTCTTCGCCATCAAATCAAGTGCTGTCCGCTTGCCGGCTTCCCAGCCGACGACGACGCCGTTACGAGCAACTTCCTGCGCTAGCCACTCTTCGTTGACCTCAAATTCCGGGTCCGTATAAAACTTCATATCCCAATTGGCAATCGTCGCTTCCATTTTGTCATCGGCGATGCTGACCTGAAGCTTGCCTCGCCCAGGATAGGTCTCTGGTACAACCACAGCGGCTGTACCTGCGGCCTCAGCAATTTTGCTGGCTACGCCGGCCTTCGGTGTCGCTGCAGTCGCACCCGCCAGCATGACCATCGGCAAACTCAGGCCCATGGCTTGCGGTCCTTCAATCGCCTGCTTCAGGTCCTGAATGAGACGGCTACGAAAATAGGTAAATTGTCCCAGCCCTGCAGAGGCGAGCTTTTTTGCGGCATCCGAGGCCACCAACAGGATCCGCTCAATTGCCTCTCGGCCTGCGAGTGCCGCTGGACTGTTGACGATAACCAACAATTCTCCGCGCGCTCGATTGCCGACTACCGAGAAGGGCTTGTCCGGGGCCACGGCAGGTTCCAAGCCGATCGCCAGATCAGTGGCAGCTTCGCCGTTTACCGCGCGATGAACAGCACCGAGGACTTGCGCAAAATTGTAGCGCCCGTGAATCTTGCGCTTGCGACACTCGATATCGCAGAACGTGCGGACCCAATCCACATCCCACTTCGCGACTTCGACGGCGGGAGCTTTGATGGTTAGCAGAAATAAGGCTTTTCCCTGGCCACCATTGCTGATGCTGATCCCGGCAAGTGGCGGCACACCAAAACCAATGTTACAAGAAAGCACCGTATTGGGACGTATCTGTCCGGCTTCCAGTCGGCGACCAACAACTTCCCACATCGTCTGAATGGTTTTGTGATCAAGCATGAAATCGCGAATCTTACGGGCATCTTGTTCGGCGGTGAGTTTATTCTCGGCCCGCTGAAACAAATCTTCTGGTGGAGATGGCAGACGCAGGCAAACCTCTGCGCGAAACTCGGCCCTCACGCGGAAAGCGCTGGCAGCATAACTCAATTTGACTTCTGACTCAGCCACAGTGCTGATCACTCCCATGCGAAACTTATGCTGTTTCGACCCATGGTTAAGATCGGAAAATTTGCTGATAAATTGAGCATGTATCGTGGGAAACCGAGCCTAGCTCCAGCTGGAAGTCGGCGTATATCCTGGATAACTCAAGGTAAACTCGCAAGTTTTGTGGTTTGAGCCAAACCACGACGCGGCTGCTTTTTGTCAACCAGCTGGCCGCAAGCAGCCGCAATATCCTGGCCTTTGCTGTAACGCACCATGGTGCGTAGACCGCGCTGTTGTAGCACATCGCGAAAGGCTTGAATCGTTGCTGCGTCCGGCGCGGCAAAGCGCGAACCCTCAATGGCATTCAACGGGATCAAGTTGACCTTGACGTTGATGCCTGCAAGCAACACCGCCAACTGCTCGGCCTGCGCGACGCTATCGTTGATATCGCGCATCAGAGTGTACTGGATCAAGATGCACTGTTTGCGATCGGTGCTCAGAGCCCGCAACTCCGAAATCATCTCTGCTAAGCTCCACCGCTTCGAGATGGGCATGATGCGACGGCGCAGCTCTTCTTCTGCGGCGTGCAAACTGAACGCCAATGCGGCATTGGGAAAACGCTGCAGCAATTCACGCATGCCTTCGATGTGCCCAGCTGTCGAAACAGAAATCTTGCGTAAACCCAATGCCAATCCGTAGGGCTCAATCAGGATCTCTATGGATTTGAGAACCGATTGGACATTATCGAGGGGTTCACCCATACCCATAAAGACAATGTTGGTAATTTGGCTGTCGCGCGGGAGCCGCACCCGGTCACTCCACTCAGGATGATCGCAAATCCAGCGATTGGCCGCCACGACCTGACCAACGATTTCCGCCGCCGACAAATTACGAATCAGACCCATGCGGCCGGTGATGCAGAATGCGCACCCTTGCCGGCAGCCAACCTGACTGGAAACGCAGAGTGTCAACCGGGAGGTCTCGGGCATCAGTACCGATTCAATGTGCTGACCGTCACCCACAGCGAACGCGAATTTCACGGAATGATCGTACCCAGACTCCTGACACTCGGCGACCGGTGGTAGTTGTAAGGAATACTGCGTCGGGATCGAACACTTCAGCGTCATCGGCAAGCTCGATTCCGTCCACGGCGCGTCACTGCGCCGTTTGTACAACTCACGAAAGAGAGTTCGTGCATGCACGGCCGGAACGGACAACGACCGGCAATAATCCTCAAGGTCTGCAAGCGAAGACCCATAGAGCGATTCTTGCGCGCCAATAGCTATGGTCGATGGTACATTCATGCACGGCCCCTTCAATCAGGGGGGCTTCATACCACGAACCCGGGACATAGGAAACCATGAGCACGACAGCTCCTACTAGAGCAGAAACTCCTGATTTTACAATTGAATCACTGGGTGAGGCGACTTTGCCCTCGCCCATTCAGCTGCATGGGCAACGAACTTTTAGCAACGATTCGGACCGAATCCTGATTCGGCCGTACCTGCCGCCACCGATCCATGACCCAGCTAGCGATCCAACGCACACGGCGTTTGAAGTGGCTGGGCCGCGGGCCCGCATCTATTTCGACCCAGTACAAGCCCGTGCCGGCATTGTCACCTGTGGTGGACTTTGCCCCGGCCTCAACGCCGTGATTCGTGGACTTGTGCTGCAACTTTGGCATCGCTACGGCGTTCGGCATATTGTCGGCGTTCCTTATGGCTACCAGGGACTGAGTCAGGCCGAACTTGGATCGATCCGAACTCTGGATCCGCAGTCGGTGGTCAGCATTCATCATCAAGGCGGTACTATTCTGGGATCCTCACGGGGAACACCTCCCACCACAGAAATTTGCGACAGCATCGAGCACCTAGGACTGCACATGCTTTTTGTCATCGGCGGCGATGGCACCATGCGCGGAGCACGTGCCATTTGTGAAGAGATGGCGAAACGCGGGCGCAAGATATCCGTGATCGGCATTCCGAAGACTATCGACAATGACATCCCCTTCGTGCGGCGCTCATTTGGCTTTGAATCCGCGGTTGAAGCAGCCTGTCGAGCTGTCGATGCGGCGCACGAAGAGGCCAGGGGTGCCCGTAACGGCATTGGCCTGGTAAAATTAATGGGACGGCATTCCGGATATGTTGCCGCCTATGCAGCACTGGCGACGGGGGATGTGAATTTTTGTCTGATCCCGGAGGCTCCGTTTGCTCTGGAGGGTCCCGACGGACTCCTGGAGCTGGTCGCGCGGCGTCTTGAGCAAGCACGACATGCGGTGATTGCGGTCGCCGAAGGTGCGGGCCAGCATTTTTTTTCCGGTCAACCCGAAGCTCGCGATCCATCAGGCAATACACGACTAGGCGATATTGGCACCTTCTTACGCGGGCGACTGGAAGAGCACCTGACCAAGCGCAACATGCCGTTCACTCTCAAGTATATCGATCCAAGCTACATCATTCGGTCGACGCCAGCGAATGCGGGCGATCGTATGTTTTGTGCCCACTTGGCGCAAAATGCGGTACATGCCGCCATGGCCGGCAAGACGGGCATGCTCATCGGATTTTGGCACGGCAAAATGACCCACATTCCATTTTCGGCCATTCAAAGCCGAAGGCAGCAAATCAATCCCGATGGCGAACTTTGGTTCAATGTCTTGGAGACGACTGGACAGCCGTCTCATATCGGAGCGTGAGTTAGCTGGCTTCTTGCTCGACTTCAAGATCGTCGTCCTGGTCGGCCACGGCATCACTTTGCTCGGCGCCGTGCCGACGCTCGAGCTGCGCGGCCATATTGTTCAACTGCTCAACCAACTCACCTAGCTCGTCACCACGGCGGATTTTAACCCGACGCGAGTATTGGCCGTTGGCCATTTGCCGGACAAAGCGATTGATGGAAACAAGGGGGCCATAATAACGATGCGTCATACGAAAAATGACACCAAAGAGAACCGCCAAGTAGGTAATGAATGCGGCGCTGAGCTTGATGGCGTTCGCCCAGAATACGTCATTGACCACCAGCTCCCACTTGGTCTGAGGATCGACGACGTTGAATATCTCCATGACGTGCTGATACTGCTCGATGAAGGCGTTCACGAACAACAGACCAGCGACGGCCAGAAACACGACGGTAACGCCCATGACATACAGTCCAAGCTTGATCTGCTTGAAAGGCTCGATGAGCGTACTCTTCAGCGTTCTCTTGGGGCGATTATTATGGGTCATTTCCATCATCCCTTGCCGACTTTGGTCACGAAACTGAGGGGACACTTGACGCCAACCCCCGACAATAACTCGGCGTCACCGAGTGAAACCTTGAGGAGCAATCCCATTAACTATCTGATTTAAATAGAAAAACTAAAAAACCATCAGCCAAAGGCTTGCGCGAAAATCCCTTGCGTTTTTCAATCCGTACCGATATTTTCGCACATTCCTGAGCTGGAATGTTTCTTTTTAGACGGAGATTTCTGTGCACGGTTCACGCCATAAGCGAAAGCACCCCAAAGGACGCCGCAAAGTAGGTCGTAAGAAGCGCCGCATGATGCGCAAACGACGTCAGCTGCGTACAAACGGTTAATCATCGATGAAATCGACGCCGGTGGGTCTCCTTGTGGCCTACCGGCGTTACTTTCAATCGACTTTGCTGCCTCAACTTTCCTGTAAATTTTCGTAATCCGACCAATAAAACCCTCGGCTTGCTGGTGGGAAGATTCTGCCTAAGTCACGATGAATGTTTTGCATTCTAGCTTCCCAGCCAGTAATCTTAATTGAGAATCCATTGCACAATTAGTGATCAGCGAATTCCCTGGAGCAAGGATGGCCCCCGGGAGCGAACTACCAGGGAGGGATCTCGTGGGCATTATCAAGTTTATGGAAGTACTTGAGCGAGTGCTTCGGACGTGGCCAGACGGGGAAAAACAGACTTTTTTTGCCCTGGCGGAACAAACCAAGTTTAATATCCCCCATGTCATTGAGTTCCTTTCCGAGGGACTGGAGCGTTCGCTCGACGTCCATGACCCCATATCTAAGAAAGATACGGAACAGGCGCTGAGTTCGTTGCAACATCGATTGCAGCATGAGCTGGAGGCCGACCGTCAACGGCGTCAGTCTCGCCAAGACCAGTCTGTTCGTGCCTATAACCGTATTATGACCAAAGTTTGCGAATTGACTCGCGAGCGTCAGTGGTACCAAGCTTACCGCACGCTGTCCTACTTTGGCGGATCACACGTGGAGTTTCTCGATCGCGACTCCTTGATCACGCTCTGCAATGACTGCGTCCGCATCGGAGGTAAAGCCGAGGTTAACTTGCAAGAGCTGGGTCAGTGGTTGCGCCGCGGGGCGGAAAACTGCCTGGCCGCCGGTCCTCTAGATGGTTTGGAAGAGGCGATGGAGTTCGTAGACGCGCACAGCGATCATTTCACCAAGGACGAACGTGGGATGGGGCCCCGTATCATCGAAACCATCTTGCAAGACTTGCAGACACCGATCGTCGCAAAGGAAAATCCTCCACAGTTGTCTCGAAGCGCGGTAAGCTATCCAATGCACAATGCAATTTTGGACTGACTTCCTGACGTTCGAGGTAACGAGTCTTGACCACCTCAAAGCAATCCGCGCGCGGCAAACAGCCGCGTGCAGCCGCCAAACGAACACCACGCAAGGCGACAGCAACACTCCCCAAACCACTGAAAGTTGATGACGTCTTCAAGACCTGTCCGTCATCAACATTTTCCTTTAGCAATACCAAGTCTCATCCCCAGTCCCACGACATCATTTCGCAGGATCGCGCCATCAAAGCGATCAATTTGGGTCTCGGGATTCGCAAGCCCGGCTACAACATCTACGTCGCCGGTTACCAAGGCACGGGCAAAACCAGTGTTATCAAATCGTTCCTCGAGCGCTGGTCAAAGAGCGCAGAGACTCCCAATGACTGGGTCTATGTCTATAACTACGAAGACGCAGAAAAGCCCCTTGCCATCGAGATGAAGACGGGAGAAGGGCGCAAGCTGCGCAAAATGATGGAATCTCTGATCAAGGCTCTGCGCGAAGACATTCCCGCAGCGCTACAGTCAGAAGACTACGAAAATGCCGTGAATTCCTATCTTTCGGCGAGCAACGATCGCAAGGCCAAGCTTTTTACCGAATTAGAAAAGCTGGCCAAGAGTATGGACTTTGGCGTCAAGTCGACCCGCGTTGGCATTGAAACGGTGCCGATCGTCGATGGACGACCACTGTCAGAAAAAGAGTACGCGAAACTCGACGACAAGAAGCGGGAAGACCTGGAATCGAAGCGCGGCCGACTCGAACCTGAAGTCTTAGATTTTGCGCGCAAGGTTCGCTCGATTAATTCCGAATCAAAAGAGTATATCGAGGCTTTGCGTTCGGAAGTTGGCAATCAAATCGTCTCCATACAATTGGAACCGATTGCCCAGGCCTTTCAACATAACGAACAGATCTTTCAGTACCTGGAGGCGACCCGCGCTCATATTCTTGAAAACCTCTTGGATTTTGCCGAGGACGATGACGACTCCTCCGAGGAAGACCAACCGGTTCACTATGCATTTGATAGCAAAGAAAAGTTCAAAAAGTATCAAATCAACGTCTTTGTCGATAATACCAACACCAAAGGTGCTCCGGTCGTCATTGAAACCAATCCGACTTACTACAACCTGTTCGGAAAAGTCGAAAAGAATGTCGAACACGGCATGTTCCTGACCGACCACTCCATGGTGAAAAACGGCGCCATTCATCGCGCAAATGGCGGCTACTTAGTCATCAACGCCATGGACATTTTCAAGACCCACAACATCTGGGAAACACTGAAACGGGTGCTTCGCAACGGGGAAGCGTTTATCGAAGATCCGGGCGAACAGTATTCCATGCTGCCGACGACCGGCTTGCGACCATCACCATTTCCGATCAATGTGAAAGTGATCATGATCGGCAATGATGACATTTATCATGTCCTATTTGAAGACGACGAAGATTTCCGCAAAATCTTCAAGATCAAGGCTGACTTCGATTATCGAATGGAGCGTAACAAACGCAACGTCAATTCCTATGCATCGTTTGTCGCCACCCGCTCCGCCAAGGAAGAGCTCCTGCACTTTGATAAATCGGGCGTATCCGCCATCGTCGAGTTTGGCTCACGTCTAGTTGAGGATCAGCGCTATCTCTCGTGCCAGTTTGGCGAAATCAAAGATGTTACTATTGAAGCAGACTTCTGCGCCCGACAATCCGAATCGAAGGTCATTCGTCGCGAGCATGTCGAACAGGCGCTCGATTCGAAGTTTTACCGATTAAACCTCGTCGAGCAGCACATCCTCGACATGATCCGCCACGAAGATTTATTGCTCAGCGTCGATGGAGAACGCATTGGTCAGGTCAATGGCCTGACCGTGTACGATATGGGTGATATTTCATTTGGCAAGATCGCACGCATCACCTGCGCGACGGCGATCAGTGACGATGGAATCCTGAATATCGAACGAGCCAGCCGATTATCTGGCAAGACATACGATAAGGGAATGTACATCGTCGCCGGCTTCCTGAATGGACTTCTGGCTCGAGAGCGCAGCCTAGGAATCTCTGCCAGTATCGCCTTTGAACAGAGTTACGGGATCGTTGATGGCGACAGCGCATCCATTGCTGAGCTGATCACAATCATTAGTGCGATGGCCGGGATTCCGTGCAGTCAGTCATTTGCCATTACCGGCAGCGTGAATCAGATGGGTGAAGTCCAACCTGTGGGGGGCGTTAACGAAAAGATTGAGGGCTTCTTTAAATGCTGCCGACTCATCGGCAAGAAGCGCAGCGGATACGGAGTCTTGTTGCCGGCGCAGAACGTACCGAGCCTGATGCTGCATCGGGAAGTGCGCGAGGCCATGGACTCAGGATTTTTGAAGGTCTATGCCATCCGCCACCTATGGGAAGCTTTTGAACTCGTCACGGGCGTGCCGCTTGGAATTGCCGATTTTCATGACAAAGATTTTGCGCCCGGCTCGGCTCTTGACATCATCAAGAAAAAGTTATCCGAGATGCACAAGAAGGCCGACACGGCGCCAGTGACTCAGCATCATGAGCAGCATCTCCTGACGCCAAAATCGCGTCGGGCTGCAAAGACACATCGCGCATTGCCGCTGCGTCGATCATGAGCGTTGCTGCACAGACGTTTGCTCTGCGCAATGCTCTCGCGGCGGCGGTCCGGCAGTTTTTTGGACAGCGAAATTTTCTCGAAGTCGAAACCCCGATTCTCGTCCCCTGCCCGGGTACTGAGCCCCATCTCGAGTATTTTGCCAGTGATTGGCGTGATGCGCGGCGGCAGAAACACCGAGTTTTTTTGCGTTCTAGCCCCGAACTGCACATGAAGCAGCTATTGGCCGCTGGCCATAGCCGCATCTTTCAAATCGCACCGTGCTTTCGTAACCACGGCGAAATGGGACCGTGGCACCATCCCCAGTTCAGCATGCTGGAGTGGTATGAAACGGGAATCGATTTCTATTCCTATATGGATCAGACGCTCGACCTGCTGCGCGAAACTTGTGATCAGATGCGCACAAACTTTAATGACAGCATCGTCTTTCAGGTTCCAAAGTCGGTTCCGCGCTTTAGCGTGGCGGAAGCCATTGCTGCCAGTTGTCGTATCCAACTAGTCGATGGCGATCCAGACCTAGCAACAAAGGCAAGAACCGCCGGTGTGACTTCCGTCAACACCGACGACAATTTTGAAACAGCCTTCTTCAAAATCATGCTGGAATGCGTTGAACCCTTCTTAGCACGCCATCCGCTTTCGATCCTGCATAGCTATCCGGCGTCGCAGGCGGCCTTGGCCAAAGTCGAAGGCGGCATCGCACAACGCTTTGAAATCTATGCGCAGCACGTTGAGCTTTGTAACGCTTTTCATGAACTGACGGACGCAGTCGAGAATCGACGCCGCTTTGAAGACAGTCAGAGGCACCGGGCGCAACAAGGTGCCACGCAAATTCATGAAGATCCGGACTTTTGGGATGCACTCGACGCCGGCTTACCACCTAGCTGCGGTAACGCTCTAGGATTGGATCGCTGGTTGGCTATTCTGCTGGGAGTGCCTGGTTTGGATCAAGTCGTTCCCTTTCGCCAAGCGCTGCCCTTTCGCACTGGCGTGTTTGGCTCCACCATCGATCACCGCTCTTGAAGAGCTTCTGCCAACTGTCCATGTAGCACCAACCAAAGTTGCGAAGTTGCCAGCCGCCGATCGAAGATAGAGAATAAGGGGCCAATGATTGGCCAGCCAGAGAATACAGCACTTCCGGAGCGGGACTCGGTTGATGATGACAGATTCATTCGAGCCACGGCACTGACTCGCCCAAGCGACAGCTTAGCCGTACCCGCCAAGCGATGGCTGCTCAAGGCTTTAACGCCCCCACCTGGCCCAGGGCTCTTGAGGTCCAAACGATAGTCGACGTGCGCGGAGTCGTCATCCAGCATACGCAGGGTCGCTTCAAAGTTCGCGCCGACCGACTTCCATTCCACGCGCCCTTCGTCATAGCCATATCCGGGCACGGTGATCGCCAACTCGCTGCCCGTGGCTGCCTCCGCTGCCTGGTGCGGTAAGAGCCAAAGATGTGGTCGCGCCACCACCTCCCAATAGAACTCCCGCTGTTGCGCCACCGCCGATACTTTTGTCAAAAGATCGGACAATGACCCAGCATGCCCCGCGAGGATCTCGGTCGCCACACCGTCGCGGGTCGAATCGCTTCCCTCCGAAATCACGAAGGCTGCCCCTTCCAACTCCAACCGCCTCGGTGCCGTCAGGTTACACCAAACGACTAGGCGCGCGGCGGGAACCACGCCACTCAGCCGCGATGCAACCCATTCACGCAAACGCTTTTCGCCATCTTTGGCGCAAAATGTCGTGACCTGCACCGTGCCGCTTTCGGCTAACACAATCTGAAATTCGCTTCCCAGCAGTCGGCTCAGGCGGCGCAGCAGTTCCTGGCGTTGTTCTGCTGACCAAGGATTGGGATGAGGATCGTCACGAATTCCTGCGTTAGGCGTCGTAGCTTGAATGCGAACATCCCATCGATGACGCGATTGCCCGTCCTGGACCTGCTTGCCAACTACAAATCCCGGCTTCAACCCAGTAATGAGCCATCGACCACCGCCAACATTCTCAAAGTCAGCAATTCCACGGCGGGATAATGATAGAGGGAGGTTTTCATCTCCCTTTACGGACTTTTGTTGCCCAACCTGAAGCACCAATTCCTGCACCCGACTTGCCCAGGCAGCTTGCAAAGCTGTTAGAAATCCGATCAAAAAGACGGTAACTGAGCGACCAAGGCGCGGCCATTTATTCTTCATAAGCTACCTCCGACGCCGTGCGACACACAGGCAACTCCGAAATCGCATGTCCATCTCCTAGCAATTTCCGGTGCTCCTTTCGCCCTGGATTAGCGGCGCGCAAACGCAGAATCTCTCCCAGTCGCCGAAACTCTGCCAAGAGCAAGACCTGAGGCTCCTTAGCGAAGATACGCATCGGAAAGTGAAATAGTCGACACGGACCACGCGCCTGACTCTCTTCGTCCTCAATCGTGACCACCCACGCCTTGCCGGCTACGCGCAGATTCGACGAGCTACGAATTCCCAAGGCGTCGGCAGGTATCATCACTTGGGACTTGGGGATGGCAATCTCCGCAATCTCCACCGTTGATCCCGCCTGTACGATTCCGATGCCAAACAGCAGAAACAGTACATGTGATACGAGGGGGGGCCAGTGCCAAAGTTGCAATTTTCTCATGGGCATCTTCCTTGATCGATCGGCATTCGTCCGACCTGCGTGATGAGTATGCATAAAGCCTGGGGCCAATGACTCCGATGCTGACCAGGTGCGGCATGATCAAGGCGCGGCGGCCAGGTCAAGGACTCTGCGCCTAGCCAAACTGGTACCTCGGATGCTAACGATGTACGCCAATCTACTGCACGCAGCTGCGATGGCTCTTCAAACCACGACCAGGAATTCCGTTGCCATCGGCCCAGCTCCAAGCGCATGCTGAGGGTAGCCACCCAAGTGAACATGCCTATGATCAGCGCCGCATATCCCATGATGGCTCCCCTTCGCAGGCGCGTACGCGCCAGTTTGGCCAATTCCGACCAAAGCGCGGATTCACTTGCCGATATGGCTCAAAGCAAGACTGAAAGCTCTGCCCGACACAGGTCGCCAATTGCACGTCGACAGCCGTATGCAACTCGCCACGAGCTTCTTCAATTTGCGCCGAGAAGTCCGGATACATCTCCGCCAATACATTGGCTGCATCCTGCACATTTCCCGAAGCAGCCTCCCATTCGGCACACCCGCGAGCGTCGTATTCGTCGATCCACGCTGATCGCAACATCTCCGAAGTTTCCTCCCACCCGCCCAATACCTGCATGGAAAGCACAAACGCGACAACGAGCATGGTCATTTCAGTTAAGGCGCTAACAATCATGAGGGAGAACTTAGGTGGGTGAACGAATGTCGGCCAGTGACATCGCGCACTAAAGGGAAATGGATAGGCCAGCACCGTATTGCTTGCGCACAAAGTCCGAACCGGATGTACCCTGCCAAGCTTCACGCACGGCAAAAATCTCGCCGGTGAATGAGAGATTCAATCGGTAATTCCACTGCCATCGATGTTGTAGCCAATCGCCCAAGAAACTAGTGTCTTTAAGCCACCTCTCGGCCGATGCTGTCCATGAAAGTTGGGACTGCGATGTCGTATCAACTCGAAGCCTTGCCACCACAGATTCAGCTCGCTGCTCGTCACCCTCGGCGGGTTGCAGCACTCGATAGCCATATTCAACGCGGAGTTGGCCCATATGATTGGCCCAGGCCACTCCTCCAAGTCGTGCACCTTGCTCCACCCCCGAGTTATCCGCCAACGCGCGGCCAACTGGCCCCAACGCAGAGATGCCCTCGTGGTGCCGGGGGCGCAGGTCACGCCATTGCCAACGATGCAGAACCAATTCTGGCGTCAACTCCCAAAGAAATGACCTCAGGCCAACGTCACCTCCGAATCGCTCCAGCACCCGCACATCATCCTGTAGCCAAGCTCCGGCACGCACGCCCGCATAGATCTCGGCCATCGGCGCAGCATCCTTCTCGCCAAATACGAGCGCTCCCTCGATGTGCAGCCCATGCGCAGTCTCCGATCGCGTATCGACGATACCTTCGCGAAACTCGCGCCTCTGCAATGAATAGGTGCCTTGCGCATTGACGCCGTTGCCCTTGCTCCAGCGCAGCTGACCTTGTCCGTCCCACTGCATCACAGCCGCATGGGCCTCGGGCTGGCGCCCTTCGTTGGCAGTGCTACGCCCATAACGCGGTAGAGGCTGCGAATCCCGCATTCCGCGCAAGGAAAAATCCAGCCGCAGACGCTTCTTCTCCTGAATCGTCTCCATAAACATACGAGCAGATCTTCCCATATCACTATCATAGGCAAGCGATGCGGCCAGTGAAAGGTGGTGGCTCGCCGATGCGGGCAATCCCTGACGAGAAAATGCCACGCCGCGATAATAGGCCACGAGCGCTTGGTCTGGTGCGTCGCGCGTTGCTGCCTCTGCCAACCACTGCTGCGCCAATTCCCATTGTTCGAGGCGCATGTACATCACACCCAATTCAAAGGGGGCTTGAAAATCGTCTATTGCCAGCTCCGAAGCGCGCTCGTAGGCACGACGCGCTCCATCAAAGGCAAAAACTCCTGCCCGAATGCGAGCCAACTCAAGCCAGTCTTGAAATGTGTTCGGCTCTTTTCCGTGCGTGCTCGCCCAAGCCGCACAACGATCGAAATCACCTTGCCCTGCCTTTTGCCCACCCACAGTCGCAAAACTCTCGCGAATCGCGATGGAGTTGACGCACTCACTGTCCTGGAATCCAGGGGTCGTCATGGCGACGACTTCTGCCATGCGGCGCACATCAGGCGACTCTGGAGTCGCCACATCACTCCCTGTCACCAGCTCCACCGTCACGCCAGCGGGAATGACGATAGCCCGGGGCTGATACGCCTCAAATTGAGTCATCTCTCCCAAACTAAAGATTATCCGAACTTCACCCTGCAGAACCGTGATGACGGCGCGCCGATACTCGTCGTGCTCTGCCAATTCCAAAACCATATCGGCATGTGGCCCAAGATCGATGTTGAGCCAACTTCCCACCGTCAGGACCACTCGGCTGAAATCGTCGACAAAGTTTCGTGTACGCAAACCGCCTGCAAGCAGCCGAATCACGCGGCGTCCAGAGTCCGTCGTCGCTAAAACACTAACGCTTTGCGGCAAGAAGTAGGTGGTATCGATTTGCGGCATGCTGACCATGCCAACTTCACTCGCGCCCAGGCGAACTGTCTCTTGCCAAAGAACGGGCACGGGCGACTGTGTCGCCACGATCGGCTGTTCGCCACGCTGGATGAGCATGCTGCCGCGAAGGGCGCGCGCCTGCATGACTTGTGTCGATTCGCGCTCCTCGGGTCGCGATGCTGCTAATGCGGGCTCTACCCTTGCCGGTTGATAGCCAGCAGGTGGCGATAAAACTGTGATCGTCCAAGACAGCGACTCGGTGCCACGGGCCGTCGTAACTGTGGCAAAGATTTGGTGACGACCAGGAAACCAGGCTTCACTACTCAGAATACAGGTGGCGGCTGCACAAACTACCTGCCCGGCATCAAACCATTGAACCGCTGCTGGAGACTCTATTGCCTGCACGTGCAACTCGACGGTGTCTCCACGCACGATTGTAAAACTGGTTTGTGATCGCTGGGAAATGATCTCCGGGCGCGTCGATGGCGCTGCTTCGGCAGAGCTTGCCTGCAACGCTCGGAGCAGCACGGTCAAAAGTATTGCCGCGCTGATGATGAGACACCGCCATGGCGCAGCGGAATTGCACCCAGTCAAAAGTGCACCTCGCGATTCGCAAAGTTATCTTTTGAATTTTTCGGCTAATTTATCGGCTACTAAAGGTGGGACAAGGGTTCGAACAGAGCCTCCGTAGCTCGCCACCTCGCGTACCAGGCTGGAGGAGACATAGCAATAGGCCTCTGTTGTTGGCAAAAACACCACTTCTATATCGTTGGCCAAATGCCGATTCATCTGCGCCATGGGCATTTCAAAAGAGAAGTCGGCCTCCGAACGCAAGCCACGCACGATGCAGCAAGCACCCTGCTGACGAGCGAATTCAACGACCAATCCCGTGAATGCCAGCACGGTCACATTCTTACACTCATGAGCAATCGTGCGGATAATTTCCAGGCGTTCTTCAACAGAAAATACCGGCGGTTTGTTCGAGTTGACTCCCACTCCGACGATCACGCGATCGAAAAGCTTGGCGGCACGAGTCAACACGTCCAAATGCCCGAGCGTCATTGGATCGAAGCTGCCTGCATAAACCGCGATTTTAGACTGAGGCATGAACAACTCCCTTCCCGCTGGCTATTGACTCACGCTTGATCGGCATGCGCGCGCTGCCAAATCGTTACCGTGGTCTGACCATAACTACGATCACGATAGCAGTCCCACCCAGCATCAGCAAACGCCTTTATCACCGCATCCCGATCTGCTTGGCGACACTCGATGACGGCAACGCCCGCCGGCGCCAACCACAGCCTCCAAGCCCGCGCCCAATGCAATGCTTCTGCCGCGACAACATCATAGGGCGCATCCGCCCAAATGACATCAAACGGAGCGACTTTAACAACACTCGGTCCGGCATCGCGCACACTGCACCGCAACACTGTGGCTTGACATACCGTCTCGGCCTGCGCCGCTCGTCGCTGCAACTCGCGAACATTGCCTTCGAGACAACGCAAAGCTTCCCGCTCGTTCTCGACGAACACACAGCTCGCTGCCCCGCGCGAGAGAAACTCGATGCCGATGGCCCCAGATCCGGCATAAAGGTCCAACACGCGCGCATCCACCACCCAATTTTGTAGAGCATTGAGTACGGCCTGCCTTACTTTGACAGCCGTCGGACGCGTGAGTCCGGTCTTCGGAGCCTGTAGCTTCATGCCCTTCGCCCAGCCGCTGGCGACTCCCTGCATGACTGCTCCCAAGTGCCCACCCTCCATCAAGATTTCGCCATTATAAGCGAGCGATCGGACATAGCTAGACTTATCAGGCATTTAGCCACGCGCAGAGGGATGCTTTTTTACTTGTAAATTTCTGTGGAAACCATAATTTCAGGGGCGTTTTTCGCAAAGGCACCTTTCACCACCTTTAAGGGGGCAAGTCGTTGAATATTCGACAAATTCAGGAAGCCCGTGAACTCTACGGAATTGACGATTGGGGCGCAGGCTATTTTGGTATCGACGACGAGGGGCATGTCGTTTGTCACCCAACGGGCGAAGAGCACCTTTCCGTTTCCCTCCCCGAAGTCATCGAAGAAGCAAAGAAACAAGGCATCATCGCCCCGTTGATTTTGCGCTTTCCACAGGCCATTGAAACGCAGATTGAGCGTATGCACACGGCATTCCGTAACTCGATTCGCGAATTCAGCTTTCGAGGGCAGCATCGTGGCGTCTTTCCATTCAAAGTAAATCAACGCCGCGAATTCATCGATAATGTCGTCCAGTGCGGCATCAAAATGAATTACGGACTCGAAGTTGGCTCCAAGACAGAATTTATCGCGTCATTGAGCTATCCCCTGACGAATCAATCGCTTCTAGTTTGCAACGGCTTCAAAGACCGTGAGTTTATCGACATCGGCTTTGTGGCAACAGCCATGGGCAAGAACGTTATCCTGGTCATTGAAGGCCCCGAAGAGCTTGACATCATCATCCAACAGGCGAAGTTGCATGGCGGCATTTGCCCCGAGATCGGTATTCGTGCGCGTCTCTATAGCCGCGGTGCCGGCAAGTGGGAAAAATCCTCGGGTGAAAACTCCAAGTTTGGCCTGACAACGAGCGAAGTGCTGCGCACCTTACGCATGTTGGACGAAGCTGGTCTGAAAGATCGCTTGTCCATGCTGCACTTTCACTTGGGCTCGCAGATTACCGAGATTAAGCGCATGAAAAACGCCATCAAAGAGGCGTCGCGCGTGTACAGCAAAATCAGTAAAATGGGCTATACCCCCAAATACTTGAACATCGGTGGCGGTATCGGCGTCGATTATGATGGCAGTAAAACGTCGTTTTCTTCTAGCGCCAACTACACCCTGCAAGAATTTGCCAACGACGTTGTCTATACGATCGGCGAAGTCTGCGATAACGAGGAAGTGCCGCACCCAAATATCGTCACCGAAAGTGGACGCGTAATCGCCGCCTACCACTCGATCGTGGTGACGAATATTCGCGAAGTGCAAGCCGCTGACACGGAGCCGGAAGTCGACGTCCCCGACGTCATTGCCGAGCATGAACACCTGAAGGCTCTTGTTGAGCTCAAGTACATCATGGAAAACGTCAGCCGAAAGAACTACGCCGAGTACTATCACGATGCCATCGAGTATTACGAAGAGTTGTTCACGCTGTTCAACCTGGGTTACCTGACCCTAGAAGAACGCGCTATGGGCGAGGAGATCTTTCACCGGATCTGTCGCAAGGCCCTGTACTTTTCGTCGTTCGAGCGGCACCAGCCCGAAGAGTTCGACGACCTGCAGCAGGCGATGGTGACCAAGTACCTGGCGAACTTCTCCATCTTCCAGTCCATTCCTGATGCTTGGTCCATCGACCAGTTGTTCCCAGTAATGCCGATTTCCCATCATGATCAGAAGCCAACGCACAAGGCCAAGATCGTCGATATCACCTGTGACTCAGATGGCTGCTTGGATAAGTTCGTGGATCGTCGCGATGTGCGCAGCGTCCTCGACCTGCACACTCCTGGCGACGAACCGTACTATCTCGGATTCTTCCTGGTAGGCGCTTACCAGGAGAGCTTGGCGAACGAACACAACTTGTTCGGCGCCATCAATGAGGCAGAAATTCAGATTGATGACGAAGGCGATTGGCAGATCACAAAAGTCACGACCGGTGACCCGGTCGACGAACTACTTGCCAGCCGCAATTACGACATCCCTGAGTTGATCGAGAGCTTTCGGACCCAGTTCCGCAAGGCGCAAGATGCAGGCCGCTTAAGCGAGGGCGATGCTTCGGCTCTCTTTGAGCGACTCAGTACCTATGTGAAAACGTATCCCTACCTTAAAGAGTGATTATGTGACCCGCAGCCCTGCGCCCCGAGAGGGGTCGTTCGGCTGCGGGTAATGCACTCGACTTTGCATTTTTTCTCAGAAATCTCAGCATGTTTTCGCTGGCGACCACATGAAATCTGCACCGCTGTCGCCGTGCTGAATTCTGACGAGGGCTAACCTCGGAACTTCACACCATGAGAACCGGCAGCACCGCCTTTCTTGGGGACATTTCAGGGCCCTGTTCACCACCACGGCATTTTCACCCAGGACAAAGTTAGCAGTTTTTTCCGGTAGCTGTGCATGAACTAGTGATCGATGCTTCGATTGACCGGGCTCTTGGTGCGCACCTAGCGGCAGACTACCAAGAAAAATTCATTGCCGAGCAAGCCCGTAAAACAGGCAAGGCGCCGACCGCCATTGCCCGCTACCTCGACTACGTGGCCAAAAACTATTCATCGAAGTTTGAAAAGACGGTTACGGATGCTCTAAAGCTTGAATCGGCGGCGGTTAGCACCCCGACGTCCGGGGCCAATGGCTTCAATCTCGTCAATCGCGATATCAGCATAATGGCCACTCGCATCAGCCTACCTCACGGCCAGCGTGTACGGCTGCCGCTGAACGACCTGCGTAGCATCGTCCAAGCTGATGATTTAGTTTGAGCTGCGGGCAATTGGCCCGCGGCCATCTCGCAGAAGTGTACCTAGCCGCGGCGGGATTGCAGGAGCTTATTCAACTCGCCGGCAAACTTCTTGACGTCCTGCGTATCAAAGCCGGACGGCCCTCCCATCAACTCGCCACCGCTGCGTAGTTCCTGGCGCAGGTTGCGCATGGCCAGAGCCTCCTTGACCGAGCTGGCATCGTAAATGCGGCCGCGCGGGTCGAGGGCGATAGCGCCTTTCGTGACGACTCGGTCGGCCAAGGGAATGTCGGCGGTGATAACGATATCGTCGGCCTCGACGTGCTCGGCAATATGATTGTCGGCTGCATCAAAATCACCGGTAACACAAATGACTTGAACGTCAAAACCGGCGGGAGGATGCATGTACCGGTTACCGACGACCTTGACCGGCACCTTGCTGCGCTTGCTGCCTTCAAATATCAACTCGCGGATGCGCCGCGGGCACGCATCGTTATCAATCCAAATAAAACGGAAACCAGCCACGGAAAGCGCTCCTTGCAGATTTACTTACAGGCGGCTCGCTGCGCATACACAGGCGAGTTACCTTCAACAAAGGTCATCATACCATTTCCAAGCGACTTGACGACGGTAGGATAGCCATGAACAACAGCAGCGATGGTAAAATTGGCACCACCCTGACTGATCCACAACCGATCGACCTGCTGGTCGGTACGCTCGATATCGATGAAAAAGGCAAAGGACTCGACACGGCGACGGAGCTCGGTGATTACCTCGCCATGGTCGTTTTCATCGAACAAAAAACGAACTTGGTAATAGGCAGGCTCGATTTCCCGCGCCAAGAATAGGCCGGCTCCATCTGCGGTGCGGGGATTCAGCCCCTTCCAAGCCGCATACATTCCGACATTGACGATACGACCACGCTGCTTGGACACGAGATCAGCCGCATTCACACTTAAGTAGGCATCCATCCAATTGCGATACACCGACTGTCGACTCCAGTGCCCCATGCCAAACGCATTCACATAAAATTCACAGTTGTTGGCATCGGCCGCGCTGCGAATGTTGTACTTGAGATTCGTGGCATAAAAGCTGCCATCGCCGGCCACGAAATAGGCTTGCGGCTGATCCCCGTCGGCAATGGCCGAAGCATCAGAAGCAGTGAAATGGAACATGAGAAGCAACAGGGCAACAGCAGTGAAGCGCATACAATTGAAATATAGCATTTTGTTTCCTCGAGAATTGTGGCAAAAGCTGCAACCCCAACAAATTGCTGCAGCGCTGCCCGCGCGATTACTTGGATTTTCGGGAAAGAGCAAGGGTTGAGCCGGGGTTGGCGAGGCGATAGGCGTCTTGAGCTTGTTTCTGCAAATATTTCTGACGGGTTACCGTGAGCTGCGTCCATTGTAAAATTGAGGTAAATCTGATCCTACGTGGCTCCGTCGCACTCGCGTTGGCGATGAGCAACATCTGCTTTGCTGCGGATGAATCGGACGAAGTCGTCAGCGCAAACGTACCGATTGGCGTCATCACCACCCAGCCTGAGACCGCCGGCCACAGCCGGGTCATCTATCAACCGACCCCCCTTAGCATTTACGATCAACTCGGAATTTTTGGTGGCAATCTGGCTGTCGGACTGGGCGATAGGTTTGAAATTGGCACGGTGCCCCTAACATACGCAATTGAAAATTTTGTGAGTGCGGAGGACTTTTGGAGCCTCAATATCTTCAGCAAGTGGCTCGCTTGGCAATCGGAGCGCTGGTCGATTGCGCCGGCCATTCTCTACCTGTACCAAAGCATGACTCTTGCTTACGAGGTTGATAGTGCGCCCACTCAGGAACGTTTTCGCGCAGAAAATTTTGACTTAGCGTTACTCATCGCTTGGAAGCTCCACGGTGATCGGGCCACCGTCAATCTAGCAAAGACAGCACTATATACTCTCAACGGCAAGCCCTTAGTGGCATGGCAGAGCTTCATGGATGTCGAGGGCGAATACTTTCAGCGGATCTCCGAGCGCTGGACGTTGCAGTACATGTTTTCGCGGCGGCAAGTGGTGCTTGGCGGCACCTATGAGGGCGGCATAGAGGAGGCTCTGCGTGCAAAATACGGTGCCGGATTTGGACTTTCCTATGAGCGCCCCGGCGCGTTTTTCTCGCGACCGACATTAGGGGCCATATACTATCCGACGGTCAACTATTTCAATTGGGGATTTTCAACGACGTTTTACTGATAAGCTTCCGAAACATGCCGCACCCAGCACTCGCTAATAGAGGACTGGCAGCGGATCGGCGCTGCTCTTACTGCCAATGCCATTGCCCAACTGTCCTTTGCCATTATCACCCCAGCAATAGGCCTGACCCTGGGTACCACGCAACCCGCACATGAATTGGTTGCCTCCAGCCATATCGCGCAAATAATTTTGCCCAGCTTCGACTCCTGGCAGGATCTTCTTCCACGCCCCTACTGCGATCGAGCAAGGGAAAATGTGGTCGCCCTGGTAGCAAATGTTTCCAACGTTGTTGACGAGATCCATCAGGATTTGGCCATGGCTATTATCACCAGCACACATGGAACGCGTATTACTACGCACGCATGTTGAATCACCGAATTTCGTGGCAGCCACTTGATCACCGCGGAACGAACTCTTGGCTTTTCCGTACCACATCTCAAATAGCGTGGCGTCTCGCCGTCCGCGGAAATAGCGGCCGAGCTGCCCAAATGCGTTATTGCCGAAGCAATAAGTACGCTGCGCTCTGATGATACAAGAGTGCCGACGACCGGCTGAAATATCTGTATATGAATAGTTGCTTGGAGTTGAAAAAACCAACTCAGCGGAATCAACGCAAGAAAGTGTCGAATCACCATCCGCGCAGTCTGCACTGGTCGCCAAGCCTAATTGACCATGCTCATTAAGGCCCCAACCATAAACTTTGCCATTGCTCAGTCGCGCCAAGAAGTGCAGGCCACCCGCTACAATATCAACGACCGATGACTCTGGCAGCCCAATGACAGCGACTGGCGTCAGCTGATTACCAGTCAGAGTTCCGTTATTGCCAATCTGCCCGTAGCCACGATAGCCCCAACAAAATACGTTATTGGTGATGCCTCCGGTATTATCGCGAGAGAGAGCACAGGTTGCTGTGGAGCCCGCCGCAACCATATGGAAGGTCTGATCGGCTCCAGGAAGCGAAGACACGTTCACGACAGTGGGCTGTTTGACGCTGGTCGTGTTGCCAGTACCAAGCTGTCCGCGATCGTTGGCACCCCAACAATAAAGCACGTTCCCTGTGGTGATGGCGCAGGTATGATTCAAGCCAGCATCGACATCAATGTACGTCTCGGCCCCGACAACAAGAGCATAGGGCGACGCATCCGCCGGCACTCCATCCGTTCCCAGCTGTCCGAATGCGTTGCTGCCCCAGCAGGCGATCTTGCCGTCGACCCGCATACCGCAAGCATGCTCACCACCGGCACTTACGGTCGTAAAGATCGCATGTTCACCTGTGGGCGGCGGCGGACCGGCTGGCAATCCCGCAATGGTGAACTGAGTCACATCGGGACGGCCGACAACGCGCTCGGCAGAAATTGGACATGCGGCTAAATAGTAAGTTCCAGCAATTAGCTCGGACACATCGATGAGAAACCCAGTATTCTCATCAGCAGCAGCTGCCCACTTAAAATCGGCGCCGCTGCAATCGGTTGGCACGGGTGTGCGTGTAGGATCATCATCGTTGATGCGAGTTGCCGCCAGAATGACGATAGCAACATCCGCAAACGGACACTGTGCGCCGCTCGCACCGTCGCCACCTGACTGATCATCGACGGAGCCATCCTCAGCATAGGTCCAAGTGGTTGGTGGGCCATATTCCAAATTCATGATCGGTCGCGGATATGTCGCTAGCAAATAGTCACCGAACATGGCGCCGCTGCACGAATCCCCACCAGATCCGGAGGAGCCCTCGCCCGACGAAGTAGAGCTTGTTGTTGTGGAAGAAGATGATGTTGTTGTTGAGGATGATGATTCACCGCTAGAAGATGACGAACTACTCGTCGAACTAGACGATGATGTTGAGGAGCTCCCTGTAAGATTTGCCGCAACAATGCCAACAAAACACTTGGCATGTGATTCCAGAGTGGAAAGGGTCAGCGTCAATTGCCGGAAGCTAACGCCACCCTTATCGACTGTTACCTCTCTCACAGAGACTGCATCTCCATCAAACACTCTCTTGACGCCGCCAGAGAATGTACAGAATAGGGAATAGTTTTCAGATGCGGCGCCGGCAACGAGGAAGATCTGCAGTCGTAAAGGAATGGTCAAGGAGGACAAAGCATCCCCGTTGAATATCGAATACTCTATCGTGGGCGATGCAAACGAAACTCCCGCGATTTCGGCTGGGTTGTCGACCGTGTCGAGTACACCCCCTGTGACTCCTTCTTGAAACATCACATCCACCTGAGCGGAAAATGTGACCAGTGCTAGTCCGCTTTCTGCAGCATCCTGTCGATCAGACGACGAGACCGGCATATCATCACGCATGTTCTGGTAGTTCTCTGCCGATGTTGTATTGACCGTCACAACACCTGCGCCAGACTTAGAGCCGCCCGAGCCACTCGATTTCTTGGCGCAAGAAGTAAAAACCAACGGGACGGCAACCAAACTGGAGTATGCCAGCAACCGGATTAAAGCTTGTTCCAACCACAATCTCATAAAAACCTTCGTAACTAAGGTGTCAGGGTTGAGCCAAAGTCGGACTCACTCATGACCTCGGACCGAAGCTGAAGTTGCCAGTTATTCCGATTCAGGACGCGCAAGTTCGGCAGCTGATCTGTCTTCAAATCTTTTGGCAATTCGTTCTCATAGAAGTTTGTGTCCCATTGATCACGGGTCAGAAACGTGCGCTTGGAGTTTCCGGTGTTGAGTCCAGAAAAATGCGCAAAATTGCCGATCACATTGTAGAACTTAAGGTCATCACCGACGTATGTGGCGCGATCACCCAACATCGAACAAACATTACAGATCTCAGGGCTTCCATTGAGCACAAGTGGCATCAAGAGAGACACAACGCTGCCATTGTTGCGAAAAATACACATGTCGCGCAATGCATGGATAACATCAGCATGACTTACCCCGCCAGACTTCAAGCAGAGGTCCTGGGGCAAGTCAGCAAGGCTACGTGGTCTGACCGTCGAAACCGCATCGAAAGCATCCCTCAGAGTCGAACCAAGTGTCGCACAGGAACTTGTGACTTGCGGATGCCGCAACAAGGTCGAAACCCATTCATCGTGGTGCTTGGAAATGCTGTTGGTTTCCAACGCCAACCCCGGAACATCCTGATACAACGGCACATTCTTGGCGGGGATGTAGCCCATCGCTTGCACGCCATATGGGTTTGAAGAACGACGATAGACGATCTGGGCCAATTCCACGTCGCCGTTTGAGCGCGCATAGTGGCGTGGTGAAACAGAGTCGGCCGATGGCTCATCCGCATCCTCGATATACCACTCGTATGCCGCCGCTGCCGAAACATAGCTTGTCAGGTTTTGATCATCTTTGCGGACAGCTTCGCGCGAATACAATGCCGTCATACGCGGCGTGCCGGAGTCTGGGCTCTCGTAGCCGTACACCATAAGCATCTGGCCAGCGTAGGTGTCGTAATCAGCGTAAAAATGCCGCGCTGGAGATCCCGTCAAACTCACGAATTTGACCTTGGCATCCTCGGGTTTATTGGCGTTCTTCTTTGTACCGCATTGGTGGCCGTTGCCATAACGAACCCATTCGATGTGATAGGTGTTCTTGAAGCCAGAATCTGCCGGTTCCCACAGTTCCATACGCAGTTTAGGTAGGCCTCGCTCTTTACCGACATCCCGCACCCTCGCAAAGGAGGTTTGTCCATTCTCATTGCGATAACGCCAAGTCAGCGCAGTGCCGCTATTCACTCGGATCCCAAAATCTTCGCAGTATAGCCTTGAAAAAACCCCAGTCTTCTCACCAAAGAGAAAATTGGACTTGGTTACGATCTCCATCATCATCTCATCGACCAAAGTTAGCACCCGTGCCGGGACCTCGAATAGCTCCCCATAAGCTTGCGGAATCCCCTCGCCACCAGCGATGTCACAAGCGGATCCACTGCCCATGCTTCGGGTCGCCGTGTCTTCATACGAGCCGTCCGCAACGTTAGAAACCTTGCCAGCTTGATCTTCGAGGAATTTTGTATTGATCAGATTAAAACTGCTGCCACTGCTGCTTGTGCGGGGTGTCGTGGCACCGGTAGTGCTAGTGGTCGGCTCATCCGACTTGTTACAAGCAATGACGAAACTAACACACAGCGCAATTCGGACGAACCGCCGAACCTTCATCAACTGCAATGTTACGGAATGCATCATGCCTGTTTCCCGAGATACAAGTCACTGTTCTAACCCCCATCGGCGAGAACCCGCCCAAAAATGAGCGGGTCGTTTTTTAACGCATAATTACAGATGGTTGTGATCGTTTCGACGGGAGCTAAAGCCAGTAGCCCCCGCCCGCAATGTGGCGATTTCGTTAGACCACTCTTCCTCGACGGTGCGGTTCCATTCCTCCTTGATGCGCTGCTGCTGCTCCGTCGATTGGAAAGTTGCCGCAAGTCCACTCAATAGCCAAGACGCACCTTGGCAGTAAAGATGCAGTCCACAGGTCGCATTCAATCCCTTGGCGAGCACCACAGCACCAGCCTTCGGCGGCAAACCAACTGAAACAGGCATTTCGCCACCAGCAGGTACCGGCGCTGGCTGCCCCATGCGTAGCAAGACCCGGTTCATCAGATCCTGCTTCAGTTGCAGCTCAATTTGCTGCCGCTCAGCGGGCGAAATCTTCTGATCCGGGTCATTGCTTGCCCACTGAATCTTGAAGGCGTCGCGATCGATCTTTTTGGTGATGGAATTCGCATAAGCCTGAGATGAAAAGAAGCCGCCCTCGGTGCCGCTTCGCTTTAAGACATCAAAGAATTTGTACAGATTGTAAGAAGCGACAATGCGATGCTTGAAGGCCACCGGGTACTCATAGCTAGCGCCGATTGCAAAGAGTGGCGTTCCATCTGCCGCGCGCTCTGGATTCACGCTTGTTCCCGCAAAAAATTCAGGATCGTGTAGCGGGCAAGCTCCCAAGGTCGACAGACGAAGAGTGCCCGTAATCACCGATTGCAGAGCACTGCGCTGCTGATAAGACTCCACCCAAGGGAGATACGGCATGCCGCTGATCGTATAGTCTAGAATCATGGGCAAAGACTCGTAGTAGCTGCCCTGATTGGCGGCACCGACGATATTGCCGAAGATGCGAGCGTTGTAGGTCGGCACCTTCTCGAAATCATGATCGGGATAGCGCGCCTCGAGGGCGGCAACAGCCTGGTCCCAACCCGTGTTGTAGTTAATGAGCGCATAGCCACCTTCGAGCTTGCCTTTGGTTGCGTATAGGTCGTGCACCATACTGCTCAGTTTCGCCAAGTCCTGCGTCAGCCGTTGATAGCGGCGCCCAACATTGTCGAAGCGCAGCTCAGCTTGGACAACAGCTGCATGCGCAAGTTCATATGCACGAACCTGTTCGCGACGCTCTGCCGATAGGGCTCGCAGCTCCGCGCTTACAACCTGAACTTCCATCCCAAGTCGCTTGAATTCCTGCCGCAGTTCATCGCATGACTCTCGGCAAGACTCCAGTTCAGTGGCTATTTGTTGCCGGCTTTCTTCCAGAACCGTCTGCCGTTCCTGCAGCTCCAAAATAGCGCGCATTTCCTGCGATTCAGCCTGCTTTCCAAGCTGTCGATGGGCTTCCTGTAATTCACGCTCAGCAGCCTCTAACTCGGGAAGAAGAGACTCTTGTCGCGCCGCCAACTTGCCAATGCGCGCGTCAATGTCGTTGGAGGCGGCGGCCAAGTTTTTCAACCCATCGCAAAACGCGAGATTGGCACTCTGCACAAAGCCCGTCAGTTGGGTTGTGCCAGCTTGCGGTGGCATAACCCAGACCCGACGCTCATCGTCTGAATCTCGCATCAGCGTGGCCCCCGTGTCGTTGACGAGTTGCAGCGGGGGAAAGTTCGTGCCATAGGGACTGGGAACGGCTTGGGCTACCTGGCCCAGGAGAATCGACCACAAGGTGACCAAGGAAAGCTTCACAATGACGAGTAACACCATCTCTCAACTCCTTAAAATTTCAATGGCCCGCGAGCGTTAGGCAAAGCTGCGGTTGCGATATGCTTTGCACCATAATGTGATCCACGCGGGCATGACCAATGACATGTGGCACGTCTCGAATAAATTGGCCTCAATCTCACGCAAAATGCTGTTCAAGTTCGTAGTTCTTTTGCCGATATAGGAAGCAGTCACCCCAGGGAGTCTGATTCCATGCAAGTCTCCAATCTTTCCAAAGTATTGTTGATTCCATGGCTCCTCGCAGTCGCCTTGAACCTGGGTTGCACAGGACGCCGCTCCAACACTCCTGACAAGAGCGTCGGCAGCCAAACGGAATCGTTGCCCGGCTACCTTCGCGACCGAAAGACGATTAGCAGCACGGCTGGTGGCACACTTGATGTGGGCGATGCGCGCATCACTTTCGGCCCAGGCAGCGCCGCATTCGACTTTGATGGGGTGCTAGCAGCGGGCAGCTTTCCCACCGTGTTGCCGGGATCCGTCATCGCCCACACGGAGAATCGCGCGATCGCGGTGACGGGTGAATACGATTCAGCGCCCATGTCCCCGGACAGCCTGCAAAAGACCTTTCTAACTATACTCTACGTTGATGGAGCCAATACGACCGATCTGCGCATCGTCGTCACGTCCATCGACGACGATCGGTACCCAGACGGGGCCATTGTTCCCGCACAATTTACGGGCAAGCAAGTCGGGGAGGATCGCATCGCCGTCAGCGTCTCGAGCCGCTTGATCGGCTACTGGATGCAGGTCGTTCGCACTGATACAGATCTGGCGCTACCGGAGGTTGACCCGGCGCTGCTAGCAGATGTCGGGGAAGAGATTCTATTGCGCCCTGCGCGTGAATGGCACCGTCAAGTGCTGGGGACTAAACGAAGAGGGCCAGCTCGGACTTGGTGACGATACGAGTCGCGGCGGAGATAACTCGTCCCTGCCCGGAAGTTATGACGCCATCGACCTTGGCCCGGGCGTTTTGGCGACAGAGATCGCTTGTGGCCAACACTTTGCCTGCGCGGTGACCGCCGAGACGCGTGGCGTCAAGTGCTGGGGGTCGAGCAACAAGGGACAGCTCGGCAAAGACGAGACTCTAAAATTTCCGATGACGACAAGGTTTTTTGCTGGGGGGTCAATGGCTTCGGCGCATTGGGATTTCCAACAACGTCTGGCGGACCTTGGGGTGACCATCCCGACGAACGCGGTAATGGTTCGCAGGCACTTTCCCTGCCAGCATTAGCGACACCGCGTAAAATTTTTGCGAGTGTTTCCTTTACTTGCATGATCAGCGCCGACAATAACGCCTACTGTTGGGGGCAAAACTCAGACGGAAGACTTGGGCAGGGCTCAACCGACAACATTGGTGGATATTTCGAAGACCTGTTGTATATGCCAGCGATTCGGCTTGGTCCCAACGTGAAGGTGAATGACTTGACACTCGGAAACTCCCACGTTTGCGCCGCCCTAAACAATGGCAAAGTAAAATGCTGGGGAGCCATTGCGAAGCGACTCGGCCACGGCTCGAATAGTAATGACAACATAGGCGACAGCCCTACTGAAATGCACGACGACCTGCCCTACTCGGAATTTGAGTGAGCAGGTATCGGTTCGCGGCGAAAGCTCCCACTACAGCTTGATGCAGGAAATTTCAGTCAAGCTGATCGCTGCTTGCGCGGCGGCGAGGTGACATAGCTGATACTTTGCCTCACAAAGATTCCCGCCGGTTGCCTCCATCGCGACAGACTGGTCACCGAGAAATTGCACCTTACCGTAGCAGACATGCGGCATATATTCCCGAGTGCAAATGTTAGGTTGTTCCGGACACAGACTCGCCATATCGCCGCCGCCATCGACGGGATCTCCTTTCGGAGGCACTTGCGGCCCGTCATCCACGGGAGGTGGCGCTGGATCATCGCATTGAGTCGCACCACCAGAATCTGCTCCGCCTCCAACGTTGGTATTACCGTCGCCATCGCCCGTATTGTTACCGAAGTTCGGACCCAAGCAGTTGAAATTTCCATCTGGAAACCAAGTCCACATGTGCTGTGGCAGGCAAGATGTCAGCGTCCATTCACTTTCCACTTTTGGTTTTGCCAAGTAGGTCGCTGGCTCGTATTCTTCAGGACTCCACACCAGAAACTGAATGTTTCCGAGAATCACCTTATTTCCTTTTATCTGGCAGTCAGGACTTAGGCAAGTCGCCAACATCAACCAACCATCAAGCACCGACTTCTGCGAATCACCGCGACTCAACTGCATTTGATGAAACGGTTGCTGTTGAATATCAAACGGAAGCTGATCGGAACTCTTCGTGGCTTGCGTCGCCTTCCGCTCTCGAACCTCGGTGCGAGGTTCGTCCTCAGAAGCAGATATCTGACATCCCGTTATGATCAAGCAAGTGATGACCGTAGCAACAAGTTGCCTGGGAACCGTAGTTGTCTCGTGGGCCATGGTGAGCTCCTCCAAACTTCGTATTGGGATTGCCAACTCAACTGCAAGGGCCCGGCCAACCTCCCAATCGTTGCTTTCCTTCACAAATTTTCGCGAAGTGTCGGAGATTGGATGTCTATAAGACTGCGAACCAGCTCCGCGACAAGCTCAAAAAGCTGCGGCAACCAGTTATTTTCACAATCAAATTTCAATCGTCATCGGCATAACGGGTCGTAGTCCATCTCCCCGGAAACCGTTCCTCGAATAATGCAGCTTAAATATTTCGTAAAATCCAGTCACACCACCCATGAATTCCATCAGCTTGCCCTGACCCATCGGTCAGAATCTTGCGCTCCTTTTCGAAGCCCTCTCAAAACCACCTCCACATCTGCCGACGAGTATTCCGACCTTCCATTTCGATTCTTGTGAACTGTTGCCTAGAGAGCATGTATGCACCCGCGGACTTCTCGAATCGCTGCCTTGGCTTTTCTCTTATGTTGGCCCCATCATGCGCTCGCCACAGCCGCGCCACAACTCACGCCCCAGTTGCTCGTAGGACGCGTCATTCAATCCAGTACCAGTGCCAAAGAAATTCAATTACTCAAGGAGCGCAGCGAAGCCATGGCCCTAGGTGCGGCGGCTCCGCATGACTGGCTGCTTTCATCGACTGCTGCCCACAGCAAAAACCGCGGACAAAGTCCTGGCGGATTTTCCTCGGATCAAGAAAAGACACAAAGCCTCAGCATCGATCTTCAACGCCAATTCACCACCGGCACAGCGATCAAGCTCGCCGCCAATCACCTCACTTACGATGCGACCTATCCGGCAACTCTGCCATTGTCGGGTGGCAAGACCTATTCGCAAAGTCTGACTCTTGAAGTCAAACAAGATCTTTGGCGCAATGGCTTCGGTGGCGCCATGAACGCTCGTATTAACGCAACCATTCTCAATATCGCAAATACCGCCGATGAGATGCGAACGGCATACGAAGACTTGGCACTGCGCGTTCTCAGCATCTACTGGCAAGCTTGGAGTCTTTCTCTGAGCATCGACAGCTTGAAGGAAGCGGTACAACGTTCCGATGAAATGCTGCGCTACTCGAAAGAAAGGTCACGCTTTGGACTCGGCGAGATTGGCGAGTTGGCGCGCGTTGAGGCGGATCGGCAGCTGGCCCAGCAACAACTGCGAACGGCTGAGTCTAGCCTGAAGCAGCTGGTCACCTATGTCGCCGTGCTGATCGACATTCCCGTTCCCGAAAAGGTCGATGGTATCTTGCCTGGTAAATTGACACTGGCGGACCGCCCTACCACGTCCGGAGCCGCCGCGGAGAGTTCATTAGCCTTACGCATGGCGAAACGCCAAATTGAAGCCGCCCAGGCGGAACTGACCGCCGCCGAATCGGACGCGCGACCCGAGCTCGCTCTCTTCGCCAAAGGGGCGTTGGTTGGCGTGGATCCCGAGGCAGGTGAAGCGAGCAGCGAAATGCTGGGCGCCGATCGGCCAAATACATCCATCGGCCTATCCTTCAGCATGCCTCTGGGCAACTATGGCGCCAAGGCCCTCATCAAGGAGCGACGCGCGAATCTGCTGCGATCTGAATACAATCTAGAGCGAACGCAGGACGACATCGCGACCAAAGATCGAACCCTAGTTGAGCGTGCCCAAGTTGCTTGGGACAATGCCCGCAACAGCGAGCAAATCATCTTGCTGCGTGAAAATGCTGTCGAGGAAATGCGCGGAGCTTTTCGGCAAGGTCGCCTCGGCCTCGACCAGGTTACGCTAGCATCCAACATGCTGACGGCGGCACAAGTGGAGTCGTTCAATTTGTACAGCCAGTACTTCATAGCGCGTGATGAGTTGAATCGTCACCGATACAGCTTGATTTCCTTCTATGTGCCGGAAGCTGCCAAACTCGATCGCGCGGGAAGATAATTCATGTACAACCTATTTCAATACTTTGTAAAAAACTTCCGCGTCACCCTGACCGTCACCGCATTTTTTGTGATCGCAGGCATACTAGGGCTGATCTCGCTACGACGAGAAACCTACCCTACCGTAAACTTTGGCCAGGTGATGATCAGTACCGTTTACCCTGGTTCGTCATCGCAAGAAGTCGATGAGCGCGTCACCCGCAAGATCGAAGAAGAGCTTCGATCCGTTGATGGCCTGAAGCAAGTTGTATCCGTTTCCCAGGCTGGACTCTCCTCCATCGACGTCCGCATCGATGCCGATCGCTATGACAATGATGAGGTGGTCACCGATCTCCAGCGTGCCGTGCAGCGCGTCAATGGACTTCCTCCCGACCTTCCCGAGCAGCCAAGTTTTGTAGAGATCGATACAAGGGAGATTCCCGTTATCGAACTGGCGCTCATTGGACCCAACGATGACCGACAGCGCGACCTGCTAGCTGATCGCATTAAAGTTCGCCTAGAGGATGTGGCCGGAGTCTCTAAGGTTCGCCTCGATGGGTATCGCGAGCGCGAAGTTCATATCAACCTCGACCCGGTGAAGCTCACGGAGCGCTATGTGAGTGTCGCCGATGTCGTGCGCTCTGTTGGCGCTCGTTTGCAGAATATTCCGGCTGGATTTATCGACACGGGGACGGAAGAAACACTGGTGCGGTTGCGCGGAAAGCTCACGGATGTTGATCAGTTTCCCGATTTGGTTGTTCGCTCGAACTTCTCCGGTGAGCGAGTTCTGTTGCGCGACGTTGCAACGATCACTGATGCCAACGAAGACGCGCGCATCGTGGCCCGCGCTAATGGCCAGCCATCGACTATCCTAACAGTGCTGAAAAAGGGAGATGCGGACTCGATCGCTGTGGTTGATGGACTTCTCGAAAAGATTGATGCGATTCGTGAAGAAATACCCGCCAACTTTCAACTGATCAAGTTTAGTGATGAGGGATCAAAGATCAAGGATCGCCTGCGAATCGTTACCAACAACACGTCGACGGGACTGATCCTCGTGGTTATCATCCTGCTGCTTTTCCTGCCCGGGATCGCTGGCATGATGGCATCCATGAGCTTACCCATTCGCATCCTTGCGACGACAGCATGCCTGCCGTTCTTTGGGGTCACCTTCAATACCATTACCATGTTGGGAATCATCATCGTCATCGGCATGCTGGTCGACAACTCCATCGTCATCGCCGAGAATTACGGGCAACTTCGGTTGAAGGGCCGAGACGCCATTGATGCAGCCACAAAAGCCGCCCATCAGTTTTGGATTCCGATTACGGCGACAGCCTTGACGACGATCGCAGCCTTTCTGCCGATGTTGGTTACCAAGGGGGTGCTGGGTCAGTTTATCCGTGGCATTCCCATTGTCGTTACCATTGCTTTAGCCATCTGCATTGTAGAATCCTTTTTACTACTCCCTGTTCGTCTACGGTTTACACTTCGCAATCTCCAAAAGAACGTCTCAGACGCGGGCATGCGAGAGCATCGGCGCGACTGGTGGAGTCCCATCCGCCGCGCGTTTGAAAGAGTCATGTTACAGGCTATGCGCTGGCGCTATCTAGTGTTTACCCTTTTAACGATCCTGCTATTCGGCAGCATCGCATTCAGCATTCGCTATAATCGCTTTGAGCTATTCCCGGCCGAAGGCGTGGAGATCTATATCGCTCGATTTGAGCTGCCACGAGGCACCACCTTAAGCGAAACCGATCGGGAGGCTGGTCGGCTGTCCGACGCCATTACCGCAATCTTTGGTCCGGAAAACTTGTCGGGGATTGTCGCGCGCGCCGGCACTTCTTTTGGCGGTCCTGGAGATCCAGGAGGTGGGAATGGTAACAACATTGGTGGCATCGTAGCCTACATACCACAAGACTTGGCGCGCAACTTCGACTCGCAAGATGTCCTGCGCCAGATGCGGGCTATCGACAAGGGATCGACGACGAGCTTAACCTTTGAGGCCGCTTCCAACGGTCCGCCCGTTGGCAAACCAGTCACCATCGTTTTGCGCAGCGATGACACGTTTGAGCTTGCGAAAATGTCCGCAGACGTTCGTGCGCATCTAGCCAGCATTGACGGAGTCGAGGACCTCCGCGACGACAGCGAGGCCGTCGGCGACGAGTGGGCCCTCAAAATCGACTATGAGCGCATGGCGCGACTTGGGCTGACGAATGAATCTGTGGGGTTGGCGCTTCGCTCCGCGCTACAGGGCGTGATTGTTTCCGACTTCAATGCCGATGGCAAGACGGTGAGCGTCCGGGCTCGCTACCAGGCCACCGCGCGCACCGATCTCAATGCCGTTTTGCAAACGCGGGTGCAAGAACCCTTGACCGGTAAACTCATTCCACTTGCCAGCTTTGCGGAGTTAACTAAGACGGCAGGTCCGCCGATCATTCGCCACTTCGATTTCCGACGCGCGGTGACCATCACAGCCAATGTGATTCCGGAGAAAATCACGAGCATGGTGGCCAATGCCAAAGCAGCCGAATATATCGATTCGATCAAAAAGAACTATCCTACTGTCACTGTCAAATTTGGCGGCGAAGACGAGAGCACAAAGGAAAGCTTTGAGTCACTGGTCGCGGCGCTGGTTCTAGCCATGCTGGGCATCGGCGCAATTCTGATCTTTGTTTTCAACTCCTTCTTGAAACCCCTGTTGGTGATGACGACGATCCCCCTAGGACTGATCGGCGTCACCTGGGCCTTCTATCTGCACGGCCGACCCCTGAGCTTTTTAGCCCTGATCGGCGTGATTGGCTTGGCGGGAGTTGTCGTCAACTCAGCGATCGTGCTGGTTGCCTATATAGATGAGCTGCGACAAGAGGGCAGTAAAGACCTGTTGCAAATCCTCGCAAGTGCCTCGGCTGCTCGCTTGCGTGCCATTCTAGCCACGGGACTTACCACCGTGGGCGGCTTGATGCCGACGGCTTATGGCATCGGCGGCTACGATCCATTTCTGGTGCCCATGGTGCTGGCATTAGCCTGGGGGCTCATTGCGGGCACCACATTGCAGTTGATTTGGGTGCCGTGTGCTTATGCGATCGCGTGCGATATTGGAAATCTGTTCAAACGCAAGAACTAGCCACCGGCCCGGATGACTTTCATGGAGCGCGACTGCAAGAAGGCTTCGATTCGGTCGCGTAGATCGCCGCGAAATTCCATCTGGCCATTCTTGAAAGTCGCGCCCACCCCGAACTTGCCCTGCATCTCTTTCATGAGAGCCGTGGCTTCGGCATCGCTCAGCGCGATGTTGAACAAAACGGTAACCAACTTTCCGCCGCGGCCATTTTTCTCCAAACGCATCTTGATTGGGCCGCCCGTAGCTGGCGCGCCCTTTGCTGACTTGGACTGATCCGCGGCGCCCTTTTTGTTACGTTGATCGCCAACGCTTGTCGAGTAAACCAACTTGCTCGTCATGAAAACTCCTGAAACCTACTCTCCAGCAGCCATTGTATGATAAATGGTGCTCATGGTCATTTCTGGACCAAAGACTTTGCCATCTACATACAATTGCCCCACACGATTCGCACCTGGGCGTACTGCGCCGGTGACTTTCAATACGTACTGCTTCTCAATCACATACCTACCAGACTTCACGGGCACAGTGGCCGAATAATGCATGTCAACTGACCCAACTCGGCCTTCGCTCGCATTTTTCACTTTCGCCGGATAGTAGTCACCACCCAACTCGTGGTTGCGATAGCGAAAGCCGGTGAACACGAGGTATGTATTTTTTGAATTGACGGTCTTGGCAAGGCAGACGTTAACTGACTTGTTCAAAGTACCGCATTGGCTTAGTAAGATCGTTCCCTTTGGCTTCACTTCTGCTGTGGCTGTTAATGACATCACGGCAGCTAGCACTGCGACAACAAGCATTCGGTTCATGTGTTCTCTCCAAATCTTGATTTGAATGCATATGGGCACCCTGCCCAGGTCTTCGTCGGGGCGAATTAGTAGGAAATCTCGGGCAAGTAAAGGGAAATTGAGGAATATCTGGGCTGCCACCGGGCGCCGATGGCAAGTACCTGATTTCGATGTGGGAAACTAAAGTGCTATGACCGGCATTAGAAGAGGCGAATCACAACACGACGCTGCTTAGCAAACAATATTTCCCGATCGAGGGCATTTGTCGGCTCTGTGGCCAGCGGCTTATTGTCAGCGTAAGCTTCCACACGCACGCGGCGTGGATCAACACCAACTGATTCTAATCGCTCACGGATGCGAATGGCCCTGGCGCTAGAAAGCTCCCAGTTACTCTTGTAGACGGAGTTGCGAATCGGCCGCTCATCCGTGTGACCTTCGACAGCAACTTTGTACTTATCTACATAAGGCTGAAGAACGACCAGCACCTTTCCTAATGGCTCTTCCATCGATGCCAAGACGTCCGCACTTCCGGAAGCGAACGTGACGCCCGAGTCAAAAGAAATCTCCAATCCGTCATCGGTTAGGTTGACGCTGACATTCTCGGTGAGCCCTTCCTCCTTCAGGGCCTTGCTTACCTTATCCGCCGCTGAAGCCAAACTCTCGACAGATTGGTTCTGGCTTATGGCGGCGACAATCTTTTCCATCTTGCCGGTCTGAATGGACGATGCAGAAATGATCAGAACAAAGAAGATAAGTAGATTGGTGATCAAGTCCGCATAAGAGACTAACCACCCTTCATTGGAAGTCATGGATTTGCGGTGATACCGAGGTTTCATTCCGCTTTCATTCCTTCAAGCCGCCCCTCAGCAACAAGGGCAGCCACCGTGGTCTCCAACAAATCCAGCATCGACAGCCGCTCGTTCAGCTGATTGTTCACCCGCGAAGCCATCGGACCGCCCGCCGCTGCGCCAAGCGTAATTCCATAGAATGTGGCCATCAACGCCATCGCCATGGCTCCACCCAGGTTGCCGCTATTCTCGCCCATATTCCGAAACAGCTGCACCATTCCCGTGACCGTACCTACCATCCCGAAAGACGGCGCCAACTTGGAAACGATCTCCCAGCCCTCGATGACGGGCGTGTATTGCTGCATGTAGCGCGTGCGCAGTGCCGCAAAGCGTTCCGCCAGAACGGCCCCGTGCAGTTGTCGCAATAGAGCATCTGCCGTCAATTTCACTTCGGGCGTCGCCCCGTCATCTGCCAAGGCCAGCACCGTTGCGCGCTGACCAGTTCGCCAAGCTTCCGTCATCTGCTCGAGCGCCGCAGAAGTCTTTTTCATCTCGCGCGGAAACACTGTCGCCGAAGGGAATAAGTCGCGGATGGAATAGAGCATGCGCATTAAGGATTGACGATCGACAGCAAGCAGCAATGAACCCAGTACCCCACCGAGCACCACTGTCGCTGCGTGTAAATCGATGTAGCTGAGCTTGGTCGCCGCCCGTTCGGTCATCGCCACATACAGCACAACACCAAGACACACGAGCCCGAGAAACGGGGTTAACATGAGGCTTTCTCCTTGCTTGTAAACTAGGCGCAATGTATGAGGAAAAAAGACATTTCACAATGAATTTCGGCGCCAATAGGATCCCATACCCGTGCTTGCCTGCCCCACCAGCAAAGGTTGCGCAACATTACTCGCTTCTCGCGGTTACAGCAGACTCGCTAAGGTTTTGATGCTTGCTTTGTGTTCGCTAGTGAGCAACGCCTGCGTCTCGTTTACTCGACCGCATCCCTCATGGTCATATCCGGTGGATCTCGGTCTAAATGCGGCTTCCATGGCCGGCATTCGCGTTGGGTTCGCTTGCGGCACCGGCGATGCTGGGTCCGATGACTGGTCACCAGCCACCTCCATGGCCTGTGAGGACGTCCAATCCCTGATCGAATCCTTGGGCGCGACCGTGGTCGAATGGGATGGGGGTGTGGAGGATCCAGCCACGAACGAGACGTCTGACTTTCACTTTGCCTACATCGACCGCGGACTCGAAAACGATCAATGCGGCTGGACTCTAGGGTGGGCGATTATCTACCTTGGATTATTTCCCTGCGTTTCTGACACGGTGGCACGAGCCGAGCTGCGCTTTTTCGACGAACACAAGCACCCCGAACGCACTCTGCCCCTCGTCGTCGAAACGCGAGATATCTATGGCTTTGTTGCGATCTACTTTCATGTCCTCGATTGGCTGGGAGTTCGCGAACCCGGCGATGAGCGCCGAGAGTTGCGGGATCGGCTGTTCACATTTATTCGCGGCCACGTGTATACGCGTGGCCTGAAGTTGGACCCTGCACGAATCAGCTCGACAGCGCCACAGCCGCCGCAGGATTCAACTGAAGCCAAGGGGGACACCACATGACCCCGGCGCTCTGGGCACTCTTTGCAGTTTTTTTTGCCGGGGTGAATGGCCTATTCGGCCTAGATGTGCACGAGCAGTTTGAGTTGGGTGTTATCGAGCATCGACCTGTAAATTGCCGCGAGGCCCCCGATTTAGAGCGTGATCCGAATGGACTCATCACCGGCAAAGGTAAGGCAGCAACTTGGACAATCGATGGGGCGCATATCTGCGAACGCGGCATCTTCAATTACGGAGAGCGAAAGAGCCTCTATGACTTTGCAGCAGAACACTCCACATCACGTTTGCAAAAGCTTGCGAGCGAGGTCGCTGCTCTGGACAATGTCATCCGCGACGAATTTAAGCCCTGGCTAGTGCAAATTGAAAGCGATGACCCAGAGCTTGGACGCTTTTTGCGGCACGCACTCATCCAGCAGCTGACCGCAACTCTTGGTCCAGGTCGCGTCGGACAAGCGCTGCCAACGGCAGACGCAACCAAATATGTACGGATGACCGTGAACCCGGCACTCGATCCTGAACTGATGTTGAGAGCTACCGCAGTGGCTCGACATCAAGGTAAGGAGCTGCAGTGGCGATTATGAAATGGGTCATGGTAACTTGCCTCTTGGGTTTGAGTAGCCTCGCGCAAGCAGCAGATGATGAAGTTGAACACATCTACGTAGATATCCGAGCCCTGGGCTCAGATCTCCTGGATGAGATGGTCTATACCTGGCTCGATAAGCCACCCATTCCCAAGGGCAGCGGCTTAATTTTGGCCGACGTCGATGCCCCCATGGGGCTCGATAGCCGATTCTCGACACAGATGGAAAATCGCCTTTATGAGCTTCTGCAACAAAATCCAAATATCGATGTTCAGCTCATCCACTGCGCCGTGTGCAAGCGCTGGGTTGCCAAATCCACACCCCAACAAACCATTATTGCCCGCGGCATTGATCAGCCAGAGGTCCTGGAAAACTTTCAGGGAGCTGCCGCCCAGCGCTATGCCATGCACCTGAGTTTTGAAGCTGCCGGACGTGAATTGACGCTGCGAGCGCAAATTTATGAGCTATCAAGTGTGCAAAGAGTCATTTGGGCGCGCACCTATGTTTCCAGCCTAACGGCAAGATCCGTATTGCAGCAAGATGCGCCGCTCGTTAGCCTAGAACAGGCTAGGCGCACGCAGGCTGACATTCTTGCCGGTCGAGAAGAAGTCGAAGTCACGACACGAGGCGTCGTCCGCATCTTTAATTTGAAGGGCGACGTTCTCGACATCGCTCCGATTCCCTTCATCGAGGCAGCCGCCGAATCGATCGCCCGACCATCTCGCAATTTCCGCATGGCGCTTACGCTCGGATTCGCCAGCTTGGCCGACTCCGTGAAGGCTTGGAGCTTTGGCGCCCAAGTCAGTCGCCTCCTCTTCCGCAAGACGCCGTCGCTGGCTACTCCGGACCTCTACGTCACATTTGGGGCACAATTTATCCGCATGCAGGGCCCGGCGGCTGCGACTTTTGGTGAGACACAAATCGATGTCTCGCGCATACTCGACCGCAACAAAGAGCCCAAGGCTTCACTCGTCGCTTACCGTCTGGGCCTAGAGACACACGCTAAGTTTCGACTGGGAGCCATGGCGTTTTTGGAAAACATTCCATTGCTCGATGATAACCCCTTCATCAAAGAAGAAGAACTGGCATTCATTCCCTATCATGCCTTCGGCTTTGGGGTGGTGTATCGATGGTAACGATTCGGCACCTTCTTCAATTCCTGATCTTACTCGCCGCATGGGGCCAATCAACGTCGGCACAAGCACTGCTGCAGCAAACGTCGAGTGATTTAGCGGTCCTTGAGGACGCCTTACGGTATGAAATCGAGATTCGCCCCGCTTTGAAGTCTACGGCGCTACCAGCGCTGTTGGCGCCTCCGCTGCACCATTGGCAAGAGTCGCGAACTGACTTCGCACCTTCGGTTACCAAACTGTTGAAAACCGTTTTTGATCAGCCCAACGTGGTGGTGGATTGCCAAGATTGCGATGCTTGGCGCATGCATGTGCGACGGGGTGGATCCACCATGATTCACAACGGCGCTCTTAGCTTGGAAGAGTTGGCTCTGGTCAAACGTGATCCTCGATATGCAACCGCAAAATCGGTCATTTACACAGAAGAAACTCCTTCCGGTGTCGCCATGCGCATCATTAATATCGCTGACGGCTCGATCATCTTCCAAACTTTAGCCAGTGCTGGGGAAAGCCTGGAAGACGTCCGCCCATACCTGCACCTGACTGCAGAAAAGCAACGACGCTTGCGCGGAGAAAGCCTCTTTTACTCGTTCGTCAATTTCGGGATATATCCCACGGGAATGCTGCAATTTGAGTTCATTGAACAATGGGGCAGTCACAATCAGCACTTGTCCGGGATAGGAATCTCGCTGTTCAATCCCATTTTTGCCTTGGGTGGTGTGTACCACTATCTGCTGCGCAGCAATCGCCGCATCCATATCACCGGGTCGGTTTACTACCCTATCGCTTCGGCACTGCAGAGCAGCATCAGCACAAACGATAGCAGCACGGGTTCCTTCGTCATCCAAGGTGGGGCCCAGTACACCTTTCAAAGTTCATTTGGAGTTTTTGCCGCCCTTTCCACTGAGGGGGCGATCACATTGGGATTCAACTTATACAACCCGCTACTCATGCCATTTTTGCTGTAATGGGGAATGGCATGCGCGAGGAAATGACGATGAAACTTCCGAACCTCCAGCTGATCCTGTTGGCCATAGCTTTGCACCTAGGCACCGTCAGCTGCATCAATACCAAAGAATTTTGGCGCTACGTTGTCGAGGACGACGTCGACAAAGAACTACCAAAACGGCAGCAGGGGACTCCCGACGACCCACGTCCCCTTTCACCGCATAATGTGCGTGTCGTCTACAATGATGGCGGCACGACCACCGAGGTCTTCATCCCCGTACTGACGTCTGGCCAGCAGATCATTATTGACCACAAGGCGACGGCCAGCACCCAATCCCTGAAAGTCGTGCCCATGCCCCCAACGGATGCGGACCAGGCCTTGGAAGATGCTTACATAAAGTCCGGACAGCCGGTAAACAAAAGCGCCACCGCCGTCAGCTTGTTGACGACCCATGAACGCATCCGTGAACTGGCTAAAGTTGGAAATTACGAACTCGCGCTCCAATACTGCGACCAAATTCTGGCACGATATCCTAACCATCCGAAGACGCTGCGCACCAAAGGCTCACTTCTACTGAAAATCGGCGAGCAGGAAGCAGCACTCAAAGCCTATTACAAAGCACAGGAAGTTGAACCAGATCCGCGAGTTGATGATCAAATCAAAGCTATCGAACGCTCCACGGGAGGAAATCAGTGAGTCGTCGTCTTTATCCTACATCGTTGGGGCGTCCTTGCTACGCCCTGCTTGCTCTTGGTCTGCTGTTGAGCCGCGCGTCAGCAGTTCTTGGTCAGTCTTCGGTACAAGTTCCGCCTGTGGTGCAGCAGGAGGCCAAAGAAATCGAATCGCGGTTTTTTACGGTACTCGATGAAGAGTGCACAGCTGGCGTCTGTTACCCGGTAGGCTGCGAAGTCACAAATTTTGCGACACTCGATCAGCGCCAGACTTCGTCTTTGCCTGGCCTTGAAGAGACACCGAACGCTGCCGCCGCTCAGTATAAATTGACCTCTCTAACTTGTGCCTTTGCCTATGAACCAGGCCTCAACCGAGACAAGCTGCAGGCCGTTCGCCAACGCCTCACGCAAAAGGTTCGTAAGGTCGGTGTCAGCGTCCAAATTCAAGCGCAGGAGCTTCAGCCGCGGCCCATCATCAACACGCCGGGAGAGGAAGCGAGCAAGGATGCGGCGAAGCCCGTGGAGTTATCCTGGGTGCAATCATTGTGGCTAGCTTTGCTACCGTACGTTCCTTGGTTTGCACTATTGATCGCACTGACTTTGGCCACGCTTGCCATCATCTGGGGCTTTCGTCGCCTTGGAATTGTCGAAGCACCGGCGCTAGCGGACGCATCTGCCCCCTCGGCGGCATCCGCAGCGATGAACCTGCCCGACTCGCAACCAACGCCGCAAATGCTGATTGCCCGCATCGAGCAGGTTCGAGCCAATATCGTTGGTGAACCGGACGTTCTCCAGCAGGCCTTGCGCGATCAGCTAGAACGCGAAAATTTCTCCATGCTTTGCTTGTTCTTGCGGCACTTTGGCGCTGATTTTCTTTCGTACTTTAAGACCCGACCCGAGTTCCGCGAATCCCTCGGTAAACTCAGCACGATGTACGATCGACAAAGCAACGACGACGAATCGCCAGCAACGATTTGGGCGTTCCTCGATCGACTGGAGCGCAGCCTGACCGCCGCTAAGCTGCGCATTGACTCGCAGCCACTTGAAAGCGAGTTCGCCTTTCTGGCCGCTATGGAAGTCGATGAGCTACTAGGAGTCTTACGGGAAGTGTCTGAACCTGAGGCGCTAGCGGCAGTCGCGCACGCACCTGCCAAACTACGCGAAAAGTTTTTTGCACAAGCGAATCCCGCGTTCACTGCCAAGTTTGTGGAATATTTAGCACGCGCTGAAAAAATGCCGGATGCCATGGTGCGGGAAACCGCGAGAAAACTCCGCGAATTGTATCGAGATAAGGGTGATGGTTATCGCACCGTCACTGTTGATCGCATTCCCTTATTGGAACAGGCCCTGAATGCTCTGGCTCCCGAAAAGCGCAAGCAGATCATGCATGACCTTGGGGAGAATGCACCACAGCTAGTCAGCGCGATCGTGCCTTCGATTTTTCTCGACGACTCCTTACCACTGCTGCCGGATCCCGTGTTGACCGAAGCGTTTCTCACACCAACACCGCAGGAAGCGGGCCATTATCTAGCGACGTTTGCCTGGGGTGATACGGTGATGCGCCGTCTCAACCCCCGACTGCAAGAAGCCATCGCCCCGCATCAGCGTCCACGCCTGGTCAATCCTAACTTGGCGGCATTGGCCCGAAACAAGATTGCCGACTTTGTCAGAGATCAAGACCGCCGGGGACAAATTGATCTACGCAAAATCAACAACGTCGTCATAGGGCAAGCCACTTGATAGCGATTCGGAAAAATTTTTCAGCACTCTTGCTGCTTGTCCTACCCTCTGGATGCTATGAGGGCTGGGAGTATTACGGGCAGGGGGGAATGCCACAACCCCCAACACCTGAAATTCCAGATGTCGCCATATACTCGTACATTCTGTTCCAACCCATTTCCATGTCGGCTGGTGCCTTGGCCAGCCCCTCATGCTTTCCTGACACGACCATCCGCGACTTCAAGAAGGTGGAATGGGAGCAGCGCATTTCGGCGATGACGACAGCTTTAGCGAGTATGACCGACAAACTAGTCGTCAATTCGATAAACATCAGCGCCGCTGACTGCAATATCATGACCAATGTGAATCTTGCGGCTTTGAGCAACGCACCATGGGACCCCGAGGATCCGCCAACGCAAGATCCAGCCGGTCGAGCTGCCATTCACATAAAGGCCGGGTTCTGGGACGGCGAGCCAATTGCCTCGCCGTCCGCGTTCGTGAAACGCGAGAATTGGACCGGCTGGGCCAATCTCGCGACGCAAGGGCAAAACGTTGGCAGTGCGCATTATTTCGTCATTTCTAACGCGACAAATGGCTACTTTTCGGAATGGCGTGACGCTCTATCCGTCACGTCATACCTAGAAGGAACGCCGATCGACACGGTCGATCCTACGGCTGCTGGCATTACAGCCCGCACTGAGACCATAGCAAATGATACAGAGGCCTTCACCGAATGGATGCTAGCAGGAGGCCCCATATAACCGATGAATCGCAAGCTATGCCTGCAAATTTTCTGGTTAGCATTGGCGACGGCGATCACATCTTGTCGCAAAGTGCCACTATCGGAAAATTTTGGCGGATTCAACCTCGGCACCATTGATTGGTTCCCCAACGAAGGAGTGGCCTACGTCTTCTTCTCTATCAAGGAGCGTCCCGAGCGCCTCATTCAACCATCTTTCGAACTCAGTTGGACGGCCGAGACGAAGAGTGGCGGCGAGGAGTCGCAAGAGCTGAGCCCTCTCGATGTGAGCACTGGAGTCCACGAGCATGCGCTTCGATCGTGCGGGGCCAACCTGGTTTGTGGCAGCTACTCCTTTCGCTCAGACGGTCCGATTCGCTCAGCTCGCATGCGGTTCCTCTACGATCAGAGCAGCACTCTAAGCCGCAGCATCGAGCTAAGCATTTCCAATCATGCAAACAATCCAGCAGATCAGTTGTCTTATAGCGCCCTAATGTTTGGCGTTTTCGATACCACGAACGAATTCTTGCGCGTGCATGCGCAGCACAACTTTGCCTTTTTACCCAGTCGCAAAGTAGCGGCCTATGGCCTGACGCGCAAATTTCGCGTCAGCGCTCCCCAACTGGAAGATCACGGCATTGACTCCCTGCGCGAACTCGCTGTCAAATCGAATGGCCCGGAGCTCTTTCCGGCCGGCGTCTGCGCTGCACCCGCAACGGCCGCTGCGGGTTCCATATTCTCCGGCACGACCCACTGGCTGAGCGAGCAGTTACCTGCTAGCAACGGCGCTGCAACAGCCTGCTTCGCTGCCGAGTACCTGGATAAGGATGAACAGTCCCTGACAAACGCAGCGTACAAAGCTATTGCCCGTCGCAATCCGCGACTAACAAGTCCCAGCTTCACTTTGCAGACCCCCCTACAGGCCGCCACGCAGATACCGATCGTCGTTAAAATCTGTGACGACGACCCGATTGCAGGCTCCATGGAGGATGCCGATTTCTATCGCTATCAGCGTCACATTCTCGATCTGAATGATCGACCGATCGATATCTGCTTTCGCTTTGGCCAGGAGCAACAGTTTAGCGATGATTTTGCAGCCCACTTAAGTACACGCTTGGCAGCAGCGAAGGCAAGTGCCACTGAGGACCGTGACTTTGTTTTCGTGGTGCTCTTTCACCAGCTATTTAGCCGTGAGTTTCAGCAGGTGCATGCGGCCATTGCTGGACGGCTGACCGAATTAGGTTCGACGGAACGGAATGCCATCTCTCCGCGCTTGGTGGGCTCTTTGGTGTACACTGCGGATACGATATTTAAGCCAACAGCTCTCCAATCGCAGCACGTCATTTGGTGCCCTCAGGAATTGCTGACCCCTCAAGGACTCCCGGCTAATTCCCTATTCAATCAGAACTGCGTGACCGCGCAACCCTTCGAACTCGACCTGCGCGTCATCAATTTCGTGGCGCCCATGGGAGCCTTTCCCTCGCGACAACGCTACAACGAGTACGTGGATAAGTACGGCGATGCAGGTCTGGCAAAGAAACCGTCGGTGCGCTTCCTCTCAGTCCCCACGGGCCCATCATCACTGCAGGAAAGCGGCCAAACTGTTACTTTTTTCGATAACCAACGCTACACGATCCCACAGGGGGAAAAAGTTCGTGTCTGCTTTGATCGATTGGGGCGGGAAGCAGCACATTATCGCATTCGTCCGGCAACGTTTGGGTCTGACGATCCGTCGTTGGGTATTGCTGAGGCCAGCGTACTTTGGATGGAGAGTGCAGACGCTGATGCCGAATATCGGATCGGGCTCGCGTGGGACTACCCTTTTATCGCTCAGGTCCAATACGAAGCTGCCGTTATCGGTAACGTCGGCCCTGTAACATTTCCGGTACCTTTTCAACGTAATCGCACCACGTACGAGCGTCTCGGGGATGCTGTTTGGACAACCCAGTCCTGGCGCTTTGGCGAGAACCTACAACACTGTTCGGCGTACTGCGATCATCCCTATTTTGACGAAGCGGGCACCTATCAGATCCAGGGATCTTGGTCTTCCTATAACTCCGCTTCTTGCCCTGCACCAAACGCTCCCACCTACCCGGGGGCGAGTTGAAATGCGTGACAGTGCTCCATTTCATAGTCTCTTCCGATTGCTGGTACTGGCCGCCCTTCTGCAAGGCGCAGCAGCACTCGCCAATCCCCTGCAGAGTGCCAGCATTGTCGAAGAGGTGCTAAGTCAAACCTCGTCGCCGCATGCCTTTGATTGGCGTCGATCCTTGCTGGAAATTCGAGGCGGCTATGGCTTTGTCCATGAAGCGAACAATTTTGAGAATGAAGCCTTTGCTCTCGGAGTAAGCATTCCTTCGCTATATGGCTCGTCACTGCGCGTGAATATTCGCCGGGTCAATGTCTATAGCACCAGCTCCAGCCGCATGCTAGGCCGAACACCATTTCAGCAGGCGGCGCAGCTCACTCGCTATGAATTAGGGATTGGCGCTGGCTATTACCTCCTCGAGGGCCGCGCCTTCTCGCGTTTAAGTCCGGTGGTCGCGGATCTAGAGTTCACGCTCTCGGGCGTTGTTGGACTGCACTACAACCACGAGAATGCGGGGCGATTGCCAAAGTTCGGCGATCGCCCAAAACTCTATGTTGGACAGGAGCGAGCCTATTCAAAACTGACCTGGGAGTTGGGACTAGAATGGGTCGTCTACTTTCCGTCCGCCCTCGGTATCATGCTTGAAATGCAGTACCAGACGGCACCAGGAACGGATTCGGCACTCAGCGACTGGTGGTACTTTTCGGGAGGCATGCTTTGGAGCATTCAATAGCAAGGCGTTCGTCCGATCCGAAACGATGGTTGGTGGTCCTTGCGACCATGCTCGCCACGGCCGCACCAGCAGCAGCCGACAGGAGCGATCTAGAAAAAGCGCGCCAACTCCTCGAAGACGGTCATCTTGCCGAGGCCTCGAAAATATACGGTACAGTATCTTCCAACTCGTCTGAGTTTCTCGATCGCCTGTTGGACACAGCCCGCTGGCACTTGCTACAGAATGATGCCCAAGAGAGTTTTCGCACCCTGGAAATCATCCGCCGCCTCGGACTGCAGGAACAGGTGGCCGATTTCGATTATCTGCGCGCCCTCGCCATCACCAGAGCCCGGGGATGCGCTCTGGATCTCCCCATTGAAAAGCCAGAACATAAACTTCTCCTGCGGGCGCATATCCTGCGCTTTCCGCAGCGCTATTACTCACGTGGCTATCGAGCCGATCCGAGTGCTTCGGCGCGTGCTGGCCGCCATCAAACACACCTCGCAGGACACCAGACCCATTTTCTGACCGACATTCCTAACTTGAAGATTCTCGTCGGCCGCGGCTGCCGGGTTGGCCGGTCCGATTTAGCGAACCAAGAACGGTCACAGACCGTGGAATTTGAAACGTTAAAGGAATGGTATGAAGGCTACTATGCTGACCTTGCCGAAACTCACTCTGCCGTTGCCTTGCGCCTTCTCGAGTTAGCGATCGCGAAGGAGGATCGCGCCTTGCAAAGCGAAATTCTGCGCCAGTTCAACCACCGATCTGCGGACCTATGGCGTAAGACTCCCGAGCCTGAACGCACCTTTGTCTGGGGCAACCTACTGCGCCACGAGTTGCTGCTAGCCGGTCCTTACGGGCGCGAACAAGCTGAGCTGCGCGATCTAGTCATCAATATTATTCTTAGCAACGATCAAGAAGATGTAGCTCCCTGGATCGCACTCCTGAAATTGGAAGAACTGAGCGCCGAGCAGCAGCATGCCCTATTCTCGCATCTTCTGCGGATCGAGACGCTGCCGCATCGCGCGTATATCCTGTATCAGAAGGCGCGTCTCTCGGCGGTTAGACAGGAGATCCAAGAGGCATTGGGCACGCTGCAACAACTTCTCATGTTTGGGGCATCGGAACAGGATCCTGAAGTTCAACAGGCATCGATTGAGTTGGTGGTCGATATCTTTCGCGAATTTCGCTTTGACGATACGTTGCTGGGAGCCATGCAAGCCGCGGTTCCGGTCGGCTTGTGGCCGCAAGTGTTTCGTCCAACCCTATTGGACGAGGCCTTGGCAGGGTCCCGTAAGGGCTATGCGCAGATTCGCACGGCCGCGTTGACCGCAAAGCGTTGGCGATCCTTGCGCTTGCAAAGCGACGAAGAGGCTATTCTGGAGGCCATGGCGCGGCGCGACACCCCTGCAGTTCGCAAGCATCTGCAATCCTGGATGCGCGATAACCAGCTCGGTGCTGGTCGTCTGCGTTTCATACAAGACATTGCCAATCGTGCGATTGGCATATCGCCTGACGAGCGACGACGGGTTCAGCCGCTATTGAACGAATTTGATCGTGTGGCGGAGACCTTTCTCGCACGCGGACAACGTCAACAAGAGCTATTGGCTTTGCGACATACGCTCGCGACTGTCGATAACAATCGACTAACTCTGGGGCAAACGGCGCCAAGTTTCGGCGGAGTTGTTGCCGGGCAAGTCGATCTGTCGCGGCGCATGCGCATCGCAAGTCCTTATGTATGGGAGACCCCCGCGCGGCTGCCTTTGCGCGACCTATTGCTGATGCCAGAAAAAGCTACAAATCGTGCATGGCAGTTACGATAGTCAATTTAGGATGGTTTCCTTGCATCAAGCTAGACTCATGCTTGCGGTCACTTTGCTCCTCTGGAGCAAGACCATTGGCCCAGAGACCGTTCCTATTCGCAAAATTACCGCGAAGAATGAACTCGCTTCTGCGGCAGATCCTCCTGCAAAAACAGCCAAGGCCACGGGTAAACCGCAATTTGAACCAACGGAGTTCGGCGAAGCCGAGCGGCGTGCTTTTCTGGCAGCGTTTCGGCGGCAGTCGGATCTGACGCTTGTGCCTTGCCTGCAAAAGGAATTACCAGGCCCTGCCAGTCGCAGCGTCCGCGCCCGTTTAACCAAGTTTGGAAAACTAGAAATGATTCGAAGTCTGAGCGGTGAGCCGCTCGCCACCTGCATGCAGGCGGCGATTCAGGAGATGCGCTTTGAACACCTAGGCGAGCAACTGACCACTCCATGGATAGAAGTTACCTGGCGCATCGATTGGTGATCAGTCCGCAGGGCACGTCGCATTGGCGTCGCCTTCCCAACAAATCTCATCGCCGTTCTCTTTCAGGTATTTTCCTGTATCAGCGGCATCATTCCAGGTGATACGGCCAATGGCGTCGTTTCCTGGGTTTCGGTCGACAGTTACCGAGTTATCATCTCCCGTCTTGTTGATCTCGATGAATCCGCCCAGAAGCCAACCATCCCCCGCGTCTTTTGCTAGCTCAATCTTACGGCTAGTTGCCGTTGCATCCACCATATCGTAAGTAACGAGCAAGCCCTCGACGTCGTCTGCCGGTTGCTTTGGATCATAAATGGTCCACGCACCCTTGTTACCGTCGCTCTCCGTCGTTCCGGTCATGAAGGTGAAATTATCACAGCAGCCATCGCTGTTCGCTGGGTCGAGTGTCACCTGCATGACCCAAGATACGGATTCGTTCAGTTGCTTGACGGCGCTCAGATGAATGTCATAGTCCTTGCCGCCTTGCGCTGCAGAATAATTCCAGTGATACGCCCCATCCGAAAAGGTTGCATCAGCGTCAAGTGCAGATTTGAGCGCAGCTGCAGGTACTGCCATCGCGGCAAACGCAGCGATGGAGGTTAACAACAGGGCCCCTTGCGCTTCGATCTTATTGCTGCTTACTAAGCCATAGGCTGACTGCGTCAACCCCAGGCTTAATCCCAGTTCGATAGAACCTGCCGGCGGAATGCTTGGCGCTGAGGCTGCTACTCCCCCCGTGGAGGTCGTGCTCGATGACTCCTCGGCGGTATCGACGGTGTCACGCTTGCCACACGATACCGCCTGCAAACAAACTAAGACGAAAGCTCCGAATTTCCGCATGGTCGTATCCCCTTACTTGGAATCTCCCCGCTAGAAACGGGGCATAGAAGACTATCGACCGCCAGTTTAGAAACTGTAGATATTTGATATTTTTGCTTATATATTTAACGTGTTAGGGCTGAGAATCTGGGTGGGGCAAAAAGACAAGCGTCTGGCAACCGCGCCCAACTTCATGCGCCGCCCAGATTCGCCCGCCCAGTCGTTGCACAAAATCCCGACAGAGATATAAGCCCATTCCCCGAGGAATCTGGCGGGCTGGATCAAACACGGCATTGATTTCATCGGCGGCCAATCCACTGCCGCGGTCTTCAACCACAATACGAAATCCATCGCCGGCTCGATGGAACGCTACGTAAACCGTGCCCCCAGCAGGGCTAAACTTGATGGCGTTGATAAGCAAGTTCCGAAGGATCACGCGCAGCGCATTTACATCCGTTCTGACAGGGTCGACAACCTGCGACATCACCTGGACTTTGACGCCTCTAGCATTGATGAGAGGACGGAGAAATTGTGCGACATCGCTGGCAACAGCTTCTGGCTGAACGTCTCCCAGAACCTTCGGCTGCAACCCTAGCTCACTCTTCGCCCAGTCTAAAATCTCACCGATGAACTCGATACTGTTGCGAGCATTGCTGCGAATGCCTTCCGCCACTTGCGTTGCTTTGTCGTTCTGAATCATGGAGCTTTCGTCGATCAGCCTTTGCGCACTCATCGCCACTTGAATGAGATTCTCTTGCATGTCGTGACCGAGTACCGCGAAAATCTTAGTGCGTAAGCGATTACTTTCTTCAAGGTTTGCCTCTACCATTTTCCGTAAAGTAATGTTCTTGAAAGTGACGAGAGTGCCCACCCTTCCGCTATGCACCTCATTCAATCCACGCCTGACTACTTCATACCACTCACCATTTTTGCGAAACTCTACAGCCAATGCAGGTTCTGCACCTTCGAGAAACTTGAGATCCGCTACTTCTTGGCCGAGCCGCTGCATGCTTTGACCAAGCATTGATTTATCGATCCCAAGCAGCTCACGTACCGGTCGATTAAAATCCACTAGGCGCTGCCCATCGTCAAACACCAGATAGACATCACCTGTATGATCCAGAATGTAACTGCGGGCAAAGGGAATGACATCGACCATGGCGTGCCGAGCAATAACCCAAACCATGGTACTTGCAGTAAAGAGCAATAGTGTCGGCGTGATCTGCAGATAGCGGAATTCAGGCATAGCCGTGACCGCAAAGGCGTCACCGATAAATGGAATCAAGATCGCAAGAACGAAGAGCCCGTTTCGAGCACGATGGTGAGCGTTCATTTCTCTAGCAGACGTCAGGATCAGAAACAGCGCCACAATCACCGTCAGCCGAGCATGCCAATTGTGCACAACAAACCAAGGCCCATTCTCAAATGCCAGCAACTGATACCCACCCCAGTCAAAAGATCTGTAGCCACCGATCAGCAGTTCATACTTGGATGGATGCAGCGTCAAATATAGGGATATAGCGGGAACGGAACAAATTGCGCCCCAGACCCATTTTGACCACGGTTGGCGGTCCCGGTACGCGGTCGCCATGGCTAGAATTGTCAGCGGTAAAAGAATGGGTGCGATGAACTTAATGCGATTGAGCAGAATCTTTGCTTCCAGATCGGGAGCATGAAAGATGAAGACCGCGCTGGCTGCCCATAGGCCAGCGAGCAGGCAGAAAAGACCAACTGGCAACACCGTAGGTCGCCGCCAATACCGCAGACAATATAGCCCCGCCCCCAGCAGCAGCACTGCTGCAACTCCGTGCAAGAAATGAATAGTGACGACCAAGGATGATGCCATGAAATCCCAATGCTGTGATGACGCAAGCCAATTACAAACAGGAATTCATTGTACCAGATCCTTTCCCCATGTTTCGGACAGCAAACCCTTGTCCAGACGATTTCAGCAGCGCCAAAAGTTGACCGTTGCAGCACAGGTAGGATATCATTTATTTTCAATATTTATGGGAGGTTACATTTATGCTCACCCACTTTCGCTGGCTCGTGCCATCGCTTGCGATCTTGATGGCCCAGTCCGCATCTGGCGACGTTGTGTCACTGCGTGCCGACAACTGGTGCCCTTTCAATTGCGATCCTAAATCTTCAACTCCGGGATACATGATCGAGATTGCAAAGGCAGCGCTCGAAGCGAACAAGCACTCCGTTGACTACCAAACTCTTAATTGGGCACGTGCAGTCAGCGAAACCCGTAACGGAGCCTTTGTCGGTATCGTCGGCGCAGCCCGTGGTGACGCGGAAGATTTTGTTTTCCCGGATGTGACCCTTGGTCGTTCACGATCTTGCTTCTTCACCAAAGCAGACGGAAAATGGCAATTCAAAAATCTCGCGTCCCTCGACACGATCATTGTCGGCATCATCAAGGATTACTCATACGAAGATGAGTTTGATAAGTACGTTGCCACCCACGCCAAGGACACCAAACGCGTTGATGCCGTTGGCGGCGATAACCCCCTTGAGCTGAACTACAAGAAGCTGCAAGCCGGCCGCATTGGGGCCTTGATTGAGGAGGAGAGTGTTCTTAAGAACTTCATGAACGAGAAAAAGCTTGACGCCGGCACCGTGCGCAACGCTGGCTGCGTTAAAGAAGATGATCTTTACATCGCTTTCTCGCCAAAGAACCCAAAGTCCAAAGAGTATGCAAAAGCAGTTACCGATCAGGTAAACGCCATGCGCAAGGACGGCTCTTTGGGCAAACTGCTCGCAAAGTACGGATTGAAGGACTGGAAGTAGCCGAAAGGGCGGCCTAGGCCGCCTTTTGTGTTTCTTGTTGCGCCACTATTGGGACGCGAATGACGAACGTCGTCCCCTGACCCAACACCGACTGAATGCTGATGCTTCCCCCTAGGTCATCCACAGCGGCCTTCACGGAACTCATGCCAACGCCACGGCCGGACGTATCGGTTACGGCGACTGCAGTCGACACCCCATCCGCAAAGACAAGATCCAGCGCTTGGGAGTCCGGAATGGTGTCGGCTTCCTTGGCCGACATCAGTCTGCGCTCGACGGCTTTGGCTCGCAACCGGGACGTATCGATGCCACGACCATCATCGCGCACGCAAATCAAGTAATGTTCTCTTTCTACGCTGAACTCAATAGATACAGATGCAGTTGGCGACTTATCGCCGCGCTCCATTTCCGTCTCGATCCCGTGATCCACACTATTGCGCACCAAGTGAATGAGGTTCTGGAAAAGCGGTTTGAATCGCCCACCATCGACGCGCATCTCGCCACCATGAATTGAGAACTCTACACTTTTTCCCAACTGTTCTGCTAAGCGCTGAACATAGGGTGCGATTGGACCTAGCAAAGATGGCGCAGGAACTCTCTGCACTTCATCTAACCAGCTCATCACGGCTCGACGCAAGTTCGGTGCCGGGTGCTCACTAGACAGCGACTCGCGCAATTGCTGAATCAGCGACTGGCGAATTTGAATCAGCTCTTCACTCTCTTCGTTGAGTCGAATGCGTAATAGCTCGAAATGCTCGTCCAAGAACCTGGCGAACTCACCTTCGATCTGGGCAATGTACTTTTGTGTGATCGATTGCTGATCTTCGACATGGTGAATCAGTTGCGCCAACTCATCCATGCCAAACGCCGCGGCATTTCCCTTCAGCGTGTGTAATTCACGACGCAATCGACTCTCATCGCCAGCCTTGATAGCCTTCATAGTATGCATCAGCCGGTCATTGGACTCGGAAACGAATTCGCGAAAGGAATCCATGTTCTGCAGTATGCGGATCAGAGCACGATTAGCTCGATTCTCTGCCTCGGCGCGCTCCAATTCGGACACGTCAACGATGGTAAACAGAACCTTCTCAACGGCGCCGTCCTTTCCGCGAATTGTGGTGCCAGCGCACGATACGGCGCGATCACCTAGATGAAAGCGCTGCGGTACCTGCCCCAGAGAAACTTCTTCTGGCAAGAAGTCTTCAAAGACTTGATCCATGCAAAGCTGGAAATGAACTCTTAGACGATCGTCCATGCGCATCAACTCGACCAACGGACGACCTGTGATCGCGTCCGTGCCCAACAAAGTTACGCAGCTCTGCGTATAACCATCCAAGCAGTTGAGGTTGCGATCGACCAGCAAGAATCCAGATTGAACGTTATCCAAAATCATCTTGATCGTGGCGGTACGCTGTGCCACCAGATCTTCTAGATTCAAGTTGATATCACGCAATTCAACGTTCTTGGCCTCAAGCTCGGCAAACAGGCTTTGCAGGGATTGTCGCGTCGACTCCAGAGCGTTGCCAAGTTCACCGATCTCGTCCGTCGGCTCCCAGAGGAATGGTTCCGCCAGTTTCTTTCTCGCAAGGGCATTGGCCTCGGACTTGATGCGTTGAACTCGGCGCAAAACGCGGGCATTGATCAGGGCCACCAATATCATGATGCAGACTGCGGCTTGGACTCCGGAAATCGCGAGCGTTTGCATCAACTCTTTGCGGACGGCTTCTTCGGCCTGGTGCATGGAAAATGCTACGACTACTTTGCCGATCACTTCGTCACCATTTTGCACTGGCTTTTCTAGAGAAAGAATTTCTCCAAGCCGTCGATCAGCAACCGCTTCTTCGTGGAAGATCGAACCTTGATTGTCATAGACAGTTGCTTGTGCAATGCGAGTGTCCTGCATGACAGACTGAATGAGGGGAACGGCCCCTTCTGGCGTTAGGTCCCAAAGCGCCTTTTGCACACCAAGCGCCAAGACGTCTGTAGCGCGAGCGTGCTGGTCACGTGCATCGGCCAGCAATTGCTGTCGCTGCTGAGTCGACGAGTAGTAGGCTCCGATACTCATGGGACCAAGTAGGCCTACAAACAATCCACCAATCACGACTACTTTCAGATTCATTCGCATGCAATCCTCGCATGGTGCCAACACTAGGTTCTTCAATTTGTGCCAGACATCGAGCTGTAAGAGTCGCTTCGGCAGATTAGGGGTGCGCTTGAGGAAAAAATCCAACACCAGCACATAACTGCGATGAATTTATTACAACTTTAATTTCAAGGGGTTGAGACATCACTCGGCGTCGAAGTCTCTAGTTGAGGCAGACTCAACTTCATGTATAGCTAGTAAGTACTTTGATTTCAGCTGGTTAAGTGAGGCCGCTAACGTTAGCTCTAGCGCCACCATGCGTAATCTTTTACCGACCTCCCAGCACCCTAACCGAGCGGATTCTGGCGGACTCTGAACGCCTAAGACCTCAGGATCGAAAGCATAACATCGACAAATCCAGATGCATCATTGGCCCTGGCTCCCAAGTCTCAGTCGCGGTGCGTTCTTTGCAAAACCAGCGACAAGAGACCACAAGCAACTGGGGAGTGCACATGTTTCGTTCGCCACATAACCTCGAAGAACTGCAACCGGCCATCATCGTTGATTTCCTTCGTTACGAGCTCGAACGGCGAAAATTGAATAATAGCTCCTACTCGCTGCGGGCATTTTCGCGCGACATCGGACTGAGCCACTCGGATCTATCCAAGGCACTGAACGGCAAAAAGTGTCTTTCGGTTCGCACCGTCGCTCGCATCACCGAACGCATAACGATGCAACCTCTGATGAAACGAACTTTGATTGCTGCTGCGGCGCTATCGCATATGGACACCCCATAAACGGGCGTGGTTAAATGCAATCTTGGTAGCTTTCGTGCTTCGGAGTTTTTCGCGTGTCATTAGCAAATGCGGCATTCATCGGACTGCTCTCTGTCATTTTATTTGTGACCGCCATCTGGGTCATTAGCGTCATGCGACGCGACGCCAGCATCGTCGATCGCGTCTGGGGATTGGCATTCGTCCTCCTGGCGGGCGTCTATTGCTGGCTCTCCCCGGCCACCAATTGGCGAGGTTGGCTTGTGTTCTCCTTGGTGACATTATGGGGAACTCGCCTGTCACTGCATATTCATTACCGTAATCGGGGCCATGGCGAAGACTATCGCTATCAAGCAATGCGGTCGCGGCATGGGTCGAAATTTTGGTGGTACAGCTACCTCACTGTTTTTTTGCTGCAGGCAGTCCTAGCCTTTGTCATCAGCGCTCCTTTACTAATGACCGCCTACCAAGCCGACCCTCAACACCTGACTTTTTTTGACGTGGCGGGACTATTGCTGTGGGTCATCGGCTTTGCCTTTGAGGCCATTGGTGACCATCAATTGGCGGCGTTCAAGAGCAATCCTGCCAATCGCGGCAAGTTACTGACGTCTGGCCTTTGGTCACTAACCCGGCATCCCAACTACTTTGGAGATGCGACCCTTTGGTGGGGTTACTTTCTCTTCGCCCTGTCAGTTCCCTACGGTTACGTCACCGTCTTTGGTCCACTATTGATGAGTTTTTTTCTGCTGAAGGTGAGCGGCGCCCGCCTGCTAGAAAAAAAACTCGTGAAGTCCAAGCCGGGTTATGAAGAGTACATGCGCAACACGCCGGAGTTCATTCCTCGACTTTGGCCAAGACAGCGCCATTAGTCTACAAGCCGGGCATCCGTCTCAGCGACCGTCAACGCACCCTGAGTCTTCGACGAATCTGCTTTTCTGTTTCTACGATGGTAAAGAAGGCGATGCCCACCCCAACGATTAAAAGGCCGTCAAACAAGGGGACAGAATTCGTCCCAAAGAAAACCTGTAGCTGCGGGACATATGTAATCAACAGCTGAGCCACAGTTACGATGGCGATCGTCCCCCACACAACGCTGGTCCCGCGCACCGCTTTCCACGTTAGCGATGCACCATAGATATTTCGAATAAACAATAAATGAAAAATCTCCATAACGACGAGGGTATTAACGACCATCGTCCGAGCGAGCTCCAAGGAATGACCACTGTCCATTGCATAGGAATACACGCCAAAGACAGCGGCAAGAAACAAAATAGCCACCATGACGATATGCCACACCAATTCGCCAGAAATGATCGGCTCATTGCGCGCCCTAGGCGGCCTGCGCATCGTATTTTCTTCACTAGGTTCGAATGCCAGGGCAATGCCCAATGTCGTAGCAGTAATCAGGTTAATCCAAAGAATCTGAACGGGAGTTATGGGCATCGTCATGCCAAACAACAAGGCCACGATGATCGTCAAGGCCTCGCCGGCATTGGTCGGCAGGGTCCAACTGATCACCTTCTTAATATTGTCATACACCGTGCGACCCTCGCGAACGGCTGCAACGATCGACGCGAAGTTATCGTCGGCCAGCACGAGTTCAGCCGCCTCCTTTGCCGCTTCACTGCCCTTCTTACCCATAGCAATACCTGCGTCAGCACGCTTTAGTGCCGGCGCATCATTAACCCCATCGCCCGTCATGGCGACGGTCAGAGCATGCGCTTGCAGTGCTGTCACCAATCTTAGTTTATGTTCGGGACTGGTGCGCGCAAAGATATCCGCCTGCAGGACAGCCAAGCCTAGTGCCGCGTCATCCATAGCATCAAGGTCCTGACCGGTTAATACGTGATCCGGGTTCTGCAAACCGATTTGCTTGCCAATCGCCTTTGCTGTGCCCGGATGGTCGCCCGTGATCATCTTTACCCGAATGCCAGCGCTGTGACACTCTTTCACTGCCGAAATCGCCTCAGATCGAGGCGGGTCAATGAGCCCAACCAAGCCAAGCAAGATCGGCGCGTTTTCAACATCAGAAAATTTCAGTACTGTATGCTCGGAAGGAACAGAGCGCACGGCGAGCGCAAGCATTCGCTGTCCCTGCGCTGCAATCGTTTCCGCGCGTTCGCTCCAATACGCCCGATCGATGGGTTCAGCCGCGCCCTCAGCGGTACGTTGCTTCTGACACATGGCAACGATCCGCTCGGGCGCACCCTTGATAAACATGACCGCTTGACCATCGTGATCGTGATGTAGTGTCGCCATAAAGCGATGTCGAGAATCGAAGGGAATGGTGTCAGTGCGAGCCCAGCGCTTTTCTTCTTCCTGGCAATCTATGCCGGCTTTGGAAGCGAAAGTGAGCAGTGCTCCCTCCATCGGATCGCCCTCCACCGTCCACTGACCTTCGTGACAGTGCAGTGCCGCATTGTTGCAGAGGCGTGCAGCACGCGCTAATTCTTCGAGCGGCAGCTTCTGCCCACGGACGGAAGCGCCGTCTAACTTAATATCGCCATCTTGGGCGTAGCCCGAACCGTCGATTGTGTAGGCTTTGCCATAGGTAACTGCCGAAGCCACCATCATTTCATTGCGGGTTAGAGTGCCCGTCTTATCCGTACAGATCACAGACACCGACCCCAAGGTTTCAATTGCGGGTAGCCGACGGACAATCGCATTGCGTTGCGCCATGGCGCGAACGCCCACAGCCAAAGTGATGGTGAGGACTGCGGGCAACCCCTCTGGGATGGCGGCAACAGACAAGCCGACAACCGTCATGAATAGGTCTGTGAATTCGTACTGCTCAGCGTAATAGCCAAACAAGAGAATCAATCCGGCAACGGCCAGAATCAGGAAAGTCAGCCATTTGGCAAAGACGCCCATCTGCTCGACGAGCGGTGTTGTGAGCGTTTCGACCTCGGACAACAAGCCACTCACGCGCCCAATCTCAGTGGTGGCGCCGGTACTCACGACAACTCCCTTGCCCTGACCGGTCGTCACAAACGTACCACTAAATGCTATGCAGGTGCGATCTCCCAGCGCGGCGTCTGTGACGGTCGATTTTACATTCTTTTCCACCGGCACAGATTCACCGGTCAGAATGGCCTCTTGACATTGCAATCCATGCGCCTGCAAAAGACGCAGATCAGCTGGCACTTTATCGCCTGCTTCTAGGAGAACAATATCTCCAGGCACAAGGTCCTCGCTAGGAATGGTGCGTCTTTCACCTCCCCGCATAACGGCCGCGTGCAGAGAGAGCATCTGCCGAATGGCATTCATGGCCTCTTCCGCCTTGCCCTCTTGCACGAACCCAATGATGGCATTGGCAACTACGACCGCAAAAATCACAAGGGTGTCGACGAAATGATTCAGATAGGCCGTGAGCACCGCAGATCCCAAGAGGACATAGATCAGGATATTGTGAAACTGCAGAAAAAAGCGGACCCAATCGCTGCGCCTTGCTGGCTCCGGCAATCGGTTAGAACCAAAGGCCTTCCGCCTTTCCAGAGCGTCGCTTTCAGTTAGTCCACTGGAACTCGACTTTAAAAAGCCAAGAACGTCCTCGGAAGATAGGCTATGCCAGACTTGCTGCAAATTGGATGCCGCCGGGTCTTGTTTGTTTGTCGCTGACTTACTCAAATTCTTGCTCGCCTCCAAACGGACTAACTGACGAAACGTCTTGATATTAGTTATAGCGACTGCAGCACCGCCTGCAATTGATAAAGAGCCCAACGCCGCCAATCCGAGGGCGAAGTCACTAAATTTCCAAAAGTGCCTTTAATCCTCTGACCAATTGTGCTACCCGGTCTCCCGGAACGTGTACATCCATCAAAAACCACGCCGCATGGAATCGCGATGAATTATCGACATATCTATCACGCTGGTAACTTCGCTGACGTCGTCAAACACTTAGCGGTCGTACTCTGCTTGGACTACTTAAAGAAGAAGCAATCTCCCTTTTGTGTACTCGATGCGCACGGAGGATGCGGCATGTACCACCTCAAGTCAATGATGGCCGACAAGACGGGCGAGTGGCGGGATGGGATTGGCCGTTTCTTGCGACCACCGCTTGATTCCCAGTTGTTGGAAACATTCGCGGATTTTCGCCTGTATTTCGATCTCGTCAAAGACGCGCTCGAGCAAGATCTCTACCCCGGCTCGCCTGATTTGCTGGCACGGTGCATTCGCTCAAGTGATCGCTTGATCGCCAATGAGTTGCATCCAGATGACTTCGCAACCTTGCGCGATCACATGAACATTTATTCCAATTCCCGGGTGACCCACCTAGACGCGTATACATTTATTCGCGGTCATATTCCGCCGCAGGAAAGGCGCGGCCTAGTCCTGATCGATCCGCCCTATGAAGCCAAAGACGAGATGGAGACTGTTTGCCGACAAATGCAAGAGTGGAAGAAGCGTTGGGCCACTGGAGTTTATGTGCTGTGGTACCCTATCAAAGCACACCTGGGCACGGACAAACTGAAACAAGCAGCTCGATCGCTGGGCATGAATCGTACGTACAACGTCGAGTTTCTTCTACACCCCGCCGATCAACCCGAGACATTCAATGGCTGCGGTTTGCTGATCTTCAATGTACCATTTACGGTCCCGGAATCGATGGAGCGACTCATTCCCCTTTTGCACGACAAGATGGATTTGTACCAATGCAGAGCAGAATTGTGGCAAAGCGAAACCGCCCATAACTGAATTCCGAATCTAGTTTCAATGTCGCGCCAATCTTGCGGACAGCTGCGGCGAGCCAAACACGTTTATCGATGCCTTTATGGGTGACTATGGTTCACCCAAACCTGATTGGCGAGATACTTGGTGATGACCTTTTATGGCGCCTCGCCAACTATCTCGTGGTGAAGTCCGGAACTCCCTCGACATTCACTCCGGCCTCGAAGTCTTCCGTAAAGCAATTGTAGGTAGCTGGCTGATACGTGTTCCTCTCGATCACATCAATCCGGATACTGGCGCCGTCGAACCCTTCGTTGCCAGCCAGGTCGTCGCGGGAAGTCGTCACAGCTGCGCTTTATCTACGGGCGGCGGCGTCAAGTGTAGGGGAACTGCTAAGTTCCTGGGAATCGGAATTTCCGGTTATGGACTGATAGGCGAAACCTCTGACGAGATTGGAGCACAACTTCCTTACGTGGATTTTGTCAGCGATCGCCGCGCCATTAGCCTCACCGCAACCACCGATTACACCTGCGCCATTCTCGACGATGAGACACTTCGATGCTGGGGCTGCCCACCCGGCATCAATACCTTCAACGACGGAGCCTTGGGCGTCGAGAACACCACGGAGAACACAAGCTAGACACCGGTATCGACCTTAGGCGAAAGGATGCAGCAACCTAGCACATTCGCAACTTCAACTTAAAACGTGGCACCTAAAGAGAAATTTAGCAGAGAGAGCGTCGGCACATTAGCGTAGTGATTGAACCTCTCGGCAATTGTGGCATCTACTGCCGGCTTGCTGAAACTAGCTTGCAGCGGCACCAGAGCTTCCACCCAGTCAAAGCCGATAACAAACCAGCCCAGGCGCCATTGATTACCCATGCCAAGTTTCACTCCGGTCTTGCGCACATTGAGCGCCACAAATGTGTCTTCTAGGGTCGATATCTCATGCACGGGATACTCGATACCCATCTCACGCACACCCAGACCAATCTTTGTATTAAAGCTTCGCGTCCAAAAACTGCGAAGGTGAGCATCGATCTCAGAATGATAGAATTCAAATCGCTGCAGATCACGATAGGTTTTCTGCAGCATGGGTTCCACAACCGAAAGCTGGCTAGGCACATTCAAGGATGTCGGAGTCTTGGTATAGCGCATTGCATTGTGTAACGAGACAAATCCCTGCGCATAACTCAATCCAAGATGATGCCTAGAATTCAGGCCACTCTCGAAGGTAATGCCGGCACTCGGCAAAAGCATCGTCGATATCGGATGCACATCGGCGGTAATTGTGGTGCGTCTTTGTGGGCCGCGCTTCTTCCTTTTCCTCTTCTTCGGTAAGGGTTCCTGGCCGACTTCGTCGAGAACCTCTGGCGCGGAGACTCGATTTCCGCGTGGCCCAGCTGTGGCTGCCGTAGCAACGGCCAACGCCCAAAATATGACCAAAATTTTGACAGCCACACCCAGCAAAATCCACATCCGCAATTCTAGCAACCACGACAACAACAGGGAAAAAAACCACTTGGATCGCTGCGAGCTCCAAGTCGATTCCGACTATGCAAAGTCATGACCAGACGCGGTCGGAAGAGCGGAGAGAGTGTTGCCCATGCAACAATGCTGCTAATCGAAGGCAGCGATGAAAATTCCCTTCTCAATTCACACGGCATCCGCTATGCGAGCACTGATTTCGATTTCACTAACGAGGATTTATTTATGAGATCAGATTTATTGTTAGCATTTGGATTTGCAAGTATCGTGTGGGCCAGCTTTTCCCCGTCAGCTTCTGCCCGCGACTGGCCAGCTGAATACCTAGCATTCGGCGCGGTGAGTGTAGAGCAGCCCGTTCTTCTGAGCAAGCTACTCAACGTTCGCACTGCGGTAGGACGGGGTGGCTACGGCTTGAACTTTGAGATCGAAGCCCTCATCGAAAACCGCAGCGCCGATAAGGAGGTGGCTGCTGTTTGGACTTGGAATGGTTGGAGCACCAAGCTCCACTGCCCTTTGCAATATCATGATACGCTCGACAATGGTTACGAGCGCTGGACTGGCAAATGTCAACAAAATGGTGGCTTCGTCACTGCAGCTGACGATGTCCAGTTGGCATTGGTAGCTACGATGGGTGGCGCAGAGTACTGGGATAATCATCGGGGGGCCAACTATCGTATTATAAACATGGCATCACCCGTACAGGGAATCGAGCTGGCCATGAGTGATCCACTGCGGACTACAGCAGGCGGGAAAGCGGCATTGCTCGGCTTCAAGATATTTCCCTTTGCAGGGGTGCGAAAAGCAGCGATTGTCTATAGTACGGATGGCTGGAAGACGACGCGAATTCACACAGTTGAGCTGCAACAAGGGGATAATCCAGCGCTTGCGTATTCGACTCAGCTGATGCTTCCAACAGAGACAGAAACTTTGGACTTTGCCCTTGTGTTAAGCGTCGACGGCACGGAATTTTGGGACAATCATGGCGGCTGGAATTATCGATTGCAACTCTAAGATCCGACAGACCGCATGCTTGGGGAGGATATTGCCATGACATCTTCCCACGACGCGGCGCGCAAGTACTACAATCGGCTGGCGCGCTTCTACGACCTGATTTCGGAATATCATGAGGCCCGCCCACGTCGTCGTGGCATCGAATGGCTTGATCCTCGCCCAGGGGAAAAAATTTTGGAGATTGGCGTGGGCACCGGGCACGCTGCGGTGGCCTTGGCCAAGGCCGTCGGGCCAAATGGGCGCGTCTATGGCATCGACATCGCCGAGCGGATGCTGGAGCAGGCGCAAGCGCGCCTGACGTACGCGGGATTGAAAGAGCGAGTCCATCTCTCGCAAGCCAACGCAGTGGCGCTACCATTTCCCTCGCACTCGTTCGATGCGGTGTTTATGAGTTTCACCTTGGAGCTTTTCACAGCCGACGACATGGTGTCGGTACTGGCCGAATGTCGCCGCATCTTGCGCCCTGGTGCGCGCCTGGTTGTGGTGTGCTTGTCACGACGCCTTGGGGCGACTCTAGCCGTCCGAATTTACGAATGGGGTCATCGCCACTTCCCGCGCCTGCTTGATTGTCGACCCATCGAGGGGGAGGTGGCGCTGCGGCACGCGGGCTTTATCGATATCCGCGTGCAAATGGATAGCGTCGCCGGATTGCCCGTGGAAGTGGTGCAGGGTACGAGCCCTGCGCTAACGGCAAATACACCGGATCATTGAGTCAGTGCGAACACTTCCGGACTCGGAGACGATTCGCTCGTTGGCATGAAGCTGACCTCGCTGTAGCCGGGGTAGTATGCAGAATAAGCGGGATAGAATGCGACCCCTTCTCCTCCTGCGCTGCTTGAGTTCATCGATTGAGACAGCATTTGTTTGTAATTGTTGGGCTCGGCGATAGTCAAATTGCCAACATTTGCCGGCGCGCCCTGGCCTGCTCTCTGCGCCTGCATCCGCATGCGCTCCTGCAGTTTGCACTCTTGAGGTGTGCCCTGGCACGAGGGAGTATTTCGTCGAGGCAGAGTACAATTATGAAAACTAGAAGCCTGAACCAACGCCATACCCCCAGCTTGGACGCTTCTCGTCGTGAAATTGCTGCATGTAAAGCCAGGGCGCGTCCAGTTATCGCACGTCTGGCAGTTGGGAACTTGTGTTGCTCCTCCGACGTTGTCGGTCTCGCCGCCGGTATTGCCCTCACCCCCGCCACAGATGCCCCCAGATTCGCCGACGGATCGCGATCCCGTATTTGAACCAGAATCGGAGCTCGCGCTCCGACCGCCGTTGTCACCATCGCCAGATGTTCCGTTGAGACTCAGACTTGCAGCCGGAATGGGAGAGACAGCATACACACTGGCAACTCCGTCTACCAAAACCATCCATTGCCCGTAGGTTGGATCCGAATCACGCATAAAGCAATCGTCGATGCAGGTCCAGGTGACACCATCAGCATCCTTAAAAAGCTCCCCCGGCAATAGCTGCAGAGATCCAGCAAGGTCCGCATCGGTAATGACAATCTCTTCTTCCGCTACGATGGGGGCCTGATGACTACTTGCGCGGTGTTGTGGCTGCGTCTCCTGCGCTGGAACAGCGGTCGGCGCCGACTGCGCGCAGCTAACCTGGATCGCCATTGCATAAAGCAAAAGGATGATGATTTGTGGATTCATATTGAACCTCCCTGTTTCGCTGCTCGCGAGAGCGCAACATTGCTTGTGTGATTGTAAGTAGGAGGTGCAAAGGCAATGCCTGGTCATGATTGCCACAAGTGCCTGAATGAGATCGGACGGTTACGGGCGGAGTACCGCTTCCACAGTTTCTTCAGCTGCAGGCGAATGCCGCTTATTTAGCATTAAAAACATATGGTTATGCCAACTCAATACGCCTCAGGCGAGCTCTGCCGCCAGCGACGGAATAACCGATCGACCAGATAGAGGAATTCGGCCCACTCCATTCGGCTCGCTGTAACCGATGCTCCTATCCAGTGGAAACCACGTCGGTATTCTGCAGGCATGCTGAACTTGCGAATCTTCTCACCTGTACAGTGTGGTTTTCTTGCCTAAGCTCCGCTGCGTACGCTAAATATCCTGTTCCCGCGCCTAGAAGAACGCCACCTATTTGCCATCGAAATCTAAAGGTAACACTTAAGTACTCCTGCTGATTGCTCGGATATCGCAGCGTGGCCGCTGCTTTGCAACAGCTGCTAGCAGCAATCAAGAAAAGCAAATCTGCACGGGCCCCTTTGCTCCCAGATGTTATGTTTAACGAGGCGCATGATGAATCGTTTCCATGACAGAGGTGCACACACACTCGTTGCCCTCCTTCTTTGCTGGTGGCCACGAATCGGCCACTGCATTGAGGGGCTCGTCATATTGCCGCCAAATGCACCGTTGCCGCAAGACGCGTATATCTTCGTTGTGCAGGGAAGTGATGGCCAGTTGACTATGGCCGTCTCTCCAAAGATCCCGGACACGGCCGCGCAGCTCGGTGTACGTTACCTTGCAAATTCCCACGACGCCTTGGGTACCGGACACGCGGAGATTCTCCGCCACCTGATCGATCCGACGGGTGACATCGAATCATTTCTGCGCAAGGTTCCAGAAGCTGGTCAAGGCCAGCATGTTGGTGGCGGCATAATTTATGATGGAATGTACCTCCGATGGAACCCCATGTGCTCGGCAAAGGCCGCGGGCGAAACCGCACATCGGAAAGTGTCGGCAATATTTCCCGGCAAAGAGTCGATGATCACAATGAATGGACTGCTTCCCGATCGGGCCCGTCCCTGGGGGGCGCTCATCCCCGAGTCACGCCTGCCCTCGTTTTTCGATGCACTCGTGCAGCATACAGGAAAACCACTCATGCTGGATCGTCCCATCAGCGACTTCGAGAATTCTGAGTTCTACATTTTCAGCGCGACCAAGCACCAGCCGGATGGGGTCCGTATGAATCTGATGCAAACCTATCCCAACCTGGAAGACATTATGCACCGGGTTAACGCCGATCACTTTCCCATGCTACGCCAAGCGCAGGGCATGTATACGCCCGATCCACCTCCGCAATGGATCCTAAGAAACCCGAATCTCAAACCTAGCGATACGCTTGGCCCAGGGGATATCGCGATAGTGGCAGATCCTGGCCAATGGGGTGCGCCCCCCAGCGCCTACCACGGGGGATGGCGGCAGGCTGAAGAGTCCATCAGAGGCGGTGTGGAACTTACGCAACAAGTACACAAGGCAGAGTGTGCTGGCAAGAGTGGTTGGAATGCCTGGAAGTGGCTCCGCTGGATTCGATAGGTACCTAAACACACGCAATCTGGGGAAACGACAACATGCAGCAACTGACAACGACTCGCTCACGCGTATACGCCGCCGTGATCACTTTTGGATTGTATCCAGCATTTGGCAAAGCTCAAGAGCTTCCGACATTGATTCCACTGCCCGCGAATCAGACAGGAGCAAGCATTGCCCAGCAAGCTCCCGCGGCCCCGCGTTGGAGCTCCATGGATGACGTGTTCGATTTTTGGAAAAAAATGCATCAAGCCGAGATGGACCACGCGGCTCGACAGTTGGAGCCACTCGGCTCTGCAGTCCATGACCTAAACAGATTTCGGCAAATGGATAACATACCCAATGGCGTACTCGTCCCAGCGCGTCACAGCCGGGGCCTCATGAAAGCTTTTGGTCTGCCATTAGATGCCACCATCAACGGCATCGACATCGCCTATGGCACCAATCCCCATGTGCTGATCGATACCCCATTCCGCCAGGATGTTGATGAACTATTCTCGGACGGCTTGAGCATTCTAGACCTGAGCAGCAAGCTCATCACTCATCCGCAAAGTTTTAAGCCTGTTTCCTGTGAAGGTGGACTGGGACTTACTGTGGTTCCCAATGCGCAGTGGCAGCAGCGCATCAACCAGCGGCAGGTCCACGAGTTGTGGCAGGACAACATTCGCATAGCCGATAGTTGCTACTGGCGCAGTCGATATCAGGCCGACGTTCAGCGCGCCTCTTTTGGTGCGAATGACCCCATGGCGATAATCATGGACCGTCGGGCCCAGCGCGCCAAGGAATCAAAGGACATGGCAATAGAGATGATGAATCCGGAGCGCTACTACTTTGACAATCGAACGTATCGCCTCATGGAGCTCACGAGGGATGGCCCGAAGGAGGCGGATCCTTACTACCGTCGCGATGCTCAACGCTCCGAGCAAGGTCGTTTTTCCCCATGGCTAAAGTTTGCCAATTTCTTCATCGGGCGCGGCGAATTCAGAGTGTCTGACACGGATGGACGGGAATATTTTCTCGATCGCTGGAATTGGGAGGGCGGAAAATGAAGCTCCTTGCACTTCGCTTAGCACCCGCTTCGGGTATTGGTCGACTGACGTTGGCCTGCACGTTGGCAGCGGCGTTGTCCGCCCCGTTGGCAGATGCCTCTGACCCAACTTCCGGGCCTTTAGTGATCAATTTGACCGACACGTTTCCGGCACACATGCCCCGGATTATGCATGATCCTGGCTACAATCCCGGCCACGCAGTCGCCGCCTTTCATCGTCATCCAACCGATGCATCGACGACGCTACACTCTCTAGGTCGTGTCGAGCGACAGCTTGATGAGCTCTTTCTGGGTCGTGCTGGCGCGCCTCTCGCCGAGACGCTTTGGGTCAACAACTGTAGCTCTGCCCGAAATTCGATTGGTTCGTACCTGGCCTATCGCTATGGGCCTGCAGGAGAAAGGCCTTTGTTTGAATCGATTGTCGCATTATCGGGATTAGCGCGGGCGGTACCCGTGCGCGGCCCGAACCGCGAGAGTCTGCTGGCGATTACCACTGTGGTCCAACAGTCCGATGGCGCGTTCAGGCTAGCTCCGCAGACCCATTACCTGATCAGAGCAGGTGAGGCACCCGTGCCCATGGCCGTGGAAGGTGCCCATTTGACTACGGCCTTTAACGCGACGCTCTACCAAGATTCGCAATCAGGCCATTGGTTTTATGCAACACAGGATGGCCGACGTGTTGAAGCAAATCTAGATTACGTGCAGCGTATACTTGGAAGAACGCTACACGATCAGCCACTCGTCATCCCAAACATGCCCTTGCCTCTGTTGTCAGGAGGCCCACCACTAGACGCTGCTGATCTTGACGTGCAAAAGGCACTTATCAGTCGCGTGCTGGAAGGCAAAGCGGCGCGAGAATCCGCCCAATGGAGTTCTGAGGCACGGCGAGCCGCCCAAACCGCCTGTGAGATTCCGGATGGCCTTGGGGCTATGCTGCAGATACTGCGGCGCGTGCAATGACATACTAGAAGAATAGATCACGAATATGCTGCTTTTCGAAAGAGCAAAGACTCATTCCTGGCGCTGGATTCGCTACCAGTTGCACCCGACTGGAACGTTGCGGAAGAGGTCCTCCCACAAGACATCTTCAGATTGCTTGGATCGATAGATGTAAGTTCGTCCCGATTCGCACGACGCCCGCAGCATCATGCCGCCAATGATTGAATATGGCGGATTGGCGCGGATGAGGACATGGCCCCGACGATCGAATAGGGTAATTTTCCCTTCGCAGGACTGATCCACCTTCGTTAGAGTGCAATCCATTCGCTCACGCAGGAATAGTCGCAAGTCCTGATCCTTTGCCCTGGAGGACACAGCATTAAGTTCCAGAGCCGAGTGCAATAAGATCTGATTCATGGCAAGAATCAACATGGTCAAAAGGCTGATACCGATCAAAAGTTCCAATAACGAGAAACCACTATCGCTGTAGCTAACATGGGTCATTTTCATAGGCCATCCTTGGCAGTGCATTGGAAAATCATTTTCCAACCGTGAACGTTATTGCCCAGCGTCTAGCGAAGCTGAAATCTCTGCAAACATTGCGGATAAACGGGTTGCTCGCAGGTGATGGCATTGATGCGTCGATTACCTGCCGATGCGGCGTTCTCCAGCAGCCATGCTGCCGACACGGTGGAAAAACGCGCCAAGAGGTTATCACCGGGCGACGCGTAGGCTCCCAGTTCAACGCTTGATGGTTGAGAATATCCTCGCAATTCGCAAAAACGACGGCGTGTTTCCGCGGATTGTCCATGCAAGTGGGCATGAGGATACGTCTTGGAGCCATTGGTGTTAAGTGCGATATTGCCTTCGAGTGGATAGGGGATGGCTTGCTCAAAGCTGGCGGTGATCGCAGCAATCGCGTAGTGGCTTCGATTCATATATGAATCTGAACATTTGTCGGAGCAGAGGCGGAGTCCCCGGCATTGAACCTGGCGTAGATGTCGGATGGCGAAACATTCGTTGGCGACTTGAAAACTATGGCTAGACCAGCGCCAAATAGCACTCTGCCAGCCATCGCACGGCTGACGTTCATAGTTCTCTACCCACTCATACCCGGCAAGGTTGCAGGCGAGCTCGGCGCTGGCCGCGTCGCCGACCAATCGCGCTTTGGCGGGTAGCGGCGGCATGCTGGGGATCGATGCCAGCAATGTGCGAATATCTTCTTGGGACATGTTCAACACGCGGGTCTCATCGATCCCTTGTTCGCACTCATCGTCAGAGCAAGCGATGGGTATGCCATCGAAGAGGTCGCGCCACTCTGGTTGACTTGCTGCATCCGCGTCAGGATGAGTGGGAGCGGGTGAGCTTGCACCTTGCTCAGCCACCAGCACGGCGAATTGGGTCGCATCTGACGCCGCACATTGAAATCGCAACTTGAAGCCAGCCACGGCGAGATCGTATCCCTGGCTTGACAGGTTTCCGATGTCTTCAAGCCCTTTGGGCATCACCCGCTGCCCGATGTTGCAAGATTTCGACAATAAGTTCCGTGTCGCCTGACACTGGAAGTTTGCGCGCACCACTGAGCGGAGCTCTTCCAGGGTAGAGGCCTTGACGATCTTTGCCTGCCATCGCTTGCCGGCGATTTGCGCGTTGACGATCAGGTGTACCACCATGACCAAGAGCCCAAGGCTGAGAATCGTGGCTAACAAAACTGAGCCGCTGTCTGGTTTCATGAACATTGTTGGGCGTTGCATGATGGGTCTATCCCGGTTTGGTTTATCAAAGGGAAATGCAATTTCGCGGCCAGAATGTGGCCATGACGATGTTGCGGCGATGATAGGGGTATTTTGCGTGTGAGGGAGGCCCAAATTGGATGCGAAGCACTGATAGGTAGATTTCAAGTGATTCATTGCAATCCCAGCGTTAACGGAAATTCCGGATGCGGGGGAGTTAGTGCCTCTCACTTGAGTGCGTTAGCGTTTGCGCAACTGTTGTGCGTGGTCGGCTTTCTGGTACAGCAACTCTACAGGTCGAAAACGGTTTATAAAACATCCGGTCGGTCAGCTCAAATAAGCAATGCGCGAACCGAGCGTGCTGCAAAGATCGAGATTTAACTTACACGTGACTGGACACTCCTAACGGATAACCGCAGCCAAGACCCGGATTTCGCCTGCTTGCCGTGTAGTCAGCTGTAATCAATGGATTAGTTTGCGTCCGGTAGATTGAATTGAACGTTCATACAGCCAAGACGTTCAGGTTGGGCCGTCCTGAGGTTTCGATCAACATCCATGAAAGACTGGGATTCTTTTGCAAAGTGGCCGTCCAGACTGGTGTGGATGGAGTTTTGCAACCAACGAGCAAGGAACTTTACAAGAGGATAATCAATGAAACTTCATCTCAAATCGCTCGATGATGCTGCAGAGATGGTTGATTGGACGAGGAAGCTGATGGCTGGCTTGTTGATCGCCTCGCAAGCGATGGGTCAGAGTCCAAGTGAGACGCGCAATTGTATGTACCATGGTCTGACTCAGCCCGAAAGGATTCCCAACTTGGGCGATCACCTTCCCGGAACACCCGGCAGGCCCATTAATTTCAACACGTGCGAACTTTGGCCCGGACTTAGGGGGATGAATACCGTCGTCTTTGAACTGCCAGCAGACGGGCTTAATGGCCGGTGGAAAAATGACTTGGGTTGTAACCCTCCGGGGCCATTTATCGTTCGAGTCCTGGAAAACATCCCCTTGGTCGAGTGCAAAGCGCACGTTCTTTATCCTGATGGCAGCATGACACCTATCGGCAATGGAGCGGACTTTCGTAAAAACATAGATATATCTTGGGGACTCGACAGCGATGGATATTCGGTTATGAGCATCAAGCCGCGAGAGGTTCCCGCATGCAAGACAGGCATGTCGATCTGTACAGCATCAAGCGCTGAACAATGTAGAGCGCCTCGCGCGACATCACCCAAGGATGTTGCTCCGCCAAGCGCCTTGAGATTTCCACCTAGAATCGGCAAAGCTCTGGGGATTGGGGGCGTCGTTCTTGGCAGCAATCGTCAAGTTGAGGAGTTCATAGGCGACACCCTTGATTGGACCTACCATCAGCTGCCTTATGGCGTTCAAGATGGAGTTGAGGCTGTGGCCAGCAACCCATGGATGCAACTTGCGGGTGGCGGAATGAAAATCGGCGACATGCTGATGTACCCTTTGACGGGAGCTATTCAAACTGACTTTAGAAGTGGCAGTTCTTGGTGGACTCCCTACAGGGACATTGAAGAGCGAATCTACCTGCCGATGATGCGCAGTGACGACGCTGCGAGGAAGTCAGATCAAGATTGGAGACAGCAGCAAATTGACGCGAGAAACTTTGACTCGGGGCAATCTTGTTACCAAAGAATGTATTGGTAGGCAGCAAAGGGGGCATCAATGATTGAAGTACGCCTAGACAGCTACAAAAAGGTTCTTTGCCTCTATGCGCAGCATCGTCGGCAGCTAGAAAGGGGCGCCCTTAAGAGCTTCTCAGCAAGGCTCGGAATCCATCTTTCGCGGTTGAGCCAAGTCATGCTCGGTGACGTTCGTATAGCGCTAGATAGGCCTATGAGGCTACAGAGATGATGGGGCTAGGAGGGGCCGATAGAGATTACTTCATCAACTTGTACCTCAGTGAGAAGGCGGGCACCTCAACTATTCATTTATGTCGATAATTTGGCTGCGAGACACTTCGCTGCTACCGGCCCTAGCGTGGCTTTGGTGAATTGATGGCCTCTTCCAGACTCGCACCGAAGTTGGTATTGGGACCATCTTTGTTTGCTCGGCGTGGTCCATGGCAGCCAATCGCAGAATGGTACTGTCCGGGTGGGCCTCCGTTCATCGGAAGGCCAACTTGCGTTTTCATGCGTGAACCGCCCATCGTATGCAGCATGGCGGCACTAAATCCGGCGCTAATTGCAACGCCTAGTGCGGGCAAGCTAGCTCTCCCGCCAATCGATGCGGCAGTTGCTAGTGCACTTCGACCCACTGCGATGCTTTTAGAAAAGGCTTGCCCTAAACCATATGAGACGTTGAGCAGAGTACCCTGGCCAGTTGGCGTTTCCAATAGTGCGGTGATCCCTCGGGCCGCAAGTCCCCATTCTGCGCCGGTCCAAGCGGCGTCTGCCAGGCTTTCATTGTTACCAGCTAGGTCTACGAATTCATTGCGGGCATTCAGGTACATTTCCTCACCCACCGTAACGAAATGCGGATTCATCTGAATGAACAGGTGGAGTGGGCCGGCAATGGGTTGCCGTTTCAGAGGACATGCCGACTTGGGATGGAGGTTCTTTTGGACGCTGCTGGGATCATCAGCCAATGCGCCAAGGCCCACTGCATTAATGACTTTCTGATAACGAGACAGTTGCTGGTATTGCCTGAGCGTTTCCAGCTCTTTTGGCGACATGAGGGCACGTGCCCTCTTGCCAAACCGCGTGTCTGCTAATACCGGATCAATGACTCGTAACTCTTCATCAAAAAACATCGGCTCATACTGTCCAGTAACGTAACCTAAGGCATGCTGACCTTCATGAAATGCGTTGTTGGGCGTGAAGTACCCAGGCCGAAAAACTATTGCTGACTTTCCCTCTGCTCCAACTGCCCTTAGGTCTTTAATAAATCCAGCCCCAGCAGTTCGCCGTGGATCGTAGTAGTCCATGATCTTTGCCCCCGTCGCACCGAACCCCACGTCGTCAACGATTCCTTGGCGAACCATAAATTCCCTGTATTCATCCTCGGTCGCTTTCCATAGGCCCTGTGCATAGGCTTGATCATTCATTGCAACCAATAGAATTGCAACATTAAGCAAGGACTTCATCGTTCGCCTTTCTTGAATTAGGAGAGTTATGTGCCGTAAGTCCAGCAAATCGGGGAATCTCGATTGAATATCCCCTGATGTTGCGGCGTTGCGACGCGCGCTTACTGAGGAGTCGGCCCGGGCGTTGGGTATGACGATGATGCGGGTTCTGGATCCTCTGACGGCGACGGTTCCGGCGTCGGGGTTGAGGTCTCGTTTGGCTCTGGTTCGATGGATTGTACTGGCTCTGGTCCAGCCGTTGGGGATGTTGATGGAACCACGCCTCCCGTTTGCTCGGGACTTGATGTAGGTGACTGGCTTGGCAAGGAATCCGACGATCCTGGAGACTGCGATTCGGGTTGCGCCAGACTTTGGGAGTCTGAAGTGCTGGAAGTACCGGATGAACCGGAAGTTTGACCGAATTCAGCAGTAGAATGGCCGCCAGCGAGGATACCCATCTGATCAGGTGTGTAATTGCTAGAAGGTGTGTCCTTGTTGCCGTTGTTGGCGTCCTTGGGGTTAAGTATGTCGTCAACTGGTTTCGGCGTTGAGCCTTCGGGGCAAGAACCTTGTACCTGGCCCTGAGCAAGCGGATCCCGGTGATACATGACTGCCAGTGAGAGTGCTCCGGCTGTGTTACCCAACATAAGGAGTCGCGGCAAACTGCTTTTTGAACCCGCACCGGATTTGTCGGAGACGCATACTTTCAATGCTTTTAGTCTCGGTGTGTTTTCCAAAGCCGCAGTGCCTTTCCCAAGTAAGGTTTGGAGTAAAGCAACTGAGCCTGTTAAAATGGGCGTGGGAAGCTCTTTCACTGGCAGGTATCGCACAGTTCCATTTCGGTTGGTCGGATCCCCCTTGGATGCGGTGTTTGGGCTCATCGTACTGGACAGCCGCTCTGCTGTCTCCATCATCTCCGTTGGATTCTGTTGAGCAGAGCAAATTTTCAGCGCATCAGGATCTGGCTCGTAAGCATCCAGCGCCTGAGCTTTTCGGCACTGCCTTTCATTTTCGTTTTGGGTAAATTCTGCGAGTTTTGTGCAAACCTTTAACAAGTGTTGCAAGGGACGACCGCAATTTAGTACTGCTCCACTCTTCGGAGGCTGCGCGGGCAGGCCACCGAATTTGGTATCTGGTTCCGTACATCGGATGACCATTTGGCTCACATAAAGGACGCCGTCAGGGGGAATGGTGCCCGTGCAAGCGTTCTCCTTTGGTGGTGGTACATGAATGGTCATTCCATAGGTTCCAGAAAACGCATAGACATTCGCCGTAGCGCTGCTAAGGGCGTCAATGAGCTGAAGTCTCCGAGCGGATTCGGCAAATCTCTGTTCATACTGATGGTTGAAGAATGGTTGCATGGCAAACATAAGGTTTTCTGCAGCTGTCTCTGGTTGGGTTGAGAACTGTTTCTGAAGATAGTCCGTCAGTTGAACGGTCTCAAGGTAAGCAACAGCATCGCCATGCTCCTCCTTCCAGGGGAGAAAGAATTGCGCGAGTGCGGCGACTCGCTCGCGAAGCTGAGCATCGTCGTTCCCAAGCGTGCCGACGTACTCTGCATAGACGCTGGATTTGGTGATCGACTCGGCGACCAGAATGGAGTCGACTTGACCATCGATACAGAGATTGTAAATGGAATAGTATTCATCTTCATTTGGATAGCGCTGGAAGAATGCCAGGTGGGCGGATTGTGCTAGGTAGCTGCATCCACGCGGTGAATGTAGCATCTGCTCTATGAATTCGTAGGGTGCTTCACTGAAGGCCTGCTCGACCAGTAGCTCCTCGCCAATTTGGGGAGGGGCTCCGGTCAGGAGCATAAAGGCTTTCTCGGCGAAAGTTTCTTGATGTGCGGGGATCGCCTCCGATGCGATGGACGACGTTCGCGGCTTCTGCGCCTCATTCATGACCGGCTCCGAAGTGCTGCACGCGCTGATGACGCCGACAGCGATCGCGATGCTTAAGACATTGAACATGGGAACCCCCCGGTTGAGCGATGAATATCTGTTAAAAGGCGACTTGTTATGGATGCAGTGACTGTTGCAACCCACCTGCCAAAGCGACGTCGAACGCAGCTCCTGAGACGTCTTGCGGACTTGCGGAGAAGCGTGCGGGAATGGAGGCCGGAACCTTTGCTGAATTACCCGCACCGACGTTCAAATATAGGTGAAAAAACAATGCGTTAACGACTGTGGGCCGGACGGCTCGACCGTGAGATCGGTTGGGCGCGATTTAACATACGGAAAATAAAGGGACTTCGGCGATCCGGATCGTGTTGAATCTGGCACCCCTGCCCTGCCGCACGCCGATCGAATCTCTATCATTTCAGAGTGATAGGTTTCGGCGTAGTTTTTGCTTTGCTAAGGGCATCACCCACTCAGATTTCTGGCCAAAGTTGCCGATAGCAACAAGTGAATCGTCTCAGGACGTTTGCTAAGAATTGGCTTGATTTGAAAGGCCATTCATCGATGTCAGGTTTATACAACAAACCACTTTGGAGTGAGGCGGAACTGTCCGCTACCAAGGAGCGGGTTCGTCAGTGGCTAAGCGTCGTTGCCGATCGCGATGACGGGCGAGCCAGGTTGGCGGAGTTGCGCTCTCGCATCGCCGAGTTGTCTCAGCATGCGACTGTGCCCGCAACTTTGGAACTGTTCGTTTGTATCATGTCGGCCCTCGTTACCCACGAGCGGAGCGGTGGGCTGACGCCAACGCAAACGAATTCGTATGTCGAGACGGCCATCAAGCTTTTGCAAGCAAATCATGTGAGTCCGCAATCGAGCCTTGGGTACCTGTATAGCGAGCTGCACAGTATTCAGAGCCAATTGCAGCGCCGCGAGGGTCGGCATTTAGCGTCACTCTGGCAGCAGGCTTTGGCTTCACGAACGTCACGTTTCGCCCTGCCGGGAAATGCTGGCTTTCAAAAGTTAGCGATGGGACGTCGACTGATGCGACTTGGTCACGGCGATGCCGCTCTGATTCAGCTGCAGGACGCCATTCGCGAAGGTTTGAGCAAGACCCTGGATGAACAAGCTAAGCTTTCCATACTACTACTTTTGCGTCTGCGCGGGGATTTTGACTCAGCGCGCTTGTTGCTAGCGGAGTGGTCACGAGACCCAGATTTGAGTGATCGTGCGCGGATGGACTTGGATTGGGAGGTGATCATTGTAGAGAGTATCGCGCGCTCCAACTTTCGACCATTGTTGCGGGCGACTAAAGCGCACAAGACTCACCATTATTCAGGGTTCATTTTAGAGGTCCACCTGTGGATGAGAGCCATTCTTAGCACCGAGTTCGTGAAAGACCCCACATCCGTGACATCGCTCAAACGCAGCGGGTTGTTTGTTGAGAGCGATAGATGTATCGCTAGCGTCGTCCGTCTTCTTGAAAAGCTCTATGACGAAGACTATCCCTTGGAGCGGCGAATTGAATTTGTTGGTGAAATGCTCGAGACTGCACAATCTCTCCATAGTATTGATCACTACCTTCTGACGCAGCTCTGTGCTGCTAGATTTCTCAGTCGTCATAAAGCGCTCGATTTGGCCGCAGTTGTCATCCTGGAATACGAAACTCTTTCACAAAAGCTCAGTGGCGGCCGAACTCGTGACTCCCTGGGCGTTGCTTGCGATTTATTGGAACGAAGTTGGTATTTGAAACTAGCGCCGAAACTGGATCAGGCTGTTTGATCCATCACGCGGGGATTGATGTGAAAAGACCATTTAAAAAATCCATCCTCGCTCTGGGCATCCTTATGTGTCAGGTTGCCTGCAGCCCAACCAAATCCATTCCTCAGGGCGAGGCGGAAGTTGTTCGTTCGCGGACTCGGGACGACGGCGAGGCGTTGCCTGGATATCTGCGTATACAACATGCCGTTGGTGGAAAGGTCGGCATAGGCAAAATGCACCTCGAAGCCTTGCCCGGGGTGACGAGTTATGATTTTGACTTGCGCGTGGAGGAGTCATATGTCGTGGGCTCGTCGCTAGAAACGGAGCCAATCGAGATTTTTGGTACCTTTCGAGCGTCAGAGGACGATGTGTCCCTGCCGAGAAATTCCATTTTGAAACCGCTGCAGGTTACCGTGTTTGCGGATACGCGCGCGATCTCTGCCATTGAAGATAAGGCCATCCTCATTGTGGCCTATCCTGGAACATCCGAAGAGAGAATCGAGTATCTAGCGATCAAGCAGCTTTCGAGACGTTTAGGTAGCGATGAATTTCTGGCAATTACCTTACCGCAAACGGTGACGCATGCAGTCGTGGGGGTGGCTAATAAGCCAGCATCACAAGGTGCGTCGGGGTCGCTTCAAGACTACGGCGACCTCTATCTGCACTACGAAGCGGAGGGTCAGTCCGACATCATGTACTGGACGCCCACCTTGTCGACCATGCCAACCATGTTGCCTGCAAGCCAGTATGATGCTTATGGCGCGGTGTTCACCACAATAGAAGGTTTGGGCGCTGTGGCAACTTTTAATGCGTCGGCTGCTGGGTTTCAGCTGGGGGGCCTCGAGGAAAGCAAGGCCCGCTGCGGAGTCGTCGTAGGTTTTCACCCTGAGCGGGAAAACAATCTGGCTTTTGCCTTCGGCACCACGAGCATGAAGTTGCTGATCACCTATTCGTCAATTACCGAAGTTCTGCAGTTTGCACTCCCTGGACGAGTTGACGGAAACTACCCAACTATCAATCTTCCCTATCAGGAGATGCATGGCCGCTATGTGGCCATGTTCCGAACGACTGCGACGCAAGCGATCTTAGCAGTGAATGGTACGGAGGCGAGCAAGCCCTATAGTTTTGATTCCCTATTTTCTGATCACACTCAAATCAATCTAGGTGTTGATTCTGAGTACTATGACTATGCGGACGAACGGCAATCCTCCATAGCCGAAGTGGCTTGGTTTCGGGAAGACGCAGGACTAGGTGACTGCCACGGCGCGGCGCGGCACTTGGCAGCAAAATACGGCATACCTTGGAATTGACACTTATCAGAAAAGTAGACGCCCAATTATGCATAACCCACTGTCTGTTTTTCGAGGGGAAACCCAGAAAGCGAAATTCGACAAGAAAATCAAACTACAGGCAGCCAAAATGGTGGCCGATGACAGATTGACTGCGGCGGAAGTCGGCCGTCGATTGAAGATCGATTAGAATCTGGTGGCGAATTGGGCCCGGGCTTATCGTGCTGATGCGTCTTGCCACGCACTGCATTTTAGTCATTGACCAACAAAATGCGACTGACCGTGGCTGCAGCCGATTCGCCTCCGATTTTTCTGGCCGAAAGCACTCCAGATCCAAGTGCATACGCGCCATAAAATGGAGCGGAAGGATCTTCGCTGCCACCGCCATCGCGCGCATAGAACACCGTGTGCACAATGCCACGCTCGGCATCCATAGCGGCAGAGAATCCACGATCAGCAACAAGGTCTGTTCGTGAGACATCGGTTATGACGTCAATTTCCTGCACGGATAAGCTATTGTCCGCCTTAAAATGCGCATGAAACATCTTGAGTCCGCTGCTACTCAGATACAGAAAGTGGATATCGCCATTCAGCCCCGGCAAAATAGCGGGCGCCTGCAAACGGCTGACGCTGGAATCCGCGGCACCTGTTTCATATCCAAGCTTAAAAGATATCTGGCTTGGCGTTCCGCCACCAGCTGGCAGGCGACCGATATTCATCGGCGCCGTGGCGGATGAATCACCCGAGCGTCGGCAAGTATAGGCAAAGTAAACATCGCCGTTTGGCTGCAAGTGAGTCGCTGCACCAAACATTTCGGCGCAGGCATAATTGCCGGGTGCACTGTCTAACAAGCGCGGAGATGAATACAGTTCGCTGTCCAAATTAGGAATTTCTGCAACATGAATATAAAAGTTCTGAGTTCCAGATCCCTGCTCCTCCATAAACGAGAACCTCAACCCCACTGCAGCAGAAAAGGCAAATGTAGTGTAATCACGAAATCCATCGCCATTATTGTAGGCACCGAACGTGGAACTCGGGGATGTTCGTACGTCTAGCTGTAATTGGGGTGCGCCGCCCGCAAACTGATCCTTCAGGACATATGTTTTCTCTTGCGCGCCAGTTGTATCAAAGGCAATGCCGACATTGCCAAACTCAAGGCCACCGTAGTCAACCAACGGCAGCGCATTTGTCCATCCGCTAACGGTCGACTCGTACATTTGCGGAAAGTGTTGACAGAACAAATAGCCCTGCCCCCCTGGTCGCTGCACCAAATTGAAAATATTGCCGGCTCCACCATCTGGTCGGATGATCGACTGGGACCAGGTTCCACCTGCTGTCGTTGCGAATGTGATGTCGCTATAACCCGAGTTGGGCTGTACTGCCGAGGGTGCCGCGAAAGCAAAGGCAATTGCACCATAGAGCTGACGGTAGCCAATCTCGGCAGCATTTTCAGGCAACTCTTCCGTGACCACAAACAGCGAACAAGGGAACTGTGCATCAACTTGTGACGCCGAGAAACTCAGGGCGTTCTCTGCCGCATCATAGTTCAAAAGCGAAGCGATCAGATAGCGTCGGTGCTGCGTTAGATCGCTGAAAGTACCCGACGCCACATTCGCCTCAAACTCGGCACATGTTTGTCCGACTGTCGGGCGCAGCGTGAGCACGGTCAGGCGTGACCGGTCAGATGGCTCGCGAGTTAATGGCACTGAGATGACATAGGCATTCTCGACGGTCGTCGCCAGCGACTGCCCCATCCGAATAGAGCTTAAGGTGCGGTCAAAATTTGGCTGAAAGCCGTACCACTCAATGAGATAGCCGAACTCATCGCGATCCTTTTCGCCGAGTGTGCCTTTCTTGGATTGTGCTTCGTCGGCGCCGCTAGACGTGCTGCGGGTACAGCCTAGACTACAAGCCATCGCCAAACCAAGAATGTGCGTCCAATGGCCTCGGATCTTAGTCCTTGCGACTGTTGAGTATATCATTGAAACTCCACCATTCGACTGAATAGCGCCGTGTTCGCATTGGATTCGACCAACTTTGGCTGAAAGACCGTTGCACCGAGGACATACGTACCATAGTAAACGGCTCCAGCACCGACCGCCCTGCCCACGTACAACGCCAAATGCATAACTCCTCGCTCCCCATCCAGGCTGGCCGTCAAACCGTTAGGTCCACTCATGAACTTGTTATATACATCATCGACCAAGACATCGATCGTGCTCGTGGTCAGCTGATTGTCTCGCGTCACATGCGCGTAAAAGAGCTTCAGCCCAGTGGTACTTCGATAGAGCACATGAATGTCGCCATCATTGCCAGCTAGGACAAGGGGCTCATAAGTGCGACTGACCATGGGATCAGCGATCAAACCAGACTCGTGGCCGACCACGAAGGAAGTGGTGCTGATTTGCTGGCTGTCCGCTACAAATCGACCGATAATCAGCGGTGCATTGTCAATTGGCTCGCCGCCGCGGCTACAGGCATAAGCAAACAGAGTCTCGCCAGCAGTTGTCATCGTTGCGGCCGCTCCGTCAATGCCACTGCAGTGTGCGGAAGTGTCTCCTGACATCAGCGGCTCAGTCTCCTTCACGCCCGTGTTCATGTTGCTGATGTCAGCCACTCGAAGAGTCAAATCCATACCGAACGAAAAGTATGCCATCCGCATCCCCTCAACATTCGATGCGCCAAATATGGTTGGGACGAGATGCCCAGCTGTATTCACAGAAATGAAGCCACCCGCCGTCGGATCCCAGCGATCCACATAAAATACCGGAGCGACAGAACCGTAGCCTTTCACAACGAACGGTGTTGGCGTTTCCGTATGAGTGGCATATCCGATGGCAACAACGTCCATTGCACCCAACGAGCCAGAGCTCGATAGATTGATTGGGGCTGTCCAAGTGCCGGCACGCCGTTCCTTGACAACGTTGAACCGACCACCCCAGATCAGATCCCTACCGTTTGGGGCGGCGACCAAAGTCATCGTACTGCCGGAACTGGTCTCGGCTACAATCGTCGAAGTCTCGACCCCACCAGTTTCTGTGCTGAACAATTTTACGTCGCTGCTGGATGGGTCTGGTCCTGCCGCCGTGAAGGCAAATGCCACGGCACCGTAGAGCGGCCTGTAGCCGATGCCGGCGGCATTATCGGGCAACTCTTCCGTGACCAAAAAAAGCGAACAAGGAAACTTCGTATCCACTTGCGAAGCCACGAAGCTCAGGGTGCTTTCCGCAGCATCGTAGTTGAAAAAAGTCGCTGTGAGATAATGCCGGTTTTGCGTCAGATCGCTAAACGTACCCGACGCCACTTCCGCTTCAAAGCCAGCGCACTCCTGCCCGCTTGTTGGGCGCAGCGTCAGCACATTCAGACGAGCGGGATCAGACGGCGCACGGTTCAATGGAATCGAGACGACATAGGCAGCCTCAGCGCTCGTCGCCAGCTCCTGCCCCAGTTGGATAGGACTCAGGGCCCGGTCAAACTCCGGGCGAAAGCCGTACCATTCGATGAGGTAGCCAAACTCATCGCGATCCTTTTCGCCCAAAGTAGACTTTTTGGCCTGGGTTTCCCCAGGAGCGCTGGATTTTGCGCGGGAGCAGGCCACACCGAGAGCAGCGATAGCGACATTGATAACGATGTAGTCGACCAAGCGCATGTGATCTCCCGAGCGAGCTGTCCGACCCACGGACAAATCTCTAGTGGCACGGTGCATCACCGACAGCTCTTCCATGCGATCGGCACAACTTCACAGAATGTTGAGGCGTTTCAAAAATTATTAGGGGTTCTGCGAGACTGTCCATGCAGACTACGGGCCAATCGGAAGATTTCCGCTAACACCATGAAAATAAAGATAATTATTGGGCGCGGGCGAAATTGTAACCGCCCAGAATTGCTGCAATTGGGGCAGCAGTCGATGGTAATGCATCAATTTAACAATATAAAACTAGATCTGAACGAAGGAACCGCGCGGCACTGTAGTAGCTAAGATCGAAAAGCCTAGTTACATAGGGAGTATTCCCACGAGTGCTGTTCATCCCGGCTAGTGAAGTCACACGCCTCGAGAGGGTTGGCCTGCGAGCACCTGACATGCGCTTGTCGGTGCCCGAATCTGCGCAGGAATCAGGACATTAACTCGCTGATATTGAAAAATAAAACACTAGCCATCACGAACCCCTTTAGTCTCCAGTTTTCGACACCGACAAAGCTCTCAACGTTGGTTGGAGGAAAGTGGCGAGGATTGGCGGTATCTTCGAAGCTCGGGGGCATGCTGTGTTAACTCGAACTCTAACATTTTTGGCCTGCGCCCTACATTTTGCCTGCGCAGATTCTGTAACTCAAGATCGCGCGGTAGCTGCAGAAGTTTCTTCCGTCAATCAACCCATCGATGACATTGCGCGAGAGAGTGCCGCGTACACCACCACCTTTGGTGAACTTGCAGCCGATGAAGATCCTTTGGACAAAATCATGGCCAACATGACTTGTGATGGCCCAACGATGAAACTTGGCGAGGAGACTATCATCGACTTTACGACCGACGATCCAGTTGTCTCCGCATTCGGAACGGTCCAAAAATATACAGTTTTGAATTACCTAGATATTCACGGCTACCAGGCCGTTACCTACGGCGAAGATGGCGCATTTGCAACTGAGTGCGAAACTCATGCAAGTCAACCTGACTTTGGGCCCACCCACCCGAACTGTGCCATCCTACACGGGGAAATACATGATAGTACCGTCATGTGCTTTAGCTCTGATCTATCAGTGCCAGTTGCCACGGCACAAGTCTGGCCCGGCGTGGAAACGGCCATGTCGACAAACGTGGGCATGACCTGCTGGAAAAACTGCAGCAAGCAAGAATCGGTGAAGTTCTTCACGTACTGAGATCTGATGGTCTGTCTGACAGCGATAGACCTACGAGATTCAGGGCTTGGCCGGTGCTGGGTGCGATCGCCTGGACCTCGTTCATCGTTAAGTCAAAGAATACTCGATGCTTTTCACATGTCATTGGCATCGGCAATCGCCTTTCGCTACTCTCACAATCCATCAAAGAATTGCCGGCAAAAGGTCGCCGGAGCGCACCATGATTGAGGCCAGGATGGTAGGTAAGCCCCCTATGAAAATGCCGAGCGCAAAGCCTGACGATCAACTTGTGACCCGAGGCATGCTCAAGGCAGCCACCAAGGAGCTGCGGTCTGAAATCATCGCCAGTGAGAAACGCCTCGAGCTGAAGTTTTCGGGCCTGAAAGGTGAGTTCGCAGGACTAAGATCTGACTTTGCGGAGTTGAAGGCCTTTGTTACGGCCGCCCTTGCTAGCATCGAGGTAAAGGTGAATCGCTCCAATGTCTTGGCTGAAGAGCAAAGGGGCGAGAATCGAATGGTCCTGGACGGCCTTTTCGCACTCTGGGAGAGACAGGAGCGCCATGAGAGGTATACTGGATTCATTCCCCCATGAGGGCTGACTGACGCGTTCCAGATGTATCATCGCAAGAGGCTACACCCTTATGTCGCGACGAGAGACGGAAAAGTTTCAAACCTTTGAAGAGTTTTGGCCGTTCTATTTGCGAGAGCATCGCCACCCCATGAACCGGCAATTGCATTTCATGGGCACATTAATAGCGATAACTCTCGTCGGACGCGCTGCGGCCTATCAAAACCCGATCCTTCTGCCGTGGGCACCTGTCGCCGGCTACCTATTCGCCTGGATTGGTCATTTTCTTGTGGAGAGGAATCGCCCAGCGACCTTTTCCTATCCAGGTTGGTCGCTCAGGGGCGATTTCAAGATGTTTTGGCTGATGGCCACCGGAAGATTTCACAAAGAAACCGCGATCTACTACCGAGAATGACTCGACGCCGTGACTTCAAAATCTTTCGTCGTTCCTTCGTACATCTGGATCTGAACGCCGCTCTTCCGCGCCCAACCGCGATGGAAGATACGATACTTTCCGGGTTGTACATCCTCGGAGATATCCCACTCGGCGCGAACATGTGACATGGACCCGCCCATGTCTTCCCAGCGCATTTTTGTATGAAAATCCCAATCAAAGACGATGGGGCGCCATGCGCCCTCCTCCCACCTCTGCACTTCAAGCAAGGGCATTCGCTTTTTCAAACTATGGTTCAAATGCGAGCCCTGAAAAGTAGCACGCACCACCTGACCATGCTGGTAACGACTCTCTGGCTGTTTGACAACCGAACCGAAGACTTTGCCCGCAGGAACCCGATCAATGTGACCAGCCAGCCCAACTTGCTTTGCGGGGTACTTGACCACCGGCGGACGCCCCCCAGGCGGCTGTTCCCCACGGGCAAGCGCATCCACTAGACCGCGATAAACCTGTCGATAACCAGCCAGCGTCCATTCACCAAAGAGCGTCGAGGCGCCCTCGTAGTGCTGCGCCTGATATTCCTCACGAGTCGCGACATAGTTTGAGTACGCATTTGCATACCCAGCGATGGCGACATGGGTCACACCAATGTCCCGCAGTGCCTCGCGCAGATGGTCGCGTAACCGCCGGCCGGCCATGGTTGTCAATTCACTGGGAACCGCGACAAGCGCCAAAGATCCAATGGTGAAAATCTGAGTCGGCAGGATGTTTGGGGTCATGGTTGGCGACCCAAGAGCTCCGGTACCAAGAGCCACGGGTTTCTGACCATGACACGCAAACTTTGTCTGCAAACAACGAAGTCGTGCAATCGGCCCGCCCGTAGAGCAGCTGATTCCTTCACGCAGTACTCCCGGCCCATCCTCTGCCGAGCCCGCGAGCATAGAAAGCCCAATGGCACCTGTGCAAGTCGACGCTGCCTGCCCGCTTCCTGTTAGCTCAGGATTGACGACCAGATTGGAAAAATCCACGAAGCGATGCACGAAGCGCAGCGGTGGGTGTAGCTCTTGATTCGCATTCTCGTACATGCGAACGGCGGCTGCGAAGTGACGCTCACCTGATTCCCGTGCACAAGAAAAGTTTTCATTGGCCGCACACTCCCAGTCACCATCACCATCGACGTCACCTGCCGTGTTCGGACTCGCATCTCCCGCATTGCTATTGGCAAAGCCGGCAATGAACCCCTCGCCAGAAAGATAGCGCAAGGCCATGGATCGCTCCATCTTCCAAGCTGCGTAGCCTTTGTTATCGCCGCTGATGAGCTTATTGGTCTTATCAATCGAGGTTGCATGGGCAGCAGCCCAGTGCAGCATCCCGATAGCCCCACCATCCGTGCCATCGAAACGTAAAAGTGTCGTCTCAGTATCCGTATGCGAGTCATACAGATTGCGCTCTGATTGTGGATTCAACATGTAGGCCGCCAGCGATCGATTGCGGGATAATCCATAAACATGATCGGTAGCCATGCGCACCTGGGCTGGAGCTAATCGTTCGTGTGCCTGGGCGATCGATGCGACAATGCCATCGACAATGATCTCAAAGTTGTCTGGTGAAAAACCATGGGATGGTTGGTTATACATGCCGTGCGCTGAATAGGCACCGGGGCCACTGTGGGTATGAGTCGCCGTGATCATGACATTGGCATGAGAGTAAGCCGCGCCGAATTGCTGCTGCAGGCGCTCGATGACAGCGGCCTTGACCATCATAGGCACAAAACAGGTATCAATGAGTGTGTACACCAAGCGCTGCGCCGAGTTTTCGGCCTCAGCCATGACGAAGCTGCGGGCCCAAAGCCGCTGATGCAGTCCGCCGGTTTTCTGTGCCGGCGCGGCATAGCCCATGGTAGCCAATCCCACCATGGGACCTGTAATATCGTGGATCCCTGATCCAACTAATAGCTCAACATCAGATGTCGATAGTGAAAGCGAAGGCTGGATGCTCAATGGATCGGGGAATTCTTTGCCCGAGTGGCTCGCATGATCTTGCTGAGGCCCACAATGCGCCATGAGCAGCGACAACGAAATCAATAACAGCTTCAATGGACGAATGCACATGGACGAACCCCCATAATTGGGCGAAAATAGACCGCAAAGCCAACAGTTGAAGAAATCGGAAATTTACCAAACAGCTTTAGGTGAAAAACTATTCTTGATTTTGAAAAATCCGAAAGAATAGGCATTTGATGATGAATCACGGACACAAGGGAGCGGCCGTCAGCGGCGCATACGAAAGATATCGGCGCGCGATCGCGGGGCGTCCACTGCCTTTGGCTTATGTCGACCTGGATGCTCTCGATGAAAACTGCCGACAGATCTCTCGCCTCGCCGATGGCATGCCGGTTCGCATCGCTAGCAAGTCGGTTCGTTCGGTTGGCGTCTTAAAGTATGTGTTTTCCAAATTCTCCTGCTTTCGAGGAGTCATGGCATTTTCCGCGCAGGAAGCTGCCTATCTTGCTGATCATGGCTTCCACGATATACTCATTGCCTATCCTTGCGTCGACCGCACAATCCTAGAGCAGGCTCTGCACCGCACGCGTTCGGGCAGCAAGATCACATTTATGTTGGACTGCATCGAACATGGAGAACTCCTGAACACTGCCGCCAAAAGTATTGGGATCGTTGCCGAAGGCTGCCTTGATCTCGATATGTCTTGGCGCCTTCCTGGCCTCACATTTGGCGTCCACCGCTCTCCGCTGCAAAATGCGCAGGACGCCGTGAAGCTGGCAAGCGCGGCTTCTCGATGGGGTAACGTCCGGCTTTCCGCGATCATGGGCTACGAAGCTCAACTTGCGGGAGTTCCTGATCACAATCCTTATCGTCGACTGGAAAGCTTGGCCGCACAATTCCTGAAAAGACTAAGCACACCCCGCGTCTTTGCGCGCCGCCAAGAAACCGTAACCGCGCTGCGGCAACATGGACTTCCCATCACTCTGGTGAACGGCGGAGGCTCCGGTAGCCTGCACCTGTCACGCGCGGATGACTCGCTTACCGAACTGACGGCAGGGTCAGCCATATTCTGCCCGACGCTATTCGACTACTACGAAAAACTTGGGTGTCAACCCGCCGCCGGTTTTGTCTTACCGGTCACGCGGATCCCCGCACAACACATCTATACCTGTCAAAGCGGTGGCTTCATTGCCTCAGGCGTTTCCGGCGCCGATCGGCTGCCCCAACCTTTTTTGCCGATCGGGGCAAAGCTCCTTACCCACGAAGGGGCCGGAGAGGTGCAAACACCGGTGAATATCAGCGGTCAAACCCTCTCGATCGGTGATCCCATCTTTTTTCGCCACGCCAAGGCTGGAGAGCTGTGCGAGCACTTCCATGAGCTTGAGTTGATCAAGGGTGGGGCGATCGTCGATCGGGTCAAAACTTATCGGGGCGATGGAGTCGTCTTTTACTAAATCATTTCATTGGCAGGAGGAAAACAATCGTGATGGTTAGCAATTGGGGCGGCAATGTTAGGTTTTCGCCGACAATGATCGCACGGCCAACCTCCATCGAGGAAATCGTCGCTTTGGTCCGTGAGGCGCGCGATCAGGGCAAGCGCATCCGGGTCATGGGTGCAGGGCATTCCTTCTCGCCCCTGGTTGAGACCGATCAAATACTGGTCGACATGACGAATTTCCAATCCCCTGTGTCGATTGCCGCCGATACGCACACGGCCACTTTTCAGGCTGGATGTAACATCAACAAACTCACAGCGCACCTATGGGCGAATGGGCTAGCATTATCCAATCAGGGTGACATTGACCATCAGACCATTGCCGGCGCGATTAGCACGGGCACCCACGGCACCGGATTGGGATTTGGCAGTCTATCCTCTTTCATCACTGCATTGGAGTTTGTCGATGGCACCGGCCAAGTCCAGAGAATGTCAGTTGATACGCACCCAGAATTGTTGCTGGCTGCGCAAGTCCAACTGGGCACTTTCGGTATCCTGACGCAAGTTTCCCTAAAGTGTGAGCCTCGCTTCGTCTTACGCGATCGCCGCCAGAATCTGCCGACGGAAAGTTGTTTTCGTCAGTTCGATGAACTCATCAACACACACCGCCACTGCGAATTTTTTTGGTTCCCTCATGCCAGCACCATCCAAGTCAAAGCCCTGGATGTCGTCAAGAATCCTGAGCCGCGAAGTCTCTTTGATCGGTTCATCGGTGATGAGTTGCTAGAGCGCTATCTGTTCGCCGGAATTTGCGAGATGACGCGCCAAGCTCCGAGGCTGTCTTCGACCATGAGCAAATTCTGTGGGCGCATGATGCCAGAATCAGACTATGCAGATTGGTCCTACCGAGTATTTCCCTCGTCCCGCAAAGTCCGATTTACCGAAATGGAATATGCCGTGCCGATGGATGCAGGACCTGAGTGCTTTCGCGCGATCATGAAGCTCATCCTGCACAGCGACCTGAAAGTCTTCTTTCCCGTCGAGTATCGCGTGGCGGCAGCCGATGAGGCCTGGCTCAGCCCATTCTATCGCCGGCCCAGTGCCATTCTCTCACTGCATGTATACAAGCAAGTGGATCAGAAGCGCTATTTTCAGGAAGCTGAGGCGATCTTCCGCGCCTTCGATGGACGACCCCACTGGGGCAAGATTCATACGCCACCAACCTCAGCTATCGATCAGCGTTACCCGCGCTGGTGGGATTTCTGTAAGCTAAGAAAGCAATTCGATCCAGACGGCATGTTCCTGAACGCGATGATGAAAACCTATTTTTCAAGCTAAGAGTGACCATACATGAATTGCTTGTGGTCACGCGAAGTCTCGAAGATAGACAGCAAGTGTCGACACGGGCTATCGTGGCTTTATGTCTGTCCCCAGATCTTTCAGCGAGATAATAATCAAGTATTCTGTGCTAGGATCACTTCGCTCCGTTACGTAAAGGTGAATGAAGCCTGAGCCAGGCACGTCTGGCCGAACCATGATTTGCACCTCTTTTGATGCGTGTGCGTAACGCCTATCGCAAGTATCATCCAAACACCTGGCCCTTAATTTTTCAAAGCCACCAAAATTTCTAGGACGGGTCAGATGTGCATGGGGTTTGGGTTGCATAAACTCAAGCGTCAAATTATCGCCTTCAGTAACACAAACTAAACTATGCCCGTAGGCTGCAAATCCAAGATCGTCTCCAAGTTTGGTACGAGGGTAACGATTTTCACCGATACCTCTAATCACTTGTCTATTTTCGTAGCACTTTCTTTGGGTGGGGTTATCGAAGCTAGCCTCCATGGAGACTTCCGACTGAACCTCCCCAGCCGTTGTTGTTTTACAGCTTGCTAGTCCCGCAGAAGCAGGGCGCATGGACTATGCTGCTAAGCGCGAAACCCCGACGGTCAAGATTAGATACGTGCAATTTAGGACGTGCTTACGGCATCATGCAGACCCGGCAGACAGCAGGCTCCAATTTCTGCAAAGAACAGCGTTGTATACCATATTTATATACATAATTTTAGATAGTTATGGCTCATCTGTAAGCAGCACGCCTCCAATCCAAACACCGTCACCTGCGAAAATCTACTCTCATTTCGCAATCCTTCTCCTATGGCACCTACCTTGCAAATACCAAGGAGAATCCCCAATGGAGTCCATATGAACGATTTCACACAGCACCAAAGCGCTGGATCAAAACAAGATGGAATTGGGTTGATCGAAGCCGTTCTAGTCATCGGAATTTTTGCCATTGTGGTGATGGGTTTTGGTCGCTTGCAGATGACAGCAAAACTCGCAAAGCGGCAGGCCGTGCAAACAGGACAGGCTCAAGACTTGGCCCACTATATTCGCCAGCGAATTGACTGCGCAGAAACAGCCATACAACCACAATGCGCAACCGATCCTAGCGCGATCGTCGAGGCCAAGGCCTGCGATGGTTCTATTCTGCTCGAACAAAAAGCGCCATTCTCGGAAATCGTCAACTGGCGCGTACGAGCAAAATGCGGCACCTCGATTGGCTCGAATCGATTGGTGCTTGAGTATCAAGCTATAAATTCAGATGCAGATACCTGGAAGCCCATGAATCGCGGCATACCCGTCGTGTGCGGGGGAGGCCCTGTCGCCAAAGGGCCCCTGCGCAAGGCTGTCGCTGGTGGCGGATTTACTTGTGGTGTGATCAACAGTCGCGTGCACTGCGTTGGAGTAAACTACAATGGAGTGCTTGGTGATCTGGCGGCAGTACCTCCGTACCAAAGCGCACCTGAGTCAACGACAGTTATGCCCGAGACGCCGGTCGACTCCAAGCACATGGTCCGCTGCTTTTCACCGATCAAGGGCCTCCCCAATCTCGAGCCTGATCAAATCTTTGCCGGTCCCGAAAACGTTTGCGCCAAGTACGGAGCTGAGTTGTGGTGCTGGGGCAATGACTTCGCTAGCCGCGTCACAGGCGGAGTCAACCTCGAGGGCACACACGGAGATAGTCTCGAACTTTCCGCGGAAGCATACGCTAGCCAACCCACTCGGTTTGGCTGGACGCAAGCACCTGTCAAGGAGATCGTCCATGCGGGAGAGCAGGTTTCCTGCGTCGTCTTGGAAAATGGTCGAGCCCAATGTTGGGGTCGCGGCGGCCGTGGCGCCTTGGGTACACAACAAAGCCTAGTGATCACCACCACGAATCTCCATTATGGTGATCCCTGTACGGTTTGGGGCACACAGTATGGAATGCAGTGCCGCTATCCTGACTCGCATATTTTGTTACCAAGCCAAAACTATGCTGGCCATGTTTCATCCTATGACTGGACTGGAGCGGGCCCCCATTATCCAAACTTTGGCCTTGCAGTCACAAAAATCGCAAGCTCTGGTAAACACACTTGCATGCTCGATAGCGGTGGAGTGGCTTGCTGGGGCTTGCATGCTGACGGCCAATTGGGCGATCCCATCACCGTAGCCGGATACAACTACTTCCCCTATGCGGACAGTCGGCATTTCAATGCGCCGGTCTTAGCAATTCCTCCTCCGGCACTCGCCGCCCACCGCGTCACCGATATCGCAGTCGGCGACCGACACACCTGCGCCGTGGCTCGTGGCGGAGTCCGCTGCTGGGGCGATAACTCCAAGAGGCAGCTGGGAAGGGTTCATCACCTAACCCCCGATAGACCTAGTTACGACGTATTGGATCTGTCTCCAGGAGCTGGCGTGACGGCCATTGCTGCGGCTGGCGACCGAACATGTGTGATCGCCAACGGCGCGGTCAAGTGCTGGGGTGACTTATGGAATGGGCTGACAACGGCCATTCCGACCCAGATCGAGGGATTGGAGAGCGGCGTTACTAGTATCAACATGGGGTGGGGTGGTCACGCCTGCGCTGAAAGAGACGGTCAATCCTACTGTTGGGGCATGAACGACTGGGGACAGTTAGGCACTGGCGAAAATGGCTATGAATTCGGCCGCCACGTCATGCACGCTGTCGCTCCCCGCTGCGACGGCTCCGCAAATTCTGGTGGATCGGGCGGAGCAGGCGAACCCGTCCATGTTATCAGGCAGTGTGGGCAACGCCAATAGAACGCGCATGACTCTCGTCGGTGGAAATGAAGTGCGCGCAGAGCCAGGAGGCCATATGCAGATCAGGGACGACCATGCAGGCTTTTCATTGATTTCTGTGATGATCGCTATCGGCATCATCGGAATCATGAGCCAAATCATGATGCAGTACACCAGCAATACGATGCGCGCCGCACAGTTGCACCAAATTCATTCTGACTACGAAATCGTTCGCCAAACTCTGCGTCGTCGCGTCGATTGCATGCAAACCGTTAACCCTCGACCCGTGGCGGCTTGCGACGATATGACGGCCTCGACGGTTGACGTGCGAGACGAATCTGGCAACGTCATCATCAGCAAGAATGTGCTTGAACCAGTCAATTGGCTTGGCGCTTATCATCTGCGTGCCGTCTGCCTTCCACACCCAGTGGGTCACCCGACAGAACGAGCCATTTATATCAGTATTCGAGCTACAAAGGGCCTGGGAGACCCGCAGCCACTCCTACACCCATTACACCCTTCGCAAGAAATGGAATGGACGCAGCTATTTAACGTCCCGGTGTGCATGGTGCTTTAATTTCATCGCCTAGATATGCCAATCAATCGACGTTGACTTGCCATTCGGCATTGGTTAACATTTTTGCCTTCAACCCATGAGGAGATGTCGGGCTATGCGTCGCACCATCATCTTTATTTCCATCGCATCGTATTCGTTCCAAGCGGCGGCGCAAACTTCTCCACCACCTCCCATGGCACCCATTTCTGCGCCGTCTATTTCCACCACTTTCGGAGCCAACAACCAATACTATGAGTTAAGCGTGCAAGGTGTTGGTAAGTTTATGGAGGCACTCAAGGTCGATGAACCGACGGCGTACACCGAGCTGCAGCCAGCCTATGACGATCTAGTCTTTCAGAGAAATCTTGCCTGGGGATCGGCGATCGGCGGTGTCGCCGTTGGTGCGCTGATGGTTACGAGCGGTATCTCAGACCTCGAAAACAAGGGTTCGATGTTTACCGCAGGCATCTTTACGATCATGGCTGCACCGAGTCTTTACTTTTTATTTAGACCCGGTCACGAGGATTTTCTCGACTTCATCAACCAACACAATCGCCTGAAGCGATCGGATCCGATACGCATTGGACTGAACACATCCCCGAGCGGTCGCGGACTGTCGTTGAGCCTGTCCCTGCAGCTCTAGCCCATGCCGCGGGAATCTATTTATTGTGCGGCCGTCTACCAGGACGGCTAGATTAAGTGGATCCTAATGCCAAGATTGAAACTCAACCGATTCAACGCGTTTTGTGCCATTTGGTTGGCCTGGTGCTCTTTAAGTTGGTGCGCGTGGGCTGATTGCAAGAGACTTCAAGAATCGTTCGCGCAGTCAAACTCTACATCGGGCGGACTTTTTCCCCATCAGAAATACCCAGACTTGCATCGACTGGAGACAGGTTGGAATTTGTATCGGTACGTCACAGTCGATGGCCAGCAACTTTTGAGCCGAGAGGCCATCATTGATTTTCAAGCGCCTCGTGATGGAGCTCAAAGCGATCGCGTGCAGAGGATTCGTCAGTTGATTTTGGATCAAGGCTCGAAGGCCTTCGACCACTTGATGACTCAACAGGCGCTGGTTGGATTCAACAGAACAACGCCAAGGTTGACCCTTCCAGCGTCAGAAACCACGGAGGGCTTCTACTTTGCTAAGCCCAATCAAACTGGGCCACTTTCCATCAAGCTGCTAGGTCGATTCCAGAAATCATCGGAAATGCCAGTATTGTCGTGGCGAAAATCTGATGTGGAATCCACTGAAGTCGGCCTTGTCATGGCGCCAAGTCCACAAGATATTACCTGGTACATTTTAGTGCAGGAGCGGAACCCGGCAACTGGAATAGCTGAAACTGCATACCGAATTCACGATATGGAAAAGCTCGGGCAATCCTTAGCAGGTGCTGTCGTGCCGGAGGGAGCGGCCGCTCGCACCGAAGCTGTGGTCGCTTGGGCGCGACAGCAAGTCGAAGCAGGAACGATATCATACGATCCATTCGCTAATGTCCTCATCGACTTTGAGGCGCGAATGGCCCTCCCCAGGCAACTTTTGAATCAAGGTACTGAGACCACCGAGCGAGCCCACGAGCTTCTCAATTACCTAGCTTCCAAGGTGTCGGATCTTACACCTTACCTTGAACGCTCTGAGGCTCGCCAAGCCTTGACCATCATCCTTGAAGGCCTGGAAGTTTATAGTGCGTTTCGAAGTTCCCAAAAAGGCTCGGACGCCGGAGTTCGAAAGATTCTCGAAGACCCAGCTGTCTCGGCAAAATTAGATAAGACATTGGCGATCTACCGCCGACTGGTGACAATTAATGGCGGCGCTGAAGGTCGGTGAACCGACGGCGTACGAGTTACTGAGGCGTCAAGGGTTACCCGCCTACTTGACACACTTCCTATCGAAGGCTACCCCACTCGCCGGAATTAACTGCCGAGGAGCAGGTGTCGCAACGCCTGTATCTTCATTCACATCGTGAATCGAGATTCCGCAATCGGACATGACGAACAATGTTTGATCTGCAACATTGCTGTCGTCGAAGCCAAAGGCATAAGCACCAGGAACACGACTGTAGCTCGCCAAGCCCGTGACGAGATTGAAGGTGTAGTTTGTCGGCGCCGTTTGCCGCAGCAATGCTGGCCAAGATTGGCTATGGCCGATATGCACCGGGTCGCTGACTTGTCCATCCTGCGTCACGCGCATAGCATAGATACCAGTTGTCGCCGGATCTGGCTCTCGTGGCTCATAGAACGCGCGATCGTAAGGCTTGTTTTCCTTCATCGTTGCGACAGCTGTGTAGATAACAACGGATCCATCAAGTTTCCCGGTCGCTAATTCGACACCACCGATGGTATACGCGTTCGCGGTGGTCGTTGAGCCACGACCTCCCGCTGTTAGTTTTTCGACGACGTCATATTGAGGTCCGTCGCTGCCAATACCCTTGAGCACGTGCGCCGCCAGAATGGGTGTTCGCACGCGCGGAATCTGGTCGGCAATGCCATGCGTGGTCGGATCTAGCATTTCAAAGCCAGCGCCTAGGTACATTTTCGGCAACGCTGTGGAAACGTCGTAATGCGTTGGTACCATAAAGGGAGCGATCCCCGTACGCAAGTCAGGCTGTTTGCGTAGCTGCCGGAGAGGATTATCTAAGTCGAAGGGATTTACTTGATAGGTGAACATAGGATCAATTCTCAGCGGCCGCGTCATGGTCGAAACGTTATAAGTGTTTACGTCCTTGGCGCGCGCAGAAGTCGACATTGTCGGCACAAACCCCACGCCAAAATTGACGGGGACTTCTGCCAGAAGGTCTAACTCCATCGTCTGATCATTTGCCTGCCAAATCATGAGCGCATTGCTCAATTCACGTTCCGCCGCAAAGACATCTGTAATGGAGAATCCGCCATGCTCGCTTGGAGACAGATACTTGCCGGGAATTCGCGTGACCAATAGTGCAAACCGACCTCGATCGTAGGATATCGCCACAGCGGAGAATGCAGGATCAACCAAACCCGAACCCGCATGCTGTGGATTCTGCATGTATACTTTGTCACCATCCACATATGACAATGAAAAATTCAACTCGCTCTGCAGGTCCATGGCCGCCGTCAAATACTGACGAGTATCCTGGCCGATATTCGCATGTAAAATGAACGATCTTTGCCCCATCAAGAAGCCACCGATACCACCAGCCTGTCGCTGAAGTGAGGTCGATGTCTTAGTGGTCGTAGTTATCAATGCAACTCGCGCGTCGGGCGTTAACTTTGTACCCTTTGGCACCGTCAATCCTGCACAGGCCTCAGGATCTCCGTGTTCAATCAGCTCGCGAACAGTTGGCGTGGTCAATAGAAAGTCGGGCCCCGCCAAAGCTAGGCTTCCAGGGACAATGTACGCTGTGGAAGAAGATTCAGCCCCAGATAAAGAAAGCACAGTCGGGGTCGTAGTTGGCTCCACATTTACTAGGGCTTCTACGCTTGGGGTTGGGGTTGAGGACTTTTCTTGTCCGGGTTTGGCTCCTTCGTCAGATTGGATGTGGCTAAGCCATTTGTTGCCACCGCCGACGCCACTTCCCATTCCAGTTTTTGAGCCCTCTTGCCCGTTCCCAGGAGCACCGGCACCATTGTCTTTATCTCCCTGATCACCGCAAGTCTCTGGCCCGCCACCAATACTCGGTACAGCTAATCCGTCGTTGCCACGGCATTGCTGCTGCGCAAATGCCGATGTGTGCTTCACCCACATTTGCCAGAGGCCGCGAAATGGCACACTCCAAGTCAGGCTCGCTCCGCTACCTGCAAAATCAGCGACCACGTCAATTTTCGTGTCGTCTTGTAAACTGCGCCGCAAGAACGCAAATCGAACCAGTCCGGGTGCATTCGGCCAGATATCGCGAAAGTGCCGTTGTTCAATGCGCCCATACTTGCCCTGCGCATCCCGCGTGTAGGTATCTAAACTTTGTTCGCCAATGTTGACGACTAAGACTTGACCATCTGCCGATAAGACTGAATGCCATTCCAGACGATGGGGGGTTGTTCCCCCTTCCGCCAACAAACTTGCAATGGACTGCTGCGCCTGGCTCAAGACTGACCCAGCAAGGCCTAGCGATGAAGGGCCCGCCAGCATTCCACGCAAGTCAGAGCAGGACTGACCAGCCGTATAGTTGCTGGACGTCTTTATCTTCGTTGCTTTTCGTGACTGCTCATTTTCGCCAAAGCATCCGCTGGCCAGTAATACCATGACCGATAGCACCTTCGGCGCAGAGATTAGTCGACCGAACTTCATCTGAGCTTCCCTCATTCCTAGGAACATAAGCAGGTATGTCGAGTATCGGCTACGCCCGGTGTAAACTTTACCTCTCAAGAATGAAAATGGGATGCCGAATGCATAGACAGTAACTTTCGGAAGGATCTTCGCGAGATGAGCCAGACTTTGCGGCGCATCACTGTCGAGCAGGAGTTTTCAGCTGTGAGTCCGGCTCTTGGAAGAGCGGCTCCGCAGACCGAAGCTCGAGCCTTGCACTTGGTAGGTCCAGTAGGGGACGCCCTCCTACTTGGAGGATTTTCTGTTGGTGCCGCAGCCATGTTTATGGCGTTTGTTCCAAAGTATGCAGATTCCTCGAATGTGCTTTCCGTGGTGATTTTGGGCCGATTCGTGCTGGAAATGCCGCACTTTATGGCCACGTACCTGATGTTTTACGGGGATCGTCGCCAAGACATCCTAGCTTCTAAGCGTTATAGATTCTTTGGTGTTATCTTGCCGACGATCTTAGCTCTCTATCTCGGCACGGCGCTGCTTTCCGAGTCGCGCACCATGCTTGAGTGGGCCATCCACGCCATGTTCTTTTCCGTGGGGCATCACTACGTCAAACAGTTCTTTGGCGTCATTCTCGCGACATCCCATCGCCATGGCTTTATTTGGGCAGGCTGGGAGCGAGCCGCACTCCGCGCTTGTCTGTACCCATTGTGGGTCGTCGCGTTCATTTCGCACAATCACCAGATAGATCAGATACTGTACGGGTTCCCGTATCGAACTCTCAACATTCCGGACACTGTCAAAGCCGCCAATCAATGGCTGATAGCGCTGACTGCGGCCCTATTGGGGTTGGTCTTGATGCGGCAATGGCTTGTCCAGCGGCGCTGGTCAGGCGGAACAAGCATCGTTGTTCTGGTCGCACTCTTTGTGTGGATGCTACCATGGACTCAACATCCCTTATTCCTAATGATGATTCCTGCATTTCATTCGCTGCAGTACCTAACAGTTTACTTTTCCGTGAAGCAAAGCGAGGCGCGTCAGTATGTTGGAAGTTCTCGGAAGGTGGTGCAAGCACAGATGATCAAATTAGCCGCAATCCTGCTCGGCGCGAGCTATTTGGTGCTGAGCGTCATCCCTTCAACCATTGACAAATTGATCGCCATGAACCCTGAAATATTCGGCACTAGCGTTTTTCTTCTCTGCGCCATGGTCTTTGTCAACCTGCACCACTACGGTCTTGATCATATTTTGTGGCGCCGCGATCATCCACAGATCCGCAACCACCTTTGAATAGGCCGCCGATTCATCACGGATCCTGCAACGGGATATTCTTTTTCGGTAAAGCCTCCGACCAACAATAAAATGAACTGGCACAGGACCAATCCGAATCCACCCCACAGGCATCACGACTCAGGGGCGCTCGAAAATCTGCCATCTGCTTCGATCCGTATAGTCCGGCCAATATTGCATGGCTGCGCCCAGATTCTCCGGGGTAAACGTCGTCAACATGCCAATGACGTTCGCCCGCGACGCGCGCGCTGCCTGGGCTCCAACTGGCGAATCTTCGAACACCAGGGTCTCCTCGGGCGTGGCATGCAGTGCCTGCATGGATCTTAGATAGATCTCGGGGTGCGGCTTCGGATGGACCACGTCATTCACGGTAAAGATGGAACTAAACAGATCGTGCCAATCGTATCGGTCTAAGAACGGGCGAATATCGGATCGATTGGCGCTGGTGGCGATGCCAAACCGAATATTCTGAGAACGAATGAAGTTGAGAAACTCAATGACGCCAGGCACGAGTGTCGATTCCTGCAAGGCGATCTGAGGATAAGTCGCTATTTTCCATTGCAGGATCTCTGCTGCTGAAACCACGCCACCCCAGTGCTGGGCGAGCTCCTCCGAACAGTCCTTGTCGGTGCGTCCAACCATTCGATGAAAGAAGCCTGGCGGCATGCTCAAGCCTTTGTCACGAGCGGGGCGCTCGAATGCGGCATAGTGCGCAGGCTCGCTCATCACCAGCACACCATCGAAATCGAATACGATGGCTTTGAAACTGCGTGCGATGGTTACCTCCTGGTACTGAGAAGCCCTGTTTCCGATACATCCGTCAAAGCAGCCGTGCGTTGCTCGATCTTTTGAATCAGATTAGTATACCCAAAAGTTGCATCACGCACTTCTAGAGACCACAGATTCTGATTAGGGGGCTGCTATGTCTGCATCGAGTCGAATCAAGACTTTTCTTGGCAACACTCGGCCCTCGGTTTTCAACTCCTATTGCATGATCGCAGCGTTCACAACCTACTTCTGCATGTACGCGTTTCGAAAGCCCTTCAGTGTTGGGCGTTTTGAAGGTGCATTTGACCTGCCGCTCGTGGGAGAAGTCGATCTCAAGATCATGCTCATCATTTCCCAAGTGTTTGGCTATACATGCTCGAAATTCTTGGGCATCAAAGTTATTTCGGAGATGGAGCCTCACCGGCGGGCACTGAGCATCCTGGTGATGATCGGCATGGCTGAGCTGGCACTGGTGGGCTTCGCGGTAACTCCTTCCCCATACAACGTCGCGTTCTTGTTCCTCAATGGACTTCCCTTGGGGATGATTTGGGGACTCGTATTTGGCTTTCTTGAAGGGCGAAAATCATCAGAGCTGCTTGGTGCTGGCTTGAGCGCTAGCTATATCGTTGCAAGCGGAGCCGTAAAGAGCGTCGGCAAATGGATACTTGACCTGGGTTATTCTGAAAACTGGATGCCCGTCATTGCAGGACTTTTGTTTGCGCCCCTCTTGGTCGTTGCGGTCTATTTTCTGAAACAAATCCCGTCGCCAACAGCAGAGGACGAAAGACTGCGGATGCATCGCGGCCCCATGCACAAGTCTCAAAGGCGGGAGTTCTTTGGCAGGTTTGCACCCGGATTAGTGTCTCTCACTCTCTTGTATATGCTGCTAACCGCCTACCGCGACTTCCGCGACAATTTCGCTAGGGAAATCTGGGACGCCGTTGGCTATGGGGAGCAACCGGCGGTTTTTACAATCGCTGAATTGCCAATTGCGCTCTTTGTACTTGTCGCGCTGGCGTTGCTAATGCGTATACGTACCAATTCGCTAGCTGTCTCGGCTATCCACGGCATTATGTTCTTGGGTACGGCAATGATCGGTCTCGCGACTCTAGGATTTCAATCGGGATTGATCAGCCCATTGTGGTGGATGATCATGGTTGGATTGGGATGCTATCTTGCTTATGTCCCTTATGGCTGCGTCTTGTTTGACCGTCTACTGGCTTCCCTAGGAGTGGTTGGGACAGCGGGTTTTATGATTTATGCTACCGATGCTTTTGGCTATCTGGGCAGCGTCTTTCTTCTTCTGTACAAGAACTTCGGGCAACCCGATTTATCCTGGCTAGGATTTTTTATCGGATTTAGCTATGTGGCGAGCATCATTTGTTGTGGTTGCTTCGCATACTCTTGGCTGTATTTCCGGCGGCACGCTTCTCACGATGTATAGTTTGAGGAAAACTAACTTTGGCCGGCGGACAGATTAGCAGATGGATGGGCTATTGAGGGGCAATTTGAAAACCCAACATACAAATGGGTGAGGACTACATCTCTAGCAGATGGCATTCTGGATTTTATTGAGGCCGGTAGGGTTGATGAACATCGCATCACATTGGCAACCTGAGCTGCGTAGTCAACTTGTCTACGCCCGGCCGATGCGCGAGTCTGACTACGCGCTGCTCCTGGCGGTGGCATCAGATCCCGAGATTTGGGCGATGCATCCCGAGCCAGACCGGTATCTGCCAGAAAAATTCATCAAATTTTTCCGCACCGGCATGGAATGTGGGGGCGGATTGGCAGTATTTGATGTTGAGACGGATCAACTCGTCGGCAGCTCACGCTTTATGAGTCATCGGCCGGAACAGTCACTGGTCGAGATCGGCTACACGTTTTATGCGCGGCAATGTTGGGGCAAGGGGCATAACACTGAGCTCAAGCAACTGATGATTGCGCACGCCTTCCAGGTGGTCGACCGAATTCAATTCTTTGTCGGGGTAAACAATCTGCGGTCGCGCCGGGCCATGACCAAACTAGGTGGCGTGATTGTGGCGCAAACGAAGCGCCTGCAATCAGGTGGGCAGTGGGTCCAATCGGTCGTATTTGAAATCGAAAAGTCTCGATGGGTTCAAGGACCCAAATCAGATCTCCATCAGATGAAGTTCTAAAGAGGTGCCCGACGCAGTCACGGGCACACGTCGGACACCATTCCATCATCGCTGGTAAGCTGCGCAAAACCAAACTCGACCGCCTTAAACAGACCTTGATTCATCGCCACCTGAAACACCTTGGAAAAGATTTCGGAACGCAGCTCATAAAAGCGATAGAGCGGAAATCCTGACACCTTGAAATACGGATCCACTGGCAACGAGAAACGCCGGGCAATGTTAGCGCGATTCACGCAAGAGGGCTGCCAGGCAGCATCATGGGCCCAGCCACCGCGTCGCGGATAGGGCGGGGCCACTTCCAACCACTGATGATTGCCATCGATGGAACGCAGCGAGTGCGCCAGGATGTTGCTCAGAACTTCTGAGCCAAATGCTGCCGCGTAGCGATCGGCACCCACGAGAAGTTCGAGGCCCTTTTGATTGAGCAACGCCAACTGGGCGAACGCCACCGCGTTACGCGCCGGCAAAAATTCCCGAGGATCGAAAAATTCACCGACCAAATTCATGTCGGCATCAACACGATCGGCGATCGACCCCCCACTGGGATCGTAAGTCAAAAGCTTCTTGCCCGTGGTATCTACCGTGAAAATCTCGATGAATCGATCGCGCGAGATATCGGAATGCACGGCATGCACGGTCAATGCTAGTTGATACTTGGGCGTGCCGACCAAGTCAGAAAACGGCTTATCGATTTTTTCGGCAATCATGAACGGCGCTGACTTCATGAACTCGTCACGCTTCGTCAAAACGTGCCCGGTCACATTTGGGTCCACTTGCCGAGCCTTACTTTCCAGTTTCAGCCACAGGTCATCATAAGACTTCTTCACATGCACCACGCGACCAACCGTGATGTTGAGTAGCTTCTGATTCACGCCGAGAATACTGGGCATATACAAAGCCTTCCACTCGGACAGAACCCCAAACAGCGACGTGCGCTCATCTTCGTCCATAGTGGCGCGAATCGCATTGCCATTGGCGACGACCCATTGCCGCATCGCTTCCTCGATATCGGTAACCCAAACGTTGAGGAGGCCTCGATGGCCCGTCGTGATGTCCGCGATCAGCTGCGCCACGTCGGCTTCAAGGGCCATAACCGCTTTTTGCTGACGAATGCTGAGATCCCGGATGGCACTCGCAGCAGCCACTAACTGTTGAAAGCCCTTGACAGCGGCGGTCTCGTGCGCCTGCATGTCTTTGCTGATTTGAGCGATTTGTCTTTCGAGTGATGTCACCGCCTCACTCGCACGTGTCAGGTCGCGCTGATGCTGAGCATGGACCACTTTGCAGTCGTCGATGGCGCGAAGGCACGCATGGTACTCGGGCATTTTCTCACGAGTGCTCTTGGATACCTGACAAAAATCCGGATACTTTACTGTCTTGCACTTTTTGAAGCCCCCAACCTTAATGCACTCTTCTCTCTCCTTCATGCATGGCTCGCGGACAAGACTTGTCACCGTTCGAATGTGTCGGTCACAGGTCGAAGGTGATGCAATAGAACATAGATTGCGACCAAGGATCGCGGTCTTATCACGCACCTTACGATCGAGATCCTGGCGGCGATCCGCCAGTTGCCGATTGAGTTGATTGTATCTGTCGACGGCCCCCTGCAGAGACGTCTGGGCTCCCGTCAGATGGTCCACAGCTTGCCGTTCCCAGCCACCGGCTAGTTTCTGCAAATCCATCACTTTGGTCTGGATCAGCTGACTTTTTTCGTTCAACTTGCGTACTGACTCGCCACCGGCGCTTTGTAGCTGGTTCAGCAGCTCGGCGGCTTTCGCGGCTTCTTTTGCCGATAGGTCAACGCCTGTAAAGTAATAGGCAACGATCTGGATGGCGACGATCTCCAGATTCTGCACGGTACCGCCTGCAGGCTGATAGGACTTGACGCGTTCGACCACGTGTTTCCACATCTCATCGCTGTTGCGTGTGCGATAACCATCCGCCCAGATGACATCGGCCACCTTCTTGCCGACACTTTTCGCAAACTCGACGTTGCTCATTTGCGATGGCTCGGTCCGCAGCGCCGCCACCAATTCACGGTGCAAGTCATACACAAAGCGCAAGTGGCTCGCAGTGCCGACCTTTTGCAATTCGTCCTGCCGACCCCAGATTAAATTTTGACGGACGAATTCAGCGGGCACTGCGGCACTGTTGCCGTGACTCATCAGCTGATCAGGACCTCCCAGCGTTCGCCCATCGACATCGACGATTGGCGGAGTTTTCTGGGCGATGTAGTCTTCGAGAGCGATATGACGCCGCTCGACATCGGTCTCGCCGTCTATCAGACTGAACTGATCACCCGCATAGGTATTCACGTAAGTATGGGCCCACACGTCGGCGGCGGCGTGCGCTAAAAAACCGTAAACAAAGGCGATGACTTTCTTTCTCTCCTCGCCATTTGGGTGATAAGCGGCGGCCTCAATGAGATCACGCAACCAATCACTGGTCCCAAACCCCGTTAGCGTCTCGGACTTATCAGCATTCTGCTGGGTCACTCCCGGGTGGATAATACTTTGCCCCACCAGGATGTCGGGATATGCGTCTGGGCCGATGCTGCCGCTGTGAAAGAACTCCGGGTAATCGCGGATCGCTTCAGCGACCACCGTGGGAACGGGCAACATCCTGAGCTCGCCATCGAGTTCGACGCGAATGCACGAGGTCTGATAAATCTCGCGGCAGTTCTGCAGCTCATTGATCACTTGTTGGGCTACCCAGATATGGGTCTTAACTTTGAAGGCCATGGCTGAGCCGGCACTCATGATGCCAACAACCATGACGACGAACCACAATAGTGGTCCACATTTGACCGCGTCAGTATCGTTCTGGAACCACTGCATCGCCGCTACCTCCAATTTTCCCCAATTATTCTGACGCTCTGGCGCCGTGAGAAGCTGCTAAATCCAAGATCCATGCCAAGTCGATGGCCTAGCGACTACACTCGTACAGTCGGCAGAGCAAGCATTCAACGCTTGGCTATCGAAGTCTCGAGCAGAATGATCGGGACCGATGTTTATTTAAGCGGGTGGCCTCGCGCCGGCCCGACTATTACATGCGGCCCGAAGAAGCGCGAGAGTGACTGACCTGGCTCAAGGAGCGTCGAGCAGACCATGTCTATCACCGGCTTGGAAAGTTCATGCTTCTGACCGGGACCAGGGTAGGGGAGGCAAGCGGCCTCATGTGGGATGCCGTCGATTACTAGAGATCTTGGAGCCGTGCAAGCGGCACTGGGGCATCGCAGACGCAGCGTAACCGAGCGCTACGCCAAGCCCGTGGCACTCATGACCAAGGACACCGCGGAAAAGACGGCGGCTGTGATGAACCTCTCATAATCTCCGACGTCGGAGATTCTCATCCTTCTCCGTCCCGATCAATCACGTACAAAATCACGTACTGAGAAAATCTCCGACGTCTGATATCCGGTTTACCTTAGGGATTACAGTTTGTTACGGCGACTGAAAGTAGCGGTGGCGGAGACGCCAGGTATCTGCTTAGGCCAAATGCTTAGAACCGAACCGGTTACGATTTAGAAAAGTCTGGGCGGCATGACGAAGATTCGCACATACAGGGGTTAAATGGTCTGGCGTGTAGCATTGAAGCGTCTTAGGGCTTCATCGGTCGCGCGTTTCGCGATCTTTAGTGCTGGTTTCAAACGTGCATCCGTGCTGACTCAAGGATTTGTGTCAGCAGGCTATCAGGGGGAACCCCCGGTCGACCGAGTTTGACCCAATACATCGATATCTCAGCGTTTATAAGGAAACGCTGTCGCTACAAACAAATTGTATTCAGGCCATGCGATCCGCGCCAGAGAACTCCGCTCATTTATTTCGCAAGGTTAGTGCTGGCTCGAAGCAGTCGCAGCCCTGGTAAGGGTCTTGCATCCTCTAGCGGCAAATCTGCATGGCATGATCTAGGGGGCATTCATGTTTGAAACTTCACTACGCTTGCGAATTAGATATCGACGCAGCTCTTTACTGCTAAGGATCTTGGTCATCGCCATTGCTGGGGGCGGACTAGCTTGCAGCCCGATTCAGTCGCCGCAAACTTCAGAGGCAGCTGAGGGGGAAGAGAACAAGGACGTTGTTCGTTGGCTGCAACGAAAGGATCTTGAGGCCATAACAGAGATCGAGCGCCAATCATTCTCCGAGCCTTCGTCCGAGGACGAACTATTGCGGGAACTCTCCAAAGACAGAACAGGTGGAATTGTATTTGAACGCAACGGCAAGGTGATAGGCTTTCTCATCTATTCCGCCTATTACAGATCGTTTCACATTGAGAACATTGCTGTTCATCCAGGCGCGCGACGGCAAGGCATCGCACGCAAAATGTTTGAAAAACTAGAGTACGACCTTCATCATGAAAATAGCGAGCGTCACTACGTAACAGCCATTGTCCGAGAGTCGAACTCTGGTGCGCGTGCCTTTTTAAAAGAGCTCAGGTGGCAGGAGCCATTGCCATTGAAGAACTATTTTCCTGGATCGCAAGAAGCAGCTTATGCACTCGTGAAGACGAGATACAGACGGGATATTCCTGCAGAGAATATGAGAAATATTCTGATCAGCACTGGGTATCTCCTGGAATCAGCCATCGAAAGTAACCCCGACGAGAAAGTGGAGGAACAAAGGAAACAAGCTCCATCGGAACTTTCGAAGAAGTCTCGTGGTCCTGTGACGAACCCAGCGCTGAAGAAACTCGCCGAGCGCTATACAAATTTAACGGCAAAGGTAACTCAAGACGCTCCGCCATTCGAGATCACAGATCAGCTGGCGGCGAATTCCATCCGCATGGCACTTCAGCGCCGCGAAGTCGGCAGCGTCGTGATCCTTGCCGAGGCGGGCTCGGGAAAAACAGAGTTAGTGAAAAGCTTCGTCTGGGAATTGGCTCAGGGTCGTTATCCGGAACTGGCAAAGGACACGCCGATCTTTCAGGTCGATGCGGGCTCTCTAAGTGCCGGCACCAAGTTTTCCGGCGAATTTGAGGAACGGGTTAAGGAGATTACCGATGCGGCTGCCAAGATGCCCATCGTGCTATTCATCGATGAGGTCCATTCACTATCGGGGCAAGGAACACATTCCCAGAATTCCAACGATTTCTGGGAGCATTTGAAGCCAAGCTTAGCCGACGGCCGAATCCGTGTGATCGGGACCTCAACGGAGCAGGAATTTAATGCAGCTTACGCGGGGAGGACTGCGGTCTATGCCCGCTTTGAACAGCACAAAAAGCAGCCCCTGACCCGCGCCGAAGTCGTCGGAGCCATCAACTTATGGAACCAAAGATTTGGTATACCCGCATTACCGCAACCCCTTTGCGAGCGCCTGTACGACCTGTCCGAGCAGTTTGATGCGTTTGGTGCTCAGCCGCGCAAGGTCGCAAAGCTCGTAGACTATTTGCACGCCAAACGCAGTATTGAGGGTCGCTCCGAACAGCCGGTGAGTATCGAAGAGATTCATGCCGCGGCGCAAGCAAAGTATCAGGTAGATCCCGTCCAATTTGATCCACAAAAAATGCGCGAAAAGATTGAACGATTGCGGGAAACCCTGAACTCACGTTTTGTCGGACGAGCGGATGCGACCGAAGCCCTGTATCAGGGAACAAAGCAAAGTTTTGTCCGTATGCCTGGCGATCAAAAAGCGGACATGATTATGATGCTAATGGGGCCGCGGGGCACCGGAAAGACCGAGTTCGCCAAAGCCTACGCCGAGCACATGGGGTTTCGTTCTCGATTGATTGAAATGAATGCGTATTCGCGCAGCGGCGGAAAATTGGGTGAGCAATTGATGCAAGAGATCGCTGAAGCCGTGCGGTTCAACAGCCAAGCGGTCATCATATTGGACGAAATTGAAAAAGCCGATCGCTCGATTCAAGACCGACTCCTGGCAGCCTTTCAAGACGGCTCGTTTTACGTTACCGAGAAAACATCATCCGGCGACCTAAAGGGCACGAGCATTCGCGTCAGCCTGCGCAATGTGAAGATCCTTCTGACGACCAACGCTGGACAGGACTACATCGCGCAAGGCGGTACGGATCCCTATGACATGCGGGAAGCCGGCATTCGCGAAGGGTTGTCTGAATTCCTGGTGGACCGGGTTCAGGGTGTATTGCCGTTTGCTCCGGCCATGGATCGCGACGCCTTTGCCCGCATCGTCACCGAGCATTTGCAGCGGCAAATCAACGCCTATGAGTCAGTGCCGGGAAATCCGCCATTGGCTGTCGAAGCGCGCGATCGCTTGATTGCCGAGATTGTGCAAAAACACTGGCGTGGTGCGAGGACCAGTCCACGCGCTGCGCTGTCCGAGGTGGATGCGCGGTTGAAATCCGCGATTACAGATGCGCTGTATGATCGCGCTGGCACGGGAGTGGGCCCTTGTGATCTCTTGTATGTGAAGTTCGGAGGGGGCTGATTTCGATCCTCAGATGGTTCTATCGCTGCTCTGCCTCCAGTACTTTGAGTCATTCTCTGGCGAACGTTCGCACTATGCCACGGCCTACTCAGCCAGGAGGGTCACATGAAAGCCCCACTCATGGCGATGTCCTTGCTGATCACCAGCACCGCAGTTGCCCAGCAGAACGATACTCATATGTACTGGCGTATCTCGGAGCAGTGGCAAGAGGAGCGCTCCGACCGCTGGGACGATTTCTCTGGCACCTTTCCGCATCTCGACAGTCTGCTAAGGCCAGCTGGAAACATGGCTATAGGCATTTTGGGGAGCGTACGAGATGATCTTGATGGCTCCTCTTGGCTATCCAGTAGAAAAGTTCAGACGGTGGACCGACCGCGAAGCACGGAAGCAACGTACAACAATTCAGAACTTCACTTGGGAAAGTCCATGCGGGCGCGTTTTTGGCTTCACAACAGGGGTGATCGTGCACGGGACGAACATGACGCAACGCCTCGTGGGGATTGATGGGCTATCAAGATCGGTTATGCCTTACGATCCAGAAGTGCCAAACATGCCGTTGCTGACCCAAGATGATAGGGAGCAAGCCTTTTTGGCGGGTAGCATTGGCCTGTTTGCCAATGGGTTCATGCTGCGTACATTAGGACCAGCTGTGGAGCCCCAGATACCAGCTTACTGGCGACAACATGCAGCTGCAGAGGTTCTGACCGTCGGCAATGGAAACCACAGAACCTCTTACTATTACCTGCTGTGGAAGCGAGGTGCATTGATTGGGGATGACGTCATCGGTACAATCAATGGCCAACCACTGACTAAAGGGCAGCTTGCAAGCTTGTTTGATGAAGGAAGGGTCGTGACCACGCAAGGGTATGTCGGTGGAGGACCGCTGCATAGCATGATTCAGAACTTCGACCCAGCTCGAGCCAAGGCGTCAACAAAATTGAATCCGCAAGGTGGCATCGTACTTTGTTCTCCCCGCAAAAAGATACGTGGAACTTTTGGAGCGACGATCATAGAAAATAATGGTCTCTTCAAAGGGAGCTCAGGAATGACTTTGGATGAAGTTTCTGAAGCACTCGTCCTCAGGCGTGTAACTTTAAATTAGCGGTCCGAGGCCCCCTGCATCACGGGGCCCTTACCCATCGGGGCAGTGTTAGCCAAAAAAAGCAGCTAATGGCAGGCAAGACGAAATGAGCGTTACAGGGTCTATCGAGAACGCTACATCGCTCGCGTTCGCTTCGGGGGCATCGTGACGAGCGAAGTACTTGCGCCTAATGAGACTCGCCAAAGAAGTGGCGTCCTGGCACGTCTCTTGCTCTGAATTACATGCACATCATAGAAAGGACACTGAGATGCAAACAGATGACTTAGAGGATCAAGGAAGATTGGACGAGGCTGTGAAAGATCTGAAACAGCATTTTGTTGAGCTCGCAGGGTTGATTGCTGAACGATTGAAGACGGGCGCGAGGGAAGCAATTGACGAGACGGTTGTGACCGCCAAGAAGAAAGCGGCAGACCTTTTCTCCACAGAAGAGGTCCGTTCGATAGTGAGGTCGCATCCCAAGGCAGCGGTGACTTCGGCGTTTGGCTTGGGTGCATTCATCGGAATGGGAAAAAGCAGTCGCGTCCGGTCGTCGGTAATTACTTTGCTGGGACTCAGTTATGAACTGTTCCGAAATAGCGAATACTCGGGATTGCGAAGCCATCCAAATACGGAACATCCAGTGAAATCCTCCTCAGGGTCCATACACTAAAGTTGACTGAGTCGACACAAGCTTGGCACGGAAAGTGCTTCGCAACAAATGGTCGATGAAATGTGCGAACTAAACTCGAGGAGAACTATCGTGGAGGATACTGCAACGAATTCTGTAGGGAGCAGGGGCACAGATGCTGGACAGCGTGGTCAAGTGGTAGGTCGTGGAGGTTATGCCTCGAAAATTGGACAAGCAGCGGAGGACGTGAAAAGGGACGTGAAATCTGATGTAGAAGACATGTCACGCACGGCTACGGATGCTTATCATCAAGCTTCGGGATACGTCACTGAGAAGGTCGATGAGCTTCGTCGACAAGGCAAGGAAGTGATGAAAACCGCTGAATCCACCATTGCCAAACAACCTATTACTTCGCTCGCTGTTGCTTTAGGTGTTGGCGTGATTTTTGGGCTCGGTATCACGTCACTTTTTCGTAAAGAAAGGTAAATCTATGACGGGCAGTTGGCGTTTGCTTGCTGGCCCGTCGGAGGAATACATTGTGAGCCAAGAAAGCCCCATAAACAAGAAGCTAGATGACACCGTGTTGGCATTCGAAACTGTGTTCAAGATATACTTTGACGCGCTGATGGTTCGACTTCTGCCCATCGCTGCTAAGATTGTTGCTGCGATCTCAATTTGGGTAGTCAGTCTTATTCTGGTCGCCTTGATCATCGATTCTTTTTTGAACCAAAGATTTGAACATGGTATGTGGCTCGCTGGCATTGCGGCGATGGGCATTCTTTCCTCAGTGCTAATTCTAAAATTCACCCCGGGAAAACGATCTCACCTGAAGAAGTATGAAAGCGTGTCCAGATATGATCCTCAGAATAGCGTTGATTCCCTCAATTAGATCAGGTGGGCCGTGCGGCTTCGCCACGTTCAGTCGATTGCGGAGCAAAATCTCCTACCACCGAGTCCATTTGTTGTATCTCTATGCGTCTAAGTCCCGCCAACGTCGGCCCCTCAATGACCTGTCCTTCGAGATCAAACCGGGAACCATGGCAGGGACAATCAAAAGACTTTTGCTCACCATTCCAGCGGACAATGCAACCCAAATGAGGGCATACAGCGCTGAAGGACCGTAGATCTCCAGACTCTGCTCGATAGGCGGCGATCTGCTTGCCATCCGCCTCGACAATTCGACCACTTCCGGGAGCCAAATCCCTAAGGTCAACGGCTTCCGCAAGGTTGATACGGTCGCCAACAAAGCTCATGGCTACGTCAAAGTTTTCAGTCAAAAACGGCTTGAGCCCGCGCAGTTGGAAGCGCTCCGGCCGATAGACCTCGTCCCACTCGGTTAAATGACCGACGATCTGTTCTGCGAGTATATGACCACTGACCGTCCCCAACGTGATCCCATTTCCCGAAAAACCAGTCGCTAGATATACGTGTCCACTTCCCGGGCGCTTCCCGATTGACGGCATGTGGCCCGTCGGCTCAAAGAACTGTGCAGACCATTGATGTACGATCTCTTTGACAGCGTAATGTTGACGAACGTAGTGTTCAAGTTCCGCGAATGATCGGGACTCGTCCCCATGGGCGGTCTTAAAGTCACGCCCTCCGATCATGACAAGCCCTTGGCCTGGAGGACCTACAATTCGAGTATAGTTGTAAGGATCCTCCGTATCCCAGAATAAGCCGTCGTCGGGAAGGTCATTGACCTTTGCCGTGAGAACAAAAGACTGCTTAGGAATAAGCGACGCTTGGAGCAGTGTAAAGCCAAGTGGCGTGTGTGTCGCAAGTACGACATTTTGCCCGGTTACCGTGAACCCGGTTCCTGTCTCGACTTTGCATGGATCGCCATCCTTGATGTTGGTAACTCTAGTCCCAGTGAAGATATGGCACCCATCGCCTTGTATTGCGTCTGCAAGCCCGTTTAGGTACTTCACGGGGTGAAACCGAGCCTGGTTCTTCACTCGAAACCCACGCCACGTCTTGAAAGGAAGAGGCACCTTTTCAACCAATTCCACTTGCATTCCAGCTTCAATGGCCGCCTGAAATTCACGACTAACGGTTTCAGCACCGACTTTTGTTTCGGTGTAAAAATATCCGGGCACCCTCTGAAAGCCGCAGTCAAGCTCCAGATCCTTCGCTACCTGTTCAATAGTATTGATCGCACTCGTTAAGGAGCTTTGAACTAAACTGGCGGAATCTTTTCCGTGTGCTGCGACTAGGGAGCTATATCCGTGATCATACTGAGCCGATGCGTGTGCCGTTGTCGCTCCGCTTGTGCCGGCAGCGATCTCACCCAATTCCAACACCCCAACCGACAGTCCCTTTTGCTTGAGAAAATACGCCGTTGTTAGACCTGTTATACCAGCGCCCACGACAACGACATCAAAAGCTCTATCCTTGTCCAGAGGCAGGAAACGACGGGGTTGGCAAGTGTCATGCCAGTAAGATCTTTTTTTAACGAACATTCTCATAAGCCAATCTCCATACTCTGAAGCAGTCCTTGAGATGATTCACCTTGAAACACATTCGTATCACGATCGCGTTCTTGTTCACGCGGACGCTCTTTCCATCTCAGTATGTCCGGCAGCGTCACTTTGCTGCCTCGGCCACCTACCTCCATGAACGGCTTAATCTTAGGATAGGCCATAACAAATGCACCAGCACCCAGCAGCATGCCAAGAACTCCCGCGGCGGCATCTTGCTTTCTGCTGCCTGCAGCCGCTAGCGACGTGCCGGGGCAGTACCCGCCGATAGCTAATCCGACGCCAAAGAGCGCTCCGCCCGCCAGCACTCCACCAAAGTTAAGAGGCTTAATAACCTTCTCGACCAGGCCTTTCTTCGCAAGGGCATTCACAGCCAATCCCCCAACGGCGACGGCGGATCCCATTGTTTTGACAACGCGCCAGTCATCAAGAATGAGCTGTCGCAAAATGACATCTTGATCGCCCAGCCTTCCCTTTTCCAGCAGCGCTCCGAATGCCAGTCCTGTGGCAAAACCCAGAATCTGCTTTCCAAGTCCATCGGTGGTTTCATTCATTGTGTCCTTCCTCTCCATAGATGCTGCGAGCGGCTGCAACGCTCACCACAGCCATAACGGAAGTAAAGAGCAGGCTTGAAACTGCGAGCTGCAAGTTTCCGGTCATTCCGTGACCACTTGTACACCCTCTTGCCATTCGTGCGCCAAACATCATGAGGGCGCCGCCGATAAAAGCCGCTGCGTTACGCTTAAGGACGCTGCCGCCAAAACGTTCGAACCATATAGGCGAATACGTTGCTTGCCCAGCACCTCTATTGTATGTCGAGCTTGAGACCAAATAACTACCGGTTGCAACCCCTGCGACCAAGAGCATTTCCCAGTCCACCTTTGGCGATTTGTCGACGACCTGCATGTAATCGTTCAAATGTGTAGCGTCGGGAGCTACCCTTCGCGCCAACATTGCTGCTGAATTTTCAAAAGCTGTGCTAACACCTAAACCGCGCTTTGCACTGAGAAATGATATAACCTCTAAGAGTCCTAGGCCTGTGCCGATCGCATAGGGCGAGACACTGGAATGACGTTCATTCTGGCTCATACTCTCACACCCTCAATGTCGGTTGTCGTAACCGAATTCTCCCGACCTCTCTGCTTGGGTAGGCCGGCGTTTTCCCAGGCAGTCATGCCACCCAGCAGGTTATCAACGTTCTTGAAACCGCGTCGTCGCAGCATGCTAGCTGCAAGACTAGCGCGATGCCCAACGCTGCATGTTACTGCGATTGATTTCGACCTATCGAGCAACGGCTTTACGTCATTCAGATGCTCTTCAAGGTAGCCCACATACAAATGCGAGGCGTGACGAATGTGGCCTTCTTCTTCAAACTCGCTATCGTCCCGCACGTCGAGCACATGCACGTTTCCCATGGACTCTTTCAGCGCCCTAACCGTCGTTGCGCCAGAGCAGGCAATGGGAAAGCCAGCATTCCGCCAAGACTCGAATCCGCCAGCAAGCACCCCATTTATTTCGTCGATTCCGATGCGCGCTAACGACAAATGTGCCTCTTTGAGGTCCTCGCTATTTGCTAAGACCAGAAACACTTTCGTGCGATGGTTTGCAACCCAGCCGCCAAAAACCGAAAGGCCTCCGGCCCAGATACTATATGAGTTTGGAATGTGCCCGCCGGCATAGGCCTCTGGGTCGCGCCCGTCTATCACAATGCCTGATGGCATTTCGCGCTGAAACTCCTTTGCCTGCAGGACCCTTACTTCATGAGATGCCATGGCCAATGGAATCCCGCCCTTCCTATTGACCTCCTCCATGTAAGCAAAATAGGGCGGACGGGGAATGCGTTCGTTGACTTTAGATTCCATAAATTCACGCCGGCTTTGGACAAAAACGGGATTATAACCCCGCTCTAAGCCTAACGTGGAATCGTCTCTTTCGGAGATATCCCCCCCACAAACCGAACCCGATCCGTGCGCCGGGAAAACCAGAACCTGATCACCGAGAGGCAAGAGCTTCTGATGAATAGCGTCATACAGCAGACCAGCATTCTCGGCGGTCTTCTTTGGATCCGACAGATCGGTGCGGCCGGTTTCGCCTATGAATAGGGTATCGCCCGTGAAGACACCCCAGACTCTGTCAGGACACTCTGCCACACATACGGAGTAACACATGCTTTCAGGAGTGTGCCCAGGAGTATGCAATGCTTGAATCTTGAAACTGCCGAATGAAAACTCCTCGCCATCTGCCAGACGAATGTCGCCGCGCCCAAACAAATGGTGTCGCCCATTGATGACTTTCGCACCAGTAACCTTTGCAATCGCAGTAGAGCCGAGAACAAAATCTTCCTGAAGATGTGTCTCGAACACGTACTTGATCGAAAGTTTGTTATCGTGCGCAGTTTGCAAGTACTCTTCAATGTCCCGTCTCGGATCCACAACAGCGGCATCGCCCTTGTCGCCAAAAAGATACGCAGCATGGGCAATTCCTGGAGTTTTGATTCTCTTGAAAACCATGGCATTCCTTTCAATGTCCCTGAAGTCCCAATAGAGTCGTGCAAGATACAGACCACTCTCTGTAACTGAAACCAAGATGGACTCTATGTGGCATGCTTGTTGCTGCTTACGCCAAATAGGAAGAGGGTCTCTGAAACATCGGGAGGGATTGTTCGCTTGCAGGCTTCAGCATACATCCACCGGCTTATCCCTCTTCCGTTTGGCTTTGAACTATCGCAGGCAAGAGCCCTTGATTGGCTGCAGCAAGCCAGCCAGTCTCTAGGAACTGAGGTGAACGGGGTCCAAAGTGCCAGAACAGCCCAATTCTATAGTCGCATGCTTGCTAGCGGGCACATTCTGCAACGGCGCACATGCCTTGAAGACTATACCCACATTGAATGGGATCGAATGCAGTTGTACCGCAAACGGGAGAAATCAGGTCACCACAACCCAACAGTTTTTCGGCCACCTCTTGAAGAGCGCATGCAGATATACGCCCAGACAACCCGACGACTGGTGAGTGAGGCTTTCGAGTTTGACGTCGAGGCTCCCGCGTACTTAGTAAAAGTTTCTTGCACAGGCTACGAATCGCCAAATGGACTTCAGAGGCTAGTCGTACAGAAGCAATGGGAGCGCCTGAGTAAGCTGATAGAGCTTGGTCACATGGGTTGTTATGCTTCCGTTCCAGCAACAACGCTTGCGGCCAATTTGCTTGCCGGTGGGCTAACTCTCCGATCTGAGGGAACCGTCCCTCAAGTCAGCATACTTTTTATGGAGCTCTGCACCTTGCACCTTCGGCCGCTAGACGAGGATGTTGAGCAAATGGTGATGAACTCGCTCTTTGCTGACGGAGCGATTCGCGTCGACATGCGCAAGGAGCCCTGCGACGAAGGGCTAGCATTCGTTGATAGCTTCGAAAGGGTCCTGCCGGACAGCGACAAAGAAATGACTTGGAGGCTTGCAGACAGTGCGTTTCAGATGACACTGAGTCGGCGCGTGCCCACGATTTTGGGTGAGAATCTTCTCTCCGTCGTTAACCAGTTTCTCGCAACCCACAAGCTGAACCTAAGCAACATTGATCGTTTTGCCATTCACCCCGGGGGCCCAAAGATCATTGATGAGATCGCCAGGTACTTAAATGTTGAAGCGAACAGCGGAAAGATCTCCCATAGCAAAGCTGTGCTCCGTAATCGCGGCAACATGTCGTCCAGCACAATACCCTATATCTGGCTAGAAATGCTGCATGATGCCGAGGTGAGCCGAGGTGAACTCATTTTGTCCCTTGCATTCGGACCAGGACTAACTCTTACCGGAAACTTGTTACGCAAAGGCACTATGTGATTTCAATGTCGTTTATCACGATGCTTCTGGTTGTTATCCATGGACTTTTGTTCATGATTGACGAACTAGTCTTTCATCGACGCCGAGGCTTGGCGGCCTTTGAAAGTTGGGGACATCCCGTAGACTCTGTGGTGTTTGCTCTGGCATTGATCGTCCCCGCCTTGACTCCCCCCACTGAGGGATGGACATTTCTATATGTCGGCCTTGGCGCCGCATCCTGCTTAGTTATCACTAAGGATGAATGGGTTCATGCGAGTAGTTGCAGTTCGAAGGAGCATTGGCTACACGCCATGCTCTTTATTCTCCATCCGGTCTTGTTGGGTGCCACGGGACTTCTGTGGCATCGAAATGAAGGGGGCTGGTTAAGGGTAGGTCTTCCTCTTATGGCCACCCTAATCGCTCTCTACCAATTTGTGTTTTGGGTCGTATTGGAAGGAATGTTGTATGGGAAAAAGTCTGCCACAAGTAAACAATCTGTTTTACGATGACCTAGGTGACCGCTGGTATAAGGACGACACACACCCCGTCGCTTTACTCCGCGTCGAAGGTCATGCAAAACTTGCCTACATTGAATCCGTGTTCGAGAATTTAGGTTTACCGTCGACTGCATCCATTCTCGATATCGGCTGCGGTGCTGGACTCATTTCCAATCCACTTGCGCGCAAAGGCTACCGTGTCACGGGGCTGGACATTGCTGGCGGTGCGATCGCGACGGCGAATAGGTTCAAACCACAAGGCAGTCGAGTTGAGTACACGGTCGGGGATGCCTATCAACTACCTTACCCTTCCGAGTCATTTGACGTCGTGATGATGCTTGATTTTCTAGAGCACGTCGAGGATGCCGATCGATCAATAGCGGAAGCATCACGTGTCCTACGTCAAGGGGGCATATTCATTTTTCACACCTTCAATCGAACGCTTCTGGCCTACCTCTTGGTGATCAAGGCCGTCGAACTTTTTACCAAGCAGTGCCCAAAGCACATGCATGTGCTGCACCTTTTTCGCTCACCCCAGGAAGTCGTTGCTGTTGCTTGTAAACACAGACTTATGCCCCACGAGGTTGTAGGAATTAGGCCGAAATTTGAGTCCTGGCCATTTTGGCTCTCAGTCTTTCGCCGACGCCTGCATCCGAAGTTTTCATTCACCATCGTTAAGTCAACGAGCGTCGGATACCTGGGCTACGCCACTAGAGCTTAAGGAGCTCCATCATGATTATTCCCAACGTCATGCCGAACGTGGCGTCTGTTGGCGCTCACTACGATGATCTCGATGACTTCTACAGAACGATGTGGGGCTTGCACGTTCATCATGGCTATTGGCAGACCGGCAAGGAATCACAAGCGGAGGCGGTGGAAGCACTTGTTGATCTGGTTGCGACTCAAGCAAGGCTATTGCCGAACATGCGTGTCTGCGATATCGGTTCCGGATACGGAGCCACGGCCAGACAACTCGTAAAAAAGTACAGCGCCTCGGTGGATGCTTTTACCGTATCCAAAGCTCAGTATACCCATGCAATAGGCCTCGATCGAGAGAATCCCAATCCAATGTATCACCTCAGGGATTGGTGTTTGAACTCTATGGAATCTGAGATTATCGATGCTGCTATCTCAATTGAGAGCTCAGAGCACTTCACTGACAAAATGAAGTTTTTCTCGGAGGCATTTCGCGTCATTCGTCCGGGCGGACGTTTGGTTGTCTGTTCTTGGTTAAGTTCAGAGTCACCTAACCGTTTCTATATCAACCATTTGCTGGAACCCATCTGCCGAGAAGGCCGCTTACCCAGTATGGGTACCGCTGCCGAATATACGAAACTCATGCAAGATGTTGGTTTTCGCGACGTGGAGTACAGAGATCTTTCCAAGAACGTCAAGAGAACCTGGAAGCTCTGCGCGCAGACGTTGATTGCCCGTTTCTTTAAGGATCACACTGTGCGGAGCTACCTGTTTGATCCGTCAAGAGCAAACCGAGTCTTCGCACTCACCCTCTTTAGAGTTTGGCTGGCCTACGAAAGCGGTGCTATGCGCTATGGAATCTTTACAGCAATAAAGCCTGAAGACTATCGCACCGGAACAACTAATTAGAAGCGCTGGGCTTTCGAGCCAAATCCGGCGCCCTAGGCGCGCTCACTCGCAACTTGGAGTGATTGTCGGGCGCGAGCGCACAACCAGTGACGGCGTTGCGGTTATGGCGGAAAATGCTCCGGCGCTAATCGGTCTAGAATTCATAAATAGAATAGCGATCTCTATCTGATGCTCAGCGCTGACCAGAACATCGCTCTGTACCGCAATGCTCCAAGCAACATAGACACGGCATAGGCCACTCCAAAAGCATTTCCCAAAGCTGAAATCCACTCCACCGGCTACAGCAATTCTGTAACAGAAAGCCTCAGGAGCGATGCACCAGTCAATTCGACCTAAGGTGGGCGGGGTTTCCATGACGCAGTAGTCTCTAGATGAAAACTTCGAATCACGCTCTCTTCTGGTCTTAAATTTGCATTAGCTGAGCATTAAGTGAATCTGCGACTTCATAAGGAGTGCTACGAATGCGAGTTGCAAAAGAAAGCGAAAACGGCCGCGTTGCGGTTCCGATTCTTCTCTGGTTTATGGGAGTTCCTTTCTTCGTCGTCGTGGCTCTTTGGTTCTTCTTTTTCAGGGGGTAGCAGTCGGCTCACACATGGGCGGCGACTACAGAGAAAAATCAAGAATCACACTGGGGCTAAAGCCTGGTTGAAACGGAAATGATAATGGGTATCTCCAAAAAGATGCAAGAAGGGGATAACGCGGGCACCAGCGTTAGTGCGATTAAAATCGATGAAGCGGCCGTTCTTGAAGCGAACGAAGAACATCTCAATGTCAAAGAAATGCTTCGTAAATTGTCCGGCATCGAAATTAGCGACGAAACGTTTGACGCAAAGATCAAAGTGTTGAAAGAGCTAGTTCGGAATCATGTGAAAGAGGAGGAAACCAAGCTCTTTCCTCAGTGCGAGCAATCCATAGAAGAGCAGGAGTTGGCTATTCTGGGCCAGAAGATGGGGACACTTGCCAAGAAGGACTCAGCTAACAGCTATTGAAGGGCATGTTTTGTGCACGTCGAGACTAACTGTTTAAACGAGGAGGACGCATGCGAAAATTTTCAACCAAGAAACCGGCGGTCTGGTTATTCACTTCGATGCTCGTGGGCGGGTTTGGGACCGGAATGGCGCAGAACACGGCGAATGAGCGGGACCCGGGATCCGCGAATCCGGACGCTGACAATACGAAGGTCAATAAGCGCTACGATGAAAAAATCGAAGTGACTGCTGATCAGCAAAGCAACGAGAAACATGCTGTTGAAACAACGCGCCGTATCAGGAGCGCCATAACAGACGATAAGTCACTTTCGACCTATGCGCACAACGTTAAGATCATCTGGCAAAACGGAGAGGTTGTCCTGAAAGGACCGGTCACGAATGCCGAAGAGAAGCGTTCCGTGGAAAAGATTGCCACGAAGGTGGCGGGTAAGACGAAAGTCAAAAGTGAGCTCGAGGTTGCAACTCGTTGACCCGTATCTCAGTCAACGCAGGACATTTTTATATACTAATTCTGGAAGGATTTTTTATGTCTAATAATAAAACAGCGGTCTTCGCAATTTTTAACGGACGTGAGGGTGTCGAGAACGCGATTTCCGATCTAAAGACCGCTTCCTTTCGCAATACTGATATCTCTGTCCTCTTTCCCGACAGTACGGGCACAAAGGACTTTGCCCACGAAAAAGCAACAAAAGCACCCGAGGGAGCTTCGACAGGCACGGCTGCCGGCGCCGTCCTCGGTGGTGCATTTGGGTGGCTAGTCGGAGTTGGTTCGCTGGCCATTCCTGGCGTTGGTCCACTTATCGCAGCAGGTCCCATCATGGCCGCCCTGGCTGGCGCCGGTGTCGGTGGGGCCCTTGGCGGCCTGACGGGCGCCTTGGTTGGCATGGGCATCCCCGAGTATGAAGCCAAGCGCTATGAAGGCCTCGTTAAGGACGGTGGCATTCTCGTATCGGTGCACTGCGATGACTCAGACTGGGTAAAGCGCGCCAAGGACATCCTGACGAGGGCAGGCGGGGAAGGTATCGCTTCGGCCAAAGAGTCTTCGAATATCGTTGAGGGCACTGATTCTCCTGAGCCGTTGTCAAGGACCCCACGACGGGACAATGACACGGATTTCAGGTCAACTTCTTTGTAGAATTGCAGAGCGCTTTTCTCGATGACGGGGAAGTATGCACGGATTTGGATTCGGCCGAGACGCGAAGTCTCGGCCAGCCAGATCTAACTACTTTTGTCGGGTAAACGTTTTGCTGAATGATTGAGTCCCAGACTGATCCTGCCAGGACCAGGTTTGGACGATGCGATCGGAGGCTTCAAACTTGAAGCCTACAGAAGAGATATACCCCTCCCTGCTGTTGCCCGTGAGATCAAGAAATGTGAAGTACACCACGCCTTCCTCAGTTAGCGCCAGCGGCGCGATCATCCTTGGTTGGTTGTCTGCTTCGCAATAATGCGTTGCCATGACTCGATCCCCATCTAGATGATACGCAGTCACCATTCCATAGACGTATTCTAGAACTGTGTGCCCGCCCGCGACAACCTCATATCGAAGCTGCTTTTCCTCTTCACCACCCTCGCCTTCGGCAATCCATGATCCTTCGAGACCTCGGATGGCTTCGTAAGTTGAAGAGAAGGCGGATGCCCCCTGGGTGGTCAGCATGACTCCCAAGTAAATCGCTATCTTGATTGCGCGCATTCATTCCTCCCTTAAATTTGGCATTTTTCGACTTATTTACTGCTATGAAATGCGACACGATTACCCTCCGTGTCGATAAACATGCCGATGAACCCATGCGGGCCGATGGGCGTCTTTTCAAGGATCACTTTGCCACCGGCTTTCGCGACTCTCGCCAACGGCGTCGCCAAGTCGTCACCGCCGTTTAGGTAGACGATGGAACCACGGTCGCTGGGCTCATAGCCTTCTCCCTGCACCACTGCACCGTGAACCGATGTATGGCCACCCTGCCCCAGCATCGCCATCTTCGTCCCTGCAAACTCATTCAGCTCCAAACTCTCTTCCAGGACTGCGCCATAGAATTTCGCCGCCCGTTGGATATCCTTTGCCGGAATCTCAAACCAATTGATCGAGTTCATACTTCCTCCGTTTGATAGATTGATTGATCGAACCGGCCAGCAATGTGCATTGCCAGATCCAGCAGCGCCAGCCGCCGGACTCAAAAAAGAGAATTGCGATGTAATCTTAGTTAGTTACTTCGTGACGATGTCGGCAGAAGCTTGAGCACGAATTAGCGCGACGGCGCGATCTAATTCCTCATCGGGCAAAAAACCAAACTGATGGTGGGTGAAGTGATTCAAGGTACCAATCAAGCAGTCCTTACCAAATGCAACGGCGTAAATCGCCGCTACTGAACGCGGGATAGGATTGCTTTGGTGTACCCGGAAGCGCTCACTGCGATGGAGATACCAAGCAAACACATACCAGGAAAAAAAACTTCCCGCTCGAGTGGCGGCCACATAGAACCAGAAATGCGATCCACCGTACCAGGCCATGCCGACAAAAAGACTAAAATACAAGAACGTTCTAAGTGCAAAACTTAGATTCCATCCGTGTCGATGCACATAGCGTGGCAGGGCCTGCTCGGGCTCAAAGAAGCAATGAAGCGCGCCCGCGAACGCAGATTTTGGTTTGGTGAGGAATAGGTCTGGATCTTTCGCATCTCCCTCATATCGGTGATGGAGAAAGTGATTGCGCCGATACTCATGATAGCCAAGTTGCAAAGGACCTACCACCACGGGCACATAGGTGCAATTCTCGGCCCTAGGACCACGTGCACGCTCAGCATGAAAGTGCATATGATACGCGACAAAGTAGCGGATGAAACAAACAAAGGCCAACGGCATAAACAGCCAAGGTGACAGCCACTGCTCCACAAGAGCCACATATCCTGCGTACACAAGGATAATACAAACGGAAGCCCTGATGTCGTATCGTCTGGTACCGCTATTCGGAATCGCATTACGAATCACCTGCGTCAGAGTTTTGTGCTGAGCGCCCTGATGGGCGATTGTAGATGACATCATGCGAGAATCTCCTGACACAAGCGCTTCCAATTCAATGAGCCGCCCGCGGCCGCTAACATGCTGAACAGCCCAAAATATACGCGGAACGCATAAACAAACTCCGGATGCAGCGACATGTAGCGAAGATTGCGATTCGCTGCACTGAACATCGTCTTCAACTCCTGATGAATGACTTCGTAACTGTAGCTCTGCTCGCGATCTTGTTTCACGGCATCCATGGCGTGACCCATGTGAACGTCATACGCCAGGTCCTCATCGAATAAGCGATGATGTGCAACTAGCCCTAATCTGCTGACGACCTGCGAGAAGAGCGCACGATCATCGAAAGCGCAGACTCTAATAGCATCACACCACGTCTTGGCCATAATGGGAGAAAGTTTTTTCACGTTGCCAAAATCAATGGCGACAAGTTTCCCCTGCCGCACAAGAAAATTCCCCATATGGAGGTCGGTGTTAAACATCCCAGATCGGCAGCTGCCGACCACAAAGCGCAGAACTGCCTCGGTAATATGCTGTCGTTGCATCTCGTCGCTGCTCTGCAAGAATTCTAGGAGCGGCTGCCCGTCAATGAATTCCGTGACGAGCGTTCGCGACGTGCAAAGCTCATGGGCAACTTCCGGGAAGCTCACCCACGGACTTGCCGCAAAGAGACAACGAAAATAGTCGAGATGGGACGCTTCTCTCTTCAGATCCGTTTCCGCAATGAGTCCCGCTTGCAACTCATCCAGCAAGGCTCCTACATTCATTCGGGGCACGAAAAGCTTCAGAACCGGCGCAGCCACGCGCAAAAGCGCCATATCGGAAGTGATGGCCTCCTCAATGCCCGGATGAACAACTTTTATGGCGACGGTGCGCCCGTCACGTAGGGTTCCCCGATGAACTTGGGCAACGCTCCCCACCCCGACAGGATTACGTTCCACATGGGCGATCAGATTCCACTGATCCTTCGTGAGGTCTTCTTGCAGCTGACTCAATACATCTACGAAAGGAGTGGCCACACCAGCGGCGCTCAGATTCCGCATCGGGAGTTCTTCTCCAATGTCCAGTCCCAGGTAGGATGCTGTCTGTCCCACTTTCATGAGTGGACCCCGCAGGGCGCTGAGGTGTCGAACAAGGATAGCTGCGAGCCGCTCGCGAGATTCCTGATCCAGTCGCTTAACCTCAGAGGCGCTGCTGAATAGGCGACGAAACGCTTGAATTCCGAGCTCAGAGCAAAGCATAGTTGTCATACGTGCGGTCGTTGCGGTACGAGCCCACCCATGTTCGACAAGTTCCTCGGAACTGAGCTTACCTGCGTATTGCAGGGGATCAAACACATCCAAAACGTCGAGACGATTGCCGATCTGCAGGCTAAATGCTTGATACGCTTCTTGCAAAAGCGTGACAAACTCGTCCATGCGCTTGACTTCACACCATCGCAAGCACGCAGCCAATCGCAGCATATTGCCTTCGGAGACGGGTTCGGTAGTGAGGTCGTCTAGGTAGTTACCCATGCGATGCAGCGTCATCCGCAAGGGTGATGCAGCTTTGACGCCATTCCAAAATAGGGAGTCCCCTGGAGACGCCATGCGCTCCACCGCACGAGGAATCAACTTGCGTGGGCTCAACACCCGAAACCACAAGGGTATCAAAGCGCGACTCTCCATATCGCTACTGACTAACTCACGAAGACCGACAGACTTCAGAGCCTGCTCCGGGTTTCCGGACAGCTGACATTCAGCGGCAAACGCTTCGTATGCGGCTACATGCTGGCCATTCTGTAGCATTTCCATCTGTATCGCTCGATGTTCCAGAAGGTGTCCCTTGTAACGGAGCTGAGTGAGCGATGCCACTGCATGTGGCGGTCGACCAAGCCGCACGTCTTGATGCGCATTCAAGGCAGACCGATTTTTGCCCGGTGTCCCATTGGGGGAAAAAACACTAGAAATGGCCTCGTGCCATCTGGCGAGAAATGGCCACTGTAGTTTCCGGTAACCATCCGCCAAAGCTTTATGGGCATGGGACACGAGATATGCGATTTTCGAGGATGGATGGTTTAACGAGTAATGGTCAAACATGACGCTGATACCATTTTCGCTTTTTTGCAATTCGTCAGGATCCTCTGCATGACGTGCCGCCTCGGCAAGCCAAAGCAAACGGTGTAGGTCGCCGGCGTAGCCGACTTCTATTTGTAAGCTGCGCAACCGCCCGTTGATCAAATGGCGCCTGGCACACAGATCTGGACACGCTTCTAGCAGACGCTGGATGTCCACCTGAGTCGCAAGGACGACCGGCATCTGCCAAACTTGATCCCGTTTCTGTGAAACACGACTACCCAAAGTGCTCCCCCACCCCGTCGTCGTCGCCCTGAGCACTGTCCTGGGGCCAGCGAATACTTTCTGCCTGTGGAGCCGTAAACAAGCACTTAATCATTCCGGTGAAAGCAACGCGGAAAGTTTGTTCTTGGTAAGGCAGCCCATGACGATAGAACAGGTCTCTCGTACTAGATTCCATCAACGGCAAGTCGCGATGCGGGATAGTGGGAAAAAGATGATGCTCTATGTGATAGTTCAGCCCCCCGGTCAGAATGGTCCACATAGCGCTCTTTTGTTTAAGGCTGATGGTTGTCCGTGCCAGGTGGTCAACAAAACCTGGCCCCGCTCCAGCGACCGTTGGCGCCGGGAAATGATTCAGACTGGAAACCAATGCCATCCACGCAGCGGGAATCGCCACCGACATGAGATAAAGTGCCCCAGCCCCAGGCGCCAAAGCCAGAAAGGAAACCACGGTGAGCCAACGAATAATCGCCAGCCTCCGTAGGTGTTTCTCTTTCCGTCGATAGCTTGTGGCCGTCAAGGTAATGACCAAGAGAGGGTAGGTAAATGGAATCACCACTCCTATCCAGAAAAATACATTCCAAGCACCCTGAGCCCATTGCCCCAGACGAAGATGGACTGTCCGGTTCCAAGTCATCGTGCGGGTTTGAAAGGCTGTATCTATAGCCACTCCACTTACGTCAAACGCGTTGGGCAGCAGGTGATGAACGCGATGCGTTTCTTGGTGAAACCGTCCCAAGGGCGCGCCCAGGACGAGAATGCCCCACCAATCCATATGACGGCGAACAACGGGCTCACTCTCGGCAAAGGATCCGTGGCCAACATCATGGACCCACCAACCAAACTCCAAGTGTGCCAAGCCCAACAAAATGGTTGCTGGGACGATCAGCGAAGCGTGGCCGGTGGCCACAGCGATCCCCCAAATCGCGAGGGCGCTCCCCAAGCGCAAGAATTGACGGATGTGCGAGCGTCGATAGTTCTCTGGCTTCTGGTACATATGCCCAGCGCGCTCCAGCCGCTCCCAGAGCTGCACATAGGCGCTATCCGCCGCAGTCGACTGACCACGACCAGACAAAGGCTTCTGTGGAAGGCGCTGAATGAGCTGATCGTACCTTAAGCCATGAGTGGCGCGTAAAAAGGGCAGCAGGTCGCGGTTCAAGAGATGCTGAAATATGTTGCTGACATGTTGCCTGGCGATGTGACCAAACTGAAACAACTTGCCGCCAAATTGAACGAAGTCAGGTTGCATGGTCAATTCGATTCCGTAGTTTCGGGTGGGCGCTCGGCGCCCTATCATCACTGGCATCAACGAACGAGCGTCACCGTTGCAACGCCAGTACCAGTGCGAAGGGTTGATTTATCCAATATTATTAAGATATTGAACGCATAACAGCACTGCCACCTGTTCAAGTGTTAGCCGGGTGTCGCTAGGGCGACGATGCTTGATTCCACGGAGCCTTAGGTTGGAAAGCGATTTGATGAGCTCTTGAGCGGCCTGAAGGGCAAAGTGAGCCCCAACAGGTAACCGTGTTAGTTGCCATCAGCGTATTATGCGACAGAGCTAGGGGGTCAAGTGATTCTGAGCGTTGCATTCCTGAATCCTTCGCTGTTCAGGCCGCATGGGGCCACCGCAGCAGGAGTGTCACCGAGCTCTACGCCAAGCCCGTGGCACTCTTGACCAAGGACACCGCGGAAAAGACGGCGGCTGTGATGAACCTCTCATAATCTCCGACGTCGGAGATTCTCATCCTTCTCCGTCCCGATCGATCACGTACAAAATCACGTACTGACGGATTTGCGGTTCGGAGAGCCGTAGTTTTCTCAGGAAGTCTTGTTAGTTTGCGGAGTGCGCCACAAGGAAGTGGCGGAGAGAGAGGGATTCGAACCCTCGTTAGAGTTTCCCCTAAACACGCTTTCCAAGCGTGCGCCTTCAGCCACTCGGCCATCTCTCCAGGGTGAGATACGGTCCTAATCCAGCGAGGTTAAATTTTCAATGAGAAACGTAGTCAAAGCTGAGCTGGCGGATGCTGGTGACGAAGGTCGAGCCCGAATTATCCCCATCCGCCATCAGCCAGATACCCACAACATCCTTTTCAGGAAAAGTCAGACGCGAATGGGTCCAGCCCTCCATTTGCGGCTGGGATGGCATGGCGACGTTGTTGATGCTATCGGTATAGGGACTCTTCCACTGGGCACCGGCCGATGCCTTGGCACCAAAAAGAAAATACATCAGCTCAGCGGCTGGGTGCTGCATGTGGGCTTTGACCGCCTTGATCCAAGCGGGGGCAAAGAACGGAACTAATGGGGCCTTGCCAGACAGCAGCAAGCCGATGCGGAGGGGAAAATCATCACCCTTCTTCGTCTGCTCGCTGGCGGTGGAGGTTGCAAGCTTGCCATCCATGCGCCAGGTTGCTTGCAAGCCGACGATCTTGCGCGGCGTTTTGAAGCTCAGCAAGAGTGCGGAACTGCTCTTGTCGACAATTGCACGCAAGACGCCATCGCGAAGTTCGTACTTGGTCGCCGGAATGTCGGCAAAGACTAATGGTTGATAGGACGCCGGATCCAGCACGTTCAGTTCCTCGACAGACTGCGTGTTGGCGAAAGTGCCGAGAGACCACACCAACGATAGGCATGCAACGGCTAACCAACCGTATACGTACGGAATGTCTTTGATACTCATCATCATGACCCAATTTTCTGCAGACAACCATCAGAGCCATCACGACTCGTCAACATTATGGCATAAGTCAACTTTTTGAGCCAAACCCGAATCGTTAAGAACACTTTTGCCACACCAGAACGGTCCCAACTCAAGGATCGCCGTCACTCCGTCGATGGATGAAACAGTGATTCGGTCGACAATTCGACGCCTAGATTGGGGGCAGAACGCGTGCGGCATCTTATCGTTTCGATTGGCTTCAGCATGCTTGGCTACGGCTGCGCTCATGACCATCAAGAGATCGCGGAAACCATCGGGTCAGAGACGACATACCGCTCCGGTCGCTTGAGCGGTGAGCCGACGCCATGGAATCGATTTCCCATGACTCGGCTCGCCAGTGATGAAGCAAATATCTTCACTCCCGCTGGGCACCCACTGCCGCATCCAGTTGTCGTGCAGAATGTCAGCGGCGCCTTCTTCGGCGTCCGCCACATGGCTTCTGAACGTGACTTGGAGCGCTTTGCCCGACCTGGCGACATTTACGTTGCCTACTCGCCAATTCAAGCTGGATCGCCTACTTATACTGGACTGACTTCGATGGATGAAGTTGGCATCGTCGTTCGCAATGAGGACGCGCGTGGCCAAAAGACATTTCCCGACTCTCCGGCCGGGGCTCTCTGCCGTATCGCCTTCCCCCGCGCAATGGCTGGCTGCACCTGGTCAAAACCGGCACACGTGTTACGATTCTTCCCTCCGACTTCCGGGAATGTAGGCGCTGATGAATTGGCTGCGTCCGTTGCGGAATTCGCTCGGCAGACATTTCGATCCCAGGATGGCCTGCAGGGCTTGTCGCACGGTGAGCGCCTACGTTTGCTGCAAGTATGGCACGGACAGGGAAGCGCCCATGCCAAAAAAGTTGCGAACTCGGAGCCAGTTTATCGCAGCACAGAATTTCCTGCGGCCATGATCGCGCTCATCTCTGGCCATTGGCCAGCCCGCGCCTATGAGTTGAGTCAGTTGACGGCGTTGGCCCAGCGCTCCACTGCCAATCGCAGCGAGTCTCAGGCAGAAAACGATAGCGAAATTAAGCGCGCGGTACTCGCTATGGCTAGCGCCGGACTGCTTTCCAAGTCTCCACAAGAGGCCGACGTTCGAAGCGTCTCCACGTACCTAGAACAACTCGCCAACCTTTCGATTACCGAAACACCACTGGCCCTGGCTCAGGGGAAATATGATCGGGTTGTCGGCACCGCAATCTATCCCTTCAATTACCTGCGCGACGCCTTCGAGGACGGCCGATCTCTGACTGGCCGTCTGCACTACCTCGGCAGCTTTGAGACGGCAGAGCTGGCATCCGTTCCAAAATCGGGCAGAAATCTCGAAATAATGCCCTATGCAGGTTATCTATTCGGCGACGCCACGACTGTTGACGAGCTGGCTACGAAAGTGAAACGACGGCCACCGATCGTCTGGATTGACAGAAATAATTTTCGATATTAAGTAGATAGCCCCAAAAGAGGCCAAGGCCGTATGCCGCATTCCCATTTGTACTTCAATCGCGAACAGAGCTGGCTCGAGTTCAATAGCCGCGTTCTGCAAGAAGCCCTTGACCCCTCAACACCCTTACTTGAGCGCTTGAAGTTCATCAGTATCTTCGCCTCTAATCTCGACGAGTTCTTCATGGTTCGCGTTGCCGGCTTGAAGAAGATGGAAAAAGAGGGAATTTCCCAGTCTGACTCACCCGGCGAAACTGACGCTGGCAAAGTCCTACGAGAAATCTGGACGCGCACCACCGATCTCGTTCAACGTCGCGATAACTGCTTGACCACGGAAGTTCTGCCTGAATTGGCAAAGCATGGCATTCGCATACTCACACTCGAAGAACTCAGCCCTAAACAAAAAGAGTTTGCGGTCACCTATTTCGAGGATGAAGTCTTTCCGGTGTTGACACCGTTGGCATACGATCCGGCGCATCCGTTTCCCTTCCTCTCCAACTTGGCCATCTACTTCTTAGTCATCCACGAGGACTCGCGACTAGACGCGGATGACGAGCGAATGAATCTATGCTTTGTCGAGATACCACGCGTACTCGACAGACTCATTGAGTTGCCATCGGAGGATGGTCAATGCCAATTCATTCTCCTGGATGAATTGGTACGCGGTAATCTTCAGCAACTTTTCCTCGGCATCCGCGTGATTGATGCCTTTCCGATCCGCGTGACTCGCAACCTTGACTATGAGCTCTTGGAAAACGAAGTCGTAGATCTATTGCAAACCATGAAAGCCGAGATGGTGAGCCGGGAGCATCAAGAAGCCATTCGACTTCAATATGATCCGCGCTTGCCGCCAGTAGTGTTGCGCAAGCTTCTCTATGAGCTGGACCTCATCTCATCGGAAGCCTTTCCCACAATATCACCCATGTATCTTGCTTCGCTGGCAAGGCTCTATCGATTGGACTTCCCGGCGCTGAAGTTTCCAGCATTCAACCCGCGCTTACCCAAGCAGTTTTCCTCAAGAGAGGACATTTTTTCCATTATCGCGCAGGGGGACCTGCTCGTCCATCACCCCTACGAGAGCTTTTATGCAGTCACTGAGTTCCTCATGTCTGCAGCCCATGATCCAAACGTCGTCGCAATAAAACAGACCCTTTATCGAACCATTGGTGATTCGCCAATCATCAAATCGCTGATTGAAGCCGCAGAAAACGGCAAACAGGTGACAGCCGTTATCGAGCTAAAGGCGCGCTTTGATGAACGCAACAACATGGTGTGGGCGCGGCGCCTTGAACGTGCTGGCGTCAATGTGGTTTTTGGCTTTGTGGGCCTGAAGACACATTGCAAAGCCACCATGGTGATCCGCCGCGAAAAGAAAAAGCTGGTGCGCTACGTCCACCTATCAACTGGCAACTACAACTCGAACACGGCTAAGCTTTACACGGACATCGGCCTGTTCACCATGGATCCAGATCTAACCTATGACGTATCCGTCCTGTTTAATCTTGTTACAGGTTACAACATTCTTTCCCATAGCTCCGAGGACGCAGCTACCATGACTCGCCCTGAGTTAGTCAAAGCTGCGATCGCACCGCTCAATCTGCGTGAGCGAATCATCAATCTCATCGACGAGGAAATTCAACATCAGAAGGCACATGGCAATGGCCTAATCATGGCAAAGATGAATGCGCTCGTCGATCAGGTGATCATCGATAAGTTGTACGATGCCTCGCAGGCCGGTGTAAAGATTCGACTTCTAGTTCGCGGCATTTGCTGTTTACGCCCAGGAATTGCCGGCCTCAGCGAGAACATCGAAGTCGTTTCTATTATCGATCGATTTCTGGAGCACTCCCGCGCCTTCTATTTCCGCGGCAACGGCCAAGATCGCGTCTTTCTCTCTAGCGCCGATTGGATGCCGCGCAATATGGATCGACGGGTGGAACTTTGGTTTCCGATCGAGCGGCCAGAGCTGAAGGAACGCGTGGTTAAGGAGATTTTGGGGCTGGGTTTTGCAGACAACGTGAAAGCACGCGTGATGCAGCCAGACGGCACTTACGTCTGCCGAAAGCCGGAGCCAGGAGGAAAGGTCATTCGTTCTCAATTCCAATTGATTGACTTAGCGCGGGAAGCTGGCATCCAGTCCAAGCCTTACGACATCGCAATCAGTCATAATGCTTCCGAAGAGGGAGAACGCCCGGTGTTGATGAAACCGAAGAAAAACAAGAGACACAAAGGCTGAAACTATTTCTCGCTAGCGATGTACGCCACCCACGATTCACAGACTTCACCTTCATCCGTTTGCTGATAGATACCGTCTCCATCACCCTCTTCGTCGGTACCCTCCCAGTAAACATGAGTGCGACTGAATCCCGCTTCCGCTAGGATCTCGCGCAACTCGCGGATCGTCCACATGCGCCAGTCATAGGAAAAAACCTGCGAGCGCTTGGCTTCACCCGGGCGCTTAAAGTGGATAAAGAATTTAGCCTCGTGAGTGATGGGATCGTAGGAATCTTGATCCCAAAAATAACTAAAGTTCGGGTCGGTATGTTCGGTCTCTTCTTCGTTTGGCTCCATACATCGAGGGCCGCCAAAACAGTCGATGAGAAAAACCCCATCCTTGTTCAACGTCGAGTAACAATTGCTAAAATAGCGCTTGAGGAGTTCGCGATTCTTGAAGATGTAATAAGAAAAATTTGTGGCCGCGATGAGATCGACGTGGGGCAACGACGGGTCAAGCACATTACCTTGCATAATTTGAATACGGCTCTGCTGCTCAGGGGTTAGCTTGGGCAAGTAGTTGTCGCGGCCATAACTAATCGGCTCAGGATCCAAATCAACGCCAATAGCGGTATGTCCCTTATCCAACTTTACCCAGGCCGTACTATTGATGAACGTACCGCAAAAATCTTCGCGAAGCGAACGCGGCATTTGATGCTTTAGCTCGATGAAGACGCGTCGATAGAACTCGGCGTCCACCTCAGGAGCCTGCACGGCTGCAGAGTAATAGTAGTACTTGTCAAAAATTGGCAATGGGGTGCTGTGTTTTTTTGTCATCCGAGGAACCTAACTGGCGTCGCAAGCCTTGTCAACATACGGATCTCACTTGCAAAGCTTGCGGCGGCGGTTGATGATTAAGATTCGAAAAAAATAGGAACTGAGGTGGTCAAGATGCACGAGCTGTCAATTTCATTTATGCGTCATGGGGTAGCCGTCGATCCTGGGGATTTCACCGGGCCAGATCGGGAGCGCCCGCTGACAGCAGATGGACGAGACAAGTGCTTGAAAGCAGCTCGTGGCTATTTGCGACGCTTTCAGCCCTCTTGGGTCTTGACCAGCCCACTGCTGCGGGCGCGGCAAACGGCCGACCTTGTCATGCTAGCTGCGCAAGAATTAAGCTTGCCAATAAAGGGGCCACTGGTTGTCGAAGCTCTAGCACTGGAGCGTAACTGGGAAGATTGGCTGGAGTATTTGCAGCATGGTGCTGGCGACTGGCGCGCACAGCCTGAAATTCTGGCCATCGGCCATGAACCTAATTTGAGCTTATTCACAGCCCGACATTTGGGCTTGAGGTCTCCCCACTGGACTTTCAAGAAGTCGGGCGTTGCGGTGGTGGAACTTTCGACTGATTTTGAGGAGGGGGAGCTGGTCGCTTTTCTGCCGCCAAAAGTGCTGCGCTAGGGCATGATCTTGCTGGCTGTTTGCCAGAAGATGGAGAGTCCCCATGAGCACCAAATACATTCGTTGGTTTTCTGAAGTTGTCCTCGCCGACGTGCCGACCGTTGGCGGAAAAAATGCGTCACTGGGCGAGATGTACCAATCTCTGACGCGAGAAGGCATCCGAGTCCCCAATGGATTTGCCATTACTGCGGACGCCTATCGGGCATTTGTTCGCGACAGCCACATCGAGACAGACATTTTGCGTCGTCTGCAGACGCTCGATACCCGTGACGTCACGCAATTGCGCGAAACAGGCCACTCCATCCGTCACATGATCCTAGCGGCTCCCTATCCTCAGGGCTTAGCCCAAGAGATCACCGAGGCCTATGCGCAACTTTCCGGCACCCAGAAGTCTGGGGTCGATGTGGCTGTGCGCAGTAGCGCCACAGCAGAAGACTTGCCCGATGCTAGCTTTGCCGGTCAGCAGGAAACTTTTCTGAACGTACAGGGGCCGCAAGCCCTGTTAGAAATGGTTCGCCGCTGTTTTGCATCGCTGTTCACGGACCGCGCCATCTCCTATCGGGTCGACAAAGGCTTTGCCCATGACAAGGTGGCCCTTTCTGTGGGCGTGCAGGTCATGGTGCGCTCCGATCTCGCCAGCTCTGGAGTTATGTTTTCCATCGATACAGAAACAGGCTTTCGCAATGCCGTGCTCATCAATGCCGCCTATGGCCTGGGTGAAAACGTCGTGCAAGGCGCAGTAAATCCCGATGAATATTATGTCTTTAAGCCGACCCTACTGGAAGGCAAGCGTCCCATTTTGCAGCGAATGATTGGCAGCAAGGAATTCAAACTGATTTATGACGAGGGCGGCGGTCGCATGACCAAGAACGTTCCCGTCTCCGTTACCGACCGCGAACGACTGGTTTTGAGTGACGACGAAATTTTGTTGTTGGCCCGTTGGGCATGCAGGATCGAGGAATACTACTCGCAGTTGCGCGGCACGTTCACGCCCATGGATATCGAGTGGGCGAAGGATGGAAATACGCAGGAACTGTTCATCGTTCAGGCTCGGCCAGAGACCGTTCAGTCGCAACGAGATTCCACCGTGATTGAGTCATTTCGTCTGCTGGAAAAGGGCGAAGTTCTCATTACTGGCCGCAGCGTTGGCGAGCGTGTAGCCTCAGGCCCCGTTCGCGTCGTCAAAACTTCTGCTGATCTGGTGAAGGTCAAAGCGGGCGATGTGTTGGTCGCAGATAAGACAGACCCCGACTGGGAGCCCTCAATGAAAGTGGCGGCCGCCATCATCACCAATCGGGGCGGCCGGACTTGCCACGCAGCCATTGTCAGCCGAGAACTCGGAGTTCCAGCTGTTGTCGGCTGCATGACGGCCACGGACCTCTTGCGCGATGACCACGTCGTCACGGTGTCCTGCGCCGAAGGAGACATCGGCCGAGTCTACGACGGCGCCCTGCGCTTTGAAGCCACTAGCCTTAAGTTGACGGAGCAGGCACGTCCCAAAACTAAGATCATGTTGAATATTGCCAAGCCAGAAGACGCCTTCCGGCTGTCGCAACTACCATGCGATGGCGTTGGTCTTGCGCGTTTGGAGTTTATCATCACCGACTATATCAAGGTCCATCCCATGGCCTTGGTTCACTACGATCGCCTGCTAGGAACAGAGGACGGACAAAAAATTGCCGCTCTGACAAGAGGATTCAGCGACAAGCGTGAGTATTTCGTCAGCAAGTTGGCAGAAGGGGTCGCCATGCTTGGTGCGGCTTTTTATCCGCGCGATGTTATCGTGCGCATGAGTGATTTTAAGACCAACGAGTACGCCAACCTCGTGGGCGGGCGCGACTTCGAGCCCACCGAAGAGAATCCGATGATCGGATTTCGCGGCGCCTCGCGCTATTATTCGCCTCGTTATCGAGCTGGATTCGAGCTGGAATGCCAGGCTCTGAAGCGGGTGCGCAACGACATGGGGTTGACCAATGTCAAGGTGATGATTCCCTTTTGTCGAACGGTCAACGAAGCCAAACAAGTTTTGAGCGTGATGGAGTCCGCCGGCCTCAAGCGCGGCGAGGGCGGGCTGGAAGTTTATGTGATGTGTGAGATCCCAAGTAATGTCATTCTCGTGGATCAATTTAGTGAATGCTTTGATGGATTTTCCATCGGCTCGAATGACCTGACGCAGCTGACCTTGGGTGTCGATCGCGATTCCGAGTTGTTAGCGAGTATCTTCGACGAGCGAAACGACGCCGTAACTCGCTTCATACGACAAGCGATACGTGGCGCGCGCCAGCATCAACGCAAGATTGGTATTTGCGGCCAGGCACCATCAGATTATCCTGATTTTGCTCGATTCCTCGTAGAAGAAGGCATCGATAGCATATCGCTGAATCCCGATGTGGCGGTAAAGATGCTTCTAACAGTCAAGAACTTTGAAGCTGAGGTTAAGTAGTCACATGAGCGCTTCTCCACAGGTCCCCGTGGGAACTCATTTACTATCTGTGGCGGACTTGCAGCGCCTTCTCGATATCTTGACCTTGAATGGCCGCACTGTGATCGGCCCTACTTGGAATGATGGCTCGATCATTTACGACCAGGTGCGACATGTGGATGACCTCCCCCGTGGCTGGGGTGATGAGCAGGCTCCGGGCAAGTACCGCACCTTTCGGCGCAATGATCAGCAGTTGTTTGGATTCGCTGTTGGGCCCCATTCTTGGCGACGTTATCTGCATCCGCCCGTGCAGGGTCTCGTTCAAGGTCAAAAATCGGGAAAAAGCATTCAGTGGCAAGAGGTGCGGGAGCCCGCGACCGCGTTCGCCTTCCTAGGAGTTCGCGCTTGCGAGATCGCAGCCATCGAACGGCAGGCGGATGTATTTGCCAAGGCCATCACTGGCAGCAATCGCTATGCAGAACGACGTGCTCAGTCGCTGATCATTGCCGTCAATTGCGCCGAACCCGCCGCAACTTGCTTTTGTGATGCTATGCATACGGGACCAGAAGTTCACGGCGGAGCGGACCTAGTATTGACGGAGTGTATCAACGGCGATCAACATTTTTTTCTTGTGCGCGCAGAATCAAGCTCGGGCCAGGAACTATTGCAGACCCTAACTCTGTCTACGCCCACGCCCGAAAACCAGAAAACAGGTGCCAACGTGCTCACCACGACAAAGGGCAAGCTCCGACGCCAATTTCCCGGTGGTGGCGAACCATCGCTCGCGCCCTTTCTGGAGGCGAATATCCGCCACTCGGAATGGGACAAGGTGGCGGAGCGGTGTTTGAGTTGCGGCAATTGCACCAATGTTTGCCCGACGTGCTTCTGTACCACCACCAAGGAAGTCATCGACCTTTCAGGTGCAAGTGTTGAGCGACAAATGCATTGGGACAATTGCTTTACGAATGGATTTTCCCATGTTCATGGCGGACCCGTCCGCGACTCAACTGCAGCTCGCTATCGCCAATGGGTAACGCACAAACTTGGCACCTGGTGGGAGCAATTTGGTAGTTCTGGCTGCGTGGGCTGCGGTCGCTGCGCGACTTGGTGCCCTGTCGGCATCGACTTCATCGATGAAATCACAAAAATGCAGCAAACAGACCCTCGAGGGGAATCCATATGACGGCAAATTTGGAAATTGGAGAGCTGCTGAGGCATCATCGCTTTTTTTCGACTATGGATGATCGCGTGCTCGATACAGTCGCCAGACAATGTCGCGCTGCTAATTTTAAACGCGGCACCGTATTGGCCCGCACCGGACAACCGGCGGAGAAATTTTTCTTGATCCTGAGCGGTCGCATCGCTATCGAGACGCATGGTCGCTCCAGTGCGCCGCGCGTTTTGGAGACACTTGGCAAAGACGAAGTTTTTGGCTGGTCCTGGCTGTTTCCACCGTTTCAGTGGACCTTTGACGCCGTTTGCCTAGATGATGCGCGTGTTCTCGAAATCAATGGCGAAGAACTACGTGATCTTTGCGAACACGACCCTGCCATTGGCTATCAGGTTCTGCGACGTTTTACCCAATTAATGACGCAGCGGATTCAAGCCCTGCGCCTGCAGTTAATGGATGTCTACGGCGAGACTACGCAGCCTGCGAAATAGGAGTTTCGTGTGACGTTTGCTGCTTATGTTCCCACGACTGCCAAAGTCCGCCGCGTTACCCAAGAAACGGCGGATACGGTCACCATTGAATTCGCATTACAAGATCGTAGCCGCGCCTGGAGCGTGCAGCCAGGGCAATTCAACATGCTCTCGTTATTCGGATCCGGCGAGGTGCCCATTTCTGTGAGCAGGATTTTAGACCGCGGATCTTATGAACATACCATTCGTGGCGTTGGACGCGTCACGCACCCATTAATCGCCGTCAAGCGTGGTGATCTTGTTTCGCTGCGTGGACCCTATGGCACGCCTTGGTCAGCTGCTGCAGCTAAAGACCGCCATGCCGTGCTGATCGCAGGCGGACTGGGTCTAGCGCCATTGCGCCCTCTCCTCCATGAATGCCTTGCACGTCCAAAGGACTATCGCAGCATTACGTTGATACTCGGTGCGCGTGAGCCGCAGGCCATCGCCTTTCAGAAAGAATTGACGAAGCTAGAGAAAAATCGAGCCCTTCATCTGCTACAGACAGTCGATCACTTACCGCAACTGCCGACCCGAGGAAAAGCATGGCCATGGAAAGGGCACGTCGGGGTGGTCACCAAATTATTGCCAGCGGCCATATCTGAACCGAAGCTGACCACAGCCTATATCTGTGGCCCCGAGGTGATGATGCGCTTTGCAGCCGAAGATCTCATTCGCTGCGGAGTTGACGCCGGGTCTATCTATGTTTCCCTCGAGCGCAGCATGAAGTGTGCCGTCGGCGTTTGCGGACACTGCCAGCTAGGGCAGCAATTCATCTGTCGCTCTGGTCCCGTGTACCCTTACCCACAAGTGAAATCATTGATTGAGGTTCGGCAGCGATGATGCTGAGAGCTCCGCGCAAACTGAAGTTGGCTGTGTTCAAGTTCACATCTTGCGATGGCTGCCAATTGAGCCTGCTCGACTGCGAGGATGAACTTCTGGCGCTGACCGAGCAGGTCGATATTGCACACTTTTACGAAGCCAGTAGCCGTGTGTTGGCCGGTCCTTATGACCTCGGCATTGTCGAAGGATCGATTTCCACCCCCGAGCAGTTGACGCAAATTCAAGAAGTCCGACAGCAGTGCCAGCTATTGATGACAATTGGTGCTTGCGCCACTTCCGGCGGCATCCAAGCCTTACGGAACTTTGCCAACGTCGAGGAGTATCGCCGCCTGGTGTATGCGCGCCCCGAGTATGTCGCGACGCTATCTAAATCCAGCGGTATCGCCGATCACGTCAAGGTCGACTTTGAACTTCGCGGTTGTCCCATTAACAAAGCTCAACTACTGGAAGTCCTCAGTGCCCTTTTGCGTGGCCAAGCCCCTGATATTCGGCGCCGCAGCGTCTGCGGCGAATGCAAAGAGGCTGGAGTGGCCTGCCTGGTCGTCGCCAAGAGCACCCCTTGCTTGGGTCCAGTCACGCAAAGCGGTTGCAACGCCCTTTGTATGCGCTACAACCGTGGTTGTTTTGGCTGTTACGGTCCGTCAGAGCATCCAAACATGACCTCGCTGGTAGCAATGTGGCGTCAGCTGGGAGTCGATCCGCAACAAATTCAAGATGCACTGCGTAGTTACAATGCGTGGGCTCCGGAATTTCGACAGATAGAAGGCAAGTCATGACGGGAAAGACGCGAACGATTGCGGTGAACTATCTCGCTCGGGTTGAAGGTGAGGGTGCCCTGCACGTCGTCATCGACCAGGGCAAGGTTACCGATGTAAAGCTGAAAATTTTCGAGCCGCCACGGTTCTTTGAAGCATTTATGCGCGGCCGATCCGTGTTAGAGGCTCCAGACATCACCGCGCGAATTTGTGGTATTTGTCCCGTGGCCTATCAGATGAGTGCCGTGCAAGCCATTGAGCGCGCCTTGGATTTGACACTTCCGCCTCACCTGTTAGCCTTGCGACGGCTGCTTTATTGTGGTGAATGGATCGAAAGTCACGTGCTGCACATCTACATGCTGCATGCTCCTGATTTTCACGGAGTGCCGGATGTCGTGCACCTAGCCAAGAAAGATAGAGGCGCCGTCGAACGCGGGCTGCGGCTGAAGCGATTGGGTAATCGCATCGTGCAAACTTTGGGCGGGCGCGAGATTCATCCCATCAATGTTCGCGTCGGGGGGTTTTATCGGTTGCCGACGGTCGCCGAAATGACAGCATTGTCGGACGAGCTAATCTGGGGCAGACAGGCAGCACTGGATACCCTGCAATGGGTATCGCGCTTTAACTTTCCCATCTTTTCCCGCGACTATGAATTTGTCTCGTTGGTCAACGACAGCGAGTACCCGATGTATTCCGGCAAGATTGGCTTTAGCAAGGGCGACCGTATCGATGTCTCTGAGTTTGAACAGCTCGTCGAAGAAGAACACATCACCTATACCAATGCTCTGCACGCCAAGATCAAGGGACGTGGCGCGTACCTGACGGGGCCTCTGGCGCGTTTTAGTCAGAACTTTGAACAACTTCATCCCGAGGTTCAAGCTGCTTGCCGTAAGCTTGACCTCGCCCCGCCCTGCCAGAATCCCTTTAGATCCATCATGGTACGGGCCGTGGAAGTCTTGCAAGCGATCATCGATGCGGAAAGAGTCGTAAGAGAATATCGAGCGGGACTTGCTGCGCATGTCGAGGTGGCCTTTCGCGAATCGCGCGGCTGGGGCGCCACCGAGGCTCCGAGAGGACTCCTGTATCACAGCTATGCTATGGACGAGAGTGGCGCCATCAAGGACGCCCGCATCATCCCGCCCACGTCGCAAAATCAAAAGAGTATCGAGGAAGATTTGTGGGGGGTCGTCACCCAGAGCATGAGCCTTAGCGACGATAAGTTGCGCGAGCGCTGCGAAGTCGCCATCCGTAACTATGACCCCTGCATCTCTTGTGCGACGCACTTTTTGCAGCTGCATGTGCAACGGAGGGACTAGGTGAGGGCTCAGGGCTGGAAGATTATGGGAATCGGCAATCGAATGCGCGGCGACGATGCTGCAGGCCCCTTGGTGATCGATCAGTTGCGCGCGCGAGGATGCACCATTCCGCTAGTTGTTTTTGACAAGCCAGATCCCGCAGAATTGATTGAATCGTGGCGGGGATTGCACGGTATCATTGTCATCGATGCGGCCCAAATCCTAGCGGCTCAGCCTGGCTCCATTCTTTGCTTGAACGGCACCGAACTCTTAGCCTTACCTGCAACATCTCAATCCTCGACGCACGGTCAGGGCCTCTGCGAAGCGATCCAATTAGCCTCAGCGTTAGACTGCTTGCCGCATAATTTTCATGGCTTTGCCATCGTCGGCACGAACTTCGGTATCGGCGCCACCGTTTCCAGTCGGGTTAAAGATGCCGTCGATGAAGTTGTCATCTCTATCGAAAGATTGATGAAGGAGATTCCAGAATATGCATGAGTTTTCCCTGATGAACAGCCTGATGAACCAGATCCACGCCGTTGCCGAACGAGAAGGGGCCAAGCGAGTTTCGGGAGTGACGGTGAAGCTAGGCGCCTTCTCCCATATCTCCGCCGATCATTTTCGCGAGCACTTTGAAGAGGCGGCCCGCGGTACCATCTCCGAGGGGGCGCAACTCAGCGTCATCGAGTGTAAGGATGAGAAAGCAGCACACGCTCAGAGCATAACGCTGGAAAACATCCAGATTGAGGACAAATAGGAGTGCGTCCACCGCCCACTCATGCAGAGCTTCGTCAAACCTCATCTGCAGATGGTGCGGCTATGGTCGCGCACTACACGGTGCAGGGACGCGTACAGGGCGTGGGATTTCGCCCTTGGATTTTTCGACTTGCGACCAGTTTGGATTTGACTGGTGAAGTGCAAAATTCAGCCTGTGGCGTTGCGATAACCTTGGCGGGAGAACCTGAAGCTCTAACCAAATTTCACTTAGCACTTCAGTATCCGCCAGACCAGATTGAGATCGAAAGCATACAGCTACAACAAAAATCCCCAGCGAATTTAACTCACCCGTTCCAGATCAGAGCATCCACTTGCGAAACATCCATCGCTGGCGCGCCTCCTCTCGATACGGTGACCTGCGGTGACTGCCTAGCGGAACTGTCAGACCCTGAGAATCGCCGCTTTCGCTTTCCTTACATCTCTTGCGCGGCCTGTGGGCCACGGTACAGCTTAGTACGGACTTTGCCCTTTGACCGCGAACGCACGACCATGCACGAGTTGCCGATGTGCCCGGACTGCACGGCAGAGTATGAAGACCCCGCAAATCGCCGCTATCATGCGCAAACAATCTCCTGTTCTACGTGCGGCCCCCAGTCGCGGCTTTGGTTACGAGATCAAGACGCGCTTGCGGGGGAAGTCGCGATCGAATCAACGATTCGCACGCTGCAAGCGGGTCAAATTGTCGCCATAAAAGGTCTAGGTGGCTATCAACTCTTGTGCGACGCCGCATCCGATGCCGCGGTCTCCCGACTCAGGGCCTTAAAGCAGCGTCCCCGCAAACCGTTTGCCATCATGTTAGAGTCAATAACTGCCGCCAGTAGAATGCTCGACCTAAGCACCTTGGAGCTGAGCACACTTTCGGGCTTTGCTGGCCCCATCGTGTTGGGCCGCCCTCGCGCTATGGCCACTGACCTTACGGCGCGCGTTGCTCCGTACGGCGCGCATCTTTTGGGAGTCATGCTACCGCCAACGGGGCTACACCACATTTTAGCAGCTGAATTTGGCTTTCCTCTCGTCGTGACCAGCGCCAATCGGCCAGACGAACCCATCATTTTCGAAGACCGCGTCATGCAGCAATGGTTTGCTGCGGACCGGCGCATCGCCGCCGTATTAACCCACAATCGCTCCATCGAACATCCCATCGATGATGCGATCATGCGTGACGTTGCGGGAATCATAACGACGCTGAGACTTGGACGAGGCATCTCCCCCCTCAACATCCACATTCCAATTCCAGGCTCTGCGCAGGGCACTTCAACCCCTGCGATCGCGTTTGGCGCCGATCTCAAGTCGTCGTTTGCCCTGCGCCGCGGCGAGTTCATCTACGTTTCTCCTTACCTTGGCACATTGAATTCTGTCGCCGCAATTGATCGCCTTCGGAAAGAGTCGCAGGCGATTCCATCGGCCCGTATCGCGCAGAGTATAGCATCATGGGTTGATTCACATCCCGATAGTCTCACCACGCTAGCCGCAAGTGACACTGGTCCTACACGCAGGGTTCCACACCATTTGGCGCATGTACTGTCCTGCGCCGCCGAGCAGAAGATAGCCCCTCCGTTTATTGGAGTCGCTTGGGACGGCTTGGGCATCGGTGACGATGGCGGCTTCTGGGGCGGCGAGACTCTGTTCGTTGATACAGAAAATTGGACGCGAATTGTCTCCATTCTGCCACTGCAGTTGGTTGGTGGCGATCTTGCCGCAAAACAGCCGTGGCGCAGCGCATTAGCTGTTTGTGCGCAGGCACTCCCTGAGTGGAAAGACTTAGACATTCTCCAGCAATGCGATTTACAGCAAGAACCGAAGGCAGAGGCTGTTTTGCGCGCCATTCGCGAGCAAAAGGGCGTCAGCATAAGTAGCATGGGACGGTTGTTCGATGCGATTGCCTGGCTCTTAGGCAAGCGGGCCGAAAGCGCATATGAGGGTGAAATGAGCATGTGGCTGGAAGGATTGGCGTCTACGGCCACAACCCTAGACTGCGAGCCTTGTACTGTTTTGACAAATGAGAAGTGGGTTGAGATGGATTGGCGACCACTCGTGCGCTGGCTCATAAACTCGCATCGTTTGGCTGTCAATGTTCACCAGATGGCCCGAACTTTTCATCGCGCTATAGTTCAAGGACTCTTTACCTGCTTGGAGGCGAACCAGCCGCAGATGTCGCATCTGCCGCTCATTATTTCTGGTGGATGCATGCAGAATAGTCTGTTGGTAGAAGAGTTTGAAGTCGAGGCGGCTCGCCGCGGGGTGACACTGGTTCGCCACCATCGTATTCCGGCCAATGATGGCGGAATCGCACTTGGGCAAATTACGGCTGCCCTCCATTATGGGAGTCAGGTATGTGTCTAGCCATTCCAGGCAAGGTTATGACGCGTTATGAGCGCGATGAATTGACATTTGGCCTGGTTGATTTTGGCGGTGTTCGTCGAGAGATTTGCCTGCACTTCACTCCGGATGCACAACTCGGCGACTACGTGATTGCCCACGTGGGCGTGTCCATCTCCGTATTGGATGAGCAAGCTGCCAATCGCACCTTGGCTGCATTTGCGGAGTTGGTCGCGTGCGAGGAAGAGAAATGAAGTGGGTATCTGACTTTCGACGCTCGGACGTCGTTCGCAGCCTGAGTAGCCAATTGCACGCAGCAACGACCGGTGCGTGGCGAATCATGGAAGTCTGCGGCGGCCAAACTCACAGCATCATGGAACATGGTCTAAATCAATTGTTGCCGAGTGGCATTGAACTATTGCACGGCCCCGGCTGCCCCGTCTGCGTCACCCCCGAGGATGCGATCGATAATGCCGTGCGCATCATGCTCGACAAAGGGGTAACCATCCTGACCTACGGAGATATGGTGCGGGTTCCCGGTACGCGCATGAGCCTGGCGGAGGCCCGCGCTCTGGGCGGTAAGTTGCAAATTGTGCACGGCCCCCTGGATGCGTTGGCGTGGGCCACCAAGCACCCGCAGGAGGCGGGCGTATTTTTCGCCATTGGTTTTGAAACCACGGCGGCGCCGCATGCTCTGCTGGTCGAGGCGCTTACGCAGAGGCAACTAGCAAACCTTAAACTCTTGGTGCACCACGTTCTGGTTCCGCCCGCTCTTCGCCACTTACTGAGCCGCCCCGAGCATGGCATTCACGCCTTCCTAGCGGCCGGGCATGTTTGCACGGTGACAGGATGGGAAGAATATGACGACATCGCGGAGTCACATCAGGTGCCCATTATCATCACGGGTTTCGAACCTGTTGACATTCTACTTGGTGCTTTGGCCTCTATTCAGATGCTCGAACGCGGCGAGGTGGCAGTCCGCAATGAGTATGCGCGCTCTGCGCGCCGTTCGGGTAATGACGCCGCACTGCGCCTATTGAAGAAGCATTTTTCTGTTTGCGATGTACTTTGGCGAGGAATGGGCAGGATCCCACGCAGTGGCTTATGCCTGAGCGGAGAAGCGCAGCGACTTTGTGCTCGTGAGCATTACGCTTTGCCAGACTGGCAAGTTGAGCGAGCTAGTCCCTGCAAAGCCGGAGACGTATTGATGGGCAAGCTGAAGCCCGATGCTTGCCCAGAGTTTGCAGTCCGATGCCACCCGGATCGACCATTGGGAGCACCGATGGTCTCTGCGGAAGGAGCATGCAGCAGCTACTTTCGCTTTCGCTCGCAGGGACGGGGCCAGCTATGACCGAAGTCAAACCAACCAACGCCGACGACGCGGTCGCGCGGGGATTTTCATGCCCAGTCGAGACGGTCGATCAAGAGCAAATTCAGTTGGCCCATGGCGGGGGTGGCCGCATGATGGCCAATCTCCTCAACGCGGTGATTCATCCCAAGTTACTGACGCATGCCGATAGCAGTACCCACGATGCAGCGGTCTTGTCTCCGCACGGGCGAATTGCATTCACCACGGACTCCTACATCGTCAAGCCATTGACGTTTCCGGGCGGTGATATTGGCAAGCTTGCAGTTTACGGCACGTGCAACGACCTGGCTATGCGTGGTGCTGTGCCCAAATGGTTAAGCTGCAGTCTGATCATCGAGGAGGGATTTTCAATTGCGAAATTGCGGACCGTGATCGACTCCTGCGCCTCCGCCGCTGCGGAATGCGGCGTTGCTTTTGTCACTGGCGATACGAAGGTGGTGGGACGCGGCCAAGGTGACGGTCTATTTATCAACACCTCTGGAATCGGCGAGATTCCGGAGCACTTCGACGTTCATCCAGGGCGCATCGCACCCGGGGACGCTATCATTATTTCCGGAGATATCGGTCGCCATGGCGCGGCCATATACACTTGCCGCGAACAACTGGAGCTTGTGACAACGATTGAATCGGATTGCGCTCCATTGCATCCCCTCGTGCAAGGCCTGAGCCACTTCGGTGCGCAGATTCACTGCCTGCGCGACGTGACTCGCGGTGGATTGGCTTCGTGCTTGGCCGAGCTTGCCCAACAGTCGGGATGTGATTTTGCCATGGAGCAGACGCGAATACCCGTTGCCGAAGATGTGGAGGCGCTTTGCGAAATCTACGGCCTAGACCCCTGGCATCTGGCTTGCGAAGGGCGCATGCTGGCCGTTGTATCTCCAGCAATTGCGGGTCAGGTATGCGATCAGCTTGCTGCAGCTAATGTGGAAATGGTGCGCATCATTGGTGCAGTTCACGCGGGGACTGCCCATGCTGGCAAGGTGACGATAAGAAATGCCTTCGGAGTCAGCCGGCCGTTGGTTGTTCCCAAGGGCGAACTCCTGCCCCGCATCTGCTAGGCCTCATAGAACCGCCCTTCACAGCATCCCGTAACCACCCGCAATTATGCTATTTTCATTACAAATTTAGAATTCCTTAAAAAACATACTTGCAAATTTCTTAGGCAGTAATATAAGGCGCCTCTGACAGAGCGTAAATCTGGCGTACTGACGTTTCAAACCGAAGGAGGGTCCGATGAAACAAACTTTATTCGCGCTGGTGATGGTTGGATCACTTGTCGGCTGTGGAGCTGACGAAGCTGGTCGCAAGGCTGAAGGTAACCAAGACTTTGTGAAAGCTTCCGGCGTTGAAGCTGATCAAGCAAAGGCGGCGTTGCCAAACATGGTCATGGTTCGAGTGCCGGTTGATGCACAAGGCAATTTGTTGGTTGATAAAGCTGAAACACGCACATTGAAGACCTCAAGCAACGACTTCGCATCGGCTGAGCTAGCCAGCGCAGCATTCAGTAACGCTCAAGAAGTTTCCGTCGCTACAGATGACCTTGATAGCGATACCTCGACAAATTCTTGGTACTGGGGCTACGGCTACCGCGGGTACAACTACTGGAATACCCCCTGGTATCCTGGCAAAGCCCTAGGTCGTGGCATGTGGTGGGGACGTAACCCATACGTTTGGTACGGCGGGTCCCCTTACTACTACAATTATTACAACAGCTACAATTTCGGCGGTTACAACTACTATTCCTACTGCTGGTGGTAATCGTAACTTTTTTGTCCTGACCGATACTTCGACGATGGCCGTTTATTGCGGCGATCGTCGAATTTTTTATTCGAGTCATTCCGCTTTTTTCCGGACTTAAGACGAAGTTCATATTCGTCATCATCGTCGTCATCCCGACTCCATCGACTGCGATCCAGGCGTGACGCGATTTCATTCTCACTTTCGTTGAGCTGACTCGAGTCGAAGCGTATCTCATTAGAGTCCAACGCCCGCTGAATTTCGGCAAACATCTCCGCAGTTACCCCTGTAAAGTCCAGCCAGTCTGCGAGCCCGAAATTGAGATTCAAAGTCACGGACCGGCCGCGCTTGAGAATGACTTCCTGATCTACGGGCACTTCAATCATGACATTGGCTTTTCTTGATAGCTGAATCGTCAGTGGTCGCGAGTCTTCGCCAATTCTGATCGTCCCAGCCCCCAACAAATTAGGAATGTCTTTATCTTCAAAAAGTAGCTCAATGAACGCCGCTCTCTTGGCACTTCCGGCGAGTCGGATTGATTTTGGATTTGTTTCACCGGTGATGAGGTTGATGGAGATTGGCTTGGAATACTTGGCAACCAGCCTGCGAGAGTTTTCCTGAACGCCACCCTGCCGCTCGTCGCCGCCGCCATCATCTTGCTCATCGTCGCGACTCAAAAAGCGCAGCCCATCGAGAACAATCGTCGCTTCCGTTAGGCTTGCTATCGCCGTTGTGCGGCCGCTAGGATCCAGTAAATTCACTTCCGCTGACGTTGCATCCGTTCCACCGCTACCCTCGGCAATTAGCCGGACGACGGCCTGCTCGTCATCATCGTCTTCGGAAGGGTTGCCTAACCAGGTACCACATCCAGCCAATACGGCAGTCGAAATGCAGGCAGGCATCAAGTGCAATTTAAGATGGAAATCAATCACGTTTGCAGCTCCACTAAGTGCGGACGTAGTCATCGAATCGATGTTATTTAGGTGCTCGTTCCCCGCGTTAGGGGAAACTGCAGCAGCACAACTTGGTGAATTTCCGCACCCTCCGCCACGGCGTCCAGGCTCAGAATATTGCGACTGAATTGGCGTAGTAGATGCTTCAAGTGTTCTGCGGCTTCGGCAGTGAGCCGCACCGTCAATGAGTTAAACTCGCGCGTTGAATCTGATTGCTTGGCTAAGGCTAACTCTGCCTGCTGGAAAATGTTTTGATAAAAATTCTTAGCGTCTGCACGTGCAGGTCGAGACTGCAGAGTTTCGGCCTGAGAATGGCATCGGTATTGACCAGTTTCATAGTCAAAATAAGTGAACCCGAGACAGGTCAAAAGATCGAGGCTTTGCACCACATCTTCCGCCGTCGCGAGCCCCATCAGTTTGTGCGCGAGATCGCTCGGTTGCGTGGGCGCATGGGGAAGCGATAGCAGTTCCTTAAGCGCCGTATGACGTATGTGGCTACAGAAGAGCCGCATGAGTTGCTTGGCTGGCAGCAGCTTTTGACGAAGGACTGCTAGGCTTTCGCCGCTTTGAGCCTGCTTCGACGCGATGGCTTCATCGTTGCGATTCAGCAAGGCTGAAATATAGATTGCCGACTCACGATCTGCCAATTTGTTTGCGTAGGCGTCGGCCAGTCTTTGGCCGAGATGCTCTGCCTGCTGAAGTGGAATTTCGCCGAAAAGAATCAGTTGCTGCTGCTCGGCCGTCCAGTGGTGCGATTGCATCGCAGCAAATGCAGGATCTAAGAATCGATTGGCTAAAACTCGCAAAAGCGCCGTCAAATCTTCAAACCCGAAGGCAAAGAAGGGAGTGAGGTGGCTATGCGAAAACATGCTGGCCATGTGTGGTTCCTCTATTCGACAAAAGCCCTGCGGCCCTCGCCTGGTTCTTACATGCTCGGCGGTACCAGAGGTAACTCAAGGATTCTGAATTTTATGAACTATGTTGGGCAATTACCGCTCGGAATTCCGCATCACGGGGAGTGGCTATCGGTTAAATCGCTGCAGGAGGCGCTCGGCTGCGGATTCGTCGATCAGGACAAATCGATTTTCTGTTTCTTCAAAAGCGTAAACATCAGCTTTAGTGATATCGAACCACCAACCATGCACACCTAGTTGGCCGTCGGCAACACGCTGCTGGACACTGGGATATGATAATACGTTTTGCATTTGCTGGAGAACATTCAGTTGTGACAACTGATTGTGTGGCCGCAAACTAGAATCGAGAGCCACACCCTTCTGTAGTTTGACTGACGCTCCCTCGACATGCCGAAGCCAGCTGCGCAAGTTCGGCGCCTGCACTTGCTCGCGCCCTCGAACAACCGCTTGCATCGCCCCACACTCGGAATGACCGCAAATGATAACATCTCGCACGTTGAGATTTAAGATAGCAAATTCAATGGCAGCCGCCTCGGATTCGTCACTCCCAGACACTCCATGCTGTCCGCAAGGCGGAATCAGATTGCCGACATTTCGCACCACAAACAAATCGCCAGGGTTGGTTGACGCGAAAGTATTGGGAACCACGCGGCTGTCGGAGCAGGCAACGAACAGGGCATCAGGAGACTGACCCGTGGCCAGTTTACCAAAGGCTTCACGGTACTCTTGGCGCACGGTTTGGCGGAACTCTACGATTCCGTTGATAAGCTTTTTCATGGTGCATAACTGTAGCATGGGTATGGAATCCGAGTGTAGCGTAAGTTTCGCGCTGGGCTAGGCGTTATCGCCCAGTCCAGCGCGTAGATTCCGAAAACTATTCAGGGCGAACTGCAGCCATCGATGCCGTAGGCGCTGCTTTGACGGCAGGCGTCGTTGCAGAAGTCGCCTCAGGCTTTTTGCCCTCACTAACCTTGGTAGCTGGTGTCGCAGGAGCCTTTTCACCCTGCTTCGCCAACGCTTTCTGCTGCTGCGTCCGGTACTGGGGATTTACAAAAACTTTGCGATTACCGACAGTGCTGCCAATCCAATTGGTTGCTTGTTCAGCCGTCAGTGCCTGCAGCATTTGCCCCTTTTCGAGGTCGCGGCCAGTACGCTGATAGACGCGACCAGAGCGTGCGCCCATCATCGTAATCGTCAAGCGGGAGTCACCATGTGAATTCTTGCTAGCCACCATCGGTCGCACTTCCGGAATCAGCAGATGATTGACTTGAAGTTTGCGTAGGATATGTTCACCAGCTTTGGTCGCAACCATGATGGCGGCCCGCTCGGTTCCGCGACTATGTAGCAACTTATTGTAATTGCCCTGGTCATAAGCGCTAATCAGGCTGCGAACAATGCGCTCGTGCCCCTTCAACATGGCTACAAGCTGCAGCAGGCCCTTTTCATCGACAGCCTTATCGTTTTTTGGCAAAAAGGCCTCTGCCGGTGTAAAGACTCGCGCTGGAAAGCCCTTACCCTCAAATCGCTCCCGCGCCACTTTGTATGGCAAACGATAGACGCGGACCATGAGCTGAGCGAGATCCTGCGAAGACTCCGCACCCGTAATCTGACTCAGCGCCGCCATAAATTGTTCCTCACTGACCACGGGCAATCCGAGAGCCTTGGTGGCGGTAGCGCGCACGGTCTCGTTCAGTTCCTGATGGTTGCTCAACGATTGAGCCAGAACTGTTCCCTTTAGCTTGATGTACTTGGAAGCCTGTGGACTTTGCTTGCCCTGGTCTGCGCTTGGCGCAACTGGCTTGCTTTGTACCGGCTCTGTGGTCTCTGGCTTGGTCGATGCACAGCCAGCCGATAGCGACGTAATTAATGCTGTAGTACGCAGGGTAAGCATGACGTTGCGAATGGTTTCCATGGTCTACTCCTCTATGGTTCATGAACGAACATTGAATGGGACACTAGGCTGTACGAATCAGTACTTCCAATCCGTGTGGAATGCTGACGGGAATGAAATGCGGTAGGGAACATTCTCGAAGCCCCGAGCCAAACGAATCGGTCTCAGCGCATGCGACATGGGGCATGGTTGTAAAATGGGCCGCGGCCGTCATAACGACTGCGGCAACGACGAGCAGGATGGTTGGTGGTCGATCGTGAGTCCACGTCGCCATATTGATAAACTCGTTCATCGCGTTTCCTCCATTCAGTTGCCACCGGTTCAGTGGTGGTTGTGCGCTCTGACGCCGCACACAGGAGGCTTGACGGAAAAAAATTATCAGCACTTAAAAATTAAATTATTTATGATAAATTACAGATGGTTAAATTTATCCAATCTCGACATCAAATAAAAATCCGCACATGGATTCGGCGCCTAGGCGAACCTACAGGCGGGATTTTAGACGAACAGCCGGGGCGGTACGAGGATCTACCGGCCAGTGATGCTTGGGATATCGACGACTCAACGCACCGACCAGCGTCGGATACGTGGATTTCCAGAAGTTATCCAGATCAGCTGTTGTTTGCACCGGCCGCTTATTCGGTGCCAGCAGCGACCAAATCGGAGCGATTCGCCCCATCGCCAACATGGGCGCTCTCGATTGGCCAAAAGCATCCTGAATGGGAAGGGTGATGCGCGGCTGCCCATCATCATCGTAGTTAACAGCAACCTCGATGCCATTCGATAATCGGAGAGAGTCCGGCGCATGCTGGGACAATAGCTGCTGCTGATCATACGTCAACATATCGTGAATGTACGCCACCAAAGGCCGCTGAAGAATCTCGGCAGTCGAAGTTTTACCATCACAGATACTCTCGATCAGCAGCTGCAGAAAGTCATCAGCAAATTGCGGCAAATTGTGCTCGATCTTGGCGCGATCCAACAGCTTCAGTTTCGCATGATAACGCTGCAAAGGTAGATTATCAGCAAACGGATAGGGCCACTTCTCCAATACGGCATCGACGAGTGAACCATCATCCTGCGTTTGACCGCCATCAATCCTCTCCTCCGAAAGGACAAGCTCGCCGTACGAATGCTGCCGAAACTTTAGGGCCTTTCCCAGCCTGTCGTCAAAGCGCGTGACTTCTTGGCACAAACAAAAAACCGAGCGCTCATCGCGCAGAATTTCCACATCGATGGCGGATGCCACACGGATCATGGCGCTATTAGCACCACTAAAGCCGCGCAAATTTTCTGTGACATCCAGAGCTACAATGTAATCCGCATCGCGCGCCAAACTGCTCGGCGACAGCCGCCCGCCACGACCCAAACAAAAATGATAGAGTGGCTGGCCATGGGCATTGCCTTGGCGCTGTTGGCGCTTGGCAACGCGGTCTGGATATCCAGCTAAAAGCCAACGTTGCATCTCATTCGGATCGGGCACCTGCGCATCACTCATATCGTGCGGACATAGACGCGATTTCAGCGACTGCATTTCACGCGCCATACGCTCAAGGCCTCTGGGTCTGCCACCTCTCCCCACCGAGCGGTGCGATTGCTGAAAAGCGTGGACGGCTGCCTCGACATCGGAGTGATAGGTGCCCGAGCGCGGGGTGGCACCCTCGAAGACGTCTCCCGCCTCGGCGATTAGCGCCACCAGCAGCCCTAGAGCCGGCTTTTGCAGCGCACGCGCCTGGACATAGATGGCGGCCGAGCGCGGGTGCATGGGCAGTGGCGCCAACTCCCCCCCTCGCTCGGTCAGTTCCCCGTGATCCGTCATCGCACCCAAGCGCTGGAGAAGCTGCAATGCAGCCGTCAGCTGCTCCGCAGGAGGCGATTCCAGCCAGGGAAAAGAGTTCGCGCTAATCTGGCCGTAAACCCCCGCTCCCAGCAATTCACTCAAACCCAGCACGGCGGACGACAGATCGACACGCGCGATTTCTGGAACGAGTTGTGCCTCTCGCTGCCGATACGAACCCTCGCTAAACAAGCGATACACGACGCCAGGCCCCGTGCGACCAGCGCGCCCCGCCCGCTGATCACACGATGCACGGCTGATACGCATGACCTCCAGGGTCGGCATGCCGCTCCAGCTTGCATGACCGGCGATCTTTGCCAGCCCCCCATCGATCACACCGGTTACACCAGGAATCGTGACACTCGTTTCGGCAACGTTGGTTGCCAGGACAATCTTGCGTTGCTCGCTATCAGCAAATGCCGCCCGCTGTCGATCCATCGGCGCGTCGGCCGTCAAGGGAATCACGACAACTTCCTTGCCCAACCAAGACTGCTCGATGGCTGCCTTGCATTGCTGAATATCCCGAGTGCCAGGAAGAAAGACCAGAATGTGCCCTGAACATCGCGTGTCATTGACCATGCGCATAGCTGCGTCGCGTACAACGTTAGCTAATTGCTCAGGCGCCGAGTCTCCCAAATATTCGAACTCAAGTGGGTAGGTTCGCCCGGGTACGTGTAGGGTGGCGCTGCCCGGAAGTTGCGCACAAAGAGTCTCAGCATCGATCGTCGCCGACATGATCACGGTGCGCAATGATGGGCGCTTCGCATGAATCAAGCGAAGGATACCGAGGGCAACGTCGGTGTGCACGCTCCGCTCGTGGAACTCATCGAGAATGACGCAACTAACGTCCTCGAGCAGAGGATTGCTGCGCACCATCCTTAGCAATAAACCCTCGGTAATGAAGAGGATACGGGTCGCGTCACTGACTCGGCGCTCGAATCGGGTGATGTATCCCACTGCTTGTCCAACGGGCTCGCCGCGCTCTTGGGCGATGCGCTCTGCACTGACGCGCGCCGCCAAGCGTCGAGGCTCGAGCACGAGGATTTTCCCGGGCAAGCGCTCAGCCAGACAGCCAGGCACCCGGGTTGTTTTGCCCGTCCCCGGATCCGCCGTTAATACATAGAACGCACTATTTGATACTTTATCCGCGATCTCGGCGAGATAAGGATCAATGGGCAATGAAATGCGAACATCTGCCATGCGGTGGTGATCATTGTTCGATTTAAGAGTTGAAGACTAGGGTCCAGATGCATATATACAGCCGCACTGACCGCATGTCTAACCTCTAGGAGGGATTCCCGTGGCTTGGCTGATTCGCCTGTTTTCATTTATCTGCCTTATTGGCTTGGCTCGTCCGTCGATTGCATTCGGTGACGGACCGGCATTTGCTGGCTCGGAATTCGAACAGACTCTAGAAGCCAAGCGACAAAAAGCCAAGATTCCGGGCGTAGCCATCAGCATCGTGCATCAAGGAAAAGTCATCTATCAACGCGGTTTTGGTCTACGAAACGTCAAAGAAAACTTACCCGTCACCCCCGATACTCTGTTCGCCATCGGCTCGACCTCAAAAGCCTTTACGGCCGTCGGCATCGGGATATTGGTAAACGAGGGCAAACTCGAATGGACAACTCCTGTGCGCGAGATCATCCCCGAGTTTCGCCTGATGGATGAGGTGGCGACACGACTGGCGACCCCGATCGATCTCTTGAGTCATCGCATCGGCCTGCCGCGACACGACCTGGTGTGGTACGGCAGCGATCTCACGCGCACCCAAATTATGTCGGTACTACGGCACTTGCAGCCGTCTAAGACGTTTCGTGAAGCCTGGCAGTACAATAACCTCTTGTACATGGTGGCCGGCGTCGTCGCCGAACGCGCCAGCGGCGCACCCTCTTGGGAAGCATTTACCCGCGATCGCATTTTGCACCCATTGGGTATGCAAAGAACCAACTTCTCGGTGGCCGATATGGCGCAAGATGCCGATCACTCGCGACCATATATTGCCCTCGAGTCGCTACCAGAAGCTGTTGAAGTGCCATTCCGATCGATCGACGCCGTCGGCCCAGCCGGATCGATCAATAGCTCCGTTGCCGAAATGTCGCGCTGGCTGATCGCACAGCTAAGTGGCGGCGTGATCGATGGCCAGCAGGTACTGCCAGCCGAGGCGATCGCCACGACGCACCAGTCGCACATGGTCATGCCGCCGCGGTCAAGCCCAGAGCTCTCACCCGAGTTCAGCGACATGAACTACGGTTTGGGCTGGTTCAACTATCAGTATCGTGACCAGCTGGTCGTGACCCACAATGGCGGCATTGATGGCTTCATCACCAATATTGCACTGTTACCAGAGCATGAGCTCGGCATCATCGTCGTCAGCAACGGCGCTGGCACCGACTTTCCAGGAATGGCGACCAACAGCGCCATCGACCACTGGCTGGGAGTGACCGGCAAGGATTGGTACCACAAGGGATCGCCCGAATCTGGCTCGGACCCACAAACCAGCGGGCCAACCGTTGTTCCGTTGCAACGCCCTGCTGAAGACTATGTAGGAGCATATCGCCACCCCGCTTATGGCACCGCCACAGTTGTGCTCGAGGATGGAAAGCTTATCCTGGCATTTCGCGACCTCTTGCGCGCCCAATTGTTGCACGTCGGCCACGGAGTATTTGTCATAGAAGGACTGCGCAGCGACCTCGATGGCGACAAGGCTGTATTTGACACGGGTTTCGATGGCAGCATCACCGGAATTCGGGTTAAACTAGAAGTGACGGTTGATCCGCAGCAGTTCAAGAAGGTGTTAGCCGTAGACTAAATTGCCGGTCGCGTCATGCGGGAATAGCTCAGTTGGTAGAGCGCTAGCTTCCCAAGCTGGAGGTCGCGGGTTCGAGCCCCGTTTCCCGCTCTCAAATCTCATGCGAATCATTTGAGGCCGAAGATGCGTCTAAGTGTTCTCCTAATTCTTTCCGCCATATTTTCATTCGCTTGCCTCGCATCCTCAGCTTTGGCGCAAGAGCGTCAAGAGGGTTCCAAAATTATCATGCAACCTCGCAACGGCGAAGGTGGTGATGGCACGCTCGAACCGGTGAGCCCCTACACAGAGTTTGCCGTTCGGTCGAAGGGACCCGGCCTCTTCTGGCCATGGCGCGTAGGTGCATCCGTCGCACTTGGTTTTCCGCATGTGCTCACTTATGGCCTGGAAGTGATGTATCACCAACACGTGAGCGGTCTGATTTCATTCGGAGACTTCGACCTGAATTCGGACGATGTGAAAATTGGCTTGTCGAACTGGGATGTGCGCGGACGTTGGCACATTTGGGCTGGTAGCGCCTTTGTCGGCTTAGCCTATGGCAGCCAGTCACTCACGGGATCCATTAGCGAAGATATCGTTGTCAGCGGCACCCGCGTGCCCACAACCTTGACCATGGATGTCGTAACAACGTATGCGACTCCGCATGGTGGCTTCCATTGGGTGTGGGACACAGGATTGGCCTTGGGCGCGGAGCTGGGCTTACAAGTCCCCATAGATAATGACGTCGAAGACATCCAAACGCGCTTCGCAGTCGCCGAGAATGCAGCTGATACTAGGGAGTATGGCGAGCTACGGGACGAATTGCGAAAGGGAGTTCGTGCCTTTAGTCGGGCCCAGCTGCCATATTTAGCAATCCGCGCTGGGTGGCTTCTTTAGCCGTAATATTCAAGCGTTAGTGCAAGCCCTCAATTTTCATGAGCCACGAAGCTTCAGGTTGACGCGTTCCTTTTTGTAAGCCCCATTTCGGGGCCCGCAACTCAAAAAGGAGCATCTTATGAAACGCCTAGTCGCTCTCGCAATCCCCTTCCTGCTTGCCGCCATGAGTGGACATTCTGAAGCCAGTGTCAACAAGAGTCAAAGACGACTGGTGGTCGTGTCGAGTCTCGAGACCTTCGGTAACCCCAAGTATGTGTGGCTATATCAATTCCTGAATGCTTCGACGATCTCACTAGCCCAGACCAGTCTCGGCAACAGCTACCAGTCCGTCTCCGTGCTGCCGGAAACTAGCGCCAAGAAAAGTACTTTTGTAACCTTGCTCGCCAACCTTACCAATCAAGCATCAACGAGCGCTGTTGACGTCATCCTATCTTTGCACGGCTCCACCAATACCCTTTGGTTCTATGATGGCTCGATGTCGACAGGAACTCTGCAGCAACAGCTTTCGAACATACCAAAACGCGGCAAGCTTCGACTGATGTATAACCTTGCTTGCTATGGCTCAACACATAGCAATGAGTTCACGGCATCGGGTTTTCGCACAGCCATTGGCTCGCGCAAGACCAATGCCTCCAGCGCCTCAGAATACCCGGTATTTCTAGCACGCTGGAAGCTGGGCCACCCCGTCAACAGCACCATCGCCCTAACGAATGCGGACCCTGCGCTCAAAGCAGCGGATATGGCGGCAGGTTCGATGGGATTTGCGGATGCCGACAGTTACAAGCTCATCTCTGGCCTCAAGACCCTCAACATCAACAGCGACGCCCAATAATGATCAAAAAAGAGCCGGTCTGCCCCACGACAGACCGGCCATAGAGGAGACTTCTATGCGCGTTATCCTACTCACAGCAGCACTGGCAATTCTATCTGTGTTTGCGATGACTCCGACCAAGATGGAAGGTGAAAAGAAGATGGCTGCCTCCACACAACCCGCTGCCACTGTGAAGAAAGCGAAGCAGAACGTTGCGCTCTCATCGCTTCACAGCAAAGAGCAACTAACCCGCGACCGAGCGGATCATCAACACCGGGAACGAAAAGGCCCTGCTGACGGTGTAAGGCCAAGTGCACTCGAGCCAACCATTGATGCAAAGTTGGCGACCTCACCTTCCGCCGCGGAACGTAGCGGCCCAGAGCTAGAAGAATTCTTTGAGTACGTTGCCGCTTTGCCAGGGGCCTACGATCTGGCTTGGGATATTCGCAGCGCCTTGGAGGATCAACCAAGCGCTTTCAACTTCAAACAGTTAACCCTGGGTGAAGAACACAATCACCAGCTGCGCAGTGACTATCTGGAACAGATGATTCCTGATCCGGATCTGCGCAAAAAGTGGACGGAACTAATGGAGATCGTAGCGCATGCGGCTGGCTGAAAGTCAGGATGTGCCTGAGAACTGGAAAATGGTCGGGGAGACAGGGATCGAACCTGCGACCTCATGGTCCC
>CAZLMG010000004.1:0-4205 GCA_964560765.1 uncultured Oligoflexales bacterium
CCGGTGTCATCACTGGGGGCCAACTCCCCTCGCAGTTCGGGAGTCAGATCCTCGAGCCCCAGCATCTCACCCTCACCCACCGCAAAGGCATACTCAATATTGTTGCGCAGCTCGCGAATATTTCCCGGCCACAGGTAGCTCAGCAACGCATCACGGGCACTTGCGGATAGATACAGCACCTTGCGAAAGCCTAGGCCATTAAACTCTTGGATAAACCTCCATGCTAGAATCTCGATGTCGTGCTCTCTCTCCACAAGGCGAGGCAAAAAGATCGGCACGACCCGCAATCGGTACATCAGATCTTCACGAAAAGAACCTTGCTGAACCTCTCGACGCAAGGCTCGATGCGTTGCTGAGATGATGCGGACATCGACCTCTTTTGCCTTGGTTGAACCCACGCGCGTGATTTGTCGCTCCTGAATGACGCGCAACAAACGAGATTGGGCGCTTAGAGGCAGCTCAGCTACTTCATCCAAGAAAAGAGATCCCCGGTGACTCTCTTCAAAGTATCCCTTGTGATCGGCATTAGCCCCGGTAAAGGAGCCCTTCATGTGGCCAAATAGCTCCGAGTTGGCGAGTTCAGGGCTAAGCATAGCGCAGTTTACCGCATGAAATGGATTGCTCTTGCGACGACTCAGGTCGTGGATGGCGCGCGCCACCAATTCTTTGCCGGTGCCGGACTCTCCGCGTATCAGTACGGACGAGTCGGTGCGCGCCACCCGTCCCACCAGCTCAAAAAACTGATGCATTCTTGGTGATGATGAGATCATGCCGTGAAAATTCACCACGCTGTGCTCGGGGGGACCAAACTTCCGCATACGCACCCTTTCCAATTTGAAACACGGGAGTGTTTCAATATATTGCAACAATGGTGCATCATTAGCAAGTGAGGCAAAGATGGGATGATTATGATATCAATATGTTATCGCCCATGGCGCCCTGGCCCAGCCCTTGCTTTATGACTAGGGTGAGTCAATCCGGAAAGGAGTTTTTCCATGAAGATTCAGGACTTTTACGACCCAGATACCTATACACTGACCTACGTTGTGCACAAGCCAGGTTCACGAGAAGCCATCGTTATCGATCCGGTTCTCGACTTTGATCCGGCGTCAGGAAAAATCTTTGATCAATCGGTGAAAAAGGTGCTCGACTATCTGGACAAGAACAATCTTGAACCAGTCATGTGCTTGGAGACACATGCCCATGCCGACCACCTGAGTGGTTCACAAGTTCTAAAGAAGAAATATCCGAAGTTGGTTGTTGCCATTAGTGAGCGCATCACGGCAGTTCAAAAGATCTTCACCAAAGCCTTTAACCTGGAGGGTGCGACCGACGGCAGTCAATTCGACTACCTGTTCAAAGACAATGAAGAAAAGACGATAGCTGGACTGCACATGCGGGAAATTCCAACTCCCGGTCATACACCCGCATGCAGCTCCTACCTGATTGAGGACGCTGTGTTCACCGGTGACGCGATTTTTATGCCCGATTACGGTACGGGCCGTTGCGATTTTCCCGGGGGAAGCGCTCGGTCGCTCTACAGATCGATCACTCAGAATCTATACAAGCTACCGGACAACACGCGCGCGTTCGTTGGTCACGACTATCAACCCAATGGTCGAAAGCTAGCTTTTGAAACGACCATCGGCGAGTTGAAGGAGAAGAATATTCAACTCAACGCCGCCGTGAGCGAAGAAGAGTTTGTCGCCAAGCGCGAGGCTCGAGACAAAACACTGAAGGCACCGCGATTGTTACTGCCCAGCATTCAGGTCAACATATTTGCGGGGCATTTGCCAGAACCAGAGGATAACGGCACCCGGTATCTGAAAATCCCGCTGAAAGTGCTGGCCTAATGATTGCGGAAGGAGGGAAGTGACGATGGTCAAAAGGATGCAGGTTGCAGAACTAAAGACGATACTGGACCGCGATCCAAAAGCGGTCTTGATTGATGTCCGAGAAGTGCCTGAGTACCAAGAGGTTCGGGCAGCGCGGGCGCAACTGGTGCCATTGAGTGCGTTCTCGGCCGAGCAGGTGCTCGGCATCGGCGCCGACAAAGACGCTCCGGTTTATCTGATCTGCCGCTCGGGCGCTCGTTCCATGCGGGCTGCCGAGATTCTGGCCCAGGCTGGGTTTTCCAATCTCGTCAACATCGAAGGGGGAACGAACGCTTGGGTCAGCAGCGGGTTTGAGATCGCGAGGGGATAGGCTGTCACTCTGAGTCTGGCTGCAAAGCTGCCAAGCTCGCCTGTTGCGAGCGCTTCACTTCGATATCCCATCAGGGCGAGCGACGAAAATGGTGTCGCCGTCATACACAGGAAACTGCGGCCACAGGACCTCCTGAAAATACTCGGAGGTTTCCTCCTCGGTGTTGGTAAACAAGCTGATAGCAAAACCAAGATTCAGGGTAAAACTGCTGTCGTTTGCCGCACGCGCTTGTGCGGTTGTCGTTTCGGAAAATTCCTGCATGGAAATCCTACCATCGCTGTTGCTGTCATATTCAGCCGCATACTGCCCCGACGCATCTAACTTGGCAAAAGCCTGCATGACAAACTCCGCATTGACCCGCCTGGCGGACTGAGTATCAGGCGAGGTCGTAAGCACTCCGGCGTAGGATTCACGAATCGTTTCTGCGGAAGGGGTGGCGGAGTTTTCCAGGAACTCGCACAACTGACCAGAAAAACAAGAGACCACAGCGGCGCGGATGGCCTTCTCATTCGTATTAAACCCCTTTTCTTTCATCCCCTCCGCAAAACCAGCCATGAGAATGTCGGTGCGGATGGTGCCAAGATAGTGCGGGAAGGTTGGCAGATAGTATTCCTTCGACGGAAATCGAGCCTGAGGGTCAAACTCTGCCGCCAAGCCGTGATTACCAGCCTCTTTCAGCCTCATTAAAAAATCATACTGCCGCTGTAACTCGATCGCAGGGTCATTGCCATGATCGGCAATGATCAGCGTTGCCTTCTCGATGGGCGCATCACCAAGACGCGCATCAACAATACTGCGCATTGCCTCCATGTGTTTACGTTCACCGTAAGAATTCTTTGCCCAACTCATGGTGGCTCCGATATCGATGACATGCACGTCCCAACCGTACTGACGATAAATATTTGGTATGTCCGCTCGAATACCTTCAAGGGCTCCATTGTGATCGCCCTTCGGATCTTGAAGTATAAATACGACCTTCTTTCCCCTCTCCCCGAGCAGACCCAAGCCCTTATTCGAGGCGCAGATATCTCTCTGCAGGGTATAAACCACAACATCCGAGCCGAGGGAAAAGACATCTTGGCGTTGCATCTCCCCCAACTCGCAACTCTTGGCGATGAGTGTCTCCTCGGGAAACAGAGTCGACGGAACAGCAACCTCCTGAGGACTTCTCTTGGAAATACTCGTTTCTGCAATACGTCGATCCGACGTCGCTTGATCGCAGCCAAAGGCGACCAACAAGGTACTTGTCAGAAGAATCGTGGTACTTCGCAGCATCTCTACCTCCCTGCAGCATCTATCGAATTGGGTATCATGCACAGGAGCAAATGGAATGCCTGCCGCTCGAATCTGAATTTTGCCTGTTCTGTCGGAAGTGGAACCCCAAGTCGTAGCAACCCTGCTTCAAGCCCACGGACCACAAAACCATAGAATCCCCAATGGATTTAATATCTTAAGAATGGAACTGTCGCACGAGCGAGAAGGTGCACAACCTACTAACGAGTACAGGCCAAATTTTTTTCAGATTATTCGCTAGTTAGGCAAACCGACAGCCAAACACTGGCATTGCCGATCAGAAGTTCAACAAGCGCTCCTCACCCACGCCCCCAACCGCTCTGCCGCATCTGCGGCCCATGCCGCTCTGCCATATCTGCGGCCCATGCCGCTCAGCAGCATCAGCGGTCACCGAAGTCCGCCTGCGCCTTCCTGAGATTGTGCGCGCGGCACAGCGCCCGCAAGTTATCGATCTGATGATCGCCGCCCATTGCCCACGGTCGGATGTGGTCAATCGTTAATCCGACCCTCTGGCGACATCGCCGCTTGCCTCCGGCAACATACTCACAACGATGGCGACTACGCTGCAAAACCAGATCCCGCACAGCGCTGGGAATTCGACGCCGCAAGATACGTCCCGCCATGACCCTCTCCGCCGAATCCTCAGACGTCGGAGATTTTCTCGCCACCACCGGATCCTCAGACGTCGGAGATTTTCTCGCCACCAC
>CAZLMG010000004.1:4305-164529 GCA_964560765.1 uncultured Oligoflexales bacterium
TCCTCAGACGTCGGAGATTTTCTCGCCACCACCGGATCCTCAGACGTCGGAGATTTCTTCTGCGCCACTAAAAGAGTCACGGCGCGTCGTGCGCGTCGCTCTTCCCGTCGCTCCTGCCGCCGTTGGGGGTCCTTCCTGTCCAACATCGCATCGACACTCATGGCGAGCAACTCGGGAAGGCGCCCCTCCAAATCGAAAACACCTAACACCTCGGCAAGACGCTGCAGCTTCTCCATCAACGCCGCGTCGACCGTGACTCGAACATTGTACTGCGGCCGGGACTCGATCCGCTCGCTATGACTGGAGTGCTCGCTGATGAGTGCGACCGGCTTTGCCGCTTCAATTCTCGTCTTCAGGGGCCGAGCCAAAGTGATTTCTGGGTCGATACCGCGCAGGATTTCAAGCGACTCGCGCACGGTTCTCCCCGTAACCTGGTCCAGAAGTCCGCGGACGTCACGCTTGCCATCAAGGAAGGCGCAGACTCTTCCGGCGATCGACTGAGAGATTTCACCGGCAACCAAAGCTTGTAGGAGCTCAGGATAATCGATGGCCTTACTGGCGATCTGCAATCTTGCGTAGATCACCCCCGGATCCATCAATAGATGTCGCTCGCAATAATCAAAAAGACTATTGAAACCCATGGCAAGCGCAAGTCGTCGTCGCTTTGCCACCACCAAATGACAAATCACTGCTACCGATTGACGCTTCTCGTAACGGGTTAATACCTGCAAGGCTTCGCTCAGTTGTTGGTCGTTTAGACTCTCTATTTTGTCCAGATAGTTCGGCATGGCTGCGCTGCTCCATAAGTGGAAGGAATCCTATGACCGGTTTTGACTGCACCACGAAGCCCTTGCCAGCGACGTCTGCACGGAGCAGCAGATGTCATCGGACACGGCTCCCGAATACGCGGTAGATTACGGAGGCACCGCAAATCCTCAGACGTCGGAGATAAATCCTCAGACGTCGGAGATAAATCCTCAGACGTCGGAGATTTTTTGGGGGCGGCCTCGTCGCAATTGACCGATGACGAGCCAAGGCGAAAAAACGGCCGGTGAACCCCATGGATCCACCGGCCGTAGCGAAGCAAAGAGTCTAACCTTACGCGGTTGCCGCCTTACGACGCGCGTTCCGCCAATTTTCCGTCCAGATGACCAGAATGGTCGCGACGAAGGTTGACGAAAATGTTGCAGCAATGATTCCCACAGCCATGGCAGCCGCGAAATTCCAAATTTGCGCAGTGCCAATCACCAGAATACCGATCAACGAAATCAGAGTTGTCACCGAAGTATTGATGCTGCGGCTCAGAGTCTCATTTAACGACGTATTGATCAGGTCACGCAAGTTTCGCTTTGGATGCAAGGCTAAGTTCTCGCGAATGCGGTCGTAGATGACGATCGTATCGTTGATGGAGTAACCGACTACCGTCAACAGGGCTGCAACCGACGTCAGGTCAAATGACCGTTGGAACAAGGCGTAAAAGGCCAATACGACAAAGACGTCTTGGAACATTTTCAACATCGCGCCTGGCCCAAACCGCATATCGAATCGCAGAAGAATATACGCAAACACACCCAAGATCGCATAGAAGATCGATAGCACACCTTGACGCTGTAGCTCGCGGCCCACCTGAGGACCTACGAAATCCATTCGCAAAATGTCTGGATTGTGCTCGGACAGGGCAGCCTTGAACTTGTTTTGAAAATCAATAATGGCGGCTTCCTGCGCCTCACCATCACCGGCAGCGACCGCCTTCTCAAAGCGCAAGAGATAGTGAGTCGCTGAGCCTCCGAGAGCTTGCACCGACATATCGCTGATGCCTGCCTTTTGCCCAGCATCGCGCAAAACCCCAGAGTCAACATTGTTTGGAAAACGAAGCTCGACCTCAGTCCCACCGGCAAAGTCCACCGACCAATTCATTCCTTTGGTCGCCATGGTTACTATGGCGACCAGGGCCACAACCAATCCCAAACCAATGGCGGCGTTGCTCCACTTCAAGAAGTCAAAATTCTTGGCCCAAGAATCGGTCCCGCCAGAACCAAGCCAACGTCGAACTTCGGCGTCGCTCGTTTGATTGGAAAGCGCCAATTGAAAGAACAACTTCGAGCAATAGAGGGAAGTAAACATGGAAACGATGATACCTACCATCAGAGTCACTGCGAAACCGCGAATCGGCCCTGACGAACTCGTTTCGAGCAAGACAAGGGCTGCGATCAAGGTCGTGATATTCGCATCGACAATGGTCCAAACAACTTTGTTGAAACCGTTCTCAACCGCCTTGCGAGCATTCTTGCCGATGGCAAGCTCTTGGCGAATCCGTTCGTTGATCAGAACGTTAGCATCAACGGCCATCCCCAGGGTCAAAACGAAACCGGCGATACCCGGCAGCGTCAACGCAGCGCCAAAGCCAGTCATGAGAGCCAAGAGGAAAAGGCTGTTTAGAAAGAGCGCCAAACAGGCGATCAAGCCAGGTCGACGGTAATAGAGGACCATAAAGAAAAGTACCATCACAAGTCCGATGGCCACGGAGATAATGCCCTGCTCGGCCAACTCAGGTCCGAGGGTTGCACCCACTTGCCGCTGCTCAAGAACTTCAATCTTTGCGGGTAAGGCACCCGACTTCAGAATCAGAGACAACTGATTGGCTTCTTCATAGATCTCATTATACGAGCGACCACTTCCGAGAGTGATGAGGGCCGTCCCGCCGCTGATCTTTTGGTTGATCGATGGTGCAGAAACCACTTCGCTGTCGAGGATGATGGCCATACGCTTCTTAACATTTGCACCCGTCACATCTGCAAAACGCTTTCCGCCTGGCCCTGTGAACTTCAAAGAAACCGCAGGTCGCTGGTCGAAGGAGTTCGAGTCGACAGTGACCATGGAGTCGAGGACATCTTCCCCACCGATCTCCGTCGCGGCCGAGACAACATAACTCGTGAACTCAGACTTTTTGCCGCCAGCAAGGTCCTTCCTCTCAAAAACCAATTCGCGATCCTGTGGAACGCGATCCTTGAGTAACGCCGCCATCGCCTCACGATCTTCGGAAATCAACTGGACATGGCCAAAGCTGCGATCCACTTTGACGTTTTCCGGCAACTTGCCAACCAAGTCGTCAAAGCCAGCAAAACTATCGTCAACAATTTTGAAACTCAGCTGAGCCGTGCGCCCCAGAAGGTCCTTTGCCTTCTCTGGATCCTTGAAACCCGGGAGCTGCACCAAAATGGAGCCATCGTTACGCCGACTAATCAACGGTTCAGAAACGCCCCACTTGTCGATACGGCTGCGAATGACACGCTCGGCCTGCTCAATGGCGCTCTGCTTGATACGGCGAGCCTGATCATCCTCAAACCGGAAATCGATGAGCTGTCGATCGCGATCCGATTGCACCAGCCCCGGAAACTCTGTATGCATCAGCTCTTTAAAATCGCCTTGGTCGATGCCGTCATTCAGCTCAATACGCAGAGTCTGCTGTCCGGCGACGGCAAACGCATTTTTGACGCCTTTATTTTCATCGTCAGACCAGCGTTTGATTTCGGTCCCCAAACGGCTGAGCTTGGCGTCTACAGCCTTCTCAGCGTCGACACCTAAGACCAGCTGTACTCCGCCCTGAATATCCAACCCCAACTTGATGTGGGCGCTAGGTAACCAATCGGGAATCTTTTGCTGCAATCGCTCCGCATCGTTACGCACCTCAATGGGCTGCATAAAGTAGATGACCGTTGGGATCACGCTGTACAAACTCAAAAGGGTAAATGCTGCTACGACAAAGCTTCGCCACTTCGTACTCTGCATTGGCTGCTGCGCTCCTGAACAAGGGGAAAAAATCGAATATGACCCGTGATTATAAATTGATACCGCTAAGAAGCAAGAGTTGCATCATCAATTTTGCCATAGGAAGGGTTGAACAACTCTTATATATTCTATGTACAATTGTTTTACTTTTAATAATCTCGCCCCCCGGAGCGTTATGATATCGGAATGGATTGCTCAACTAACCGGCCTCGGACTGTTCGATCACCGTCTTTTCCGGGCGGGGGCTGCGGCACTTTTGGCGGCATTCATCGTTTTTGCTGCCATGCCGCGATTTATCGCTTTCCTGAGCCGGCTGGACGCCACTTCCGATTTTGACACGAAGCAGAAGAAGGCCCCCCCCATTTTGGGTGGCATTTTGATCATCGCCGCGGTTTTGGCTTCGACAATCACATTTGCTCACCTGAACTCGTTCGTAACTTCAATCCTCATCATCATGGTCGCTTATGGCACCATCGGTGGCCTGGACGACGTTCTTAAGATCCGCAATAAGCGCCTCGTGGCTCTCGGCAAGCTGTCCAAGAAGGAATACCAGGATAAGGCCGATGGGCTGTCCTCCACGCTGCGCCTCAGCCTATACTTCCTCTTCTCACTCATCGTCGCTGTTTTTGCGTACAAATTCATTCCAGGCATGGATGGGCACATCACGGTGCCGTTTGTTCGCCATGATTTGTGGTACCCGTATCTTCCGAATTGGGTGTTCATCGCGCTGATCTGCCTGGTCACCACTTCTACCGCAAATGGCGCTAACTTCACCGATGGCTTGGATACGCTGGTATCAATACCGATCATTACCACGTCGGCATTCGTTGGTACTGTGGCTTACATTTCTGGCAACAGCATTTTCTCGAACTATCTGCTGTTGCCGTACCTGCCTGGAGTCGACGAGCTGCTTCCCATTTGCACCGCCATCATCGGCGCAACCTTGGCATACCTATGGTATAACTGCCCTCCAGCGCAGATTTACATGGGCGATGGTGGTTCCATTGGCCTCGGCGGGGCCATCGGGATGATGTTCGTCCTGATCAAGGCAGAACTCTTTTTGCCCATCGTGGGTGTCATCTTTGTCCTGGAAGCGGCCTCATCATTTGGCCAAATCGGCTACTTCAAGCTTACCCGTCGATTCAGCGCCGACAAACAAGGAAAGCGCATATTCCTGCGAGCACCCTTGCATGAGCATTACAAACTGAAGTGGAAGAATGTTTTTGGTGATCGTGACGCCGTCAACTCCAAAATCATTTGGCGCTTTCATTTGATTTCCGTGTTGGCCTTGATCTTAGGTTCTCTGATCTTTTTCAAAGTGCGGTAACGACTCAGCTTGGAGCAATGAACCATGTCTCAACCAATCGCCGTTATCGGAGCGGGCAACATGGGCAGCGCCATGATTCGAGGTTTGCTGCAAAAGGCGCCCAAGGAGTTTAGTATCCAAGCGGTCGACATGCATAGCGATCGCCTGCAAGCACTTACAGCATTGGGGCCGGTTAAAACCAGCCATCAGCCAAACGCAGAAACCCTGAAGTGCGACGTCATCACCTTGTGCGTCAAGCCCTACGACCTGCCGCAACTCGCAACTCACCTCCGTGGTAAAATTCCAGCCAGCACACTGGTCATCAGCGTCCTAGCAGGTACAACCATGCAAGAGGTGAGTGACGCCTTAGACTTTCGCGGGGCTGTCGTGCGGGCCATGCCTAATATCGCCGCTACAGTGGGGCTGGCGGCAACGGCCATGTGCACGGCCGATGAGACCGACGCAAGTAAGCGCAGCCTTACAGAGCGGATCTTTGGCTGCGTCGGTGATGCCCATTGGGTTCGAGAATCACATCTCGATGCGGTTACCGGGTTGTCTGGCAGCGGTCCGGCCTATATCTATATGGTTATCGAGGCCTTGACCGATGGTGGCGTCAAGATGGGGCTGCCGCGCCAGTTGGCCCTCGACCTGTCCGTGCAGACAGTGCTCGGTTCAGCCATGTTAGTCAAAGAGTCCCGATTGCACCCAGCCGTGCTGCGAGATCAGGTAACGACCCCTGCCGGAACGACGATCCACGCCATCGATGAGCTGGAAGCCCACGGGTTGCGCTCGATGCTCATGAAAGCGGTTGCCACGGCCACTGAGCGCTCCAAAACCCTGCGCAAGCGATAGCTCACCTGTGTTTTGTCGCATACAGCTGTCTTCACTTGCATCTCGCTCATGTGATTCGCCGATCCTTGATTGACAGCTATTTCTCGTTTCATGAGACCGCAAACCCCTGCGGCTTGCGGACATCATTCGCAAATCCACTCTTAATCAATGCTCATGCAATGCGGCACGAATTCTGCTTTTGCACTGCCATCAAAGAGGCGTCATGCATTCGAACGGGAGGAAAACGTATGAAGTGTCTGTTGCATCCACTAGTGAAACATTGGCCGAAGTTGGCTGTCTTAGCAGCGATCTCTGCAACCATGACCAGTTGCTTTTATGCGTACACAGAAACAAATGGTAATGATCCAGATGGATCCTATCAATGGCGAGGAAACGGCGAGTCCCAGATTCCACCGGATTTGATGCTGGTTGCTGATGTCTGCGAACTCCCAAAGGAACAACGCGAAAAGTACAAAGGGCAGCATGAGCTGAGTTGCTTCAAAGATCATCAACAAACCTGGATCGCCAATTGTCGAGGTGATGACTGTCGGGCCGTAACCGCGTTTGTGCATTATATGCTGGAGGAAGATCTAGGCAACAGCAATGCCGTCATCGTCGAGGCCTTCGATAACCCTAAATTCGTCGGCAGCCCCATCAGTCAGGTGACCATCCAGGGCTTTACGGCCAATCGCGCCGGGGATTTCAAGCAGACGAAACTCTATCTATCCCCGGGCAGCTATTACCTTCGGGCCTACATCAGCAACGAAGATGAAGCGCTAACGCCGTATAGCTACGGTGGCATGGAGATGGTTCGCGATCGCCCTATTGGTGTATACGGTGCGCTTTCGAGGCCGCACGCGATCAATGTCACCCCAAGCAGCTATGAAGCCAGCGTCGAGCCGGTCCATATCTCTCTCGACCTGTTGTTCAAGAAGCCGGGCGTTGAGCAGCCTACCAATGCCTATGTGCGCTTGAAGTTATCCACCCAAGACCTCGCGGCGGTGACTGCCGGTCGTAAGATCGTCATTCAACTGCATGAAGACATGGACCTCATGCGCATCCCGCTGGAGCAGTTCCAAGTGGCGAGTGAGCAATGGTTAGTCGAAGGGCGTAAGGGCATGACGGAGTTCGTATCACCGTCATTGGCGACGCGTGACTATGTCGTCTTTGTTTTTCTTGATGCCGATGGCAATGGCTACTACGATGAAGGCGAGCTCGCGCAAATTTATCAGGTGCAGGGTCAGCCCGGCCGACTTGCCGTACACGCGAATCGCACCGCTACCGTCAGCCTCGAGTTAGTGAACAATCCCCGAGTGCCCGGACTTTCTGACTAAACGGCTTGCCGCCAATAACTTGGCGGCTTGGCACCCGCTCCTAAAGGTCCTTTGGGGCCTTTAGGACTTCTTCTCGGCCTTAACACGCGCAGTCTTGATAAACACAGGCTCGACGGGAACGTCCGGTGCCGTACCCTCTTCCTTCTTGCCGGTGGGCAATAGACTTGTGAGCTTGCCCATTCCAGTTTTCACGCCTTTGATCTTGTCGACGACATCGAGACCATTAATGACCCGACCAAAAACAGCGTAACCGTGGCCATCTGGCTGCGGATGATCGAGGCGTGGATTATCGACAACGTTGATGAAGAACTGGGACGTAGCACTATTTGGATCGCTGGTGCGGGCCATTGCAATGGACCCTCGTACATTTTTCAAACCATTCTTGGCTTCGTTGGCAATAGGGTCCTTTGCTTTCTTTTGCACTAAGTCTTTACCAACCAGTTCAAAGCCTCCGCCTTGAATCATGAACCCATCGATGACGCGATGAAAGGCTACGCTGTCATAGAATTTAGCATTCACGTATGACAGAAAATTGGCGACGGATTTCGGAGCCGCCTTGGCGTCTAGCTCGATCTCGATGCTACCCAGTGATGTTTCCATCTCCACGACAACCGGCTTGCCAGCCGTGGCTGCGGGAGTGGCCTGCGCCTTTTTACCCTTTTCTGCATCTTTGCCGAACACCGGCGAAGTGAGTGTCGAAAAAGCAAGTGCCCAAAACCAAAACTTCATGGCTAAGTCTCCCATAATTTAAGAACGCTTTGCTGCCCAACAGGCTAGAGGAATTATCCCGGTAAGATCAACTTAATTCTGTAAGCTACCAGAGAATGCCCGCGCCGACGCCCAAGTAAACGTACAAAAAGGAAAACTCGCGCACATCAGCTTCCGACAAAGCCGTGCCAGAGCGGGTCACGGTAACCTTTTCAGCCGAAGAAAATGCCTGTAAACCTAGCTTGCAACACGCCCGGAATGCATGTCCAGCCAGGTAAGCGCTCACTCCACCGCGCGCGCTGTGCAATCGCAGGTCCACCTCACCTGCCATTAGTGGTTTGCCAAAATTCTGGGCATACCAGAGGCGCAACGGCTGTCCGAATAGCACGCGCTCAACCCCAAGCTCGATAGCAGGCAACAATTGGGTCGAGATTTCCAGATGCGATTCTGTGGGCCGCCCCAATCGATCCAACAGGCCAGGCAGCTCGGTATGGACAGACCAGACTTCTAGAAGTGGCGCGATATCTACCCGTGACGCCAATGCGGAAATCTCATACCCGAACGACCAGCCAAGAAAGCCCCTGGCCGTGTTCAGTACAATTTTAAGATCCTCGACGGACTCATTGCGGGTCGGCATGACGTCATACTGTAGGCGAAGCCCACTTAGCCAACTCGAGCGAATTTCCGACACGATGCCAAAGCTCATGGGAATTCCGAGACGCAGACTTAAGAAACTATGATACGCATCCGCAGCGCCTAGCTGGGGCAACGCTGCAAGTTTTGTGCGATCAAAACCATTCATTGCTTCCTGCAGAATTTGTAGTGCTTGTTCCGCCATTTGTCCGCGCCCCTCAGCGTTCTGCACCCAAAATGGCGCAGGCGTCGCGGCAAAACTCCATCCAACTGCATAGCTATGTTGAGCGCTCGGAGCAGCACCCTTTACCGTTGCTCGACCGACCACACGCACCTTCCAGACCCCACTCCTCGTAGGCACTTCGGCAGCCAATCCCCATAAAGTTTTCGAAACGGGAGGGAGCCTCCATTCGCGGGGGCGCTCATCGATCTTCTGCAGATTCGAACCGCGCTCCACAAAGGCAAGAAAGGGCAAGGAATCCAAAATGGCCAAAGCCAGCAATTCAACGATATCCGGATGCCGAACAAGATCGGCCAGCGAATGGGGGGTCAGAATCTGAAATTTTGCCTCAGTGACCGAGCCGCTGCTTGGATCGGACCAAACCTTGCGGCGGACAACCTCAATGTCCAGCGCCGTATCGGATTCAGCTATATTCAGTCGCCAAAGGGACCGAGTCGAATTGCTAGAATTGGACATCGAACAATCAACATCAGCAAAAATACCAAAGCCGTAGGGACCGCCCTGAATTTTAAGCGCAGGGGCCAACGTCGCGCATAGTGTTGACGCGGCGTCTCGACCGATACCAGCCGCCGAAGACTTCTTTGCATCGAGGCGAATATCGACTTGCAGAGTAGCAGGGGTCAGTGGCGAGGCCAAAGCGGCTTCGCCAAGAAGGAATAGCAACAATCCAGCCAATAGCTTCAACATCTACCCTTCCCGTTCCACATACTGGCGAGTTGTGACTTCGTAGACGAATCGAATTTATTGATTATTACGATGCCAGACGCGCGGCGGCATCGCAACCCAGACCGCAGATCTAGCCAGCTTTTTTAACGGAGTTGAGGGGTGCGGGAACGGCGGTATTCTCGACCTGAATGTCGACAATGACGAGCGTCACATCATCAAGCAATGGCTTGCCGGCGAAATGCCGAAACGCCGCCTGGACGACTTCTTCCTTCATTTGCTGAGGATTCGCACCTGCATGTTGCAACAAGCTACGAATGAGACGACGACGACCAAAGGCATCGCTTTCATGGTTCGTCCCCTCAATGAGTCCATCCGTGTAGAGAACGAGGCGATCGCCCTGCCGCAGCTGAATGACTTCATTGGAATATGCTGAATCTGCTTCCACTCCCAGTGGTTGACTGGCCTGACGAATGGTAATGGGGGCGTACTCGCTTTTGCCTACAAGAGACTTTTGCACGCGCTTGACGCGTTTATCGTCACTGGCCCGCGTCAGCAAGATTGGAAAATTATGCCCAGCATTGGCGTACGTTAACGTGCCATTCGCCGAATCGATAATGCCAGTGAAAAACGTCATGCTGATCGTACCCTGGACAGCTTCGAAAAGCATACGGTTGAATCGCTCCAGAATTTCTTTGGGCGAATCGCGGTGGCTGGATCGCTCTTGAATGATCTGCGCGACTGTCATGCAATTGGCGTAAGCCATAGCCGTCACTAGCGCCGAAGGGACACCATGTCCCATGGCATCGGCGATAAAGATATAATCCAGTCCGTCGTCGGTACGAATGTGGCCCCACCAATCGCCACCGCACTGGGCGGCAGGTTCATAGAATCCTGTAATTTCAATACCCCGGTCCCTGGCAATGGAAGCCCGAGGAAAGAAGGTACTCTGTACCATGCGTGCGGTTTCTAACTCTTTCTCCAGACGGGCTTGCTCAATTCGCAGCTTCATGAGGCCCTGAATCTGCTGCGCCATCGCATTGACGGACTCTCCCAATGCCTGCACTTCATCGTGACTTTTGATTTGAATCGAAGTCTGAAAGTTACCGCCAGCAATCTGTTCGGTCGCATAGACTACCTTGCGCAGGTTACTTGTAATGTGCTCGGCGCCGAAATAGCTAACCAAAATAGCCAGCATCATGGCCAAGAGACCCCACAAGGCATTGCGGGTAATAATGCGCGAGATGGCCGAAAACGCCTGGTCAGCATCGCGCTCGACAATGATCAGCATATTCTTATCAGCCAATCGATGGAATGCTCCCAACCAAGTCTGCTGGTTTCGATCCAAGTAGGAATCTCGATAGCCTCCGGGCGTCGCGCTGCTTGTGGCTAGTGCTACCACCGGGTGCTGGCGAAAGTCAGGCCAGGCCTCTCTTTCTACAACCGTATGAATAAGGGAGCGAAAAGAATCGCCGTAGACCACTGCGGTACGCTGAAATGCCCCCTTCGGCAAATTTTGCACAAGGCGGTGCTTCCAAACGAGGAGCACTGCGACCTGCCTGGGAATCCCGCCGCTTCCCCCATAGACGACAGCCATGCCCATAATCGGCAACGGCGTCACATCCGACCAGTCTTGAAACACAGACCGACCGTCCTGATCCTGTTTCAATAGAGTCTGTGCCCATGCACTTACCACCGGCTTCAAATTTGCCAGAACAGATTTTGGATCATAAGACTCAAACTTCTCGCCTGCCGCATCCCCTTCGACGCGTGTTGCCCAGACCAAACCCCGATTGAACTGCTCGCTATATCGCCCCATGGCGATCAGCTCCGGATCCGATTTGAGTAAGTCGGCCGCAGTTGACTCCACGGTTCGGTTGGGATTGTTGCCTACGGCATTGACAAAGAGATTCAGGGTCGAGGCCCAGCGATCCAGTTCGGAATTCAGCTCCTGAGCAGTGTCTTTGCTTTGCGCCTGCAAGCTGTCACGAATTTGATTCTGTAAATTCTCGTGAAATGCGTTCGCGTTAAAATAGGAAATGGCACAGATCGCCACCAGCAACAACGCTGCCGACATATAGAATAGCTTGGCGCCCAATGATGAAAACAGCTGAACACGCATCGTCTGATTTCTCTTCGTACAATGGTACAAAACGCTTGATATTCATCGGCCGGAAGACCGCACGCCTTGAGACGTCTGCTCCCTCGGCAATATCATCACCAGGAAAACTAAGAGCAAACGATGCTGAATGAGCAAATTACCAAATTCGGCCACTTCCAAAATGGCTCCCTCAACTCATCCCCGTCTGTCGCCGATAAGCGTTCGAGTTCTATGACCACTGACGAGGTAGTTTCCGCATGCGTACGACATCCATCCTGGACGCGCGCGCTCAGCGCTGGCATCGCGCTCTCTTCTTGGCGATTTGGGGAGCCGGGGTGATTGCCATCATCATGCAACTGCACGCGCTGTATCAGCCAGAAGTTCGAGGGGGCAATTGGATCGCTCGCCTCACCCACGAAAAGGGTAACGTTCGGTATCGTGCCGACATGGATATTTCTTGGCTAGGCGCAAATGCACAGCAGCTCCTGTACACCGGTGACAGCATTGCCACTGGCAAGGAGAGCTCTGCAGAGATTTCACTGCTTACCGGCTGGGTCATTCAATTGCAAAGCGATACGCAGATCGTCATTTCGCTGCCTGAAGACAACCCATCAGCAATGCCCATGATCAATTTACTGCGCGGCGACATCAGAATAAGCGACCTGAATGGGCAGCCATCTGCAAACGGTATCCGCGTCCAAGCTGGCAAACGCGAGTTTCTATTGGCCGACCCGAGCTCGGAAATTTCTCTGAGTCGAGCCCGAGGCAGCGCCGAATCTCAGGTCGTTCGTGTAGAGGGCCGTGTGCAGGAAGTCGCGGGAAATGTTGCTACCATTTGGTCAGGGTCATCTGCGACCGCCACGACTGGTACGAATCCTTCTGTTGAGACGGCGCTGGCCAAACTCGTCACTGCAGATGCTCTACAACCAGCCGCTGCACCAAACGCTATGCGCCTGAACATTACCGAAAAGGTCGACATCAAGCGCACCAGCCTCGATGATCTCCCTGGGATGACCCACACCGCTCCAGCCGTACCCGTCGCAAAGCTTCCAGAGCGGAAACACAAGGCCTCACCGTGGCAGCAAATCCAGAGAGCCAAGCAAGAGGCCGCTACCTTCGGCTCTGTAAGGGGCTTTGAACCCATTATCACCTCGCCGAAACCCGGCGTTCACCTTTGGACACTCCTTCCCGTAAGCGATGCGGCATTTATGGAGCCACTGCGTGTTGAAATCCAACCTCCAGAGTCCGAGGTAACTTTTGTCGACCACTGGCAACCGGCGGTTACGCTGCAAGCCGACACGACCAGCAGCTCTGTGAGTGAGTATGTGATCGGTCCCGTTGGCCTTGACACGCACACCCTCTCACTGCACGTGGAAAGCGCTATCAAGGAGGCTGACATTCGCACTTCGGAATCTGGATTGCCCATGCGGACACTTTATGCGCGCAGCGGCGCCCGAAACACGGGCAGCGAAGGGCAACCTCAATTCTCTCTTAGCGAAGATGCCATCGCTTTCAACATCACCACGTTGGCAGAATGGCCTTCGACACCAGTTCGACTAAGCCTCGGCCGCGTCGACCCTCGGCCCGTCGGGCAAGGCTGGGTTGCTCAACGTGTACCCATAGATCCGCAGCAAACCCCGCAGTCGCTCATTATCACCAAAGGGGCCTCTCACGCCGGGATCCTCGGGTTGATGGCTGGCGCCGAATATTTCCAACTGGCCCCGGATTCAACTGAACTCCAGGACGCTGGTGTATACATTGCTCAAAAGGGCCAAATTCTTGCACTCATTCCCGACACCAGCAACTGGACCACGTCCGACATGCGCAAAGTACGTAAGGCACTAGCCGGCGACGTGGTGTTTGCTGGTGCGCCGGCTGTTTATCTGCACGAATTGCAAGCTGGCAACATAGGTAAGGCCACCGCAGAAAATCGGGGCGATAAGATGCTCGTGATGACCCAGGATCAATCCGTTGAGGTTAGCAAAGACTTTATTGAGTCGAACGCTGCAGTGGCCGAATTTGTAGACTCTGTGGCTGAGATCGTCATCAGTAACGAACTGAAAATTCTTGACTACGATGCTCCACAGAAAGGTAGCAAATGAAATTCGATATATCGACCTCAGCTCTTCTAGGTCTTGTCATGTGCAGCAGCAGCCTCGCGTTGGGCGAAGACTTGAATTCATGGTTGAAGCGTATCGACAGTAAGGCGTCTAACTCGTTGACCTACGTGCAGGATGTTGTGCTGATCAGCAGTGTCGGTCCGGACGGAATTCCCGAAGTCAAATCCGTGACCAGTGAACCGACTCGCCACGCCGGCTTTTTACGCTACCTCACCAAAGATGATGTCTCGGCCTCGCTCGCGGCGAACACGCCCGCGGGCCGCGCCAAGCCATCTCGAGTAGGCAAAAACATGGCTTTGCGGCAAATTGCGCTATTCACCGGGGTCAGCGCCCTCGTTGTTGCGGATGCCAATGATTGGACCCTGCGACCGGAAGGGAGCGGCGACCAGGATGGGATCGTCATGCCCGCTCCGAAAACAACCGATATGGCAGCCTTGGACCGCTGGATTTTGGATGCGGTTGGTTACGATGGCGTTGTGCTCGATCAGCAGGGAGATCGACTACTCGTGCGAGGAGATACCGTACGACTACGCGGCGAAAAGGCTCAAGGCCTCCTTCTGGAAAATTCGGCCTCAAAGCTCGTGCTTGGGCCGAATGACAAGAAGGGAGCGGCACTGATACAGAAGGTCGAATCCGACAGTGAACATGCCATCTTTCAGGTTGTCGTTGCTGGCAAATCGGGAGCCAATCAGCGCATCGCCCGCGGCACAAAGGTGCTCATCGAACGCGGAAAAGCGGCTCCCTAGCGCGGTTATTGACCGTCGATGCAGTAAATGCGCGCGTCTGTGTCGCAGGTAATATTTCCCTCGGCCAACCAATTCGAGTTGCCGACCTCGGCGGCCCCTTGCCCGCCGTTATCTCCGAGGAGAGCGCTGCTCCAATCGTTGCAATTCATCGCTGCGGTAGCACCCGTCGCTGTCGATCCCGTCCACACGTCACCCGTGACGATCGTACTCTTCTCGCTGTACAGGATTGCCGTATCCAACTCTCCATCCCAGAGCCCACCGGCATCTTCAGCAAGCAGCTGAGTGCCCCCGTCAGCGATCGGTCGCATGTTGTAGAGTGAACTAACAACTGTAATGCGATCTTTGAGATCTTGCGTTGAAGTCGAAAGCAAGGCACCCCAAACGCCGTCGAGCGAAGCAGCGTTCGCCAAAACTTGGCATTTTGCATCCGCTCGCTGAACGCCCGTTAGTCCACCCGCACCAAAATCGCCCTTATACTTGAGGCTGCTGACGAACACGCGGTGCCCTGTTGTCGCTGAAGCCGTGATGCCCTCGGTTAACTGTGGCGACTGACCCGTCGCGTAACCACAAACGCGAAAGGAATACTCAGTCACCGGGGTCAACCCCTCAATCGTCACCGAGCTGGTCGTGTTGCCAACTTCTGGCTCGACCAAAACAGCATTTTCATCACTGCAATCGGACGGAGCCTCGGCCCCTTCTGTCAGCACCAATTTGTGTCCATCGGTCGCTGCGGGGGCTATCTTCCAGGAAAGTCGAACTCCTGTCGGCGACACCGCGACCGCCGACAACTCACTTAGTTCGCCCATTCTCCGCAAAATTTCGATGGGGTGTACGTCAGACTCACGCTCGACGAAGGCCGCTTTGACTTCGACTTCGCCAACTCCTAACCCAACTGCATAATACAGATCGTCGTCGCGCTGCTCGACACGCAACAATGCTTCATCAGCAATTTGCCATTGCACATCTTCAGTCAGCTCAACTTCGGAACCATCCAGAAATACAGCATAGGCTCTTATGCCCATCGCATCGTCGATAAGTACAGCGCCTGTGGATCTCACTTCCAGCCTGTCGATCTCGTCGATCAAGCCGACGATCGAAGGCCCGGTTGTAACCTCAAAATTTTGGAAGCATCCCGCGCAAAACCACGGCAATATCCAGCTAAGTGAACGTAAATTCAAGAGTCTGCCCGTCCTTTGCGAGCTGGACCTGAACCTGTCCGCCGCGCGTTAATCTACCGAATAATACTTCCTGCGACAGGGGCTTCTTCACGTGCTCCATGATGGTACGACCAAGGGGGCGCGCACCGTAGGCCGCGTCATAACCGGTTTTGGCCAGCCATTGCCGAGCGGCATCGTCCACCGCAACCGTCACTTTTTTCTCCCTGAGCTGCTCGTTCAACTCTCGCAAAAACTTATCAACAACCAGCAAAACTACTTCCTGATTCAGCGGTTGGAAATTGATGATGGCATCGAGCCGATTGCGAAATTCCGGCGAGAACATCGTCTTCACGGCCTGGGACGGCCCCTGAGTCTCCGATTGTCCCGGCGCGCGACCAAAGCCGATATTGCCGCGACTGAGCTCCTCGGCTCCGGCATTCGTGGTCAAAATGATCACTACATTTTGAAAGTCAACTTTTCGCCCGTTGGTGTCCGTAAGCGTTCCGTGATCCATCACCTGCAGCAAAACATTCTGCAAATCGGGATGCGCCTTTTCGATTTCGTCGAGCAACAAAACGGCATAAGGGTTCTTGTTCACGGCCTCAGTCAGCAAGCCCCCCTGATCAAACCCCACATAACCTGGGGGTGCACCAATGAGTCGAGATACCGAGTGCTTCTCCATGTACTCACTCATGTCAAAGCGCAAAAACTCAATGCCCATAATCTTCGCCAACTGCTTGGCAACCTCGGTCTTGCCGACTCCCGTCGGCCCCGCAAAGAGAAAGCTGCCGATGGGCTTACCCGGAGCTGTGAGGCCGGAGCGAGACAGCTTAATAGCTGCGTCGATCGCGGCAATAGCTTGCTCCTGTCCAAACACGGCGTTCCGCAACTCATCACCAAGGCACTTCAGCAACTCGCGATCGGTGCTCGAAACCTTCTGCACGGGCACCTTGGCCATGCGGGCAACCGTAGCCTGTACAATGTCAATGTTGACGGTACGAGGCTTTGTAGCAGGCCCTTTGAGAGCCACTGCCGCTCCAGCTTCATCCAGCACATCGATCGCTTTATCTGGAAGGAGTCGGTCCTTGATATAACGCTCGGAAAGCTCCACTGCAGCGGTCACCGCATCGGAGGAATACCGAACATTGTGAAACTCCTCGTAACGAGATTTCAGGCCGCGAAGAATTTTGACGGTGTCAGCCACAGACGGTGCGGGCACATCGATTTTTTGAAAACGCCGTGCGAGGGCATGATCCGACTCAAAATGATTACGAAACTCTTTGTAGGTCGTGGATCCTATGCAACGAACGTCACCCGACGACAGGCCAGGCTTCAGCAGATTCGACGCATCCATGGTGCCACCACTCACCGCACCAGCACCCACCACCGTATGGATTTCATCTATAAACAGAATGCCCTTTTTGACTTTTTTCAGGGAGTTTAGGACCCCTTTCAGGCGCTCTTCAAAATCGCCGCGGAACTTGGCACCTGCCAATAGAGCTCCCATATCGAGTGCAAAAATTTTTGCGCCACGTAATGCTTCAGGGACATTGTCCGCCGCAATGCGCGCCGCTAAGCCCTCAACCAAAGCCGTTTTGCCAACGCCTGCATCGCCGACAAACAAAGGATTATTCTTGCGGCGTCGGGCCAAGACCTGCACTGCACGATCAATCTCGTCGTCGCGGCCGATGAGAGGGTCAATCAAACCTTGATTGGCTTTGTTCACCAGATCGGTTGCGTAGAGTGCCAGCGGGTCTTTGCCCTCTTGCTTGGAAGTTGCATCGCCAGCATGTGCCCCATCATCTTCGACGGGTACCGGCTTGCCAGCAGATGATCCTTCTTCCAACACATGCTCGTATCCAGGGCGCGTAACGCCATGTGACACGAAGTTGATCAAGTCAAAGCGCGAGATGTTTTGCTTTTCGAGAAAATAGACCGCAAAGGATTCCTGTTCATGAAACATGGCGATCAAGACGTGCGAGCCCAAGATGTAGTCGCGACCCGCCGCTCGCACCTGTTGAAACGCCGCCTGGATGACGCGTTGAAATGCTAAAGTCGGCTGCGGAAGCTGACCTTCCCCAAGGACGGCATTCTCCAAGTTTTCAGCAAAGAACGAGTCTAGGTCCTGACGAACGTCCTTGACGGAACCACCGCAGGCGCGAATCGCACGTGCGGCGGCCTCGTTATGCAACAGCCCATAAAGCATGTGTTCTGTCGTGACGTACTCATGTCCGTGACGGGCTGCCTCGCTCACAGCGAGGTTGAGACATACTTCCAATTCGTGACTGATCATGCGCCACCTTTCTCGTCTTCAGGCACGCTCCATGGAGCATTTGAGCGGATATTGGTTCTCGCGGGCAAACTCCAGAACCTGCGCTACCTTAGTTTCGGCAACGCCAAATGGATATACGCCACATAAGCCGACACCCTTTTGATGAACAGCTAGCATGATTTCTGTCGCCTCAGCATGATCCTTGCGGAAGAATTGCTTCAAGACATCAATGACAAAGTCCATGGGCGTGAAGTCATCATTCAGAAGCAGGACCTTGTACATAGATGGTCGCTTAACCTGGACCCGCTTCTGCGTCACAACGCCGCCTTCGGACTCATAGCCGCGATCTTGCTGGCTGATCGTTGGCAAAGAACGGGACATCAGGAAAGGACCCTCCGGAGGTAGACGCACCCAAATTAAGAATAGGTCTGTCAGCGGGCTTGTCAAGCCCGCGCCAGCGTACACCCATTCTATATTAAATGGTCTTTTTGGAAGGAAAAATATGGCAGTTTACGGATTTGGAACCATGCTCGGGTGATGCAAGAATTCTATAGACGTACCCGCCTGCATGCCGGACGGGCACTGGCTAATGTCACAGGAAAGAGCCAAACGCATGTCGTCCCGATTCCCCCAGTTCTTCTTGTCAGGTACACCGAAGATGTTCCCTAACCAGTTGGAATTCGGGTTATAGGTCTCCGTGCGCAAATAGCCTTCGCCGGTCGAGTTACCAATAAAGGCTGGGTTTTCGGTATCGGCACCAAAGAACATGGTGTGCGGGCCTTGCGGTACACCTTTTAACCCATCGGACAACCAACCTTTATCACTCACATGATGCGCGTGCAGCCACTCGCCTTCGTAGTAGGTATGCAAGGCACCCATGCGGCCACGCACATGCTTCCAAAGGAACATAAGATCATTTCGGTAACCACAACGACAAAACTTCGGAATCGAGTTGCTAATGAACTGCTTCCGCACACTCTTGATGATCTCCACTTCCCGGCGATCACGAATGGGAGCCACGCGGGCTACATAAAATGTGAACTGAGCATCGTCGCCGGAATACTCGCCCTCGTAATGAACATTGAGAGGGACGTAAAGATTCAGATTGGTATCCTGATCTTGCGTATCAAGCGTGGGTCGGTCTTGAAAGTAAGGGGGGACGCTACCCAGCGGATTATTTGGATCTATCCATCCATTTTGCCCTTGGCCCCAAATATCGCCGGACCCTGTGCCGCTGCTATGTTGCTGATTGGGATCCGTGCCGATTCCGTTGCCTTCGCCGACTTTACCTGGAGTCAGGTCTCCGCCGCCGCGGAACGCGCTATCGGCACAGCTTACGGTCATAATCGTAAGTGTCGTAAGCAGCCATGCTGACGTCTTGGGATACATGCCTCTAGCCTCGCATAAGAGAAGAACTGCTTCCTTTATCGGCACGATTCGGCGGAAACTTGAGGAATTTCGATAAATCCAGATATTCAACCTATACAACAGCTAGTTACAGCCATCCCCGGATCCGGTTATGGTCCGTATGCAGCTGATATTGTCGTTGATCTGCCTTCGATAGCAATATCCACAAGACCCATTTGGCGTGCTGCCAACCAATCCTTGACGCGTTCACACTCAAGTGTTAGGTAACCAGTAAGCAATATCTCGTAACGTATTGATCCTAGTTGGAAATTGGTGGTTTGACGGGCTGATACCCATTCGCCGCATCTCGCGACCGCATTCTTTAGGAGCCGGTGCCATGATCAAGGATTCTGAAGTCAAATTCCCCCAGTCGGCCATGCTCTTTCAATTCTGTCGCCGAGTCCTCGACCACAAGTTCGGCGGCATCCGCGTCATTGATCAAGACGTCGGACAGATCTTGGGTTTCGACCCCGCAGATTGTAGTCACTGGAAAAAGGGAAAGAAGAACATCCGCTCGGTGCAAGCCATGAAGGCCATTTCCGAACATCTGGGCGTCGATGAGAGTTTGGTGATGGATGTGGCAACTGGTGAAGTCTCGGATCAAGAAGCCTATTACGAATACTCGGGGTACGGTGATTTCAGTGTCGATCCTCAATTTGCAGAGAATGCTCGCAAGGACTTCTACCGTAAGAATGCTGGATCGTGGACACGAGAACGCGAACAAGAGCTGAAGTATCTATTCCAGCCGAACTTGCAAGCCATCAACGATGCCGTCAAGGAGATCCACAGCAAAATAAACCTCCAGGAAGCTCCGCTCTATTTGCCGGAAGTGATTGCTTCCTATCCAGAAATGAGCATGTTGGCCGAGGATAGCGAAAAAACTTTTGCTGACATTGCGGTCCCTGCGAAGGTGATTCGCAAGGATACTCAGTTCACGATCGTCTATCGCGCTGGCTCGGAAGGCCGGCCCTACATGCGTTTTTATATGACGAAGCTCCTTGCCGAATACTTCCGCGAGAGAATCGCCGTTTCGGAGCGTCTGGCGCTAAACGAAGATCAGCGGCAAGCGCTGTGGGACGTGGAAAGCAATCTTTTTGCCGCTAAGCTGCTCACGCCAGCAAACTTAATCCGTTCCGAGATGCGCCGCATCAATGTTGCGAAAGATATCGTCAGTCAATTGGCGGAGGCGTTTTGGGTATCAAAGGGATTTATGAACCGGCGCTTAAAGGAAATCCTCGAGCGATTTGACGAGGTTTAGCCCTCTGCTCTCTAAGGAGTCGCCGGCATGGGGGCTCCGTTCGGAATGGATAACCATTGCTGCGCCGTTAGCTCCGTATACTCCAGCCTCCCCTTGACCAAACGCATCAATTCTTCGGTGTTGTATTCTCGCTTTCGACAATTCTCGATCCGATACAAGCGCGAATAGAAGCTGACCGTACGCCCGGCCAAGCCACTGCAAGCTTCTAATGCTGGAATGATATCGACACTGGCATCACCCTTCAATAACGCAGCAAACTCCTTATCCAGGATAGATGGCATCGGCTTACCGGCACGCATTTTATAGAACTCATCTGGAGTCATCTCCATGACCGGCAAACCAAAACGCTTGCGCCCTTTCTGATGCGCCTCAACCGTTGCCCAATCTGGAAACAGCCGTTTGCGGCATGACTCCACCAAATAAACGTCCACGTAGTTGAAGGTGACGTACTCTCCCTCAAATTCATTGCAGCCGCGATGGGCTTGGGCTTTCATCACGGGCTTGCCAGCGTCCAACTGAGCGATCACATCCGAAGGAACCTCCTGAATCACCTTGCCCAATTGACTGAGGGAAATGATGCGATCAACCTCCACCAACTCTCGACGCTTGCAATTCTCAACGCGATAGATCCGGCTATAATAGCTGATGTACTGTCCTTCGTACTTTTTGCAAGTCTGCTGCCGCTCAGCATTGGTAAACTGTTTCTCGAGTGCCCAGCCGGCTTCGCTCTCGCTCTGTGCAGGACGCAGAATCACCTCACCGTCGCCCTGTGTTGCCGGAGCTTGTCCGAACGCCATGCAACTCAGCATCCAAGCAGCGCCGCTCGCGATCACGTTTCGAGTTTTTAGCATGATGAACATTGCCAACCTCTTCTTGAGGATTATCGGCAAAAGCCAATTGGACTTTTGGAAAAAAACGCCCTGGCAGTTGGCGTCTTGGCTAATGATCAACCTTTTTCACTTTATTTTCAATAATCTATAAATATGGAGGCGAGGTACCTAAGACACACCAACGCGGTGCAGACGAATGCGCTTACCATGAGCAAAAGCCCAAGCTCGCCCGACGAAGCAAAGCTTTCGATCGTCGACGACGATGCCACTTCCATCTGGGCACGCAATGACGGGTGAAACACACTTCACCGAGTATGCTCGTAGGGCGCTCGAGTAGCGCGGGCGATTGACAAAGTGCGGAAAGAACTCAAAATTTACCAAATTCAGGGCTCCAAGGTGCCGAAGCCCGACATCATTCGGATCTCGATCAAACTCCGGAACTGCGGCCATGGTAATGTGCGGCGTCATCAATATGGCTCCCGCCGATAGACCCGCTAGTACCCCTCCGCGCTGGGCGTATCCCATCAGTTGAGGCAAGAGGTACTGCCGGCGGAGTGCGTGCAGGAAAGAAAAGGTGTTCCCACCCCCCATAAAAATCGCGTCACAGCTCAGTAGGCGTTGAACATCGCCGTTTTCGTGCGGGGCTCCAGGAATGAATAGAAAAAAATCCCGAACCCCGTGCTGAGAAAAGGTCTGCGCGTACTCTTCAAAATCTTCCTCGGCATGAAAGTCATCGGCCGGTATAAAAGCCAATGTCGGGCGAACGCGCCCCGTGAGACGCAGGACTTCGGCGTCAAGCTCATGGTTTAGTTGGGCGTGTCCGCCGCTATACAGAACCAACTTCATAAGCTGCTAGATGCCTTCTCGATATTCCACGACAGCCTCTGTCAAGGCATCCCATAAACGCTTGTTGACCGGCTGGCGTCGCAATCGATGCACTGTGCCAGCTTTGGGAGCCTCCGCGGCAATCAGTGTCTGATGTTCTATGAATCGATCGATACTGTCCTGAAATTGCTCTGGCGGCATGCTGCGCCGGTGCTTGAACAGTGTTTCACCTACAATCGACATACCATCACCGGTCACTCGATCGTATCGATTGATCTTGCCACTGTGAACTTGGATTTGTTGAAGCTGAACAGCAAGATCAACCTTCTCGTGCCGAGCCACCGCCCGTGCAAGTTTCAGGTAGCAGTCCTGCATACGGCCAATCCGCCAGACCCGCGTGGGAGAGAGCGTCAAGTCGGCTTTCGCAGCATAACTCGATTTCATAATTTTCAGGAAAGATCGCGCTTCGATCGGTTCATACTCTGATGCCTGCAGCACCCGGGGCAGCTCCCGCAACAGATCGCGCATACAAAATACCGCGTTCCAAGTGATGCCATCCGAGACCTTGATCGGACCGCGTCGTGACTTGGTACGCTCAAAGTGGGCGAAATGTCGCAGGAACTCGATCGCGGTGCTTGCATGCCGCGACAAGAGATGAGCCGCCTGTTCCGACGTCAGCCCGATCTTTTCCAAGGTTAGCTGTCGTTTGGCGCTCTCAAACGTAGTGTCGAAGTATTTGAGCGACTTATGGTTTGCAAACTTGGAAATGGGTTTTTTCGCGCGTGTGTTCAGATAGTCCACCAGCTGCGCAAAAACTTGGACCATGTAGCGCGCCTTTTGTCGCTGCTCTTTGATGTTGGTCGACCAGCGCTCCACGTCATCAAATCTATATTCGTGGTGAAACAATCCAAATTGGCGCACGGATCCATAATCTATGATGCCGCCATTGGCCAATATGTTATCGCCATCCCAATCCAGCCAGCAAAATATGTATTCTGATTCAAATTTGGCGGCCATGCTGGCAAAGGTGTGGGCCATATTCTTCAATAGTGTCTCATAGCGTCCCAACTTTTCTTCTTCGAACAGCCAGGTACGATTATACATTTGGCGATCGATGAAATAATCGACGACGTTCTTCAGTCGGTCCCATCGCCCTTGCTTCAAGTGATTAAACATGTGGGAAGGACGTATCAGATTGAGGCCGGCACGAACTGTGATGGCAAGGCCCTTTGGAAATTCGATCACCGCCAACGTGCGCTCGGTTTCAACCCCGTTGCGATGCATGATTTCCGAAAAGATCGCGTTGGAAAGTCCATCCTCAAGATCGGCATAACCACAACCATAGGAAACACTCGGATCCCCCGACCGATAGAAGATCCCATGGCGCGCATGCGCTGGACTGAGGCAAGTTGCCCCCGTGCCGCAACTGGTAATGTCCCAGGCTCGGCCTCGATAGGCGTGGAAGCCATTCCAGATGCTGCGGCCATCGCCAGATGTTAAGCCATTACGGGACGGGTGCTGCATTTGGAGGTAGCGAGTCGCCATGTAGCGATTGGCCTTAATCGTCGCCGGATCAAACTTGCGACTATGGATAATATCGTACTCGTTGATGATCTGAATGCTGAACGCCTCGAGTAACGCAGCTTGCAAGCGGGGATTCATCATCTGGGGATGATCCGATCGAATCAGCCCCATCTCTTTGGCTAACGCAAAGTTGAAATAGCTGATCTTGCCGTACGGGCGATGACGAACTTGGTACTCGACATATCCGCCTGGTGCTCGCTGTTTGAAAGGGTGAGAACCGTCGATGCGGCTGAACATGGAATACTCTGCCGATGCCGGCGCTGAGGCCCGTTTCATGCTCCGTGCAGACATGCCCAATCTCCCATTTCGTGAACTTCACAACTTTTGTCGGTTCGTTGGGCTTGCGACTTAAGGAATTAGTCTGAGAAGATTCGGGGGGTTGGTTGATGCGGGGGAAGAGTTCCCCGCTAAGGCCGCGACAAGGACGCCGACGCCGTCACAAAAAAACAAATTATAACTGCGTGTTAGAGCCTCTGCGAACGACAGGTAACGGAATGCTCCGAGCTACTAAGCTTTTTGTCACAAACTGCCTGCATGACGGCCGCCCTCGCCTGACAAGCGTTACCGCCGGGTTGCTCGAGAACGACGACTCCATCACTTCGCCGCTTGACGATGCACACATGCGGGTCATGCAACATGGGGCAAAGCACAGTTGGGGGCGGACAGACTGCTGGATCGGGGACAGCTTCAGCAGCTGTTGTTGGCGCTGTTGTTGGCGCTGTTGTTGGCGCTGTTGTTGGGGCAGCGCTGGGAGCGGGCTCAACGACAGCGTCTGCTCTTAGCTGCGTCGTCGGGCCTGCTGCGGGCGCAGCGCTGGGAGCGGGCTCAACGACAGCGTCTGCTGGTGATGCAGCCTCCTCCCTTGGGTTTGCCGGCTCGTCGGACCACCAGCTGGTACAGCTCGGCAAAAATACCGCGACCACGCCAGCGAACCAAACACGACTCCATATCGACAGACGCACTTTTTTTGTCACAATCACTCACTCCTCGATTGCCACCTGGCTGCTTACCATCAGGACAGATGCGCCGAATCACTATCACCCATTTCAATCTTGCCGCTCGGAAAATATTCACGCCAACGATTCGAGACAAGTCCAGCCGTGTCGGAATCACAAAACAACTCGTCAGGATACCATGGCTTCATCCGCGCATCGATGACGACCGGCCCGTCGTGCATGACATGATGGCGTATCGTTTGCTGGGCCCTGGAGTGGATATCCGCGCCCGGCTCAAATCGCGTGAATGTTGTCCAAAGAAAAGCCGCCTCGGAACGCAGTGCTTTAGCGACATCATCGACCAGTACAATGAGCGGAAATTCCCGCAAAGCATCACACCGAGCCACCGCATCAGCGGCTTCTGGATCGGTTATAAAATCCTCGCCAGAAACGACCAAGCAGCCGGGGACAAAGACGCCTGCCGCACGCAGCAACCGATCCGGCAAATCACTTGGCACCGCAGCTGGCAATGTTCGACGAGCTTCACCCATACCCAGAATGACACCCTTACTGCCCTTATTCACCGACGGGCCCGTGTAATCCAAGGTATCCATCGACAGCTCAGAAAATATGAAGAGGTCTTTCCGCCAGTCCACGCGTTCCAGGATGTAGGTCAGGACCTGACGAAAATTCCGCAGGTCCATGGGTTTATCGATACAAAGGAGAAACTTAGTCAGCGAAAGCTGTCCTTCGCCCAAGATGCGGAAGGCGCTCGCCATGGATTCCCGATGATAACGCTCGCGAAGAACGGCGCTACTTAGGGCGTGATAACCAGTTTCACCATAACTCCAAAGATCTTGCACCGCCGGCATAACAACGGGAAACAATGGCGACAATAGCTCTTGTAAATAATCACCCAAGAAAAAATCTTCTTGCCGTGGCTTGCCAACCACCGTTGCCGGAAAAATGGCGTCTCGGCGATGAAAGATATGACGGGGACGAAACACGGGATAATCGTGCTTTAGCGAGTAATATCCGTAGTGATCGCCGAACGGTCCTTCGGGTCGACGCACATGTGGCGGCACATGTCCGACCAAACAAAATTCCGCCTCGGCCACAGGGTCGATGGCCGCATCCGCGTGCCTTCCGCGCGCCAACTTCCCCCCCATGACCAAGGATGCCAGCATCAGCTCGGGTACATTCTCTGGCAAGGGAGCGATTGCCGACAGGATGAGCGCGGGCGGGCCACCAAGATAAATGTTCACCGGCAAAGGCTGCCCTTGTCTTTCGGCCTCGTAAAGGTGAAAGCCACCACCCTTGCCGATCTGAAAATGCATACCCGTCTCATGCGCATCATGAATCTGAACGCGATACATTCCCAAGTTGTCAGGTCGTCCGCCTGATGCTTTGGTGTGAACCAAAGGCAGGGTCAAAAATGGGCCGCCATCCAGAGACCAGCTCGTCAACGCCGGAAGCCGGGTCAAATCCGCCTGGGGAATCTTGCATTGTAAAACGGGCGCCCGCCGCGTGTTGCGCAGTCCAATTTTGCTAGCGCGCCAGGCCAGGGAGCGCAGACCCCAAATCTTACCCATGGTCGGAGGCAAGAGTTCGTGCGGCAATCTAGCAACCTGCGCAATGAGGTTCTTCGCATCTTGGCCAAACGCTAACTCAACCCGGTCCCGTGTGCCAAAGAGATTGCTGACGACGGGAAAGTCCTTGCCCTTTACGTTGGTAAAGAGCAAAGCTGGTCCACCGGCAGCGATGACCCGGCGGTGAATCTCTGCGATTTCAAGCCGCGCATCGACCGGTGCATCCACTTCCACCAGCTGACCGCGCTGCCGCAAAGCCTCGACGAACATGCGTAAATTGCGAAATTGCATCCGTAACCTTTCGGGCGCTCGCGAGATTATGGCTGATAGGCTAAATCCGACTGCAGCCACCGCTCGATTTCCGCTACGCTCAGCTGCTTTCGTCGTGCGTAGTCTTCCACCTGATCGCGCTGTAACTTACCAACGCGGAAATACTGTGCCTCGGGGTGATGAAAGTACCAGCCCGAGACACTGCTGCCAGGATACATGGCAAAACTCTCCGTGAGTCGCACACCAATTCGCTCCACCGGCTGCAACAGGCGCCATAGCTCTGCTTTTTCCGTGTGATCGGGGCAGGCGGGATACCCCGGAGCCGGTCGAATTCCCCGGTAACGCTCCTTAATGAGATCCTCGATGGTTAGCGACTCATCCAAGCCGTAACCGCACCAGGCACGAACCTGCTTATGCATCCATTCCGCCATGGCCTCAGCCAATCGATCGCCCAAGGCCTTGAGCAAAATGGAGTTGTAGTCATCATGCCGTTTCGCAAAGTCAGCAGCACGCCGCTCTACCTCAGCACCAGAAGACACCACGAATGCACCTATCGAGTCCTTTCGCCCACTGCTGCGCGGAGCCACAAAATCGGACAGACAGAAATACGGACTACCATCCGAGCGCTCGCGCTGCTGCCTGAGGAAGTGCAAGCGGCCGATCGTCTTCGCAGCATCATGCGGGTCATAGACCAGCACATCATCGCCTTCGCTAACCGCTGGCCAAAAACCAACGACAGCCTTGGGCTGAATCCACTCTTCAGTTTCCATTTGGTCGAGCAAGCGCTGCGCGTCAGCAAACAATTCTCGTGCCTGCGGCCCATAAACATCGTTTTCGAGAATCTTCGGGTAGAAACCGCGCAGTTCCCAGGTCCAAAAGAATGGCGACCAATCGATGTACGGGCGAATGTCGGCCAGCTTCACATGATCAAATGTGCGAACACCCATCCACTCGGGACCGGCAATGTTTGCCTGCGCCCAGTCTGTTTTAAAGCCGTTTGTCCGAGCCTCGGCCACGGTGACGTATCGAGCCTGTTCATTTTGCTCAGCAAAGCGCTTTCGAAGCTGTTCCTGGTCGGAAGATAAGTCACGAACGTAGGCGCTACGTTTGACCTTATCTTCTGACAGCAGTTCGCTGCAGACGCCAATCACAAGTGAGGCATCGGTCACATGCACGATGGGACCACTATATTCTGGCGCGATCTTGATGGCCGTGTGGGCTTTGCTCGTGGTCGCTCCCCCAATCAGCAGCGGGATCTTAAAGCCACTACGTTCCATTTCGCGGGCACAATGCGCCATTTCGTCAAGAGAGGGCGTAATCAAACCACTCAAGCCGATTATGTCGACTTTTTTCTCTTTGGCCGTGCGTAAGATGGTATCGCAATTGACCATGACACCCAAGTCGGTCACTGCGTAGTTGTTGCACGCCAAGACGACGCCAACGATGTTCTTGCCAATATCGTGTACATCGCCTTTGACCGTCGCCATCAGTACGTGGCCCTGGACGTTACTCGTGCCCGCCGCTGCTTTCTCCGCCGCCATGTACGGTTCCAGATAAGCCACTGACTGCTTCATGACCCGTGCGCTCTTGACCACCTGGGGCAAAAACATTTTGCCGGCACCAAAGAGCTCACCAACGATCTTCATGCCGTCCATCAACGGCCCTTCGATCACCAATAAAGGACGGCCGTGCTTCTGGCGCGCTTCTTCCGTATCTGGAATGATAAACTCGGTAATTCCCTTCACCAGCGCATGTTGCAGGCGCTCATCAACGGGTAGAGAACGCCACTGATCAACTTCCTTGCCCTTTTCCTTATCCGTTCCCTTGACGACGTCAGCATGCGCTAACAGGCGTTCCGTTGCATCGGGGCGGCGATTCAGTAAAACGTCTTCCACCAGCTCCCGCAGTTGGGGTTCAATCTCCTCATAGACTTCCAACATGCCGGCATTGACAATGCCCATGTCCAATCCCGCTTGGATAGCATGATAAAGGAACGCCGAATGCATGGCTTCGCGCACCACATTGTTGCCGCGAAAGGCAAAGGAAATGTTACTGACGCCGCCGCTGGTCAGAGCACCAGGGCACTCGCGCTTGATATCGCGCAACGCTTCAATGAAATTCACGGCGTACGGTGCGTGCTCATCGATCCCGGTGGCCACCGTCAAAATGTTGGAATCGAAGATGATATCTTCCGGCGGCATCCCCGCCTTCTCCGTCAGCAATCTATAAGCTCGCTTGCAAATGGCGACCTTTTGCTCGCGCTCGGTGGCTTGCCCCTGTTCGTCAAATGCCATCACCACGACGGCCGCTCCATAACGACGCGCAAGTTTTGCCTGCCGCAAAAACTCCTGCTCGCCCTCTTTCAAACTGATGGAGTTGACGATGGGCTTGCCCTGAACGCACTTCAAGCCCGCTTCCAGCACGGACCACTTGGACGAGTCAATCATGATTGGCACTCGGGCAATATCCGGCTCCGAAGCAATCAGGTGCAGGAATCGGCTCATGCAGGCGACACTGTCGAGCAGCCCTTCGTCGAAGTTGATATCGATGATATTGGCACCGTTCTCGACCTGCTGGCGCGCCACCGTAAGCGCCCCGTCAAAATCCCCCTGCTTCACCAAATTTGAAAAGCGCGGCGAGCCCGTTACATTGGTGCGCTCGCCAACCATCATGAAAGGTGCTGGATTGGCTCCCCCGATATTGAGCGGCTCAAGACCAGAAAGCCTCGTCGCCGCGGGGATAGCGGGGATGACGCGAGGCTTAACCCCGTGCATGGCGCGAGCAATGGCTTTGATGTGGGCCGGAGTTGTGCCACAGCACCCCCCGACCATGTTCAGAAAACCGCTGGCGGCAAATTCATGAACCAATGCCGCCGTAATCTCGGGAGTCTCGTCGTAACCGGTGGGCGCCAACGGATTAGGCAAACCAGCATTTGGATAGCAGCTGATATAGACGTCCGCAATCTTTGATAGCTCTTCGATGTAGGGTCGCATTTCGCGCGCACCTAGAGCGCAATTGATGCCAACGCTCAAAGGTCGAGCGTGGCGGACAGCATTCCAAAACGCCTCAACGGTTTGGCCAGAAAGCGTCCGCCCCGAATTATCCGTAATAGTAACGGACAACATAATCGGCAAACGTTCGCCACGAGCCTCAAAAATATGTTCGGCGGCGAAAATGCATGCCTTAAGATTCAACGTGTCAAAGACCGTCTCCATCAGGAGCAAATCGCAACCACCATCGATCAAACCACGAATTTGCTCGTCGTAGGCCGCCACTAGTTCGTCAAAACTAACCGCGCGGAACGCGGGATTGTTAACATCGGGACTCATGGAAGCGGTGCGATTCGTCGGGCCAATGGCTCCGGCGACAAATCGCTGCTCGCCCGGATGCTGAGCCAGAAATTCATCACGAGCGGCGCAGGCAACTCGTGTGGCCACGACATTGAGTTCGTAGGCGATGCTCGAAAGATCGTAATCCGCCTGCGCAATGGACGTGCCACTGAATGTGTTGGTCTCGATGATATGCGAGCCGGCTTCCAAATATTGGCGGTGAATGGTCTCAATAATATCTGGTCGGCTAAACACCAATAGGTCGTTATTGCCCTGCAAATCCTTATGGTGATTTGCAAAACGCGCACCGCGAAAATCTGACTCGCTCAAGCGATACTGTTGGATCATCGTGCCCATAGCACCGTCGATGATTAAAATACGCTGGCGAAGCAATGGGATTATGGACTGAAACGTCTTGGCGTCTTTCACTCGGAGCCTTCCGCGTCGGCCTTTCATGACCGTGGAGATTAAAACGGCACCATAACATAGCGAAAATTGGCTTGTAAGCGCAAGATACTGAAATGTTAAAGCGAATTGCGCCGAGGGGCCGAACCAGGCATGAACTCAGAATAATTTGAATTGCCAAGACGCCCTAATTTTCTGAATAATCCCGATAAAGTAGAACTAGCTATCGGCGCCTGCTGGATCCTGAAAAGCGCGCCGTCCGTTCCGATAGCTCGATGTTGACAAATTGCGGCGTTTTTACCGAGCTAACGATGCAAAACCCTTATGAAGCTGACAATCACGCGCTGCGCAAACGGTATTCGGGTGCCCTGGCCGAAATCGAGCGTCTGCAATTCATCATGGCAGGATCCGGTCTAGGATCGTGGGACTGGTACCTAAATACAAATGAGGTTTCTTTCGATCGCGCCTGGTGCTCGATGCTGGGCCTGGACTTTGAAACCACGCCGCAAAACCTGGACACTTGGTCATCGCGCGTTCACCCGGACGATCTCGCCCGCGCTTACCACAACGTCCAGCAACACTTAGCCGGCAAGACACCCGTTTATGAAAATATTCACCGCATGCGGCACGCCAATGGCACCTGGATCTCGATTCTAGACCGGGGCCGGATCAGTCAATTCGATGCCAATGGCAAGCCGCTTCGCATTACTAGCGTGCACCTGGACATCACTGAGTACAAAGCCGCCGAGGAGATTTCTGAGAACATCCAGCGCATGGCGAGCATCGGTGGTTGGGACCTGGATGTAGCAACAAATGTCTCACGCTGGTCTGATGAAACCTATCGCATTCACGGTGTCCCCATCGGCACGCCCATGAACAAGTTCGCGGGAATTAACTTTTATGCACCGCATGAGAGAGAGCGAATCACTAGGTGCGTCGAACGCTGCATGGCTGGAACGCCATACCGCGAGACCTTTGAATTCATCGATGCCCAGGGAAACCACAAGTGGGTGGAAGCCATGGGCCAACCCATTCGCGATGCGGACGGCAAAATTCGGCGACTCTCTGGTACGTTTCAAGACGTCACCGAAAAAGTTGAAATGCAGTTGCAACGCGAAAATATCGCCAAAGAATTGCGCCAATTTTTCGATGTCACACTGGAACTTCTTTGCATCGCCGACCTCAACGGATGGTTCCGGAAGTTGAATCCCGCATGGACTAGCACCCTTGGCTACAGCGAAGAGGAGTTAAAGAGTCAGCCTTTTGCGACATTCGTCATGCCGGAAGATATCCCGTCTACGCTGGAAGCCATGAAGCGACTAGAGCATGGCGATGCCGTTGTTGGCTTTGAGAATCGCTTTCGAGCCAAGGATGGCACATACAAGGTACTGAGCTGGTCCAGCACAGTTGATCGAAAGTTGGGACTCATATTTGCTGCAGCCCGCGATGTGACGGAGGTCCGGAAAAGAGAAGGAGAACTACGTCAAACCCTGGATGCAATCAACCGCAGCGCTATCGTCACCGTCACCGATCGTGATGGCAAGATTCTGCAAGCAAATGACAACTTTTGCGCCATCAGTGGCTTTTCGCGCGAAGAGCTTTTGGGGCAAGACCACCGAATGGTCAGCAGTGGAGTTCACCCACCAGCATTCTTTGCTAATCTTTGGGAGACAGTACTGGCAGGTAAAGTCTGGACAGGGGAAGTCGAAAATCGCTGCCGATCAGGTAGTCGTTACGTTGTCCAGACCGTGATCACCCCGTTAACCGGAATTGATGGTAACGTGGAACGGATGCTGGCCATTCGTTTCGATATTACGGCCCGTAAAGAGCTGGAGCGTCTTTTAAACGATGCACAGAGGGTTGCAAAGATCGGTAGTTGGTCTTTTGAAGTCGCCTCACAGAGGATTTGGTGGTCTCCGCAGATGTTCGAAATGTTTGCAGCTGATCCTGAAAAGGGTCCGCCCTTGTTCCAGGAGCATTTGGCCAGCATTCATCCCGACGATCAACTGATGTGGAAAGAAACTGTCCATCGCGCACTTAAGTCAGGATCGCCATACAAAATCCGCTTTCGCAGTATCTATCCTGATGGCAACTGCAAGTGGGTCGATGCCTACGGCGAAGCCAGACTGGATCGGCAAGGGGCCGTCATCGAATTGAACGGTACTTGCCAGGACGTTACGGACGCCGTCATCGCAGAGGAGACGATTCGACTGGAGCGAGCCAAAGCCCTGCAGAATGCCAAACTGGCCTCACTGGGAGAGATGTCGGCTGGCATTGCCCATGAAATCAATAATCCCTTGGCGATCATTGCCGGAACCGCACACTCGCTGAAGAAGTTCGTTTCAGATCCCGTTAAATTCTCTGCCAGAGTCGATACCATCGAGCGCGCCACCGGCCGTATCGCCAAGATAGTCAGTGGACTGAGAAAGTTTTCGCGAACCGCCGGCGTCAAAGAAATGAAAGCGCACGTACTGCTGGATATCGTTCGCGAAGCCTTAGTTCTTGCCGAACCCAAGTCTCGGCGCCACTCAGTTCCCGTCGAGCTCACCGGCCAATCCGAAACCCAAATCTTTTGTGACGAAATTGAGATCGAACAAGTCCTGGTCAATCTCATCAATAACGCCATAGACGCTGTTGCCGACACAAAGGAGAAATGGGTACGGCTTGAAATTCTAGACCACGAGGACAACGTTATCTGTCGCGTGCGGGACTCTGGCCCTGGCATTCCGCCGCAAGTGCGAGAAAAGATGTTTCAACCCTTTTTCACCACAAAGCCTGTGGGCGAGGGCACCGGCTTAGGGCTCGCTATTGCTAAGGGGATCTTACAGGAGCACCAGGCTTCGATTGAATGCCTGACGCTCGATGCGCACACCTGTTTTGAAATTCGCTTCAAGAGGGCGGGCGGAGTGCAAAACGATGCCACTTAAGATCGCCTATCTCGACGATGAGCCAGAACTTTGCGAGACTTTTGTCGACAATTTTGCAAATGACTGCGTCGAGATTCGAACGTTTACCGACCCCGAGAGCTTTCTCGCAAGTCTAGTCACCTACCAGCCCGACATGGTGTTTTTAGATTATCGCCTGCCCAATTGTAACGGCGATCTGATCGCCAGCAGGATTCGAGGTGAAATCCCGAAGATATTAATTACCGGCGATTTTACCGTAACACCGCAAACAAAATTTCACCGCATCTTGCAAAAGCCCTACAACTTTGCGGAAGTCGAAGCCTTGATTCAAAAGCAAATCGAGGAGCAAATCAAAAATTTAACCTAAGTTCCACAGAACGTCTCTTCCACCCGCTCTTCGACTTTTGGCGGGAGCTGATAGGCCGCTAACTCTGGTTGATCGTCGAACGGATTCTGCAATACGGTTTGCAACCGTTCCATTTCGGTGAAGTCGCGATCTAGGATCGCACGATCAATGGCCCGCTGAACCAAGTGATTGCGCGGAATAAATGCCGGGCATGCCAAGCGCATGGTGGCCAAACGATTTGCCATCGGGGTCCCTTCCACTTGCGTGCGCGCGTGCCAAAGTTGAAGCCATTCCACCATAGGTTGGGATTGCGGCAAGTTGGTGGCACCCGCCAACTCCTGATGCCGGCCACGCGTTAAATCGTAAAGGTCACGAAAACCAAGTGTGAAGTCGGTCTTCGCATGTTGAAAGATATCTAACAAATCGCTAACCAAGCGCTCATCTCCCTCGTTGGCACTTGCCAAGCCTAACTTCTGGCGCATACGTTGCAGCCAATACAGCTGATACTTTGCCGCAAAATCCCCGACAATGGCATTCGCCGACTCAATGGCGGCTTTGGGCTCGTCCGCCAATAACCCCAATAAGCACTCGGCCAGCCGTCCCATATTCCATTGGGCAATGCCAGGCTGGTTTTGGTAAGCATAGCGTCCCTGGTGGTCGATGGAGCTAAAGACCGTTTCCGAATGATATTCATCCATGAATGCGCATGGACCGTAATCAATCGTCTCCCCGGAAACAGCCGCATTATCCGTATTCATCACCCCATGAATGAAGCCAACGGACTGCCAATGCGCAACCAGTTTGGCCTGCGCCTCAACCACCATCGCTAACAAAGCCTGGTAAGGCATCGCCGCGGACGCCGCTTGGGGGTAATGCCGTTGGATGACATAGTCTGCCAATATGCGAACGGCGTCATGGTCTCGCCGCGCGGCAAAGTACTCAAACGTTCCGACACGGATGTGACTACTTGCGACCCTCGTCAAAATCGCACCCGGAAGCGCGACTTCTCGATAGACCTGCTCGCCTGTCGCTACAGCAGCCAGCGCCCGTGTGGTCGGTACCCCCAATACGTGCATCGCTTCGCTAACGACATACTCGCGGATGACAGGTCCAATGGCTGCCCGTCCATCCCCACGCCGAGAAAATGCCGTGAGACCCGCGCCCTTCAGTTGAATATCACGACGCTTGCCCTGGCGATCGACCACCTCGCCTAACAAAATGGCCCGACCATCGCCCAACTGGGGCACGAAGTGGCCAAATTGGTGTCCTGCATAGGCCATGGCAAGCGGCACTGCCCCGATCGGAACCTGCTGGCCACCAAACACCATCGCGAGCTCCTGCGGGGAGGCGCCTTCAAGTTCGAGGCCGAGTTCATGCGCCAGCGCTTCGTTGAAGGCTAGCAGGCGGGCTTGGCGTACAGATGCAGGCTGAGCCGGTTCAAAGAATCGGCTCGGCAGTCGTGCGTAGGTATTGTCAAAAGGAATGCGCATGCCACCCACAATCAGTGTTGGCGCGCATCATAGAGGAGAGAAACCAAGTTGCGCAAGAGGCCAATAAATTGCTGCGGTTGCATGGCTTTGCCATCAAACCCCTTGAGGTTGTGCGGCACGGTGAAGTCAAATCCACGAAATTCTTCTGATTCTGAGTCATTCCAGTGGCCCAAGAGAATTCGGTCGTGAACTTTTGCGATCTCCGCATCCCATACATCGACTTGTTGTTCGCGAAAGGACCCATACATGGTGGTTTGATCCTTGTTCGCCGAACCAGAGATTACCGACTGGCCATCTGCAGAAATGGTCTTCATATGGTACTCGGAATGAATCTTTGAACCATGCATGATCTTCTTCCAACGAATCTGCGCACCGGCGCTCGCCAAAACATCTAAGTAAAGGAGATTGGGAAGTCCCCTTGGATTGGAACGGTGCATGGGTTCAAGCAGGATGCGGAGATCGAGGCTAGGTCGCGCCCTCTTGGCGCGCAGAAGGGCGATAACCACGTTTCGATCAAAGAGGTACTGATCTTTGATGTAAATGTTCTTTTTGGCATGCGCGATGAGCTGAATGACCTGATCGACACAATTTGTTCGTGTTGAATCCACATTGTTCATTCCCGTGCGCAGAATGGAGCGGCCGGCTGTTGCCACGGCAACGCCACGGCGCGCGGTGGGAGTGCCGGATGCATCGCGTTCAAGCAAGTCAAACGGCAAGAGAATATTTGCGATCATCTGCGCTCGCGATTGACCTTCTTGGTAACGCGCCGCTGACCAGCCCCGCTGGGCAAAGGATTTAATAGCTGCATCGGACATTTCGTGACGCAGGGCGTAGACCATGTCCCAATAATAGTCGTCCAGCACAATCGCCGCACCAGGCCCCACAATCTTCACCACTTCGTCATAGACGACACCGCCCGAAGCGTCGGTGATGTTCTTCGACCCCACAAAGGCAACCGGTTGCTGCCCCTTGCCATCAATCACAAATACCTTGCTGTGATCCGACTGGGCGCGCCCATACAAAGACAAGTGAGCCTGCAACCCACTCTTTTCGAGAAATTCGTCAGTAATCACCGGTGCCAAAAACGGTGGCAAACCAGATGTGTGAGCCTTGATGTGCGCTGCTGACACAAGCATCTTCTGCGGATTCCGCTCCGCATAGGCCAGCAGAAAGTTAAAAACCGGTAGCATCTCCGGCGCATGACCAAAGTGGTTAAAGTTATCGCGCAGTATGAAGACCTTGACGCCACGCTCGGCCAACACCACTAAATGCTTGGCAAGGCTTACCCCCATGCTGGAGCCAAGAAAGAAAATATCGACAAAGACTGCATCTTTAGCCTGATCGAGCGCGGCGCGAATGGCCGGAAAGATTGCGCCCGGCTTATTGACCGACCAGCTCGGATGGCTATCAATGTCGAGGAAGCCCTCAGCTTGGGAAAATGTTGCCAGGGGATCTCGGCGGCGCATGGCCTCGAGCGAACCAGCCCCCGTGAGCGGATAGTGTTGCCGCATCTGCCCGTGCCGCTCCTCCAGCCAGTCGCGGTACTGTTCCGATGTGTCATTCCAATAGAGATACTCCACCGCATTGCCACCTACCCACCCGGTGGGGGATACAGCGTGACCGGGGTGCGCGTTAAACTCCTTAGCTACATTCACTGCAAAAAATGGAACGTTTCCGATCTTGGGGAACTCGCGATGAAAACAGCTACCAACCTGGGAAAATGGCGAATAGGGAAGGCTGCCATCCGCAGCCCAGTTGGTTTGCATAGCGGGCGCAAAGCAAGTCGCAAACTGGCCACGATAATCCTTGGCAAAGGGAGCCGCCCAAGCCGCTGCCCGCTGCCGATCGGACACCGAGTAGCGCGGGTCTTCGGCGATCTCGCGCAAGGCCGCAGCCATCTCTAGCACGTAGCGATCGACAAACTTCTGATAGTCAGCGCGCTTACGCTTGTCGTCTTGCCGCAAGAAGTAGCACAGGGGGCCAACTATCTTTTCCGAGCGAAAGAATGCCCGCATATGAAACTGACAATCGACAATATAAGCTTCGTTCTTATAATGATTCAACCAGCTCGCAAGCCGACTCTGGACTTGTTCGTCGTAAAGGTACGGCCGAACAGCTTCGGTCGCTAGAAATAGGTTATTGCTCTGCTGCAGCTTGTCCGTTAGATCCACATCCTGAGCTTGGATCGCGGCTGCCAGGAAAAACTGCAACGATCCTGCTATCAGCACGAGGTTAAGAATACTCTTCTTGCTCATGGCTATTCCCGTTGAAAGATTGTTTGAAAGGCTAGCTCCAGCAAATCGCGCGTCAGCAGCCCGCTCAAAATTTGATCGTTTCCGCGCTCGAGCGCCGACTTCAATTCACCATCGATCGTCCGATTTATCTCGGCCTGAAAAGCCTGATCGACGCTTGCGGCACGAATGCCCCCAACTGTCCAGCGGGCCGAACCGACCTTCAACCCTGGACTGACAATCGTCGATAATTGCTCGAGTTGTACGGTACGTAGATTAAACTGCAGCTCCTGAAAGGCAAAATTCAGCGCCACCCAACCCGTCCCGCGCTTGTTTGCTTCGCCTTCTAGTCGCGGTGCCGTTTGTGCGATCGTGTTGGAGCTCATCGCAAAATTCCCTGCATCCATGCCTACAAAGTCGCCAAATGCCACCTTCAGTTCAGGAGCTTCCTCTCGATCGAGTGGAACAGAGATGGTCAACGCTGCAGTCACGCCTTTACCTGGAACATCCGGTACCACGACCCGACGGAACTTCACCTTGTCGTCGGCCTTCTCGAATGGACCCTGGTGCGGCTTCAGCCCCACCAAAATGCGAATGGTCAAGGTCGACTGCTTTGGAGCCACAAACAGAACATAACGTGCAGCTAATGGGTATGCGGCTGTGTCTGCCTCGGCTCGAAGCTTGCTGCGAAGTATTTGAATGCGTTCAGCCAGCTTTTGCGCGAATGCGGCGCTGCCAGGCACGGCACGCAGGACATTTGCGGCCTCAGCAGGACTTAGAGATATCTTATTTGCGTCATAGAAAACCTCCCCCGCTGGCTCCGTCCATGGCACCAGCCATGCCTCGCTGACCAAGGGAAATTTTGCGGCCGCATTGGCAAGCATGGGGCGCAGTTCCTGCTGCAAAGTCTTGCGGGCGGCATCTGCAAGGGCCATGAGGCCATCAAAGAGGGCACCCTCCGTATCCCGCCCCCCCGCTTGAATCTGCCCCATGATTGGCAAGATCGAGCTAAACGCGGCCCGATGCAGCGCCGCAGCAACTTGCTGTCGAGCTAACTCGGCAGGGGTCGGCCTCAACAAATCTTGATTTGGGTTAAAGTCCGGCCCTGGAGATCCCGCCAGCAACAGGCGATAATCAGAGTGACCGAGGTATTGATTTCCCCATGCGTCATCTGCAGCCGAAACTGAATCTGAATGGGTGCGGGCACGGCAGCCCAGCACGGTCGTGCAGATCAATAGCCAACCGCACAGGCGCAGCGCACTGGCTTTCTGATTCAAGGCTTATTCCTCCTTCATCTCCTTGGTCAAACCCGATGGGATTGCATTCTATCTAGACTATCATAGTCAGCTGAACTGTCGGCGCCTTCAGGCAAGCCGTAATCACTCGACTGAAAACTCGCTGAATTTGAAAATTCACCAACCGGCATTTTCTTCCACTCCTCACACTGCGATCCAATGTACCGATGGCTAACTGCAGCACCTTCTTCAATCCTTTCTGCCTAGCCCGGAGTCCAAAGCCATGTATTTGCAAGGGCGCCTCGCATCGAAAATAGTCGCCTTCCTATGGATGGTAATCTTGAACATGCTCCCAGCGTGCGACATGGTTTCAAGCACAAGCTCAGACAGCCAAGGCGGAGAGTCCAATCGCGAGTCGACAGTGCAGGTGGGAGTCAACCTCGATGGCTCGACCTATAGCGCCAGCGTCGTCAATGCAACGTCCACCCTGCAAATATCCATTGCTGATGGCTCAGCATTATCGGGGACCTCGCTGGAAATCCCACCCGGCACCCTGAGTTCTGCGACGAAGATCACGATAACGGAGGGAGCTCCTCTTGTTAACGACGAGAACACCTCGCAAGTTGGCAAAGGGGTTACCGCAGCCGGCAAAGCCGTCATCGTTTCCTCATCCGCGTTCGAAGACCCGCTCGCACCGATGCCATTAACGCTAAGCCTGGGCGTCGCCCTCGGTTTGCAAGCTCCAACAGCCGAAGTCGGCATCCTGTATATGGCGGTACTGTACGGTGAGAAGTTCCAGATTATTCTCGGCATCATTCCCAGCGAACAGGTACAGCGGCGCGGCAATTCTGTTCAATTTGGGGCTCCATTCTTCGGCTCTTACCAACCCGTTTACTTACCTGCCGAGGCCAACAAGGAATTTCGCATCATCATCGACCAAGACATCATCAGCGCCAGTGGCGAAGTTATGATCGTCGATGGCGGCGACAAGCAGCCGCCAGTCGCGGGCGGCGAAGGCAAAATAGAACTGCTGGCTCTTGACCATCGCTCTGCGACAATCGGATTTGAGATTGCTAGCGACAATTTCTCAGAGACGTACAATTTAAGCTACCTGGCATACGTTTCCTCGACTGATCGCATGAGCACTCTGCAAGAGGTCGAAGCCGCCATGCCCATCGGCGATTTTCGACGCAAAATCACGGCGATCACAATTCCAGATTTAACCTACGCCCAGACATACTTCGTCAATATCGTCGTGCGCGACGAGATGAGCAACAAGGCGATTTATCAACGCCAGTCGTTTACCACCCCAACTCCGAATTTTGGACCAACTATTGTCTCCACGCAGCCGTCGACTGAAAATGTCCTGACTCATTATCGCGATACGCTGAACTTTTCCGTTAACGCCAAGGACTTGAATCAAGACACGCTCACGTACCAATGGCAGATAAACGGCACTACTTCAAATCGCTTCAGCGCAAACGGTAGTTCGGCAGTATTTACCCCGAATCTCGATTTCGCCGGCACCAATATCGTCGATGTCGCGATTAGTGACGGAACGAACGTCGTCAATCATCGGTGGCAGGTGAAAGTGCACGCTTTCAATCCCGGCTGCGATGGTCTTCAGCCTGGTCACATCTGTACACTGGTCGGCCCTGTCGATCTTGGAGACCAATCAGAGCCGGCACAAGATGGCAGCGTGGTACGCATGAATCCGCGCTACATCGCCCTTGACACTGAAGGCAACCCATTCATCTCGGATAGCGAACTAAAGGTTGTTTGGTTCTATAACCGAAGCGGCTCGGCTGTCACTCGCCTGGGTAGAAATGTTCCCGCTGGCAAGTTGCTGATTATTGCCGGTAGCGGCGCATCTGGTGTCGGCACGAACGGTGATGATGCCTTGAACTTTGCGCTTGGTGGCGCAAACGGTATTGCTTATGACGCGACTCGCGATGCACTCTACGTTGCGCTAGAAAGCGAGCATGTCGTCGTTCGCATCGGATCAGACGGAACTGCCAACACAATCTTCGGCCGCGGCGATACGATAAACTCAATAGCATGGAACCATGATGACATCGTCGGCACAACATCTGTCTGTAGTTTTCCAAACGGATTAGCTGTAGATAGCGGTACAGACACTCTTTATATCGCCTGCCGCGGCAGTTATGCCATTAAGCGGGCGCAGCCAGCCTCTGCCGCCGTCGGTAGCGTGCTCTCGCGTATCGTCATTGGCGGAGTCAACGGCAGCGGACTAACTGTGTTCGAGTCTATTGAAGGTACCCTTGGGCGCGCCGGTACTGCTCGCACTCCCGCACCTCGATCCGTGCGCCTCGGCCGAGATGGCAATCTATATTTTACCCAAGCGAGCAACTGCCGATTTCGTGTGGCCAATTTAGGAGGGTCCGCTGCAACGTACTTTAGCAGTGCTGTGAATGTCGCCTCCCAACAGACAGCAACGCTGAGTGGCACCGGATCATGCTCGATGACGCTCGGAGCAGCAAGCTATAATGCATTCATGATTGGCGATGCGCAGGATGTCGAAATTGCATACGACGAGAGCAGTAACATCCGTGGCTTCTTCTTGTCTCATGGGAATTATCATCGAATCAGCTTTTTGAACCAGTCGGGCAGTAGCATGACTTTTGGCGATAGCATTGTTGGAACTCACTCAGCGGCTACCATATTTGGCAGTGGCGCATACGGGTACAATGGCAACTCATTGTCTGGCCGCCTAACTCGGCTCAATTTTCCACTGGGCCTAGCTGTTGCCGGCGACAGCCTCATGGTAGGAGACAACTTCAATAGACGCGTGCGATCCCTTGATCTGTCCGCAGACAACGGAGCGGTAGATACTGTCGTCGGCAGTGGTAAAGGCATTCGCGGATTCAGTGGCGACCTACCGCAAGCTGCTGATGCTGCCGAAATAACCTCACCTTATGGCATTGGCATCATTGGCCGTGAACTCTTTTTTGCGGATCAGGGAAACTATCGCATTCGCTCCGTAAACCTTGACAGTGGCCTCATTCGGACAGCCATCGGAATTGGACAGGGCGATGGCGAGGACGGCGGAGCATTTGCTACTTACCTCCGCGTTGTATTCGGAATCGCAGCAGCGGGCGAAACGCTATTTTTCACCGATGACACAGGATCGACGATGCTCGGCTCCAACAGAACTTGCAAAATCCGAGCTTACAATCACTCGACAGAATCCCAGTCCGTTTTCAGCGCGCTCATTCCCTCAACTTGGGTTGGTGATTTAGCAGGAAACTTTGCCGAGGGCTGTGCCGCCTGGACCCCTGCAAACGAAAATGTCGCGGCGACAGACATTGGCTTGCGGTTGCCACGATACCTATCGAAGGCGCAAGATCAACTATATTTCGTTGCAACCACCGACCACTGCATCTTGCGATTGTCTCTGACCGGCGCCATTGAAACTGCCATCGGACTCTGTGGAACGCAGGGAGATATCGTCGGCAACTTGGGCGCAGGCACTGCTCGCCTACGCAGTCCCGCTGGAGTTTCGGCAGATCCTCAGTATCCGCAAAATTTGCTCATCATCGATCAATCAAACGTCGCCACAGGAAAACTCAAGTATGCAAACTTCTCCGGTCAAGACGTCACGATAATGGGGGTGAGTGTTCCGACCAATGAAATCAAAACAATTAAATCCTACTCAACCTATAGCCTGCGATTAGTAGCTGCGTTTGCCGATCAAGTCTGTGTCGGCGCGGGTGAGTTTTATGTCAAAGCAAACAATCACCATGGAGTCGTCTGTAGTGATCGAACGACAGGAGTGACCAGCCTCATCGTCAATTCAAACTTGACCGGGGTGCCGATTGCCGGCCGACCAGTTGATGCAAGTCAGGAAAATACCCCTGCTGCCGACGCTCGGATTTATGCGCCAGCCGCCCTAGCCTTTGACGAAGACGGCAATTTGTATATTTCGGAGTTTCTAAGTCACCTTATTCGCAAAGTTGCGCGCTGGTGGTGATCAATTTGTGAACAATTGGAAACATCTAAACGCCCACACCAACTAACTTTTGCATGCACTTAAGCCACTTACACCTGGACCAGGTATTGCTCTAGGCGGCGCAGGAGTGGGAGTTTTCTCTCACCGATGTTGCTGATGCTGCTGACAACCTGTTGCTCCTGATGTGGTGAGTTTGACTATGAAAAAACAAGAATCTTCTGTGGCTCTTATGAAGCGTCGCCTGGCAAAGACCGCCCAATCGGTTCGTAGCCGCGGGAAGAAGGCGAAAGAGGGCCGCGCCGCTGAACGTTCGGATGCCTTCTTATTGAAGACGACCATCCCCATGCTGCACAAGGATTTAGACCGAAAGGTCGATACGTTAGTTCTTCGTATGCAGGACTTTGGCCACCGCCGTCGGACCGTCAAGAGTGCACGCCCACCTCGGGCCGCAGAGAAGCCCGCGGGAACCCATACCAAAATGCTGCGTTTGGCTCGCAGCCATGGCAAGGCCGTTCGTTCGCGCAAGTTACGTAACTTCCTTGTTGCGGTGTGTGTTGCCGCTGGCCTTGCCATCGGCGGATATTATGGACTTGGATACGCGGTGCAGGGTGCTCAATATGCCCAACAGTATATCGACCAGCATGTGCCTTGGCGCAGCTGGCTCGCCGGCGTATCGGGCGGCAAGCCATCGACCTCCAACCCGAAAAGGATAGAACAGGCCAGCGTTCAGCCAAAGCCAAAGCCAAAGCGCCCAGACGCCGCCCCTAAGACAGTAACCAAACCTGGCACAAAACAACGACAGGTCATGGCTGGGCACACGAGAAAGACGACAAAAAATTCGCCGTCGACAACAGCCGATCACCAGCCTAACAAGATGCGAAAGGCCGTTGCCCGCTAAGCAAACTGTCAGGTTCGACAACGCTCTCGCACCTCCTCGACACGGCGCGCTCGCGCCGCTCAAAACATATACTACTGTAATAATTAAGTATCTTCAGGGCCAGCCAACTGGCCCAGCTCTTGCTTTAAAGTTCTTGTTCGAATCTGAATCGGAATGCGCACTTGCAGGAGGCTATGCGTTATGTTGACAAGGACTGTTGCCGTTACCAATCTCAATGTCGTTGCATCTCTATCACTCGTACTATCCATACTTGGCTGTAGTGGAGCCGTAACGCGGCACGCAGCTGAGAAAGTACAAACTTCCAATGCAGCTGCTCGCACCGGGAATGACACCGGTGATGCACTTCAGGGTGATCAGGGGACCAATCTTGGAAATCCCGATCCCACTCCGACGGAAACTCCAGTCGCCGAGGAACCTAAAGGCGACGAAATCGTCGACAATTCGGAAGAGGTCATGTCCGGCAAAGGTGACCCATCACAATCTAACGACGGCAAGACGCCAAATCCTGGAATCTGTGCTTGGTTCAACCCAGCGCAACCTGACTATGCAGAAGAAATTCCAGGCGCACCCGACGGGCTTGCTGTTCCCATCAAGAATTATTGGGCCGTCGGCAACTGGGAAGGTGACCACTTCGTTTTCCCTCTGGTCGTTTACCACAACGGAAACGAACCAACGGCCGGAAATCAATCACTGACGAAGGATGGATTCCGCAACAACAGTAAATACACTGTGGTTATTACCAATGGCAAGTCCGCTGCATGCGCAGCTGTCGCCACCAAGAATGAAGCCGGTGGCCGCAACCACTCTGGATGCTTTGCGATGACCACTCGGATCAAAATGGCCGATGGTTCCGAACGCGTCATTGCCCATTTGCAGAAGGGCGACTTAGTCTTCAACCCCATCACCAAGAAGGCTGCGTCGATCGTCGAAATCGTCGAAGGCCCTGAAACTGACAAGCCGATGATCACTCTTGGCTACAGCGGAAAGCGCCTGACGGTAACGACCGACCATCCTTTTGCGACGGAAATCGGATTGCGCTCTGCGGCTGAACTGAGCCTCGGCAGCAAAATCTTGACTGCTGATGGATCCTATCAGGCCGTGGATTCGTACGTTGTACAGGCCATCAATGCTTCGCAGGTTGTTCGCAATATCGTTTTGGACGGCATGAGTGGCGATAACCTGCAACACATGGTTATGGCCGATGGCATTGTTACGGGCGACCTCTATCTGCAGCGGCAATTGGCCGCACAACGACAAGAAATCCTGGCTGCTGCGGCTAATTAACTGACGTTTCCTAGTTTAGAATCATTCGATTGCCCGGCCCAGAAGCGCAATTCCTAGCGCGACTGGGCCTCACCATTTGTCGCCCTACCGGAAAAACCCCATGACATTTTGCCAGCAAGTAGCAATAATGGCGCTTCCATTCCAGTCAGCATCGCCATTGCATGAGGAAATATTTATGAAGTTCGTAGGGAGCACGCTCGGGGTACTGTCGCTTATGCTGTCAGCAAACGTCGCACTTGGAGCCGTAAAGTTGAAATCGTTGAATGAGAAAGCCAGCTATGCCATTGGTCTGAATATTGGTCAGAATTTGCGACAACAAGGCGCCGAAATTGAGATGGACCAGCTCATCGAAGGGCTGCGCCACGGCATTAAAGATCAAGCGCCATTGTTGAAGCCAGACGAGTTGCAAAAAACAATGCAAGAGTACGGCGGCAAGATTCAGCAGGCTCAAATGACCAAGCGCAAGGCTGACGGTGATAAAAACAAGTCTGCTGGCGAAAAGTTTTTAGCAGATAACAAGAAGAAGGCCGACATCAAGGTATTGCCCAGTGGCTTACAGTATAAAGTCATCACTGCCGGCAACGGCCCAAAGCCTAAAGCGACCGATACCGTTGTCACTCACTATCGCGGCACCTTGATTGATGGCTCGGAGTTTGACAGCTCGTATAGCCGCGGCGAACCGGCCACGTTTCCTGTAAATGGCGTCATCAAGGGCTGGACCGAAGCACTGCAACTGATGCCTAAAGGCGCCAAGTGGCAACTGTTCGTGCCGTATGATTTAGCCTATGGCGAGCAAGGAAGCGGACCGAAGATTGGCCCATTCGCGACCTTGATTTTTGATGTTGAGCTGCTTGATATCAAGAATGAAAAGAAGTAATCCGGACGCACTCACTGGTGGGGCGCTGAACCGCCTCACGACACTTGCCGACATCGCAATCTCCGCTGGACGTGTGGCTTTGCCACACTTTCGCGTTGATACTGATGTGCATTGGAAAGCCGATCAATCACCCGTCACTGCGGCCGACTTAGATGCGCATCATGTTGCCTCGAAAGAACTCACGCGGTTGGACCCGAAGGTTCCGATCGTCTCCGAAGAAATGCCTGCTGCAGAGTTGGCAGCATTTGCTCAACGTCCTGCTCATTATTGGCTGATCGATCCACTGGATGGAACGCGCGACTTCATCCGGGGGTCTCCAGACTTCACGGTAAATCTTGCCGAGATGCGTCAGGACATTCCGCAGTGTAGCGTGATTCATGCGCCAGCCCACGGCCGCACATTCGCGGCTCTGCGCGGGTTTGGTGCGTGGGAATTGACCGCTGCGGGCCAATGGCAACGACTTCAAGCCCACCACCAGGCGACGAGGAAACCTCTATGTCTCGTAAGTCGTCGCGACACGGATACAGCGCTACAAGCCTTAGCTCAGGCTGTACCGAATATCGGCACACAATCCGTGGGTAGCTCACTCAAGTTTTGTTTAGTGGCCGCGGGGGAGGCAGATCTATATCTACGTCCAGGCCCGACCATGGAGTGGGACACGGCTGCTGGACACCTCATCCTTCAGGAGTCGGGCGGTGCGGTCGTGTCCGAAAGCGGACTGGAACTCACCTACGGGCGGCCGGACTTCTGCAATCCCAACTTTGCCGCCCTAAGTCCCGCCTTCATTCCAGCATCCGCAGCCATCTTGAGTTACATCAAGAGGCCCTAATATCCCAGAGAGAAATCGCATGCACGGTTTCGAGCTGTTCGCACATCTCGGCAATGGGCAAGCCGACGACGTTAGCGTAAGAACCAACTATCGATTTGACCATATAGCTGCCGATGCCTTGTGCGGCATAACCACCAGCCTTGTCTAGCGGTTCGCCAGTAGCGACATAGGCTGCGATCTCAGTTGCATGCAGCACCTTCATTGTCACAGCAGTTTCTACGTAAAATACTGAATGCTGCCATTGCGTTGAACCCACCCGACGTACCCCGAGCGAGACACCCGAGATAACTTTGTGAACTTGGCCAGAGAGTCGCTGCAGCATTTGCCGTGCCATGAGTTGATCATCGGGCTTTTCGAGGACATCATTTCCCAAGACGACAATGGTGTCAGCGGCAATCACCAACTCATGATTCTGCTTTGCTTCACCTCGCGCCCGGGCAATGGCCTGACACTTTTCAGCAGCGTTGCGCTGGGCATAGACAACAGGCTCCTCGCCGACCCGACGCTGCTCTACAATGTTAGGTATCTCAACTGAGAACGGTACTCCCAAAGTTTGCAGCAGCTCACGGCGCCTTGGCGATGAACTCGCCAATGTGACTCGAATGGGACCAGCGACCATTTGGGAATCGGACACTATGTGCCTCCCGTCGTGGTCAAAGCTGCAAGTCCAATATCTAGGCGAAATTGCGCACCCGGCCACTTCCCGACTATCTGCTCGACATGTTGATAGGCTTGCTGACGAGCCTCAGCCAGCCCTCGGCCGCGGGCAACAACGGACAGGACTCGTCCGCTTCCAGAGCGCAATTCTGTGCCCGCCCCTGGCTGCAGACTTGCTGCAAAAACGACGGGTCCGCCGGCCACGCCGCCGAATTCTTGCGCCGTAAACTCGCGGCCACCGGCGGTTGGCTTGTCATATGGATAGCCTTCCGCTGCAACGACGACACAAACCGTGGAAGTGGATGGCAGTGAGCCCTGGGTGACTGGCGCAGTTGAGGCCAGAGTCATCGGCCGATCCGCTAGAACATCAAGGATGAGCGATAGCCACTCGCGATCGTCATTTACCGCCAGTGCCTGTGCTTCTGGATCTCCAAGTCGGACGTTAAACTCAATGACGTAGGGACCATCATCGGTCCACATCAAACCCGTGTAGAGGAATCCTTGATAAGGGCATCCTATCGCGCGCATGGTAGCTAAAAGCGGTTGTACGACACGCGTCCGTATCATCTCATCAGCATCTGCTGGCAGCCAAGGAACCGGCGTGTAACAACCCATCCCTCCAGTATTCGGGCCCAAATCACCATCGCGAAGACGTTTGTGATCTACGGCAAAACCAAGGGTCACTGCTGAATGCGGTCCCACGAGCGAAAAATGCGAAACTTCTCGACCGCGCAATAACTCCTCAATAACTACTTCGGCAGCGGCGGCGCTCATCTCTGTGTCATATAAGTGGTGTAATCCATTGTCGATGGCGGCCGCGTCTTCGCAAACGAAGACCCCCTTACCAGCAGCCAAACCGCTGGCTTTGAGGACAACACCTCCGTGCTCCTGCAACCACTTCATAGCAATGGCTCGGCACTCTGACCGATTCCGCACCACGGTGTGACGAGCCGTCGGAATTCCTGCGCGCTCCATGATGCTCTTGGAAAATGCCTTCGAGGCCTCGAGTTTAGCGGCAGCGGCGGTAGGACCGAACGCCCGGATACCCCCAGCCTGCAAAACATCAATCAGCCCACTCTCTAGCGGAGCCTCCGGCCCTACACAAACCAAGTCAACACCCTCGGTCTTACAGCGCTCTAACAACTGGTCATGCGACGCACTTTTCGGTAAATCCCAAATCACCGCCGAGTCCGCCATAGCCGGATTGCCGGGCCAAACGGCCACGTCAGCAAGAGCCGACTGTCGGAATTTCCAAACCAAGGCATGCTCTCGCGCCCCACTGCCAACTACTAGTATTTTCATGAGTCATTCCCGAGGTTTCAAAATTCTTGCCGGCGGGTTTTGATTTATCCGGCAGGGGCAAAACTGTCAACCTCCGTCATGGATCAGGTACAATACTATTATATCCCCAAATTGTGGCATGCCTGTGGCAGCCCCTGTGATCACATTTGACTCGCATCGGACTTAAACTCATTCCGCAAAGAGGTTGAGGTTTGGCAGCAAGTATCAGTTCACGCCGTTGGCCAGAGCAAACGGCCGTCGTTTTCACAGCTGCCGGCAATGTTGGCATGTTGCTGCGAGAACTGTTGCGCAATTACAATTGGATGGTCATCGAAACCACCGATTCGGTGGACAATTGCCTGGCGCACATGCGCCGTGGACAAGCACAGCTCGTCATTGTTGACGACACTTCCGAACTTCCGGCCTCCGCAACCATTCGCCAGCTCCTGATGGATCCGCTCGCATTGCTGACACCGATGTTGGCTTTTACCACAGAGCAGCACAGCCTTGAGGTCCCATGCCTCAGAACGCTTGGCATGCCAAAGCTCGTGTCCAAACCACTAACCCCCGATAAGTTTCTGCCTGGCTTTAACAAGCTCATTGAAATTTGGAGCGGGGGATTTTGCGCGGAAATTCGCTTGGCCGCTAGCCAGCTCGTGAAAGCGAACGAAGAGACCGGCTTACGCATTCTGACGAAGTTAAACGACATTCGAGACGCACAGCCACTCGTCAGCCCAAGTCTCGCCAAGTACTACTACCGAAGTGGCAATGTAAAAACAGCAGAAAAGGTTTTGCTGGTAGCCATGAAAAATGCGCCGCGCAATATGGGTCTGATTTTGGCATTGTCGGATTTCTACCTACATTGCGCCATGCCCGATGTGGCCTTTCGCTTGCTCTCTGGTGCGCGCAGTGTCTATGGCAACGCCATAGCCTTACTTCCGGACCTCATTCAAGCCTGTTTGATGAGTGGACGCATTAGCGAAGCGATCGGGTACATGCGCGACCTGCAGGCGCGCGGCTACATGCAGTCAACGATGAACGAGTACATCTCCAAGTGCTTGTATGCAGAAGGTCGCGAAGCAGAGTTCCGCAAGATAGTTGGGCGCCCCTCCTTCGAGCAACAGCTGGATCAGGCGTGGAATCCCAAAAGTACCGTGAGCGCAGCTAGTTAAGCACCTTAGAGGTGCAGAGAAGAGCCCCATACATGTCCGCTGACTCCACAACCTTTGGTAGCTTTAGCCAACAAGTGGGTGTGGAGCCTGTTTGGTCAAATGACGAGCGCCGCCGCAAGCTGGATCAGCTGTCACACCACGCACAACGGCCTGGGTCCATCTCCCTGGTCAGTGCCGCTCCTGGGAACGGAAAATCGCTGACTGCCCATTGGCTTTTTCAACAGTTCAACCTCGAGGACTTCGAAGTTCTACTGCTGCGTTTGCATGCAGCCAACACCTCGGAGGCACACCCCAAGTCACCATTTTGGCGAATCCTCACTCACTATTTTTGTCCGACTGCTCAGGAACCTGTCGATGGCGCCGCGCGGCGCGCAAAACTCCTCAAGCACCTGGACGGATTGGCGAAGTCCGGCCGCAGGCTGGCGTTACTACTAGACCTCCAAGACTCGAGATTGCCAACCGAGCTAGCGCACGACCTTGAGCAATTTCTTGAACATCGTCAGGTTTTCGAAGCCAGTGTCGCAATCGTCATTTTTTGTGAGCCCGAACAGAGGCCGACTTTACAAAGCCGCCCGACGCTCAGCGATCGAATTGGATTCGAATGGCACATTCCGCCGCTGGACGAGAATGAAACCATAGAATATCTTGCCCAAGGTAGTCTGCGCCTTGGCCTGGCAAGACACTTCTTCTCTGAGCGAGCGATGCAAATTATTCATCAATATAGCAACGGAATCTATACGCGAATCAACACCATCGCCGATGCTTGCTTGGTCGAGTCCCGCCGCCAAAATCTGTCTGCAGCAACTCCAGAAATCGTTAGCGATGTTTGCTCGAGTCTGAGCTTTCGCGGCAGAAATACGATGGGTACACATCAGCAAAAGTCCCCAACTGAGTTTTCCAAGCCCGACGCCAGCCATAGCCACAGCCAAACACAGATTGCACCCTTGCGCCCGGATAACAGCCTGCGTTTACCCAAATTGAGTCCACTCAGCTCTCTCTTGCTAGACGAAGAGGCGTCGTAGGTTCGCCAATGCTTATGACCTTCATCAACGACAAATGGTCCGCACGATTTCGGCGATGGACGATCATCGCCATTGTGTTGACCGGTATTAGCATGTTGCTCAACTTAGTCGTAGATAATCCCTACACTCACCAGATGCTGCGCATCTTAATTAACGAAAAAATCACCAAGGAAACCGACTACACAATTGACTTCAAAGCGCTTAAAGTCTCGGCTGTGCCTCCGACCGTCGACATCTTTGGCTTCGCTATTTTTTCCCGGACACACCCTGAAAACGCCATTGCTCGCTCGTCGCAGATAAGCGCCTCGCTGTCGCTTTGGTCCGTGATTATGGGCGATATCAAGTTAGGCACACTGGGCATTACCGATCTTGATTTTAGCTACCCACATCCCGCATTCGCTGCCCCAAAAACGGCAACATCCATACCAGTTCCCGCAGAGGAGCCGGCTCCATGGCCGCCAAACTTCAGATTACCCATCGAGACCATCGAACTGACAAACGCACGCATCTATTTTGCTATTCCCGACGACACAGCCATATCTGAGGCAGCGCCCCCATTGCTGCAAATGTCTTTGGCCGGCCTCGACGTTGTCGTCGACTATGAGGACTGGGAAAACATAGGACTCGAAATCGATGTCTCAGCAACAACCTTAAGTGCCGCCGGCACGACGTATCTTGACCAGGCAAAGATTGTCGGCAGCCTCGAATTGGATGGCACGCGAATTCGCGCCAGTCGACTGAACCTGACCTCGTCTCTGCTTTCAACAGAAGGAAAGCTAGACGCAAGACTGCGCCTTAACAAAATGCAGCAACTGGAAACATTCGGCCTCAAGTATCAAGCCAATATTGACGCTGACTTGCGATACCTCGGGTCCGTGCTAGCAATCCAAAATACAGCTGGGCCCTTCCAAGGAAAGGCGACCGTTGCCGTGGAAATCCCGATTCTCGGTGACAAATCGACGACGTTCAATGTCGAAGGCCAAGGAAAGCTCAAAGAAGCACAACTCGATGGGTTCAAACTGGGAAATTCAGCATTGAAATTTCGTGTCAATGCCGACGAAATGCTGTTCGACGATATCGACCTCATTTTCGGCGATAGGTCCTATGGCCACATCCGCGGCAAGATCACATTTGACGAGAAAGTCTCTTACGATTTTCAAGCCCAACCACGGGATCTACCTCTATCGAAGTTGCTATCAGCGCTGCAAGTCGACTTCACTGCTTTTGATGCCACACTGTTCAGCCCCGAGTTGCGCGTTTACGGCACAGGCGACCCTTTTGATTTGCGCGTCGTTGCTCCAGCAGAGTTTCACCATATGAACTTTCCTGATTTAGCCATGGACACCTCGAAGTTTCCCATCGCGCCTACCTGCCGCTTGCAAATGAATTTGCGCGCCAACAGCCAACGTTTGACTTTTGATGGTACGCAAGGAACATGCTTTCGCTATGCAAGCTCTGGGCACAAACCCACGATTGAGGAAGCCACTGCGGCCCCGCCAGCGTCCGCTACGGATTTATCGCCCTTAGCACTGGTTGGTTTCACCTCATATGATGGTGCCACAGGCATGAACTTAGCGATCACCAGCAGGGCGTTGAGTCTAGGTTTGACTTCCTATTTTGTCCAAATGCCGCTGGATGGACATGCCAATCTGGAAACTCGTATTCATGGTGCCTATAATCGCATTTTCATTGATAGCGCTGTCAATGGAGCAGACCTGAAGTTCATCGAAACACCAGTTCCAAAGTTATCCGCGCGGGTCCGCGTTGATGGCTCAAAAGTCCTCCTGCAGTCCATCGCTTTAACTACCAACGAAGGCGGTTATCTAAAGGTCGAAGATAGCGTCCTCGACACAGATGGCGAGATGAGCCTCAACCTGAAGTTTAGCGGAGAGGCCATAGCGGGTGCATTCATCTCCAGCCTCCTCGGCGAGAGTCTGAATGCCGTCAATTTTGGCGCTGACATTACCCGTATTCATGGTCAACTGTCCGGCCCACTGCACAAGCCTTTCGCTTATCAAGGCAAGATCACCACGGAGATGACCAGTGCGACACTTGATGGTCAGGTATTATTTGACCACGCCGTCTTAGCACTTGAACACAACCGTGAGGGCTGGCGCACAGAGGGGACCAGCGCACGACTTGGCGCTATTCAGCTAAAAGTAAGCGCCAAGCAGCAGCCGGATAAGTCCGAACGCTCATTGGATGTTGGTGATTCAGCATTGCAGGAATTGGGACTCGACTTGAATCGCAGTTGGGAGATTCGCATCGATTCGGAAGAGCCCAAACTAGGAAACCCACGTGCCAAAGATCTGCAGCTGGGGCTACAAAGACTGCCTTTCGCCAGCGAAGCCCTCATCGCCGCCGGTATTGACGCAAATCTGAAGATCACTGCTAGACTATCCGGACCTCTCGATCGCCTGCAAGGTACGTTCGAGGGCAGTCTGTATCAGTTGGAAGTCCTCGAAAGCGCCATGGCGCCCATTAACTTTGGCGGCTTTCTTAACACCGGAGCGATGGATCTCATGCTAGGGCACGGCGGGAACGCCTTGACCGGTCGACTGCGCTTAGATTTCTCGGACACGAAGCTGCCCTACGACCTCGCTTTGAACATGCTGCGATTTGACCTGCGGCCGTTCGCTACACGCTTTTTCGCCTCAGACCCGCGAAACTATGCTTATATGACCGGCGATTTGCGCTTAGGTGGACACTTCACCGACTGGTGGGCATCGCAAGGGGCGTTGGAGCTCCGCGACCTTCGGGCCCAGTTCAATCGAGAGGTGATGGGCAAAGCACGCAGTGTCCAAGTCAACCTGTTCCAGCCCTTCACCTGGGAGATGACAAAGAAGGGCTGGAATATCCGCGAAGGCGACGACCTGATGCTGGTGGGCGATTTGCTTAAGATACGAGTTGAGGCGGCAAATAATCGCATTCCCTCGAACCTCGATATTCGCGTTGAGGGTGAAGTCGATGCTCGATTAGCTTCGGTCTTATCGTCGCAAGTAGAAACTGCGAGCGGCAAGCTGCGCCTAGAGGGGAGCGTCACTGGCCCCATGGAGCACCCGAATGTAAAATTCAGCTTAAACGATGTACGTCAAAACCGGTTTACGTCCGCAACTTGGCAACCCTTGAGCATCGGCATGGCAGATATTCGCCCTCCGTTTCAGAACATCAATCTTGATGTCGTTCTCACTAACGATCGGCTGCAGTTGCGAAGTCTGCGCGCCGACAAAGGTAATGGCTTCCTTACAGCCTCCGGGCTGTTGTACTTTGCAGCCGAGCGGCAAGCAGAGTCCAGGATTGATTTGCATTTGGAAAACGCCGGCATTATCTACCCGGTCCCCACTTTGAAAAGCATCGATGCCGTTCTATCTGGCGACATCGCTTTGACAGGAACATCCCTTCCCTTGAGTATTGCAGGCGACATTACGGTAAACCGAGCGCGGTCAACCGGTGAATTTGATCTACGCAAAGAGATTTTTGACGCCCTTCGAAAGCGCTCGTATTCGGTGCGCGTTGGCCCAGACATTCCATCCATTCTCTTTGACATCAATATCGTTGCCGACGAGTCCATCGTCATTTCCAACCGCAACATACAAACCACACTTTCCAGCAACTTGCGACTTGGTGGCAACGACGTCAGCCCGAATTTACGCGGGCAGGTTGAGATCAATAAAGGCAAATTCATGTACAAGCAGGACTTCACCATCACGCAAGGCATGATTACCTTTGATGACCCGATTCGACCCGACCCGAAAATTGACATCCTGGCCGAGGCTGATGTTCGCAGCTATCGCGTCTTCTTCGCCTTCTCGGGCCGCGCTTCAGATCCAGTTGTCGACCTCAGCGTCGAACCACAAACTCGCGAAGATGGGGGCGAGATCACCAAACTGGACATCCTATCCCTTCTGTCCAAGGGCTCGTTGCCGCCCGCTCGGACCAATGCCGCAGACACTGGGGGTGTAGCTACCGCCGAAGTGCTTAACATCATTGCCGGCCAATTCGAAGAGCCGGTGGAAAAAATACTAGACCTCACCGGACAGTCCATTGTTCGCCAAGGATACATCGACACCAAGGCAGCCGAGAATGGACAACCCGTACCTCGTTTCAACGTCCCGCTGAACCTTGGCCCGAACTGGGATATGGTTTTGCGAGTTGAGCCAAATAACTGGCAAATGTCGTCAGAATATGCTCTTCATGGTAACATCGTCCTTCAAGGAAGCGTGGATGGACGGGAAGAGAACGAAACGGCGAAGAAGCAGAGCAATGCTCCCACAGATACCGGAATTGACCTCAAGTTTCGCTTTTCGTATCCATGATGGCCGGCGTCTCCGTGTCATTGGTAAACTAAGGTCATTCGCACTTCTCAGCATACTGTGCGGGCCCCCAGCCATGGCCGCTCCATGGTCCATCGATCCGGCATTGTTGAGCCACCGTACCCAAGAAAAGCTGCAGAAACAGTTTCCCGATATTCGCAATGCCGATGATTTAGAATCGTTGCTCCGAGCCGTATCGAGGTCGAACCCGGTACGCAACCTCCAGGCTGAATGGAGCCAAGGTCAGTGGCAGCTCATTGGGACCAAGGTTCCCCTCATTAGTGACATCAGATTTGACCTCACAACCCGAGTATTTCGCCGCGAATTGGAATCCGTGACGCAGCCATTCTTGCGACAAATCAGCACACCAGAGATTCATCAACGCATTCATGAAAGTATTGCAGCGTTCCTATCCAAAAAGGGATTTCAAAAGGCACGGGTCGAGGTCTCTTCGACAGCGAAGGGCGGTCAGAGTTCGCTAACCATTTTGGTGCGGGAGGGGTATCCCTGTCTCATCGAAGCCATTTCTTATGCGTTCACGCCACCACCCGGCATCGATTTTCGCGTGGAGCCAGGTGCCATCTGCGACCAAGGTGAAGTCGACGCAGCTATGTCAGATTTGGAAGCACAGCTGAAAAAACAAGGCTTCAACCAACTTCGACTGGGGCCGGTCCGCTGGTCCTATGATGAAAAGTTGAACGCCTCCCGCCTATACATCGCGGGCGACCTCGGGCAAAAGATTCGCTACGAGTTAAGAACCGTCGATCGCAAATATTACCTGGGCGATATCTTCCAGGCTGATGAACTGAACACCCTTGACCCCAGCACGGTTTCACCCGACGCCGTCCGCGCCGAGCTTGTTCGGCGCTATCGCAATCGCGGCTTTATTGATGCGGAAGTCAGCGGCCCCGAAACAAAGCAGCAAGCCAGCAACGAGGTGGTGCATACGTACACCATAACCACCGGTACCCGCTATGAATTAGCCAGCATTCAGTTCGAAGGCGCTACCATACTTTCCACCAGTGAGCTTCTCGATATCATGGAGCTATCCAGCCTCTGGCAAACTTCAACTCCACTCAATTTGGAAGATATAGAGCGGGGCATTGAATCGGTAACCGCCGTTTACAATCAACGGGGCTATTGGGACGTAAAGATTCGTGAACCACGCATCGCACTCAATCGCGAGTCGGGTCGAGCCCAGATGGTGATCTCCATCGACGAAGGGCTACCTAGAATTTTTCAAAACATTGAAATCAGCGGTGCCTCCGCCATCAAGCCAGATACCATCAAGGCCCTGTTTGTGCCAAAGCCCGGCGAAGCTTTTGAGCGTGGTGCGCTTCTCGACTTTGAGCGTGCCATTCGCGCGTCTTATGTGGAAAAGGGCTATCTTTACATCGAGGCTGCTATTCAACTGAAAGCCGAGCAACAGAAGTCTCTGGTCGATGTGAGTGTAGTCGTAAGCATCGATGAAGGGATCCGCGTCAAATTTGGCGAAGTCAGCATCGTGGGTTTAAATCGAACCCAGCTGGAGGTCGTCACTCGCGAAGTCTCCATCAAGGAAGGTGATTGGTATAACCCTGAAACTATCGATGAGTCACGGCGCGCACTGATTGCACTTGGATTGTTTCGTACGGTGCAGATTCAACCTGCTGATAAAAATGCGCTAGCAACCAAACAAGACGTCGTCGATCTGCAAATTGAGGTTCGCGAGGGGGAGCCCGGCGTCATTACTTTTGGCCCTGGCTGGAGTCTCTATCGAGGACTGCGGTTTGGAATTGAGACTTCGTACAACAATATTGGTGGCTACGGACGACAAGTCTTTGCTCGCGCCAAGTTGAGCGAGGATAAGAATCAGCAAGCGATTGATACGCGCAAGAACAAGACTTTAATTGGCCGAGGTATTAGTGTCGGCTATCTCGAGCCGTACCTTATGGGGTTGCCCGTGAATGGAAAAATATCAGCGGCACACAACGCAAAAGCGGACGAAACGTGGGTCATAACACGGGAGTTTGAGCTGGCCCTTTCCCACCGATTGCGACAGTTTCAGTCCGTGAGTTCCGTGACTGGCTTTTACAATCAAAGAATAGACGAAGAGTTTGGCAGCGATGCACAGCGCCAAGCAGACATCATTGACTCCCGGGTCCGCGTGGGAACGATAGGGCTTCGCCTACTCATTGATTTTCGCAATGATGTCACTTGGCCGACCTCCGGATCAGTCCTCGGTGGCGAAGTGAGCTGGGCACGCCCACCATTCTTTAGCGACCTGAGTTTTAACCATTGGGAAGTCGACTACAGTCACTATTTCGAGATTCTTGAAAACTGGGTCGTCGCCACCGGGGTCTCTTATTCAGCCTTTTTGAATGTGCAACGAGATGGATCTCTACCGGACCGCCTGCCAAGAACGGAGCGTTTGCAGCTCGATGGCGCAAAGATTGTCCGCGGCTTCGAGGAGCGAACCCTCGGACCAAGGTTTCGATTCACTAACGTAGATGAAAATGGAGATGTGACGTCGACTAATGAAGTGGCGGGAGGGACCCATCGCGCTCTTTATCGCTTAGAAGTTCGCCGTCAACTCGTGGCTAACACGTTTGCAATAAGCGCTTTCGTTGACAGCGGCACGACGTTTTTCAATGTATCCGAAGTACCTGAGTATCAATCAAATACTAGCGCCATCGTTGATAACAACCCTTACGCATTCGAAGATATATTATTGAATCCCGCCCTGATCTGGCAGAAGAACTACGTTTCGTACGGATTATCAGCTAACTTCCTGACACCCGTCGGCTCCATCAATTTAGCGTATGGATTGCCCTGGAAACCCTGTGCTAGTCCAGCCAACGATTGTGCTTATCCAGGCGGAGATGCGGGGGGGCCCATATACAAGCGCGGTCAATTTCACATGAACGTAGGGGCAACGTTCTAAGGCAAGAGCGCACGCCAGGACTTCTCAGGCCAATAGTAGGCGGAGGCGTTCAGGTAGTCATCCATAGCTTCTGTGGTGATCCACAAATTGTCCTCAACATCGACAGAGACTCCTGCCAGCTTTTTAAGCTTTGCGGGCAAACGCAGGCTCCCCATACGTCGGATGGAGTTGCAGGCGCTAAATTTGTAAAAAATGAGTTCGTTTGTTTCCGCATCACCAACGACCAAGAGCTTATGCTTCTCTGAAATCCCAATTCCGCGTCTATGCTCTGCCCGCGCCTCGACAAATCCTGTGGCTGAACATGCCCGCGTCATTTGGCATTGGCTGATGTCATCTTTCGAACACTCGATCAGAGTGAGGGGAAAGCTCTGGGCGCGTGTTAAGGCCATGAATGCGTGCCCAGAAGATCGCCACCAACCCTTTGGAACTGGAGCGACACCCATAACCTCTGGATTTGGCAGCTTGGTAAACTGCCGCAAAAAAATTTTTCTCAGGGCCTCGGTTTCCATGGATGTTGCCTCTCCTCCCCGATCAGGCGCAGGGCGTATCAAATCGAAGACCAGTGAGCGTCGGGTGACCATACCCCACTTCTCTAACTCCAAAGAAACTTGCCCCAACTCGCTGCCATCAAACAATAAGATGTTCTTTGCCGTCTTAAATGCTCCGACCCATCGGGCACGTGTCAGCTCCGGAGGCATCTCTACTCGCTTGCTATCCAACAGCGTCCCAAAAACTCTCTCTGCATCCTTAACTTCCGGTGTAAACGGAGTCCGGATGATGGAACTCGTTGCCATTGGTAAAAGAATGAGTTCAGCATTAAATCGCACTAAGTTTTGCAGTGATGACTCGACCGCCTCCAATGCCTGCCCTCGCTCGGGAAAAGGCAGCTCAGGGCTGGCTGAGCTAGAAGCGGTGACGGCTGGCTTTTGGGGCTTTGCTGAAGCCAAGTTGGAATAGGTGCAAAATTGCAAAATAAAGGCACTTGCCTGCAGCACTTTGCTAACAACTTCCTTTGCCATGCTGTGCATGCCTCCTTCAGCCTTTACACTCATGTTATAATTTATCATAGCACTCCTGCAGCCCATCGGGCGCCATCAGCCAACCGAGCGGAGCGATAACCGTGAGTAAGACAACATCCATTGAAGACTACCTGCAATCTCGTCGCCGGGACGAGCGCCTACGCGTGCTAGAACGCATGTCGCACTCTGGTGAATTTGTACCGATCAGCCTAGCCGAGGATTTGCTTTGCTTGGACCTATCTCCGCGTGAGCAGGTCGACATTGTTAAGGTGACGAGCAGCTCAGACAATTTAGCTCTCGAACATTTTCTGACAGCTCAACTGCATGTTTGGCACCAAGATTTGGCTGTTTGCGCCATTGGTGAATGGGCGGTCCGCACCGATCGATCATTATGGTTTCGTATGCCAGCCCTAGCTTCAAGCCGGCACGCCTCTCAGCGCGTTCGCTACTCACTGGCGGCGCTGACGCACCGATGTGGAGGCAAGCACTTGCTTTCCGCCTTCAGCAAGATGCAGGGTCTCGAAGATTTTTCCAGCGCCTTTCGTAGTCTACTACTTCACAAGTTCGTGCAATGGAACATGCACGATCATCGTATGCACCAGATTGCGCTGCACGTTTGTGAAACCATCTCCGCGATCGATACTGCCGATGACAAAGCTCTACCCAGCGCTCTATTGTTCTTAGCGAGCTTTGCACCGGACGAACTTACTCGTTTAGCCCTATCGAGCGCTACGTCCGAAATATGGCGTCCATTTGTGGCCAGCTTGGTCGATCAAGTCGAGAGAACAGATCAGACTCTAGCGCAGCTGGATCGCTGGTTGGCCAAGCCTCCAAAGTCGAAAGTCCAAGAGAAACTTGCGCAAGCCTGGCCTCTTCTGCCAATTCGCCATCAATTGACGGCACAGCAAATCAGTTCAGCAATACGACTTCTGGCCACCGATGATAGCGAAAAGAAGCCACAGCTGGCCGCCAAGAAGCTGGATTGGCGCCTCTTTGCCGGCTGCCGCGAGGAGACACTGGTCAAGGCACTCGCAGAAATGCCTGATGAAAATACATTTCTCGCTGCACTCGACGTTGTCGATGGCTTGCTTCCATATCCGTCACCGGCCGTGCTTACCGAGAGTCTGATTTCTCGCTTCCGAGCCACAGACAATCCTGCCAACTTTATTGCCAATATGAACGGCCATCACCGCGCCGAGCTAAAAATATTCAATGAGAACTTACACGACGAGAATCACCTATTCTCTCGTATACGGCGCGATGAGAAAGCGATCATCACCCAGCTTTCGCAGGAGCAGACTCCGACGGAATCCGTCTACGATTGGCAAGACTACGACAATCACTTTGAAGAGCGATCGCCATGGGCGGAAGACGTCGCGCAGATGGAGCAGCGTCGCCGCTTTTTCGACATCAGCTTTCGCGGCAAAATCGGACTCATGCCCATCGGAACGGGCATGTGGGCAAAATTGAGTGAGGCTTGGCAAAAGCCGACTGTCGATCGACTGGATAATTTGGCTGCAGTCGCACGGCAAGCGCCTCCCCTTTGGCACTTGGCCTATATCGCCACACTTGGGCGCTTCAAGAGTGTCGATCCTGCAGCACTGAAGTTGCTCGATTTTATTCGCTCGAACGAGCATGACGAAATACTGGCGGTACTCCGGGCTCTCGAAGGAATAGGCTCACCGCGAGCGCTGCAAGAGCTTATTTCGTGCATCACGCGCCCAAATATGAATACGACACTGCAAATGGAAGCCTGCCTATTGCTGCAAGACAAGGATCTCTCGGGACTGCAGGAAGAATTGCGCTCTGCCATCGGCGATCTACAAATAGAGGCTGGAGCCAGCGACGAGTTATTGGAAGTACATGAGACACTGACGTCACTGCTCATCCCAGAAGATGAGGTCAAGCAGGCAAACAGCCCGCGCTTATCCTCCGTGGTCAGCTCTAACGACTTGGACGGGACGCTATCAGGTCGCATTCCAAACTATGCAGCTATGTCCAGCGATGTTCGCCGCGCCCTGCGCACAGCGCAATTCTTTCATAATCAAGTCATGCAGTCAGCGACGTCCACGGCTATCGATCTCAGCCCCGTTATTGATATGCAATACAAGGCATTAGAGCTGACGTTCCGCGAGTACTTCGAGGGGCCTTGCTCGCAGATCATCAACGACGGCATTCTGCAGCGGAAACTGGATGTCATCGGCTACGCACGTCCAATTCCCGCCATGATGGAGCAGTTCGAAAACTATGTTGGGTCGCTGCCCATCATCAACACGGTGCCGTACTTCAGCAAGTTTAAATTGCGAAAGATGTTGCGCGCCATTTGCCAATTTCGCCCCGGCAAGCGCTTTACCCTGGATGGACTGAAAGCGTTTGCCTTGTTCTTTTTGTGCTTCAGCCGCAAACAGTGTCGCTACGGCTTACAGAACCTTTTTCCATTGCCCTTTCCCGAGGACCAAGATCTTCATGACTTTGTGAAGGCGCTACACATCTTCCAGGATTTCCGCAATCGTGCCGCCCATGAAGGGTTTCAGCCGGACGCCAAGAACAATATTGAGGGCATCTGGTTGTCCACGGCAGAAATCATTGGCCATGTATTTCGGATAAAAGAGTTCTTGGAAGAATCCCAGTCGAGAAGTCCATCACATCAGCGGCGCGCCTCGTAGTGGGAGGCCGCCCTATAAGACGCGCATGAGCGCAGAACCCCAAGTCAGGCCCGAGCCGACCACTGCAACGCAAAGCAAGTCGCCGGGTCGGAATTTTTCCCAATTCATCGACAGAACACTTGGCGCACCGGCACCACCTTGGTTACCAAAGAGATGCACGTTGTACATGTGCTGATCGCCGTGAAATCCCAACTTCTCTGCCGCCGAGGTAAGCATCCGCAGATTGGCCTGATGTCCAATAAAATAACGGATATCGCGAGTGGTTAAACCATTTTTCGCCAAGATGCTTTCCGTGCACTCCATGGTGCGTGTGATGGCAAACTTCTGCACAGCTTTGCCGTTTTGGTAAAAACAGCCGCCGACCGGAATTTGTACCAAATCAAATTTGGAAGGCGCTGACTGCAATATGATATCGAGCACTTCTAGTTTACGACCAGCACCAGTTGCCAAGTCCGCCCGCTCCACAACCGCCATACCGCAACCATCCCCAAAGAGGACGCACGAGCTGCGATCGGTGTAATCCAGGCGTGTGCTATATCGCTCTGCCACAAACGCTGCGACCTTGGTCGCCTGCCCTGTCGAAATCATGCCGCGGGCTACACTCAATACGGTCAAGAACGAGCTGCAAGCTGAGTTGACATCAAAAGCAGTGCACTCAGTGCCAATTTTCGCCGCGACCGTGCAAGCATTTGCAGGAATATCGTAGTCCGGCACTGACGTACCGCAGAGCACTAGATCAATCCCCTGCTTCACCGTCGGATTACGCTCTACGGCCACCGCCCATGCCGCAGCACCTAAATCCGCCAATGGCCGCAGGCGCCCATTCTGCCGCAATTCCGCCAGAGTCGTCTCTTTTGCGCGAAGGGCTAGAAGATCTTCTTCTGCGAGCACGGATCTTCGCTCCTGGATGCCGGTACGCTCGGTTACCCAAGCCGCATCGGATCCGATATCTAGCTTGGAGAAGAATTCGTTAGTAATGACGTGATCGGGGTGGAAATGTCCTGCCACCGAGATAACCACTTTTGCGGGAACTCCTGAGGTCATGAATCCAATACCTATATTTACGCGAATCAGTTGGTAAACATGCCGCCGTTGACGTGAATCGTCGAGCCAGTGATATAACTCGCTCGTTCAGATGCCAAAAAAACAACAGCATCAGCGATATCTTGCGGCTTGCCAAGGCGTCGCAAAGGTATCTTTGACAGCAATGCGTCTTTGGCGCTTTCCGGTAAACCCGCAGTCATATCGGTCTCAATGAAGCCTGGTGCCACGCAATTGCACAAGATCCCCTTCGAACCCAGCTCCTGAGCCACGCTCTTGGTAAATCCGACAATTGCAGCCTTGGTCGCGGCATACATGCTTTGGCCGGCATTGCCGCTAAAACCCACGACGGAGCTCAAATTAATGATTCGCCCCCAACGCTGACGCAACATACCCCGCGCCACCAACTTTGAAAGTAGAAAGACAGGACGCAGATTAACTGCCAATAATTTATCGAAGTCTTCGATCTTGGCGAGGGGCAGCAACTGGTCAATGCACATTCCGGCATTGTTAACTAAAACATCGAGTCCACCCAACTGCTCGCGCACGGATTCGATCAAACGCTCGCATTCAGCCGGATCGCTCAGTTCCGCCTGCACCGTAATCGCGCCTGGCAGCTTACTAGCGATTTCCTCTGCCTGTTCGCGGCCACTGCGATAATGAACCGCAACCTTGAAGCCCGCCTCACCCAAAGCCAATGCACAAGCGGCACCAATGCCTCTCGATGCGCCCGTCACCAATGCTACGCGCTGCGTCATAACCCACCCAATTCATGCGTTCATTACGATTCGACAAGAAACTGCAGACATCTCTTAACTTAAGGGGTTAAAATTAACACCGATTATTCATTTTCACAAGAAACACACTCCTGGCAAAAAACGCCACAAATTCAGCTCAGTAAAGGCTATCGCCATGGCATCTCATCGCCACTCTGTGTTGCCCAAGCCCCCCATTGCCAAGGAAGTGCCCCTGGCTCGAACCATTCACTCTGAGACACGTATCGATCCGTATGACTGGCTTCGGCAGCGCGAGGACTCAGCTGTGATGCAGCATCTGCAAGCGGAAAACGCCTACTGTACGGCCATGCTGCAGCCCCTGCAGCCCCTGCAGAGGGCTATCTTCCAGTCTCTGCGGTCACGCGTGACGGAGGTCGATCAGTCGGTACCCTACCGGTGGCAGGGATACGACTATTACTATCGCTGGGAACAGGGGAGTGAGCACCAAGTCTACTGCCGGCGTCCTGCCGCTGGCGGGTCAGAGCAATTGCTGCTCGACTTGAACGCAATGGCTGGCGATGACGGGTTCATTGAATTGGGCTGCTTTGAAATCAGTCCAAATGGAAAGTACCTTGCCTACAGCCTGGACCTAGATGGCGACGAACTTTATGAACTATACATCCTAAATCTCGACACGCAGCAATTGGCTACCGAAGTTCGCATGAAAACCTCGGGCAGCTGCGCCTGGTTTGCCGATGATGAGCACTTTGCCTACGTTCAACTCGATGCAGCATATCGTCCAAGACATCTCCGCCAAGGACAAATTGGGAAGGCTGCCAGCATCGACGCTGCAATTTACGACGAACCCGACCCAGCCTTCTTTCTGAGCGTCCACAGCAGCCGCAGTGGCGAGTATCTTTTTATCGCCAGCACCAGCAATAACATTTCTGAGTACCGCATCTGGCGGGCCAACGACCCCAAACATTCGCCCGTTGTCGTGGAATCCCGGCTGGCAGCTAGTGAGTATGATTTAGACCATCAGGGTGATCAACTTTTCATGGTTACCAATGCCCAAGGGGCACAGGACTTCTGCGTTCAGGTGTGCCTCGTTACGGATGTTCTTGCGAATCGAGCCAACTGGCAAAATTTTCTTGCCCATCAACCAGGCGTGCTCATCGACGGCATCGATTGCTTTTCAAGTTTCGTCGTGATTGCTCAGCGCGCGCGTTTGCAACAGACTTTAAACTTCTACGATTCCTCCGGGACCTGCTTTCGTAGTCTGCGCTTCCCCTCCGAAGCGTACGAGTTGAGTGATGCTGATAACCCTGATTACCATGCGACCTGCTATCGCCTCGAATACTCCAGCCCCACGGAGCCCACGCGAACGTTCGACTATGATCCAGTCTATGATCAGCTACAGCTTCTCAAAACGGCAGTCGTTCCGAATTATGATCCCGACCAGTATGAAACGCGCCTAGTTTGGGCGACCGCAAAAGATGGCGAACTCATTCCTGTGGTCTTGGCAGGGCGTTGCCAGTCGGCAAGTCCGATCTCGCCACGTCCGTGCTACCTGATCGGCTACGGCGCTTACGGCATCAACCTTCCCGTAGGCTTTTCTCGCGATCGAGTCACACTCATGGACCTGGGGTTTTGGGTTGGCAGCGCCCATATCCGCGGCGGTGCTGACTTAGGTCGGCGCTGGTATGAAGCGGGAAAATTGCAGAATAAGGAAAACACTTTTAATGACTTCATAGCCTGCGCCGAGCACCTGATTCAGCAGGGCTATACATCACCGAAGCACCTCGTCGCGAGCGGCGGCAGCGCCGGCGGACTTTTGCTGGGCACGGTCTTAAATCGTCGCCCAGAACTCTTTGCTGCGGCATCTGCGCACGTACCTTTTGTCGACGTATTGACCACTATGCTGGATGAAACTCTGCCACTAACTCCGCTCGAATACCCGGAATGGGGCAATCCGCAAGAGAAGGACGCCTATACCACCATTCGCGCTTATTCGCCCTTTGACAATGTCCGGAAGCAAGCTTATCCGCCAATATTCGTCACTGCCGGACTCAACGATCAACGAGTCACCTACTGGGAGCCGACCAAATGGGTCGCTAGGCTTCGGCAATATACGACATCAACTCATCCGATTCTGTTGCGAGTGAACATCGATGCGGGGCACCAAGGTGCTTCCGGACGCTTTGCATACTTGCATGAATTGGCGGAAGAGTTTGCGTTTCACTGCCATCAGCTTGGCCTAACGGTTCAGGGCGTCACCGATCATCCGAGCTAACTTTGCTTGCCCGGCTATAGAGAGGTGGAAACAGTCATTGGCAATGTCATCGCCCTCGAGCACCATCTCACCAGGTGCTGAGAGGTAGTGCACTCGCAACCCGGCACGCTGCTTGCCTTCGCCCTCTCGCCAAGCCTCGGCGACATCGGCGAGCGACTGACGATAGGCCCGAATACGGTTAGCAATCAATGGATACTGATCGGATCCACGAAAATCCAAATTTCTGCCAAAGAGTGTCGGACAAAGGTGTGCAGGTCCTTTCGGAAAGCGAACCGCTTCAAATATCGCAATGGCTTCAGTCAGCGCCATGTCCTCTTGCCAACTTCCCCAGCTTCCCGGCCATTGTTGCTGCAAATCTTTGCAAGTCATCTGCTTGCCGAAGGCAGGCACCATCTTTTCTTGAATGGATGGTCGGTCGCGCAGCATCATTGACGACAAGGGAGCTAAAAAATGAATGTCGGTTCCACCGGCAGCTTCCTGGCCATTGCGTGCCAGATAGCGAACCAGTTCCAAGGCTTGGGCGCCATAAACTTCAGCCTCGGTCATCGCATCGATGAAAAGTCCGCAAAGGTCATTGCCCGTGAAAAACACAAATATCGTTTTCGGCAATTGCCCTTGCGTGACATCCAAAATCCGATCAGCCTGTCCGATGGCATGCCGCATGCGCGCGCCATCTTGGGCAGCGATGATCAAACTTCGCGGTTGTATCTGAGCTTTTTTCGCCCACAGATACGACCAAGAAAACTCTTCAAGATCGAGATACACGCGGCCGATGAATTGCGAAAGATGCAGGCCAATCCATGATAACGGCCCGCCATATTCACTAACGACAGGCCACGGTCGCTGAGGCGCCTGCCAGTCGCGGTTCAAGGCAAACTCCGCGGCAAGGGCTGGCGTGACAAAACCTAATTCTGGTTGATGAGCTCGTTCACCTTGAAAGCGCTGCCACAAACTCTTTGCATCAAAGTACAACTCAGGGTGCGTCGCGGCGCCGACGGATATGCTATCGCCGAGGACGGCCACTTGCGGCATTTGGCTTGCCATAGCCGGAATCGACAACAGCTCAACACCACCGCACAACGTTGAGCCAAGTGTTAGCCCCCAAACGCGGCGCAACATTTTCAGCTCTACTCGATGTTTAGCGACCAGGCTGGTTGCTGCGCGTCGTATAAACCTTGCGAAATTTGTCTTTGGGAGCTCCCGTCCCGATTCATGACCCAAATCTGTGTTGTACCCTTCTTGTCTACGCTGCCCATCCGATTGGATTGAAACACTATCATTTGGCCATTCGGAGACCAAGAGGGGTTTTCATTGTCACCAACACGAATGGTCAATCTCTCCAAGTTCGTTCCATCAGAATTCATTAAAAATAAATCGAACCGATCGATGTCCTTGTCGTAGCCGGCAAAAGCAATCTTATCAGACTCGTTCGAAAATGAGGGAGTGGCGTTATACCATCCGGCATAAGTGAGGCGTTTGTCTTCGGTGACGCGCGGTTTTGCATCACCATCCCACGCCAATGTACCTCGAAAAATGTGCGGATTGCCATATCGGCCCGAGACAAACACAATCCATTTCTTGTCAGGTGAAATCTCCGGGTCGACGTCTAAACCTGCACCGCGAATCAGCAGACTACGGCTGCCGCCTTCGGCTGGGATGTAGTAGATATCCGTATCCCCACCCACTGAACCCGTCAGCACCACAATCTTGCCATCAGGGCTCCATGAACTTCCACTATTCAAACCTTTCGCACCTGAAAGTTTACGTACCTTTCCCGTCGCGACTTCGTAGGAATATAGATCCGGATTACCATCTCGATAGGACGTATAGCTGATGAAACGCCCATCCGGGCTCCATGCGGGAGAGAGGTGCGTCGTGTTGTCTTTGGTGATTTGTATGACGTTTCGGCCATCAAAATCCGAGATGAATATCTGCTTGGTTTGCGCGGCTGCTCGCCTCCCAACGAAGGTAAGTCGCGAAGAAAATATTCCCGGCTTGCCCGTATATGCGCGTAAGATCAGATCCGCATAGCGGCGCAATACCAAATCAAATTCCGCGCGTTTGACCTTCGTGTACTTTTTACCGATGAGCATTTCACCACGGTTCATGTCGATGGTGCGCAATGACATGCTGAAACCGTCTCCATCTTGCTCGATTTCGCCGACCGTAAGAGACTCGATGCCTAGCGCCTTCCACTGCGGCACATCAACGTTCTCCATGCCTGCTTTTGTTTGCACTCCTAATCCCGTCGTCGATTTTGGTGCCACCATCTTCTTCGACAACTCAGAGTAGGCCTCTTCCGCCATCACATTGAAGAGCCCCGAGTAGGTCAGCAGCCGGCCTAATTCCTTGGGCCCGCCCGCCGCCAGAGTCTGAAGCTCGCCGGATGTCGTGCCCGCAATCGAAAACGTCGGCAAAGCGACCACGAGGCGGCGAAAGCTGGGGTTGTCGATGTTCACCAACAGCGGCCCGCCCGAACTCGATACCTGCGCGGATGCCCACGTCGCCGGCACAACCAGCAAGAAGCAAAAAATTCCAATCCATCGACGCATTGGCGTGCCCCCTTTTACTAGAAACTCTTCGGCGAAAACTTAAGATGAATCCATTCCCCGGCTTGATCGGCCGGAGGCTTCGGTAACGGCGCTGATTTTTTCACGGCCTCAAATGCCAACTCGTCAAAGACGGAGTCACCAGATGGCTTTTCAATCTTAGTCGAGACGAGGTCGCCCCTTTCGTTAACCACGATCGCAATCACGACACTCAACTCGGCATTGCGCAAGTTGTAAGCCTCGGGCAACGCATAGTGACGTCTCACCGCGGCTTGCACCATACTACGGTATTTTTGCAGCGCTAGTCCTGAGCCTTCGGCTCCACCGCTATTTGGCTTGCGCGATAAGGCCGCATCATCCCGCAACTTCGCCAGAGCGCTAGCTTTCTCTGCCTGCAGCTCTTCAGCTGTCTTTTCTTTGCGCAATCGCTCCATGGCTAAACGCCGAAGTGCTTCCGCCTTTTTCAGTACATTCATTTCATCCGGATCGGCTTTGACGTTCAGCTTCTCTTTTTCCTCGACCTTCTTCGGAGTTTCGGCCACCTTCGCTTCTGGCTCCTCAGTCATCCCCTCGTCCGCAACCGTATCTTCATCGACTTTGAACTTTTTGGTCAACTGGGGCAGCATGTTGGCTGGGACGGCGGCTTCCGGAGCCTCTTTGGCATTTGGTAGCTCGGTTTTCTCTGGCGCTGAAAGATCCAAATCAGAGATGAGATCAGCACGAATCTCCCACTCGTCTTCGCTGAAATCAACTCTTGGCATGAGATCCAATTGATTCAGAATCAGCACAAAGCCATGCGCCGCTAGCGACGTCACGATGAAGCGCCCAACCAGTCGATCCTCACCAATATCTGGCGAAAACCAACCCTGGAACCGACGCTTAATGGCTGCTGTCGAGGCCACGGAACTCCCTTGTCGCTGCGGTCTTTAGCCCTTTGTTTCGTCGGGCTTAGTCAACATGCTAATGCCAGTGACCCCAGCCAGCTTAGCTGCACTCATCGCATCAACCACGCGACCAAAAGGCACGACACGATCAGCTCGGATGTAGAGCTCTTTGTTCTGCCGGAACTCGTAAATGGCTTTCATTTTCTCCGGCAGCGTCGCTCCTGGCACCTGCATTTTTTCGATGAAATATTCGCCCTGTTTGTTGATCGACAGGACGATACGATCCTCGCTGATACGGGCTCCACGCGCCTTGCTGGTAGGCAAGTCGACATTGATTCCAGCGATGGAAAGGGGGGCCGCCACCATGAAGATAATGAGCAGCACCAGCATGACGTCAACCAGCGGAATGATGTTGATTTCCGCTAAATCGCCGTGTGCATCTTCGGTGCCGCCTAACTTGATCGCCATGAATCCCTCCGGGGCAACCTAGGATTTTTCAGTGGAGTGCTGCACGCTGGCCCCCGTAACCTTACCGCGATCGCTAACGAGGTATCGTTCGACGATGTTCAGAAAGTCAGCCATGAAACCGTCCATGGCGCCGGACAAGCCCCGCAGTTGAGCTGCTGCAATGTTGTAACCAATCGCGGCAGGAATCGCCGCCGCCAAGCCAAAAGCCGTAGCAATCAAAGCTTCGGAGATACCCGGCGCAACTGCAGCCAAACTCGTGCTACCGCTGCGGGCAATTCCCTCAAAGGCTCCCATAATGCCCCACACCGTGCCGAATAGACCGATAAACGGCGCCGCCGAGGCGCTGATTGCCAATACGGTTAAATACCGTTCCATACGGTGCCGCTCGGCGCCCTTGGCCTTGTTGAGGGACCGAGTCAAATTCTCGACCGCTGCATTGACTGCGACGCTGTGCGACGAGGTCTGTTCGCGCAGTTGATTCGCTCGCACCAGCTCAGCATATCCAGAACGAAAGATCTCACGCATGGGGCTATAGGGAAAATCACCCAAGCGGTTGTTGAGATCATTGAGCGAGCGGCTATCCCAGAAGCTCTTGATGAATTGCTGTCCAAGCTCGTCCACTTTTCGCAAGTTAATCCACTTTGCGATCGCAATCGCCCAGGTAATGATCGACATAAAAATCAGCGTCAGCAGAACCGTAAAAACCACAAACCCACCGCGCCAGGCGCGAGAAAAAATTGAGTCCATTCCCAGGTCAGCCTCAACAGCCGTTGCTGACTCGCGGCCGAGGGCCTCTTGCTGCGTCGCGGCTTCAGCCGCACCGGCCAAAGCCTCTTTCTTTGATTCTTGGGCCCATGCTCGGGAACTCGACACGCAAACGAGGCCTGTCACACTCAGCAGCAACAGACTCAATAGCCACCTTTTCGCTGTCGCCGGTCGTCGCCAATTCATCATTTCAGAAAACCCCAAGTCTTGTGAATTTCTACAGATTTTAACTATATAGGTAAGTCCCTCCAAGGTCAAAGTCAGCCGCACCTGCCTCTCTTGCCGATAGGACTCGCCATGGTTGGACTTTTATATTATTGGACTAATGAACTTTTAGTGAAGAAGCACCGTAACTTACGCGTTTACTTCCCGCTCGATTCCAGACCAATAGCCGCCGGAAAGGGTCCTCCATGCTGAATCATGAAAAACTTGCGCAATGGGCCAGTGGCGCGGTGCGCCATGACTTCTCGCGATCGGAGATCCGTGAGATCTACTCCTTGCCGCTCACCACCTTGATCCAATTAGCACAGGACGTCCAAGAGCAGCATTTCGCCCAGGATGAAGTGCAACTTGCGACTCTGCTATCCATCAAGACGGGCGGCTGCAAGGAAGATTGCGGGTATTGCCCGCAAAGCGCCCATCACAGCTCCAAAGTTGACGCCCATGGCTTACTAGACCTAGAAACCATCAAGTCTGCTGCTCGCCAAGCCCGCGACGGTGGAGCCACCCGCTTTTGCATGGGTGCTGCGTGGCGCTCACCCCCGACCAAGGGTCCCCAATTCGAGCGCGTTCTTGACGCGGTACGCGAAGTGCACCAGCTAGGCTTGGAAGTCTGCACGACTCTCGGCATGCTCAATGAGGAACAGGCGCAGCAGCTCAAGGATGCCGGCGTTTATGCTTACAACCACAATCTTGATACGGCACCTGAATACTACGGCGACGTCATCTCCACTCGCACCTATGAAGATCGCCTGAATACACTTAAAAATGTTCGCAAAGCCGGCATGACGGTCTGCTGTGGTGGCATCGTCGGTATGGGTGAAGACCGCGAGCACCGCATCGGTCTTCTTGAGCAGCTCAACATGCTGTCGCCGCATCCCGAGAGTGTTCCTGTAAACCTTTTGGTCCGCGTCGAAGGCACTCCCATGGCCGCGCAAGACGAATTGGATATTTTCGAAATGGTACGCACCATCGCAACCGCGCGCGTCATCATGCCTACCAGCCGGGTGCGTCTGTCCGCTGGTCGAACAGGCATGTCTGATGAAGCGCAAGCGCTTTGCTTTCTGGCTGGTGCCAACTCGATATTTTGCGGCGAACGTTTACTGACGACTCCGAATCCTGAGTTGGATCAAGATCTGCAGCTGTTGCGTCGCCTGGGAATGCGTCCCGTGGGGCAGGTGCAACAGCCTATTGCAGCGGCCTTCGCAACGCCCAGCAACGCCTGCGCACCAGAGGCTCATGCGTAGTTTATGATTCCAGGACCCGGATGGGATGCGTTTGAACAGTTGGTAAAGGCAGACTTGGCACACCGTGCTAGCGATAGTCGGCTACGCCATTTGGAACGGCAGCCGGAACCGACCAGCCGGCTCATCGACCTGACGCATAATGATTATCTCGGTCTTCGCTCGCATGCAGAACTCTTACAGCGCGGGCGCGCTGCTATTGCTGACTTGCCTGTCGGTGCCGGCGGTAGCCGCCTCCTTGGCGGCGAACACCCCATCTTTCAGCAGCTCGAAGACGAATTTGCGCGATGGAAGCAGGCTCCATCGGCATTGCTTTGCACGTCCGGATTCTCCGCCAACTTGGCGATCGGCAGCTCCCTGCGCGGACCGCACTTTGCCATCTTTTCTGATGCCGCCAATCACGCCAGCATCATCGACGGACTGCGCCTTAGCCGGACACCGAAAGAACGACTTACTGTCGTACCACACAACGACTTGCTGGCTTGGGAAAATACCCTATCCAAATCGACCGCAGATCTGAACCTCATGTACACGGAAAGCTTGTTCAGCATGGATGGGGACTGCCCTCAACTTGCGGGTATGCAAGAGTTGGCGCAGCGCTATCGCGGAGTCCTGATTATTGATGAAGCACACGCCATCGGCTGCATGGGGCCCGATGGGCGCGGGCTCATCGCTGGACAGGGACTCGATCACGAGCACATCATCAGCATCAATCCTTGCGGGAAGGCTTTCGCTGCTGCCGGCGCCTTCATCTGCGGACCTTCCTGGATTCGAGACTATGTCATCAATGAGGCGCGCTCCTTCATCTATGCCACAGCTCCCTCCCCTTGGTTGGCAGCGGCCTTGCGAGTAACACTTGCCGCGATGCCCAAACTCGAGCCGCAGCGCCAGCATTTGCAGCAAATTTCACAGCAGCTGCGCGACGACCTGATTGCGGCCGACTTTGATCTCGATCGGGCCAGCGCCCACATTGTTCCTGTTGTTGTGGGCTCAGACCAGCTCGCCCTGCGGTATGCAGAATTTTTGCGCGCCGAGGGAATTATAGTGCGTGCCATTCGCCCACCAACTGTGCCTGTGGGCCGCGCACGTTTGCGGCTGTCCCTGCACGCGGATCTTACTGTCGAGAACCTAAACCACATGACGACGGCATTGCAAAACGCTCGGAGAAAATTGGCGTGAGTTCTTCGCATCAGCCCCACATCTTCATCACTGGCACTGATACCAATGTCGGCAAGACAATTGTGGCCTCTCTCTTGGTACGTGGATTGCGTCAATTAGGCATCGATACTCGTTACTGGAAACCGGTTCAAACCGGCGAAGAGAGTGATACGGCGATGGTTGCCCGTATCGCCGACTTGTCACCAGAGGACTTATTGGCGCCCCTAGCCCAATTTGCCTTGGCTGCATCGCCCGATCAGGCTGCTGCAGCTGAGTGGACGGATGGACCCAGCATCGATAGCGTCATCGAAGCGTGGCCGAGGCAAGGACAGGACCTGCTCATAACCGAGGGTGCCGGGGGCCTTCTGGTTCCCTTGAATCAGCAAGGCGAAACCTGGCTCGACCTTCTCGATCGTGAGGGTGTTCCCGTGGTCATCGTCGCTCGCCCAGGACTAGGCACGATCAATCACACGAGCCTGACGCTTCGCATGTTGCAGGAACAGGGCGTCCCCATCGCGGGCATTGTTTTTTCTGGCGAATTCCACCCTGGTAACGCTGATACACTGGGCACGCTATTGGCAGATATTCCGCAATACTGGCTGCCGCATGTTGATGTCAACGCTCAGCTCAATGAGTGTGACCAACCCGCGCAAGATCTCGCCCGCTTTGTGTTGGCGCAAATTCTGCTGCAAAACGCCGCGACGCCATGGCTAAAGAAGGACGCGGATTTTGTCTGGCACCCGTATACGCAACACGCCACAGCTGATACTCCCTTGCCGATCATTCGCGCCAAGGGTCCGTGGTTGACATTGGCTACCGGCGAGAAAATTTTCGATGGGACGTCGTCGTGGTGGGTGCAAACGCTGGCGCACGGGCGACCTGAAATCAGCCGCGCCATCAAGAAGCAGCAAGCCACGTTAGATCACGTCATTTTTGCTGGCGTCACCCATGCTCCTGCAGCGCAACTTGCGGAGCGTTTGGTCGACATGACGCGCGGAGAGTTCACCAAAGTCTTCTACTCGGACAACGGGTCAACAGCGGTGGAGATTGGACTGAAGATGGCCTGGCAGAGCTGGGTCAATCGTGGCATCACCGATCGCAAATCGTTCCTTGCCTTTCGCGGTAGTTACCATGGCGACACCATCGGCACGATGGCGATCGCCGACGCTAGTAACTTTCATGAACCCTTTCGCCCCCTGTTCTTTCAGCGACATGTTACGGATATCGTCACCAGCCATGACTCTGGCTTATGTCCGGGTGGGCCCGAACAACTGGCGGTGCGCAGCGCTGAACTAACGAAGCTTTTTGCCGAGCAGCACCATAAATGGTCCGCTGTATTGCTGGAGCCCATGTTGCAGGGTGCCGGTGGCATGCAAGTCCATGACCGAACCTGGCTGCGACACCTAGGGCAGTTGTGCAAGCAGTATGGCATTCCATTGGTACTCGACGAAGTCTTCTCCGGCCTGGGTCGAGTGGCCGCAAATTTTGCTTATCAGCGCGCAAAATTAGATCCGGATATTATCTGTATCGCCAAGGGTCTCACCGGCGGAACGATGCCACTCGCCGCAACTCTGGCAAAACCGTCGATTTATGACGCCTTTAGCAGCCAAGACCGCAAACACGCGCTACTGCATGGCCATTCCTATACGGGGAACCCCGTGGGCTGCGCCGCCGCTATCGCGGCCATGGACGTGTATGCGGATGAGCAAGTTCCTCTGCGCGCCTGGCTGATGGAACAGCGTTTTCACCAATGGCTCCATGACGTCTCATCCGAGTTTTCCCTGCAGAACGTCCGGGCGCTGGGGGCCATGCTCGCATTCGAGTTGCCGACGAAAGATGGCGCTGACTATTTTCACCCAGTCGGCAAAACGATGGCCGATCTAGCCCTTAAGCGTGGTTTGCACATCCGACCACTGGGCAATACCGTGTACCTTGTGCCACCGATTGTCATCACCGATGATGAATTGGAAGATGCCCTGGATCGACTGGCGCACACACTGCATGATTGGACTAAATCTTCATCTCGCACATGATGTCCCAAAACGGACTAAGATCAGCGCTCACTCCAGCATCTTTCAGCAGATGAAACATGCCGCCCAGCTTCCGATTGAGAAAGACTAACTTGCGTGCCGGCGCCGTGTATTGCACGGCGCCAATAAAGGCAAAGGCCACCGCCCGAATATCCTGCAGGTATTGCTGATTTGAGAAATCAAATGGTTGGTTTTCTGGGCGAAACATGCCGACGATGAGTTCGATCATTTGTAAAAATTGCGCCTTCACTTCCGGCGCCTCGCGCGGGTCGAGCAAAAAGAACTTCTCGGCGCAGGCCAATACCTTGGCGTCATCGCGGCCATAGGCGGCCTGCAAGAGTGCGCGAAAATCTCGACGAAACGCTTTTGGATAGGTACGCGTTGCCCCAAAGTCCAGCAAAACTAATCGGCGGGCATTCGGCTCAATCAGAAAATTGCCGTAATTGGGATCCGTCTGTACCATCCCAACCTGGAAAAATTCCACCAGCAAGAGTCGAAGTATCAACAGGGCAAATCGCTGCGTCGTCTCCTCATCTTGCTGCTGCTGCAACCAAGAACTGAGGCGCTCGCCCTGCATAAAGGTCAAAGCCAGCACCCGACGCGTCGAGTACTCTTCTAACGCTTCGGGCATGACAAAGTCGGGCTCATCCGCCAGAGCTTGTCGATAACGATTCAATGCCTGTGCTTCGAGCTTATAGTCGGACTCTTCCTTCAAACCTTCGGCAATCTCACGAAACAATTCGTCGATAGCCACTTGCTTGCCCTGAATCAAGAGAAAGCCCTGTACCAAGCGTTTAAGCACGGCCAGATCGGAGTCAATGCTTTTAGCAACACCAGGATACTGGACCTTGAGCACCACGGGGCGACCGTCCAAATCCGCCGAGTGCACTTGGCCAATGCTAGCGGCCGCAATGGGCTCCGTCGATAAATTCCGAAAGTGCTGCAGACGTTCGGTTCCCAGCTCCCGCTGCAAGATCTTCTGAACTTGCTCAAACGGCATAAACGAAGAGCTATCGTGCAAGGTGCGCAGAACGTCCGTGACCTCTGGTGGCAACAAATCCGACAGCTCTAGACTCAACAGCTGGCCAGCCTTCATGGCTGCGCCTTTGAGATCCCCCAATGCCGCGACAATCTCAGCTGCCTGGCTGACCCGAGTGTCAAGCAGCTTCACCGTCTCGGAAGCGGCTAGGCCGCGCCTGACAGTCATGGCCACTTCTTTGCGGAGCACCTGGGCGCCTGCTCCCAGTAATCGCCCAGCACGCGCTATCCATCCCTGCGGTACCTTGCCGACACGACGATGGTTCATAATCTCTCCATCGGTAGGCACGAAGGCATGTGGGCACAAAAAAGCCGCAGGCACCTACCTGCGGCTAAGCTCAAAGAACTGAACTCGAATTTAGATATCGTCATCGGGCTCGATTTCCGAAAGCATGCTCGCATCGGGATCATAGTCTTCGTCATCATCGTCGGAACTATAAACGAGATCATCCTCATCGTCAGCAACGACCACTTCCTCTGCATCTTCTACTTCGTCGCGAGCTACAACGACTTCGTCTTCTTCCTGCTCGTTCTCTGCAAGCCACTCGTCTTCCTCGTCAGGATCCATTTCATCGATAACGTAAAGTTCCTGGTTTAGGTCTTCGCGCGCATCCAACCAATCCTGCGCTTTATCTTCTGAACGAAAACCCGCCTTTAGGGTCCTGCCGGTACTGACGTGAAAGATCTTATACATGAAAATTCTCGCCCTCTGGTTAACAGCTTGATATGCCAACAGTTTAAATGGAGTGAACGGACGAACTCTGCCGTGGTTCCGTCAATTAGCATGCCACATATGCGCAATCAATGGTTAGTTCGAAAAGAACTTGACGATTTTATTTTAAAAGTATTAATAGATTCCCCTTGATCTTTCTATGGAGATCTTAGTATGCGCACCAGTTGGAACCGGTTGATATTTACCATTGGGCTGTTCACGGCGGCACCGGCCGTGGCGCAAAATTCGATGAGCGGCATCCAGTTCGGCCCGCATGTCGGCGGCGGCACCGTATCTACTGGCGCGGAAGTTCGGCACACCACCGGAATGCGCGGGTCTTATTACTATGGCGTGGCCCGACTTGGCGCTTGGCATCTTGCTCCTGAGGTCGAGCTCGGCATGAATCTGCTGACCAGTCGTGACAGCGATGGCGCGTCAAAGGAAATTGGCAATTTTGAGCATCGCCAAATCGGTCTCGGCATGCGCGTAGTTCGCAGCTTTGGCTCCAAAGTCGACAGTCCTGAGGTCTTTGCCAAGATCTCTGGCGGAGCGGTTTCCAGCAATGTCCGTTTTGACCAATCGGGCGCCGATACCTTTGTGAAGACCGAACTCGAAGGCATTCGCGGAAGCTATATTGCAACAGAAATTGGCACGTCTTGGATCTTGCAAGACAACTTGGCCGTAACTGGTGGACTGTTGTTTTCGCGACTCCAACTTGACCAAACAGGCGTCTCCGGCAAGCAAACCACAGAGCAAGACAGCGCTACCGGACTGCTGTTGACGGAACGCAATGTGAATCGTGAAGACCTGCAGCTAGGGGAATATTCCCAACAATCTACAGTGGCGGCGTCTGCAGGTCTGCAACTTCGCTTTTAATCGAAAGAGCCATGGAAGGGCGGAAGCTTCGCGGTGATTGCACTTGACCGAGTCAGTAAATCGTTTGGCACTCGAACCGTAATCCAAGAAGTCAGTTTCCAATTCCCTGATGGCGAGCGCATCGCGCTCATTGGCGCCAACGGCGCCGGTAAAACAACCTTGCTCAATATGATCTGTGGCACTGAGACGCTCGATGGCGGGCAGGTGATTACACCGCAGAACACGCGGATCGGTTATCTGCCGCAAGAACCCAATCCAAATCCCAAGGGTACCGTTTTGGACGAGTGCGTCGCTGGTGCGCGCTTTCTGGCCAGTTTACAAGTGCGCATGGAACGCTCGCTAGCGCAAGCGTCCGAACAGCCAGAGGCAGCCGACCATTACGCGCAGGCAGAAGCCTCCTTTCGGCTCCACGGTGGATATGAGCTAGTGAGCCGGGCTCAGCGAATTTTGCACGGCCTCGGTTTTTCTGAGGAACAACAGCAAAAATCACCAAAGGACCTTTCCGGTGGTTGGCGCATGCGCCTAGAATTAGCCCGTGTATTGATCGACGATCCGGAGATATTGGTACTGGACGAACCTACCAACCACTTGGATCTTCCTAGCCTGGCGTGGGTTGAGCGCTACCTAGAGCGCTTTCGCGGCACAGTTCTATTTGTTTCCCACGATCGTGCTCTGCTCGATCGCCTGGCAACTGTCACCGTACACCTGCAGCATGGGCTACTCCGATCTTATCCAGGTGGCTTCACCAAATTCTTGGAGCAATCGGCTGCCGCCGAAGCTCAGCGCGAGGCGGAACTTGCGTCGCTACAGCGCAAGCGAGAGTCCATGGAGCGATTCGTCGAACGCTTTGGGGCCAAGGCCTCGAAAGCCACACAAGCGCAGTCGCGCTTGAAGATGATCGCCCGCATCCGCGCTGTCGAGTCAGATTTAGCCCCTGACGAATCCGTTGCGACCATGAGCATGCCTCTGCGTGCCGGCGAACCTTCAGGTCGCAGTGTCTGTGAGATGAAAGAATTGCAGTTCGGCTACTCTCGGCCTCTGACACGCCCCCTAAGTTTGCTGATCGAGCGTGGTCAACGCATCGCCGTAATCGGTGCGAATGGGCTCGGAAAGTCGACTCTGCTACGCACCATCGTTGGCAGCCATCGGCCATTGGGCGGTAGTGCGCCGCTTGGTCATAACGTTCGCCTCGCCTACTTCGCCCAGGATCAGCTGGAAGTCTTTGCCCCAGAAGATGAGCTTCTAGGCGCCATGCTGCGCGAGACTCCACTTGGCCAAGCCGAAGCCCGGCACCTGCTTGGGTGCTTTCTCTTTTCTGGCGACGATGTGCACAAAAGGGTTAAGGTATTGTCCGGTGGAGAACGTAGCCGCTTGGGGTTGGCACGCGCCTTAGCGCAAAATGCGAACTTCTTGGTTCTGGACGAACCGACGAACCACTTGGATATGGCGAGCGTCGAAATTCTAGGAGCGTCGCTCGCCGAATTTTCCGGCACCGTGCTCTTCGTCAGCCACGATCGTCAATTTATTGACGCGATTTGTACCCATATCTTGGCTCTCACAGCCGACGGTCAGGCCATGCTTTTTCCCGGTCAGTTGGCGGATTATGCGCGCTTGGCGGTACAGGCTGGATTTCCTAACATCCTCGAGGATGAAGCGGAAAATCGCAGCACCCTAGCAATCAACTCATCGCCAGAGTCATCAAGTAATAAGCAGTCGGACCATCAGGCGGCCAAGCAACTCAAGAGTCGTAAGCAGAAGCTCATGACGCAGATTGGCAAGCTGGAGACTCAGATGCAGTCCATGGCGCAAAGCATCACGGACTTGGAGAGCCAAATGGCCGCCGTCGCGCCGTCCGACTTCGCGCGTTTACAGGAACTGAGCGGTCGTATTCAGCGACAAAACTCTGAAAGAGATGCTGCCGAAGAGACCTGGCTGACGCTGTCTGCGGAATTGGAAGAAGTCAGTCAGGAGCTAGATCGCATGGGACGAGGTGGCGCTGTGTAGAGACAAGGGGGTACGGTGTAATCCCCCTCGCTACACATTGTCAAAAAAACATCAAATGTAGCTGTCAATCCTCGGGAAAAAACAGGGGAACCTCATCTCGCCCTTCGAGAGTCGTAAGGTCGACGATGTACTGACCTAGACCGTCTGCAACATCACCGGTGCCCCCGCCAGGAAAGTGACTATCGGCACGCAAGTAGGAGCTAGTCAATGATGCTGCTCCGTAGGTAATGTCAGCGCACTCAGTTCCACCCGAAAGCGGCGAGAAATCGGCAGCGCTGGCACAAACCTCTTCCGGTGTGACCAGACAAGTTCCCATATTGTCGAAATCTTCATAGTTCTGGGCCTTCACCACGTCACCTTTGGAGGTGAAGCGCACTCCGCATGCACCTGTCGATGCATGCGCGGCAAATGCTGCGGCGAGATGCATGACCGGAACCTCTGGATCGCTACGATCGGCTACAACTTGCAAAACGCGCGGGGACCGCGAGCAATCACTGCTGGCCGAGGCGCAGCTGTCAGAATGCAGCGTGTTAGGACGCTCAAAGTAAAAGTCGTCATCGACCATTTGCCAAATCTCGACGTTCTTGGCATCTTTATCCGTCTTAGCAAATACAAAACTGTGCTGAGGAAAAGTGATTTCATCTGAGCCTTCCCCCGTCTTGCGTTTCGACTTCCACGCCTCAACTATGTAATAAGAATCATCCTTTTTACCGAAAAGTATCGTCCCCTCGCTTTCTAAGACGTCGTCGCTTTCCTTGGGAACTTCAATTCGGCACTGGAGGTATAGTTTTCGCGATTCTGGAGCCGATACAGCCGCATTCGGAACTTGCACCGTCCACTCCGCGGGCGTTGCTGTCAGGCAATCAACGGTCTTGTCAGCCAGCATGCTATCGATGTTGGTAAGTCGCCCGTCAATTGCGCCGAGCAACCATATAAAATCGTTAGGACCCTCTTTAAAAAAGACATCTTTCGCGCATTCTAAGGCAGTGGTCTTGTCCGCGCGCTCCCAGCACTTGTCAGTCGACATATTCGCAAGCAGTTGCGCTCCCCGTAGACTTAAGCTTGCGCCCATTGCTGCGGGAGCCGCCTCCACCATCGGCGGCTGGATTGCCGGCACCCCCAAATTCAAGGCTCCGGTTTGGAAGGTGTCGTCGATAACATCGTCTTTATCGTTGTCGTCATTACCTGAAGTCGTACCATCGGAACTCTTCTTGCCACACGCGGCAAATCCAATCGAAGTCGATAAGATAACGATCCCAAAAACGCGCATGCACTGCCCCCTAGGTGGTTCTGAGAAGGGACCATCAACGGCCCAAGACATCTCTTCGGCAGGCAACTCAATAATTGAGACAAAATTGCTAGTAGTTGATATTAATAAATTTTTTCCGATTGGACGCACCGCTTGCAGGACCATAATGGCCGGGCGAGACTTTCCACGGGCGAAAAGAAAGAGCTACAATGCTACCTAAGGCAACGGGCCAGTCTGCGCCAATTCACAGATGACCCGCCACTGCTCGGGGGTCACCGGCTGAATGGAAAGCCGCTGGCCCTTTTGCAATAGCAACATCGCCGCTAGGCGCTTGTCTTCACGGCACGCCTTCAAAGTCACGGTCTGCCGAAACTTTGCCTTAGCCTTGACATCCACTTTGACCCATCGGGACTCGCCCTGCTGCTTGGACTTTTCGTCAAAATAGGGGCTCTTGCGGTCCAAAGCCGTCTCGTCGGGATAGGCCTCGCGCGCCACTTCCGCGATGCCGACGATGCCCGGCTCATCCGTGCTGCTGTGATAAATCAGCACCTGGTCTCCCAAGCGGAAATCATCACGCATAAAATTTCGGGCCTGGTAGTTGCGAACGCCATCCCAGCCGGTGGTCCGGCTGGGTGCATTCCAGAGATCTTCGAAGGAAAAGACCGAGGGCTCGGTCTTCATCAACCAGTAGCGAGTCACGATCTAGCGACGCTCCTCGAGCGGCACATAGTCGACCTTTTGGTTGCCAGTGTATACCTGGCGCGGTCGGCCAATGCGCTGGGCCTGCTGGCGCATTTCAACCCAGTGGGCAATCCAACCAGGCAGGCGTCCCAAGGCAAACATGACGGTAAACATGTTCGTCGGGATGCCCATGGCACGGTAGATAATGCCCGAATAAAAGTCGACGTTCGGATACAGCTTCCGATCGACGAAGTAAGGATCTTCCAACGCCACTTCCTCTAGCCGCTTGGCGATGTCGAGAAGCGGGTCGTTGATGCCCTTCTTCTTCAGCACGAGGTCGCAATGCTTCTTGATGATCATGGCGCGCGGGTCGTAGTTCTTATAAACCCGGTGTCCGAAGCCCATGAGTCGGAATGGATCGTCCTTATCCTTGGCCTTGGCAACCGCCTTTTTCACGTCACCGCCATTGCGATGAATTTCCTCTAACATTTCAATCACGGCCTGGTTGGCCCCGCCATGCTTCGGTCCCCACAGGGCCAAGATGCCGGCAGCAATGGCCGCGAACAGGTTGGCATCCGAAGAACCGACCAAGCGCACGGTTGAGGTCGAGCAGTTTTGTTCGTGATCCGCGTGCAGAATAAACAGCACGTTCAGCGCGTCGACGATGTCCTGATCCACTTCAAACGGCTCGGACGGAACCGCAAACATCATGTAGAGAAAATTTGAACAGTAATCCAAAGAGTTCTTTGGATAGATCACAGGTTGGCCAATGGACTTCTTGTACGAATATGCAGCAATGGTCCGGATCTTGGAAAGAACGCGCGGAATCAGTTTATTAAACTCTTCCGGATCATCTGGGTCTAAAGAATCGGGGTAATAACTCGACAATGAACATACCATGGATGACAAAATCGCCATGGGATGAGCTGTCGATGGATAGCCATCGTAGAAATGCAGCATATCCTCGTGAATGAGCGAGTGATAGCGCAAAAGGTTGCGGAAGTGGTTCAGTTCGTCCGCGCTTGGCAACTTGCCATAGATCAACAGATAAGCTGTTTCCACGAACGAAGAGCGCTCTGCCAATTGTTCAATGGGGATACCCCGATAGCGCAGGATGCCCTCTTCGCCGTCAATAAAAGTAATCGAGCTCGTGCACGAGCCCGTATTGCCATACCCAGGATCGAGGGTGATGTAACCCGTATCCGAGCGCAGCTTATCGATATCGATTGCCTTCTCGTTCTCCGTACCCACGATAACCGGGAATTCATACGTCTTGCCGTCAACCGTCAACTTTGCCTTTTCCGCCATGGCCACTCCACCTCCAAGATTGCCCCATAACTGTATCGAAATTCGTCCGTTATAGCAACCGAACCACTCAGCAATTCCGTCGACGAATCCCCCTATTCGTGACCCTCGGGTTGCGCTACATTGCTCCCTTTCCACCTGGAGCTGTAAGTGAGCAAGGTAAAAAGACTCTTTGTTGTAGATGCCATGGCGATGGCCTTTCGTAACTTTCATGCCTTTGGTGCGCGGCCTCTTTCCACGTCCGGAGGCTTGCCAACTTCGGCGCTTTTTGGCAGCGCCATGTTCCTGCTAAAACTTATCGAAGACGAAAAGCCCGACTATCTGGTGATCGCTACCGACACCAAAGAGCCAACGTTTCGCCACCAATTGTATTCGGAATACAAGGCTAATCGTACCGAGATGCCCGCCGACCTTTCGGTGCAGATTCCGTATCTGTACCAGCTGTTCGAAGCCATGGGGATCAAGCTACTAAGCAAGGCCGGAGTCGAGGCCGACGACCTCATCGGCAGCCTGGTCGTGCAGAGCCGCCGACCTGATCTGCATTGCTACATTGTGTCGGGTGACAAGGACTTCATGCAGCTCCTGGACGACAAGACATTCATGTACACGCCCAAGAAGGGGGGCGAGGTGCAAATCATCGACATCCATGGGGTGCGCGAACGCTTTGATTGCCGACCGGAACAGGTGATCGATATCTTGGCCCTAACCGGCGATAGCTCGGACAATGTCCCTGGCGTACGCGGCATCGGTGAGAAGGGGGCCGCCAAACTCATTCATGACTTCGGCTCCGTGGAGGGGGTCTACGCAAATCTAGACCGCATCACCAACAAACGGCAGCACGAGGGATTGGTGACCTGCAAAGACATGGCCATGCTGTCCAAGGAACTAGTAACAATTAAAGTAGACGAACCGATCCAGCATCAGCTGGACGAATATCGCTTTGACCCGGCAAAGGCCCTGGGCAGCGTCAATCTGGCAAAGCTCTTTAGCCAGCTCGAGTTTCGAAATCTGGAAAAACGAGTACGCGAGTATGCGGAGCGCGGTTCGCCATCCGTTGCATCGGCATCCGCAACTCCATCACCATCCTCGAGCACGACTTCATCCTCATCTGCTGGACCATCGCCAGTCGACACGGCACCCGCAACACCAGCGACAGCAGTCGCGACCGCGCCCAGCAACACCCCCGTCCACTATCAACTGATCGACAACAAAGAATTGCTGGATGAACTCCTGCAGGAGCTCGCTACCTGCGATCACTTCGCCTTCGACACGGAAACAGATGGCCTCAACGTTATCGACAGCCGCCCGATTGGATTATCGATTGCCACCCAACCGGGGCAAGCCTACTATATCCCACTCATCCCGACCCATGCGCCGGAATTGCCGGCAGCATGGACCCTGGAACACCTCGCCAAGGCTTTTGCCGATCCAAGCAAACTGAAGATTGGACACAACGTCAAATTCGATCTGCAGATGCTGCATAATGTCGGCGCTGAGCTGGTGGGCCCCTTTGCCGATTCCATGCTATGTTCATATCTCCTGGAATCCAGCTCCAAATCGCATGGGCTGGATGCCTGCGCCTATCGCTACCTGGGACACCGGATGATTCCGATTACGGACTTGATTGGCGAGAAAAAGGATGGGCGTATGCAAGATGTGCCCATTGTCCAACTGACGACCTATGCCTGCGAGGACGCCGACTTCACTTTGCGGCTTTTTGAAAGCCTCCTGCCGCAGCTCCAAGAACTCGGACTCGAATATGTTTTCCGTTCGGTGGACATGCCGCTCGTGCCGATCCTGGCCAAGATGGAACAGACCGGCGTGTATGTCGATGATCATATGCTGGGTGAAATTTCTGATCTGCTGGCCAAAATGGCCCACGGCTTGGAGGGCGAAATCTTTGCCCTCGCGGGTGAAACGTTTAATATCCAATCCACCAAGCAGCTGGCACAGATCCTCTTTGAAAAGCTGCGCATTCACGAACAGGTAGGACAGACACGCCTGAAGAAGACCAAGTCTGGTTTTTCCACCGACTCATCAGTCCTGGAAAAGCTCTCGGAGCACCGCTTAGCGGCGGCCGTTTTGGAGTATCGCACGGTAACCAAGCTGAAGAATACCTATGTGGATACCCTGCCGCAGTTGATCAACGGTCATAGCCACCGCATTCACACCAGCTTTCACCAAACGGGCACAGCCACCGGTCGCCTAAGCTCTTCAGAGCCCAATCTACAGAACATTCCCATTCGCAGTGCCCTTGGCAAAGAGATACGCCGCGCCTTTGCAGCCCCCGATGACCAGCACGTCATCCTCTCTGCCGATTATTCCCAAATTGAGCTACGGCTGCTAGCCCACATGGCGCAAGAAGAGGCCCTAGCTGAGGCGTTTCGCCAAGGCCAAGACATTCACACGACCACGGCGGCCCGCATTTTTGCGGTTCCCCCCCAAGACGTCGATGGCACCCTGCGCAGCCGCGCCAAGGCCATCAACTTTGGCATTATTTATGGAATGGGGCCCCAGCGCTTAGCTCGCGAAACGGGTGTCTCTGTCGCCGAGGCCAAGTCGTTTATCGAAGCGTACTTTCGTAGTTATCCAGGTATTGAACGCTATATCCGCGACTCTGTTCAATACGCCCGCACCCATCAGGAAACCCGCACCTTGACCGGCCGACGGCGCCCACTGACAGAGATTGCCAGCAAGAATCCTGCCCTAGCTGCCAGTGCCGAAAACATGGCAGTCAACTCGCCGGTGCAAGGCAGTGCCGCCGATTTGATCAAGCTAGCGATGATTCGCATCGATAAGCGGCTGCAAGAAATGGGACTTAAAGGTAAAATGCTTTTACAGGTCCACGATGAATTGGTTTTTGAATCGCCGGTGACGGAAGCAGATGCCTTGGCGAGCTTAGTCAAGAAGGAGATGGAGGCGGCCATGGACTTGGATGTACCACTGGTCGTCGAGATCGGCATCGGCAGAAACTGGTTGGAAGCTCAATAAGGGCTGAGAGCAAGGAAGCACCATGGAAGCACTGCCAGGAAATAAATCACCAACAGCCGAAGGCGCCGCAACTAGCGATGCTCCAGTCATGTCGCTCATGGAGCACCTGGATGAATTGCGCAGGCGCCTCTTTCGTTCCTGTGCAACGATTCTCGTTTTGTTTCTGATCGGTATGGCTTATTCCCACGAAATGATTAGCTACCTAAAGCAACCCCTGGTCGCGGCCTTGCCGCAAGGCGCAAATAATTTGCACTTTACGGGCCCGTTAGACGGTTTTACGGCGCAGGTGAAAGTTGCTTTCTTGGCTTCCATTCTGTTTGGTTGTCCCATTTGGATCTATCAGTTTTGGCGCTTTGTGCAGCCAGGACTTTACGATCACGAGCGACGTTATGTTTTTCCATTTATCGCGGCTTCCATATTGCTTTTCTTCTCAGGCGTCGCCTTCTGTTACTTTTTGATCTTGCCAATGTCGCTCGACTTTCTCATGACCATGGGAATGGAGCTAGGTACGCCGATTATCACCATCAACGACTACCTCTCTTTACTCATCATGTTCATGCTGGCCTTTGGTTTAATATTTGAAACACCAGTGATCTTGATTTTGTTAGCCGTCATGGGAGTCGTCTCCGCCGAAGGTCTTGCTAGTCAGCGGCGAATCGTACTGGTCGGCGTATTGATCGCGGCCGCCATTCTGACACCTCCTGACCCGTTGTCGCAAATTGCCATGTCGATTCCGCTTTATGCCATGTACGAACTGTCCATCGTTCTCATTCGCTTCATCAAACCGCGACCCAACCGAGGAGCGGCGTAAACCGTGCCGCGATGGGCTGGAACCATGAGTCCTTTTGTGCCAGCATTGCTGCTGACCTGCGTGCCCCTGACCGCCAGTGCCGTTACCGACAATGCGACGGCCAACGAAAGGCCGTTGATTTGGTCGGCAGCCGCCTCCGCCCAGTATCAAAATCTTTCTGATCGCAACGACGTCGAAATCATGTCGGGCCGCGGGACGGTTTTGCAATTCGGGGGCGGATACTTAGGCGTTAACTCGTATCACCTGGCTAGCCTCGACATTTACGCCGGCCCCTACGAACCCGTTCGCAACAATCGCGCTTCTCTGGACTTTGGCGGGACCGGTGTCACCTACCAGTACGGTTATGCATTGCGCGCGGGTGGGATGCGCCGAACTGGCGGCAACATCGGATTGCTGGCTAGCGTCGCTTATTTTGACGTTGTCGGACGATCTATCGGTCAGAATCTCGAGCAGCGAGAAGTTACCCAAACAGGAGATCAAGGGGTCGATGTGTTAACATCGACTCGTGACTATGTGGTGAAAGTGACAAGTATTGTGACGATCCCTGCCATTTTCTATGCGGACTTTGTCGCAGCACGCCCCCGCGGTAACACTCCTGAACTTCTAGCAACACGCTTAGAAGGCTACATTGTCGCTCTGGGCCTGGCCTTGCCGGCCTTCGGAACTCACAATACGTCCTATGTCCGCCGCTATGAAGACGATCGCCTCGAGAAGGTGCGAGAGCGAAGTCGACTAAAGGGTATGACACTTATGCTCACCGTTACTGGTATGCTTAGCCCTTGATTGAACAAGAGCTTGCTTTAGTGGGCGGGGGACCTTGAAAGCGGAAGATGCCCTACTCCGGCGCGCTCACCAGGCGCGCGCGAAAAGTATGCTCGGTAGCCGCCCGAACGTCATTGCCTTGCACAATTTCTTCCATTGTCGCCACCAGCTGGCGATCAAGTGTTTCTAGCGACGGTTCTCCAGGAAACTCCAGTAACGAATTCAGATTATGGGCCGAACACTGCGAAAAATCTGTGGCGCACATTGTGAGTGTATGATCGGGAAAAATGGCTGCTACGCGCTGACGGTAGGTATTACCCCAGACGAGAGTCCTCGGCTGGCTATAACGACGAAAGATGCTGCGTCCAAGAAACTTATCAGCATGCTCGGCGACGCGGTTGAGGTAGTCCAGAATTGAAATCGCCAAATCCGGCTGAGCGAGAATCTCATTGTGTGTTCCACGCGGAACATTTGGACCCAGTACGATCATCGGTATCCAGTGGTCGGAAAGAAAATCACCGATGGGATTTGCTAACTTCAAGTTGGAGGTCTCGTCGGCAGTGATGATCAGCAAGGTTTGCTCAAGGACACCTGCAGAGGCCAGAGCGTCAAAAAATTTTCCCAATGCATAGTCGAGGTATTGGACGGTATCCGCATAAGCATCAGCTCCCGATTTGCCTCGCCACTCGGCAGGTACCGTGAAGGGGTGATGGGTGCCAACGGTCAACAGATTGAAAAAGATAGGCTGGTTTGCCGTTTGAATGCGCTCGATGATGATGGGTGCCGACTGTTCAAAAAATGCGAGATCATCCACGCCCCACTCATTTATGACGTAAGATTTTTTGAAGAAATCCCGTCCGTACATTTCATCAAATCCCGCCGCTACCCCAAACAGGTCAAAACGTTGATATTTTAGACTGGCGGAGCGCATATATACGGTTCGATAACCTTCGCGTCGCAGAATCCTCGGCAAGCAGGGACGTTCTTGCGGCGACAGCGGATGGCCATAGAGACGCATCTTGGCGTCCTTGGCCACCATATTGGGAAAATCACCGCATAGCAGCGCATATTCACCACGATGCGTTTGCCGCTGTGGGGCAAAAAAGCGCGTCAGAGAAAAGCCCTGCTGCGCAAGTCGTGTCAAATTTTCCATTCGATACCCGGGGGGTGTAATCTCTGGCTGGTCGTCATTTCCTATAAATGCCTGAGATATGGACTCCAATGTGATGAGTATGATGTGCGGCGCACGCGGCTCAGTTCCGCCTGCCTTAACGAGGCTGTCTCCGTGTAGGTCGGACGTGAAGAATTTGGCATGCTTCTGCCGTTGCTGGTCTACTTTGCGCTCATCTGCGGTTCGGATACGGTTCTGTTTCTGAATCGAGAAATTTGCTGGCCATACGTGAACCTGACGCCAGAGCGGCAGGCTTAACGCCGTGGGCCACACCAACAACAGGATGCTACAGGCAATGAGTATATGAATGGGAGTGCGCCACAGTCGCGACTGCACGATGGTGCTATATTTTAGAACCGCCAAAGGAAGCAAGAATAGCATCGCGACTAGCCATGGATGCGACAAACCGAGGACTGACCCTTTGACGAAGGTTTCATCGGTCAGTACATCAAGAAACGAGAAGTCGACAACATCACCGAGGGTCATCACATTCTCGTAGGATGAATACACGCTGCTGATATGAAGAACAGAAACGATAGCCGTAAGTGGCCAGCGCCAAATTCGTGCTCGCCACACACCACATATCAGCGCTAAAGCCAGTGCCATATTAAACGCCGATAGGATGGCACGGAAATCTAACCAACCTATCGTGGTACCGCGAAAACGGTACGTCATGACCTGCAAGACACCCCACTGCAGCCAAAAGGCCAGTGTCAAGGCGACCCATGGGTATGATGAGGCGATCCATCTCGTCACCTGCTAAAGACCCTCCTAATCCAGCCGATAGACACGTCCGCCCGTATAATCGATGACGTAAGTTTGAGCCTGCGTGTCTTGGGCGAATGCAACCACGTTGATGGGAAATTTGCCCAACGCGCGCCAATCGGCGGAAGCGATTTTGTCTTTTCCCAGCACCTTCTTCGAATCAACAGCCCAAATGCGGCCCGAGGTAAAATCACCGAACAGGTAATGCCCCTTCAACGCCGCGTTCACGCCCTGATACACATAACCGCCGGTGATGGACGTGCCATCTTCTCTGCCATAGACGAGCCGCGGCGGTGCATGCGCAATCTTGTCGCAGAGTTTCTTATCTAAATAGCAGTCAAACCCTTCGAAAATGCGCCAGCCGTAGTTCTTAGAACGCTCGACCACAGAAACTTCTTCCCAACGATTCTGCCCAACGTCTGCAACAATGAGTTCACCCGAAGGAGCGAAGCTATAGCGCCAAGGATTGCGCAATCCATAAGCCCAGATTTCTGGGCGAGCTCCTTTGACCGACAGGAAAGGATTGTCCTTAGGAATGCCATAGGGCTTGCCAGACTGATCGATATCAATGCGCAACATTTTACCGAGCAAAGTCTCTAGATCTTGCCCCGCGTTTAGCGGGTCGTCCGCTCGTCCACCATCGCCAAACCCAATATACAAAAAGCCGTCAGGACCGAAGGCCAGATGCCCGCCGTCATGGTTCGAGAACGGCTGCTCGAGTTCGAGTATGCGTGCCTCTGCACCGATCTGCGGTGATCCTTTCGCATTCCAGGTCAACTCAAACGAACTGACCCACGACACGATCTTAGCCGTTTCTTTCGGATTGTAATGAACGAACAGGCGACGATCGGCAGGATATTTGGGATGCAAGGCGATGCCCAATAGCCCCAGCTCGGACGAACTTCGAACCGAATACTGCTTTACGGTCGAGCGACGGCCGGTCGCAGACTCGACCCAAACCAGCGCGCCCCCCTTTTCTAGGACGAGCGCGCCGGCTGTTTTTCCTGGGATAAATTGCACCGCTGTCGGTTGCGACAGGCCAGACAGCACCTCCACCATTTTGACAGAGAGCTGTTTTCTTTGGCGATCCAAGCCATCAAATACCGGCTGCAGAGCTGAAACTTGCCGACTACAGATCGCGATACTGACCAAAAAAAGTAGCCTGATTACAATCAAAGGCACAAACTTACTCCGCGTCGACAATCACCGCCACATCATCGATCCACCAGCCTTCGTACTCGATATCACCATCGGAAGTTAGGCGAAATCGCAACTGCACCCATTCCGCATCTGCGGTTAAATCCTGCAATGATACCGCGACCTCATTCCAAGAGCGACGGTCGGTAAGCTTAGCGATCTCGGTCCAAGTCGCGCTTCGATCTGTCATCACTTCGACAATTCCGAAGTCGTAGCCGCGCTCGATGTCGGTCTTGGTCATGAAGGTCAGGGTTAGGTTGGATCCGCGCACAGGAAATGCTGGTAACGTCAGTGCTTGATTGGCTCTTGGCAAATATTTGCCAGCAGGCGAATCAGAAAACACCAGTCCTTGCCTTTCGGGAACGGCTTCCAGCCCCCAAGTTCCTTCCGCAACAAGGCCCTCCATCGATTCCGCCGTATTACCATAAATCATCTCTACGGATTGAACAGCAAAAGGTATGGACTCGGAGATGGGGCCTCGGTTGCCAACGTTATCCACGGCTCGAACTGCGAGGTAGCCATTGGAGTTGTAAGATAGATTACCAACCGTCGCCGTCATGATGCCTTCACTCGACACGGAATCAATTGTTGCGCTCGGTGTTTTAGCGGCAGCCCATTCCTCTTCGCTGTCCATGGGGCTTGCCGACCAGCGCACTTCATAAGCACTCGCCCGTCCGGCCTCGCCATCATCTCCAGCCGCCTGCCATTGGGCCAAAATGTGCCGCCGACCCGCATCGACGGTCACCAAATTGGCTGGTGCGGATGGAGCAATATTGTCGTTTTCCACGGAAAGATTGAGATTTAAGCGCTTGCCACTTTGCGACTTACCTTTGGTTGCGGCATTGTCATCGCCGCTCATCAGGATGCGAGATTTGACTTCCGCAGCGGTGAGCTCCGGGAATCGCGACCAAATCAAGGCCGCCGCACCAGCGACATGCGGTGTCGCCATAGATGTACCGCTCAATGTGCCGTAGGTGTTGTTTTTCTGTGTCGAGAGAATGTCGACGCCAGGAGCAGCGATGTCGACTGAATAGCGGCCCCAGTTGGAAAAGCTCGCCAACTGGTCGTTGCGGTCGGTTGCTGCCACCGAAATAATGATGTCGTGTTCGTAGGAAGATGGATAATGGGCCATCCCATCATTGTCAGCGCCATCATTACCCGCTGCCGCCACAAAAAGGATGCCGGCGGCTTGGGCTGCCGTGATGGCATCAGCCATCGCCTGCGAGTATCCTCCCCCGCCCCAGCTGTTGCTGGTCAAGTCTACACCGATCAAGGTTGCATATTCGATGGAACCAATCGCACCAGCCAGGGACCCGAAGCCGCCCGCATCCAAAAATTTAATGCCGACCATGCTGACATTCCAGTTAATACCGGTAATGCCAACGCCGTTGTCTCCGACAGCACCGATGGTTCCTGCACAGTGGCTGCCATGGCTGTAGCCGTTATCGTCGATGGGATCGTTGTCGTTGCCGGCGAAGTCCCATCCCCGGAAGTCGTCAATATAGCCATTGTTATCGTCGTCGATTCCATTCGTGGACTTATCATTGCCTTGCGCGTCGAAACCGGTCTCTCCCGGGTTGTACCAGTAGTTCGCCGCCAAATCAGGGTGCGTGTAATCGATGCCGGTATCGATGACGCCGACCAAGACTTTGTGGGTGCCAACGGTCTGGTCCCAAGCTTCGGGAGCATCAATGTCAGCGTCGACGAGCCCCGCCTGTTGACCCGAGTTGTGCAGACCGTACAACTCGCCATAACGAGGATCGTTCGGCGTCCGGTCGGCTTGAATGATATAGTTGGGCTCAACGAAACGAACGCGGGGATCTTGCAATAGCCTGTTGGCGACAGTCGCCAATGGCTCGTCTGTGAGCAGGCGAACTTGCATATTGTTCGCACTACGAAAGCGCTGAGCAATATCAAGCGACTGATCGGCCAGGAGTGCTTCAGCCTCATCCTCTGCTGTTGGCACGAGACCGATGATCAATTCGCCGGGAATATGCGGTTTGGAAAAGTCGGGCCGATGTTGATGGGTTGGCCGACTCGAACTTGCCGTTGATGCCAAGGTAGGCACGAGCAGCAGCACGGGACATAACAGGACTCTGAGCATTTTCATACGCACTCCTTGCGCGAAGGTGGTAGCAGCCAACCCGGCTTTCCGGCCCTGGAAAACCGAAATCTCAGTCATATTGTGTAAAGGTAGTATAAACGAAAAAGGCCCCCAGGGGTTGGGGGCCGAAAATTAACGCACAGTTACTCGCGATTAATGGTGGGCACGCTGCCGCGCCTTCTCATATTTCAGAACCTCTTCAGCGTCGACGCCTGAATCTTCAGCTAGCTTTGCCGCCGCAGCCGCCGCACCTTCAGCAACTTGGATCTTATCCACTTTCTTTTTGTGGTTTTTTAATTTTTCCTTTTGCTTTTTCAACTGCGATTCTAGTTTGTCGACCATGTGGTCGATGGAGCCATACATATCGCCACAGCTATGCTCGACCTGAATACTCAGACCATCGCCACCCACGACGGCGCAGTGCGCCAACTGGTCGTGCCGGTCGACGGAGAAAGTCACTTTTGCCGTTACCGGTTTTGTGGCGAATTTCAGAATTTTTTCGGTGATTTTTGATTCAGCGTAATCTTGGAGTGCTTCGGACGTTGGCATGTGAATGAAACTAAATGAAAACTGCACGAGGAGCCTCCTATGGGATGCGGATCAGATCAGAGACAAACCAGGACTGCATCCATTCCCGGCACATCTAGGGGCGTATCGGCCCACCACAATACTGGCTTAAACGACTATTGATGAGAGAATGTAAGAGTCTAGAATGACTGCGTTATAAGGTCCCCAAAAGCCGACTTCCCGAAACAGTGCGCGCCACCGCCAAAAAAGCAGAGTTCACTTGTCAGGGACTGGTTGGTTGACTACAAATGATGTGCACCATCTGTTTCCCCGTAATTTCGCTCATTTGGAGGCCGGTCTGACACAGTTGCGAGATCCGCAAGAATTGCGGCTTGAGGTCGATCGCGTTTCCTTCCGCAACGAGGATAATGGCTGGACCGTATTCAAGGGCACACCACAGACCGGCGGCCCACCCGTGACGGCGGTCGGGCACTTTACCGTGATTAATCCGGGTGAGAGTTATCACCTGATCGGCAACTGGATTCAGCATCGAACCTTTGGCCCCCAGTTTCAGATCGAACGCAGCGCTCCCATCCGCCCAACCACAGAGGATGGCATCGTCCGCTACCTGTCTTCCGGCATGATTAAGGGCATTGGCCCCAAGACAGCGGAAAAGATCGTCGCCCATTTCCATACCGAAGCCTTGAATATCTTAGACGAACAACCGCATCGCATTCTAGAGGTACCGACGATCGGTCGGAAAAAGGGCGAAACCATCATCGAGGCTTGGGTCGAAAATCGAGCGGTGCACGATGTCATGATGTTTCTCAATGGTCACGGGATTTCGCCCCTATTTGCGACACGCCTGTATCGACTCTACGGCAAAGAGACCATCTCTATCGTCAGCCGCGACCCCTATCGCTTGGCGCATGAGGTGCGCGGGATTGGCTTCATTTCGGCCGATCGCATCGCTCAACAGTTGGGTATCGCGCCCGACAGCCCACAGCGAATTCGCGCCGCGATCGTGTTCCTTTTGAATTCCGCGTCCGAAAAAGGCCACTGCTACCTCAGCACGGAACAATTGCGCTCCGACCTTACATCGACCCTGCAGCTAGATCCCGACGTGTTGCGCCACAAAATGCTCGATAGCTTAAGCGAACTGAACGAAAGTGGCGCGATTGTTTCCGAGTCAGTGCTCGATGGCAGTGGTAACCGAGACAGCGCCCAATATCCCATGAGTCTATATTTGGCTGAAAGTTCCGTTGCACATCAATTATCAGAACTCACCGCGCGGCCGGTTGCTGTCGAAAATGATCGCGTTGATGGCTGGTTGGCCAGGTATTGCGAAGCTTCTGGTACCCAGCTTAGCGAAGAGCAGTTGCGCGCCGTGAAACTCTCGGTCCAGAGTCGTGTCTTCATCTTGACCGGTGGTCCCGGCGTCGGTAAGACGACCACAGCTAATGCCATCATCCGACTTTTGAAAGCCATGGGCCGCGGTGTCGCACTTTGCGCACCCACGGGCCGGGCGGCGCAACGTCTGACCGAGGTTGCGGCTGTACAAGCCAAGACCATCCATCGCCTGCTGGAATGGCAGCCGCGCGAGGGAACGTTTGCCCGAGACGAGCACAGCCCCTTAACGGCGCAGGCGGTCATCTGTGATGAGGCATCCATGCTCGATGTCAAGCTTGCCGAGGCGTTGATTCGAGCTGTTCCCAAGACCGCTCAACTCATTTTAATTGGCGATGTCGATCAGCTGCCGTCCGTTGGACCAGGCAACGTCCTACGCGATCTCATTGACTCGGGTGTCGTACCCTATTGTCGTCTGGGCACCATCTTTCGCCAGGCGGCAACCTCCGACATCATTCGCATCGCCCATACCATCAACCGCGGGGATTCGCCGGAATTCAGCGCGTCAGCAACTACCGACTGCCGCTTTTTGGAAGTCGATCAACCCGAACAAATTCGCCAGGTGATTTGCGAGCAGGTCAGTACGATCTTGCCACAGTTTGGTTGGGATCCTATTCGCGATGTGCAGATTTTGACACCGATGAATCGCGGAGATTTGGGCACCCAAATGTTGAACGAACTTCTGCAGGAACAGTTGAACCCACGTAAACAAGGCCTACCGGAGTATCGGCGTGGTCAATTGCGCCTGCGCCCACAAGACAAAGTCATTCAGATTTCCAACAATTACGATCTTGGTGTGTTCAACGGCGATATCGGGATCGTCCAACACGCCGAAGGTGAATCGGGAAAGTTGTACGTAGCGTTTGGTGAGCGACTGGTAGCCTACGAACCTGACCAAAGCCTCGAACTGCGCTTGGCTTACGGCATCACCATTCATAAATCTCAGGGCAGCGAATTCCCTGTCGTGGTGATTCCCGTTTCCATGCAGCACTACATCATGCTGCAGCGCAACTTGATCTACACGGCTCTGACACGAGCTAAGAAGCTCGCCGTTTTTGTCGGTACGAAGAAAGCACTGGTGCACGCCGTACAGAATCAAAATAGCTTGCGCCGACAAACACGCTTGTTGCAGCGCCTCAAAGAAGCAACAGGTTTGCACTGATGCTGAAGTTCTTTCGCAACTGGCCCAAAGAACTGGTTATGGTTATTTTAGCCCTGCTGCTGGTGCGCTTGCTATTGGCGGCCTTATTGCCCATGACACAAGACGAGGCCTACTACCTAGCTTGGTCTGGAGTGCTGGATTGGGGCTATTTGGACCATCCACCGGGAGTCGCCTGGGTAGGTGCCCTGGGCCATTCGATAGCTCCAGGATTAACAGCCATAGCCGGTCGCCTAGGCCCCATTGTGATCACGATGGTGTCGATACCTTTCTTTGTCGGCCTTTGCCGCATGGCCGATACGCGTCCGGCAACTATGATCGCCGCTACCTGCCTGTATTTAGGCAGCCTATTTGCGATCGTCAGCAGCATTTTGCAAACACCGGATGCCATACTGTTCGCCCTCTGGGTCATCGCCTGTCATGAGGCTGCGGCCGCCTTAGCCCACGATCCGCGCCGCTGGATTACTGCGGGAATCGCCGCAGGACTAGCCCTGCTCGGCAAGTATACGGCCATACTTTTGCCGCTAGTCTTTCTCCTGGTTCTGCTCTTCCGCGCCCGCCCCCATTGGCGTACACCCTGGCCCTATGCTGGACTCGTTGCATGCCTCCTGGTGTTTTCACCGCACATCTTGTGGAATGCGCAACACGAATGGGCGACCATGCGCTTTCAGGTCGGACGCGGCTTCGCCAAAGAGTACTTGTTGACCGGGGCCGAGACCATAAAATTACCAACCGCAAGCAAAGCCACCCGAGATTCAGAAGAGTTTCGCCTCGCCGAGTTATTACGAGATCCTGACCAGGTAGCGAAGCCGCGCCCTGTACGCACGGCCTGGGAAATGTGGGAGCGCCAAACGCGCGAGTTTTTCGGAGGTCAATTGGCGCTTTGGGGACTCGGCTTGATCCCCGTCATACTAGCACTGTACCGACGTTGGCGCGGGCGTCAGAATCTGTCGTCGCCGTCAAATTCTGGCACAAATGGCGACGTGCGTTGGCTGCTAGCTTGCGCTGCAGTCGTACCATTACTTTTCTTTGGCAGCATTGCTATGTTCACACCCGTCGAAGCCAACTGGCCCGCGATGTATGTGATTGGTGCGGCGGTTTGGTTAGCACCATTCCTCGCGGGTTGGCGGCGCCTACTTTGGTCCAGCAGCCTAGGCAACGCGTTGATGCTGTTGGCACTAGTCGTGCTCACCAGCCTCGGCGGAAACTCAGCGAGTTTTGCGGCCAAGAGCAAGCATCGCCTTGCCGATGAGACAAGTGGTTATCAAGCTTTGAGTCAGGTCGTTGCGCCTCTACCCGGCGTACTGTGTGCCGACACCTATCAAATGGTGGCCATGTTGCGATTTTATACGGGCAGGCCCGTGTGCCATTGGCCCGGCATCGCTCGACCTTCCGAATTCCTGCGTCGACCCGAGTTGAATGCGCCGGTCGCACTCGACGTTAGTTCCGGGTTCTGGCTGGTCCTCGCCAATCGCGTGCCGGCAGCCATCAGTGGATTTGCGGTGAGCGAACTGACAGAGTTTCGGGATTGCGCCGATGGGCGCCTCGTCGAGACCCGCGCCCACCCCGGCGTCAGGTACCAGAATCGGTGCCGGGCGGGATCGATTCATACCTGGTACTTGGCGCGATACGAACCCAGATAGCCCAGACAAAACCTGCTGCCATCGCCTGCCAGATCAGCAGGCTGCCAACGGGCCCCACCCTGCCCAAAAGCGTGCCAAGAGTAAATGTACTAAAGCGAGACAGTTCAGGCGTCACCTGTCCGCGGTAATGAGCAAGCATCGTGCGCAAAGGAAAGCGGCCACTTAAAAAATAACCGTAAATCCCATCCCACCAAACATTCCGCATTTGGGGGGACAGCATCGGACTGACAAAGGCGATCACCGTCATATTCAATATGGACAGGGCTAGTAAGATTGCGAATACTCGTCGGAAAGGTCGCGATAGAGTCGACACCTGTGGCAATAGGAGGCACCAGAACGGCAAGCTGGCGATGAGGTACCTGGGCCCGCTGCTGGCGCCCCCTTCCGCACCGTTGAAGCTCGAAATTAGCAGGATGGTGCCAAGTATACATGACCAGCAAAGTAGCAAAAATAATCGCTCGGGTGATCGCCAACGGGCGCGGAGCCCGACAAAAGTCAGGCAAAGTATCGGGCAAAAGATCAGTAATCCGCGATTCCAAGAAAACAAATTGCGCAAAATGGTCTCGCCATTGAAACGTCCAAACAAGCCCCCAATGTCTTCCTTGGCGAGGAACACAGGATTAGAGAGCGAGGGCGCTGGTGTCAGGAAACTGTCAAAACAGATTTCCTGATACGCCATCAGCAGGCCGATACCGATGCTTGCGGCGGCCGCGAATACCACCCCGTCCTTCCAACTCTTTGTGCGCCAAAGGCAGTATGCTCCCACCAATGGTACATACAGGGCAGCCGCGTATTCGATACAGACGGCCCAGCCTAAGCAAAACCCAGCCAGCAGGACGCGCCAACGATCTTTACCCGACATGGCAGCTACCGTTCCGAACAAGATCCAGGCTGCCGCCGTGGTATGACCCCAAAACTGCGTATCGAAGGGAAAGATCAAAGTGCCAAAGGCAAAGGCCACGGCTACCCAGAGAGCATCCACATCGGCCTTTCGTGTTGCGCCCCAACGTCGGCGCAGAAACTGAAAGAGAACGACGGTGGCAAGCGCCGACCAAAAGACCGAAACCCAAAGGTTCATCAGATACGCATTGATCTGGGCCAAAATGGGCGCAGCGGGGTCCAGGCCCAGCAAGGATTCGCCATGAAACAAGAATAGATAGAGGCCTGCCGCCATAAAGGACGCACCAGGAGCTTTGTTAGAATAGTATCGTCCATCGTGCAGGGACCAATCGCCGGTATTTGGCTGCGCTGACGAACCGACCACAAAGTGATTGATGCTAAACGGGAATCCCTGATCTATACCCGGCTCAACGATCGAATAGACGAGGTCGTATCGCGCGTTTTGATTCCAGCTGACACCGTTATAGAAGTAGCCGTGCAGGACAAAGACGGCCGCAAATAGCAAAACCGATGTCGAATCAAAGCGGTCACGAATGAAAAGAGGCAAACGCCATTTAGAGTTCATCCAAGAATCTTACTCTGTTATTGGCAATATGATAAAGATGTGCCGATATTCCAACCATTGTTAGACTCCGGCCCGCACCCAGGCATCATCTATAACTATATGATATTATTCTACATATATTGCCACTCATGCGGGCTGCGCTGAGTCCGCGGCGTGCATTACCACAGGAGCCGATGCGGTGTTTGATAAGCTGGATGGCACGAGCAAATTCATATTATACATCCTCATGTTTCCTTTGCTCTTTCAGGGACCGTTCTTGTCCTTTGCTTGGGGCGCTGATGACGAACTGTGGATAGCGCTGGGTAAACGGATTCTCCTTCTCTTGCCCGTAGCAGCTATTATCGCCGCCAGCTGGGTCAGCATCGTCTGCCTCCTTTCAGTGATTGTCCGACAAAAACGCCGGCAGTTCATGGCCAAGTTATTCATCACGTGGTGGGATCTCGGCCGAGCGATCTTCAGCTTCTGGGGCGGACTGGTTCGCTTTCTGTTTCAGCTGCTGGGTTGGTGCTTTGGCTTCCTGCGCCTCATGGTGCTGGGCTTGTGGCTCTCCATTCAAGATATCCTCCTGGCGCCACTGCGAATCGCTCGCGACATGGGCCAGGTTTATGTCACACCAGGAACGCCCTGGATCGCGGTGATGATGACGCTATTATGGTCAGCCCTTGAAGCCGTTGTCTTCACATTCGTGACCACACCCCTCGTCAACGATGTTCTGGAAGGATTGACCGATGGCGCCATCAATGGCGTCGTCGTTCGCATCATCCTATACTTGATGATGTTAGCCTTCGTTGTCGGCAGCTATGCCATCGTCTCGACACTGGAAAAGGCCATCAAGAATCGCGACATCAAGCAGATCATCCTGGTCGGCATCGTCGAATTCTTCACGCTAATCTTTGAAGTCATGTTCCTCTATCGTGAATTTGTCGATGCCTTGGTGCCCTGGTTTGCCCAGCACTCGGGCGGGGAATTTTCGTTAGGAATCGTCGGCACTCTATCGATCGCCGCGACGGCCTGGCTGGGAATTCGCGGGATGACCTGGTTCCTTTTCGCCGGGACGGGAACTCCCACCATCATGGCTATCATCCAGCGTACCGGCTTGCGCGAGACGGGTGGCAAGAAGCATGACAGCAAAGCCGAGCAGTTTGTCTTTATCAAAGCGGCGATCGACAAGATCCGAAAAGAGATCGACTGGGTACACGAGACTGGCGACGAGATGCTCAGCGCCTTCATTTTACCTCCCTTGCAAATCGTCGCTGCGACCGTCAACTTTTGTACGCTGCTGTTTAACGGCACGCATGTATTTGAATTGCCATTTGAGTCGTTCAAAGATCTGGCCAATGCCGATGAACTATTTTCTCGCATCCGCAAGGAGGGGCGGGATGACTAAGGAGAATGCCGTCATGATTTACCGAAGGGCGCTGCGCTGCCTGGGTCTATTGAGCGTCGCCTTACTGCTCGTGGGCTGCCCGCTGTTTCCTGATAGCAAGTCGGAAACGGCCAGCGATGAAGGCGAAGAAGAAGCGTCGGGTCCTGGCAAAAACGTCATGTTCATCGGCATGGACATCAGCGGCTCCTTCATGCGCACCAAGTACTTCGATGATTCCATCGAATTTATGGCCCACTATCTTTACGGGCATCTGAATGGCCTAGGTGGCATGGTCCGCCCGCGCGCCCTGTTCGTCGGCTCCATCGGTGGCGCCAAGCCCGATGAACCGAAGACGTTCTTTCCCATTCAGGACTTTGAGCACCGGTCCGTCGCGGAAATCACCGCCAAGCTGCGCAGCATATTCCCCAAGGGTAAGGAGAACCCATTCACCGACTACACGGCCTTCTTCAATCAAATCGCCGTCACCGTGCGCAACCGAAACCTGGTGTTGAAGCCTATCGATATCATTATGCTGACCGATGGCGTACCCGATGTCTCGACCAAAGATCGCAAGCCCGACTACCGCAGCATTCGCGTCGATCCACTGGAAAATCTGGCCCGCAACATCACGCTGCGCGTGCTCTACACGTCAGCCGTCGTCGGCATGAACTGGCAAACGCAGGTGCCGCGCAAACGGGTCAAGGTTTGGACCCAGGATGACCGCGTCATGGCCGGCTGGCGATCGCCCAAGATCATGTTGCCTGGAACTCCGTTTGAGAAGCAAGAGCGCTTTTTCAATTGGGTTGCAGAAAACGTCGACTTCAAAGTTCGATTGCAGCGGGTCGACTAGGGGCTGTGCCCGCCTAACCAGGAATCACCGCACCCTGATAAATATCCTGCTCTTTGCCATCAAAGGGTCCAGGCGTGAGGCCAGCATCAACCAAGAACTTCTTAATAGCGTGTCGCGCATAGCGAATATTGTAGCGCTTCAGAATTACATAAATCTCGAACATCATTTCTTCAGCGCTTTGGATGCGCTTGGCTGCCACGGGCTGCAAGGCGCCCTTCAGCAGTTTGCGGATCTGCAGCTGCATGCGTTTATCAGCGCAAACCACCCGCTCCAAGTCGATGCGTTTCATGCCTTGAATCACCGTATTGCGGTCGGTTGAAGCTGGCACAGCCTTCACACCCGTAAGCATTTCGTACAAGATCAACGCCGCACAATAGAGATCGGTCTGCGGCACAATGGCGGCTTCCGTAACGTGTTCTGGCGAGTAGTAGCCGGGCGTGCCGACCATGTAATTTTTGTAGTCCTCGATTTCCAGCTGACAGGCCAGACCAAAGTCCGTCACCAAGACCCGACCATTGCGATCAAGGAGCACATTCGGAGATGACAGATCGCTATGAATGGTATCGTGCAGGTGCAGATAATCCACACCCTGCAGCATATCCATGGTGATGCAAAGACCAACGAGCGGCGGCACGCGCTTCACCCGCTTGAGGAAGGCGTGGCACGACCACCCCTCGACAAACTCGGTCACGATGTAGCATTGGGGTGGCTCGAAGCCGCCATCGAGATAACTGACCACGTGCTTGTGGTGCAGACGCGAAATGATTAATAGCTCGCGATGAAAGATTCCCAAGAACTTTCGGCTGTTGCTGAAGCGATCATGCAAAATTTTGATAGCGACGGTCCGCCCGGTGTGCTCATCGATACCGCGAAATACCCGTCCTAAGCCGCCAACGCCAACTTCCTCTAGGACACGGTAGTGACTGAATCGAACATGTTGACTGTCGGCCACGGCCTCACCTTGCAAAAATGGACAGCAAGAATCGCTTATCTGATCGGAAGGATGCCGGGTTTCATGATCGCCTTAGACTAGGGCTTTGGCGAAAGGTGCGTTAATTCCCCTTAAATGCTGAGGGCTTATCGTCGCAGTTGTGCGCAATGCATATCTATATGATTGCCGGTTAGCAACACGATTCACTCACTTTGAACGAGACAGTCACTACGATACCGATGAAAGTAGTCGATACAGATGCGCACCAAGCCGATCCAACGTTGGGGTGAGCGAAGCAGTTGCGTGCGGCTCCAGGTCCCTAATCGCGCAGACTTCACGAAACGACCCCTGTGCAATACGAAACGACTGCCGGCGTTCTCCTCGCAACTGGCGGCCATTGCCCTCCTGAAGATTGAGAGCCACTGAACTGGCCGCCCGAAGAAGCTGATTCTTCAGAAAGCCAGGCAGCTGGACTGCTTTGGCTTCGCGATAGAGTTGGAGCTGCCAGGCTATCTTAGATCCCAGCTGCTCAGGGCGGCCTCTAGCATCGTTCTCAATTTGGCGGAAGGATATGGAAGTTAACTGCGTCAATATACAAATTGCTCCGCGCTAAACTTCAGGCCTGATACTGTAAATCAGGTCCGTCTGAGTTCGGTTCCCGGGATCTCTGGATCCCGGTTTATCGGTTTTCAGACAAAGCCACTGCATAGGAATTGAACAGTGCGCTTTGCTGTGCGAGGTAGAACTGGGCTTCAGGAAGCTCAGGTGAGTAGTCGGTTGCCATGATCGTACAGGACTCCGCAACTAAAGATACGCTCCATGATCGAGTCATAGAGCGATTCGGCGTAATATCCAACCAGACTCAGTGTATCGGCAAAGGTCTCGTACGTAAGGTTTTCCGTGAGGATTTGCGTCTGCAGGATCAATTGACGGTCTTGGTTCAGTCCCAATGAAACCATCTGCGCCGAGTAATTCAATTCCAGGATGAATCGCATCACATCCGGCCATGAATCCCAATCAATATCAAGCTTCATGAAGGGTACAACTTCGAAGCTGACCCACGTATCACAGAGCTCAACGGTCAAAGGATAAGCTCGCTTATCACCCTGCCAACCCGTCGCCCACCGGCGTGCGCCAATTTCGTGAAAATGCCAACCGTAGCGCGATAAGAATGCGGTGATGTCGTCATTCGCAACTTGGCGCATTGACCTAAGTACCTACTTCATGAAGAATTGATGGTTCAAGGCTATCGATTTATGGTCGCCTCGTCAACTAAGAGGAAGTAAGCACAGCATGTGGCATGTTCATGCCTTCACCAACTGGCTTGCCTCAATTGGCTCACAGAACTTCTTGGGCAAATACCCGCGCCCAGAGGCGAAGGGCGAAACCCAGTATTTGTTCATTCCCCCTCGGTCGCCTGGTCTCGGCTGTGTGGTTATGGTGCACGGCACCGGTAACGATCTCATGTTCTGCCAAACCCATCTTTTTCGCGAGTGGCACGAGCAGGGACTGGGCATCTTCACCTTTGACCTCGATGGCCATGGCACCACCAGTTCCACAGTTCTTCGCGCCTCTGCTTGGCCCAATATGTTGAGCGTCGCACGCAACAAGTTGCGTGAGCTGGCCCCCTACGAACCCATTCACGCTGTCGGTTACAGCCTGGGCGGTGCGCTTCTCCTGCACGAAATTCTGCAAGGAGAGTGGAACATCGCCAGCGCCGCCGTCATTGGCACCCCCGTTGAGTTGACCGTCACGGCACGCTTTCTATTTCGAGAGCTGATGTTGCCGTTCTATCCAGGGTTCCGGCATCAGTTGCTGAATTATGAGTTTCGTGACTTGATACCCGCTATCGGGCCCGTCAATCGGCGCAAGTATCCCATTCGTTACGAGGCGCGCGGCCATTACGTCGAGGTGGTGCGGCAGATTTTTCGCGAAATCATGCAACGCATCGCTGACAGGCAAAGCCAGGTACCCACTCTGCTCGTCCACGCAGCCCTAGACCTCTTGGCACCACCTGCTGCTGGTGAATTTTTCATGAAGTTTCTGCCACGCTCGACGCTGCATATCGTTCCGGCCGAAAACCACTGCTCAGTCTTGATGAGCGAAAGTACGGTGCAGGTTGTGTCAGCTTGGTTACGCAATCAGACCCTCAATGGCGAGAGCAAACCATGAGCTTAAAGATTGATGTTCATATGCATTTGGCTGGCACTGGCTGTTGCGGCTCAGGCATTCGTTTGTCGAACACGTTTCGCCAGCGCTATACATTCCGACTGCTGAAATTGATTCAGGGGATCTCGAACAAGCAAATGCAGACGACCATCGATGGAGACTGGGCCCAACGCATCTCGGATTATGTGCGGCACAGCGAATTGGACTACGGGGTCGTGTTGGGGTTTGACAGCTCCTACGATGCGCACACCGGTGCTGAGCACATCCATGAACTACAGATGTTCATTCCATCGCGCTGGGTATTCAACGTGTGTCGAACGCACTCCAACTTGCTGCCTGGGCCGTCCATCAACCCTATGCGTGCTGATAGCCTCGACGAGTTGGACTACTGCTTGGCAGAGGGTGCTGTACTCATTAAGTGGCTCCCCAGCGCCCAAAACTTCAACCCTAGTTCGACGCAAGTGCAACCGTTTTACCGTAAACTAGCTGCCGCCCGCGTGCCCTTGCTGGTACACATGGGCGGCGAGCGGACATTTCATACCTTCAACGAAGCCTACAGCCGCGTCGAGCACTTGCGCCCGGCCCTCGACCAAGGTGTGACGGTCATCTGCGCTCATACGGCGACCCGCATCATCGCATCGGTTGAAGCGGATCAAACAGCAAATCTCAAAGCCCTTCTTGCGCAGTACCCGAATCTTTACGTCGACAATTCTGGACTGTGCAACCCGGGGCGCTTTCCGCACACCCCGAAGTTGGCCAAAGATACAGAGATCGTCAATCGTACGCTGTATGGCAGCGACTGGCCCGTACCATCGAACGCCATTTACTATCTGGGCAAACTCGGCCCGGTCCGCACCCTCCAGCTTGAACGTCAACGAAATCCGCTAGATCGCGACATCGGGATCAAGAGGGCACTGGGCTACCCTGAGGCAACCCTTACTCGGGCCAGCGATGTGCTGGCCAATCTTCAGCGCTGGACCCAACGGCCATAATCGGCGCCGCTTTCAGCTTTTGACCTGGCCGGCCGTGTGTTAAGGTTTCAGCCGCAACCAACATCGGGGGTAAAGACGGTGAAAGGTCATCCAAAAGTCATTGAAGTGCTAAACGACGTTCTCATGGGCGAATTGACCGCCATTAACCAATACTTTCTGCATGCCTCCATGTGCCGGAACTGGGGCTATAACAAGATCTATCAGGTGGTTTACAAAGAATCGATCGACGAGATGAAGCACGCTAAGGAAGTTACGGATCGCATCCTCTTTCTCGAGGGTCTGCCGAATCTGCAAAAGCTCGGCAAGCTGAACATCGGCGAGACGGTGCCAGAACAATTTGAATCCGACCTGAAGTTGGAGTTTGAAGCTCTTGAGCGCTTGCGCAAGGGTGTCAAGATTTGCGACGAGGCCTTTGACTATTCCACCCGCGATTTGCTGGAAGGTATCTTGCGCGACGAAGAGCGCCACGTGGACTGGCTCGAGGCGCAACTTTCTATCATCAAGGAAGTTGGCAAAGAGAATTACCTGGCCGAGCAGCTTTAACCTACTAGCGGATACAATGGATACGGGCGACCTCGGGTGGCCCGTTTTTTTTTTTACTTCAACTCAGCCAGAACCATAGTCCAAGGAATCGGCGTTTTGACGATGCTGACGCGATAATGCCTTTCGAGAAACCGCAGAAAACTCCGCCGCCCCCAATGATTGACGTGCCCCGGCGTATTGCCAAGACGATTCCAATATTTACCTCGCGCTACATTCAAAGCACACCACATCGGCTCGCGCGGAACACTTGCAATCAACTTGGGAATCTTAAGCGCGACTAAAGCGCGTAGTGCAGCTTCTGGTTCATCCAAGTGCTCAAATACTTCGCAGCAAACGAGGCACTCAGCTTCCGCCACCTCCGCCCGCGAAAGCTGCAGCAAGCTCCGCTGCCGAAACGTCCCTGGCAAGCCGTGTCTCTGAAAGGCACTTTGTGCATCCGCCACACACTCGGGTGCAATATCACTTCCGTTGACGGCAAAGCCTTGTTTAGCCAAGTGCAGTGCCAACTCGCCTTCGCCGCAGCCGACTTCGTAAAAACTCTTTGACTTCGACGCCAAAACCAAATGCTGGAATGAGTCAAGGAAGCCCCGCATCAAATGCCGCGCAATGGGGTTGGCGGTATTGTACTTGTCGTAATAATTGCCACCGACCTGTCCGACTTCAAAAGTCGAAGTAAACTCAATACTCATCGACTAACCCTTCCTAATGGCTTGGTCGCATTCCATGGCCAGAGTTCGACTGCGGATGTCCTCTAGCAATCGCCGATTGGCGGCGATCAAATCAGAAATGACGCCCAACGCCCCCATGAGGAACCCGCAGATAATCAGGACACTAGCCAGAATCAGCGACTGAATCTTGCCGTCTCCCTGCCCCAGTGCGTAGAAGTACAGGAAGCGGGAAATATAGAAAATTCCCGGTACCATAAAGGTTATCGCCAAAGCAGTAAAAAAGCGAACCGGCTTGTAAAGCATATAGATACGCAGAATGGTTAAAATCGATCGCCAAACGTACGATGGGATACTCTTGACCAGACGCGAAGGCCGCAGGAATCCGTTGACACGCACGGGGACGCTGGTGATCGAAATGTTCTTGCGTCCACACTGAATGATCGTGTCGAGCGTGTAGGTATATTCACTCTGCACGCAAAGCTGCAAGGCGGCATTGCGTGTCATCGCCCGAAAGCCGCTAGGCGCATCGGGAATATCGGTGCCCGACGCTAGTCGCACCACCCAGGATCCCAGCTTCTGCAGCTGCTTCTTGATCGGAGAAAAATCCTGAATATCACCGATTGGGCGTGCCCCGACGACAACTTCCGCGCGGCCGTCGAGAATGGGCTCTAACAATTTGGGAATATCGTCGGCATTGTATTGGTTGTCGGCGTCCGTATTCACGATCACATCGGCGCCGTGGCGTAAACAAGCTGTAATCCCGACCATGAAAGCGTTCGCCAGTCCGCCATTGACGGGAATGGACGCAATATGCTGGACACCGCACTCACGCGCGACTTCGACGCTGCGATCACGGGAGCCATCATCGATCAGTAGCCACTCTATCTTGTCGACGTTCGGAAGCTCGCGGGGAAGTGCGCGCAAAGCGGTCGCCAGGGTCTGTTCCTCGTTGTAGCAAGGAATTTGAATGATCAATTTTCCGATGCGCATAGAACTCCCAAGTCCCTATTCGTGGCAATCCTTCACTAGGGAAGGCGGCTCTCACCAGTCATCTCCGATTCAGCAGCTGGATGCCGCAATCGATATACGCGTAGGGCCCCAACCCAAATGTTATGGAATTGAGTTCGGTACTCGCCGTTCCTAATAATGTATTGGAAACACGGATCCGTCCGATCACCGTGGATGAAGGCAAAATCATAGTCTCGCAATCTCGCCACGTCCGCTTCCGTGCTGCAGGTTTTTAGGAAATAGGCTTGAGGACTTTGACTGATAACATGCATGCGCGTACCGCGCGGGCTATAGTAATTATAGTGGAACTTGTCCGAGATGATGAGAGGAGCTGGCACGTCCTGAACGTGGTCCCAGACATAGCCCCAAGGAATGAACTCCTTGATCGCCTGTTCTTCTGTCAATTGCGTCTGGATGCGAATTGCATCACCGATGTTGCGAATGGTCAAGTCAAGTTTCGCATCCAGCAACGCCAAAACGAGCACGCCAGATGCCAGAATTTTCCCGGTGCGCGGAGCAAATTCATACTGCGCCAGACTCATAAACAAAAAAACAACGAGGAAAAAATAACAGGCAAAAAAGTACCGAGGATGCGAGACCGTGCCGCTACCAACGAGGTAGAGCAGAAAGACGCCCAGACTGAGAAGAAAGAAGAAATTGGGTGCTGTGCGACCCTGGCGCAAGTTGTAAACGAAGGTGATCGGAGCAATAAGAAAGACGTACTTGCCGGTAAACAAGTCAAACAAGTTGGTTAGAAAGATGGCTGCGGTCACGCGATCGCCGTTTAATCGCGCGTAATAGTCGACCATCGCCGGACTTGAATTGCCCGGCATCAAGGTCGAAAATCCAGGAAACAGTGGATTACCCGTATAGTAGAAATTCTTGGCTAGCTGAGGGGCCACCGTCATCGCCGCTACGGCTACCGCCAAACCGATGAGGGCCCAGCGATTAGGCTGCTTCCACGCCTTGTAACAAAAGTAGAGTCCCAATAGCCCGGATGCACCTAGGCCACTCAACTTAATGCCAGGCGCTAGACCCAGCAAAAAACCACCCACCACCGCCGAACGATAGGAAGCGGGACGAAGAAAGACATACAAAGCGCCCAGGAGCGAAGCTGTGGCCACCGCTGCGTCGTTCTTGGCGTAATGGAAATGACCCGCATCTTTACCGATCGTCAGAAGACAAAATACCGCGAGTGGCCCCCAAATCGGATGGCGAATTGTTTTCGCAACGACCCAGCAGGCAATGCCCATGGCGACGAAAAAGTGTATGAACTGACAGATCAGCTGATTGGTAACTAATGACTCAACAAACGCAAACGGTATGAAGTAAAGGAGGTCGAAATAACCCGCCTGAGCGTAATGGTGCAAGTGCTCCCACATTTGCGCCCATCCGATGTCGTAAAAGAGCTTTGGCGCGACCAGGGTGTAGTACAGTGGGTCGCCATGATGATGGATCTCGAAAGCTTCCAAGCTTCGCAACAAGAATATGGCCACAACCGCCCACCAGGCATAGGCGATTGGTTTATTCAATTGTCTGAAATGATTGGAATGTTTCATTTTCATCGCAACGGTTCGGCCAGTTGATGAAGCTTGAATGGCCGACTTTGCCACAGAACCGTTGGCATGGGAATGCTTTTGCAGAACACCTGAGTTGACCCAACTGCGGCATGACGACTATCCTTTACCAATGCTTTACGGAAAAAGGCAGATCACCACCGAGGGAGGGTATGATGCGATCTATCCAGCGCCTGTTTCTTGTGCTCAGCAGCACACTCACTCTGACAGCCCCTGCACATGCTAGCGGACGGCTTAGCGTCAACCCCATCAAAGCCAATGCTATCGATGATGGTCGCTTGGTGATTTATCAGGATTCCGGCTGGGAGGTGCGTATGTCGCCCTCGCCTCTCGACAATGTCTTCGAAGACCGATACGTCGTCTCCTTTGCAAATGGCAAGATTACCAGTAATGACCTCGAGCGCTTTGGCCCCGTCGAGGCGGTTGCCGGTAACCAATTCGCGGTACTAAAAGTCGCTGAAGACGAGGTCTTACCATTATCTGGATTTCTACATGAGCGCGGCCTGCCTTGTGGTTCACTTTTTCAGTTGCGCGGCGACCCCGTCTTTGGCGTCGAACCTGCGGCACCCGCAGCAATTCACGCTATTGGCACGCTCAAGCAAGACGTCCTCGCCGCCACCAGCACAGTCGATCCAGAGCGTATTCGCGGGACCGTCTCGGACCTTTCCAGCATTCACACTCGCCACTCCAGCTCGCCCACAGGGCAAACCGTTGCCGACCTGCTGGCGAGGGAATACCGGGCTTTGGCCGGCGCCCGAGACGACGTGCAGATTGAAACTTTTGAGCATGCCGGCAAGACTACGCAACCGAGCCTAGTTGTTAGAATTATCGGGCGCACGAAGCCGGATGAGCTGATCATTCTCGGGAGCCACATCGACAGCATCGCGTACATGAGCGGCACCAGCGGTCGGTCGCCAGGGGCCGATGATAACGCCAGCGGCACAGCGACCAATCTCGAGATCTTTCGCGTCCTGATGCAACAGAACTGGTCCTTGGAGCGCACACTGGAGATTCACGGATATGCCGCCGAAGAACAAGGATTGGTGGGCAGCCAAGACATGGCGAAAAAGTATCGGGATCAAGCGAAGAATGTCGTGGCCATGGTGCAGCACGATATGAACATTTACCGTAGCGGCCCAGCCGACAAGATCTGGTTGGTGAGCAACAATACGAATGCTGCGCTCAACACCCAATTGGGGCAGTTGATCGACCAATATGCTGGCGTGACTTGGGGTACTAAGGTGTTGTCAGGTGGAAATAGCGATCACTATTCCTGGACTCGGCAGGGTTATGCGGCGGCCTTCCCCTTTGAAGACCCGGCCAACTATAACCCTCACATCCATACGACTGGCGATGATTTGACCAACGGAACCGCGTTTTCTCAGGCTGCGGCTTTTGCAAAACTGGGAATTGCCTATGTCGCCCATTTTGCGGGAAACGGTTTGGCTACTCGACGATAGAGTCCCGATGCATGTCTGCAGACGGCTCGCAGTCCGTCTGCTCAAGATCCCGAAGCATTTGCTGAAGATGACAGACGCAGGCGCCGCAGTTGGCGCCGGCGCTACACTGCTTTTGTAAGGATCGAAGATTAGTATGACCGCTAGCGATCAATTCGCGAATCTTGCGGTCGGAAATTCCGGCGCATAAACAGACATACATGACTTTCATGCCTCCCGATAAACGCCCAAAAATCTTATCGGAAGAAAGCTACCGTTCTTGAGAATAATTTTCAATATCGTTAGCGTGAATTTTTTTTACCAATGATATCCGACAATAAGGTGAAGACGTTGTTCGGATTGCTTCTCGCCAATGGACTTGCCGAGGGCATCTGCTTCGGTTTGGATGTCATGGATGAGGGCAGAAACCGCCCCTTCGGTCGTCGTGGTCACCGTCGCCGAACTGTAAATCGGAACCACCAGACCCGCCCACTGACCACCAAAGAAAACGCCGTTGTCCCAGCTCCAGAGGTTGCCCAAGCCAAGACCGACAACGCCGCTGACGACATTAATGTCGCCAAGTAAGGCGTTTCCGGAATCATCAGCAAACGCATAGGAACCATGGATCTGTCGGCCGCCGATCAATGCGCTGACAAAAAAGCTATTTCCCCAAAAATAACGGGCCTGGCCCAAAGCTAAGGCGCCCGTCAGCAGGAAGCGCTCAATGCGGATATCCGCCTCTCTCTGCAACTCGGGCGCCAGATCCAGGGCTCCAGCCTCAACCAAACCACCCCATTGCCACCGGGAACTCGAGGCATACCAAGCTTCGAGGCCGACGCCCGGTATACTACCGACGACCCCCAAACCCGCCCGTAGACCAAGCCCGCGACGGCGCTTTTCCCGAATCAGCTCGGAACTGAGGTTCGCTGCCGATGTTGCAGCGACTGTACCGGATGCCGCCAGGCTGCCAACCTTCCAGGTGAGCTTCATCCCGACCGTAAGCGGCGTTGGTGGCGCCTCGACTTTGATGATGGCCCGCTTGGTTTTCGCAAAACAGCGGCTGATGGTGGCCCGGGCACGCCAGCTCGGATCCTGCCCTTGCAGCTGCACCGTGGCGCCATCCTGACAGCTGCGCAGCTCATCCGCAGTCAACTCAAGAACGGCATTGTTCACCGTGCCAACTTTGTGCACAGTGGCTGAGTGGGCGATCCGTGGAAAAAATAAAAGGAGGAACGCCAGATACGCTCCTCCCCGATTACCAAGCCAGCTCGTCACCCTATAACTCCCGGCTTAGCGCAAAACTTCATCGATTTCAGCGATCACATCCTCTTGACTAGAAACGCGCCGGAGCTCTCCCAAGAACAAGCTAACCTGCGTGGAGCGATTGCGTCGGGCGCTCTCGATGTAGGCCACTTGAATCCAGGACGGCAGCCGCGCGAGAGTCATGGCCAATTCCTCACGAGCGCGCGTCAAATCACTTTCGATCGCCATATTCGCTAGGTTCGAAAGGGTCATATTGCGGCTAACTGCATAGAGGAAGACTTGTTCATAATTGGCGTGATGAACGGGAGCTGGATACAAAGCCAGATGTCGCAAAATCATCATGCAGGAATACACGTTGATGGATCTTTGCGTCAGTTGTCGCAGTTCTTCGATGGGGGCCAGCGCTAGATAGTCGAGAAAATCAGCAGACGCACGCTCGGGACTTAACCGAATCATGGCGCGAACAAAAGCGTCATCGCCGGTCGATAGGAGCCCCTGACGCATGTAGGTATATAAGCTGCCCAAACGATTGGCGGAAACGGCATTTGCCATCTGCGGCAGCATGTGCGACTGCTCATTGCCACGCTCCAGCGCTACGGAAAGCTCATCTTGCGCCCATTGAGCCACCTTCGGACTGGGCATGTTGGCTGCCAGTTGCCAGCCCAACTGCCGCGCTAGATTACGTTCATCGCGAACCAGCTTCAAAAAGATGACTTGATCCAGCTCCGCTACATGCTCCTGATAAAGCCGGACCGTGGAAAGGAGCTCCACCCCCTCCAAATCGCCACCGCGCTTGACGACTTGCTCGCGCGCCCAGATGGCTGCGGCCGGAACTTCCCTCTTGCGGTCAATGCGCTTCAGAGCCGCCTCGAGTGTATCGCCGCCGTGCGCCTGCGCGGCCTGCAGGACATCTTGCAGTGGCATTTCGTCAGTTATAGACGGCGCCTTGACCTCTTTGGGGCGCGTGGACACACAGCCTATTCCCAGGATAAAGCCAGCCACAAATGTCGTTAAAAATACTACTTGGCGCATCATTCGCCCCCTTAATTTAGCTATCGCTCCGCTGGTTCGACAACTGCCGAAACCTGCCCACCCAGGGCCTGCTCGAGACTATGCAGGATATCATGAAGATTTCCCTTATGCCCGTGCGTCTTCAGGACGATTTGCGTCGTTTCTGCCTGCCGAACTGAGCGCAAGGTGACGGCCTGCGGGCGGACAGCTAGCAACGCGGCCAAAACGCCGTCGACGTGAATGCGTCGCAAATCCGTCGTCCGGACCTTGTCGTCCATGTCGAACGCCAGCCCGACATCATCACAAAAGCCCTGTAAAAAATCCTCGAGAGTTGCCACGCGTAGGCTGGATGGCCCAGAATGACCCAGTGTCGCCCGAAGATAACTCTGTACACGCCGCAGCTGCGCCGTTTTACGAACCAGTAAATAGCCCAAAAAGAGGAAGGCGATTCCAGATGTTATGTGAAAAACAGCGTTCATCGCTTGTCGCCTGGCTCCTTCGCAGATTGCGAACCGATCGTGGTAGAATTTCATTATGTCACACTTTTGATCGCCTCTAAATGCTGATGACGCGCAGCGAGCGTCGCTACATGCCCGGCAGGAACCCGTTATGGCGCAAGCAAACCTACCAAAGCAGATCCTGGTCATCGACGATGATTCGACCGTAGGCCAAGCGCTTGAAGGGCCCCTATCCACCTATAAGGTGCGGGTCGTCAATGCTCAGAATCTCGAAACAGCTATGCATCATTTCGATCATCAGATCTTTGACGTCGTGTTTGTAGAGTTAGAATTTCAACCGCTCTATGGATTATCACTGATTCAAAAGTGGCGGGCGCACCCCGACATCGAGCGCCGCTGCAGCGCCTTTGTATTGATGTCGGGCAAAGCAAAAGAACCAAAGGGAGATATGCTGGCCAGGGAGCTGGGCGATGTCGAATACATCATAAAGCCCTTCAACTCGATAAAGGTACTCCCCTACCTAAGTCGTGGCGTCGATACCAAGCGTAAGCGCTTTGCTTTTGAGCAGTTTCGCTTTCAGATCTTCCAAAAATATGAGGAAACTGAGCAGCTCGAGCCGCTGGCCCAACTACTCCGAAGTAAGCTCGCAACTCTGGGAGTTCGGGGTGTTATGCTGCTTGTGGAGCTGTACGAAAAAGCAGGAAAATACGAAGACGCTCTCAACTTCATCACCAAGATTATGGAAAGAGATCCAGGCAACGTCGCCTGCCTGTATACCCGCGGCCGACTGCTTCTGCGCATGACTCGCTATGACGAAGCCCTGACCTTTCTTGAAAAGGCCTCTGCCAGTGCCCCACTCAATTTGGAGCGCCTGCAGGATATGGCGGAAGTTTACATGCAATTGAAGGACCCTGATCAGTCCGTGGTATCCATGCGCTCGCTGGTGGATCACTCGCCCGAAAAACCAGACCTTAAATATGAGATGTCGCAAAAGTTGCGTGAGCATGGCTTTGAGCAACATGCAGCAAACTTTTCTCGAGAAAATTCCAGCCCCATGGACGTCATTCGCTACTACAACAATCGGGCTATTGCCCTCACCAAGTTGGGCGACCATGAAGGTGCCGTTCAAGAGTACCAGCAGGCTCTTACCGTGTTTCCTGAGAGTCGAGAGAACTTTCGCCTTCACTATAATCTAGCGTTGGCGATGATCAAAATCCGCACTCTCGATAACTATCAAAAGGCTTTGTCGCATTTGCAGAAGTGCTTGGAAATGAAGCCAGACTTTGACAAGGCCAAATCGACTCTTGAGATCATCGAAAAGACCCTGGCCGCTCAGAAGGCGAGTTAGCAACGGCATGTGGCGACGGCACCTTTCCTCCCTATCCTCAGTCAGTGCCGTTTGTTTGCTGTCTGCAAACCTAGGCATGGCGGACATTTCCAGTACACAGCGCCTGAGCCATTGGTTTAATGCCCATTTATTAGCAGAGCGCGAAGCGCAGGTGAACGTCCTTGGCAACGTCAAATTCGGACTTTTGCCGGATCTGGAAATCGGGACGCAGGCGGCCATGCTCGGCCTGCTTAGCTCTCCCAACTTTTACGTCAAACATCGGATGTTCACCGGCGACGCATTTACAACTAGCTTTGTTAGCCACCTGTATGGACTGCGGCTCCCTCTGTCCGCTAACCCAGAAAAAGACGACGAAGCCAATAACGCAGAAGGATCGGCGAATGCTGCCGGTGATACCTATCATCTTGATCTATTATTCGGGTTCGTCGGCATCACGACCACCCATGCTCTCGATTCAAAACAAGATTTGAGTTGGGGCGTCTACGACATTTACTTGGGTTTCAACGATCCCTATTTGGATATCGAGGGGCGCATACACGCCGTAGGTGCGGGCGTCAGTTATGACTTTATCCTAACTCCGAATATTGCATTCACCGGTATCGTCCTCATCCCTGCTTATGCCAATGTCGCGGTTGAATCCGAGATCGGCGATATCGTCGGTAATATCAACATGCTCACGGCACAGGCCAAGTCATCATTTGCCGGTTTGGGCATGGCGACGGTGACATTTAGTGGCAAGACCCTAAACCTAGAGGGTGGGGCCATCGCCACTCCGACTGTGGTACGGCCCTACATAAATGTATTTTGGAGATTCCCATGAGCCGGCTTACCGAATATCCGTCCAGGGCAGTCATATCCCTGGCACTGATCCTCGCTGTGAGCAGCTGCGGTTCTGCCCTTGAGGCCCCTGATGCGCCCTTTCGTGCGCGTCTACTGATATCCACAGACTCAGGGTATCGCCTGCAGACAGCGACTTTCTCCACACTCACGGATGTGGACAGTGTTAGTGGCACTGTTGCCAAACTCATTGGTGGCGCGAGTATCGACGTCGAAGCAGAGATTGACGAGATCATTAATCCTAGTACCGCGGGGGATTTGTACATCGATCCTGGACACGCGCCGCGCATCAATTATGTGATCAAAAATGGCGTCATCTATCCCCGCAACTATGCATCGCTCGAAATGCTGAACGTTTATTACCAGTATGAAACGTCTATATTATTTTGGCGCGACCATTTGGACTTGGACTTAGCTGACTTTGGCAAGTTGCGCTTGCTCTATGCGCCCACGATTGGTGTCGATCGCCCAGAGGCCAGCATCGCCCAGACGCCGAAGATCAACGCGGCCTTTTTCCCTGGTCCGCGCGACTTTCTCTTTTTTAAAACGTCCCGCCTTGAGGAAGTCCCGATAAATCTGAATTTGGCGGTCGTTGCCCATGAATTTGGCCACGCCATCGTCGATTATAAATTTGCCAAGAAAGATCCATCGGTATATTTCGATGCCTCGGAAACAGCAGATGTTGAATTGCGTGGCATCAACGAAGGAATCTCCGACTTCTTTGCCTATATGGTGACGCAGCGGGAAGATGAGTTTCAACAATCATTATCGAAGCTCATGGCGGATCGAACTCTCCCCGTAGCTTGGACCTACAGTACTTTGAGTGACAGTGGCTGCGGCGGGGGACCGTACTGTAAGGGTTCCATTTTGGCGTCCGCACTCTTTGAGATCACCAGCAGTACGAACAAAACGGCAGTCGAAGTCGGCCGCATCGTCTATGAAGCTCTCGTGCCATTTCGCGATGAGTGGGATAGCAATAAGCTCAGCGATGAGTTTGATTATCACCTATTCATTAAACACATTGTCAGTGGCTTTGAGACCAGTGAACAAGCAGGTGTTTGTGAAGTGTTTGAGCGCTGGTTTGATGTGCCGGCAGTTTCCAGCAACATGGGATGCCCATGATGAAATATAGGACAACACTCAGGATGGTGATGGCGATAACTGCCGTCTTGCACGGCAGCATGGCCACTGGCATCGATGCGGACGACGGTCAGCACCACGCATTGCGCATTGGCCGCTTTCTACGCAGTACGGAAGAGGGAGGATCTGTCCAATCTTACCGCAGTGGATCGAGCATCAGCTACAGTCATCCAGGTGGTCGGCGGATGAGTATCGGTTTTGAATTCAGCATGCTGGACAACGAAGACGAACAGTCGAAACGGCTGACCGTCAGTGAAGAACAAAACGTACTTTGGATTTATGGCGAAGCAGCCTACCCATGGCTGTTCCGCTACCGAATCGCCGCTGGACCAAGCCTAGCATATGGAAAAACGACGATCACATTTGACGAGAAATCTGAGTCGTTCAACCATCGAGATCAAGGCTGGGCGGCACGCATTGCTATCGACTATATGGCACACGCCTGTTGCGAAGTGGTTGGTTCCGTGCTTTACCAGAAATGGAACACAGGGCCCGATGACGCGCTGGTGTGGGGTGTGGGACTGACGGCAAATCTCGACAGCATCAAGCAAATGCTGTAGCGCTTAACACTTAACGCTTCCAACCTGCAGTGCCGTCGTGGACATCGCGATAGCAAACCGATTTATCCTTGGTGCAAATGAAACTCACCAGCCGATATCCTAGCTTGCCACTCTGCGCCTGTGGCGGTACGGATGCAGTCACGGAAAAGCCCGGCATTTGCTCATTCAGCTGTGGTCGCGCCAACTTCTTCGTCTCAATCGTCAACCCTCCGGCATCCTTAATTTCCAGCGACCAGGGGCCTTCCAAATTGATACCCATATCTGAATTCGGCACAACCTTGAACTGCACGGTCAACATACCGGGGGCATCCGCTTTAGCACCTGCGGAAAACTGGGTTGTTGCTTCAACATTTGAATGCTTACCGGTACTCGCGGCATGCGCTGCAATGGAGCAGAATGCACAAAAGGTGGCGACTAGCTTGATGAACGACTGCATAAACCCTCCAAGGTAAGCGCCCCGAGCGGGCTGGCAAAACTCGCTAGCTCTTCGTCTTGAAGACGCTGCGGCGCTCGACGCTGATAACGTTACTAATGCGTTCGAGCTTGTTGATGACCGCTTGCAGCTGCTTCAACCCGTGCAACCCAAGCTCGAAGTCCAGGATACCATGCATTTCTTGGTCGACGCGAATCTCAGCCTTTTGAATGTTGGCTCCACACTTAGAAATAACGTCTGTGACTTCAGCTAAAACACCAGTGCGGTCCTTAGTAATGATGCGCACATAGGCCGTATGATAGGACGGCGTCTCCTCCGAAGTCCACGACACATCGATGCGCCGATGTGGGTCTGTATCCAGGGCCCGCGGACAACTGGTGCGATGCACCGTGACACCGCGGCCACGGGTGATAAATCCGATGATTTCTTCACCCGGCAGTGGATTACAGCACTTGCCGAAATTGACGAGGACGCGATCAAGACCGGAAACTAGGACGCCATGCTTTTGAGCGCGAGACTTGGCGGCATCGCCGGTTGGTGGCGGGTTGTCTTTCGCCGGCTTCGCGACCGGCTCTTTGCCAGGAACCAACGGCTTGCGATTTGGATAAACTTTGGCGACTAGGTCGTTAGCTTCATACTTGCCGTAGCCAATCGCGATCAGAACATCATCAAACTTAGCCTCACGCGCAGCCTTCACAAATTGATCGGCGTCCGATCCTGAACGAACCGACTGCAAATCCAGGCCCAAACGTTCCAGCTCTTGTCCTAAAACCTCTTCGCCGATGCCGTAACTACGATCACGCTGCTCAGACCGAAGAGCCGAACGAATTTTATTACGCGCTTTCGAGGTCGTGACAAAATTAAGCCAATCCTTGCGCGGACGTTGATTGGGAGAAGTTAGAATTTCGACGATATCGCCCGACTGCAAGGTACGCTTGATGGGCACCATACGCCCATTAACCTTGACGCCAATCGTCTTTAGGCCAATGTCGGTATGAACGCCAAAGGCAAAGTCCAGAGCCGTGGCATTCAGCGGAAGAGAAATCACATCGCCCTTGGGCGTAAAAACAAAGATCTCCTCATCAAACAAATCTACTTTGACTGCTTCGAGGAATTCGTTAGGATCCTGCAACTCGCTTTGCCACTGCACGATCTGCCGCAGCCAAGAAAACTTTTTCAGATCCTCCTGCCCCATACCAGCATCGTTTCGCTCTTTGTAGGCCCAGTGGGCCGCGATTCCGAGCTCGCAGATATCATGCATCTCGCGCGTTCGAATCTGGATCTCGGCCGGCTCGCCATTGGGGCGAATGACTGTCGTATGCAACGACTGATACATGTTCGCCTTGGGCATCGCGATATAGTCTTTGAATCGCCCCGGCATGGGCTTCCACATGGCGTGGACGATCCCTAGCGCTTCGTAACAATCTTTCAGGCCAGGAACGATGATGCGAAAGGCAAAGAGATCGTGCACGTCCTCAAATTCCATGCGGCGATCGACCATCTTTTTGTAGATGGAATAGAAGTGCTTGGGACGGCCAAACACAAGCGCGTCCTTAAAGCCGTACTTCTCCAACTCCTTCTTTAAGATAGCAATGACGTCGTCGATATACCGCTGCCGCTCGGTGCGCTTCTTGGAAACTTTGTCACTAATCTCTTTGTAGATATCGTACTTTAACGTGCGCAGACAGAGATCTTCCAGCTCGCTTTTGATGCCATAGATTCCTAGGCGGTTCGCCAGCGGTGCATAAATGTCCAAAGTTTCTTGCGCGATCCGCACACCCTTATCGGGCGGCATGGCACCAATGGTACGCATATTGTGCAAGCGATCACCGAGCTTGATCAAGATGACGCGAATGTCCTTGGCCATGGCCATGATCATCTTGCGGAAGTTCTCAGCCAACTTTTCCTGATTCGACTGGAATTTAATCTTGCTGATCTTGGTAAGGCCATCGACTAGATCGGCCACTTGAGCGCCGAAAAGGTCGCGAATCTCATCGAGTGTGGCACAAGTGTCTTCCACCGTGTCGTGCAGGACAGCCGCAATAACCGAATGCAGGTCCACTCGCATGGACGTCAAAATGGTCGCAACTTCGAGGGGATGAGTAATGTAAGGCTCACCGGAGCGACGCATCTGGTTCTTGTGGCAACGAGAAGCGTATTCATAGGCGCGATCGAGGACGGACAAGTCCTGATGCGGCATATACTCTTTTACAGCTTGTAGGAGGGTTTGAAACGCAGATTCCGGCGTCACCTCGCGCGACTTTTCTTTCGGCGGATAGGTGCTGACACGGAGCTGTTCACTTGCGCTAGCCATCAAACTTCCGCATGCATCGTTGCGACACCAGGACACACCGCCTATCTTACTTATTTTACTTCGGCATTTCGCCAAAATTCTTGACGGTGAACCCTAGGAAAATGACTCTCGCAACTTGCGGATCCACGATTGGCGGTCGTATTCCGCCAACAGAGACTGCCGAAGTTCCAAGCCTTTTTCACGAGTTAGGGACGGCGCCTGACCGTGCATGATGATCTGTTCCAAATCACGATAGGCACGATCCAGCTGGTCGTTAACGATGAAGTATTGGTATTCTTCCGCCTTTTCGATCTCATTTCGCGCATTTTGAAAGCGGCGCCACCGGGTTGCCAGTTCATCTGTGCCGCGCTGCTCGAGGCGGGTCCAGATGGCGTGCAGGTCCGGAGGAAAAATGAAAATCGAAGTCATCCGCTCCAAATGTGGCTTGGCCTTCATAAAACCCTGGACATCAATTTCCAGGAGCGCCTTGTGCCCCCGATCGGCGATCTTACGCAATTCCGACCGGCTTGTGCCGTAAAGGTTGCCATGGACGTTGGCCCACTCCAACAGATCGCCTTCGGCGATGCGCTGGTGAAACACATCCTCGGATATGTAATGGTAGTGAAGACCCTCAACCTCGGCCGGGCGGCGCTGACGCGAGGTTAAGCTGACGGAAATTTCAATTTCCGGATGCTCGGCCACTAAGCGGCGATTGAGTGTCGTCTTGCCCGTCCCTGAGGCGGCGGAAACTACGAATATATGTTCCAGTCGTGCCATTCTGCGCGATTTACCCTATTCGATGTTCTGAACCTGTTGTCGCAGACGCTCGATAGTCTCTTTGATCTGCATCGTATAATGAGACACAGAGGTTTGTACTGCCTTATTCGACATGGTATTCACCTCCCGATGCATCTCTTGGCAAAGAAAGTCCAGCCGCCGCCCCACCGGTTCGGCCTTGCTGAGTTGCTCTAAGAAGTCCTGTTCATGGCTTGTCATACGGGTGATTTCTTCAGCGATGTCACTCTTATCCGCCAATACGGTGATCTCAAATGCTAAGCGATCTTCGGGCAACTCACCGACCTTTAAGCCGCCATCCTTCAGTTGTTGCCACAGAGACTCCACTCGCTTTCGGTACTGGGCATGGACGTTCGCGCGAATGGTCGTGGTTTCGGTGGCGATGGCTTCTCGGGCCTTACCAATTTCAAGAATCATGTCGCGTAGGACCGATTCCAAGCGAGCACCTTCGGCCGCGCGCATGGAGATGAGGCTTTGAGCCGCCTGCCGCACTGCCTGCAAGATCCCCTGACGATGAGCCTCAATCAAATCTTGTTTGCCAGCACTTCTAGAACCACTTTCTAGAACGCCTTCCAAGCGCAAGAGGTGGGAGATGCTGAGTGCCGAACCAGCATCCCAGAGTCCAGCCTGTCGCTGACGTTCCTGGACGGTCGTCGCCAACCGCAGATAGTGATCCAAGGCCACCGCATTCAGGCGTGGAAGTTCCTCAACATCCGTTTCCGTCACAACTTCCAGAAAGATATCTACTTTACCGCGTGCAAGGAGTTCCTTCGCGAGCGCAATGACTTCCGACTCCAGAGCCATGACGGAACGCGGCAGCCTGACATTGACCTCCAGAAAGCGAGAGTTCAGGCTTTTCAGTTCGCAGCTATAGCGGGTCTTGTTTTGGAGGCTTTCACCAAACCCATAAGCGGTCATGCTTCGAATCGGCAATGGCTATCCTCCCCTGATGCAAGCACTGATGTCTGTTCCCAATTGCGGCTGAGGAAAGATAGATAGCAGCTTTATGTCGAGAAAACAAACCAGCAGGCGGCAGCCGCGACCTAACGCCCTGCCTTTTTCAGCTCAGCCTCGATAGCCCCCGTGAGTTCGGGCGCTAAAGGTTCTACTCCGGACTTGAAGCGCCCCACCACTTGACCACGCCCGTCTATCAAGAACTTCTCAAAATTCCAAGAAATTTCAGCACCTTTCAGCACTGGACTGGACTGTGTCAGATACTGGAAAAGCGGTTCCTTCTGCGCTCCCTTGACGACAATCTTGGAAAACAAAGGAAACTTGACCTTGAACTTCAGATCACAAAATTTGGCGATCTCTGCCTCGCTTCCTGGCTCCTGCGCCCCGAAGTCATTGCTTGGAAAGGCGAGTACGGTGAAACCTCGGCTTCGATAACGATCATACAACTCCTGCATGCCCGCATACTGGGGAGTGTAACCACAAGCAGACGCGGTGTTTGCAATCAGAGCCACAGTTCCCTGAAACTCGGACAGCTTGCGATCCTTGCCGGAAATATCCTTAACGGTAAACTCGTAAGCACTCATAACGGTTCCCTCCAATTTATCCGCGTAACAAAAACCGCCCAACGCCAGCACGCTGAATGGGCTTATTAAGAACAATGCTGCGACCATCTTTTTGCCCAGCCGCGAACGCCGTGCCATCATATCCCCTCCTTGCAAACCCGTGATTGCGCAGCCGCGGAAACCGCGATTGCACATACTGATCCAAGTCCAATTGTGATTGCCGATCTAGCCTTAACAGGGCCCCCGTCTGTCCTGCAATCCCCTCTTCGGCAGCGGACGGCCAAACCTCAACGCCACCAAGACGCTGCTTTTCCAGCTTTTGATGAAAACCCTTCAGCACACCCATGCAATAACTGGCGCGCGAGCTTCGCCCCGCTAGCTCTGGCCGACTTCGCTGAAACTCCCGCCAGAGGGTTATCACCCGCTCTTCGAGAAAATGATACACATACTCTGCCATGCTGGTGTTCACCGGCGTGCCGATCAGATCCATGGCTCGGAATTCTTCGCCCTGCTGGGGATCGAAGTAGTTCGTGTAGATGATCCGCACAAAAAAGAAATCGTTGAGGATCGAAACTATCATCGACTGGTAGCGCTCTAGTCGCTTCTTTCGCAAATAGACGATGCGATGCACGCAGTCCTCATGAACTCCAGAAGAGTAACGATCGAGGCCGTAGCGAGCCGACAACTCGCGCAGGCGCTGCATGGCCAAGAGAGACTCATGCTCATTATTTGATGCGGCTAGTGCCATCAGTTTCTCGGCTTTGCGCAACATCCGATCTGTTTCCGAGTCCTTCACAACCTCGAGTCGATTGACGATGGCCTCCTCAAGCTGCACATCGGCAGTCCGGGCCCAGCAGGCAACGCGCAAGGCATCGCAAGCCAAACGAAAGTATCGTCCGTGCCCATCCGCAACTTTGAGAACTTCGGTCACATATTGGTGCGCCATCTCATGCTTCAGCACCTCCTGCACCACATCCCAAGGGAATTGCAGAATCAAACGCACGGAAAGGCGGATCTCGCGCAGGGACGCATCCCAGCTACCGAGGATGCGTTCATTGTCCGTCAAGTCTATCACCGGACGACGCAACTTCACCCGGTAGTACCAACACAGGTGTTCATGCTCACGATACAGTCGTTCAACGACCCGTCTGTGGTCCACAGCGCTTTGCTCACTCAAGAAAGATCGCCCTCCCAGTGCTAATCAGGGCCAATTTAACCACGTGGCACAAAATCTGACCACAGCAACTCATCCACAGCCACAGCAGCCATGGCATCGACCAGAAAAAGCAAGTGATCTCGGCCTCACAGAGGTGGCACGGCGGCTGCAACTTCACCAGCTAAGCCAAAGGGCGAAGTCTGCAAATGAAGCGGGGAGGAAAAATGCAACAAAGAATCTGCCAAGGCCTAGTTTGGATCGCCACCCTGTGCCTCAGCACGAATATGACCGCCGTAGCCAGTGACCTTCCTCGCCTCGTGGCGAAGGAGCGAGACTATCATCTGCTACTTAATCAACCAGGGCTGGCGTCCGCCGAGCGCGATTCACAAGTCCCCCTGCCGGACTGTGCCGGCTTATTGCAAAAGCTGGAGCGCTCGCGCCAACAACTCGAATATTGCAGTCGCCAAGGTCGGCAACCGGAGGCCCTGTGCGCCCTACTTGCCGAAGATCTGAGGCGAGCGATACAGGACGGTGCGCAACATGCCACCAGCTCCATGAGCAACGATGTGATCCAACATTGGCGGCTTTCGATATCGAACCGCCACACCGAACATTCCATGACTGCCTATGCCCAAGCTCACGGCCTGGTGGTGGATCAGTTAAGAATGCTACGGCTGGAAGCCTTGATGCATGTCGATGCCAGCCTCCAGCCGAGGGAGACGTCATTCAGTGCACGGCTACAACAAGTCCCGAAGTTAGCATGGCTCCCGCAACTACGGGTGCAGGAGTTCTCTGAAGACGACATCGTGATCACCACCAACGATCGCCTAACGACTTGCGAATTGCTCGGCGGGCAAGTCACGCTAAACCTAAAGAGCGAAGGCTCATTCACCTACCAACTGCCGCAAAACTGGCAACGGGCGCAAGCGCATTGGCTGGTTCATGAAAAACTACAGCGCTTGAGTCGGCAAAGCCCAACCAGTCCATGGCTGCTACCACTCATGGTTGGCTTCTTGCTCGGACAGAGCCCCATGTTGCAAGGCGTCGCCGAGCCAAACGCGCAGGAGCTGCTGACACTCGCTCTGATCCACGCCGACTTTGCCGCCCAGGCGGTGGAGCCCTATGTCTACGCCAATGTCTGGGAGCTTGCAGCGAGGTTGCCTCAGACCATGCGGCGACTCACCAGCACGTGGGAAATGCAAGGGAGCTTTCATCCATGAGACTAGAATCTAGAAGACGAATCCGAGCGTTTGCAAGCGCTCTTCCGTTGGCTATCTTGGCGAGTTGCCAACAAGGTACCGCCCGCAAGTCGCCAAACTCCACTCACTGCGAAGCCTGGGCGAAGGCATCGCCTTGCGTCCAAGAACTCTTGAGCAATCAGCCGGAAACGCACCAGCATCCGGTACTTTTGGGATATCGCTTGTGGTCCGAATGCCGGATGACGCCAGATCTTCTTCCGCACATCAGCTGTTGGTTCCAGGAGATCGACCAATGAGAATCTCGCATGCGTTATCATTTGTCGTGATCACTGCATTGGCTTGCTTCGCTCTTCCGTCGGCATGGCATCCCCCATACTCCAAGACTTCGACAACGCTCAAAGAATACAATCGCACACCGAACACACGATCGGCACCAGCACCAACTGAGGCCAATGTGTGGTCAAAGCGGCCGACTGCAGTCACTGCACCCGGAACTCGAGGTATTGCCGCACCCTTGGTGGCGAGAATAAGCCTCGAGCAAGACATTCGCACCCTCGAGACCTGGAGCCACTCCGAACTGCAGTCAGCGCTCACTGAGGTTAGAGAACGCTTGCAAGTTGAATCTTGGATCGAACGTGCCAATGCCGGCGAGCTGTCCAGTCAAGAGCTGGAGCTCCTTCAGCAGATCATGCACCAGGAGGATGTTCTGAAGCTGGCCCTGCTTCGACGTCAGCTCGCAACCTTGGAAAGGGACCATTTCTGATGCTAGGCGCGCATATTTATCTGGGGATCATCCTGACGCTGACAGCAGGGCTACAGGCGTTCGCGCAAGAAACAAGTGAACCCTTGATAGCACGACTGCGATCACAACAAACAGAATCCTGGCAAATCACCTGCCCGGACATTCGAGCCCGGCATACTGCAGCGGTACAATTGCTGTCCACCCTGGAAAAGAACATCGCCTATCTGCATCAGTTGGAACAGCAGGTCCCGCTTCCGACCGCAGATATTTCCAATCTGCAAATCGTTATCGATGGTCTTGCCCATCGACTCGAATCAACCTATCCATCGCACTGGGACCAGGCCACCAACGAGCTCACATTCTTCTGGAACATTGAGCTGCCACCCTATCGCGAGTCCATCGGCAACGTCGTCGTCGAGCGCCAGCGCTTCCATATTGATGGAGTGACGCCAGAAACGCTGAAATGGGGAAGTGCGATCTGGGCCTTTGCCGAAGCGCCCCACCCCATTCGCTGGCGCGCGCAAGGAGCAGGGATTGAGTGGCGCGTTGCACTATCGGCAACTCACATTTGCGTTGATTTGCAACCATTGCATGTGGACGGAGAGATCTTTGTCCGCTCAATATTTCGTCACAAGAACTTGACTGCAATCATCGATCCAAACTTTGAAATCAGCGATCGCGGGCGTCCGTACCCGTTTTACCTCGAGCTGTGGCCATAGCCTCAACCGTCCTCTTGCCCCGGTTCCAACGAAAGCATAGACTGTGCCTTCCGTGAATCGCTCGCAAGGAACCCCATGGCTATTCTGCAAGCAATGCAAGTCAGCAAGACTTATCGAACCTTTCGCAAGGAAGAAGGCCTTTCGGCCAGCTTTCGCTCCCTTGTGCGTCGCCAGCACGTGGATGTACCAGCTCTGCGCTCGGCGTCCTTTAACATTGAGCGGGGTGAGTTCGTCGGCCTACTGGGACCCAACGGAGCCGGGAAGACAACGTTACTGAAGATCATGACTGGTTTGATTCAGCCCACTGCCGGCCGCGCCGTCGCCTTTGAAACGTTCGACACCAGGTCGCGCAACCCCGAGTACCTTCGTCGCATCGGCCTGGTCATGGGACAACGCAATCAATTGAACCCTGATTTGCCGGCCATCGAATCGTTCCGCTTAGCGCAAGCCATTTACGACATCGATGATCGAGCCTTCCAGGCGCGACTTTCCGAGTGCATGCAGCTGTTTGCCGCCCACGAAAAGCTAAATGTTCCCGTGCGCAAACTATCTCTCGGCGAGCGAATGAAGATGGAAATCACTCTGTCTCTGCTGCATCGGCCTGAGTTGCTGTTTTTGGATGAGCCGACCATCGGCCTGGATTTTCAAGCCTCGGCACAGATTCGACAATTTCTCAGTAACGCTAATTCCCAATTAGGCGTGACAGTCGTACTGACGAGTCATTACACCAAAGATATCGAAGAGCTATGCAAACGCGTCATTGTCATCAATACCGGCAGTGTCGTATTCGATGGCCAACTCGACGAACTGGACGATCGCCTCCATGGCGAGAAGATCGTCAGCATGAAAATCCCGATTAGCCTGCTGCCCGAGATGACTGCCTTTGTGCAACAGCGAAGTTTGCCGCATCAAGTGCGAAGAGAGATGACGGGTGAGCAGATTGAATTTGAGTGGAATTGTTCATCCATGCAGTTATCGCCGCTTCTGGCGCAGGTCCTGCACCAGTGCCGTCCAGACCGGGTCACAAATTTGAATATTAGTGACCGGCCGCTTGAAGAGATATTCCGAGACCTCTATCGGAGGTCGAGCGCGATGGCGGCATCGGATTCTTCAGAAGTGGGGCGAGGACGCTGAGGGTGAGCCGCTTGTCTTCATACCTACGGACTGCCGCATTACATTATCGGCAACAGATTTCTGTCGAGCTCACCTATCGGGCCGGCTTGGCTCAAGTTTTTGTCGCCGAGTCCATCGCCTTATATGCCGTTTGCCTGTTTTGGCTGCAAGCAGCTAGCACCGCTGCGGCCGACCTAGGTTACGGTCGTGCGGTCATTATCGCATACTTTCTGATTGTGGCGGCGCAAGAGTTCATTCTGGTCAACCGTGCTAGTTACTATCTGAGTCAGGATATTCGTTCCGGAAAAATGAGTGCCGCGTTAGTTCGCCCATTCCCTTATATGGCGACTCAGCTGACCCGGGCCCTGGCCATCGGATCCGTACGAGTTGTCATGATTTCACCTCTGTTGTTGCTGGCACTGTGGTTGCTGCCGGAAATTTCGGCTGGCCCGCTTACGGATTTTTCGCAACGCTGGCATCTGTACTTAGCTGCACTTGCAGTCGCTATCCTCATGGATATCACGGCAAAGTTTTGCGTTGGCTTGCTGGCGTTTTCCATGACGCAGACTTGGGGGCCAGAGATTCTCTTCATCTCAGTTTATAGCGCCGGTGCAGGCATTCTCTATCCGATTGACTTATTGCCAAAGCCGCTATTGGTGGTCGCGCAATGCTTGCCGTTTTATTACGTGCAGGGTTTGCCTGCACTGATTTTTTCAGGCCGACTGGAGCCGGGCGCTGTGTGGATAGAATTGATGCGTGGCTGCATCGTGCTCGCACTTACCGCATTCGCCGCCTGGAGCATGTGGCGTCGCGGCTTGACGAAGTATGAAGCGGTAGGAATTTGAAATGAATTTTCGACACCTGTGGCGTCTGTTTTGCCAAACCTTTTCTTTGAGCTTCAGCGTGATGCTGATGTATCGACAGAATTTGATTTACTTCCTGCTGTTTGAGTCGATTTTTGTCTTTTCGCACTTTCTTTCGTTCGATATCGGACTAAATTTAGCTGGAGGAGCTATTGCTGGCTGGAATCGACCTCAGCTGTTTCTGCTACTAGCCATCAACACATTCAGCCATCTGCTGTTCATTTCATTTTTTATCGGCCCCATATTTAATCTCAGCGACCACATTTGGAACGGAACCTTGGACTACGCCCTGATGAAGCCGCTGCCTGGCCCCATCGCCATTTACTTCACCAATCAATTCATCATCTCCAACCTGCCGAACTTAGTCATCGCTTTCGGCTTGATGCTGTACTTTCTTGCGGAAAATGCCATTAACTGGTCCATTGGGAAGGCGCTCCTGCTCATCGCTGCAACTTTTTTGGGCCTGGCAGTTCGCGTCGCACTTGCCGTGTTCATGATGGTGCCAGCGTTTTTTTCTGAGCGACTGACGGACGGTGAGGGCAGCTTCTGGTCGATCGCTGGGCTCGGGCGCTATCCCACTTCGATGTTTCCGCGGGTGCTGGAATACGTAGTGACCTACTTGATACCCGTGGGGATGATGGCTGCCATTCCCGCTCAAACCGTCACCGGTCAAGAGCACGCCGGCGCTCTGTTTGGCGCGCTCGTAGCCGGCGTCGTCTTCACCTGGTTGGCCTATGCATTTCTGCAATTTGGTTTGCGCAACTACAAGTCGGTCAACGCCGGACTTTGATCAAGCGGTAGATGCCAGTTTCGCCATTGATATTCCCAACAAGCGAATCTTGCGACGGCCAGCCTCCGTATGTGCCAATAGGTCCTGCGCCAGCTGCGAGATGACACCGACATCATCCGTGGCCAAGGAAAGAGTCTGACTGCGAGTGATGCGCGAGAAGTCAGCATAACGCACCTTCAGCGTGATGGTCCGCCCTTGCATACTCCCTTGCCGCAAATCGGCAGCGACCCCCTCGGCAATTTGCGCCAACTCGATCCGCAATCGCGAAACGTCGATAATATCGGTAGCAAAGGTCTCCTCTCGTCCCAGTGACTTGCGTACACGCTCCGTCTCGACCGGTCGCTCGTCAATTCCGCGCGACCTCTCTTGCAACCACTGCGCCATATTCTCACCAACTGCAGCCCTCAATTGTGCTTCGTCCATGGTCCAAACATCGCGACAAAGATGCAGCCCATGCGCGGCCAGCGTCTTTTCGGTGACGGCACCAATACCGTGTATTTTCCGCAGGGGCAATTCAGCAATAAAGTTGAGTGCTTGCGCCGGAAGGACGACAGTTAGCCCCAAAGGCTTACGCATGTCGGACGCAATCTTGGCCAATAGCTTGTTCGGCGCCACTCCGGCTGAGCCGGTCAACTTCAATGTGTCGCGAATTTCTTGCTGAATCTGTGAGGCGATGCGCGTGGCATAAAGCCCCTGCGGATTCTCCGTCACATCCAAGTAGGCTTCGTCCAAAGAAAGGGGTTCGATCAATCCGGTATATTGGGCAAAGACCCGCCGAATCTGGCTGGAAACCGTCGAATACTTAGCGAAGTCGGGACGGACAAAGATAGCCTCCGGGCAAAGGCGTGCCGCCCGTGCACATGACATCGCCGAGTGGATTCCAAATTTGCGGGCGATATAATTGGCCGTGCAGACCACACCCCGAGACTGGGGCGATCCTCCGACGACGACAGGCCGACCTCGCAACGCTGGATCGTCGCGCTCCTCAACCGAAGCGTAAAATGCATCCATATCAAAATGAATGATCTTGCGTCGCAGCAGCGATGGATGAATTTCCGACGCCATGATGGAAGCAGCCTCCACCATACAATTATATGGTATTCGGCCGCGGACGTCAAAGCACAATCAATGGCATCAGTTCAAAAAGTGCTCAATAAAGCGCCAAGTCGATTCGGAATTCTCATCCACGATCCTTTGAATCGAAGATGCCGGAGGCACCTTGCTACGCCCAACCTCCAACCCCAAAGCCAAAGTACCTTTCGTCCAGTAGTAATAGTCGGCACTAGAGCCTTTTGCCACGTAGATAACCTTGGAAATCTGGCCGGCGGTATAGCCGTTCGCTTCGGACATCGAAGCCGTAACTTCCTGAAAGCGATCATGATCCGGCTTGGGCGGTGCCGCGTAAGTATAAGCCCAAGGGAACATGATCAGCTCACCGTAGGCGTGAAAATCAATCGAACCAGCAATCTGGCGCTGACTATGGAATTCACGCAGATGCTGCACGCAAGGAACGGATACGACCGCTGGCTTTTCTGGCCAAGGATAGTTGCGGTTGGGATCGACCCCATTCGCATAGCGGCTCTGGGTGGAAAAACCTTCGGGATTCACCACGGGAATGAAAAACAATTCGGTGCCTTCAAGAATGGCCTGCAGACGTGGATTTTGCCCCTTGTCACCGAGCAGCTGCTCGAGCAGGCCCAGCACCACCTCGACTGTAATGAGCTCGTCACCGTGCGTGGCACTGGTGATCATGATCTCTGGTTCGTCTTCATCGACGTGCACATTGTCGCTAACCTTCAAGACAAGTAGTGGCATGCCATCATTCGAAGTTCCGTATTGCTCGAGCTTGACCCATTCCGGGTAAGCTGCGGCATAGTCCGCCAGAATGCGCTGAACGTCTGAAAAACTGTGGTAGCCGGCGATGCGTCCTTCACCATCTTGCTCCACGCCCGCCAAGTCATGTTCGCGGACATTGGCTACCAACACACGCGCTGTTGGCGCTAGTTGTAAAGCCTCGGCCAGGCGCTCTGCCGGCACATAGACCTCAAATCCGTCAACGACGCGACCGACAACTTCAAATTGTTCCGCGATGGCATCCATACGCTCAGCACCCGTGTTGGGCACGAGTATGCTGACCAAGTGCTCGGGGGCCTGGGCGGCACTTGCTGCAGAATGAATCATGATTGAAAAACCGAAAGAGCACACAAATGCCATCAAGATTCTTTGTACGCAGAGCCTCATTCGCACCCCCAAGGTTCGCAACCTAATGTTGGATTCCATTGTCAGTAGATCACTGCCCGCAAGTTTAGCTCAGGGCACCAGTGGACTCCAGAGAATATCCGTTCGGGTGGGAACGGTGCCAGCTCCAGGCAGTCTGACAAATCGTTAATAAGTCGGAGTGTCGCGGCTGAAAATGTAGCATTTCCTTGGCTTTGTCAGTGGCGGAAAAAAGAGCCGCAGGATCACCGGGCCGGCGCGGACCAAAGCGGTGCGCGATAGGGCCTCCGACAACTTTCTCAGCAACAGCCAACACCTCCTGATTGGAATAACCGCGTCCAGAACCCAGATGCACGGCTTCAAAGGTGCTCGATTTGGCTTGCAGCAGCCAAATCGCTGCTTTCACGTGGGCATCCGCCAAATCCAACACATGAATGTAATCGCGAATGCAGGTGCCATCAGGCGTTGCGAAATCGCTGCCAAAAAATTCGAAGGTGCTACCGCTCAGAGCCGCTCGCAAGATGTTGGGAATGAGATGCGTCTCCGGCACGTGATCTTCGCCGTGGGCTCCATCAAGATCGGCACCTGCTGCATTAAAGTAACGCAGCACCATGGCCCGCAAGCCGTGGGCTTGACAGCAATCACGAATCATCTGCTCACACATGGCCTTTGAGTGGCCATAGGGTGATTGCGGGTGCTTGGCATCATCTTCGGCCATCGGTAGCCTCTCAGGCGTACCGAATACCGCGCAGGTCGAGGAAAATACCAACGCCGGTATCTTGGGCTGAGAGCAAAGCACCGAAAGCAAGCTATGCATGCCACAAACGTTATTATCGTAATATAGTGTGGGCAGGGCGACGGACTCGCCAACCAGCGCATAGGCTGCGTAATGAAAAACGATATCAGGCTTCACCAGGTCCATGGCCAGAGACAAGGCTGCGGCATCTCGAACATCGCCCTCTACTATCGTGACGCCTTGGGGCAGCGCCTGTCGATGACCGCGAGACAGATTGTCAAAAACCACAGCATTTAAGCCCGCACTGCGGCCATGTCGCACCAGTGCCGACCCCACGTATCCGGCGCCACCAATAACGAGTGCGCGCATATTCAGCGACCCGAGACGATACGTTCACCGGTGAGCGAGTAAAGCAAGGCACCGCACATTTTGTATAACACTCTGGCGCCTACATTCGCATTCCACTCATGCTCATCGTGGCCCACAACTTCACACAAATCGAATCCGATGATGGTCTTGCCACTCAGCGCTAATCGATCGAGCAGGTAAATGAGCTGGCCGTAACTGAGTCCCCCCGGCACAGGAGTGCCTGTATTCGGACAAAGGCTTGGATCTAAGCCATCGATGTCGAAAGAGCAGTAAACTTTTTGCGGCAAGTTGCGCAAAAGATCGTCAACCAACGCAGAAAATGGAACTCCCGAGCACAACTTACTTTGCAGGTAGCCATCATCATAAAAAATGACTCGGTCACCCTGACTGTCGGCGTACTTAACCTCTTCGCCAGAAAAGTCGCGCACGCCGATGGCGACCAGCCGTTTCACCTCGGGGACCTCTTCCATGACATTGTACATGATGGATGCATGCGAACGCTCAAAGCCCTCATAAGCTCGCCGCAAGTCCATATGCGCATCTAGGTGCAGGATACCAAAGCCATCTGGATGCACCTCTGACAAAGCCTGAATCAGCCCGAGGGGAGACGAGTGATCACCGCCGAGGACGGCCAGGTGTTTACCTTGCTTGAGGTACTGGCGGGACTGCTCCAGTACCCACTGATCCACCTGCCGCGACAACACATTGACTCTCTGCAATTCCGCCTGGCAACTGTCGGGGCGCTCTTCTGACCAAGCGCGAATAACGGACTGGGCCGAGGTCTTGGCTTCCTCGTTCCATTGATGCATCTGGGCTGCTTCCGGCAGCATGGTAATGCCACGCCAATAGGGTGCGCCAAACATGCGGTCGTAGAGATCTAATTGATGGCTCGCTCGCAGCACCGCACGAGGCCCTTGCGCCGTACCACCACCATACGACGTCGTTGCTTCCCAAGGCACCGGAATGATGACGAGCGCGGCATCTTCAATCGGAATATTCGCTCCAAATAGACCGGAACCATCGGCTGCTGGCAGCCCCAACTCTAGTGCCCGCAACTCCTCGATCGTCTCTGGACGCATTCCACAGCCCTCCGAAATGGAAGTCTCAACCTAACAGAATCACTACTCAAAATAAAGAAAAACTCAAGGACGCCAGCTTGCTGCCGATTTCCTCAAGAGATCGAAATCTTAGCCCTTTTGTCATCGAACGCAGGGCACGGGAGAAGGTGTTATGCGAACCACGACCTCACTCAGCATGTCATTCTTACTTTTTTGCGCCACGATTGCGCTGCTTGTTAGTGGTTGCTCTGGTCCACTCTCGGGAAGTCTGGGGAGCGAAGAAAAGGGTGACTCTGACACCATCAAAGCCGATGAAGCCTCCAAATTGCAGCTGGGCGATGGTGACCTGGCCGGGACCGAGATCGATATTCCCGCGGGCGCACTACCTGCAGGTTCGAAAGTGAATGCCCGGCAAGTCAATGCGCCGGACGAGTTTAGTGCAACAGAGGGCGTTAGTCCTGCATCGGCTGCGCTGCGCGTTTCCGCCAAGGGTCCTGATGGCCAACCTATTCACGAGCTCAGTCAACCGATGACCATTCAACTGCCGCTCAGCGCGACCACCCTGGCATTGGCTGTGGAAAAGAGCGAGTCAAATCTATGCGCCCTGCTGTCCAGCAGCGATGGCAGCCTCTTTGTATGGCGCCGTTCAGCATTGGCGGTGGCGACCGGCAAAGTCACCTTTGACAGTAAGAAACTTGGTGTTTTCCAGATCGTCTATTGCGGTCAAGAGACTCTGGCTGGCTTTGCAGATGCCCAGGACGGCGATATCGCCGGTGCAGCCAGTACCGCCTTGGCGGTGATCGACATCCCGACTTCATTCAACCTCGGACAAACTCACTACTGTGCCTTAGTCATCAAGGACGACAAGTCAGAAGATGGAGCTGAGAAGGAGGATGTCGCCTATTTCGCCTTTACCGATATCCCGGCGGACACTTCCGCAACGCAATCGCTCAAGATCACCTTAACTCCTGGTACAAAACTGAGCGATATCGCCGACGACACGAAGCTCATGGTGGCCGTCTTCTTCCAAAATGACACACAAAAATGCCTGCAAGATGGCGAGCGCCCAGCTGGTTCCATGTTTGCCCGCACACTTGCTGGATCAGAAATGAATGGCGGAAAATACGGAGCTGTTTTTGGTACCGACTGGACCTTCGGCCAGACAACCCTTCGCCTGGGAACCTCCAGTGGTGGAGGCAATTTCCCAGATCCTGCCGCCATGTCTATCTGCGTTTCTAGCGGCGACGACACCTCGGCTACCGTGCAGCAGCTAATCACCGTTGCTGATGGCAAAATTGATGGGCGAGATACAGCGGTACTCTACTACCCACTTGATAACACCGGTGGTACAGCACCAACATTCAAATTCCTACAGAATGCAAAGAGCTGCGACGGAGATGACAGCGAACCGTCCATTCGGACAGGCGACAACACCGCCGCTCAAGTTATCTATACTCAGCTACAGAGTCGTTTAATTTAAGCAAACCTTTACCTGACACCAATTCGCATGACCGCCGATACCAACGCAGCGACAGCGTTGGCTGCGTCCAGTGTTTGTGCGTTGATGTACCCAAATGCCTTAGGCTCACCAACAGGCTATAGCGAAGATCAGCACAAAGAGAATATCGCTGCGGGCATGATGCTGAAAACAGGAGTTGCGGTTACCTACGACTTCTACCTGCCGTATTCCGGAACGCAGTTCTACATGCAGTACAAGGCCGTAAACGGCAGTTGCGAAGAAGATTCGCCATTGCCGGTGCCGTCGCCAGTATCCAGCTCGCTGAGCGGATACATTACCGTAGATTTCTAAACCTGAGACAGCTGTCGCAACAGCTCGGCTTCCGACCAAATTGGAATGCCGAGCTGGCGGGCTTTCTCCATTTTCGATGAGGCGCTATCGTCCTCGTTGGTAATCACCGCAGCCGTATGCTTCGAAACGGAGCCACTCACCTGCCCGCCGGCAGCCTTGATTTTCGCCTCGATATCCTTGCGCGGTAGGGACAGAGCGCCAGTGATGACCAAGGTCTTGCCGCTCAGCGGTCCATCTCCTGCAATCTTTGGCATCGGCGCCTGCGGTTCAATGCCAAGCTCCAGTAGGAGTTTTACCAGTTGCCGCTTTTGTCGCAAGCCCTCCACAATCTGCTGCGCCGATCTCTCAGCAAACCCATCAATCGCAGCTACCTCATCGACTGTCGCGTGCTGCAATGCCGTCAGGGATGGGAAGTGCAGTAATAATTTTTCCCAAGTGTTGACACCAGCCCCTTCGATACCGAGGCCATTGAGAAAGTTGGCGAGTGGTAAGCGTGTGCTGCCCCGGATATTATCGAAAAGCTTCTTGGCCATCTTCTCTTTGGTTAGCGGCAAACGCAGCATATCTTCCATCGACAGGCGATAGAGGTCGGGGATGTCGCGCACGAGCCCCAATTCCAACATGGACTCGAGGCGTTTTTCACTCAGATCATCAATGCCAGCGCTGCGAATCCAATTCAGCATCGACCGCGATTTCTGAGCGGGGCATCCTTCCGGATTGGGACACTTCAAGCGCACATCATCAAAAACTAATTCATGCGAACATGACGGACACTGCCGTGGCCAGCGAAAGAGACCCTGCCGAGCCTCGACCACGCTCAAGAATTTAGGGATAACCTCTCCCGAACGCACCACCTCGATCCGATCACCAACCTTGAGGTTAAAGGTGCGCACCAACGCCGCATTGTGCAGCGTCACGTTGGTGATCTTGGCGCCACTTAAATAAACGGGTTCGATAACGGCAACTGGTGTGACGATACCAAGGCGAGACGTCGCCCAGGTGATCTGGTCGATCTTGCTGACCGCGGTTTCCCCTTGCCACTTGAAGGCGATTTTATAGCGCGGATGGTGCGATGTATTACCCATCTCCGCATGCAAGGCCAAGCGATTGTATGAACAGACGGCCCCGTCCAGGCCGATCTCACCCTCGTTCATCAGGTCTTTGACGTGATTGAGATAGCCCTCAAGCTCGACTGGCGAATGCAAGAGTCGCTGGTCCGGCAGAGGAAATCCGGCTTTCGCGAGCCATGCAAACTTATCCATTTCCGTCTGAAAATGCCCAGAAAGTTTCTCACCCAGCACGTCGAAGGCAAAGAAACTAAAAAAGCGGGCCAAGTCAAAGCGCGTCTTGCGTCCTAAGACTCCGGCGACAATATTGCGTGGGCTCGCTGGTCTTTCCAAATTGTGCGCCACCATTTCGTCGCACAGCCGCAGGAAATTACTTTCGGTGCAGTATAACTCGCCACGAATCTCCACCAAACCCGGCGCCTGGGGAATGCTCGGCAAGACGTCGGCAATCCACTTTGCCTTGCTCGTGACGTCTTCTCCGATGCGACCATTGCCTCGGGTTTTGGCCAGCTTCAGCGCTCCATCTTCATAGATTAAAGCCAGACTGACACCATCAACTTTCAGCATGCCGACAATGGACTCCTGCCCCATCCAGGCAATCAATTCATCCAATACGTAAGTCTTGTTCAAAGACAGCATCGGCACCGCATGCTCAACCTTTTTGCTTGACCCTACTGGCTCTGCCCCGATAGCGCGCAGGACTGGGTGGTCTGGAGCCATGCGGCGCAGCTCCTCCTCAAGCGCATCATAAGCAAAATCAGAAATTTCGGGGTGACCTGCATAGTATGCTCGCTTGTGATGGAGCACCTGCTCTGCCAACTGTTTCACAGCTTCGGGATTATACAATTGAGCGCCGGCCATCATCTACCATCCAAACTACTTGCGAGAAAAAATCATGAGCGTTTCGCTCTGAATCACCGAATCCGGATTATCCAATTCATACTCATAGCCAGCCACAAAATCAAACGTCTCGGCAGTCAAGCGCAACATGTCCTGATGGCTGATAGCAAATGGCGGGCCAGCCTCAGGCTTCGTCTTACGCTCGCTGAAAAAGGCGCCCATCCACAAGCCACCAGCGGGTAAGTTAGCCGCACACGCCGCGACATAGGGCGCCCAGAGGTCGGGCGGCATGGCGCAGAGGGAGGCTCGATCGAAGATGAAATGAAAGCCCTGCGGATCGCGAAAGGAAAAGAAATCGGTTTTCAAGAGCGATAGCCCAGGCAGATCGCCATACAGGGAAGTAGCGGCGGCGATAGCTTCAGGAACAATGTCGACGCCGGTCGCCGTAAAACCCAAGTGCACCAAAGCCGCAGCGTCATGCGCATGCCCGCAACACGGGATCAAACAACGGCCCTGGGTTGGCAAACTGGCGTGGCCGCTAGCCATTCTAAGGAGCTCATCCAGGCGTGGGTGAGCACGACCTAAGTTCCAAGGCGTATCTTGATTTTGCCAGCGTTGTAGCCACATCTCGGCGCCGCCCGTGGGTGCCTTGCCGTGGTCACGGCCATCTGCGTCGATGGAATCCTTCGTCACAAAAATTCTCCATAGCTTCACCAATGGCCGGCGATTATGACACCAGCCTTGCCATTTAGCTAGCACCTCAGATATGGTGGGGGGGAAGCCGTCCCTCGCTTGTACAATTTTCGCTGAGGAGTTGCCGTGCACCCATCGCGGATGTTGATTTGCGTCTTCTTGATCTTTGGGATCACACTTCCTGGCGTTGTTTTTGCGCAAGCCAAGGCCAACCTAAAAGTCGGTGCCGTTTTGCCGTTGACCGGCAGCATGAGCACCCTTGGCAAACAAGTCCTAGCCGGCGCCGAAGTTGCAGTCGCTGAATTCGTTAAACAAAATCCAGATATGAATCAGCGAATTACAATTTACACGGAAGATAATGTCTCTGACCCAACCAAGACCGAAGCGGCTGTACAGAAGCTACACAAGGACCGGCGGGTCGATGTCTACTTTGGTTCGGTTACTGGACCGGTCACGCTGTCATTGGCCCGCGCCGCCGCCGCGCTGGGAAAGCCAACGGTAGCTCCAGTTGCGACCAGCGACTTAATTAGCCGACAAGGAGACATGATCTTTCGCAGCTGTAGCATCGATCGCTACCAAGGCATTACTCTGGCTCGGTTTACGCTGGAGCAGTTGAAAAAGACAAAGGCCGCACTGTTGATCAACCGCCTCTCAGAATACTCCGTTTCCATTGGCGAGGCTTACGACAAGGCCATGCAACGGCACGCGGCAAAAGTTGTGGCAAACCTCAGCTACGAACCAGGAAACGCCAATTTCACGAAATTAGCACGCGAACTGAAAAAAGCAGGACCGGAAGTTATCGTTCTACCGACGTACTATCAGGAAGCAGCCGCCATCATCCGCGATTTACGCACTGCTGGCATCGGCGCCATCATTTTGGGCCCCGATGGCTGGGATAGTCCACAGATGATCGATCTATTGCCCAAAACCAACTCAGGCACTCTTTATTTTTCGACCCCATTTTTTGCAACAACCGACGACCCGGCCGTTGTCAGTTTCGCTGCGGCCTTCAAATCGGCCGGCAACAACGAGGATCCAACGCTATTTGCTGCCCATGGTTATGATGGCATGATGGTGATTCTGGATGCATTTAAGCGCGCCAACAGTCATTTGCCCAAGCCTCTGACCGCAGCTATCGCTGCAACTATGGAGGCTCCCGGTGTACTGGGCAGCATGCGCATGAGTCGTGAGCGTAACGTCATCAAACCATTTGCCATGCTACGCCTCAACAACTCTGGCATTAAATACGTGCAGAAGGTGAGTCCAGCACAATGACCATTGATCAACCATCGGCGTACACTTCGCCGCTGATTGCTCGGGTAGCGGAATTCTATGAATCATTCCCCTATCCTCAATATCCTTTATTGGCGCGTCCCCGCTTTCAAGATGGATATGCTGCCTCTTCTCGCTTTGCAGGCAAGCTCTACGAGAATTTGTTGCTAAGACCGGCTGCGATCAGTCGCCCGATGAGTCAGGTTCACCCCCGCCTAAAAACCGTATTGCTTGGCGGCTCGGGTGAAACTCTGCCCTATGTCATTCGACGTTTGGAGCCCGCTAGTCATCGCTTGTTGTGTATCGACCTTTCGGAGCGCAGCCTCAAACGAGCCCGAATGCGCCTCATCGGCCATCGACATCATACTGAATTTACGCGCAGCGATATTAATGAGTACCTCCAAAAACAGGGGCTGGTGACCGGACCATATGATCACGTGGACCTATATGGGGTCCTTCACCATTTGCCCGATCCATCCGTGACCCTGCAGTTGCTCGAATCTCGCATGGCACCATATGGCACCATGCGCTTGATGGTGTACAACAGTCCGGCACGCTCCTGGATTCGCCACATTCAGCACGTGTTTCAGCAGCTGCATTTGTCACCTTACGCATCTGCGGACCGACAGAAAGCGCGCGAGCTGTTACGACGATTGCGCGATATCTCACCTTCAGCGGCCGAGCGTCTGCAAGGCATGGGCGATCACACCCTGCTGAATGATGCGCGCTTTGCGGACACGTTCTTTCACGTACGCGAGGCCCATATCAGCCCTCAAAAGTGGCTAGACATGCTGCACAATGCCGGTCTTCAGATCTACTCACTTTTCGATCGGTATGCGGAGCTAGATGACCTGCCGAACCCGTTATGGCAACCACCTGAGATCAGCGAGCTGTCCGCGAGAACAAAAGACTGTCGCTTTGAAAATAACCTTGAACTTTTTGTCTGCCGGGCGGACGAGCGAATCGAACCTCCCAATAAGCTCATTCCGCTTCCGGAGACACACTTGCATCAAATACTACCTTTGCTCTTGCGGCGCCCTCCTTCCCGATGGTTCGCCTACGAGGAAACCAGAGATGTTCCGTGGCCAATTCGTTGGCAGTTGTGGCACCGGCACGTGTGCTATGCGAGTGGGTATCGCCGACGGTCGGTCGATAAGCTCTTGACCGCTTTGCCGCTAAGCTGCGGCCAGCGCCTGGCCCGGCTCGGGGCCATTTTCCCGCTGCAGGTGCAAAACATCGACATGCGGACTCGCCTGCATGCTCCCATGAGCGAGAGTACGCCGGTGCCAGCTCGCGATCCTGCCCGTGAGCCACGGGTGACTGCGGTTTCGGAGTTTGTCATGGATGTCATGCAAGAAAAAGGTATCTATAGCGATCGCCGCTACCTGGCGATTATGACGCGATTGACGCGAGCTCAGGCGTAGCTTTTCCTGTCCGCGGAAACAATCCCAGATGCGTTGCAAAAAACTGCCATTGATCGGTCGACTCACGAATCATCTGCGCCGTCGAGCGTCCAGCACCGTGACCCGTGGCACGATAGACGCGTAAAATGATCGGCGCAGACCCGGCCTGCGCTTTCTGCATAGCCGCGGCGAATTTCAAACTATGTGCTGGAAAGACCCGATCATCATGGTCACCCGTCGTGATCAGCGTTGCTGGATAATAGGTTCCCGCGCGCACGTTATGCAACGGGGAATAGCGAAGTAGGTATTCGAAATCTGCAGCTTTCTCGGGTGAGCCATAATCAGACTCCCACGCCCAGCCGATGGTGAACTTGTGAAAGCGCAACATATCGAGCACTCCGACAGCAACTAGGGCGGCCGAAAACAAATCAGGACGCTGCAACAGACAAGCTGCAACAAGTAGTCCACCGTTACTGCGTCCGGAAATGCCAAGTGAATGAGTTGAACAAACTCGATTCGCTACCAACCACTCGGCGGCTGCAACAAAATCGTCAAAAGCATTTTGTTTGTTCTGCTTGATACCCCCTTGCCACCAGGCGTCGCCATATTCTCCGCCACCGCGAATGTTGGCGGTGGCCAGAACGCCACCTCTCTCTAGCCAAGCAATTGCTGCCGGATCAAAACTTGGCTGAACCGATGTATTGAATCCGCCGTAGCCATAAAGTTGGGTGGGCAAGTCTCCCTGCCAACGTAGACCACGCTTATGGGTGATAAACATGGGGACCCGCGTGCCGTCCTTGCTGCGATAGAAGACTTGCTGAGTGACAAAATCTTCAGGGACAAAGTGAAGCTCGGGCCGATGAAAGATTTCACTTTGCCCTGACTTAAGCTGATAGCGGTAGACGGAGCCGGGCGTCGTAAAACTATGGAAGTAATAATAGGTGTAGCGATCGTTATATCGACCATCGAAACCGTAAGCCGTTCCAATTCCTGGCAAACCAACATCACGCTGAAAATGGCCTGCATGATCAAAGATAGCGGCTCGGGTAAAGGCATCACGAAGGTAGGTGCAAATGATCTGATCGTGAAAGACGCTCACGCGATCGAGAGTGTCTTCGTTCTCTCCTACAACTTCGACAAAAGCAGCATCATACCCACGACTCATGTCATAACGAACCAATCGGCCTTTGGGAGCTTGGTCGTCGGTTCGAAACCACAGAGTGTCGCCATGGCTCGCAACCAATACGTACTGAGCGCTAAACTCGCTGACAATGGAGACAAATGGCGCAGAAGACTCGCGCAAGTCCTGCACCAGTACAATATTCTTCTCGTCCTCGTGCCGTGTTACCACCAGAACTAAAAAGCGCCCATCATCGGTCACCCTCGCAACGTAAAGCCATTTCGGTTCCGAGGGATTGTCAAACACCGGCACATCTTCCGACTGAGGTGTGCCCAGTCGGTGATAAAATACTTTCTGCTGCAGATTGCTGGCACGCAGCAATTCCGCCTCATCCGCTGGCGGTTCATATCGCCCGTAGAAGACGCCTCGGCTCACCCCATCCCAGGCAAACAGGGTGAACTTCACCCATTCCAGCGTCTCGGGATAATCTCGGCCGGTTTCGACATCACGAAAGCGCCACCGCTCCCAGTCGGACCCAGACTCGGAGAAGCCGTACGCCAACGTTCTGCCATCGCGACTGGGAGTGAACGCCGCCAGAGAAACATTTACACCCGCTATACTCTGTGGAGACAGGATCTGGCGTCCCCGCGGCTCCCAAGGATCCTTGTAGTGCACGGCAAAGTGCGACTGCAGTCCGTCCTTTCGGGCATAGAAAACGCGCTCGCCACGCTTCACGGGGCTAACGATGCGCGCGTAATCAAAGAGCTCGGTGATGCGCTCCTCCAGAGCTGCGCCATCGCTACCACGCTCCAGCTCAACATCCGCCAAGTTGTTTTGTGCATCCATCCATTCCTGAACTTTAGGATCGTCGACATCTTCCAGCCAACGATGGGGATCATCGACCCAAACACCGTGCAGCAGCTCGCGCGCTCCGGGACCACTGGTGACCGGATAGTTCCGTGTTGGTCGGTGCAGTGACTTTGAAGAAGGCATCTTCACCCTATCGCTTTCAACCAGGAAAAAGATCGGACAAATTGTTCGCGCGCGTCAGCATCTTCGAAAACTTCACCGTGCGCCATAATAATGCGATCAATTTTCAAGCTTGCAATGCGGTCGATGGCCTGACGGGATTCCTGGGCATGCTGCCGCAAAAAGTACCGCACGACACGCGTCGGTCCGAATTTACCATAGGCACCATATATAATCTTGAAGATGGTATCGACGATCCCGTTTCCACGGCGAAAGTTCATCACTAAGTCTGTGCAGATCAATGTCTGTGACGCGACGTGATAGAAGACAGCCTCGCGAAAACCTCCACAATTGAAGTGGAAAATCTCTAAAGCATTATGCCACTGGGCCTTGTCCGCCTGCGTTAGTGGTTGAAAGGCGCCCAAATCAGGGCGTTTTTTCGCCAGCTCCTCAAAGGCGTACAACTTAGCCTCGGGATAGGCTCGAAGATAATCGCCCACGTATAAATGATGAAAGAGGTTCGGAGCGACGATATACGAAACTCTTCCCCACTCCGCTAGCTCATTGGCCAAATCTTGGCTAAATGGAGTCGGTGAAACCAAAAGCAGCTGATCATTCCAAATACGAATGATCGTCATCCTGCAACCAAGATGCAGCCCGAACAGTCTTAACGGTGCCTCGACGACACCTAAGACGCGTGGCACAAGTTCTCGAACGTAGGGCAAGGTAGAACTCCCATGCGATCACAACATCTCTAACATGGTTTATTTTACCAGGGCTGGGGGCATTAAAAAATCGCACCAAGACTTGGTCGCTTGCACAAAGAACACTCTTCCTCCCATGACTCTTGGCAAGTTATCGCAAAACACGGACGATGCCGGAGCAATGATACAATTTCGGAGAGCCAAAACTTAAGAATGTTCGGGGTCTGCAAGGCGAAAGCACTGAGCCAATAGCATGAAGCAGCAATACCCGGGACTTAAGATCAATGAGATTCAGGATGAAAAATAAATCCCTACTTTGCATCCTACTCTTGAGCCAGCCAGCACAAGGGCAAATGGTTGAATGGTGCAAGCGCTACGACACCTTGCGCGAGGATGAGCGCAACTTTCTACTCGGTATGGGTAGTGCCTCTTTGGCATATCCCACTCCCGAGCAAATTCGGCAACTCGAAATCTGCCGCCAGATGGATCGTGACGTTCAAGATTCGCCAGACAATCCCATTGTCGCCACTGGTCGAACGGGCACAATCAGCTTAGCGCCACTTGCCGCCCTCGGCCCCTTCACATCCCTTAGCGTAGCCTGCAGCTTCGAAGAATACACCCGGCCTGATGGAGAACTGGACAATGTCTCACGCTCGGTCTCACCGCACGGGTTGGGTGCGCTGCGCAGTCTAAGGAGCCTAGAAATCTTACATGTCCTATTCTGCGGCGATATTAGCAATTGGCCGTTTGATGCGATGACGAAACTGAATTACTTGTTGCTGCATCGCACCTCCATGCTGCAGGTACCCTCGGGATTCATCAATCTCACCGGACTCAAAACCCTGATCTTGCAAAACACATCCGTCAGCGAAATAGCCTCCCTGGCGCGCATGGTTGCGTTGCAGACCCTAATTCTCTTGGATTGGTCAGGCGAAGGTGAACTGCAGGACTTGACGCCCCTTCTTTCCATGTACAACCTGCGAGAGTTGGCCATTCAAGGGCACCCACGCATGGCGCATCTGCAGGGAATCGAATTCCTCGCCAACCTCACTACACTCGCAGTAAATCAAGCAAAGATTAGTAGTCTTCATCCACTTGCGGGAGCACTTTGGCTTGAGCGACTCAACGTCAACGACAATGCACTGGAAACCTTAGCAGGAGTCGAGCACATTCCTCGCCTGCAAGTTCTGGATGCGGCCAATAATCAGATTCATGACCTCACCGCACTTGCAGGCAAAAAACTCAAACAATTGAATTTGAAATCCAATGCTATCCGCGATGTCCGGGCGCTGGCACACCTTCTGCGGCAGGCAGAGTTTCCGGAAATTGACTTGAGTGAAAATCCTGTATTTGTCGCTGCTGGTCTCAATGCGGAGTCCGACAATCCGATTACACCGGCCATGCTGGAAATGATGCTGCAAGCTTCCCGTTAACGAGCTGCAGCATCTTTTGGCACATAATTCACAAAGCTCTCAGTCTCTGCCGCCATCAAATCCTGGAATGCGGCAGCATCATGTCGACCGCGCAATGCCCAATCCAGCCACAGGTCATCCCAATCGATATTCCTAAACCAGAGGCTGCCCGTCGACGAATAATATCCGCGCAGCTGTGGCACATACTGGGACAAGTGACTAGAAATAGGTTGCTTGGCTCCAAGCTTCGAATCGCAAGACTCCAGCAAAAGAAAGCCGATCTCGCCCCCAGGATTGGCAGTAGAGTTCAAGAGCAAGTCCAAGATCACTCCATTGATGGCATAGCTAGGCATACCAAAGTGATTGTCGCTTCCCAGACGCGTCACACCCAATCGATTCCCACTCTGCGACGCCCCCAATCGTGAACTTCCCAACGATGGATTGCTATGAATGCTCAAGGCAGGGTTGCTGTGAGTACCCAAGACGGGGTTGCTGTGCGTGCCCAAGGCTGGGTTGCTATGGGTATTCAGCGCCGGATTGTTGTGCGTTCCGAGTCGGATATCGCGAATCGTTCGAGCACCCGACAACGGCAGGTCTCCAAGTTTTACAGTGATAGTCTTGTCGTTATTGACAGGAACCTCAAAGGAATAATCGCGCAAGCGCACAGGCCCCAGCATGAGATCACCCAAAAGAAGTTCGGTGAACGGCTTGCCATGGATAACCCTTTGTCCAAGAGGCCCCCCGGGTGTCTGCATGCTGCCAAGCTGCACCCCAGCCAAACTCATTCGAGCAAGTGGCAGCGAGCGCAACTCACTGGCCGTGCCTTCTGGAATCTCCAAGTCACCCAGGCGAACGGCACGGAATGGCAGGCTGGAAAGAGGCTGCTGGCGTACGCCCATGTTACCCAGAAACAACGCACCCAATGCCCCACCTCCGACATCGGCGGCGCCCAATGGATTGCCTTCGACTAGCAAATCTGTCAGCGGCACACGACCCAACTGAGTGTCTCCAAGCCCCATCAACATCAACATGAGGCGAGAGGCCGGATCGAGCGGTCGCAGGCCAGCGGCACCATACGCTGGCGGGGCCTGCGGCGGCTGCACCGGTGCCGATGCCATGGCCTGGAAAAGTGCAGGCTTGTCTTTCAAGATGCGATGCTGGCAATCGGACTTGGCTTTCAATCCGTTGACCGTCAGTCCGGTCAATAGCAGTCGGTCACTACCATGTGATTTCAGATGGATAAAATGCACAAAATTTTCCACAGGAAACAGCGCGCGCGTGAATTCAAAGAGCACGGCAAAAAAATCGGGGTGCGCATAGGGGTGCTGAAAAAATGCATCGCGAATCTCCGGCACATTATTCGCAAAACGGGTGATGTATCGCATTTTATCCGGATCGAACAATGGGCCTGCAATCTCTTCCCAATTAATCTCGGGCTGAGCGAGTAAACGGCGCTTACCCTCCAATATCCGCTGAATCTCCGCTGGGAATTCCTGACGATCACGATAAACGCCGTTTACACAGGCAATGAACTCAGCTTTGCCAATTTGGCGCTGCACAAAGTAGCTATTCAGAAAAACAGTAAAGTTCGCCTGCGCCCCCGGAATGCTTGCCGTCAACTCACAAGCTCGCCGCAAATCATCAAGCTCGTGCTGCACCGTATATTGCATAAAAGGCTCATCGGTATCCGCCAAGTAATACATCAGCGCCGGTTTTTTGCCTGCACCAGCGGGAGGACCTGCCTTATAGGCCTTGGTGTGACTGTAGGTCTCCTCGACAGGATCGACACTGCAAGTGTTTTCGTTTACAGAGGAAAAGCCAGACCCAACATTCGCCGCTCGATGCTTGCACCCAGCCAGAACCGTGACGGTCGATATTGCACAAAGCAGCAGACATCCGATGTTCATCCGACACTCCTTGTCATTCCATGACCGAGCCGACCGACTAGCGCTCCGTACTCTCAAACAACTCAACGACCCATCCGCACTCTCGTTGCAGACAGTCGATCGCTTTGTGAATCTGCTTCACCTTCATGTCCCCAAGAGGCTGCTGCTGACGTAAAATGCTCTCGATGTCACCAAGGGCATACCTCAGTGTCGACAGCGCACCGCGCAAGTCATGAGCTCGTCGACTCAACTCATCAAGGCTGCCTGCATCGCCTGCCTGCAGATCCACGCGCAACGACCCCTGCACCACAGAACCCTTAATCATTTCCCGAATCACCTCGAATGGACACCATGCGCACCAATTCGTCCATGCTCAACACATTGCGCTCAACCAGTTGCTTCAACTTGGTAGACAGCGTCGTCCTTGGCACGGATAAGATTTTAGCTAAAGCCCGCAAAGACAACTTCCCCGAAGCCTCAGTTGCCATGTGGGTCAACATAACTAGGAGTTGATCGCACAGCGCCTCGTAATTGAGTGGGTCCATCGGTGCCAGCGCAAGTGTCACCTGTGGTGAGCTAAGGACTGGAATTTTTACGTCGCGACCGTCAACGCCCTCACTAAGTCGATCAACTTCCTCGACAATGCGAACGGGCAGCGACAGCGGCGTCAACTTTCCTTCGACGGAATATTCTGTCATGGCACGAACACAGTTGCGCAGTTCGCGCACATTCCCGTTCGTCCAACTGGCACGCTCCAAGACCGCAAGTACGGGCTCCGTCAATTCATAGCCGCGGCCCATGGACTTCGCAAAATGCTGGGCAAGGGGCCGAATTTCGTCGCGCCGCTCCCGCAGGGGTGACAAATGCAGCTCCACCTCGCGCAAGCGCTGCCAAAGGTCATTGCGAAACTTATCCTCGGCGATTAACTTACTGAAATCTTCATTCGTAGCAGCAACAATTCGCACATTGATCTTACGAGTGCTGCTGGAGCCAACGCGCAACAACTCCCCGTTTTCGATCACACGCAATAAAGCCACCTGGGCATGGCGCGACAAAGTGGTAACTTCGTCGAGAAAAATCCAACCTCCGTCGGCAGCCTCAAAGAATCCACGCCGGTCGTGCGTAGCACCAGTAAACGCCCCCTTCATGTGCCCGAATAGCTCCGACTCCAGCAAGGTTGGACTGATGGCTCCACAGTTGATTCGGATGAATGGCGTCCCTTTGCTGAGCTGCGACTCCACGAGATCTGCGACGACTTCCTTACCAGTTCCTGATTCGCCAGTAACCAAAATGCAGTTCACCTGAGAAGCCACTAATCGAGCCATGCGCTGTGACAACCCGCTCATGGTTTTTCCAATGAGCGTGCCGACTGCCACCGTCGCCGATGCTTGCCCACCAAGCCGACTCTGCGTCAAGCGGTGCGCGTGATAAAGTCGCAGACATAACTCGCCTTCGCCGATTTTCTTGCTAATAAAGTCGTCTGCGCCAAGGCGAAGTGCCTTGGTCACAAAGCGCGGCGAATCGCTTTCCGAACGAATCACCACGGTAGCTTTTGGTAAGGCGTCACGCACAAAAGCGATCAAATCAATGCCTTGTGCATCGTCACCAGCATCTGTCAGGTGAATATCCAAAACGACGATTTGATACTCGAGATCCAGAGCAAGCCTACGAAACGAAGCCACATCGGCCACAGATTGAACGACAAAGGCCAAATCGTCGATGCCACGCTCAACAGTTTTCTTGAACGCCTCCAAGTCGTATACGTTGTCGTCTAAATGAATGACTGACAGAGACATAGCAGATAGCCCGTTTTGGTATTGTCTTGCTGAGAAGCTTACCGGAAACAGGCGTTGCTTGCCATATTTTTGCGGAGATGGGCGCTCAATCCATCTCATTGAGTTCACTCTGCAACTCGCCACTCGCTCCATCAATCGAAAATTCATCGGTGGCACCGCGTGTACCAATGCCGCTTGCGGTAAAGGTGATGGAGAAGCGCAACTTGGCGATCGGATTCGCTTCACTCCCCGCATTCAGTGGCTGCTCGGATAGAGAAGATACGTTGAGAGTCCAGAACGGATCCTCTTTCAATCGAACGGGAATAAATTTCACGTTGGCAACGTACGCACCCTTGCCTTGACTTTTGCCAGCAAACTGGTACGCGATCTTGTAGCGCAGAAAAATCAAATCGCTACCAAGAGTGCTTTCCAAGAGCTTTTCAAAAACTTGCTCCTTTTGCTCCCATCCGGAAAGGTCAAATGCACTTTTCCCCGGAGGCAGGGCGTGGGCAATGATTGTTGACTCAACGGCCCCGCGGTCCTTACCTACCAGCGACAGGGCTTTGTCAGCCAACGAATTGATTAAAGCTACGGGCCCTGAATCAACCTCACTGACCGATTCTTCGGAGCCACAGCTGGCCAATATTAACGCCATGAAGACAACCAATAATCTACTTTGCATCACACACCTTCCTTCCAATCCACGTTGCAGAACTCTGGGAACCTATCGCGGGCAATCATCCCCAATGCAAATGCCCGTTGCACATCAGGCGGACTCCCTTCATCCGCAATCGCCGCATCTTGGCAATCCCGCCAAGCTTGTGGCAAAACGACCTGGATTCCACGCGGATGACTTGGGTCAATGTATCTTGAATGGCGCGGCTGTTTGTCCGCGGGTCTCTTCTCGAAGCCGCACGCCAAGGTAGCAAACACCGACATACCTAGAATGAATCGCTGTTGCACATTCATCTCTTATCCTCCCCGGTGAGGCCTTGCAAAAAAGCCGACCTGATATCCAAACCATTGCTCGGAGCTGTTGACGATGCAGCTGATAGATTCGCGTTGGGCCGCTCCATGGCGCTCCATTGACCACAGCCCACAGCTAGTACGGACAAGATCGCGATCCACGCCAGATTCCGACTCGATCTGAATAGGTTCATAGCGACCTCCCGATCGTGCGCGATGTTTGTAGCGTTACACCCTCAGCACGTGCTCTAGCTTGCTTATCGAATTCACTTTGCAGTTCGGCGGAATTAGAAAACTTGCGCGGAAGAACATTGGCATCAAATGCCGTTTGAAACATCACCCAGTATGCCTCCAATAGCTCGGCGCTCAATTCTTGTTCCTGAGAACGAAGGAATGCCCCAAGAAAAAAGGCTCGGGTTGCCGGCTCATCCGGTAAACTCTCGCTATGAGCTACAAGAGATTCATAGATTTGAAAGGCTTTTTTGTCCGTCCATGGAGAGCGCACTGGCTTACTTACCATCGAAATCGAAATGGGTACATGAAACGCCAGACGTCCCGCTAGCCAATCGCAAATTGCCGCTTCACCACTGAGGTATGCCCGGGAAAAGGTACCACCTTGGAATTGAGCCGCCTCAGGCAGCGACGTATTCAAGACCTCAGCCACCAGCTGCTGAAGGCGCAAAATGGAGCCCTCCTCAAGATGAATGGTCGATGCGTCCCACGCAGCATCTACCCCGTTGACTTGCGCCGCAACCAGCGAAACCTTTTGGCCCATTGCTTGCTGCATCGCCAAACGAGTCGTCGAGCTAATCGGACTTTCTTGCGGCAGAATCTCGAGCTGTAGATTAACAGTATGACGCTGAGTCGCTGTGATTCCTTGCATGGCATCTGCTAGGCCGCGCAAGTATAGCTTCTTTGAGCTTTCACTCGTTGCTGATTGATATCGGCCAAGAAGTGATTTCAAGACTTCGGCGGCCTCATCGACGACAGTACAGTCTACCGGAATCGTCGACTGACTTGCGTCCTTGGCTCGCACCTGAAATTTGCCGATTCCATACAGCGCCGTATTCGTTTGCGACGTCGAGGCCACAGCCCACACCGAGTTGTCTCCTTGCACCGTCTCGAACTGACGGGACTCGGCCGCAAAAACCTGGCCCGCAAAAAATAGTGGCGACATGCAGATAGCTAGCGCAACAGTCAGACGCACATACTTTTCCAAAGCAGTAGATCTGTTGCCTACTCGACGCTCTAAATCCTCGAGTGGAGGAGTGATTTCAATTGGCTCAAGAGCGAACATAATCCTAGTCCTTTCCATGAGGGGGCGGGCCATCCGGCCCGCCGTTAAGTTATTCAACAGCGAAAACGACGCCACCAAGTTCCCAAACGGGGGTGGTTGAATCCCAAGTTTCCTTGGACGACATGTCATGGGTTTCTTTGAATTCGGCCACCGCACTCTTGCTGCCAAAAATGGAGTCTAAACCCTTGAGGATGAATCCACCGACAGCACAATAAACGTTGGCAGCGCACGCTGGATTTCCAAGCATGTCCGAACCGATTTGCCCAGCGCCGGATTGCGGCGGAGGAGTCAAACCAGGCTTGTTCGGATCACCGTTCGGCGAAGCGATGCCCATCTGCGATACAACGCGCGTAATCAATCGCTCACGGACCTGCTCGCGAACCTTACCTTCGTCTTTTATTTGCCCACCCTCATCAATCAGCTTAAATGAAAAGTGTTCATCTAGTTTTGTGCTACGTTTCAGGGAATTATAGGTCTTTGTACTAAAGAATCCGTTCTTGCTCGAACTCTTGCGCATTTCTTCATAGACCTTGAAGAGGTTAAACGAAGCTTCGACGTGCAAGTTGTTGAAGGTTTGGTAGTCGTAGGTTATTGCGAACTGGGAGCCGTGGAACGTATTTCCATTCTGCTTGATAGAACAAGCGCCGGCAACGGATAGTGCCACATCGCTTACTAATTCCGTTGTTGACGCCAACGACAGGTCGGTACCGGTGTTACCGAAAGGCAAATGGGATTTGCCGTTGACTTGGTAACCCAGCAGCGCCGGAATTGATTGCCGATAGGAGTCTTCCGACATCGCGCCCGTATCAACACCAACATACACTCGCGCATTGCGAATTCTGATTGGTTGAAACTTCTTGCCCGGGTTTTCAGATTGCAGCTTGGCAATGGCTTCATTCCAACCGCCGCGATAGCTAATTCGGGCCGTACCACCGCCAACTTTGGCAAAGGATTCCAGCGTCTTTTGCATCTCCCCGACTTGTTCGTTCAATTTTCCTCGAACGGTCTCCATGCTCCGGAAGACGTCCTCCTCGGCTTGTTCGAATACTTTGGTGTTCGCCTGTGCTTCTCGACATCGGTGAACGGCCACGTTGCTGGACATTGCATTCAACTCTTTGCTCAAAGCCTGCTTTTCAGACTCAAGTTTCTCGATTTGCTGTTGCAACGTTTCGACGCATTCAAGCTCCTGACATTTACTCAGATCGCCGTACGCCGTTTGCCAGGCACCATCGATCTCTTTCAGGCGACTATTGATGTAAGCCATGCGCGTGAGGGTTGATACCGAGTCGGGGATTTGACTGCAAGCTTCTGCCTCAACCAGCTTGGTCTTCTGCGTCAAGGCAATGGCATCCTTAAGCTTCACTTCGATATCCTCGTATTGCCGATTCAAACGACCGACCGTTCGGCGCATCGCACTTTGCTCTTTCATGGTCTCCGTGAAGTCATCGCATTGTTGCGCTGAAGCGCTGAGCGCAACCTGCTTTGTCTCCACGACGCCGCGCTGGGGCGGCAGGACGTAATAGACATCACACGACTTGGAGCCAAGCACCATGGCCGAGGTGCTGTTACGAATGGATGGACAGTTGTGGTACGGAGTCGGTAGGTCGGTACCTGCCGATAGCTCCGTATTTGCTCCGTCCTCAAGGGAGCAAGCCGATACCGCAAGCAGCACCGACAGGATGGAAAATCGCTTCAACTTCATAACTAGGTCTCCTCAATAATTTGGAACTTGATGATGCGCCCAGTCACGGCACCACACGGGTCTGTGTGGGTGCCCGACGCATCGACAGGCTTACGCAACCACCGTACCAACGCATTTCACTGTAATTTTGGATGGTTAATAACTCTTTCCAGCAGTATCTCGGCCTGATTTGGGCATTCTGTCCGGAATCGGGCAAGGCTAGAGCTGCCGTGCCCCATGTAACGAGGGACCTATTGAAAGAGAATTGTGCTGACACGCACACTGGGTTGGTCCGCGTTGCTTTCGTGCCAGCTCACAAGCCCTGCCGGTAGCGCGCTGATGCGGGTGATCGCATCGTCACGCAATCTCCAAGCGTGTATTCTGCATGAGTCTGGGCTGGCTAGACAAACAGATGAGCGCTGCAAACTTTGCATATACAAGGAGCGCTCGCCATTATCTCGCCGCGTGAGTTCGGCCCCATCGAAAGCACCCGCAAGCTGCGTAAGTACCCGATGCAAAATTCGAAAGCGGACTTGTTGCAACCGCTCGCGATCACCCCCCAGTGTGGTGTCGGGCTGAACAATGGAAATTCCATCTAATTCTGTGGCGGCGAGTTGCCAGAGCGATAGAGTGGTAATCACTCCAGATGTGCTCTGGTCCTGGATGATTGCGGCCACCTGTGCTGGCCAATAGGATACCTCTAAGTTGCGACTCACTAATGGCGAATAGTCCTCATAGGAAAACGTCGCCGATGCCGCAATCGTTCGCGCTGCTTCTTGCTGCAATGGACATACACTGGCCAAAGCTAGTGGAATCGATAGCACTCCCTCATTCGCACTGATATCCGACGCCGCCAAGTGATACAACGGCAATCCAGCTGCTTGCATCGGCTGAAGTCCAGCCACGCTAACATCCATGCTAAGTGCGTGAATGGGCAGTTTTTCCAGCCGGAATCCATCAAACCCTGGGCGTCTACGCAACTCCGCAATCAGCGTCTCCCATTCCCAATCAATGCTGACCTCTGCATGGGCGCCAACCTTTTCCTGCTGCTGAGCAAGTAGCTCCAGTCGCTCTGCACGCCATGAATGCATTTTACGTGCATTCTGCTCCATCCCTAGAACGGCTAGATCGAACTGCTCCTGAAGCTTTGCTTTGCGCATGGTCAACTTATGGCACTGGCGCGCTGCATATTCACGATCGGCAGGACGATCTGACCTTGGCCCCGTCAACCAGCAGGTCTCGCCAACTGCCGTGCGCAAGTAATCCAAAGCCCCCCACCTCTCCTCCAGCAAGTAACTTTGCCTCATGAAGTGGTTCTGCGCCTGATATATCGATTTGTCGAGGGCCTCCGCCGCTCGCGAGTGGCTAGACAATTCCCGGCACATTCTTTGTGCAGAGTTCTCGAACTTAAACTGGTTAATCATTAGCCTCCCCTCGGGCGGGGGTCCTACATACAGGCGCCAGCAGTCTCTGCGATCGGGTACCAATATCACACCAGGCGGTACATCCCATGGTGAGTCCGGGCAAGCCGTGTCCAGTGATGGCTGCGCATCACTGGTTTCTGCGTCAGTAACAGACGAAGGACTATCAGGATCTTTTGCACACGAGCATAACCCTATCATCCAAAACAGAAACACTGCGCGAAATGTCGTCATAATTAGTACCGCTGTGGAGGTGAATATGATGGCAACTCTGGCAGCTGCTGTATGCTTTCGTCACAGCTTTTAGGCGTCTGCATACAACTTCTGCCATGCCGACCAATTTCGTTCAATTGGCGTCGAAGCTCATCCCGAATCTTGCGATAATATGGAAACGCCAATTCAGTGGTGGTACCGGGCTTGATTGCAGAAAACTGCTCTTGATTCCTTTCCAACATGTAGTCAAGGTCCCAGATCAAGTGCTGACGAACTCGAAGTTCCTTGGCCAAGTAGTCAAGACTTGCAGCGTAATCGTTCAAGCCATAGCTGTCCGTGATCACTCGCAGCGGTGCGAGCGACTGATCGAGCTCAACATAGGATCGCAGCACGACGCTAGACTTGTTGCCCCCGGTCAGGCGGATATCCTTGGCAAACTCTTGAGCAAACTTCCGCCAGTCATTGAGCTTAAGCGGGAGTTCCAGACTCAAACTGGCACCATCAACATGCGGAATGGGGGTCTTCATTCGATCGCGCAGCAAATCGTCTAAATTTGCATCCGTCTCTGTTAGAAGATTCGACAACGTTTCGCGCAGCTGCCGCTGATCATCGGCGCCTTTGGTCTCGATTTTGATGATCGCGATCATCTCCCCACCGCTTTGCGTCGAATGAATGTAGCGGTCGCCGCATACCGTTGCCAAGCGATCCCATTGCTGGTTGTCGATCCAAGTACGAGCCTGAGACGTCCATTGATAGCTTTGTAGAGCGTCGTTACCCGTAACGATTCGCGCGCTGGTGGCCAAATACAACGAGTATTGATCGAATGGATAAGACTCCAGATCAGAAGTTCGCTTTCCCACAGCACTGCCATTAAATTTCTTGAAGAGCTCGGCGCTGGAGACACGTGAAAACACATCACGCAGGTAGGCACGATCGTCGATAAGCTCTAGTTTACGAATCGTAATCATACTCTGATCGTCATCGCTGGCACTGGCGGTTAGGTTACCGGTAGTAACTACTGACTCCATGCATGGAAGCTTTGTCTGATCCGTAATTGACGAGTATCCTGTGCCGATGCTCGCTTGCCGAATCTGACTGACGGGTCGTTCCCAATCTGATTCTGCAAATTTTGAAGATGATTCAGTCCAACCGCATGCCCCCGCCAAACTGATCAAGAAAATTCCTGGTAAGATTGACCGCATAATCATAGCTCGACCTTCCAAATGATAATGTCTTTTTGTTCCCCTACACCGCCATTGGCTGCGACAAAGATCTCACCATCCGGGCTCGTTCCCAACACCGCCTGCTCGAGGTCGAAATCGCTGCGAATATCCAAGATTTGCATTACTTGAAATTGTTCCGACCAGCGCGCAACACTTATCGTTCTCGGCCCAGCGCGTCCCGTTGCTCGGTCACCCAACGTGGTCGAAGCTATGATCCACTGACCTTTAGGAGCGGGCGCAATCGCGGTCACCAAGTCATCCAATCGACTACCAAAAAGCGAAAACGTCTGACGAGTTCCATCGCGGTTCAACACCAGGAGCAATCCATCATGGGAATTTCCAACGGTGCGACCAAATTCACCACCAAGAGTTGCACCGCCGATTAGTATTCTCTCCTGACTGGCCACCATAGCGTAGGGAATATCTTTGTGATGTCCACCATACTGCTCAGTCCAAGTCACGGCTCCTGATGCTGTTAACTGACTCAGGAAAGTTCCGCCAGCAGATCGGCTGCCAGAAAGAGGGATAGTCGCAGCGGTCGCACCCAGGACCAGAATCTCCTCGCCAACAACTGCCAGGGACTTCACGCGATCATGGGCACTCGTCCCCCATTGCTGCGACCATAGCTCCCTGCCAACCGCGTCAACTTGGATCACAACTGCATCGTTAAATCCCCGGCCGCTATGTTCTCCATAGGCAAGCGCTGTGGTCGCCGCCAACACAATTCGCCCGCGTTCATCCATCTTCATATCTGCAAGATCGAGGTCATTTTTGCCGAAGAATTGCCGGCGCCATAGCTCATCGCCTGTCGCCGATAACTTTGCTAGAAAGATGCTGCGAAATCCTATCGATAAGCGCTCGTCCCATGTGCCGGTGGTATTTCCAGCAACAAATATTTCACCCTCGGGGCTTAGCTGCATGGCGACGATTTCATCAAATGCCTCACTTCCCCATACTTTTTTCCAAAGAACTTCGCCTGCGTGGTTCATCTTTATCAGCAGGGCATCATATCGCGATTGACCTGCCACGTTGACGAGATTGCGTCCCAGAATCCACAAGAAGCCCTGACGATCAACATGCATGTTGCGGACCCGCGCATCCGAACCCAGTGCCAGAGTTGATTTCCATGCAGGTACGATGATCGGCGAAAACTTCTTCACATCCCATGGAGGCAAGTGAAAACTGAACTCATTCTCTGTCGGAAACTTGCATGCCAAGGCGTCACTGAGCTGGCAGCCACTCTCAGCCTTCGTAATCGCTTCTCGCAACTTAGTTGCAAATTCTGCGATGTATGCCAGGTATTGCTCGAGAGTCATGCTCCCCTGCAGCCCTGGAATTGGAAACCTTGTCGGTAGCTCCTGGGCACGCGCACGCACGATGCTCAGCGTGCGCTCCATAAGATCCAGCTTTGCTCGCCGCTCAATTAACTGGCGCGCTGTTGGCGATCTGCTGAGAAATTTCTGATTTTCCAGTGGGAAGACATCTGTATACGATGTCAATTCAGCATCTAGCACCACAGGTTGGCCCGAGAGGTTGGACGCCAAGTCCTGCAGTCGATCCAAGTTCACGTCCTCTTCCGGCACCGGTCCTGCGCTATGGTAGGTTCGCCATTGATGTGGGCGCAGCCGCAAAATTTTCCGGAGGTGCTCTGGATCAGCTCCAAACTGACGGATATGCGCTGCCTCCAAGGCCGAATTGGCCTCGATGCGCACAGTTGCAATCAATGCCTTACCCACATATGTCGCGCTGACGAAGGAATCGCCGCATCGCGCCGAATTTAGGCCTCTTGATGCAAAAATGTTTGGCTCGATCAGTCGAGGTTGCCTCAGATGCAAACCAGGCTGGCTGTGCATTGCCTTGAGCACAATCGTGACGGACATGTCATCTAGAGGTGTTTCTTTTAGGAATTGTTGTAGCGGAGTGATCGTATCCGCCATCGAAATCGGGCGACTTAGCGCCGGCAGCGCGTACTCAAATAGCTGTTCATAGGTATTGACCGCCTGCCAAGCAGCTTGTGGAGGGTTTGAGTTCTGCGGCTCGGCCGGCGCGACGAAACCAACGACGCAAGGATCCCCGAAGCTAAGGTCGAAGGCTGTGGCGCCGCGCCCCAGTAATTCCGAACCTATCGACGCTAGCTGGCCCGCGGTCTCCGCGCGCTGGCACCCGATCATGGTAGTCAATATCAAACCGGAAACCACATACCAGGGACTTCTTTCCATACCGAATTGCTTGATAACGCGCATCACCTTGACTCCTCGCGGGCGACGATGCCCCAGCCCGCTATGGCAACGAGCGTGCCAGCTTGTACCGCAACATGAGCGGAACTTTCCTAACACTTTCAGGGACTGCCAGAAGGGCGCGACATGCGCTTCGTCCGAGTCACGGCCACTTGTCCCGGAGCGGACCACACGTGTGCCCCAGGCACGAGCAGTCCCCATGAAAAGACTGGCCTTTTCTGGTCGACCTATTGGCCTTGGCTTTGCTCTAGGATTGCACGCGCTAATGTTGGCGCTAAACAAATGAACTCGAGGAGTGTTGTATGAAATCGTCAGGAAAACTCGCCGCCCTGTTGCCGTTGGCGATTTGGGCCGCGAGCTGTTCAAAGGTAGAGGTCGCAGGATCGGAAACGCAAGAGATCGTTGCACCAAGTGAAGGGCTGCCGCTGCCCAGCACGATATCGGCAGCGAGCAATGAGCGATTTGATCTGTATCTGGATTCCAACCTGAATAACAAATTGATCTATTACATTCCTAGGCATGGTCGTATCGCTGTGGATTCACCAGAAGCCCGGGATCCCATTCCTCGTTTGAGTGCTTTTGCGCGCACCATCAGCGACGGCCTATTTCAAGGTCAAGAGATGGTAAACCTCGGCGGCAAGATGGTTTCTTCTGCTTCCATTCATGAATTAAATCAATTGGAGAGGGAAGTAAAGGCTGCCGGCTACACGATGCAACCAGCGCCCATAACTTCGACAAAGACTGACATCATCTTAGGAACTCGCTTCCTGACCGACGACCAACGCCTCGACGTGAAGTGCGAGCGAACACAAAAGGCCATCTCACTCGATGGCCAGCCCATTATGGCTAACGAATGCTTTGTGCGTAGCCAAGAAGGCGGCCCTTATGACCTCAATACAGAAGTTGTCTATGCTGGCGATGCGCTGCGCGTCAGTGACGGTCGCCGCTTACCAAGCATCCCATTCAGTGTTCAACTTGTGCCCGGCATGACGCCTATCATTGAGGGATTACTTGAAAACGGAGGAAACTGGGATTCCATTATCCAGGCACGTTTGAACTATAAAATCTCTGCCCAACGCTTGACACATCGCGCTCGCTTGGAAGTCGAATGGTCGAAATTCTATGAAGCCTCAGCCAAATTTCAGGCCTATCACGATGGCGCTTGCCGCGATATCGAAGTAAAAGAGTTTTTGTCCGAGCAAGTCACTTGCAAGAAAAAGCATGGTGAGCCCCTGCCCTCTGATGGGTGTCCGGTTAAAATTACCTGGTACGACGGTACCGGCCAAGTTCGCAGCAATGATGCCACGAACCCCGAGTTTCTCGCTGCTGTCGAAGCTGCAAAGAAGGAGCTCGAAGGCGAAGTCTTTAAACGCGTAGCTTACATCAACCCAGACACGGACAAAGTCGATAATAGTGTCACAGCACAATATGTTTTGCGCACGAATCATCGCCGCGTCCTCGACTCCGGTAAGCTCGTTCGCGACGTGTACTTCAATCCAGGTGCCGAGACGATCAATGCCGAAACGAATATGACCATCTCTTGCGTCAAGGGTAACCTGCGCGGCAAGGCAGAATGGAACATGGAGTCAGAGGCCTGCCGCATGTTAATTGGGCAATAACACAAACACTTTCCGCGCCCAGCCAACGGGCGCGGCTTTGCCTCTAAATTGATCGGAGAGTTCTTATGCGTCACTTATTCATAGCAACTGCGATGTCGGTCTTGGGGATCAGTTGTAACGAGCCTAACAATCCCCAGCCCCACGCTAGGGTCTCAAGTCACCCGGATCCCCGCTATCCAGCTGGAAAGCCACAACCGGTTCCACCAGAATCAGATGGACAGGATGCAACCCCTAGTCCGTCGTCGATTCCAGACATTGCTCAAGCAACAGAGATCGTGCGCCAGACGGTCGACAGCGTCTACTACACCCTAGCCGAAGGACATCAGATTCTGCTTGTCCCACGCTATGGCAGGCTCATACCTGCACAAGCAAGCGAGACCCTGATCAGCATGCTTAGCCGGTCGATTAACGGAGGTTCACACTACAGCCTCAGCATGCGCGGTTCCCCTACCGTCGATCCTGCAATCGTCGAGACGGCGCGTGCCGCCATTGCCCCGTATGGTTTTTCGATCAAACCGACCAACATCTTGTCTGCAGTAACTACATTTGTTCCCATCATAGACCCAACGGAGCGTATCGAATGCCACGACTCAACTGAGTCTGTTGCAACCTGCTCAATTACAAGCAATATGGGTGCGCGCACAATCTCGCCACTTGTCCAATCTGGCGAAATGCCACTTCGTCAAATACAAGGCTCCTGGAGTCTGAATTCGCTGGCACGATCGGACTGGAATACGCTGTTTGCTGGTCTGGTCACGGCAGGTGCCAAGTTTGAAACAAAATTTCGCGTTATAACCCAGATGATTGCAGGCACCGAAAGCAGCGCGATAGCCGTCGAAGTAAAACTGCAATGGACCGGCATATTGCAAAAGCTAGACGCACTCATTCGATCTGCACCCGCAGGTGCTGTCTCCGAAAGCGAACTAGCCCGCGCACTTGCTAATTCCACACTGCTTCAAACGGCGTCCGGCGACGATATGACCGCCGATCAATTTCGCCAGATTTTGCGCGGTGCCCTTGCCCCCGTCCTGCAAGAAGTCCGGTTTGCCCAAGAGCCAGAAGTCGCCTACTTTACCTGGCACACCGACGCGGCAAGGTATGCGAACAACCGCAAGCCTGCTACGATAGTCTGGAAGTCCGGATCGGGGGCAAACATAACATACGTTATGGTGACCAAAGCACCTTGCGCCTTCCATCCCAGCGAGGTTCAGAATGCTCATACTTGTCAGATCCCTCATCAGTAGCTTGCTACTCTCAGCTTCGCTTTACGCTGACGCGCAGCGTATGGCTCAAGACCACTGCCAGAGCCCTCGGGCTCTGGCGGTGCTTTCTCAGTGCCACGGTTGTCACGGCCCCCAGCGATCGACTCCAGATCGCAAGTTCTCGGACGGAACCTCCCGCTGGAGCGACTATCAATGCTTTGGTTGCCACGAAGAGTTGAACGCAGTGTCAAAGCATTTTGTCAGCAAGGTCAAAGATCCCCGCATTCAATTGTTGCCCATCGATCATGAAACGTTCAGGCGAGTCGCGGCCGACCCCCTCGGGTATTTGCAGGCACCCGCTGGACTCGCATTCCACTGGCAGAATACTCCGCGCTTGGAACGAACCCGCGTGCTAGCACACTTGTTGCGACCAACACCCTCTGGGCGTCTTAGTTATCGAGACGGCCTCATGCCAGCATTTCCCCAAGTTCAAAGCGCAGATTTGGAGTGCATCATCCAGGCCTATAGCCCCACGTCCACGTCCACGTCCACGTCCACGTCCACGTCCACGTCCACGTCCACGTCCACGTC
>CAZLMG010000004.1:164629-225948 GCA_964560765.1 uncultured Oligoflexales bacterium
CGCCTCTGTTCTTGGGGCGAAAATCTGGGAAAATCAATGCGCCACCTGCCATGGCGAAAAGTCTGAGCAAGCGCGGCAAGCGGGATATATGGTTTTATTTAGTAGCACCTGGCTTTACGCCTATGCCAACGGCCAGGTGAAGCACCCCTTTCACATGGATCGAACCATGCCGATCATCGCCATCACCCAGTCCGATGCCGATAACATTTTTGCCTACCTTGGCGATCGCCTACAGCAACGTCAACAGCAGCTCGACGCCACGCTGAAGATGGCCCTCAAGGCGCCACCGATGGCAACAAAAACTCCACCCAATCCCCAAGCACTCACGTACATTTGGAAAAGCCTGATGCGCGATGGTAAATGCGTCCACTGCCACGCGGGAAAAACCGAGGCGGCAAGCCTGTTTCGAGCCAATGAGGTCGGTCTGATCGAATATGTATCAAAGAATGACCCTTGGGAGATTTGGCGCCGCCTGCAAACACGCGCTATAGAAGAAGAACATGGGCTGAATGCCACGAAAGCTGGCATGCCACTGGGGCAGGCACCACTGCCCGAGTCGCTGCGCGACTTGGTTGCCCGCTGGATCGCAAGTGGTTGTCTCCGGCCAACTGGTGAAATGAAGTGCGCAAAGATTGGGGAATAACTGCATCTTTCCCCAGGGGGCCGGAGCACCACCCCTCCCGAATGGACAAGATGTGCGCCCAAATGCACTTCGAGGATCACGCCAATGCCGACAGCGTGTTCGCACGACGATACCCCTCGCTGTTTGCGACAACTCAAACGGCATCCAATCTTTTCGACACTGGCTCATGGTGCGCCAATCCGTTTTTAGAGGGATTTTTTCCGAAGACATCTTGCATAGGGTGTCATCAAGGTGCACCCATGATGCCATCCTTCGCTCCGCATCAGCGGCGAAAAAATTTTTCCTCCGATTTTGTATTCGCCTTTCTGCCACTGCGCGGCTCGATGTTGAAAGCAATTATCGAGGATCTTCGCAATTAAGCATCTGCCTCGCTCCAGAACTGTGCTATGGATAAGAGAACATCCTCGGAGCCCATTGTTTTGACCGTCGCCAAACATCCATTAATCTCTCTGCTTCCCGCTGCCGGCTCTTCGTCCACCGCACTTCTGGAAGCCTTTCTTGAATTCGTCGCGACCCAGAATTTGACGCTGTATCCAGCGCAAGAAGAGGCCGTGTTAGCCCTCTTTGAGGGGCATAACGTCATCCTGAATACGCCTACGGGATCAGGAAAGTCCCTCGTCGCCGTGGCCATGCACTTCGCTTCCATTGCGGCAGGACGTCGCTCCTATTACACCTGCCCGATCAAGGCGCTAGTCAATGAAAAATTCCTAGCCATGTGTCGGGATTTTGGCCCAGAGAATGTCGGCATGGTGACTGGCGATGCCAGCGTCAATGGTGCCGCTCCCATTATCTGTTGTACCGCCGAGATCCTCTCCAATATTGCCCTGCGCGAGGGGGAAAAAGCACTCGTTGATGATGTGATCATGGATGAGTTTCACTACTATTCCGATCGCGAGCGCGGCGTGGCTTGGCAAGTGCCGCTACTGACGCTGCCGCAAGCTCGATTCATGTTGATGTCCGCCACTCTCGGTGACGTCTCGCAATTTGAAAAGGGGCTGACGGCACTCAATCAGCGCCCGACGACGGTCGTACGCTCATATGATCGTCCAGTCCCCCTCATCTTCTCTTATCGCGAAGATCCCCTACACCAGACCGTCCAAGAACTGGCAACGAGCGGCAAAGCCCCCGTGTATCTCGTGTCGTTTACCCAAAGGGAATGTGCCGATTCGGCGCAATCCCTGATGAGCGTCGATCTTTGCTCTCGCGAAGAAAAGCAGGCTATTTCCAGCTTTCTGGTCGATCTCGGCATCAAGTTCGCCAGCCCCTACGGCAAGGAACTGTTACGAACTCTAAAGCACGGCATCGGCATCCACCATGCCGGCCTTCTGCCCAAGTACCGGTATGCGGTTGAACGCCTTGCGCAAAATGGCCTACTGAAGGTTATTTGCGGCACTGACACACTAGGCGTCGGCGTCAACGTCCCCATTCGGACGGTACTATTTTCAAAACTGTGTAAATTTGATGGTGAGAAAACGACCCTGCTCTCGGTTCGAGACTTTCACCAGATTGCCGGCCGCGCCGGCCGCAAAGGGTTCGACGTCGAGGGCCTCGTCGTCGCGCAAGCCCCCGAGCACGTGATCGAGAATATGCGCCTTGAGGCCAAGGCTGGCGGCGATGCAAAAAAGTTGCGCAAGATCACGCGTAAGAAGCCGCCCGAACGCGGCTTCGTCATGTGGAGCAAAGAAACGTTTGAAAAGCTGATTGCCTCCGAGCCCGAGCCCCTGCAATCGCGATTCAGTATCAGCCACGGCATGATTCTCAATGTGCTGTCGCGCGATGGCGATGGCTGCGGTGCCATGCGGCAGCTGATTCGCGACAATCATGAATCAGCCATCCAAAAGGATCGGCAGCGTTCGCGGGCATTTAAGCTCTTTCGATCGCTGATAGATCGTCGGATCATCGAGTTTGTTGAAAAGCACGGGCAAAGGCGTAAGGCCTTGCGGGTTAACGTCGACCTGCAAGAGGATTTCTCCATTCACCACGCGATGGCTCTGTATCTCATGGATACGGTCAACAAATTGGATCCCTACACGGATTCGTATGCGCTGGACGTGCTGACCCTGGCCGAGGCGATCGTTGAAAATCCGGAAAACATTTTGCGGCGGCAGCTCGATATCATCAAGCGCGATAAAGTGAACGCCATGAAGGCCGAAGGCATTCCCTATGACGAGAGAATGGCCGAGCTTGAAGACCTTGAATACCCAAAGCCGAATCGCGATTTCATTTACGCGACTTTCAACGAGTTCGTAGCCAATCATCCCTGGATCGGTCAGGAGAACGTTCGACCGAAATCGGTGGCTCGCGATATGTATGAGCAATGTATGACTTTTGCTGAATACGTACGTGAATATGACCTGCAACGCTCAGAAGGTTTGCTGCTGCGTTATGTTTCCGAAGTATACAAGGTCCTCACGCAAACCGTCCCGGAGCAAGCCAAGGACGGAGAATTTCAGGAAATCATCGAATACTTTGGCGTCATGGTGCGGCAAGTGGACTCGACTCTATTGGACGAATGGGAAAAGTTAAAGCATCCAGATGGTGCCACGGCTGCCCAATCCGCAGCCGATGCCGCCGCCCTCGCCGCAGAGTTGGGGCGCATGGGTGATACGGATATCACGCGCAACCGCCGCGAGTTTTTTGCCGCCATCCGCAACGAGGCCTTTCAATACGTCAAAGCACTGGCTGGCCGACGAATTTCTTGGATCTGCGAGGCTGCACGCGATGTTGACACCGGCACAATGTGGAACGAGGCGGCTGTGAAGCAAACTCTGGATACCTATGCTCAAGAGCACCAAGGGCCGTTAACGGATCGCCAGGCGCGTGGACCCACACACTTTGTCATCAATAGTAACGATGCGCAAAACCTGGTCGTATATCAGACGCTGCTAGATGCGGATGGGCACAATGACTGGGGATTGGTATTTCATGTGGATGTGACTGCCTCCCGTGAGGCAGGCGTTGTGCGGCTGAGGCTGGCATCCATTGGGCCTATTGACTCCACCTGGGCCGGCCCCTAGTGCCGCCTGTAGATCTGCATCAATCGCTGCGACGATGGACTTAAAAAATAACAAAGTAACAGTGATTACATATGGTTAATAAAAATCCACCGTCCTGCTCCGATTGCCCTGTGTGGCCCCTACACAGTCGCTAGCCGCGTTCTGAAATTCGCTTGCTGCCCCTGCTCCATCCGAACCCCTCAGCATCGCAAGACAATTTCTTGACTGACATTCATCTGCTGGCACGCAACCGCAGAGAGCTGTTCTGGCCCATTCCTTGAACGTACAAACGCATGACAACCAAATTCGAGTCGTTTATGCAATTCGGGAAAGATAATGCAGGAATGTCGCTGGTAAGCGTCACGATGGCCATGGCATTGGCCGGCATCACGACGACACTCCTGTTCAGTTTCCTTGGTAATAATCTGCGGGTAGCACATTATCGCGCCATCCGCGCTGACTACGAACTAGCCCGCCAGACCATTCGCTCACGAATTGACTGCAGTCAAACAATTGCAACGCGCCCATCGGCCTGTGAATCAGGCGGATATGTTTCTGCAAAAGATAACTTGGGCAACATCTTCATCAGCGACAATATATCCAGCCCGCAAAACTGGTTAGGCGCCTATCATATACGTATCAGTTGCATCGACTATCCCGTGGGCAGTCCAACAGAGAAAGCTCTCATTGTCGAAGCTCGCGCCGAGACAGAGCCGGGATCAAACCAACCCATACAGAATCCGTTAAAGCGCGGAGAGCCGATGCCATGGACAGAGCTCTTCGCCGTACCACTCTGTCGACTTTCCCTGAACCCGTGATGAGGACTCAATGCACAAAGCCAGCTCAGCAAAAGCGTCACGACAGCACGCACAGCAGGGGATAGGCCTTCTCAGCGTGGTCATTAGCATGGCACTCTTTGCCGTCTTGATCGCATTGGTGAGCGAAATACAGTTATCAGCTCGCATCGTCACCGAAACCACCGAACATATCGGCGCCATTCGCGATGTCGGGCAATACCTGCGGCAAAAAATCGATTGTGCTGCCACCGTCCAGGCACCGGCGTGCGCCAGTCAACCGTACGCCGTTGTCGAAGCCAAGAGGTGCGGCGGTGGGATTCTGTTGACGAGCTCTCCTCCCTACACGCAGATCGCCAAAAAATTGGTACGTACGACCTGCGGCACTAGCATCGGCACCCAGCAATTGCTGGTGGAATATGAAGCCCGCCTTGCCAATGGAAGCACGGAGTGGCGCCCCATGAATCGCGGCATTCCCATGATGTGTTCGGCGCCACCAGTCAGCACAGAAATTCTTGTCACTGGGGCTGCCTACGGCAGTACCTGCGGCATCTCTGCGGGTACTGTCTACTGCTGGGGTGGCAACTACATCGGCGTGCTTGGAACGACTCACGTCAACATCATCCCCAATGGCCAGGGCCCGACCAACGATCGCGTGACGGGCTGTCCACTGCCACTGGAAGTTCCACTACCGGCACCAGCCATCAAGGTTAGTATGGGCGGCTCGCGCGCCTGTGCCATTCTGGATAATGGCGAGATGTGGTGCTGGGGCAACAATTATCGCAATGCACTGGGGAATCTTAGTCAGGGCATCCCAACTCAGTTCGGATACTACTCCTCATCTCCCGTCAAAGTGGAGGGGCTAGGCGGAGCTGCAACAGAAATGGCTGTCGGCGACATCCATACCTGTGCCGTCGTCAACGGTGCAGCGAAATGCTGGGGGGGATCTGATTACGGGCAACTCGGCAACGGTTCCCTCTACAGTGCATCCACGCCCCAGCAAGTGACGGGCCTGACCTCCGGGGTCACCAAGATAGCCGCCTCGGTCACGCATACCTGTGCTGTCGTCAATGGCGGGGTTCGCTGCTGGGGCAGCAACTCTTATTACGAACTGGGTACGGGAACAGCCTCGGAGATGTCGACCACACCCGTGGCACCAGTCGGGCTCGAATTAAACGCCCAGGTCACGGATATAGCCATTGGCTATGGTTATTCGTGCGCCATTGTCCATGGTGGCGTCAAGTGTTGGGGCCGAAATGGGATCGGACAAGCAGGCCAGCCCTCTACTGTGACAGATCAGCCAACGCCGGCTTGGGTCAGCTCGCTCGAAGCTGCCAGCGGCGTCACGGCTATCGGCGCCAATCAGAGCACCTTCACTTGCGCGCTCGTCCAGAGTGGCATTAAATGCTGGGGGCGAAACGCCAACGGCGTCATCGGCAACCTCAGCTATGGCAGCAACTTCTACTCGCCGATGCCCATTCCCAATCTGATGACGGATACGACCAGCCTTACCGTTGGAGCTGGGCATGCTTGCGCTGTGAAATTAGGGAAATCTTACTGCTGGGGCTACAACGGAATGGGAGAGCTCGGCAATGGCGTCACAGGCTACAACGCCTCGCGCTCGGCGTTCAATCCACAGCCCGTCAGTAGCTCCTGCGGAAGTCAGACACCGGTCGCCTCGTCGTGCGAGTGAACGCGGCTTACGGATCTAAGCGGTAGGACTCTGCCACCTCGGTAAACCACACCATGCGCCCAAAGGACTTGCGGCAGCTTTCCTCGTTGTCTGCATCAAACATCACAAAGTGAGCTCGGTCGTGCGGCACACACAATTTCTGCCCCTCGTCCTCCCAAACCCGGGGACCGTTCAGCTCAAGGCAGCGAATGAAGGGTCCCAAAAATGGCTTGCACTCGCCGTTGTTGACGATGGTGTAGCCCTTGGTCATCAATCTGCCATCATCGTCAGGCGTACCGAGGTAGCAGTAGACAGTTGTATTCGCTCGGTTACAGACTTTGACTTCTGCTATCGCAGTGCCCGTCGCCAACGTAGTCAACGCAATAGCGTTCATAATTCCCAAGATGCTCGCGCGATTCATGCTGATTCTCCTAGGTGATTCATGCAGCATGCATATGAATCGGCAGGCGCACTGTCAACACGACATCATCGAGTCCTCGATCGACGCCGCAATTAACCGGTGGTTCGCCAGCCACCGACAACCGCCAGCAGTTATCGTCGTAACCGAAACAATGTGTGGAACCGAAATTGCACTTGCCCTGGCCGCTCTCGCTGAGAGGATTTCAAACCAAGGAGACAAGACCATGCTTAGACCAATTCTGGCACCGATTTTTCTGCTTTCAACCGTTCTGACTGGATCCGCGGGTGCGTCGGCAGTTGATGCTGCTGCTCGCGCCTATTTTTCAGAACATTTAGTAGGCAAGCGTTTTGCCTTAGAAAAGAGCGGCATCATGGCCGATGGAAAAATTTCCTACGATTTCAAGAGGACACGATCCTATTCTCCTATTGAAGTGACCGACGATGGGTTTCGCTATCGATTTTCATGGCAGATCGAGCAAACCAATTTCGATTTCGTCGATGGACAACGAATCGGCGATGGCTTCGTCAAAGATCGTCTCGGCGTTTCTGAATGCAACGTCATGAATTCAAAGGCAGTACCCGGAGTGATGTTTGGATTTTGCCGAGTGCTTTTCAATACGCTTGTCGACAGCAATGCGTCTGTGACTCGGTTGCGCATTGCTATTACCGAAGACGGCCTGCAAACCACGGAAATGAGCATGGGCGACTGCTTTGCCAGCGGTGATACCTACTTTCTCTGCGAGAGCGAGAATAAATCAACATACGCGCCTGATGCGGATGGCAAGATTTCGATTACGGAAGCATGGCAAAGCTTCAAGCTTGATCCCGAGACGTTGCAAAGAGTACCCGGCGAGCCAGACTCAGCAGCTACCGATGTCAACATCCAGCTCTAGCATATGGCGTGTCTAGGTAAGAGTGCTTGTGTGAATTTGGAGTCAGCTGTCGCGTCCGCGCGACAGCATCGAGCTGCTAAAAGACAAACTGTAATTGAATTTCTGGGTGGACGAGGCTGACAGGCCCCTCGACAGTGATACCCTGACTAGTGCCACTCCAATACATCCTGCCCGAATGATCCACTTCAAACTCAATGTCGGTTAACGTCCGGCTGACGGAGTAACCAAATTGCAACATCCAGCGGTCAAAATGTAAATTCAGCGATGCCCCGTAGTGTAGAAAGGACGTCGGATAGTTCATGCCGAGGACACCTAGCTCGAAGGCCGCTGAAAGATGCTCCGACAGATGCACGTTGCTTAGGGTGCTTATCGATAAAGTTTTTGGATCAGACCTTTGTGGAATGGCCCGCAGCGAGAAGGCGCGCCGATCATTCCAAAAATACTGAAATCCACCTGAGAAGAAGACGTCCAGCCCAGCAAAAGGCGTGATCCCGTAAGTCGCTCGAGCAAAGGCAGATTCCTGCTCAAACAATTTCCAGCCAAAGGGAAATGTCTTGAAGTAGATAAGCTCAAGGGATGCTGAGGCCTCGGGCGTGCTTGAAGGCAGAGCGCACTTCACGCCAATGTTTGGCATATTGTAGGAGACATCAAGCCAAGTGCTGGTGGAAACGGTGAGCGATTCCGTGAGCCCATAGCCACCCGCATAGGTACCAAGCATAGCCTCACCCTTCGCCAGCACAGACGTCGTCGGGGTTAGGTTATGCCCAAGCATCCGCATCTGAGCGATAGCCGGTGCCGGCAGCGCTAATCCCGCCAGAAAAATGGCAACAGCTTGCACACGTAATGTCTCTGTCAAGATCTCTTGCCAAAGATCGTTAATCCGATACCCACAGCCACAAGCCCACCTCCAGACACCATCAGCATCATGGAATTGTCCGTCGGCGAACCAGTGATGGCTTCGACGACTTGCGAGGTAACAGCCTCTCGCTCTTTCAAGCCGTAGAACAACAGAATCGCCCCCACCACGATCGCACCAAGTCCAATTGCTTTCAGCATAGTCATGCCTCCCGTTTAGCAGGCCACATGGTGCCACAACTGTATCAGCAAGTCGCCTAATGCTTATGGGCAAAAGGGGGACTCCCCTTTATCGAACTAGGAACTGGACGCTGGGCCCGGAGAATTTACGCACATGCCGGCGGCATGTGCGCTCTTTTAGATAACGAAAAGGCAAAGTGCTGGGGAACAAATAGCAATGACATTCTTGGTACTGGGGATGGCATCAGCTACGGTAGTGCCGAAGGCCAGATGGGCGATCAGTTGCCTACAATAAAGCTCGGCAGCATGCAATCCGTCACCAGCCTCGCCCAGTCTGCGGACGATGCATCCTGTGCCATCAACAGCGATGGTGACATGAAGTGCTGGGGACGCAATGCAGAATGTCGCTTGGGAATCGGCTTACAAGACGGGTGGACTGTGGGCACGATAGCTGCTGAGTTGGGCGATAATTTGCCCTTTCAAATGGGCTCTGCCTTACCATTTGTTCCACTCTAAATGCAGTCCGACCTGAAATCAAGTGCTCTGCCGCTGTCGAGCTCGCCCCGACCAAGCCTGAATCGGGGCGCTCATACACTCTTCTGTGGAGCCGGCGAAGCAAATCTCGATCGTAGATGGCATCTCACCCAAATCTCCGAGGAGCACTAGGGCGGATCGAGTCGCAGCAGCACCTGATGCAAGCGTCATCGGGCCACCCAGGAGATGCTCCGGCCCATATCCAATCTCGCCCTTTGGCAGCTCGCCATCCGAACCTCTTTGCGATCCCGGCAAGGTCGCCATGACCGCGACACCACCCATCCCTCCAGAAATGGTCGCTCCGCCGGCATTGCCGCCGTTTCCGGTTGTGTGCGTCCCCAGTGCCGCAGCGGCGACAATCATCAATCCAGTCACCGCAGCCTGCACGCCGCGATCTTTGGACTGGGCAGCATACCGTGCGATATCCTGGGGTTTGGCGAGACGCCCCCCCGAACCCTCGGGCAGTGCCACCGTGCGCACCTGAAGCTCCAACGCCTCACCGACGGTGCTTCTCAGCTCACAAACCACCATAGAATGGCTTCTGGAGGCGATGAACTCATTCTCAGCGCATGAAACGGTGAAATGCCCGGAGCGATTCGACATGGTCGTGGAAGTTGTCGCGCACCCGTTCAGGAGACCGGCCGCTAGCAAGGTTTGAAAAATACGCATAGCGCCTCCCATTTGAACAATGAAAAATTTGCTGATGGCAGCTATTCTATCATAGTGATCGACACAAGGAATGCTCCAGATGCTGTTTCAAATTACACTTGGTTTCGCCATGGCACTGTTCGCATCGTTACTGCATGCAAAGGACGCACGTCGCGTGATTGAATTTACCCAGGAGTTTCGCCCGAAGACTTCTGAAAGTTCTGCTGAACTTTGGATCCCAACACCGATGTCGGGTCTCTCCTATCAAACTCTACTCTCACGTGAATTTTCCGGAAATGCCAGCATCGTCAAAGTGGTCAGCGACGATTCTGGCCCTGCACCTTACGTCTATGCACGCTGGGTGAACGTTGCGAGCCCGCACCTAAAAGTTATCAACGTTATCGAAGTTGCCGATCGACAGGGGGTGGACCCGGGGCCCGCCCAAGGAAGGCGGTTTCTCGACTCAACATCACATGTGCAGACTGACGGAATTGTCAAAGAGACCGCAACCAAGATTGTCGGAAAGATCTCTGACTCCGACCGTAAAGCCCGAGCCATTTATGACTGGATCATCAAGAACGCCAGCCGCAATCCCGACGTCAGGGGCTGTGGTCTTGGCGACGTCAAATCCATGCTCGTCTCGGGTAATTTGAGCGGAAAGTGTGCTGACCTGAACTCTTTGTTTGTCGGCTTAGCACGCGCCAGCGGTGTTCCCGCTCGCGAGGTTTTCGGGCAGCGAGTTGCCGCGTCAAGGTTCTTCAAGTCCATTGGCAAAGATGGCGATAACTCCAAGGCGCAGCATTGTCGCGCCGAGTACTACTCCGACTCACTGATGGGCTGGGTGCCTGTCGACCCAGCAGACATACTTAAAGTGATTCTGGAGGAAAAGCTGACTCTGAAAGACAAGAACCTCGTCGATTTGGGTGACAAATTTTTTGGCTTTTGGGAGGGCTCGTGGGTTGCCTTCAACATGGCCCGCGACTTCGAATTGACCGGCTACGGAAAGAGAGCCGTCAATTTTTTCATGTACCCACTTCTCAAAACCGCAAAGCTGAACCCCGATGGCATCGAACCGAGAGAAGCTGGTTATTCATACATGACGCGCACTTTATAGGCTGCTAGGGGCGCGCTTCCGCACTCACCGTTTTACGCTGAATCACCGCCAACATCTCAGCTTTCTTGACAGGCTTGAGCACATAGTCATCCGCCCCAATTGCCACACACTTTTCGCGATCATCCTGCATACCATGCGCCGTCAGCGCCACTATTCTTGCAGGCTGTCGATGCTCACTATTCTCCCAGGACCTGATCTCTTTCACTGCGGCGTATCCATCCATGACAGGCATCTGCATATCCATAAGAATCACGTCAAATGGTGAATCCTTATGCTTCTTCAGAGCCTCTAAGCCGTTCTCCGCAAACTCGACCACCATCTTCGATACCACCGCGTGCATTGACTTCTCGACAGGCAATCTGCGCCGCGATACTTATCTCGGCGCCATACATACCAACGACACCCGTGAGTGGCGGCATGAGTCCAAGACGCACTGGCTCTAGCTGCATGAAACGACCCTCTTCTTCCGTGAGTACATATCTAAGTACGCAGCGCAAATCCAGCGCAGGTCGCGTAGGTTCGACGATTCGAGTCATCGAGCATGTATCAAATCAGAGACACTCACTTCCCACGTGGGCAGCGACACCTCTCGCTGAATGTCAATTTATCTCGTCGCATTAACTGTTTTTTGCAAGCTTCACCGCACAGCACGACAGTTGCGCACACGATAACAGAGACAAATTGTTCCCAAAATTCAACGCGCTGCCGGTTCGCATCGCCACGACTCCGCCGCCCCCCGGCGGCCACTTGTGCAACCGCCCAAACCGGGTTCCCGATTGCCAGGCTTGCAACCGCCGGAATTGACTATACTCACTCTGACAACACGCCCGGTGCAGCTCTTGCAGACATTCCTCTGTCACCGCAGGGAGAACAAGAGTTGACCAGAGTGCTGTCGCAACTAGCCATTTTATCGTACATGGCCTTGAATGTGGGTGCGTGCCGACACAACAATTCGGGGACTACGCTGCACGATGCTGTACTCAAACGCTATGATGGGCAGTCGTTTTACCTGAAGGTCAGCTCAACGCACGTCCAAGCTCTCGGCTGCCCCACTGGGACCGATCTCACCGTCGGCGAAATGAACGCCGAGGTATGCAACATATCGCTCGACAGCTACCCGCCCATTCCCCGCAATGAATTTTCCTTGGCGCTAGAGAGCGCGTTGGAACTGAGAGATGATCAGGGACGTCGCTTGATCGATGTGGTGTCCAACAAATTGAGCAATACTCAAAGCGAGGTTGACGCACTGCAGCAGGCCCAATTGAAAGCCCGCCTAGGGAATGCCGATGATTCACGCTTTTCTGGTCCATTGGCAACCCAGAGTCGCAGTCTCGAAGAATTGAGCGCCAAGTTAAATGACTTGAAACAGCGAAATGAAGTTCTGCAATCGATCATCCATGCCATCGCCACATCTGACCCTGAACCATTTTTTCATCCTTCGGACGAATTCACCTATACGCTCAAGACCTTCAGCGAACATCGTGCACTCGTAGATCGGCGGAAGAAAGCTGAGTTCGATACGAAAGTTGCAGACTTGGAACACGATCCGTCCATTTACGTCGATCGTCAGGCAAAGTTAATTTACACGATCGCCGCAACCAACATCGACTCCTACAAGAAGGCACAAGGCTTGTGCCAGCAACTAGCGAAGACCAAGGCGCCATTTGATTGGATCATGCCCGAGAGCCCAAAGCACGCCGTCGGCCCAGCTGACTACTATGTTGATCGAGAAGGAGTGGCTGCACACGTGAAGGGGTTGGATTCACTGTGCCAGAGAATTGCCCGACGCAGCTCCTTGAGTACAACCCTAACCACATTTCATATTCACAAAGGTTTCGATAATGCGCACCGAGCCAAAGTTTTTTTCGTCACAGATGGCAGTTCCGATGGCGCCCAAGTCATCGCCAACCTTGGCTACGACGACTTCCAGCGTGCCAATACCTATGAACATCCCGACGGAAAGAAAGTGACCCTAGGGCTCGATGAAACACTTTGCAACCTTTCCTGGTTTCACAAGGAGACACGACGCGTTCCATCGCCATATACCAAAGACCTTGTCGAAAGCGAGATCGCCGTCGGTGACGCGGTTTGCGTCTCCGAAGTACTCAGAGCCGGCGATCAATCCGTCTACTTTAGGAACTACGCAGACCGAGAGATCGAAAAAGATCGCATCAAACACCAAGAATTCCTGGATCGCCTGCGCCAGCGGTCTGAACGCCTGGAACAGTGCCGAAATGGGTGCTTCGCCAGCCACAGAAACGCTACCAAGGATGCTTCTAGCCTGTCATTCGAAGACATTAATCGCGCAGGTTCCGCATTGCGCCAGTGCTTGGCAGCCTGCGATCAAGAATACAGAGCGCAAGACTGAGATCGAGACCTCACGAAGTGGCCTCCTCCCCAGGGTTGAGTGGTGTGTGCAAACTACAGCATAGACAGCGCCCAAATCGGGCGCCAGATCAAACTGAAATCAATTGTGGAAGTTGGGGTATGGCATCTCGTCTAGGCTCCTCGCGAAATCTGCATCCGGTAGAGTGGTGCTGCCATAGCTCATGCCACCACACTGCGAGACCTCGATCTCAGGCATATCGACAACGACTCGCTCTGGCACGACCAGATACTCACCGTGGATCTTGCGTGCGAAACTAGCTATCGAGCCCCATTTCTCCCAAACATTTTCTGAATTGAACCAGTCCCTAGCAAGTCCACCAATGCGACCATGCGGGGCCCAGCACCAAGCACCATCGCAAGTTATGGCGGCCGTTCGCCCGGCATACTCACTGATGACGTGGTCTGGTGCAGTGAGGTTATCACCATCGAGCGTCACCAGAATCTTCAACTGATCGGGGAATGTCAGCAACGAGCCATCCTCCTTCATCAAATTGATGGTTCGCGACCAGCTTCTTTGCCCCATGTTCGCGTGAAACTCGCGGACAGTGCCATAAAGTTGCCAGATACTGGTCGCACCAGCTGCCTTCGCCGTTAGCTCGGTCTGTGAATACAGCCGGACGCCGAGATAGGCCTCCTGGCTTCCATCAGAGTTATGATCGTCGGCCAGCAGCGGCAAAGTAATCTCGTTCGACGCGGAAACTGACGTCCCATGATACACGTGCAAGTCACTGGTTACGGTGTAAATCTGACCTTCGCTCAACGCTTCGGTATTGGGATAAAACAACTGATTGCGTAGCGATTCGTTGCTCCAGTCTTGCTGTAATTGCCGAGCCAACTCCGCCCTGGTCGCCGCGTCCATAGGTTTCGGACAATCGTGGAAGCAGCGGAATTGTGCTGTTTGCCCCGAAATTCCCAGGTCAGACAGTCGGCGCATATCAACCCATGTCGATTTTTGCACTGAGATGCTCGCGGAGTCATTTGTCCTGATCTCGAACGACTGATGTAGCAAGTCATCATGCGCCCAAAGATTTTGGTTGGCACCCAGGGTAACCTGCGCACCGTTCTCGATAGCACGCCAAGTCATGGCTTGGTCGTCATAGTATCCCGTCTTTCGAAACACTCCATCCTTGTATACGTAGCGAGTATGCTTACCATCTTCGTAATTCCAGCCTTCAATGTTCAAGCCAATGATGTCCGAAAGCGACGCCGCCTCGACCAGGTTCGAGTTGAAGCGATGTCCACCAACACGCAATGTGTAGATCTCACCAAGCTGTTCACCATTTTCGTTCCAGTCAACGCGCTGGACCTGCATTCCGTCATCAACGCCACCTGGTAAATAGACATGGTCTCTGCCGACCCAGCCCGACCCCTCGGCGGTTGATGATCCCAGCTTGACGATGGGAAAGCCGTTTTGCTGGTTGGAAAGAGCTGTGCCATCAGCGTTAAAGACCCGCAACGACTCGGTGGCCGGTCGAGCGTTTTCTCGATCAAAGCAGGTTTCGAAAGATCCGGGCTGCATTTTGGCGAAATAGTCATGATCGTGGGAATAACTTTCAGGGGGAAATACGGCATTGATATCGTCGATCGTATGCCGCTGCAGAACGCGCGTTGGACCGATAACTGCAGAGAAAAGACCACCCGGCTGGCCATTGGCGCCCCAACCGGTTTGGAATGCGTTGTAAATCGCATCAATCAGCTGAAATCCACCTGCTTCGGTGCGCTCCATACTGAACTCACCTGCAAAGCGTGTTGCATCACCACCCCAATTGTCCCGATAATAATTAACCTCGATAGCTCCCCTGGAGTTCGTTTCCTTGATACTCATCTTATGACGACCAATGCCCTGAGCATGCACCAGCCATTGACCATTGGGGTTTCGATCCGTAGGGCCCTTGATCCAGCGCAACGCACCGTGGATCGCTGGGTACCATTCATGATCTCCCATCTGCGTCAGCAGAAACCCCTTGTCGGAGTGACCTTTCTTGCCGGCGAGACCATAGCCGCTCAGCTTGTCATACACAGCACCAGGTGCGTTGAATCCGAAGGAAACCTCATGGGTACGGTCAATTTTCGGCCAAGACCTGTATCGCATCTCCACCAAGTAATCATTGGTCTTGCCGCTGTTGGTACCACTTTGAGATATGCCTGAGTCGGATTTTGCGCCGCTTGAAACGCAGCCGCTGATGTCGATTGACACCTTTTGAATGTTACGACTGACCTTTGTAAAGTCCACCAGCTTCATAATGCAATCCAAGGTAAACATCGACTGCAGAATCTGCATGGCCTGGTTGTTGTATCGATAGGAAGTTACGACGCTATCCGCATCGCCATCGCCGCTCCATAAACGTAGCCCAGTACCCCCTGAGCCACCGGCTGGCATAAGAGTCAGCTGTCCAGGAACCAAAGCCTGCGCCATGAGCCTGGCTTCTTCTTCAGTGCCTTGGAAGTCATCCGCAGCCAATCGGCTTTCGTTAAAACCGTAGGGTCGACCGCCCCCCTTGCCGTCGTCACCCTTTTTGCCAAAAAGCCCTTTGCAACCCGACGACAAAATGGCGGCAATGATGGTCAAAAAAGCTGCACCTTGCATAACTATCTCCCTGATGAGACACAGAATTCGCATACCGGCAAATGACGAAAGGACCCGACACTCTGGCCGGGATTTCTGATGACTTCGGCGGGATCTTGGCGGACTTGAGGTATTTTATATATTCATAAGTTATATCAGATAGTTAAGAGTATTAATTTGCACCTGAAGCCGCTCGGAAGCGTGATGTCGCGGACGGACAATCACCCCAAAAAACTCCGGGGTCATGATCGCCCGGAGTTTCATCTGCATGACGATTAGGCACCTCGACAATTGAAGCGAAACTTTTCCCAAGCACGCACAACAGTGGCATCTGAATGAATAGCATCGACGATCTTGCCACCGCCTCCTGTCGCCGTCAGGTAACGTCCGTTAATGGTCTGAATGGAATAGACACCCCCACCCAGCGAGTGCAGTGTGAACTTTTCCCATGCTTGCAGTTGCGTCGCATCTGAGTGAATCACATCCGTGATGCGGCCACCGCCGCCAACTGCCGTCAGAAATCGCCCGCTAATCGTCTTGATGCCATAGCGAATCGGTGAACTTCCATCGCCTGAATCAATGAGCTGGAATCGCTCCCACGCGCCAACGCGCGTAGCATCGGTATGCAACACGTCGGTGATCCTCCCTCCGCCTCCCACTGCCGTCAAATAGCGGCCATTGACTGTTTGAATGGTGCAGTTCAATGGCCCATTCTCGGTCAACGCTGAGCCACCCCCCTCTGACAACTCCGATATCGATCCACAGCCAGTTGCGAACATTGTAACAATCAAAGTCAGCGCGAGATTCGTCTTCATTGCTTGTCTCCTCTTATATTCTTAATACGACCAATCCACGGAATGTGGTGTGCCCATTTAAGAACGCGCAAACTTCGCGCCAGAGAGCTCATGAATGCTGAAAAAATGATTCTGCGCTTCTTGCGCGCCCCAGGCAATTCACCGTCCCAATAAAATCTCAATATTTTCGTTGCATTGCACCAGCTGCGCGCGCTCATGTGGTCGCTCGCGTAGCGAATACGATTTTGCTAAGGAGCAAATGTCTAAGAAACCCATGCCTTACTCGAAGGCACGTGCATCCATCCGCAACGGGCTGACAGCAGACGGCGTCTGAGGCGCCGCCTTTCCGCTTTCATATCCGCGCTCTAGACAGCGGCACGTTCGCTGCAACGACCCTATTAGGTTTCTTCGCTGAATATTGACCATGTAACGCTGGAATCAGCCATTCAACGCAAGTATGAGGGGGATCGAAATGAATTATACATTGATGATGATGCTGAGCACGGCACTTTTGGGGTGCAATGAGTCCAATCGACTGCATGCCCGCGATGCAGCACAGCCGGAAACAAGACTCGAAGCCAACACCGCTGTTGCAGATACTGAAGGTGTTCAACAGTATGCCGAAATAGATTCAACAGTCAACAATGCAAGCCTAGAGGGAAGCAGCTTAATTGGAGCGGCTTGGATCGTATCCAAGCCCGCACCCGCGCCTGCACCCAACGATACTTTTATCGATTTCGAACAAGCGCCTGTCAACCAAAGTCCATTGGCCTATCTCAAAGCTCTAGGCATCGCTGCTACATCGACTGGTGAGGGCGACCTGGTCGTACGCCGCTCGACTCGCAAAGGCGAAGCCAAGCCGCCTCTTGACCAAATAGCCTGGAGACTGTCCGTCTGCCTGAATCGTCCCTGCTTTAACCGCGTGCTCATGCGTACGACAGAGGACCGAGTTGGCCGGCAGACATTGAGCACAACATCGTCCTTGACTGCAACCAACGTCGGGATGAAGTTCAACCTCCAGAACGACGCAAAGGCTGTTAGCCTGGAACTCATCGAGCATCACTGGGGTATGCAGTGGACTTTGATTGGCTATGATGCGCAAGGCAAGCAGGTAACCCATGCCATAAAAGCGATCGCACAGCGGGGACCGAGTAAGAAAATCACAGGGAATACGGATTTGGTGTTCATGAACATCGAACCCTTGGAAGCTGGGCAGAAAATACGTTCATTTACCCTGACCAGCGTCAACCGCAAGGATGAGTACGGTTTTGGAGTCGAGAACATCCGCATTCATCGATGATTTGGAAAAGTTCCCGAAATATTTTTGACCTTATGGGCGGATGCCTTTAGCATGGTAGACAAAGAAACCATCCGCCCCATAGGTGCCATTATGTGCTTGATTTGCCTTGAGTTCGCCAAGAGCCGCATGACCATCGCGGAAGTTCGCAAAGCACTCACCGAGTTGGTCCAAATCTCTGCGGAGAACGAGGACACTCCCCATTACCGTAAGCTCAAAGATTTGGACGATGCGGAACTCCGGCGACAAGCGGAGCAATTCGCCCGCGAGAATGAGGATCAGTAGCGTGATTGGGCTGCCCACATCGCCCGGAAGTCATCGGGGATAGGGCTGACGACGGAAATTTCGCGCTGCGTGTCCGGATGCCGAAACTCTATCCCGTGCGCATGCAGGGCGTGACGACAACCACCGGCAGCGGCCTGGACCAAGGCCGTGTCGCCATGCTCCTTATAGGCAGCACAAACCTCTCGGTCCCGATGATAAACCTTATCGCCAACGATGTGATGCCCGAGCCAGGCTGCATGGGCGCGGATCTGGTTGCCACGGCCGCTGACCGGAAAAACATCGACGAGCGCCCCCGCTGGGGATCTTTCTGCCACGCGAAACCTGGTGACGGCAGCAGCACCATCTTCTGCAGCGACCTTATGGGGTATGTCGTGAGTCGATGCTGTCTTTAACGCCGCGGTCACCGTCGTTTCTTCCCACTCTGGTAGCCCAGAGAGAATGGCCCTGTAAGTCTTCCGAACATGATGCTGCACGAATGCTTCGCTCAGCCGCCGTCGCAAGTCCTGAGTCGCGGCACAAATGACGACGCCACTTGTCTCGCGATCCAGGCGATGAACAGGAAACCACTCCGCACCAAAATCTCGACGCAAAATCGCGACAAACGTGTTGTGGCGGTACAAACCACTCTCATGCATGGGCAGATTTGCGGGCTTGTCGATGGCGATGATCCCTGCCATCTCGGCCAATATATATAGCTGATCATTAACTGGGGGCTCCACGACCTGCGGCTGGAAATGCGCAAGCTGATCACCGCAGTTTAAGCGGCGATTCCTGCGACCAGGCTTGCCGTTGACGGTGACTGATCCAGCATTGCAGAGGCTCTTCCACTCGCGGCGCGAATGAAATGGAAACGCGGCCGACAAGTATCGGTCCAGGCGCAAATAGTTTGCGTCCGGACCAACGGGTGGGCCTAAATTTCGAAAGTCATCGCTATGCTTGCTCAACGCCAGATCGCCCTTTCCCCTATTCCACTGACAAGATGAGGCAATTTTTGAAAGTTCTCAAGGTTACATTTGGACTTCCGATAGCAACTCCGCACGCCGTGGCTGAGTGTGCGCGGTGGCCATTCTCGGGCCAGTGGATGACTCGGAAACGAGAGGTTGATGATGTTTCGGCAACTTCTAACTTTCATGTTCGGAACTTATGCCAGCATTGGCTGCACCAATCCCTACAAGGCCCGTGACATCGATGACTCGCTCGACACCCGAAGCCGAGGGGATTACGGCAAGATTGGGTTAAATGACGACAAGGAGGTGGTCGTCCAGCAAGAGACGAGCGCCCACGACAAAATCACCACCCAAACAAACTTGAACAACAAGGTGCGGCAGGCAGTTCGAGCCGAGGTACACGCCCTGAAATGGTGCCACGATGATTTGGCCGACCCCCGCCTGGGCGGCAATGGTATAGCCAAGCCCCTGCCAGAATTTGGTGAAGTCAAACCATTCGAGGGGGCCAATGAGGAGTTTGGCAAGACTCAAGATGGCTCACTAAAATTCGTCAAGCGCGAGTATTACAAAGATCGGCTGGAATACGAGGAAAAGGCCGAGCGCCTGCTGCGGGGGCAACTGGCAAAATTGACCGCAGCGCGCGAGACCTGTGAGCGAGAAATGGGTGTGGCCAGAGTCAAACATGGACTGCCGGCCAAGCGATATGTGGGCGAGGGCCACTTTGAAGGCGGCACCTGGGTCCAAACCAAAAAGCACGAGAACTCGCTCGATGATGCGTTCGAGCGAGCGGAATCGGAGAAGGCCCATTAGGACTAGCTTGCTACCAATAGGCTTCTTCCTTTGCATCGACTACGTCGTCATTGGATCGGCGGCAAGGCGTCATTTGCGCCGATGACGCTCTCAGCGTTTCAATCCGAGACGATCCAGGGCGCACGCAACCCATCCAAACTTTAGCTTTCCGCTGATCGTAAGCCCGATTAGGCGCACTTTCGCGACTCAAGTCGGCGCGCTTCTCCCTGACCAGAGGCTGCAAGAAATCTCCCGCACCGCACAGGCATCCTCCGTACTTCCTAGACTTTCAGGGCGGTTAAGAGCGCACCTTGGCGTGACTGGCGTTAAGAATGTGGCAGAGCCTGCATGCCGCCATACTTTTATAATTGTTTTCAATCCGTTAGGCCAAGCCTCGGGGAATTAAGTCGGTGCCACACCGATCGACCTCAGCAATCCAAGCATCGGTAATATAAATAGAAACTGCATCGACTTGGTACCCGCCGACCGTGGCACAAAGGGTGCTGCAGCCTCCTCACACGTTTCAATCGAGGGAGGCAGAATGCGCATCGCAACACAAGCCATCATACTGGTCTTCATGTCTCTGGCCACAGCCTGCGGCGCCGAAGAGCTTATTCAAGAGCAAGAGTCAACGCCTGCACCAGTTGCAGCTCGCAGCAGCCTATCGACGGATCAAATAGCCATGCCTCCGACTATCGAGGGCGAAGCGCACGTCGATGAATCTCTGATTGATGCTGCGAATGGTGATGAAAGCGACTGCGCTCGACGCGAGCCACCTGTACCCCAATGCGCAAACTGGGATGGGACGCACGAAGATCTGCCGTACGATGATATCGATGGTCCTCCTGGCGAGGAGTTTTCCGTCCCAACACCCCTGGGCTGTATCTATGGAACCAGCTCGTCGGGACGGAAGGTGCTCTTCTGTAACATCAGCTATTACTATGACGACCTCTGCAAAGCACCTTACGCAGACTTCGAGTTGGCCGCACCAGAGAGTATGGATGCGGAGCCAGCCTATCGAGTTCGTGGTGCATGGAAAGCAGTGCACTCCTATCGCCGTAGCGGGGACCTCTTCACCCGCACCTTGGATCAAATGTTTCCCGCAACCTGGACGAGACCTGCAGACGGGTTGCCCAGGCCGCTACCGCCAGATCTACCAACAACACCACTGTACAAGTGTAAGTTACAGGTAGGCAGCATTTACAATGGCGCGTTGGTGATGGATCTTGATTACGCTCAAAAATTTCATCAAGAGCTGATTCTATCGACGACGACTGATGAAGATGGTGGTGCGATGACTATTGTCTTTAACTTCTCTGCCTCCGGCTCTGCGATGGCTGCAGCGAACGGGCCCCTTCAAGAAGCACAAACGACACTGTACGCGGGCTTCGGATCCATACCACCCGCGTCTACCGGCGAAGACCCCGCGGTGACCGTCGAAAAGTTGGTGAACGGCAATCCAGACAGTGCGAACGTCGACGACTCCAAATCGGTCGAGCAGTTGAAAGATGAGTGGGAAGATCTGAAAAAAGAATTGGACGAAGTCGTCGCCTCATATCCGAATTACAGCATCGAGGCCACATCATCGTCAACTTCGGGCAGCGGAACCAGCTACAGCGACTATGAGCTACGCCATCAGCAAGCCGCGTCTGCTGAGCAAGCGGCAAGAGATACCCTCAGCGGGCGAATGTTCCGACTGCATGCCGCTCAGCAAGAGCAGGCTAGCATCTACCGCCAGATCAGCATGGGCGCTCATGATCACGCAATGGGGACCCTCGGGGCGACCGAAGGCGCGTTGCAGGGCTACTTTGTCAGGGCCGGTGCAAGCGTTGCTTTCCATCCGGCAGCGGTTTCAGGCGGAGACTGGGAATTGCAGGGTCTCGCCAACTGACGCCTTGAACTGTGCCTTGGGTCCACCTGTGTGGACCCAAAGCATCTTGAAAGGCAAGACTCGATACAATATTCAAAGTGGCAATATCACGCTGTCGCCCATCTACGATGTGACGGCCATGCGCATTTTTGAAGGTGATTTTATCGTCCCACTCACACGCTGGTCTACGGAACATCGATCCTTGGAACGTGCCGAACACTGGTTGGTGGGCGATTTCTCGATAGAAAAGAGACGAGTAACAGATTCGCTCAAGGAGCTGAGAGAAGCCATGCGCAATATGGAGTCCATGCTGCGCGAAGCTGGCACGCCGGCGGTTATCCTCGAAAAATCGGCCGAGGACCAGACCATGATTCTCGAAAGCCTCGCCGCAATATAGGAAAGAGTATGCCCCTTCTACGAGATAAGCAAAAGCGCCTCAATATGCGCGCAGAACTCTATCGACGTCTGGACGCCGAAGGAGTTGAACTGTCTGTCGCCACTAGTGAACTGCGCAAAATTCTGGGGCTATCTCAGGCGCAATTCGCTGAGAAGGTCGGCATCAGTCTGTCCACGCTGCGTAAAATTGAGCAAGAAAGCGGCAATGTAACGCTGGAAACACTTGCTCGGATATTCGACATGTTCGACCTGCGCCTGGTCGTCAAGCGCCAGGGGGCGCCAGCAACGCAACAAGCGGTAAATACAAATACTTAGGTAAATGACGAAATTGTAAGTCAAGTGGCTTCCAAGCAAACCGAAGCAGCCATACCGGCATTCTGCTTGCAGGGACCGGCGCCTCGTCTGCTTGAGCTCTTGGGAGAGAACAATGCGTTTGCAAAGCGTATCTAGCAAAGTTACATGGACCATCACAGGATCTCTGTTCGGCATTGCCTTTCCCATCATGGCAGCCACCATCCGACTCATGCAACTCGGACTTGAAGGTGCAATTGCAGCCGCAGAGTCCGATCCGTTACTATGGATCATCGCAACTGCACCAGTATTTCTTGGATTTTTTGCCTGGTTGGGCGGACGCCAAAACGATGCCGTTCGCAAGTTCTCAGAGGAGCTCGAGCAGAAAGTCCTGGATCGAACAAAGAGCCTGGCCGAGGCGACAGAGTCATTGGCGCAGCAATCTCAGAGCCAGAGAGTGTTGCTCTCCGGCCTTTCTGAAGGCGTTTTCTATTTCGATCGCCAAGGTCACATTGCAAGTGAGCGTTCTCCAGCGCTGGAGAAGATTCTTGAGGGTTCTCAAAGCTGCTCAGTCATCGAAGATCTTTTCTACCAATACGCGGGCACCGATATCAACACGTCGCGCGATACTCTGTCGTACCTCTGGGACGATTCATTCTTTAGCCCATTCGAAGATACAGCGTCTATGCTCGCAAAAGATATTCGCATCGAGTCCGAGAGTGGTTACAAGTACGTTTCATTTCGCTTCGAACCGCTCCTCGATAAAGAGGGTATGCTAGATAAGATCATGGTCTTCGTAACTGACGTGACTGCTACACGCGAAGCAGAAATTCGCCAAAAGGCTCAGGCCGAACGAATCAAACGCATCACCATGGCGGCTTCGAATCCAGAGACATTTCGCAGCTTCTATCAAGACGCGCAGCACTTAACTGACGAGATCACGGGTCTCTTTGCATCCCCAGCGCAACTATCGCCAGAGGAAATCGAAATCGCCAAGCGCTCGCTGCATACATTCAAAGGAAACACGGCAACATTTGAGTTTCAAACTCTAGCCAAAGATGTGCACCACCTTGAGGATCTGCTGGGGATGCCCTTCGATTCTCCCAGCCATCGAGAGCAGGTTAAATCACAATGGAATACCATCAAGGATCGTTGGAGCTTCGAAACGGCCGACATTGCAGAAGTCCTGGGCTTACAAAAGTCCGATGCCTACGTCAGAGTAAGTCGTGACAAACTGGAAGCATTACGACTCACATCCGCTAAATCTGAACCGTTTCGCAATGCAGTCGAGCAGCTGTTTCGCTACTCGATTCAGGACGTTTTCTCGAAGTTCTCTGCATTGGTCGAGGGGCTTGCCCGCAAGACTGGCAAGCAAGTCAAGATTCAGTTCTCGCACGAATCTGACGAGCTATCCTTTGCTGAAGGAGCCATCCTTGACACTTCAATCGTCCACATTGTACGCAATTGCATAGACCACGGCATTGAACCTTCTGATGATCGCGAGAGAGCTGGCAAACTGCAAACTGGCATCATTTCGCTAAGCTTCCGCAGAGATGCCCAATCGATTCGACTTATCATCAAAGACGATGGTCGCGGCATCGATGCGAGGAAACTTGCAGCAAAGGCCAGGACTGCTGGAATCTGGAGCCAGGAAAGGGCCGAGAGTGCGACGCACGAGGAGCTAATATCTCTCATCTTTGCGCCATCCCTTTCCACTGCAGAAACCGTGACCGATACATCTGGCAGGGGCGTGGGAATGGATGCCGTCAAATCGTCAATAGATGCCTTAGGCGGCCGGATTCGCGTTTACTCGGAAAAAGGAACCGGGACACAGTTCGAAATAACAATTCCACTTTCTGCCGTTCAAACCGATTGGACATTGCGAGCTGCCTAAAGCATCTGGGCGAGTCCTAATAGTCTATTAGCCCGAGGGCTGGCTTTCGTTCCCCCAAGAATTCGCAAGCCGTCGCTAAAGTTTCCTGTGACATAGGGGACTTACTGGCGATCTTGCTGTCATCCACAACTTCGACAGGTGGTGTCAGCAAGAAAAGGCCAAAATTTCAGACTGACTACGGGACTCGCACGCCCGGCTTCTAGATCCGAATCACCGCCTCCGAACCCTGTCATCCTGGAAAATTACACAATGGTTATCGCGACGAACTCGCTGGGCCCAATGTTGCTTTCGAGAATCATGGTGTTGAGCTGTTTAACTAATGTTAGGAGTGTTGAAATGCATATCATGCTGATTCGAATGGTTGTGGTAGGTGCTGTGAGTCTTGCCGTAGGTGCCTGTATGAATCAAAGCAAAAGTCAGGCTGGCGCTGACGAAAGCGGCTTGAGTCAGGCCATTGAATTGCCAGCTGTCATTGAATATGAAATTCTCGGCAGAATCTATCCGCCAGTCGAGAATGGCTACACCGATCGCAGCATCCTCTCGATGGATCATGGCCGTCACTTGACGTGGGCCTATCGTGAGAGTTTTATCTCGACCCGACCGGATAAGAAAGTCAGCGTGGCCGCATTTCACGAGGGTATGGAAGCATCTATCGAACGACTTAAGCGACTAGCAAGCGTTCCTACAGCCAGGAGTACGACTGAGTGGGGAGTTCGTCCCATCACGGAAGAAGGCCGCGCCTGCTTTGGCGGAGAGCCGGAGCGGACCCTACGCGTTAATTTGGACAGCAACCGGGCGGCGACGCTCGCAATGGGTACATGCGGCATGAGCTACGCTCCGCACCTTGTCGAGAGGCTACCGAGCGGCAAATACGTCTTGAATGAAGACGGATTTTTTGTGCGATCGTTTCTGCAACTGGTTGAGAGCTTCGATCAACTAGCTGGCGCTCGCTAACCTGAACGAGCAAAACAGCGTCGCAATTAGATCATTCGTGGTCTACGTGCGACGCTTCTGCCGTCTACAATCACGCAATCTCGAGTCATGGCGTTGAAAACTGCAAGTACTCTTCGAGCATCCGCTGACTACTCTGCAGAAAGGCAATACGCGTCTCTGGCGACAAGGCGGCTTTGAGCTGAGGATCCGTCTCTAAGCCAGCTGCGAATCGCTCATAAAAGTCTGCGACGGGGTCGGACGCGTCCAGCACTCTTGGTATCGGTTTGCTAGCTTCACTTCCCTTGATACGAAACAACCATTTCACCATGCGTCCAAATCGACTCGATCCGTCACCTTCTTGCGGCGACGACAGGGCATCTGCAATCACCTTCTCTAGGCGCCCTTTGAGCCGTGCATTCTCCGCAGCAGTTGCACCCGTCATTCTCGCCAAGCGCAGGAATTCCGAGAATACAGGAGTTTTCCGAGCTGCATAGGATCGAAACAAGGGATGGTCTATAAACTCAGTATTATTAGAAGGCAGCAAAGCCTCTGCCAGAGCTCTCGCCGGGTAATCCTCAATTCTCGCTGTAAAACCTAAGGCCGCATTTCCCAGCATGACGATCTTAGGATTTGATTCTGCGTCGTGCACCACAGACACCATCGTTTCGTAGGTATAGCTGCGCACAACAGCCTGACCGATGTACGCGGCATATGCTCGGGCCATGGCATCCGGGGGCGACGCGTCGCTTTCGAGCACGATCAGCGCCCGATTCAAGGAGCTGGCGCTCGCCAACTCAGGAAACTCGGCCGCCAATTTCAATTGCAGCTGCGAGCGAACGCGCAGCGCATCCGCCATGCCAGGTAGGACGAGTTGTGGCACATGCGTCAACAGATCGTGGGCATCAAGCAGTGGAAATTTACCAATGGATATCAGGTAATTCCAAACAACATGGTCAAGATATCCCGTCAGTTCGAAAGTACTGTTTCTAGCCGACTGCACGCTGGGGTGCGGGGCTGCCGCCAGCAAGGCTGCGATTTGCTGCCTCGTTACAAACTCAAATGGAATAGCATGCCTTTGCGCCCAGGCGTTGAGCTCCGTCAGCACCCCCAAACGGGATCCATCGGCAACACCGCTTCCCTCAAGCAGCCCCAGGTTGTTTGCCAATTCATGAACGGCGGGATACTCGAGCGCCATGTGGAGCAGGCTATGCTGTGCGGACCGATTATAGTTCAGTTGATTGAAGAAGCGGTTGCCTCCCGACAGATCCGCGTCCCATTGATTGAGTTCGAGGAGCGATAGGACACCTTCGAGCTGACTGCAGGGAGCAGCAGTGGCTGGGGCAGGAGACTGGCTTAACGCCAAAGCAAAAGCTGTCTCCATCATTAGCTGCCAGCGTCTTCCCTTAAATTGAAGCAACTTTCGCATATGCCTCACCCGCATCGATGCTGTCTTGCAAACATTTATGAAACGCCGCAGCGATAGAAGTTCTGAGGAACCTGCAATACAGTTGCCACCGGCGTTAGTGCATAGATAACCAATCGATCTTACGGTTTGGGGGGGGGCCGTCCGATACGGGAACAACGCCAGCAAACACTTGCAATATAGCGAATTAAAGACAGAATCTAGGCTTCAGGTCGTCAAAGCGGAAAACAATAAGATTGGGAATATCGACATGTACCAATTACCCAATAAAATTCACATTGTAGTCATCCGACCGGCCGGTGCCGCTGTTTATGCCTGACGATTTCTAGGCGGGCAGGCGTCGCTCTCAGGACGCCCACCCTGCACCCAGGAAAACTGCGCTACTTCCAAGCGCAGTAAGTGACGACTTCACGACAGTAAGAGCACTTGGCTCGGGCCGCACTCTGGGCATTGACCGATGAGCAGCCACTGCCGAACACACGGCCGCCCAGTCCATCGATCAAGAGCGTCACACAGCCATTCTTGATCGTGAAGGCATCCGTGCAGCCGCTATTGCTGCGTCGGCAAGCTTTGGTGGCTTTCGAGATCGACTCACTGCGGCTGGCGCTGAAAGCGGCACCATACCCACCACGCGCTGCCGTGGTGTTCACAACTGTCGCATAGTAATCGTAGTTGGGATCAAAACGACCACATTCAGCAACGGGGCTGGTACCACCAGATGAATTATGATTTGTGTATTGAATTGCAGACACCTGCGCTGGCCGCCCATCACAAGCTGTTGCAACCTGTGCCTGCAGATCAGCCAAGCACTGCGCCTGATTCCAGAACTTTCCGCGCGACGTGACCGCGCCACGATACCAGGCTTCTCCGGCACATTGATATTGGCCGAGACACGATATTGGAGGATTGTACGGATTCACATCACTCACGGTCGAGGACTGATTGTTATTGATTCCGCATCCCGCAATTAGAATCAGGGCAAAAAGGGTAAGTGTAAATAGCGCCTTTGTTCTCATTTCGCATCTTTCCTATTGTGATTGAAGCCAAACCGAAAAATCTGATGACGCGCAGCTAGTGGGTTCGATGAAGCTCGTCAAGCGGAAGCAGAAACCACCAGTCATCATCACTGATTGCTGGAGTCGTGCGAAAGTTGCAAGATTATCAACAAGTGATATTTATAGAGGCGAGCATCCTGACCAGCTATGGCCAGATTCTGCAGAACATGACAACATATCTTCATCACGTGGCTTGAGCGTCCGGAGAACTACATCATGGCAAAGAACAGAATTCCCAGCCTCAAACAGCTTCTACGGCAGGGTTCGGCAGTGGATGATGCGCGGCACCTAGATAAGGCTGCCGTGCGTCAACTCCAACTTGCGATGCTCCGAACACAGCAAGCTATCTGGCACAGCAAAAAGCGAGTCATCATACTGCTTGAAGGATTTGATGCCGCGGGCAAGGGTGGTGCTATCCGCCGACTCACTAAGAATTTGGATCCGCGCAGCTTTCAAGTCTATCCCATAGGTCCACCGAATGCGGACGAACAGGATCGGCATTACATGTATCGATTCTGGAAAAAAATCCCGTTACCGGGAATGATCACCATTCTCGATCGCAGCTGGTACGGTCGAGTCTTGGTCGAGCGAGTCGATTCGCTGATCCCGGAGCAGCGCTGGCGCGATGCTTATGTTGAAATCAATGAATTTGAAGCGAGCATACAACGCGATGGTATCGAGCTGATAAAGATCTTTTTGGCCATCAGTCGTGACGAGCAACTACAGCGCTTCAAGTCACGTCTGCAGGATCCCTACAAGCGATGGAAGTTGACGCATGCGGACATTTCGGCCCACAAGCAATGGGACCGTTATGTCGAAGCCGTAGATGAGATGTTTGCCGAGACAAGCACAAAGGACGCACCATGGTGGCTAGTTCCCGGAGATGCAAAGATTCCGGCACGTGGACGCGTCTTGGAAATTGTGACTGAGGCACTGGAACATCACCGCCATTGGTTGGAAAGCACCGCTCAGCAAGAACGCACTGCGGAACTCAGTGAGGCCATGCGACTATTGGAAAATTCCGTGATGGCGAAGTGAGACTTACTCGTCAATCGTGATACGCGGTTTATCCGGCACGTTGATTGGATTTGATGGACGATCCGACTCAAAATTTATGACTGGCACGTTGGCTGGACAGGCTGGATTTCCAGGACACTTCGGCGGCGCATACTCAGCTGGATTACCCGTCGTGTCATACATGAATAAGTCGCCATCTCTGATTAGCGCCTCCAGAAATTGATAGCTGCTGATCTTGTTGCGAGCCAGACCAAGATTGGAAAGGCCAGTTAAACTTCTGAGCGGGGATCCATCGACGATCAAGTTGCTGCCCAGGTCCAAGCCGTTGAGATTCGTGAGTTTGGCCAGAGCACTGACATCGGCGATCTGATTGTAGCTAAGGTTGAGGTATTTAAGCCGCGTCGAATGTCGAAGTGGAGAAATATCGGTCAATTGGTTGCGCCAGAAAGTGGCCGACTGCAACCACGGCAGATCTTCGACGCCATTTAGAGATTCCAGGCCCGAACTGGTAACTTTCAAGTCTGTGAGATTGGACATATACTTCACCACCTCGATCTGACTGAGTCCGCTGGCATTATCTAGGGAAAGCTCGCTGAGATTAACTAGCGAGAGCAGGCCTGAGATGTCGGTGAGGGGATTATTATCCAAGTTAAGTTTACGCAGGTTTAACAGGTGCTCGATGCCCTGTACGGTCCTTAATCGGTTCATGCGCAGATTCAAGTCCAAGAGCGATGACAATGGCTTCAGCCAACCCAGCTCCTTCAGTGAAGCGCCGATCACTGTCAGGTTCCGCAACGACTTCAGCTCGCCGATTGAGCTAGGATCAAATGCGCGGCATAGATGGTCATCTTCCGCCATGATGACTAGTTCTTGCAAACCTGGTTGATATCGCAATGCACGTAGACCTTCGCCTGGGAATCCGCCAAAGCAATCTAGCCGGAGCGATTGAATCGACCGCAAGTACTGTAAGACGGAAAGATCAACACCAGCAGGGGGAAAGACCGGGACGCCCAGACTCACTTGGTAGTCATAGGTTCGCTCGCGCATCACATCATTGATGACCTCCGCGCAACCTACAGCTCGAATTTGCGGCCTTTGAAAGAACTCGACCAGCGTTACCTCGCCTGAAGATAATTTTAGAAATGGCAGCTTGTCCCGAGGCGTATACGATTGCGAGCGAATGATCGATACCATCGAATTCTGCGTCGCTGGTCGGAGCAACTCGAACGTTTGGCACAAGCGGATTAACTGCGCGCTAGCGGCCTCAGCCTCGTCGTTAGTGGTGACGGCCGCATTGGCACCAAAGCCGATAGCCAGAGCCATTGCAGGCAGTAAGAGCAGTGCCAGAATGGGAGCTGCCAGTCCCTGATCGCACGAGAATTTGATCTGTTTGATGTGCATTTGCTGATGTTACATTGATAACGCCACGACAGCAACGTAGGCGGAGCAGCCAATGGCCACCATGGTGTGCCAAATTTCATGATAGCCGAAACTCGCACTGATATTTGGTTTCTCTAAGTAATAGATCAACGCGCCAACAGAATACGTGACTCCCCCGCCGACGACTAAAAATACCTGCGCCGCAGTCAATCCCGCAAAGAGTTCTTTGGCATAAAACACCCCAATCCATCCCATGGCGACGTATAGACCGGTACTGACAAGTCGCGACTGCAATACTTCAGGAAGCTTTTCGAAGAGCATGGTGTAAACACTGCCAAAAGCTGCCACCAACCAGACTAGCTGGATCGCATTTGAGCGCATGGGCTCTACCAGCCCGGCATGTAGGACGGCTGTATAGGTGCCAGCAATCAGCATATAGATACAAAGCTTATCTAGCGTTTCTAAGGCAAATGCTAGCCTACGAGAGACTCGAAAGCCGTCAATGAGGAAATGCATCAACGCGCTGGCACCAAAAAGCAACACCGAAGAAATCCCAAACACAAGTACGGCGGCAAATCGGCCGGCGCTGAGCTGCGAGGAAAGAAAGAACAGTGCGATAATGCCGAAAAAGCTACACAGCGCCGCCCAGGCATGTATCTGTGCAGCAATGGTTTTGGCAAAGAATGCTCGATGACGATACGGACGGCGCACACGAATACGCAAGTGATGCCGAAAACGCAGAGATTCGCGCGGAATGATGTGATGCCGATGGCGCATGAGCAGGCCTCTCTTCAAATCCCACTCTACTGAATTGGGATGGTGGCGCCAAGAGAGGCACAAAATTTTTACATTCCTGTGACACGGTGTCTAAGTATACCCACCCTCCTTATCAGCCCCCAAGCAATTCGACTGAAGGCTACTTCTAGCAGGTGTAGGAATCTTTTTACTGTTGACCCCAGCGCCAAGGTGCAAACCAGGGCCGTTGAAAAACGAAACCGCCGCCATTGTTCCAACGCCGCACATTGAACAGTCCGCCTCCAGACGCGCGATACTGCCCCCAATTGCTGAGCCCTTGCCGAATGGGTCCGTTGCCTGGACCCCAGCGTCCCCAAAGGTTGAGACTCGTTGTGCTGCTGGCCATCGCGGCTCCAAACTCGGATGCGAATAGCGATTGATAGACAGAATAGGTTCCCGGAAAGTCTCGCTGAAAGACGGCAAGCGTTGAGCCGGGGCTACCCGTGCTGCAAAAGTTCGAGTCGAAAGCATCGGCCGCTACGGCATGCATAAAGGCATCAACCTGCGCCTGGGATGCGTTGGCGAGAAGTCGCTGTTGTCGCGTTTCCACACTGATCCCAGTCGCCAAAATCTCCTGGCCTAGGAGCAATGAAAGTGTTGAATCCAATAGGTTCACCTTTTGCGCCGAATCGGCAAGGAATGCTGCCGACAGCGTCGCTCGATTTTGCAGGTATTCTGCATGGATCTGCGAGTCTGTCTGAGATTGACGATCAAAGATAACTTCTGACAAGATGGCGCCGACGCTGCGGACTAACGAGTGATGAATATTAGCAATGGTCTTGGCGTCAGATTCCTCTCGCTGAATGTAAATTGAGAGCCCCTGGCCATCGGCACTCGGCGCAAAGCAACTTTTAAGGTCACGTCCGGGTAACGCTTTGGCCGCTGGGCAATGGGACTCAAGGGATACCGATGCCAGCACGACCCGCGTTCGCAACTGTGGCGCCAGAAACACGGCCCGCTGCAGGTCCTCGGGAACGGCTGAGAGGGCTGCCTGTGCCGCCTGAACCTGAGCGTCATTCTCCAAACGCAATTGATCGTTACTGACGATGACTGAATGAGTACCACGACATGAGTTTACCTGCTTTTCGCCAAGCAATTCGCCCAAAGCAGCCACGGATGATGACGACTCGGGCTGACGTTTACAAGCTAGGTTACCAGCGCCGGCGCTGAGACACAGGGCCATGAATACGGAACGTCTTTGCATAGGCTTCTCCAATTGGTCTCTAGGATCTACTGGTAGAAAATATTGCAAAGCTGCTGCCGAAAAATTTCGGCGGCACTAAGTCGCTGAAATATTGGCAACTGGATTGACGTGCATGTCTCTTTCTCGTGCTGGTAAGTCGCCCGCATGGTCCCAGAAGCGTTTAGGTGGGCTCTTGATACGAGGAGTAATCCTCTATTTCTATTGCTACATGACCTCGCCAGCGGGTGAGATTCGCTGGCTCCGCACGCACCGTTGCCGCGTTAATTGATCGAATTCAGAGGGTTGCATCAGGCATTTGCCGGTCTTTGCCTAATGTTCCAACACGCATCCATAGAGATGCAGATGCTCCCCCCTCTCTTTCGCTGCCTCGCTACTTACAAGGTACGGGTACTTGCTCGCAGCTCATCTTCATGTCAGTCAGTGCGAGTCCGTCAGAGCCAGGAACCTCAAAGTTAGAAACACTCGTGGAAGGGCCACTGCTAGGCATACTACCGGTTGGTGAGCTGGGCGAACTCGACTGCGAGCAGCGCGTCACGAAACACTGATCTTCAGGTGGCCAGCGCCCCTCGTCATGAAAGCCGCCACTGCTGCCACCGCTGCCTTCATAGCCGGACTCGCAACGCTGCATGCTAAAGGTTGCCACGTCATAACCGCGTTCATCACGATACATGGCAGACAACGGTTTGCTTGGATTCTGATGGTCTGCCATATAGCCGGAAATCCCGCGGTGCTGTTCTCGGCAAGTTTTGGCAGCTTGCTGTGCTGATTGATCAATACACACGAAGTTCTGGCTGCCCTTTTTCATAACTTGATTATGAGTATGCAGCGATGCCACGCGTGCAAATGGCGCGACGTATTCGCCGTAATTTCTAAAGACGTTGCCAAGGGTGTTTTCCCGACCCTCAACTTCTGGCAGTGCTTCGAATGCATTTACCCTACGACCATCAGTCGTGGTTGGCTGCGCCTTCACGATCAGTATGCCGTCGTCGGCGATCTCAACAAGTGGCGCATAGCGATAGTCCTGAAGGGGGGCAACACCAATCGTGCCTGAGTGGTCGCGTGCCGCATCATAGGCGTTCACATAATCCGACAGACAAAGCCACCCGAGCCCCTCACTGACGTAGCCATCAGGTAGAGGCGCGATCAGGCTCTCGCGACCTTCAGAATTCGTCGCTCCTGTCGGCGGCGGCGAGAGAGCCGCTCGCTCTTGGCCAGTACCCGACTGTTGATCCAGCATGTTTTGCGCCGTGCTGCAGGCACCGAGGCTCAACGCAAAGGCGGCCACGATCAAGTGGATTCGGTTGTCGATTCGGCTGCTCATGTTTGTGTCTCCACGATGTTTGATGACGCTGGCCATGCAAAGGGACACTGCACACCAGGTACCAAATTCGAACAGGCTGGAAATATCCATCATCTCCAGATAGGGAGAGCAAAACGGGTGTTCTCGGCGCCTCGTCGCAACCCTTTCTCACCGCTGGGTTCAGCCCCAACACCATAATATTAAAGATGATTTTAGCGACGGTGCTGACCTGAGAATGAGCAGGCTGCGTCACGATCAGATCTCGTCGTTAACCCACCGAAATTAAAGAAGGAAAAACACTGCCTCGGCCCATGTGTCGGGCAAATATCCAAGGAACGATCAAGCCGTCTGGAAATTTCGCTGTCCATTCACCGGACCGTGTCCGAGTCATGCCGGCCTATGTCTTGCTAGATCAGAACTATCAGGGAAATCACTTAAAGTTTTGGAGTCATGGGGCCGACCTACGTAATGAAGGGGATTCCGCCATGAAACACCACATTATGCTGCTAGCGCTGTACTTGGCTTGCACGGCTTGTACGGGAATTGGGCAAAATGAAAGCGAACAAGCGAGAGCGGCTAAAGGCAACGATCCTGCAACGACCGGGGAAGGGGACCGACTTGGATACTTCCGTGATCCTGGGCTGAGTTGGGCGAATGCGTACGCACAGTATCGGCCAGGCTTGAATACCGCAACTCTCACCTTTGCCCAACCAGTCGCGGGACTGGCGACGGCGGTCGCCGCCTATGTCGTCAATAACTCCGATGTGGAGTCTGCACTTGCAGCTGGGATCATTGACATCCCAGACTTGGCACCCGTAGGCACCCTATCCCTAACTGGACATAGCAGCGAGTTCCTTAGATTCGAAGTTACTTTGGAAAACAAATTTTTCGATAGCGACTTCTCAGTAGTCCTAGCGTTAGTCGACGCGGACAATGCAGCACTGAACGTGAAAACTTCCGAACACGCAACCGCCCTCGTTTTTCCCATTGAACACAGTTCTAGTCCTGCATCAAGACTCTTTGCAATTCCAGGTGCAAATGCCAATGTTGTTGGCCTAAGCTCTCCTCCCGAACCTCTTTTCATTAATGTCGAGGAGAGTCTTGCGTTCTATTCACTCCAGGATAATGGAATTCTTGTCGCCATCACACCTGACCTGGTAACTGTGGACGGCGTCGCCGAGTCACAGCCGATAAGTTTCAGTGAACCAGGAACCTATTCCATAGCAGCTACCTATGCCGGCTTCTCGATCTCTTACAACGTGGTTGCCCGTCGCCTCCTGCCAGGGCATGTCGTATTTCTGACCACCAATGCATACTCCATCGCCCAAAGCGCCGCTGGCCCGTTCACCACGAGCTTCTATGGCCGCGAAGGAGCTAACGGCGCCGATGAACTCTGCAACACCATCGGCAGTGCTGACATCGATGTGCAGGGTCGCATGGGCCAATATGCTGCCAAGTGGAAGGCCGTTCTGCGTAACAGTGGCGAAGACATGCGCGATGTTCTTGCCCTCTTCGCAGATGTCTACCGCCCCACCCCCGTTAGTACCTCTCTTAGCTTTGATTTGGTTTCAACCGCGGATGAATTTTGGGACCAGAGCACGCCTATTTTGCAGCCCCTGCTGGCCACGGAACGGCGCTTTTCTGTACTGGAAGGACCGGCGGCATGGACCGGTTATTCTTCGATCGACAAGGATACTCAGGGTACTTGTGCCGATTGGACTTCGAAGACCAATCCACCAAGTATGTTTGGCTACGGCGCGGACTATTCGTCGACGACAAGGTACCTGCGCTATGAATCCAGTGGTACGCCACAACAATTTAATTGCGCGGCAGCCATGCTGCGACTCTATTGCATCAGCTATGATCACGATATCGATCCCTCTGCCGCGCTTGCGTTGCGCGGCTCGGCCCTGGACTGAGGTACAGCGATGGGCAGACCTAATGGACGATTCTGGACGGTCGGCAAAGTCGACAAGATCAAAGCCGAAGTACGCGCCTTCATGAACAGCCAACCACAGGGCACAGCTCTAAAGGCTGCCCTGGCTCGGCTGGACGAGCTGCAGGACGACGTCTCCTCGGACGGACTCCTCACCCGCTTTGTCTTTTGCGTCTCGATGCTCTTCTATCATAAGCGCTTTGGCGGACTTACCTCGCGTCAGATCGCCAGTTTGGTCGAGGTGGCTACGGCCTTGGTACGCGCCCAACTGGGATTGAGCAAACGAGGTGTCGCCGGCGATCTTCTCGGGGAGTTAGCCCTCATCCGCAGCCAGATCGAACGGGGCGATGGCAAGCATTGGCGCGCCGCTTGGAACCTTGAACTCTCGGGCCGATATATGGATTTGGCCGATCAGAATCGAGGTATCGTCATCTTAATGGGCCGCGCCGTGCGGTTGATGCGACTGGGGAACGTGCCTGATGCGGTCATCGCCTGCCAACAACTGGCAGATTTCTCCCTGACCCCTGATGAGCAAGGCTGGGTTGCCCTCATGCAGGCCCAGGCCAAGCGCTTTATCCACGACTTTGTTTCGGCGCGCGCCTTCATTCAGGCCGCAAAGCCACATGTCGCAAATGACAGTCCGGTTGGCGAAGAGTTGGCTTGGGAATGCCTACTGATCGACGCCCAAGAGTCCGGCCACCTTCGAGAGCTACTCATGAGCGTGCGTCCTGGCAAGTCTCACTTCACGGCCGATCGCTTTCTCGAAGCCCACCTCTATGTCAAGGCCTCTCCACATACGACTTGGCTGAAGGATATTGCACTGGTGCAAACCAGAGCTCGTTCGAACGACTTAGCTGTTCATCGCCAAGGAACTCTCTATCAGGCTGCGCTCTGCCTCGAGCAGTGCTACGACGCAAACATTCCCCTAGACGCACGCATGAGCCTCCTTGGTGATACCTTAGAGAAGCGCGACGAGTTGCCTTCTGTCCAGCAAGAGCTAGCCTTTCTAGCGGCGGCTTATGCTTGGTTGATTCGTTCACGCTCGTATCCGCAAGCGAAGATGGTAGGACGGGAGTACGCTGCCCTTTCGTTGCGCTTGACCGGAGGTGCCCACGATGATGCTCTGCAGGTGTTGAGTCCGGACCGGCATCCGGCAAAGTTGGTCGCGTGAGGAAAATAGCTAGCGATTGCCCTTGCCTCGCATGCCGCCAATGACCACGTTCTCCCAGTAAATGGAGTCGTTCACAAAGCCTGGCACCGCATCATTTCGGAGGGCAACTCCAGTGTCACTGATATCGTAGTGTGTGAAAGCCGCTGTACTATCTCCATTGACGCAAATCACATGGGAATGATCTCGCCCATCGATAGCGAAGATACCAGTGGAAAATTTCCCATGAGTTGTGCAATCGCCAAGTGTCGCATGTAGTAGGAACTGGTTACCTCCCCATGCCAGCTTATAGACCTTGCCACTCGTCTCAAAGTCGAACACGTAGACGAGCACGTCCCCATTGCTGGTAAGGGCTAGCTGTGGATTGCTAAAGGTACTAGAAGTAAATGTCGCAACTTGTGTCAGCGCAAATGTGCTGGAGCCAGAAGATCTTTTGGCGTACACGATTTTGTCTTCTTGGCAGCTCATCACCAAATGGACCGACCCATCGGATCCAAGGGCGATATCGGCTTGATTGACTCCGCACGTATCCTCCGTGATTCCAGAGCTCCCAAAGTCTGCGACGTGTGCGAAGTTACTGGAGGAAACATTGTTGAGGTAGGTAAGGATTCTGCCCTCTGCCATCTGACGAATAAAAATGACATGCGCCCTATCGTTGAGATCTAGGGCAAATTTCGGATCCCAAATCGTTTCTTCATGAAGCTGAACCGGGTCTTGCCATTGGCCGGACGCTCCAGTGCGATACTTTAATCTGCTATCGTCTACGAAGAGCAGGTGCACAACATCACCGCTGCCGTAGTGAGCAGATGCTTCACCAACACCCCCGCTGTAGCCCCCCTCGATAGTATCTGGTGACTGCCACTGACCATTTGCAAAGGGGCGATACCGCACGCCCCCACCGCCATTAGCTCGCCTGAGCGTGGCTGGTTGATCGCTACCATCCAGCATCATCGAACCCACAATCGCCGCAACATCCTCCAATTCAAACTGCCCAATTCTGGTCCAGTTGGCACCTATGGGCTTTTTCATGACAAACATTTGCAAATCATCAGTGTTCTGACCCGCAAAATAAAGCTCCGTTTCGACCCGCGCTGATTCGCCGATACTCAGCCCGGTGGCGCCCTTCGACTGGGGGGTCGCATCACCAACGGCACAAACGCGAACTCCGTAGGTGAGATCGGGATCGAGGTCATTGACGGTGACGCTGGTGCTCGTGCCCACAATGGTACTTGGCTCGACGTACCACTCGCCGCAGTTACCAGGAGGGCTGTTAGGACGATAGGCTACGGCGTAGCGGGCGCCAGCCGTGCTGCTTGCCGTCCAACTAGCGGTGATAGAATTCCCGGTGCGCACTAGCTGCAGACCGCTCGGATCCGCCGGTGCTGCGGCCCGAGTAAACCCGGGTGGGGTTGTGTCGGGACTGTCGAGGCAGACCATGCCAATGGTGGCTTGCGGCAGGGCCATCGCAAACGTGGCATAAGTCCAGCCAGTGCCATCGTCGCCAAAGGTAAGATCCCCCGGTGCCACAAAGAGTTTATTGCTAGCACTTGTCGCGGCCGGCAGTTCTATCGTCATGGCAATCCCGCCGCAAGCGAGAACATCGTCTTGCGGCGCATAGACACGATGCCGCGTTTCGCCAGGCAAGTCCAATGGCGCGCCATTGCTTTGTCTGATGCTGATCTCTGCGGGGGGATTGAGCGCGTTGCTAACGACCCACTGATCAGCAGCGCGGGCATAGTTGATGGTGATGGGATGCAGATCCGGATTGGCGATACTTGTGGGGACGAAGATATTGGCACGGCCGTCCGAGGTCTCGGCAAGATAGCCTGGAATCTCGCCGTCCTGATTGATGGGGCGCTTTTTTGCCGCTGCCACCCCGCCACGTGTTTCGGCGGCACCACCCGAACGAGCCTTGCTGCAGCTCAGCGCCAGCGCCAAGACAACGGGGAGGGTCAGAAAGTATTTGCCGCGACATCCCATAAATACTGAGTCGTCCTACTACTCGATCCAAGTGATTCGAGAAAAAGGGTCCTGACGAGCCATCCCACGCGGTAGGCCGAATTCTTCATCCATCTGCTCCCTGGCGCATTTGCCTAACCATCGGTAATCGAGGGTAAATCTTGAGGGATATGGATATCGATGGTCATTACAGGAGCTTAAGGACTGAAGCAGCGAATCACCTGACGCTTAGTGGCTGCTAGCATCGGTCTTGCCTTCGAATCAAATAGCCAAAACAGCATCTGCAGACTGCTGCCATTGAAGTGGGGGGGAAGGGACCTTCGGCAGCGGCGCCGAGAATTTATTCAAACGTACCCGAACAGTCAAGGTTAAGACCCCATCCTTTGGATTTGATCAATTCGCACCATTTTTGCGTCGCCTTCGGCTCACAGTGCTCGCCGTAAGCAATCGACTTTTGCTTAAATTTGCTTTCACCTCGCATGGCAGCGCGGAATCGATCAGCATGGGCCTCATAGCCTGTGCTACGATCGTCACGCATGGTGCCGTTGACGTTCAAGACAAAATCAACGCTGCTATCTGTGCCAACATACCAATCGCCCCCCAGTGCATGCACATTGGCGCCACTATCGTCCGCGTCCCAGTCACCACTTTGTTTTCCAGAGAGACATTGGCCACCAGTTTGATGGTCATAATCGATCAGCGCCTTGATGCCGATGGCGCCGCTCGCCGTTCCCCATTTCAATCCCGTCGTTCCGAAACACCCCTGCTCAGCGTTCCAATTCCATGGGCCACCAGCAAAAAGCTGGTAATCCATTCGCGTGCGCTGACCATGGAATATCCGAGCAAACGATGTGCCCACGGCTCCAGCACTGCAAGCCACCGAGGCATACTTGCCTGAACCTGCGAGGTTATCGTGAACCCACTGCATCACACGCGCAGGTCGCTTGGTCAGCTCAAAAAAACTGATCGACGACTCGCTTGGGCGTGTGAACCAGCCAAAGCCAGCTGGAGTTTCCGGAATGCCGTATCCCGTCTCCCATCGGGCTTCAACAACCATGATGCTGGCAGCGCGCATTCTCTCGGCCAAGACGCCCCACTTGGCGGAAGGCCACTCCGTTCCACTAGAGCCCTTATGGAAAAAGACAGTGTCCACGTGCCGCGCAGGCCGATTGAAGCGTAGGTATCCAGCCATTCCATCGGCTGTCACAAAACTGAGGAGATGCAGGCCACCGCTCTCGGTGGTGCATAGGCCGTTGGCGCAAGTTGAAGTGCAGCGATAGGTCAACGCCGACTGGGGGCTTTCAGCCGGCCCCACATGAGTGATCACAAACGACTTGACGCTGGGTGGCGAGCCAGCACTATCACAGATCTCAATCGTGTCATGGCTGGCAAATCCCGATCGGGGTGATTGGCTCGATGTCGCTAGTGATTGACCAGTTACGGGACCTGATTCCGCAGCCGGATCGCTCGCCGTTTCCTCGCCATCGAATGCGACAACGCCGTGGCAAGCGGCGAGGATATTCAGGGTGGCAAAGGCCATAGCTACCTTGGAAAGCGTCTTCATGTTGATAGTCCTCCTTGGTTGTCTTGAAAGTGTCTATGCACCGATCGTGCCGTGCATGTACGGACGGTGCAACAGGGGGTAAGTGCTTGGCCGACACGAAATTGATTTGGAGATTTGAGTTACCGAATCTGTGATATGGCTGACGCCTCCGTCGCAGAAGTGGACCATCGTCGACCGCAACTCTTCAGTTGAATTGAGGAAACAGAAAGCACGAGTGATGCCCGAGGCTGCCGTGTCAGCGCGGGGGACTGTGACAGGGCGGAATTGCCAGCGATCTCAGGCACATTGCCTGGTCCTCCGGGCGCCCTGCGCATCCATTTATCGTCAGCTGTTACAGATAGTTAGATAAATCTCCGCAGGTCGAAAAAGGACTCACGGAAAGCGTGAATCAGGCCGATACGCAAAGTAACGACCAGAGGCGGCCGGGTGGGCACCGTTTTTAGAAATCTAGCTCCAAATCCAGTCACTCGACTGATGATGCTGGTTGCTGCGATCGCAGCAATCTCAGCTAACTGCACGCGCGCACGGTCGAGTGGTCAGGCTGAGTCGAGTCAAGCTAGCGCCAAGAAGCGCCCTATCAACCAAGACGGCGAGATCCCGGGCTACTTGGTCGAAACAAAGAACGGACTGGCAAATATGCTGGTGCCAACGAATGTGGCAACACCTGATCGATTTCAAATTGGCATTGAAACCACGCGCGCCGCTCATGCTTGGGTCTTATCGGATACGCTTGCAGAACCCGCCGCCATCACCCTTCGTGGCAATGATGGAGATCAGGGTGCCGGCGAGACCCGGCAGCGCATTTTCGCCATGAATCGCGACATGGCCACATGCCAACACGTCGTGGTCACCGTCGAAAGTCCCAATCGTAAGCTCTATCTGACTGATGACGCTTTTACCCTTACCGAAAATAGCGACGATTTCCGAGCTGCAACCTTTGCCATGGCCTTGTCGGATGCCACGATCGATCTTGTCTGCGTGGATGATCTGACTGCGATACCTAGCACCTTTTCCCGCGCATCACCTCCGGATAACCCATCGGGCGTGCGCGTCAACCGCGGCAGCGGTCAGGCGACCGTTTCCTGGACTGCGAGTACGACTCCCGGCGCGAGGTATGCCGTCTCCTACAAACCCGGCGGGGCGCCTGCAACCTGCGCCGAGTGGTATGTGGAGCCTAGCGCGGTCGTTGCCACCAGCACTTCCATCACCATTTCCGGGCTAGACGACACCCAATCCTATGGCTTTCGCGTTTGCTCCGTTACCGATGGTGCACCACAATCAAAAGGGGTAGCCATCGAAGTGGGAATTGCCTGTCCAAACCCTCAATGGCCAACGGAAGTCACGCTGACGGAGTTTGCTCCCAGTACGCCGGCCATACGCTTAGCCGGAGACTTTGATCAGGATGGCGACATTGATTTCGTAGCTGAGCACTATGGCAGCATGAAATTGGCGCTTTACCGTAACGACGGGCAAGCGAACTTTGCGGAAGAGATCCTGGTTGCTAGCAGTTTTCGCAACGGCGGCGGCATTGCCGCGGATGTGAACGGCGACGGCTACCTTGATTTGCTGTTTACTTCGCTCGGGTCTAGCACCATTCACAGCCTAGTCAACGACGGGAACGGAAATTTCACGTCGTCGACGATCGGATCGACAGGCTTCGAGAATCTCACCTTCTTGGACTTTGATGGCGACGGTCATAAGGATGTCTTTGCGACGACGCGATCGGTCAATGCCGGCGAACCGGCACATGATAAGACGGTCACAGCTTGGTTCGCCGGAAACGGATCCGGCCAATTCGGCAACCGACAAGATCTTCGAGAACAATCGGTTCTCCGCAACATTACCGTGGATTTCAATCAAGACGGCATTCTCGACTTAGTGTTTTCTACAAACTATACGGATGGAGAAAACGGCGAGACCAACATGGAAGTTGAACTTTATTCGGGATCCAGCAATGGATATATCCGTTCGACCATCTATTCAGAGGCGGATGTGCCAGACGTGATCGCGATATTTGGTGCCGCCGATGTGGATGCAGATGGCGACATCGATCTTCTGGCACGCCCGACCAACGGTACCTTGGAAATTTACCTCCTGCGAAATCAAAATGGCAATTTGGTGCGAGAAACAATCCATTCCGGCGACGATGCCGCTTACATTGGCTTTCGTGATTTGGACTACGATGGCGACCCCGACATATTCGCAGCCACCTTCTATCCCAATCAAAGAAAGCTCTACTGGCTGGAAAATGACGGCACGGGGATTTTCACCAGTCATGTGATCGATTCGCGGGCTACAAGATTCTACATTGTCGCCCCTGAGCTGCATGATCTAAATGGCGATGGCCTGATTGATTTTCTGTTTGCCGACCAGGCTGAAAACCGCTTCAAGTATCGCCTGCAAACCTGCGATTGATTCCACCGTTCATGGGCCTATGGTCTGGTAAATTCCTGAGGATTTGAACGCCCGCCTGATGATTCGGCTAGGGGCAACTATTTGCGTCTGCTATGATGTCGTGACCGTATGTTGTTCCGTGTCGCTTCAAGGATGGAGGCCCCCTTGGTCAACTGGCAAGAGGCATGGCATTTGCTGTGGCCGTATGTGCGGCAGCGCGTCGTTGCCCAGATCCGCGCCGTCGCCTTCATCGTCGCCTATCTCGTCCTCTTTCAAACCTTGGCTCTGCGGATACCCATTGAAGACACCCTGGTGATTTCCGGGGGCATCGGCTTAGTCGTCCTGGGGTTGGCCTTATTTATGGAAGGCCTAGTTCTCGGCCTCATGCCCCTAGGCGAAAGCATCGGGCTGAAGCTACCAGGTCGGGCGGCACTCGTTTCTATTCTGTTGTTTGCCTTGCTGCTTGGCATCGGTGCGACGTTTGCTGAGCCCGCGATCGGGGTTTTGCGTGCGGCGGGCGCAACGGTGCGCCCATGGGAAGCTCCCCTACTCTATATGTTGCTCAATCAAAAAGTGATGGAGTTGGTGCTGGCCGTGGCTGCGGGTGTCGGTGTGGCCGTCGTCGTCGGCATGCTGCGCTTTCTTTATAACTGGTCGCTGAAGCCGCTCATCTACATTCTCGTATCCATATTAGTCATCATGACGATTGGGACATATTTCGATGAGAATCTGCGACATGTTTTGGGTTTGGCTTGGGATTGTGGTGGAGTGACCACGGGCCCCGTGACAGTTCCTCTAGTTCTCGCTCTGGGTATCGGCGTCAGTCGCGTGGTAGCCGGACATACTGAAGAAAGCTCGGCCAGCGGCTTTGGGGTGGTGACGCTGGCCTCGTTGTTTCCGATCATAGCTGTTCTGTTGCTCGGGATATTCTACAACTCAAGTGCACCCCGGCCCATGGGTCAGGACGAATTCATGGGCGATTCTGCCGCTCAGCAAATGATTGGCTATGATGCGAGGGCAGTGTTATCGAAGCTGGAAGCGGGCGCCCCAACAAAAGACAGTGTTGGCGACGAATCTGCCGTCGCTATGTTTCAACATGGCGCCACAGCCGCCATGCAGGCCATTCTGCCGTTGACCATCTTCATGATCTTTGTGTTTCGTGTATTGCTGCGTGAAAAATTTGCGCACTTAGATGAAATCATCATCGGCATTGTCTTTGCCGTGCTGGGTATGGCTCTATTCAACATCGGTATTGACCTGGGCTTAGGCCGTTTAGGCAAGCAGGTTGGCAGTCATGTGCCCGCCGCATACTCCACGATTCCCTTAACCTACAAACAAACGACGATCGAAGATTTCGACCTTAGCATGGTGCAAACTGCGGTTCACGCCGACGGCAAACGCGAACAATATTTCATGGTTAAGTCTGACGACAAGTTTTCCCCGATGCCGTTTGATCCGAATCATTGGCACGCCGATAGCGGCCGCTATGACTTTATCCCCAGGTATGGGCCCATCTTCGGGCAATTCAGCATGAACCCGGTCGGTATCGCCGTGGTGCTCATTTTTGCGTTTTTGATGGGGTATGGTGCCACACTTGCCGAGCCCGCATTGAACGCGCTCGGCGCTACCGTTGAAGATCTGACGATCGGCACCTTCAAAAAGAGTACACTTATGCAGACGGTTGCCGTTGGGGTCGGAATTGGCATCGCCGCCGGAGTCGCCAAAATTATTTGGAATGTGCCTTTGGTTTGGCTCCTGGCGCCGCCATATATCCTGCTGTTGTATGTAACGGCGATTTCCAGCGAACAGTTTGTCAACATTGGCTGGGACAGCGCCGGGGTGACCACGGGACCGATTACCGTGCCACTGGTGCTCGCCATGGGACTTGGCATTAGCCAACAAGCTGGCGTCGTCGAGGGGTTTGGAATCTTGGCGATGGCCTCTGTTTCGCCCATCCTATGCGTGCTGCTAGTCGGCCTACGTGTGACGCGCACGCGACAAAGACTCTTGGCCGAAGTGGAAATCGCTTAGCTCACGGCATCTAGCAATTGAGACGACGGAGATAAGATGAGTCAAGTTGCGCGAATAAGTTGTTTTGTTCATTCAGCACTGTTGCCGACACTACTGAGTCGACTCACGGAATCAGGCATTCAGAATCTCTATGTCGATTCGGGACGAATGGCCATCTTAGATGATCCTCGCGGTATTCAAGCTCTTTTTAAGTCTGCTGGGCTCACCAGCCAACCTGTTGATGCTCTGCATTTCTTTGTCCCTGCAGATGAGGAAGATTGGGCCGTCGCCTTGGTTGTCAAGACTTGCCGACTGGATATTCCTGGGCGCGGCTCCGTGTACAGTGAATTGCTCGATGTACTCGCCGGCGACTCTTCGACTTCTATTAATCGAGAGCTCAAGACAGCAGGTATCGATGCTAGAAAAGTCCTGACGTTTGAGGACTTGGTATACCAGGGATGTATCGTTCCCCGTGGCGAAGCGGACACGCTGGTTCGACATCTTTTGCAGCTGGGAATCGTGCCCACGGTCACGCATGGTGTCGGTACGGGGATTCGCGATCGCCTGGGGTTACTGCGGATCACTCTGCCCAGGGAAAAAGACATTATTTCGATCGTCGTTGGCGAGTCGGAAGCTGGATTTGTGACAGAGCAGATCATCATTGGCGCTCGACTCGATCAACCTGGTCGCGGTTTCGTTTTTCAAGTCCCCATTCGCCGCGGAGTTATCAACTTCAAAACTTCCAATCAAGCTGTCGGGCATGCGGCCAGCATCGATCAGATCGTGGCCGCTGTCGACTCCTTGAAAGGGAGTTTTTCCTGGCGGCAAGGCAATACCGGCTTGAGTCGAGTGGTTCGTCGCCACTATATGTCCGGATCGGCACTGACTCTTTATATTCGCGATGGATTTAGCCACACTTTGGCTCAGCAGGTCATGAAATTGGGCATCTCAGGGGCAACCGTTCTAAGTCCGAAAGTTCTGCGTCATAGCACCGGACCTAGCGACCGCATTCACTCGGCGCGCGAAATCTGTCAACTCATGATTCCCGATCAGTTGGTGCAGCCTGTAGTACAGATTTGCTCCGATATGGGACTTTTGGCGGACGATGAACACGCGATATTGGTGCGGGGAAGTTCGCCACGCGCTTACACATACCAACGACGGAGTCATGCGACCATGCAAAAGACAGCCGCAGCTAAGACACATCCAACCTAGAAGGTTTCCACAAGCACTAGTATAGGATCGGCCGGCTGAAGCGCGCAGGACCAAGCGGTGGCCCCAATAAAGTCATGGGCAGATTTTCGATAGACTCGGAAAACGTCGTGGTGTTGATTTGATAACGACCATAGCGTAATTGGCTGCCCATGAGTCCAGGCCATTCTGTATATTGAAATATATGAAGGCCACCTGCCCCATCTAAAACCGCAGCTAGCACGTGCCCATTTAGGAATCGCTCCTCATCTCGCAACCCTGTTACTTGAATCAACTGCCCGCGAATTTCGTCCTCTGGACTTACTTCCACTAGCCAATATTGAATGTCATCCTCAATTTGATACAAGAGATAAACATAACCGCGTGCATCAACTTGTAGTGCTGCTGGGGTCGTGCTTACGAGCGACCCCGTATTATCAAAATGGGTCGGTATGGAAATGAGGCGATTTTCATTGAGCGCCACCATCTTTAACAGGGTTGGTGTCGTCCCGCAGAGGAACGCAAAATATCCCTCCTCGGCGGTAAGCACCTGCGCCACAATTGACGGCTGCGACACACTCGAACATGTCGATAGCGATTGAGAGTTTCGCTGATATTCCTGACCGCTGTATAGTTTCTTTAAGTCGACGATACGTGCAACTCGGGTTGGCGTATCCGTAATTGTCGCCATCAACCCATCAGCATGCAAACTCGTCCCTCGACCTGCCGCGCCCAGCGGCAAGTTATCACGCCGTTCAAGGTCGGAGTCTGCGCCTTGCTTGGTAAGTACCGATTGGTTTGGCATCTCCGTAGGGTGCTCCTCAAGCATCAAAACCTGCTCTTCTCCGTCCGACCATGCTGCCAAATCATTCACCAGGGCCGGGCTTGTCCCCCAACGCAAATCAGCGGTGATGCCGGGCCCCCAGGTGTCGGCACGACGCTCGTACAACTTTTTTGATGCCGTAAATGTGACAAAACGTTCGCTACTCGCATCATACTTGAACGGTAGATTCTTGATGCCGGGGGCAAGAGGTGTATCTGCCTCGACGACTTCGGCTTGCCATTGACCGTGCTCGTTCGTTACAAATCGCGTAGAGGTATCTTCCTGATTGTCCGTCGAGACATCTCCCATGACTAAAAAAGCGAGCCGACTGTAACGAGGGCGATAGCCAGCATCCTGAGGTAATGCGTCAGCCACGAGGAGAAATGTGCAGTCCAGCGCTTCGTCGCTGGCATTGTAATAAAGTGTCAGCGCCATACCGTCACCGCTAAGCGTTGCTTCATTTGCAAAGCTGAAAAAGCGAGACTGGCGATGACTCTCTTCGGTCCCACCGTTTGTATCAGTCAGGTGTTGGATAAATTCGCTGCAGGTTTGACCCGGCCGGGGACTATAGAATGCGATCACATGCGGAATGTCCAAAGCCGATCGATCGAGACTAATGACTGCTGCTCCGCCATTTTCAACCCGGGCAAATGGCGCGGCAAGAACTCCCGTAAAATGACCAGCCGTCGAAGTGTAGCCAAACGCCTCGATGCCGATTTTATCAATGAGGTACCCAGGAATGGCATCCGGAGCTTCACTGCCCTTCTTGCTGCCCGGCGAACGGTTGTCAGCAGCTTGGTTACTTGTTCCACGTACACAGCTGGGCAGCATGAGTGCCAACAGCAACATACTGGAAATGAAATTGCGCGCAGATGACATAGATAGCCTCCGCCTCGATCGAACCCAGCCACAGGCCTAAAGTCCGATCATCATTATGAATATGCTCGGTGAAACGTGTCACCCACTTGAGCATGAATTAACGTGTTGGTGCGAAGAGGGTTATGCAAGCCGTCGTCCACCCGCAAGTGAACAGCGTCCACTCGCAAATTTCGCAGTGAATACGGATGATTTCTACTACCACTAAAAACACTTGCAGACCGCCTGAGGTTTCAGCATTTCGAGCACGAAATCTTGGATATCTCGCTGAAACCACGCATAAAAAGCGCCATTCAGCAGAGCACTGAGTAGCGATGACCCCATGCGCGCACCTTTGTCCTAAGGATCTTTGCCAACTAGCCCGATACGGTGCTGTGACTTGGACGATTGTCCGACCACCAGGTGCTGCCTAATACGGCGATTGAACACGGATTTGGCCTTGGAACATGGATTGCTTGCAATTCATTGACGTACCAGACATTTGAAACTTTCCTGCAGGAGCGCACACCATGCGTCAACTACAAAGCGGCAAATATTGGCACTCCGAGCAAGTGCAGTCCATGAAGCATTCCGTCAAATCTTGGCTGGATCAGGAGTCTGATAGCGCCGAGCCCGCGACTCGACTCGTATTGATCCTTGCCGCATTGCGTGACGTCGAGCCACAAACGGACGCGGAGAGCCTGCTTCGGCAGTACGTATTGGCTATGTCCGCCTTAGTGCATCACGTGCGCTGGGGTGGCTTACGCGAAGGGCAGCCGATGCGACTACTAACGACTGCAGAAAACATTTTGCGTCTGCAAAACATCGATGCCACGAGTTCACGACTAGCATTTCTGCATGATGAATTGAATCTAGTCCGTGGTCAACTCGACTGGCTAAGCGGTCGTTCCCATGGCGCACTCTGGTGCGGGCTCTTGGCCGCATTTGGACTATCCGGTCGACAGAGCAACCACCAGGCGACTCCCCATGCCGAACTGGGTCGACGTTACTTGCGCCTAGCCATGGGCGATATGGCCATTCACCATTTTCAGGCAGCCATTCGCCACGCACATACAAGTGCTCAAAAAAATTCATATACCATCCTGCTAGCCAATGCTTCGCGCCTAACGGGCAGGCATGACGACGCACGTCGGCAATTGTCCGATCTAGCGACCTCACCAGAACTAAGCGATGCCCATCGGATGGATATGCATTGGGAGGAGGCCTGCCTTGATGTCGCCGCGACAGGGGATGTTCGCCCACTGTGCAAATTGGTCGCTGCCGGCAGACCGCATGCAGAGCCTGGATATTTAGCCGAAGCCAAACTGTACACCTTCGCAACTCCAAGTAGACGTATGATGCAACAGCTATCCCGCGTCGCGACCTACGCGAATGGCGGTAACTTGTCGCGCAAAGCCGCGGGAACAGCGCATGAGGCCTTGATCGCTCTGGAGCGTGCCTATGACACAGAAGTCCCACTCAATCTCCGCCTTGGATCGCTGCGCGAGATCGTCGAAGACGTTGCCACGTTCATTTCTTTAGAAAAGGAATTGTTGTTTATCGCCGCCGCCGTTCGCTTTTTGGTGCGCGCTCACTCTTACCCGCTGGCGACATTTCTGCTGCACCTTTACCGGTCAAAGTTAGCAACCCTCAATCCCGCTTCAACAAAGGACCCATTGGGATTGCTGGACGATCTCTTTGCCAAGCCATGGTTTTGTCAGCCCGGATCCGACCAAGGTGATATAGCTGATGAAGTAGAGCCAAGAAAACTCGCATAACCAACGAAGAGTGCTCACAAATGCGCCAGTCCATTCGCGCATTCAGCCCGACTTGACCTTTGGCGCAACGACACACCCCAGCATTTCCAGCAAATATACTATCAAAACAGCCGATTCTGGGGTCGCAGCGTAACGCGATGGTCAGGTCGCAGGCAGCGATCATGGCGCATCTGGAGCGAAATTACGGCGTTTTGCGCTGGCATGCGTCATGCACTATTCTCAGCATCGGTAACTAGAGAAAAGATTTGATACGAGGAAAGGAATTCCTCAAATGACACTCAGTCCTCGACGCCAAGAAGGCTTAAGCTTGACAGAATGCGCGCTCGCCATAGCGATGCTCGTAGGACTATCAGGACTCCTCAGCAGGACGATCAGTCACCAAGTACAAGGTCACCTCGCTGCCCAGGATCTCGGGAAAATTGAGGATATCCGCCAATACCTTCGCAAACAACTCGACTGCCAACAGACCGTTCGCCGCGAAGCCCAGATCTGTCGCACCGGTGGAAATATCAAGGGAAGCGATGCGAGTGGCAATCCCCTGATGGACGATGCCAATACCGGTCGTGCCTTTGGGGGATTTCGCGTCACACTCCAATGTACCCACGATGGCCAAGGAAGCCTAATCAACGGTACCGTCTTGCGATCAAGCTCAAACCAAACACGAGAGCTATTTTCCATCCCCGTAGCTTGCGCCGACATGGAATGCATGCCGGAAGCGACCTGGGGAGACCCAATGACGTTCCCCACGGCTGCGGAGCCGCGCCCCTTCTCTCACTATACCATCTGGCAAATTGTCCATAACCGGCTGCTCGAATGTACCGGCCGGGGATTACCAAGGTCGCCTGCAAATTCGGGTTATGACCATGCACTGCTGCGTGCAGTTGATGAGCCAGAGCGCGGCAAGGACTCAGGATTCAATAACGGGACAGAGATGACTCACAGTTTGCGCACCTACTGTAACATTCTCGGCTATCGCGACTACGTTCGCAGCACCTGCGAAGATGACAAGGCCGGCGAGAGTAATCGCTGCAATTGGACGTCACCAGGCGGAAATTCCAACACCTACTTTAACAACAGTCTAGCTTATGAAGACCTGTTCGACACCGCGAAGCCAATCACAACCCTCTGGCCAAGGACCAACAGGGCCTACTACCAATCGTGGGTCGTCACCATTACTTGTTCTGGTAAAAAGGTCTGAGGGGGGGCGTGTATGAGGTGCCCAAAAAAACTCGCACCTTTGCCAAGTGAACAAGGCTCGGCTCTGATCACCATCATGATGATCCTTAGCCTCCTTCTCATTTTGAGCAGCCTGGTGACGCAAATGGCCAGCAATGGATTACGTGCTATTGATCGCATCTCGACATCGCGTTCCGTCGAGGATCTCAGAAACTTTCTGCGATCCAAAGTCGACTGCCCGCGCACCATCGCACGCTTGTCCCCAAACAGTGAAAGCATTCTACTGTATGGCCGCAACGACGCTCCCATTGCGCCTGTCAATGGGAGCGGGCACACGATCAATGATTGGACGATCAAGGTGCTGCGCTACGATCCGACAACTGGCAACATGACCATCGTCGCCACAAACGCCCGAGCAGGCTTAAGCAACGTCCCACTGTTTACTACCGCGCCTTTTACCTGCGGCCGAAGTTAGAGATGGCGTGGTAACTCACTCTGCCCTTTGCGCCCAGAGCGTCAAACAGATGAATCGGTATTCGCCGCTGGGCCGCGGATTTCTCCGCCGTAGGAACCAACTTTCACCCTTATAATCAGCAAGTTACAGAGGCCCGCAAAATAAGGTCAGTTTCCCTTGAGAAATGACGATAACTCTTCAGGATCAAAGCCGACTTAAGTCAATAGGCGAGGGAACGATGTTCAGTTCGGCTCGACATGTGACTCGACATTTTCTCGAGGGCTGGAGCCTCGCGTCGATCCGCCTCGGATTGCCAGTCGCAATTGCCCTCACCAGCTTTAGCTGCGTCGAGAAGGGCTCCAATTCAACGGATAGCAACAAAGCCCGGGGAGGCTCGGCTACAGGCAGCAGTTCCTCCAGTAGCGGCTCAGCAGCTGGCGGCGAAGGCTTGGATGGGTACCTTGTTCCAGGCGCGGGCATGCGCATGCAAGCTATAAGCGACGAACTGCGCATCCAAGCTCCTCAGGGTAGCTTTGTCATGGCCGATGGCTCGGTGGTCATCGGTGATACCGGTTACGACCTACACGTTGCGGCTGTCGATGGACCGGATCGAACCTGCGCCACAAGTGACGAACCTGACGCTTTTGTGACCGGGGGCATTCGCACTCTAGGTAGTGGCAGGTTGATCGTCGGGGACGCGCCAATAATCATCGCCTTGAGCGCCATTCCAGCAGTTGGTGAATTTATCGTAATATCCATTACGCTACCGGTCAGCGAAACCCTAAAAATCAAGACCACCAACACCACGCAGACCACAGCGGTATTCCTGGCGATCGATGGCTCGGAAGATAATGAGGCGGCGCGCGCCGTGACCAAAGCTCGATGGGGCTGCGAGCGCGAGCTTCGCCTCCACTCTCGGATCGCAATCGGTGAAAGTCACACTTGCTTCATCAACCAAAATGGACAGCTGAAATGCTGGGGATACAACTATAGCGGGCAATTGGGCGCCGATAACACCAGTGGCAACTTCACCACGGTTACCTCACCTTCGACCGTTCCCTACATGGATCTTGGAGTGAACCGAAGGGCGCTGCAGGTTTCAGCAGGACGCGATTATTCTTGTGTCGTTTTGGACAATGGTGAAGCCAAGTGTTGGGGACATGAAGGCAGCGGACAAGTAGGTACATCATTCAATCCGAGTGGCACATATGGGGCGGCTACAGGTGAAACCATCGCCGCACTGCCTGCGATCAATCTAGAGGCGCCAGGCTCTGGCATCACCGTCGAAGAGATTCGCGCTGGCGAGCAACATACATGTGCTTTGCTGAGTAACGGCGGCGTGAAGTGTTTTGGAACGAACTTTGAAGGGCGCATCGGCTCACCGCATATCGCTTTCAGTACCGGGCGCTATGAAAGTGAAATGGGTACAAACCTTCAATACATTGATCTCGGCACAAATCGAACAGCACTACGACTGGCCGTCGGCTACTATCACACCTGTGCCATTCTTGATAACGAGAAGCTAAAATGTTGGGGCCGCGGCCCAGAAAACGGTATCGACGGGCAAAATGGTGGCCACAGAGGAAGCTACCAGGCGGCAAATATGGGCGATAATCTTGAGAACCTGGACTTTGGCGAGGGCAACGCCGTCATGAGCGCCGCCGCAGGTATTGATGGCACCTGCGCCTTGCTATCGACGGGCGAACTAAAATGCGTCGGATCCAACACCTATTGCCGACTAGGTGCCGGCGAGAGCGACTTGAATTTACGCCTGCACGGATCGATGAATGGCTCGCTTCCCTCCATCAATACCGGCACGGATAGAATTGTCGGCATGACCACGGGTTGGGATGCCTCCTGCGTTGTGACGAGCGCCGGTGCCGCCAAGTGCTGGGGTAAGGCCAATCTGATTGGAGCCGGCAGCGATCGCGGCTGTGCGCCAAGTGACATGGGAGACAATCTCCCCACGTTAAATCTTGGAGCTGGACGCGTGGTCAAAGACATCCAAATTGGTTACAGCCATGCGTGTGCCTTGTTAGATAACGAAGGGCTCAAATGCTGGGGATCGAATGTATATGGGCAACTTGGCGTCGGCGACACGAGCGCCCGAACGCCCAGTGACACTTTGGAGTACGTTGACCTTTAAGCACCGATGGCGGCACCTATTCGCGCTACCTAAGCCCTCTCACCTTGCAAATGACGCTCATATCGCCACGGCGAAAACACTCCATCGTCTGCCTTGATTCCGAATCAATCATCATCCAACGCATGGTACTCACTCGCCGTAGAGAGAGTCCCGGAATTGGATCCTCGCCGGCTGACGCAAGCATAAACGACTCCCCGAGCAGGTAGAAATATGAAGAAGCATGTTCATCCAAGGTCACTAGCCCGGCCCGCCTCGAAAGGATGGCACCAATACAGCGAAATTCATCTGTAAAGGAGTTCTGGTCACAGTAATTGATGCCATTGTGGATAGTGCTCCGATTTCGAACCGCCGCGCTGCTCTGCTGCCAGTAGAGGGCTTGAGCAATCTTGCCCGAGGCAAACGCACCCGTTGGATCGCGTTCAATGACGAAGGGGACAAATCGCGAATTGAACGCCGTGGGATCGATGAGAACCAGTCCAGGAACTTGCTTGGTGAGCAATTCTACACACTGCCTTACTCCACTATTTGACATTACTTGCACGGTAAGTCGCGATGCTGGGTGGCGACCGTTCGGGCCACCGAGCATGTTCTCGTCGGCACTGACAATGACTCGCTCAACGCAGTTCGCTTCACGGAGCATATGCGCTACCCGCTCAACATACTCCTCCGTGATTTCCGCACTCACCTCAAGGGAGTGGGTATCATTGGCGAGCGCGGCGCCGCCACCGTCACTTGCGGTCTTGCAACCGACGCCCAAGATCGCTGGCAAAATCATAATCGTTGAAAGGACATGCCGCATGGTCGCACCTCTAAATTTTGGTGGTGAATGGGTCGATTGAAACTGGTCAGTCGCCCCTGTGCTACTCCAGATGCACATCCCGGTAAGTCTTGCCGCCATCATGCGAGATTCCCAGCAGTTCGCAAGAATTCCACGGGATAATGCAAGCATTGGAGCCAGAGACAAACGCTTGAAAATCATCATCGAAATGCGCGCTGTTGACATCACAGGCCTCAGCACTTGAGCCGCGGGCAATCGAATATCTCATATCCCGTAACTTCCAGGTGCGACCGGGTGTAGGATCGAAGGAGGCCTTGCCGGTAGGCTGAATGGTCGATGGCTTGGAGACGTTACCCGTGAAGTCAACTTTCGCGCTAAAACCACAAAATGCCTGTTTCAAGTACAAGCTCTTTTGCACTTCGACAGCATCAGCTCCCGTGAACTCTGCATAATAGAAGGACCTCTGCTCTCGGCCTTGCGTTCCAATCTTGGCGTGAATCCTCTCAGGGACGGGAACGAGCTGCTCAAAGCGAGCTAACTCGCCGTTTCTGGTCATGGCAATGGCAACATAGTCATCCGAAAGCTCTCTGACGGGTGCCGCACCAGGGCTCTCGATGAGCATGACCAGATTCATGAGCAGAATGCAGTGCGATTCGTCGGCCGCCTCTTGGGTCCGGATCAACTCGTATTGATTATGGATGCCAATCGCTGTCAGATGCTGTTCATTGCTTTCCGGACGAATGTCCTCGCTAAAAAGGAATCGCCGCGCTCGGTCGGAGAGCTCGGAGCTCTTCTGACACCACGAGCTTCTAGGTTTCGAACTGGCAACAGAGTCGCTCGTGAAACTTTGACCCGAATGGGTTCGACAATTCGCCGCAAGCGTACCAAGAAAAAGTAATACTAAAAGTCGCATGTTTTTTCCCTCCTGCGTTGGAAATGCAGCGTCATGCCTGATGCAAGACAGGGAACCAACGCCACGTGCGTGGAGGGAGTCGATAACAGTCTGTAATTTCTATGGGGACCATCTCCGATCAGCAAATTAGCCGATGTCCGAGTTTCCCAGATGAAAATCGTGAGTCCTCGCCCAGGAACGCGATAACCTACAGACATACCTATGGATTCTGCTGGACTCTGAAAAAGAGTCACTATGTTTCCCAACTGCCGTGCAACCAGATTTTTCGTAATGCGCGGTAATTCATTGGCAACTTAGGGGATTGCGAGGTTGAGCTTTTCGTTCCAGCAGCTAAGCTAGTCGCTCGATTAAGGCTTCGGAACCAAGACTTCAAGATTCGAGGGAGCAAATGTCGAGCAAATCGAAACTATGGCAGTGGGCCGTTTACCTATTTACCAACATGGTTGTCATAACTGCCTGTGTATCCACCACCCCGAGCGAGAAACTTCCTCCTCTACAGACCGTGGCAAAGGTCGATCTTGATCGCTACCTGGGCACTTGGTACGAAATCGCAACCATCCCGATGCGCTTCCAGAAAGGGTGTTTCGCTACCCAGGCCGAATATGAACGCCGGGACGATGGCCAAATCTCGGTGACGAATTCTTGCCGCGACGGTAGCTTAGAGGCACCCTATCGATTTGCCCGCGGCCGGGCCCGGGTGATAGACCGTCAATCCAACGCCAAGCTGGAAGTGACATTTTTTTGGCCATTTTGGGGCGACTATTGGGTTATTGAGCTCGCCGACGATTATAGCTATGCGGTCGTAGGACACCCATCGCGAAAGTATTTGTGGATCTTGGGTCGAAGTCCTCGCATGCAGCAAGAGATATACGACGTGCTGCTAGGGCGCTTGCGCAACGTCCACGGCTATCTAGTTGAGCAACTCGTGCGGACAGTGCATCCTTAAAAGAGGAGTCGTTTGGCGGTGAGAAAGAGTGAACATATCACACCGTGGATCAACTATCATCATCTGCTCTATTTCAAGACTATTGCCGAAGAAGGCAGCGTCTCGAAGGCGGCAGCGCGCCTACGACTAGGGCAACCCACCCTCAGTGCGCAGCTCAAGCAGTTTGAAGAGGCGCTGAAAGTCAAACTGTTCGACCGCGAGAAAAAGCGCCTCGTGCTCACTGAACAGGGAAAGGTCGCTCTCGATTACGCTCGCAACATTTTTAAGATGGGATCGGAGATGTATGAGGTGCTGCATGACCGGCATCTCCCCCAACGCGTCCAGCTGCACATTGGCTCCATCGATAGCGTCGCTAAACAGGTTGTCGCTCAGGTGGTCGAAAAGGCCATGAGCATCGCCAACTGTCAGGTTACTTTAACCGAGGGACGACCCGAGGAATTGTTGCGTGAGTTAAGCAGCCATCGCATCGATATTTTAGTCACAAATTTTGTCCCGACCGGGCTGTCCGCGAAAGGACTGTTTCATCGCGTCGTCACGCGCAAATCCGTTGGCGTGTTTGCGGCTCCAGCATTTAAGGCATTAAGAAAAGGTTTTCCTGAATCCATTTCCGGGAAGCCATTCATCGTGCCAACCTATGACAGTCGACTGCGCTACGACCTCGATCACTGGTCGAAGGCTAACGAGATTACGATTGATATTGTGGCCGAGGGTCAGGATATCGCTGTGAAGAAGCTACTTGCCATTCAGGGGATTGGTCTTTTGCCTGTCGCCGCTCACACCGTCATGCGACAGGTGCTGGCGGGCGAACTACTTAAAATTGGTGACTTGCGGAATGTTTTTGAAGAGCTGGTTCTGGTAACCGCGCAACGTCGCATTGAAAATCCCGTGGCCGCCAGACTGATCAAGTCGTTCAACATATAGATTATAGCGATGAAGTATTTACTGATTATCTATTTATAATATCGACTCATTCCTCCGTATAGTAGCTGATGAATGTCGCGGATGGCCTAGGCCTGGCATGATGCCAGCGAAAGCCTCCAAAAGAGTCACTACTCATTTATGATACGGAGGTCTCATGGTTCACGTTATCTTTCGGAATCTGGAACCCTCGGCATTTGCCAGAACCCTGGTGAAAGACCGCCTGTCGCACACCATCGAACGGTTTCCTGATCTTCAGGAAAGCCGGATCAACGTCACGCTCAGCATGGAAAATTCGCCGCAGCAGGCAGGCCCCGATCTCTTTCGCGTCCGCATTCGTATGGCGGGGGGCAGGTACAATGGAGTTATCCTGCAAAAGACAGCTTCGAATTTGTTTGTGGCGTTGGCAGCGGCCGACGATAGCCTGCTGGAGCGATTGAATCGCTTTAGCGATCGGGTTCGAGTCAAAAAGCGGCAACAGGCTCGTCGGTATCGTCAACCTGAGGATAATCAATCAGCAGAAGAGGGAGTGACAGCATGAAGAACTTATTGCCTGGATTGCGAAAGTTTTCGGAAGAAGTGTTTCCGAATCAGAAAGATTTCTTTGCAAATCTTGCCTTGGGACAGAAGCCACATACGCTGATGATCACTTGCTCAGATTCCCGCATCGACCCGAATCTGGTAACGCAAACTCAGCCAGGCGAAATATTTGTCGTGCGCAATGCGGGTAACATCGTACCGCCCTACGGCGCGTCTCGAGGCGGAGAGGAGGCGGCGATTGAGTTCGCGGTCGATGGTCTCGGCGTCCACAATATCGTCATTTGCGGGCACTCCCATTGCGGTGCCATGGCGGCTTTGGTCGGGAAAGTACGGCTAACTGGCTTGCCTTCGGTGGAATCGTGGCTATGCCACGCTGAGTCGACGCGGCGCAGAGCCATGAAGCTTTCGTCAGATCCGGATTTATCGAAAGTGGTCGAAGAGAACGTAATCGTCCAAGCCGACAATCTCAAGACTCATCCCGCCGTCTCGGCCGCATTGCGCGAGAACCGGGTGCGGATCTTTGGCTGGGTCTATAACTTTGAGGACGGCTCGATCGGCATATACGACCCTAAGCGGCGACGATATCAGGCGTCAAACGAAGTCAGAGACGAGATGGCGGAAGACGCAGCGCGGTTCGCGCTGTAGTTAGAGGACTTGGCGATGCTAGTTCAGTTGCGTTCGTTGGCAAAAACTTCGTGGTGGCCAGTTGCTCAGCCTCATCAGCTGGCAAACCATGGGGAGTCCAAACTCTTTCTGCGAACGGCGCTAGCATGGAGCGGTTCTGTAACACCGCAAGTCCTGCCCAGGGTGGCGTTTGCAGCCATTTATGCGACGACCACCCTGGCTCTCTGGCATATCTTTCCAGAAATGACCTTGCCGATGACTCCGTTTGAGTACTCGGGGGCGATCTTGGGTCTCCTGCTTGTCATCCGGCTGAATGCCGGTATCGACCGCTGGTGGGAGGCGCGGAAGCTCTGGGGCAACATCGTCAACCAAAGTCGAAATTTAGCCATCATCGGCAGCCAATATTCGCCAGCCGCAGAGGTTGAGCGCATCAAGTTCTTGCGCTGGGTCGCGGTGTTTCCCCACGTCATGCGTTACTCCCTTCGGCGCGAAAACTCACTGCCGGATGTCAGTCGCTTGCTTGGAGCCGAGGAAGCGAGCCGCATTGCCTCCGCCCAGCACATGCCAACTTATGTCGGCGCAAGATTAGCAAAGCAGCTGAGCGAACTCCGCGCCGCCGGACTAGATCAATTTGCCTTTCAAAGGGCAGAGCGCGAACGCGCACTTTTAATCGATGCCATCGGCGCTTGCGAGCGAATACTAAACACGCCCATACCGCTCGTTCTGGCGATAAAGATCCGACGATTCATCACCATCTTTTTGATCTTTTTGCCCCTAGCGCTCTTTGAGCGGCTTGGCATCTTAACTCCGTTGATAACGGCTCTGGCGTCCTATCCATTGTTTTCATTGGACGAGATCGGCGCTGAATTGCAGAATCCGTTCTCGCCCAGAAATCTCAGCCATCTGCCGCTCGACACGATCTGCCGCAACATCGAAGGAAACGTGCTGAGTCTGCGTTCTGAAAGCCGCCTCCACTCAGCATTGGGCAACGGTTAGGTCAAATGCGAGTTTCATACCAAAGCTAGAAACCGATCACGTCCCAGTTACCCCCAAAGAACGATGGAACCCAATTCCACACAGTTCCCTGTGGCTCCCCTTGCTCCAAGTATGTAGTTGGCGGTCCCAGCGAACCAAGCTTGCCTTCACGCCAGCGTTTATAAGTGTCAACCGTCGCCTGAACTTCAGCAGTCCTACTTCCCGGTAATCCATGATTTTCCATAGCCTGATTGTTAATACACATTCCGGCACCAGTAACCACGCCTCCTAAAGTGGTGAAGCCGAAAATGGCGCCAGATGCGAGCTCGCCTCCTATACCACCTCCAAATATCTGAGAGGTCTTGTCATCAAATCCCCCAGCGCTGGCCAACTTCTGGCCAACAACCCCGCCCACAAATCCCACACCACCCCCCGCCAGCATTCGAACCCCCGGCGCGAACGGAGATTGCGGTCGGCCAGCTGCAGGAGGCATGGAACCGCGAAGCTCATGATAATCTGGGTGCAGGACGTTCATATGAGGCGCTGAGTTCCAGTCCAAGGGGTCCACGCGCACTGGCATCGTTACACTGGGGCGCCCATTCATCTCTTCAAGTCGCTTGAGAACGCTTACTATGTTATCAGGACTGTCGGGATGCAGCGGCAGTCCTCCCGTCATGTCCACCAGATTCGTTGGCCGGGATCCCGACAATGCTAATGTGGTCGTCGAGCGATTGTTAACGACGACCGGCTGTCCATTCATATAGTGGAACTCGACCTTAAAGTTGCCATTGCAAAGTTCGCCGGACTTTAGACGTGCGGCCACATCTGCAATCGACGCACCTTTAAAGAACCCATCTTTACCAAAATTGGGCGACACAGCCCGTTGGCCAAAAAACACGCGAGTCGGCTTACCTTCGCCACTAGGCATCAAGTAGTAGCGGTCGGCTAGGCGATCAAATTCCTCTGCTAACTCAGGAGCTAGATTCTGCCGATAGTGTTCAGCGATGTAGTCAAAATAAGGGTCGCCGGCGCCGTTCACTACTCCTGAGCCGATCCAGGGCACGGCCGTTTCAAAATGCTGCGCGACACTTGGATTGCTGTTTGCGAGCGCCACTAAGGTAATCGCAAGAACAGACTGACGTGGACTCGACAGACGGGGAATACGCAAGCATCGCTGCAAGTGTCTTTGTTGCATATCTACTCTCTGAAGCATGTGGAAAAGAAGGTACAATCCCTTGTGTGTGAGCAAGAAGCGCGCCTTGCGTGATCGCGTTCAGAGCAGCCCGCAAACCGCAGGTATTTGGGCAACTTACGGAGGCAGGAATGACGTGACTCGCTGCCTATGAATTGGCGAGTTCATTCTCCAAATCAGACTTAACAAACCGAAATTAATCGTGAATTACGATCATCGTAGCGCCAACATTGCGCTTCAGTAGAAGCGAAAATTAGCGCCGGCCAGTAAAAACTCTATAACTACGGATTGGAAAAGATCGCCCCCATCACGCCAAACAAGCCCGCAAAGGATTGATTTGTCGACATCTCATCCTGGTATGGTGTGAACTGGCGATTGTTGGGTGCGTAGCTACCTATAGCCCAAGTTCCAGGCACCGCGCTGGGGTTAGAGAAATTTGGGATGACACCAGTGTTAGCTTGCAAAACCTGACCACGAAAACTCTGATTACCACCTTGGCCAAAAAATGGATCCTCGACCGCCGCTGGGTTTTGCGCAAACACGTTCGTATCCCAGAATGATGTCCAGCGCGTATCGTCGGTTTTTGCCTTGGGATTATAGATCACTTGCTTGTTGCCACTCACAAGATACTGACTATTTGTAGTTGCCAGCGGATCGGCAACAGGTTGACTAAAAATACCCCCAACCCACTGATTGTCTTTTTTGGTCATGCTATAGACTTGCGAGTTAGGCAAAGTGAACTTGCCACCAGAGTCCACACCCTTTTGCATCGTCCAAGTTTTGCTGCCGCCTTCAGCCCACCCACCGAAGTAGGAAGATGCCTTACCCTCAGCATTGTAGTACTGGTAGGTTTGTTTACCCTCTACGGTTACTGGCTTCCATTCGCCACCGCCTTCCGCCTTGATCGGCTTTTGCTCGGTGGCGGCTCCGTTCAGCGCAAATCCAGTCGAGTAACCAGCACCCGAATATGCAGGCACCTGCAAATGCGTTGGGGTTGCTTCAACCGCGGCGGGAGCCACCTCTTGCGCATTGGTGTTGTAGCCCCAGTCAGGGCTGCTACCGTTTAACTCGGGCAAAGATGGGCTTGCTGGTTTGCATGCAACGAGAGCGGCAAGACAATGCAAAAAAAGCGAAGCTCTAGTGATACTCGCCATCGGCGCCTCCAGGTCGAAATTGCAAGACTCAGACTTCTGACTGCAGTTCTGCAATTTCTTAGCCCACAGCTAGCCTCCTGGCATCACCCCAAGATCATGGGAGATTGACCGCATGGTGCCGCGGTCGCCGGTGTTCGCTGGGCAGGTAGCAGATATCAAAGACCCGGCATTCGCGAAAGTTTTCAGCGGGATGCCCCAGTCATGTGTACGATTTGTCGTAACAACACGGTCTTTTGCCAGCACTTTCGTTCCTACGAGCCGAAAATCTCGGTAGAAAATCTCGGTAAGGCATACTTAAACTGGTGCCGTTAACTGTGCTTTGGGTACCCCCTAAGCGATCTGGGGTACCATCCCTTCCAGTCGCTGATTGTGGTAAACAATGTAGACATAGAGGATATCTTGCAGTTTTGGCACCAGCTTCGTTGTGCACCACGTGCGACGCGTGAGGCGCT
>CAZLMG010000005.1:0-198362 GCA_964560765.1 uncultured Oligoflexales bacterium
ACTAATATCGAACGCATTTTAGCTGACTACTGCGAATTAGCCAAAAGAGGGGCAGGCCCTAGGCAGACTTCTTTTCTTTGACCTTTGTCGGCGGGAACTCTTTTTCGATGTACGGTAGGCCATGTTCCATCATTTTGATGATGATGGACGCTCTCGTAATGCGAAAACCCGTGGTTTCCTTAATCCGATCAGCAATTTCTTGAAGATAGTCCCACTGCTTTTGCGTGATCCGCAAAGAAATCATATGATTCTTTTTCTCAGGCATGTACGGATCTCCCAGTCGGTCCTCTACTCAGCATCGGAATGCTTTGGTGTTTCCTGAGACTTGGCGCTTGGTCGGTTTTCTTAAAGAAACAATAATGTGGAGTAACTTCTGACGGATAAAACGATAAGACCTAACGACAGGTTGGATGATAGCAAGGGAAACGCCGCAGACTATTATATGGAAAACGGCTTCCTAGTCTTTACTGAGTCCTACTTATTGAAACGTGGATATTGTTGTGGCAGCGGGTGCCGCCACTGTCCCTATGATGGCAAGATGAACAGTAAGGAAAAGCGTTTGCCACCACAAGGTGGTTCCGCTAAAACCTAAGGTCCATCCGTCATTGCGAATATCAGGAGCAAATTATGGCACGAGCCGATGGCAGAACATCTAAGCAATTGCGCCCAATCCGATTGATCCCGGGCTTTACCAAGCATGCTAATGGGTCGGTACTGATCGAGCAGGGCGACACAAAAGTTTTGTGCACGGTGTTTGTAGAAGACGGTGTACCGCCATTTTTGCGCGGGTCCAATCCGCCGCAAGGGTGGTTGACCGCCGAGTATTCGATGATTCCAAGCTCCACCAATACGCGATCACGCCGCGAGCGCCCGGCGCCATCGGGGCGCTCTCAGGAGATTCAGCGACTTATCGGACGGGCGTTGCGTGGTGTATTTGACCTACAACTATGTCCAGATCTGACTTTTCTCATTGATTGCGATGTGATTCAGGCGGATGCCGGCACGCGCACAGCTTCAATCACCGGTGCATTTGTTGCTCTCAAGATTGCGGTTGACCGGTTGCTGCGCGAAGGGCGACTTCATTCCAACCCCATTAAAGACTCTGTGGCCGCAGTTTCCATCGGCATTAAGAACAACGAGCTTATGGTGGACCTAAACTATATTGAAGATAGCAAAGCTGATCTCGATATGAACGTTGTCCTAACGTCGTCTGGAAAGATTTTGGAGATCCAAGGAACAGCGGAAGGAGCTGCTTTTAGCAAGGAACAGGTCGTGGCTGTCATCGAGGCTGCAGAGGAGGCTCTAGCTCCTGTTTTTGATTTGCAGCAACTGGCCATTGAAGGCCGAGAAGTCGAATTGTAAGGGCGAATGAACGCGTCATCATCTTGTCGCGTGGTTATCTTATGAGCCCATCTGCAGCTCAAGCCACGCCATGGCAGCGGCAACGGTCGCTGCAATCATAACTATGGCAATCAGCACTCTTTTCCAAGAGAAGCCACGTGCTTGGCCCAATATGTTTCTTTCGTTTTCCAAACCTTGGCTGATAGGCTCAAGATCGCGACCGGTGACTTCATAATCATCAAACTTGGTGAAAACAGAAGCCGATGGAGAAGCTTCCTTTGGGCTTGGCTTCGTTTTGGACTCTGATGTAGACATGATCGGCGTGGCTACGGGGGGCGAATCACTTTGTGCCAAATCGACCCTTTGATCAGCGGGTAATCCGCCGGAGGATCCTTGTGCTGGCGGGGGTGGCGTCGACTGAGGGTGTCTGTCTACAACAGTATCTTCGACGTTGCTAGAAAACTCCGTCGTCGTGAATTTGCGTGAGCGCGAACCTCGAGAGTTAGGAAATTCATTGTCCAAGACTTTATGAACTTGGGCGATGATCCGGTGAACAACCTCCGTCTCGTCTTGCGTATCGATTTCCGTAATTCGGCTCACAAAGAATTCCAATTATGCAGTCAGAGTGACGACGCTAAGGTCGCGCATCATCCTCGTCCATTTCACCGCCGGGTTTGCCATGGCACTTCTTATACTTCTTCCCGGAGCCGCATGGGCAGTTATCGTTCCTGCCAACTTTTTCACCCTGACGTCTTACTGGTGCGACGGTTGGCTGTGCCGCGGGAGCCGGTTTCGTGGCACGAGAGCCATGATAAATCAAGCCATCGCTGTTACCGCCTGGGGATCCCGCTTGGGGCCGAGCGATTGGGAGCTGGTTCGCGCCGCTTGACGCAGTGGCATCCGGATGATTAAAGTTCATGCGCGATTCGTCAAACTGCTGTGGCGCAGGCGTCGCGGGAACAGTCTCTGGCGTTGGCATTCGAACCAATGCCATAGCGGTATCATCCTCAATCCGGATCATCATCTCTTGGAAGAGGCGGAATGCTTCTTTCTTATATTCTTGCAGCGGATCCCTTTGTCCATAGCCGCGTAGACGAACGGCATCTTTCAAATGATCCATTTGCAGCAGATGATCCTTCCAGGCCGAATCGATGATCTGCAGGTATACGTACGACTCAACTCGGCGAAGGTTCTCTTCGCCGACAATCTCGCCTTTGGCTTTGTATGCAGCCATGACTTGCTCAGAAATCGTCTCTGCGACACCCTCTGGGCGAGATTGAACAGTGTCCAAACTTGAGAAATCTAAGTGCATGTTAAATTCGGCATTTGCTTCCTTGGCTACCGCATCAAAACTCCAGCGCTCGGCATTATTGGCTTCGGGATTCAATCGCTGGCAAAGTGTCAGTGCTAGGTTGTAGACAGCATCTTCGACGAACTCCACACCAGCCTTTCCGTCTAGCAAAAGACGACGGCGTGAATACACGACTTGCCGTTGTTGGTTCATGACGTCATCATATTCCAGCAGGTGCTTACGACTAGAAAAGTTCTGCTCCTCGACACGTCGCTGCGCCTTCTCGATAGCACGAGAGACCATGGGTGAGATAATGGCTTCACCTTCTTTCATCCCAAGCCGCTGCATGATGCCTGAAAGACGGTCCGAAGCAAAAATACGCATCAGATCGTCTTCGAGCGAAAGATAAAAAATAGATTCGCCCGGGTCACCCTGACGGCCAGATCGGCCGCGAAGCTGGTTGTCAATCCGTCTTGATTCGTGCCGTTCGGTACCGACAACGCAAAGTCCGCCGAGCTCGCGGACACCCTCGCCGAGTACGATATCTGTACCTCGGCCGGCCATGTTCGTTGAAATGGTTACGTGGCCGCGCTGACCTGCTTCCTCAATGATGGTTGCCTCTCGTGCATGGTTTTTTGCATTCAAGACTTCATGCGGTACATTACGCTTACGCAGAAGGCTCGCAAGCAATTCGCTCTTTTCTACTGAGACCGTTCCTACCAGTACGGGCTGTCCCTTTTTCTGGCGTTCGCCGATCTCATCCGCGATAACGTTGAATTTCTCGGCAGATGTTCGGTAAATGATATCTTCGTGATCTATGCGCTTTGTAGAGCGATTGGTGGGGATGCTGACAACATCGAGATTATAAATCTTCTTAAACTCGACAGCTTCCGTATCGGCTGTACCCGTCATACCTGACAGGACCTTATACATGCGGAAGTAATTCTGAAAAGTGATCGTAGCGAGCGTCTGGTTTTCTTGCTCGACGCGCAAGTGCTCCTTGGCCTCGAGCGCACCGTGCAACCCATCAGAATAACGTCGCCCTGGCATCAAGCGGCCGGTGAATTCATCGACGATGACTACCTTATTTTCTCGCACGACGTAGTCCACGTCCTTTTTAAAGATGACGTGCGCTTTCAGGGCCTGCTGAACGTGATGAAGATAATCAATATTTTTCGGATCATAGAGGTTATCAACGCGCAGGCGCTTCTCAAGCTTAGAAATCCCGTCTTCGGTAAGAGAAACCGTGCGCGATTTCTCATCCACGACATAGTCACTGTCTTTTCTTAGGCCCGGAATGGCCGTATTGACGGCATAGTACAGCTCCGTGTTGGTCTCTGCAGGACCGGAGATGATGAGGGGCGTTCTCGCCTCATCAATTAAGATGGAGTCCACCTCGTCTACGATGGCAAAATTATGACCTCGCTGCACCAGCCGAGTCAGGTCCGTCTTCATGTTATCGCGGAGGAAGTCAAAGCCGAATTCATTGTTGGTGCCGTAAGTGATGTCGGACCCGTAAGCTTCACGCCGCTCAACATCGGTAAGACCGTGTAAGATACAGCCGCTTGTTAGGCCCAAAAAGCTGTACACCAGACCCATCCACTCGGCATCACGTTTTGCTAAGTAGTCGTTAACGGTGACCAAGTGGGCGCCCTTGCCAGAAATGGCATGCAAAACAATTGGGCAAGTCGCGGTCAGCGTTTTACCTTCGCCCGTCTTCATTTCTGAAATGTTGCCCTCAAATAGCGAGATGCCGCCGATGAGCTGCACATCAAAGTGGCGCATGTTGAGAGCGCGGCGACTGGCTTCGCGGACGAGTGCAAAGGTTTCAGGAAGCATCTCGCGTAGTGGCTGGCCGTTGGCGTGACGTTGCTTTAATTCTAAGATTTTAGAAGGAAAGTCTTGATCGGCAAGTGTCTGAACGCTGGCTTCCAACTGATTGATGCGCTCGACAACCCCTCGAATCCGTTTGATGATGCGATCATTTCGAGAGCCGAAAACCTGACGAAGTATATTCATGATTCAAAGTCCCATGGGTACGCAGCCAAAAGAGCGCGGCAAGACGCCGCCACAGCGGGCGGGCAAGAGTCCACACAACTGGTTCAATATACACGGAATCGTTAGATAATTGGAAGTTAGTATACGGCCAGATCGTCGGCTATATTAAGGATAAATTTCTTGGGGTTCTCGGTGCGTCCGTCAACGACAACTTCGTAATGTAAATGCGGGCCGGTTGTTCGTCCGCTCATTCCTACAGTGGCGATTTGCTCGCCGCGGGTCACTCGCTGACCGGGCTGCACCATGTTCTGGGCATTATGACCGTACCGCGAAACAATGCCATAACCATGAGCGATCATAATGAAATTTCCAAACCCATCTTTCGATCCGGTAAAAATCACCACACCATCTGCAGGCGCAAAGATAGGGGTGCCTGTGGGGGATGCAACATCGATACCGAGATGCATCGTTCGCTTTCCGGTGAATGGCGAGATTCTATAGCCAAAACCGCTAGTTACCCAACCGTTTACAGGGGAGAGGGATGGGATGGAGCTGAGGACGGAACGCTGCTGACTCAATGTCGAGAGAAGCTTCTGCAGCTCAAGCACATGTTGGTCAGCGTTCTGGCCGATCCGAGTTAACCGATCAAACACGGGACGAAAGAATAAATTCTCCAAATTTATGCCGGCAGGCATGTAGCTTTCGGTAAAACTGCTCGGTTGTGTTTGCTGCTGGGCTTGGATGTACTCTTCTTCGCTCAATGGGCCAATACCCGTCTTTTTTGCCACCTTCTGTACTTTGAGTTCCGTCAGTTCGCCTAGCTTGGTTGTGTAGTCTTCGACGCGCTTGAGCGAAGTGCGAACGGTCTCGAGATTATCCATCAGCAGACGAGCCTCACCTTTGAGGCCCTCATTCTCGGCTGCGAGCTGATAGTATTCGCTGCGGATGGCACGCAGTTCCGCGTAGTCGAAGAGAACGTAACCGCAGACCGCAGATAGGAATAGTCCGCCAATCATTGCGGCTCGCGTCCAGGTATCCGCGACTTCAAATTGGCGAGTCGAGCGCTTTCCGTCGGGGATCACTACAATCGTCGTACGACCCATTGCCTAAAAACTCCTACCTCTAACGGGACTGGCAAGATAGTGAACCATTCAGAATGGTTCCAGAATTTTTGGACATTCCATGGAAAACCAATAGGTTAACCACCGAGGCCCAACCACCCCATTGTTATAACGGCAGGTTTAGTGGGAAACTTTAATGTCAAGAATGACCACAGATATGTTGTCGTCGCCGCCCCTCTCGTTGGCGATTCTAATCAGATCGTCAACCGCACCGGACCGCCGCTCTCCAGCAATCCTGCTCAACTCGGCGTCACCGAGCTCTCCGTGTAAGCCGTCGCTGCAGAGTAAGATGAGGTCACCATCTTCGACTTGAAAATGCAATGTATCGACGTCTTCTTCTTCCTGATAGCCAACGCTCCTTGTAATGACGTTCTTCAGATGGTGTAACTCGGCTTCCTGTTTGGTCAGCAGCCCTGCGCGAACCTGTTCGCTCACCAGGGAATGATCGTGCGTCATTTGATAAATTAGCCCACATCGAATGAGATAGAGCCGGCTATCCCCGACATGCCCGCAGTAAGCGCGATCACCAATGACTTTCACGACAGTTGCTGTCGTCCCCATTCCTTTGAGCATGGGCTCTTCTAGTGCTCGCTCGTAAATTCGGCCAGACGCATGATTGATGGCACGAGCTAAGACGCCAACAATGACGGGCTCCGGGTGGTTACCCAGTTCCTTCAGTTTATCTACTGTAGCGTCGCCAAGCCCCTGCTCGGCGAGAAAACTGCGAATCTCAGAAATGCATAATGAGGACGCAATTTCGCCGCCGACATGACCGCCCATTCCGTCTGCAACAACAAACAACCCAGCATCTTGATCGACTAGAATGGCATCTTGATTGGACGATCGTACACGGCCGACGTCTGTTTTTCCCGCTGCGCGAATCTGAACGTGATGCATGGCATGCCACTGGAGAAATTTTTATTATCTTTATGATTCATGTGATTCTTTCATGATCACGGCAACTTCGCAACAATGGACGCGGTAAATTCATCGAGTCCCAACGGTCCACCGAGGTCGCGCGTTCGGAGCTCGGGCTGAGCCAAAGTATCAAGGATTGCACACCGAATGCGTTCGGCATAAGAGGACAACCCCATGTGATCGAGCATGAGGGCGCCGCTCAAGAGAAGGGCCGTCGGGTTGGCTAATCCCATGCCTGCGATGTCGGGAGCCGAGCCATGGACCGCCTCAAATACAGCACAATCCTCGCCATAATTCGCCCCAGCAGCGACTCCAAGCCCGCCAACGAGACCAGACGCGAGGTCGGAAATAATATCGCCGTACAGGTTCTCGGTGACAACGACTTGAAATTGATCGGGTCGACGCACGATCTGCATGCAGAAGTTATCGATGATGCAATCGTCAACTTTTAGACCTGGATATAGAGCACCGACTTCCTTCGCCACGCGCAAAAATAATCCATCTGTACACTTCATGATGTTGGCTTTGTGAACGATTGTTACTCGCTTGTAGCCCATATCCTGCGAGAGTCTGCAGGCATGATGCATGACTCGCTCAGTGGCCGCACGGGTGATGACTTTCATGCCAACGGCGACATCAGGCGTCAGGTTGTATTCGATGCCAGCGTACAAATCCTCTGTATTCTCTCGCACGATCATTAAATCGACGTTGCTTTGTAGGCAGGGGACACCCGGCAAATTCTTGACTGGTCTAACATTGGCAAAAAGTCCGAAGTCTTTGCGGATGCCGACGTTTACGGATCGATGCCCTGTACCTACCGGTGTCGTGGTCGGGCCCTTCAGAGCCACACGAGTACGCAGCAGACTCTCGCCAAATTCGCGGGGAAGCAGCTCACCAGTCTTCTCCAAGGCCTCGAGTCCTATCGGAACTTCCTCCCAAGCGATGGGCACGTTCGCAGCCGCAAAAACGGCGCGTACACTGCGGGTAATCTCTGGGCCTATGCCATCGCCCGAAGCAAGAGTTACAGACTGAATTTGACCGCGCAACATCTTAAGCCTCCTCAACACCGTGTCAGACAAACACTTACGGCTTGTTCAAGAATCCTTCTAGGTACTTGTTCGCCAAGGTAATCGTGAGGCAAACAAGACAGCTGTCGATGCGTCCTGTGCGAACCATAATGTCGAGATCACGCACCGGCGTCAGCACGACCTCGATTTTCTCGCCTTCGTCGGGGTGGTGCTGACGCTCGGAGTTTAGTTCGCAATCGAGCGCTAGGAACATGTGCAGGCGATTATTAAAAAGCGCCGGATTTGGATTGATCGTCGCAAGCGGCAAGACACGCTGCGACGTGTAACCTGTCTCTTCTTCCATTTCGCGCAAAGCCGCCATCATGAAATCCTTCTCCGCTGCTTCGATAACACCACCAGGAGTTTCTAGCGTATCCCGCAACGTTCCTGCTCGAGTTTGGCGGATCAGGACCGCCTGTCCGTTACGAGTTATGGGAAGGATGTTAACCCAGTCCGGACATATGATGCGATGATAGGGGTGACGAACCGGCTCATGGCTTTGCGCATCCTCAAGATCCAAGCGCTCAACCTTGAAGGGCACGGTCTCGAGTTCGATCCGACGATTGAGAACATTCCACTGCATGCTAAATTCCACTCCTAAGAATGCGTGTCTTTACAAAATCGGCGGTTGTGCTTGCCGCATGATGGAAATTAGCCTTCCACTGATGATGCGCGTTAGGTCCGATTTGGTTGGTCGCTGCTAGGATCACTGCGGTGCTTCGTGCCACCTCGCATATTTCCCCGAGTACTGAGTATAGTTCGAGATTCTCAACCGTTTGCGCGGGATCAAAAGTCTCTGGCAAAGTCGGATCGAGGCTAATTTCTGGGGCGCAGATTACAACCTTTTCCGGTAAACACGCCAGCCACGGTGGGGTATGCGGTTCGTAGTCGATCGTGGGCGCTGTCCCAGCGACTGTATAGGCCACGCCCAACCGTTCGCCTATCGGTAGCCAGACAACCCTAGACGGCCGAATAAGACTTACAGTCTCGAACGGTCCGAACTGGCCGCAAGTTCCAATAAATAAAACCTCGGCGTCGCGGAGCAGCTCTCGATTCGTGATCACCGACTTGGCGGCATGTATGGGTCCAATGCCCAAGGCAAGCGCGTCACAGTCAACGCCAACCATATGTCGCAATTCCTGTACGATCGGCTCAGACTCAAAAGCAGCAGCAGCGACAACAACAATTCTTCGACTACCCATCTGTTCCACTAATTCTTACCAGGACTACAGGCTTCTTCACATAAAATGTGGCCAAGAATCGACGTACGGCGATGCGAACCTCTTCCGCACAAGTTTCCTCTTCATCGCCTCGCAACGCATACCGCTTCGCCGCAGCGCAGGCAACGGCAACAATTTCCTGTCGAAAGGTTTTCTCGTCGTAGTCGTGCGGTAACGGCAGGCCAAATAAATCAAGAGTTACCGTCGTATCAATGAGTCGCCCGCTCCGATCAGCGACTCCAAAAATCGCGGCTAAACCATTTTCACCGATTCGCAAACGATCGCGCAGAACCGTGTGGGACATCGGAAGTCCCGACTCGCCATCCACATACAGTCGTTCGACCGGGAACTGGTGAACAGCATCCAATCGCTGATCCTGCAAAGCATACATAATCCCATTTTCCGCCGTCAAGCACTGCGATGGTCCACCTACACTCGCAGTCGTTGCATTCGCGAGCAGCTGTGTATAGGTTCCGTGCACAGCTAAAAATGCGTTTGGCTTTGCATGCTTTATCAACTCCAGCACGTCGGCACTATAGGCATGCCCACTCACATGAATATCGGGAGCTTGCCGCGTGGTGATGATCTTAGCACCTAAGCGCTGCAATTCGGCGATCATATGAAAGATTCGGCGCTCGCTGCCGGGAATGATGCGAGATGAGAAAACAACAGTGTCCCCCTCTTCAATCTTTATGTACTTGTGCTCGCCACGGGCGATTCGAGCCAGCGAAGATCTTGGCTCGGCCTGGCTACCGGTAACCAAAAAAATTACCCGATCGAGCTTTGATAGCCTGGGGTTCTCTTCCTCGATGACGTGATACTGGCTCATATCCAGAAGCCCGAAGTCAGCTGCCAACCCAGTGGTCCCGCGAATTCCAGCACCGGCCAGCACGACGGGGATCTGTTCTTGCTTCGCAACTTCCAAAATTGCCTGCAGCCGCCAAAGGTTCGAAGAAAATGTAGTGAAGAAAATTCGTCCCGGTGTTTTTTCTATGAGTGTTTGAAGTGCGTCTTTTGCGACCTGCTCTGGGGGACAATGACCTGGACGATCCGCATTTGTGCTGTCGCATACAACGACATCGACGCCGGCATCAGGAAGCTTCCAACGCGCCATATCGGTTGAGCCCTCGGGAGTGCCAAGGCCGTCAATCTTGAAGTCACCAGTGTGCAAAACGGTACCGGCCGGAGAGCGAATGTGGAGTGCACAACACATGGGGATGGAGTGGCTCACGGGCAGCCATTCAACAGAAAAAGACTGAACTCCTACGACATCAAATGGTTGCACAACAGTTATGGGGTGGTCATCAAGGATTCCGTGTCGCTCAAAACGCGACGCGATCAAACGCGCAGCCCAAGGCGTCGTGTAGATGGGGGCAGGATACTTAGATACAAGATGCGGGAGCGCGCCAATGTGGTCTTCGTGACCATGCGTGATCAAGTATGCACGAATGGGCGCAAAGCGCTGGAAGATCCCCTCAACATCCGGGATGAGAGCGTCAACTCCAAGCTTTGCGTCCTCGGCAAACATGAGCCCCGCATCGACAACAAAGGATGTCGAACCATAGCGATAGACCGTCAGGTTAAGTCCGAATTCACCACATCCACCGACGGGCAAAACCAGTAGTCTTGGATCACTCCCAGAGGAGATCTTAGCAAGTAAATCAGTCATTGAGCTGCCATCCTGGTTTAGCCTTGTCGCGGCTTGAAAGAGAAGGGGTAACGAATGAGGACGCTGCCGCGGCTAGGCCTGGGAAAGGACCAACTTGAGATTTTGTTCCGGAGACATTGAAGCATGACATCATCTTTGATGGTAGAGGTGAGCAGTTCGAGATCAGAAATACTTCCCCTGGAATCAATACGCCAAGACCATTCCACGGTTCCGGCAGTACCACTATTGCGGCGCAAAGCCAACTCGTAGCAAAGCTGCAAATCAAACTTGCCGCTCGAAATAACCTTCTCGACCAACTTCGGGTCGATTTCACCGACCAAGGGCTCCTTCACGCGGGATTTCTTTAGGGTATCAAGCTCTGCGGCCTGCAGTAACTCCAATTTCCGATCTAAGGAAAAGAGCTCTCCATTATTGAGCAGGCTTACGAACGGAGACGTCGTTGCCAGTCGAACCGGACGATAATTCTTTGAATCAAGAGCTTGAATCGGGTCGCGTCGAGACTTATTCATCTCTCGCTGCCGGTATGCTCCCATCCTGGCTAGGTTCTCCGCATGGGCATACATTTCCCCCTCATCCGTTAGTAATCGGAATGGGCTAATCTTTGCCAGCTTTTCCTGGGCGGCATTATTATGCTTCGTGTTTCGGTAATCATTAAATGGGTAGTCGTCGTCTTTGCCGAACGCCTCCGAGATACTTTTGCGTGAGCCCATAAGGCGCTCGTGGGCTATCAGACGGGACTCGAGCTTATCAAGCGTTCGCAGAGTCGCTGTTGCAGCGCTCTCGCCAAGAACAGCCGGTATCGCAGCCACAGCCACGCCACTTCGCTGTAGCACCTGCCGCTCAAGACCCTCTTCTCTCTTACGAAACGCAGCAAGCCCATCAAAATAATCGGCAAAAGCTCGCTGATATCGGGCTGCGGTCGCCGGGAAAATCAATGCCTCATCGACCGATCCAAGTCCCAGATACATATTGTGAAGCGAGCGATAATAGTTCAACACAGAGGGTACGTACGCTGACCGATCCAGCGCAAACTGAAGAGCCTCTGGGGATGTTCGCAAAATATCCGGACTGATGAGCGCCAATTGATACGGCTCCGGTAGATCATCAAGCGTCTTCGGAGCGTCATGAACCACCAAGAACGAGCTAGCCGTCAGACCGACTAGCAAGAGAAGCGCAATACCAATTGCCGCGAGGAATGCTGAAATTTCCTGTGAACCTTGGAATAACGTCGACCCCAATGTTCCCCGATAGCGCGGATCGAGTGGGATTGCCTTGCTCGCAGCTTTTTTAAGCGGCGAAACCTTGATGAGAAAGGTCAAATCGCGAAAATTAATGGACCCATAGTCACCTGCCTTTAGCTCAAGTTCCTGTGACGTATGCTGACCCTGGTCTAAGTCAATAACCCTTCCGGATTGAGTAACGAAGCCAGTCATCTGTGGGGTAAGATAGAATGTTAAGTGCTGCCGCTCTACCGAAGCGAGCGTCATCGAATCTGCTAGTGGATATAGCGGCAAATGAAGATCGCCGCCATGTGGCGATAAGACGATGTTTCGGTGCTTGCCAAGTTGACGGTGGCACGAATCAACGGTCTGTCCATTCTGCAGGACTTCGATTTGCGCGAAATTGGCTTTGACCCCGACTTTGCTGACATTGCTAGCCATCTGGCGTCACCACCTGTGCCTAAAGATTCGATTCATGACGATCTGTGGGCGCTTGAGCGCTGGAGATGCGCGTTTCAAATCCATATTCAGTCACCCCAGCTTCAGCCATCGCGGCCAATAGAATCCGCAAGTGACTGAACGAAAGTCGCTGATCAACCGCCAGCAATACGCTTAGCTGAGTGTCTCGAACCATCATCCGTAGGGTAGCTCCGAGTGTTTCGCTTTGAATGCGCGTCTTCAAAAGGTCTCGAATCCGATGTACATCATCTTGAGAACGCGAATCGCGCCGAAAGTGAACCCTTTCATTGGAGCCCAACGACACGACAATATCGTCATCCTCGGGAAATATGTTTATCCAGATGCTTCCTGATGGAGCCTCCGAGGCGCTGAGCTCGATAACCGTCGACGTACCTTGCAGATGAGGGTTAATGCTCGGGAAGATATTGGCAATGAGGACGGGTGCCAGTAGAAAAGGAATGAGCGCAGGCAAAGGGAACCACGTTGGCGTCAAGCGAAGTCGCTCTGCTTTCTCAGTGATGGCGAGGCTGACCGATCTTGCAAGTGACATTACATGAGCCCCGTGCCAAGTATTGTGTGACCAAAAAGTCGAGACTGATTCAATCCATGCAAAATCTGAATCACAATAGGAGCAGGCACTGCGCCATGCGTAATGAGCACTGCCACATCTGAGTTAATGGGCGACTTGCGCGAGGTCCTGTCTTTCAGCCATGTGTCGATTTTTGCTAAAGCTCGGCCCAGTTGTGGGGAACCCTGTTCATGCTTGATGCTGAATTTATTTCGGACGTCAAAGTACTCTGTGGTGAAGGCGGCAAGGGTACCGAAGAAAATGGCCTCGGTAGTTACCAGAATAGCAACGGATTGATCCGTCAGTTCTGCTGAGTACGTCTGCTGAAAATTTCGGGGCGTTGGATCCTCGAGGTCATAATGCAAAACAGGAAATGAGGTTTTAACCACCCCAAAGCCACCATGATAAGACAAAAACGAACCTAGGCCAGCAACAACGGCCAGCACGGAGAGTATGGGAAGCCAAAGGGCTCCAGCGATGAGGGAATCGCTAGATAATCTCTTCTTCGTCTTTAATATCTTCGACTGAAGCGTCGCTGAAGGCATCATTTGCTTCTCCGGTGCTCGCAGTAGCGGCAGATGGCTGAGAATAATCTTCAGAAGAGTCAAAAGACTCAACGACATCAGCTGAGCCAGTCGCGCCGGTAGGCGCTGATGCGACGTAAGTCGCGAAAGCTTGTTGCGGCGCCACCAGATTTGTCACCACGGTAATGCCATGATGAAAGCGGTCCAGGAATCTTATGGCAAGGCCTCGCACGATGTGGTGTCCAACCAGCAGAATCAGGCAGCTGACAAGGCCGGCCGTTGTTGGGACGAGTGCCGATGAAACAGACGCCGAAAGGGTGGCTTGCTTATCAGCGGTGTCTAGGACGCCGACGCTGCTAAAGGCCCTCCACAAGAAGTCCATAGTCCCCAACACTCCAATGAACAGAGTCGCTGTCGCCGCTGCAGGAATAAGGGCCATACGCGCTTCGATGCGAGGAAGAAACTCCAGAGTCTCTTCCTCGAGAGTTGTGCGAACAGTTGTCGGATCGACTTCCGAAGCCTCGAGTGCTCGGAGCGTAATGGCCGGCAAGGAAGACCGGCGGGCCTTTTTACACAGACTCATCGCCCGATCCGTATCCTCTGCTTGAATCATTTTTTTCAAATTCTTGAGAAATTTCTTAAAGTCTAAGTTGTAGACAAATTGAAGAGTGATAATGCGCTCGATCACTATCGTGAGTCCAAGCCACGACAAGGCGCAAATCAGATAGAGATAGATGTCCCCGCTCTTAAGGCCAATGGCTAGTTGTCCCCACATTGCTAAAAACTCCTGCAAAAGCTGCGATTCAGAAGTCGAATGAAACTGGACCATTGTCCGCACTCATTCCCAACTATTCTAACATTTTAGCGCATTTGCGTGGACGGGGAGGCTTTTTCAATTTGGTACAGGGCTAATTGGCAGCTGTTTCGCTTTGGAAGTCGGGCAACTAGTACAAAAAATCAGATCTTGAGGCATTTTGATTTGAGAAGGCCTGACCTACTCGGCCTTCTTAGTGGGCGAGCTGGTGACTCGCCCAGAATTTTTCGCATCATCATCGTCGTCCTTACTATTCGGCAAGGCGTCTATCTGATTCTGAGTGTCAGTTTTCTGAGAGAGCGTTCCACGTTCGTGGGCGCGGATGAATCCCTTAAAAACTTCGGGATCAAAGAGCTCTCGCTCCTCGTGCAGCTTCTCAATCGCATCGGACTGATCTAAGAATCCAGAATAAGATCTACCTGAAACCATCGCGTCGAAAACGTCGGCTAATGCAACGATTCTGGCGAAGAATGGTATGTCTTCGCCGACAAGGCCATCAGGGTAACCAGTTCCATCCCACTTTTCATGATGGTGCTTCACCCCCGAATGGAAGCGCTTTGCGTTTGGTACATGCTTGATGATTTCAGCGCCAATGGAGGGATGCAGTTTCATTTCGTCATATTCCTCGGCAGTGAGGAGGGCGGCCTTTTTAAGAACATTGTCGGGGATGCCGATTTTGCCAACGTCATGGCACAGGGCGCTAACCATGAGGAGTCGTTTGGTTTCGCGAGGAAGTCGCATCTCGTCTGCGATCACCATGCAGTACTTACTCACTCGTTCAGAGTGCCCACGCGTATAAGTATCTTTGGCTTCTATCGTAGCGATCAAAGTTTCAATCATGCCAATCAACCAGCCGTCCAGCTCTTTGCGCAAAAGAAATGCTTCAAAGCTCGGGGCGCAGCGAGCAATGAACGCCTGGATCATTTCCAGTTCAATTTCCGGAAATGTCTGACGTGGATTATCACACTCCAAGTGCACCAGCATGGAGACGCGTTCATCAAAAATCATCGGTAACACGGCTCGATTGCGGCCCTCTTGAGTTACATTCGGAGACTTGGCCTGTAGCAAGATTCCCTGCCGACGCTGTAAAACGTCCTCAAAGGCTCTGTGACTCAGCACAAACTGCTTCTTTCTCTTGAAGTGACGAGCGGCCAGCGGGATGAGTTGTCGCTTGGTGTGGGACCATGCGAAGAAAGCTGCGCGCGAAGTGCTCGGGGCAAGTTTGCCGATCCCCTTGAGGAACGTATTTGCGGCTTCATCTAAGTCTGTCATGACAGTGATGTTGCCATGTTGGTCAAACACAGCTTTTACAGCTTTGAAGCTATCGGCAAGGTTACTACTCAGATGCTGTTGCGTTAATCGGATGGGCGTGAAGTCGGGAGATGGTTGGGAGCCATCGACGGCAATTGGACCGTCTAGGCCGAGCTGCTCCGCCACAACCATGTCAAAGTTCAGGATATCTCCCGGGAGCTGAATTTCTGAGTCAGATGTCACAAACATCAGCTCGCTACCACCGATAAGAATTCGATCGCCGTTCTGAATGATCGAATTCAGAACGCGATCACCATTGACGTAGCAGCCATTCCGGGAGTCAAGATCCTCGATTACGAAGATACGGCCTCGCTTCTTGATCCGGCAATGGAAGCGCGAGACTTCATCGTCGCCCAAGACAACTTCGTTGACAGGGTCCCTTCCGACGGTCACCGGAAAGTCCGTTAGTGGGATGCGTTTTCCCGCATCTGGGCCGCGCGCTACAAGAAAGAACGACATGAGCGATGCACCACGAAATTCATAAGGTTATCGACAGGAGAGTGTTCGGTCTTTGCTCCTGAAACTTGACGACCGACCGGCGTTTCTAAAGGTTGACTGCTTGGCGCCGATACCACTGACGTGGAACTATAGTTAACTCGGGTGGGATATGCAGGACCTGCTTCGACAATATATCGCTGTATCAGTCATCGCGCTGGCGCTGAGCGCGTACGGGCATGCTGATGTTAGTTCCGGTAAATTTCCCAATAAGGGCCAACGGATCTATGTGGTAAATAGGGACGAGCCGGCGGCACTGGTGGTTATCAAAACGAGCCTTTCCGAAGCTGAAACCTCCGCAAAGGCGACCCTCATGCGAGATCCTAACCTGCTGGGGGCCAGCTCAGCTAATGTGCGCCAAAAAGCGCCGGTGCAGCCCGCAAAGAGGGCAGTGGTAACGTCGCCCGCCAGCGCACTGACGTTCAATGCAGCCTCAGTCGTGGGTCGCAAAACCGAGCCCCGCGTGAATTTTCAGCTTGGTCGGTTGGAGGTGCCAAGGCTGGACGAGCCATTTCCGGCAGGATCCATTGAGACCACGTTGGATGGTTCCTTCACCCGAAGTTCGGAATTCTAGCGGGGAATCCCCCGCCGCAATGTTCCGTCCCCGGTCCGCAGCCGCCGCACTTGTGTTTTGTTGAATGAGAAAAGGATTAACAGAAATTTGACTGGCTGGTCAATTTAATATCGCATCTGCGCGACAATTTCTGGCAAAGAATAATAATGTTTAGTAATAAATAAAAACATTTATGAATTTTTTGTTAAAAGCCGACCAATCTTTCTTACTAATGATCAATCAAGGGATGGCCAATGGGGCACTCGATGGGATCATGCGCGCTATTTCGTCGAACACCTTATGGTCGGGACTGGGCATCGCCCTGGTCATTTTCAGTATTGCGACCAGGCGTCCGGCTTTGGTGCGTCTAGTTTTACTTCTAACGTGCGCTCTAGCGGTGACTGACTCACTTTCATACTTTGTCCTCAAGCCAGAATTTGGCCGAATTCGCCCGTGCCGGGAACTTGCAGGTATGGTGCGTTGGGTTGGGACTTGTGCTGGAATGTATGGTTTCCCATCCAATCATGCAGCTAATAGCATGGCGGTCGTCGGAGTGCTTTGGGGTCGTCATTATTTCAGATCTGCAACAGCCATGCTTTGGGCGGCACTGCTCGTAGGTCTCTCGCGAATATACCTCGGCGTGCATTATCCAGCAGATGTGATATTTGGCTTTGCTGTGGGTGGCGCTATCAGCATAGCCGTGGTGTTGGTGGCGTCAAAATGGCTGCCTCAGAGAGATGAGCCAAAGTCGATTAAGAGACTTGGAGCGTAAGAATCCCGATAGGGAGTCTCCTTCCAAAGAACAGCCATGATAGTCAGCCGCGTCACTGCCAAAGACCCTACGCCGACCAACTCACCACCAAATGGACTGACAATTCCCGCACCTGCCGCACGAAATGAATGCCAGGCATCTGGAGGCCCCCCCACATCAAAGAATAAGCGCCACCGAATCTGTTTTGTTAACATCATTGTCGTGTCGGGGAGTGGCAAATATATTGGCCCCTCTACATTTACGTTGGCACTTCTTATATTGCTCAGCAATGGAGCGTCCGCATCGGGTACGTCAAGTCGTAGTCTCGACTCAGACAAATCCTGCGGCCGAAAATAGGCGATGGGAGGCATACTCCCTTCGCCGCTTAGAATTCCGCCGAAGCCACGTATCGAAATGGCTGAAAGCTGCGTTAGGCTCAAGCTTAACTCGCCAGATACCATCAGGCGCTGATAGGAAAAATCGTCTGCAAGCAAAGAAGGAGCCACCTCTCCATCGACTCCCAATTGATAACGACTGCGCGCTGATCGACTCTTTGATGAAATCGTGATCGAAGACGAAAAGGCGGCGTGCCGTGAGTTGGTAAGACCCACATTCTCTTGAATCCTCATTGATGCTGATAGGTCAACTTTAAATGAAGCCGCAAGCACGTCAGGATAGTAGATGCTAGCGCCAGATCGACGTCGCAAATAGCGATCCTGCTCAGCCTCCAGATTTACCTTTAGAGGTGTATCAGCCCACGCCCTCATGTGCCTAACGCGCAACCCGCCTCGATTGTCGGAGAAAGAAAAATGCCCCGATAGAGCTGTGCTGTGATGCAGGTACTGTAAGATTGCTGCATCAACACCAAGCGAAAATGGCTCACCCGGGCGTTTAAATGGATACGGAATCCAGGCGATGGTGTAGCCATCATCTGCCAGGCGATTAGCAGATCCGGGCAGAAACTGAACGCTGCTTATCTCGGTCGAATTGTTAAACCGATCGCGGTCGTAATTCAGCCTCTCTGGATCAATAACAGCAACCTCAGGTCGAGTCTCAGTGACCACCTCCGCAACCATCTTGCCTGGTCCATCACTGCGGGCTCTGCTGCGATAGACTCGCCCAGCCTCGTCAGAAATTTGGACCTCCACGGGGGAATGTCGACCGTCGGTGACCTCAATGTTCACTGTGGCTAAATACTGATTCTTGCCAATGGAACGGGCTTCGAATTTGGCTAGATTCAAGTCTGGCCAAAGGGCCGATTGCCACCAGTATTCAAGTGTGGTGGTGACTAGCTTGGCTTGTGACGCGCTTTGTAAACTGCTGTCGAGGGCTGCCCGCATGAACGCCGCTGGCGATATGGAATGATCGCGAAGATTTGATGTGATGTCACGCATCAGCGTTTCAAAAGCCTGCGCCCCAATGGCGTCAAAAATTTCACGGACGGCAAAGGTGTGCCGAACAAATGCAAGCGGGTGAGTCTCCTCGTAGGCGATGGAGGTCTTGCCATCCCGACCTACAAGCGGGGTGCGAAAACCTTGACGCTGCAAAAGCGCCGCAGAAACATCCTGAATCTCGCGATAGTTGAATTGAACAGGGCTCCGGCCGGACTGAAACTTATTGAACAAGTTGAAGCGCGAGCCGTCCTTTCGTAGAACGTAGAACGCTGCAAAATCGGCAATACCATGGTTCATCCAACTGTCGTCTATGGATGCAGGGCGGATTGCTGCCCCAAACCACTGGGCCGCAAGATTGGTCATTAAGTTCCAATGCGACCAGTTGAGCCAGTAGTTCTGCAGTGAGGCAAACAGTGATTGCTTTGGTCGCTGGATGCTGACGATCCCAGGAAGGTTAGCGCGAACCGTTTCGGATGTTTCGATAACCGCCAATCTTGGCTCAGGAAAGTCGCCGAATAGTGTGATCATTCCCGAAATGGCCAGTTCAACGGATTGGTCGAGTTGGGAAAACTCTTGATCAGATGAAACGTAGCTCACGGGCAATGAACCAATCCTGCCCTGCCGTCGATGCGAATCTTGAAACATAACCAGGGCGATTTCGCCACGAAGCCTTTCGGCAAAGATGCGATGATCGGATGCAGACTCATCCTGAATACCATTGGTTATTGTTTGCCAACCAGGCAGCCTATCGATGGCTAAGGTCGTTTGCACTCGATGATTCGCAACAGACTCCGCCAGATTTTTGGGGCAACTCTGAAGCAGTAAGGGATAGAAGCCATCTAGAACGTGTGGTGACGCATCAGCGGTGCTTAGTTGGTTGATCTTGGTTCGAAATGATACTGTCACAGAACTGCGGATCGAGACATCTGCAATGCGTAAAACGGTTCCATCAAACAAAATCTCGGCTTCAGACGGGGAAGATACTTCGATAGTACCGTGCTGATTGGCGCGTGGCGGTTGTCGGGATGCGACCTCGTCAAAGCGACTTGTGGCGCGCGACCGTGAAAAATAGGTCTTATCATTGACCGGCAGAAGGAGGCAGGTAGCTCCGCCGGGCAGGTCAGAAAAAATTGCGGAACCCTGCAATATGGGCGCTTGGGCGCTACCCCCATCTTCCCACCTAAGGTCCAGCTTCAAACGCGGGAGAGTCACGGTGGCAGCGAACGTTTTGCCGTGAAGCCCCGTGAGTGCGCTCACCACAAGCGTCGCCAGCACTATCCTCATTTGACGCGTATTCCATTAATGAAAATGTGGCGACTATGCCTCGCTATCAAAAAAGCGTTTACCTGATTCGGCCTGATCTATGAGTAGCTGGCTCGGATTGAAACGCGTCCCGTATTTGTCAGATAGAGCTCGCAATCGATCCACGATCGTCGCGGCGCCCAAGTGGTCCACATACTTAAATGGTCCACCCCAAAAAGGCGGAAAGCCGAGGCCAAAGACAGCGCCGACGTCTCCATCGTAAGCAGACTTGAGGATACCTTCCTCTAGGCAGCGAGCTGTTTCGTTCACAAACAAAAGCAAACAGCGATCCACGATCTCGTCAGAACTTAGGCTGGAAGTCGGCGCTTTGCCGTGAAAAAGTAGAGGGTAAATGGACTCATCCGGCGCGCCCTTCTTTCCGCCTTCATACGTGTAAAATCCTTTGCTGTTTTTTCGGCCAAGACGTCCGGACTCGCCGATGCGAGCGAAGGACTCTGGAATCGAGAATCGCTGCGGGAACGCTTTGGCGACGGTATCCAGAACATGGGAGCCGACGTCGATTCCAACTTCATCAATAAGTGTAATGGGACCAACCGGAAATCCAAACTCGGTAAGGGAGCGATCGATAATTTCGATGCGAATTCCTTCAGCAAGAATCAGAGCGGCCTCGTTGAGGTAAAAAGCAAGCGCTCGGGTTGTATAAAATCCCGGACTATCTTTCACTACAATCACCTGTTTTCCCATCGTTTGTCCGAGTTCGAACGCTCGACCCAAACACCACTCAGCCGTCTTTTCTGTAGCAACGATCTCCAGTAAGGGCATCTTCTCAACGGGTGAAAAAAAGTGCATCCCGAGAACTCGTTCAGGATGATTTGAATCTTTGGCGATATCCGCAATGGGAATGGCAGAAGTATTGCTGGCGAAGATCAGCTTGTCGTTACCTAATGACTCTATTTGACCAAGAATCTTCTTTTTCAGGCCAAGATCCTCGAACACGGCCTCAATAACCACATCGCATTGTCCAAAGCCCACAGGGCTCAGTCCTGGCGAGATGTGCGCCATGTGCTGTTCAACTTGATATGGCTTGATGCGTTTACGTTTCAATTTCTTAACAAAATATTCACGAGCATGCGCTAACCCACGACCGATGGCCTCCTTATTTGGGTCAGAGATTCTTGTGCGAACCCCCCGATCAGATAAGACAGTCGCAATGCCCATCCCCATTAACCCGGCACCGACAATACCAACGCATTGAGGTCTGGCTGTTCCGCAGTGTTCTTTAAGTTGCGCTTTATACTCATTCTTCTTTGCGGCTGTCGTCGCATGAAACAGGTGTATCAAGCTCTGACATTCCTTGGTGACGGCCAGCTCACCAAAGATTTTAGCCTCGAGTTCTAGCCCTTTTTCCAGGCGCTTGTCGAAACCCCCAAAGACAGACTCTAACGCCCGGTACGCAGCGGGATAAAAGCCCTTGGTATTCTTGTCCACCATCTCGCGGGCTTTTTTATGCATCACACTACGGCCAATTGGGTTGCCTTCCATCGCCCAGCGTGGCAGGTCACCTGAAACTGGCGAGGAACTCAGTAGCGATCGCTGACTGGACCGACGCTTTAATGCAAACTTCTTGGCCTCTGATAGCAGCAAGTGGGGTGGAACACTGGCATCAGCTAAACCGATTTTAAGTGACTTGCGGGCATCGAGACGCTTGCCGGTCAGAATCATGTCCAGCCCAGCTTGAATTCCTACCAATCTAGGTAGGCGCTGAGTTCCCCCCGCGCCTGGGATCAAGCCCAGCTGAATTTCTGGCAAAGCTAACTTAGTTGATTCATGGTCGGTGACGACGCGCCAGGTGCATGCCAGCGACATCTCGAGGCCTCCACCCAAACACTGCCCGTGAATCGCTGCGACCGTCGGCACCTTGAGCTGGGAAATCTTTTGAAAAAGGCTACCCAGCACTTGTGCGCCCTGCATCGCCTCTTCCGCGCGCTTAAAGCGAGCAAACTCGTTGATATCAGCGCCAAGAATAAAATGGTCTTCCCGGCCACTGATAAATACAACTCCTTTGATGCTTTGATCGGACGCAATTTCGTCAAGAAGCGCGCTCATTTCATGGATGACGCTTTCCGAAAAGGTGTTCACTTCTGGGCTAGGGCGCAAAAATGAGACCACTTTGACGCCGTCAGACTCGTTTGCTACATGGAAATATTTTGTCATGACTGTGCTCCGCTTATGCCAACGACTCAAGTAACATTGCGCCCGCCAATCCACCTGCGGCGCAAATGGCAATGACCCCCAATCCCCCACCCGCACGCTGCAGCTCATGGCTCAGTGTTATGGCCATGCGTGCTCCTGTTGCCCCGAAGGGATGGCCGATGGCGATGGCTCCTCCATTAACATTGAGAATTTCATCGGGTACTTCGCCGAATCCCGAGCTGTCGCCAAAGTGCTGGTTCATAAAATCCTTAGAGGCCATAGCTTGCGTGCAGCTCAATACTTGTGCTGCGAAGGCCTCGTGAATCTCAAATCGCTTGATGTCGCGAATCCCCAACCCATTCTTCTTAAGCAATAAAGGAATTGCGATTGCGGGCCCAATCAGTAATTGCGGATTGGGCTGTACACCAACAAAGACCATATCGCGGATTCGTGCTTTGGGTTTCAATCCAGCAGATTCAGCTGTTTTACGGTCGAAAATGAGGGTGGCGGCAGCACCATCCGTTAGCGGCGAGGCATTTCCGGCGGTGATTGTGCCATACTTCTTATCGAATGCTGGGCGCAGAGTTGACAGCGCCTCCACTGTGGTATCGTGTCTCACAATGTTGTCTTTGTCGATGCAGGTCCTGTAAGACGGAGCTGGCCAAACGGGAATGATTTCTTGCTCAAAAAATCCTGACGACTGCGCTCTGGCGGCTCGTTGGTGGGATCTTAGGGCAAAGGCATCCTGTGCTTCTCGGGTGATACCGTTGAGCTTAGCCATCATTTCGCCATGTTCACCCATGGAAAATCCAGTCAGAGGCTCCGTTAAGCCAGGGGGCCTTGGCAGCCATGCTTTAGCAGAGAACTTCGAGAGCAATCCCAATTTTGCGGAGGCACTCTTGGCTTTGTTTAGCGATAGGAGAAACTTGCGTGCTTCGCGCGAATAGACGATCGGCACATCACTGAGGCATTCGACGCCGCCAGCGATAAAGGCCTGGCCGCTGCCAAAGGCAATCGACTTTGCCGCGTCTGCAATCGCTTGCAAGCTGCTGGCGCAAGCACGAGTCAACGTATACCCGCCAATGTGGTCGGGTAGTCCAAGATTGATAATGGCATCTCTTGCCACATTTGGGTTCTGGGGCGCCGGGATAACCGTCCCCCCTATGATCTCGTCAATTAGCATCGGATCGAAATCGTTACGGCGGACGAGTGCTTCGATTGCCGAGGAGAACAGGCCGAGAGTGTTGTAGTCCTCAAAGACACCGAAAGACTTCACAAAGGGCGTTCGGACCCCATCTACCAAGACGGGCTCGCGGCTGCCGGAAGCTACGGGTATTCGATAGATTTTTTGCGACATGGAACAGCTCCACTAAGCGCGATCGTTCTAAGTGTAGAGGTGGATCGCTGTAGATCAAATAAAAAAACCAACCGAATCGTCTGCCAAAACGGGGCGCTGCATTTGACGGCGCAGAGTTCAGCCAACGAGTTGAGCCGGCGCTGGGGCTCATGAGATAATTACCTTAGCAAAAACTTTCACAATTCGCACTTTATCCTGCTGCACAGTTTTTCAACAATGCCAGCCACCTAAAGGCAAATTACCCATGATTCGTGTAGCGAGCATTATCACATCCTGGATTGTCTTGATCATCGCTTGTAGCAAAGAGGGCAACACGGGCGATCATGGCCCCCTCCCATTGCCAGAGCCGACGCCTGCGCCCAGTGCTGAGCCGCCCACCTCCGATACGGGTGTGGGTCTGGCACTTACGGTTGCGCCAAGTCCAAAGCAGACACGCTGCGCTGCGAACTTAGAGATTCTTGACCCCTGGCGCCGCGTTCCATCATTTCGATTGGATGGCTCTTCAGAGGAGTGGATGGGCGCAGGGCCAGTGGCGCAAGACCCGGACGGTGATTCAAGAGTGGGCGATATTATAGCCATACGAACCGGCACGACTTTGAGCCATCGCGCTGAGCAGTTTGCCGGCCTCATATCTTTCCGGCAGGATTTCGTTGGGAGCTTGGTATTTTGGGAGTTTGGAGTAACCTCAACTATCGGGACAAACGTCTCGACTCAGACCACGCGAAGATTCAAATCAGACGGGCGAAACCTTTGGGTTTATGATTTTGAAACAGAGCAGTACTTAGATCCTCATCCCTTGCGCGGATCTGTTGCGTCATCAGCTGAGCACATTGAGTTCGCCATACCTATGCTTCAACTCGAGGGGGTCTTTCTCCATCAGTCGTGGTTTATGCGTGCCTGGACCGAACTTGCTGAGAACGGTGATGCACTCGATGAGATGGGAGCCGCTTTTTTTACCGGGAAGGCGCCGACCGTCGCATTGCCAAGTCATAAGCAATGCTTAGCAAGTCGGATAGGTGGCAGCCAGCTGGTGTTTTCCGAGTTGGTGTTTCCCGGTGTTGATCAGGAATTGGCCGATAGAATCCTGGGGCTGGGACGCACTGCTTTTGAGGCCGTATTTTCGGCTTTCGATCGGCAAAAGCTTTCGGTGTCGCAATTGGGAGTTGTTGTTAGCCCGGACGATCGGTTCGATCAATCCTCGCCCGTATTTCGGCCAAGAGATCGATCGCGGCTGTATCGAGAACTCAGGCTACCCGCGAATCTATACGCAGATTCATCAATCCTCTACGAGCGCGACAAGGTCATACTAGCCAAGTCGATCATGCACTTTGCACATCTTTTTCTCGATTCGATTTATCCGCAGGCCCCCACCCACTTGCGAGGTCTGCTGGTGGCGATGATCGTTGACGAAATACTGAGGGTTCGGCTGGGCGATGCGTTCTTTTTGGTCAGCTCCATGGACGACTCGCACGAATTTCGTCTTTCTGATGATGCCGCCGCACCCAAAAGTTTGCTCGAATGGATGGATGCGTTTGTCGAAACTGAGCCAGTCGCTCCTCGGCAATGGTCGAAGTATGCTGCCAAAGTTCAGGGTCTGGCGCACATCCTTGCCAGCCGAATACGCTCGGACCAGGTTGTTCGGGTCGTTTCTCAATTGGCGTCCGACGGCCCATACATTAGTGAGCACACGGAAAATCTCTTTATCGAATTGATCGGGAAGGAGCTGGGCACTGAGCCAGGCGAGGGGCCATTCGCAGCTTGCTGGAGTGGGTGGCTATTGCCAGGAAGCTATCATGCGAATTGCGCTCCGAATCAGCTCGCTGATCCGGATTCTGATGGTATTCCATCGTACCTGGAAGCGGTGATCGGCAGTGATCCTCATAAGCTCGACACCGATGGCGATGGCTGGACCGACTATGCCGAATTTCTGATGCGCAAGGATCCAAGATCAAAAGCATCAACTCCAGATCTTATCGTTGCCGATGGCCACTTTGGTGATTGGCAAGCTCTTCTGCCCAACAAGGTTTCTGTTGATGTGGGCATCATGTCTTCGGAATGTCCTGCGGCAGCGGACATCACGCATTTTGCGGGACTGCTAAGTGGTACGCGACTGGTCATTGCCGCGATCGCTCGAGATCTTTGGGAAACGGAACCGCGCGTGCGCTGGGAATCGCTAGTTGAGGCGCAAACGCGGCAGGGACTGAGACGGTTTACCTTTCGCACCATCAGTGGATCCACAGATTTTGAGGTGCGCGACACGAACACCGGCGAGTTGCTGAAAGTCGTGCGCAATACCATTCCCATGGGTATGCAGTCGGTGGAATGGGTCATTGATTTTGGGGTTGAAGGATTGGCGTTAGACGATATCAGCGCGAAAAATGTCCGTTTTCGAGTGCAGACGGTCTACGAGCGAACTGACAGGCTAATCTGTGACGACACGGCTTGGACAACGCCACTCACTCAGCGTTAGGCTAATGCACCTCGGTCATTGAGCGCGGCAACAAGTTGCTCGACGATGAGGCGTTCCTGTGGAGTGAGATTCAAGAAAACGCCGCCAATTCGCCGGCGCCTCTCGTCGTACCACTTTACTTCCACTTTACAGGTGAACTTGTACGGAGCAAAAATCCCCAGCGGCGATAGTGGTATTGTTAGCCATAACGTTTGGCCTGGGTGAGCGCTGGTCTCTCCCGTGAACTCGATCTTGAATCCACTGAGACTGATGTCAAGTAGTACGGCGCTGTGTGCTAAGAAGGGGATGAAACGGACTCGCCGCACCTCGACAAGCGCGTGCGAAACATATCGCTGAGGGCGCTCGGACGAAGGCTGCTTCGGTTCGTTGGTTGTCACCCCGGTACTCCTTGTGTGATAAAATGATAACTATTATAGATATCTAGATCTAACCACAGATCGACAGGTGCGAGCAAGTCAAGCACCCAACAGCGAGTAGATTTCGTGCAAATTCAGCCTCTAATTCCTGCTCGTGTTCGCCTTCTGGTATTGGGGGGCGGCATTCACGGCGTTGGTGTTCTTCATGATATGGCATCGAGAGGCTGGCGCGACTGCTTTCTCGTCGAGCGCGCACGACTGGCGTCAGGCACCAGCTCTCGATCAACGAAGCTGATTCATGGGGGTCTGCGATACCTTCGCAATCCCTATGACTACGGGTTGGTTTTCGAGGCCCTACATGAGCGGCGACTGCTCATGGAATTAGCCGGAGACATTGTACGGCCCCTAGAGTTTTGTCTGCCCATCCCACACGGAGCGGCGATGCCGGGCTGGATGGCTCGAATTGGTCTGACGATGTACGACTTGTTAGCAGGGTCAGCGCGAATCGAGTGGAATCGAAAAATGACGTTCGAAGAAGTGAATCACAAGCTTCCCTGTCTCGACACCAATAAGATTCGTGGCGCGTATTCCTTTTGGGATTGTCAAACCGATGACGTCGCATTAACGCGACGGGTTGCTGAATCCGCAATGGGGCTTGGAGCTGGAATCTCTGAGTCAACCGAAGCGGTGTCCATCCGGCGAAGTGGCGAGGGCTGGATCGTGCAAGTCAAGAAGCCGGATGGATCGCTAGTTGAAATCAGCGCGCTGTATGTGGTCAATGCATTAGGGCCATGGGCAAATCACTTCTTAGAGCAGAGTAATATCAAGCCGGAATATGTCGGCATCAACAGTAAAGGCGTTCATCTGATTTTACCGGATATGAACATGAAGATAGGAGCCTTCTTGCAGTCTCCTAAAGATGGCAGAATTTTCTTTCTTCTTCCCTGGATGAATAAAACTTTGGTGGGTACCACCGAGACTCCATTTCCTGGTGATCCCGACCAAATGACCGTCAATCAAAATGATATTGACTACCTGTTAACCCGCGCCAGCGACTACTTGAGAGAGCCCTTGAAGCTCTCCGACGTCGAGGAAACTTTTGCTGGACTGCGTTGGCTTCACCAAGATCCATCTCGTAGCCTGAAAGACACTTCGCGGTCATTTGCTATCGCTCGAACTGTCTCCTCGGGTCGAGGCATGTTGCTAACTTTGTATGGTGGTAAATTGTCTGCGTACCGAAGTTTGTCGGAAAAAGTCGGGGACCAGATTGCCCGGCATTATGGCGAGGGCAGGCGTAGCGAGACGCAGAATGCAAAATTCTGGCAACAGCCTGGGAAGTCCTCGATTGCGATTGATACAGCCGATCGATTTGGTGCAACGGGGGTCGGCTTTACGCCGAAGTCGTCAGATGTCCCATTCAAAAATCAAAGGAATAGTTAAGGTTATATTTCTCACCTTCGGCCGTACCAATGGCTGAAGGCTCCCATTTCTCTGGAGTCTCGGCGGCAAGTCCTACCTTATGCGTGCCGCGGGAATAATTGACCCCAGCCTTGTATTTCTGGGTTTGGTCAAACCGGGTCACTGTTACAGACGGCAAATTTGGAAAAATCAGCAAGTTATTAAGTGTAGTCGAAGTTACCTTAAGATCACGATCATAGGTTCGGGTTAGCGAAGCGATGCCAACAAGTGGCACGTTCAATTTATGAGTCATGCCATCTGCTTTAAATTTCTTATCGGTGACGACCTCCACGGAATACAGACTCTCTTCTTGAGTCAACGAAATCCTCCAACCACTGTTTAATGCCGCTTCGTCCATAGGAATATTGCTCGGAATCTTTGCTGGCGCGAATTTTCCCTTGAACTTCATGCTTGGTATCTTCAACCACTGCCGCACACCAGTTGTTTCTGGAGGGGATTCGACCACTTCAATCCTATGATCATCATGAACTAACAACCCGGTCTGCTGTTCGGCCTGGGTTGGTGTGCTGAAAACAAGAGGCGGCGGGACGCTGGCCTGGAATGGCGATGTAACGTCGGTATGTGTGATGGGGGCAATGGTCCAAACGGCTTGTGCGCGCGTAGCATCACTCAATTCCGAGTCAATATCTTTTCGCGACACTGAAGCGCGAAAGTTCTGCCGCACGGGAAGTCTGATTTCCTTCAACACCAAGCCATAGCGAACCTTAGGCCGGCCCGCAGCTGCCGCATCACCAGATCGTTTCTCTGATCCGCTACCAAGCAGGCTGCCAAGATTGAAATCAAAATCGAAACCCGCCTTGAACTTATTCCACACACCGACGCGCTCGGTAGCGATGTCAGTTAAGGCCTTTCCCGCCTCCTTGGTAACATAGTGGCCAATCTCGTTAGTATTGGTCCTAGTTGAATAGTCAGTGTCGAATTTCCAGGCAGCGACTCGCATTTGGTAATCGGAATCGTTCATGCTGGGCGTCTTTTGCACTTCGACGCGCAGTTGATTCTTGCTTCCTCTTTGATTCTGCGTGATGCGCACGAGGACATTGACGACTTCGTTAGTCGCCAAATCCGTAAAAGAATCATTTGGTGCTGGAGCGGTCGGCGTCGTGGTGCTGGCGCGCGTTTCGGCGCTAAATCGACCTTCAGATTGTGGTGGCTGGGAATTACGTAAGACGCGCGCGCTTTCCGTTGCGGACCTCTGCTTTCGCTTCGAGACGTTCTGATGAGCACGTTCTTCGTGGTCGAGCAGTGAGCGACCAAATGCCGAGTCAACGGTGAGGGCAAACGTTACGCCTGCAATGAAGGCAGTTGCAAGCCACGGCCGAATCCTGGGAGCAAGTACAGCAAATGAAATCAGCAGCATCAGCAGTCCACCACAGCAACAGCAGCAATAAGTCCCGCAGCCTCGAATCAAGGCTTCCGGGTCGGCTGTGCAAAGACGGAGCCAGTTTTCAACGGCAGGCACCCATCAAGTAACGCGAAGTAAGTATTAGAAAAACTAGCAATGATCGGGTGCGGAGATGACTGTCCAACGGATTGACATGCGTTTCGGTTGCGGCAAGTGCGCATACCTACTAATGTGTGGATATGCGGTAAGTATCCAATACCAGTGAATTTTTATCTGGAACCTGACGTTATGAGAGAGTTATCCCCAAGTATTGAATTTCGCAGCGTGGAAGAGGCTACCCTCAAGTTTTGGGAAGAGGAGCAGATTTTTGAATGCTCCCTCCAGCAAAGAAGGCATGCCAAAGAATTCGCCTTTTACGACGGCCCACCCTTCGCAAACGGTCTACCTCACTATGGGCACTTGCTAGCAAATACCGTCAAGGACACGGTACCGCGCTATTGGACCATGCGAGGGTACTACGTTGAACGCCGTTTTGGCTGGGATTGTCACGGGTTGCCGGTTGAGACCGAGATTGAGAAGCGAAAGAAACTGCGTGGGCGTCCAGATATTCTTGCAATGGGAATAGCGAACTTCAATGAGGAGTGCCGCGCTTCCGTTTTGTTCTATGCTGGAGAATGGCAGAAGACGATCACTCGCTTGGGCCGGTGGGTGGATTGGAATCGGCAATATCGCACTATGGACCGTGACTTCATGGAGTCGGTTTGGTGGGTTCTAAAGCAGCTCGACAATAAAGGCCTTTTCTATCGCGGCCACAAGATCGTGGCCTATTCGCCCCGGCTCAGTGCGGTGCTATCTAATTTTGAAGCGAATCAAAATTACAAGGATGTCCAGGATCCCGCGATCACCGTCAAGTTTAAGGTGCGCGGCACTGACGAGTACCTCTTGGCTTGGACGACGACACCCTGGACGTTGATCTCGAATCTGGCTTTGGCGGTTGGACCAAAGATATCGTATGTGCGCGTTCAATTTGATGGCGATCCGGCGACATATATATTGGCCGAAGCTCTTTTGGAGAAAGTTCTGCCTTCGAAAGGGAAGGAAGCGCGGCCATATCATGTGGTCGGCAGGGTCCTTGGCAGCGAACTTGCTGGTGTGAAGTATGAACCGCTCTTTCCATATTTCAGCAACCACAACCCCGGGTTTTTCGTGGTCGCCGATGATTACGTTTCGACAGATGACGGCACTGGTATCGTCCACATGGCTCCGGCGTATGGCGAGGACGACTTTCGCATCTGTCGCGACCAAGGCATTGAATTAGTTGATCCTCTCGATGAGGAAGCTTGCTTTACCAAACTGATACCGGAGTTTCAGGGACAGTTCGTTAAAGACGCGGATAAAGACATCATCCGCAAGCTCAAAGATAGCGGCAAATTGTTTCGCCACGAAACCATCGTCCACAGCTACCCGCACTGCGAACGCACAGAAGGGCCGCTGATTTACCGTGCTGTACCCGCCTGGTATGTTCGGGTGGAAAGTATCAAGGATCGATTGGTCGCTAATAACAAAACCATTCGCTGGGTTCCGGAACACCTACGTGACGGGAGGATGGGGAATTGGCTGGAAAATGCTCGTGACTGGGCCATCAGCCGTAATCGCTTTTGGGGTACTCCACTCCCTGTTTGGGTGTGCAGTTCCGACGAATCGCATCGAGAGGTATTGGGCTCGGTTGCCGAGTTAGAAGAAAAGTCAGGTGCAAAGGTGCCAGATCTGCACAAGCACTTCATTGACGATCTAATCTGGCGCTGCGCAGAATGCGCCGGCACGATGCGGCGGATTCCAGAAGTCTTCGACTGCTGGTTTGAATCTGGTTCCATGCCATATGCTCAATTGCATTATCCGTTCGAGAATAAGGAAAGGCTGGAGGGCTCATTTCCAGCCGACTTCATAGCAGAGGGGCTGGATCAAACTCGCGGCTGGTTTTATACGCTGAGCATACTTTCGGCTGCCTTGTTTGATCGCCCGGCATTTAAGAATGTGGTGGTGAACGGTTTGGTACTAGCCAAGGACGGCAAGAAAATGTCGAAGCGGCTGGGCAATTACACGCCGCCCATCGATCTGTTGAATACATACGGCGCGGATAGCGTTCGGCTCTATATGTTGAACTCACCCATTTTGCGAGCAGAGCCGTTGAAATTTAGTGATGAAGGAGTCCGGGAAACGACTCGCGCCGTCATCTTGCCATACTGGAATGCGGTGTCGTTCTTGACCACCTATGCAGTTGCTGATGGCTGGAAGCCGACAGCCGATCTCGCCAAGGGTCGAGCACCGAAGGTTCAGAACGAAATGGATCGCTGGATCATATCGAGACTGCAGAGCCTAATTGCGCGGGTACATACGCAGATGGAGCAATACCGGCTTTATTCGGTGGTCCCAGAAGTACTTTCCTTTATCGATGAGTTGACCAATTGGTATATCCGCCTGAGTCGGCGGCGATTTTGGGGAACTGATCAGTCCCATGAGGGAACCGCCGCCAGCGAGCAAAATCAGGCTTACGAGACTCTCTTTTATGTTTGTGTCGAGTTCTCAAAGATATTTGCGCCATTTGCACCGTTTGTGACGGAACACGTATATCGGTCGCTGACCGGTGACCTTGGTGATGTGGCGAAGAGCATTCATTTGTGCGATGCGCCAGAGTCGAATGCACAATGTATCGATGTCGAGCTCGAAGAACGCATGGCCCTTGTGCGCCGTGTCACCGAACTTGGGCGAAGTTTGCGGGCGAAGCACCAATTGAAGACACGGCAGGTATTGCCAGGCATGTTGGTCATTACCCGCAAAGAATCAGATCGTTTGGTCATCGAGCGTTCAGCGGCGCTCATCAAGGAGGAGTTGAATCTAAAAATGGTAGATTTCTCGACCAATGAAGGTCAATTCGTAAATCTATCGATCAAGCCAAATTTGCGATCGTTGGGTCCAAAGCTCGGCAAGAACTTGGGGATGATACAGAAAGAGTTTCAGAGCTTAAATGCCAGCCCATCCGCGGTTGCTCAGCGCCTCGATCAGCTGACGGCTGATGGCAGCATCCACATTCTGGAGCATGAACTCCGCGAGGAAGACTTGCTTATCGAAAGAGCCCCGAAGGATGAGCGCCTCATTGCCACCGACGCTGGCCTCACCGTTTTGCTTGATACGCAATTGAATGATGCATTGATTCTTGAGGGATTGGCTCGAGAGGTCGTGAACCGCATTCAAAACCTACGCAAAGATAGCGGGCTAAAGGTTTCGGATCGAGTGCATCTGAAGCTTTTTGCCCAGAGTCGATTGCTCGATGCCATTCAGGCCGAGAGGGTTTACATCTCAGAGGAGACACTTGCCACGAAGCTGGAGGTTTCCGCTTCTCAAGGGGATGCGACTGCCTGCGAGCACCATGCTGTCTTTGAATTGGATGAATATAGTCTGACGGTGGGACTGCGGATTGCAAAGTGACAAAGTTTATTTGCATTGGCTGCGTTCTTATCGTGGCGACGGCACTGCAATCGGGCTGCTATGCGCTGAAGCAGGCCTATTGGCAGAATAATTTATTCAATAGCCGAGTTCCTATTGAGCAGGCGAAGCATGATCCGACGATTTCAGAGGATCAAAGGCACAAAATTGCCTTAGCCGATAGGGTGCGCCAATTTGCGCGGCAGCAAGGTTTAGAAGTCGGCGATTCCTACGGCTACTATATTCACAATCAAGGCGATTATGTTTCTTACCTAGTTCAGGCCGCTGAGGCGACTCAGTTGAAATGGCGAACGTGGTGGTTTCCGATTGTGGGCCGCGTACCCTACCTCGGATTTTTTTCAGAGTCCGATCGCAACGAAATGGCCCGAAAATTATCGGCGGATGGCTACGATGTCCATGCAGGCGGAGCTACCGCCTTTTCTGGACTTGGCTGGTTCGACGATCCACTCTATGCCAGCATGCTGGGCCGATCTTCAACGAGGCTCGCCGAGACGATTTTCCACGAATTGACCCATCGAACCATCTGGTTCCCTGGAGAGCTAGAGTTTAACGAGCCCTTTGCAGAATTCATCGCCGAGCGGATGACTCGAGAGTGGCTTGAACAACAGCAGGAACACCAAGAACTTCAGAAATATTTGGTTCTTATCGAGGAAAGGGTCGTTTACGCGCGTTGGGTGGGTAAGCTTCGGCTTGCTTTGAGTGAACTATACCGAGGAGCCGAGATTTCTGGTCTAGATCGGAAAGGATTACTGGCAAAGAAGCACGCGATCTTTCAGCAGTTTGTTCACAAGGAATTGCCGGAGTTTCGTGTTCTTTCCCGGTCCGCGATTGTCGCCAAGGATTGGAACAACGCGACAGTTCTTGCTTCTTCGCTGTACGACTCGACATCTTCTCGGCTGAGTCAACTCTTGGGTTGTACCCAAGGTCGAAGGGTGCAGCAACTCATTGCCGATTTGAAGAGGGAGCTGGGTCGCGCCCGCGAGCCGTGGACCCCGCTCGCCCGGATTTGTGCCTCCCCATAAACCAGGAAAATCATTTGTAGGCCGATGCCTTAGCGTGTAATGGTGTGGCCCTGTGAATCATCAGGATAGGCACCGAAATGAGTGACCAAGAATTTCTTGCCACGAGCGGGATGCGAACAGCGCTCGAGGCTCGCCAATTCAATCAGCTTCGCCAGGCTTTTAGAAGCCTGGAAGTCGCCGATATTGCGGAAGCCATTAAGGAATTCGAGATATCGCAGTGCATCGTTTTGTTTAGGTTGATCCCGAAATCCAGACGGGCAGAGGTTTTTGCCTATCTGCCATTTGACCGCCAAGAAGAGATGCTTGAGCAACTTCCTGATGTCTTGGTGGTCAGTATTCTTAATGAGATGGAGCCGGTTGACCGAACCCGATTACTGGAAGGTTTGGATCCGGACATCAGTAATCGCATCATTCTAAAGTTGACTCCAGAAGAGCGGCAGGTAGCGTGGCAGCTATTGTCCTACCCGGAAGACTCGGTCGGTCGCATTATGAGCCCCGAGTTTATGACTCTTCGGGCTGAGATGCGTGCGTCTAATGCTATCGAACATGTTCGCTGGAATGCATCCCGGTTTCCAGAGGAGCGAATTCTCCGTCTATTTGTCGTCGATGAGGACGGCAGATACTTGGGCGATGTCAGCCTTGCGGCTTTGCTAATCGCGGATCCGTCATCGCAGCCAGTATCGGAGATCATGGATAGTTCCTACACAGCATTATCGGTCTATGACGATCGCGAAAGTGCTGTTGACGCATTCCGCAAATACGATCGCAGCTACATACCGGTTGTCGATGAAGATAATGTTCTCCTCGGTGTTGTGCAGGCGGACGATGTCTTTGACGTTGCTGAGGAGGAGGCCAGCCAAGACATCCAGCAATTCGGTGGTATTGAGGCTCTCGAAGAGTCATATTTTCAGACAGATATTTTTACTCTGATGCGTAAGCGTGCCGGATGGTTGTCGATTCTCTTTATCGGCGGACTATTCACGAGCGCTGCTCTGAAGACCTACAATGATACCTTCACTGCCATGAGCTTTCTCATATTTTTCCTCCCTTTGATTATTTCCTCCGGGGGTAACACGGGATCGCAAGCAGCCTCCTTAATCATTCGTGGTATCGCCGTGCGAGATATGGAATTGCGAGATTGGGGGCGCGTCCTGCGTCGCGAAACCATCACCGGAGTGGCTCTGGGGATCATTCTGGGAGTTCTGGGTATTTGCTGCGCTTGGTTCTGGGGTTATGATGCCATCGTGGCGCTAATCATCGCTGTTTCCCTAGTAGGTGTCGTGCTTTTTGGTGCCATCGTTGGATCAATGCTACCCTTCATTTTGAAGAGAGTTGGACTTGATCCAGCTGTATGCTCTTCCCCTCTTGTCGCAACGTTTGTGGATGGTATTGGCGTCGTCATATTTTCCAACGTTGCTATAGCGGTTACTAGAATGCTTCCATCCTGAGCCCAGACGGACGGATCTATGTGGATCGACGACAACATTTTGCGGGATGCGGCACAGAGCATTTGCCTCAGTGTTTTTGTTCCTCGCACAAACGCTGTTGTTCTTGGCAGCTCCAATCAGGCTGAGTTGGAAGTTGATGTGGAGGCTTGTCGCGAAGACGGCATCCCCATTTTAAAACGGTATGGAGGCGGCGGAACAGTACTCTTGTATCCAGGCTGCGTGGTGGTAAGCCTCGGATGTTGGGTGAAAGACTACTACGCCAATGATCGATATTTTCGGCTGATCAATGGTGCGATTATCAAATCTCTGGCCGAGCAATGGCCGATTTTAGCCCAGCTAAAGCAGCAAGGGATCAGTGACATTGCATTTGAGAACCGCAAGATTGCGGGGACGTCTATGTTTCGCTCTCGAAACTACCTATTGTTTCAGGCTTCTATTCTTGTTGACAGTGATGACTCGCTAATCAGCCGCTATTTACGCCATCCTTCGAAAGAGCCATCGTATCGCGGCCGAAGGTCGCATAAAGAGTTTCTGTGCGGCTTGTCGGAAATCGCTGGGTGTCGGGTAGACAATGTGGTGGAGTGCCTCACCAACTCCTTTTCAGACGCGTTAAAGTACGATCTGGCCGGCGAGCTCATTGAAGTGCAATCAAATCAGCTGCCAAACTTGCAACGAAGATTTGCTGGTGGGGCCTAAGCCTGCGTAGCGATGTCTGTTTTACCAACGGCGCGATTGATTGAACGCAGGAGCAGGTAGGTGCTTGTGGTAAAGCTGGCGAGAAACATCAAAATCAGTGACCAGCCTAATGCATGCATCATCGCAGTCAGCAATTGAGCTGGAGATAAACCGTCACCGAGCGGTTGGAGAAAACCAAGGTTGCGACGAAGCGCCAAGCCCGTGCGCATCCATGGTTCTGCGTAGTCCAATTGCCCGAGTAGCATCATCGAAAGATAGACGATGGAACCAGTGGACAGGATGTGAATGAATGCCGATAGGCGTCCGCCTGGAATTCTGTCGGCATAGCCAATGCTGGCACTCAAGAGCAAAGTCCGAAGCAGCCCAGAATTTTCGATGGCGTGCACTGCTGGAGCCATCATTAGGGGCAGCAGCAAGAGCAGCAAAGGGGGAAATATGGCTGCTGCAATAACCAGAATTCCGGACATTAGCAGGAAGATAGCGACGACTCCGAAAACCCTCTTGCAACCGACGAATAAATGGTCACGAACCGGCAGGCGCTCTAGTCCCATATATTGCCGCTGAGCCAGATTCAACAGAGCTCGGTAACCAATGAGATAGCAGATGCAAAGAATCACCCAGCCCATGAATAGAATGCGGGCAAAGTTTTCAAGCTGAGCTAAAACTTCCAATATTGAGGGGGTTCGTGAGCCGAGCTGATCGATAAAGGTCTGCAGGTCGCGCCCGGAATCTAAAGCTAATCTGCCGAAAGTAAAAACAAAAATAGCATGAGGTACCAGAAAGCAAAAAAAACTAATATAGAGCGCGTCAGGCCAAATGCCTTTTAGGGTCTGTACGCCATGCTGCCAGAGAATTGAGGGATTGAAGCGAGATTTTTCCATGTGAGGCAGCCGCTTTTGGATGGTCTGTCGAATTGAGTGATGCACGAACTTACTATCAAAGAAATATATGCCAGTGTCCAGGGTGAGTCTAGCTTTGCTGGTCTGCCGTGCACCTTTATCCGAACTGCCGGCTGTCCGTTGCGATGTCGGTGGTGCGATACGGTCTATTCATTTCATGGTGGTGAGTCACTAACAGTGAAAGAGATTTTAGCTCGTGTTGAGCAGCTGGGCGTTCCCCTTGTCGAGCTCACAGGTGGAGAACCGTTGGCTCAATCTGGAGCCATTCCCTTGATGCGGGCCCTGCTGGAAAACGGATACAGGGTTCTCATCGAGACCAGTGGCTCGGAGTCGATAGCTGATGTTCCAGAGGACGTATGCGTCATCATGGACCTTAAATGTCCTGGCAGCGGAATGGTCGATCGAAACCTCTGGGAAAATATTTCTGCACTTCGCCGGCATCACGAAGTTAAGTTTGTCATCTCTGATCGTGAAGATTACGACTGGGCCCTTACAGTCATGCGCGATCATGAACTTGCACAACGCTGCTCCATCCTATTTTCACCAGCATTCGGTCAACTTCCGGCCAAGGACTTGGTCGCATGGATGCTTGAATCAAGAGTGAACGTGCGGCTGAATCTGCAGCAGCACAAGTACATCTGGAGTCCCAGGACGAAGGGAGTTTAGTTGTCCCGGAATCAGGATCTTTTGCATCGCCTCAAGCGGGTTGAATGCCCAGATGCGACCTTTGCATCGACGAAGACTCCCATGGTCCTTTCTCGAGGAGAGGGGGCCTACGTTTGGGATGCTGACGGTAAGCGATACTTAGATCTATGTGCTGGATTTGGCGCGCTAGCCCTTGGCCATCGGCATCACACTGCTACGGATGCGCTTGCCAATGCCAAGATCATCCATGGCATGGGTGATGTTTTCGCCAGTGAGTCAAAAGTGGAGCTGGTCGAAGCAATTCGCCGCATTTGCCCCCCGCACCTGCAAGCAGTGGCCCTTTCGATTACCGGCGGCCAGGCAGTCGAATTTGCGATGAAGACAGCGATGCGGGCGACAAAGCGATTCGGCTTTATCGCACTGCGCGGAGGCTACCACGGATTAGATCTGGGGGTATTACCGGCAACTTGGCGTCCAGACTTTCGCGAGCCGTTTTTGCCTTGGATGCACCATGATTATGTCGTGCACGTTTCACCCGATGCTGATCGAGAGGAGTTGTTGGGGGCTTTGGCCACCTTGCGGTCGAGGGGAGTGGATTTGGCGGGGATGATTGTCGAACCTGTCATGGGCCGGATGGGGGTCATACCGCTAAGCGAGGCAACGCTGATGAGATTCGCTCAGTTTTCTCACGAGAACTCGGCACTTCTCATTTTTGACGAAGTCTTGACGGGTCTTGGTCGCGCCGGTCGTTGGACGTTCGCCGAGTCGGTTCCGGCCGATATCGTATGCTTTGGTAAAATTCTTGGGGGAGGACTGCCACTTTCAGCGTGCGTAGCCACATCAGAGGTGATGAGATCTTGGCCGGAGAGCCAGGGTGAGGCCATGCATACGGGCACTTTTTTTGGTCATCCACTAGCTTGTTCCCTCGGACTCGCAACTCTGTGCTTTCTAGAGGAAAGGCAATTCCCTGAACGTGCGAGAGAAATGGGACGGCGTGCTATCGATTATTTGCATGCATCATTACATGGCTGCCAACAAGTTCGCGAGATTCGTGGCATGGGTATGATGCTTGCGATTGAACTCATTCAACCGGCCATCGGGGTTAAACTTATGGAAACCCTCTTGGCGGATGGGGTCATCATCCTGCCATCGGGCGCCGAAGGTAGTTGCGTTTCGCTAACCCCACCACTAAATATCGCATGGGAAGACTTCGAAACTGGTCTAGTACAGATCTGCTCGGCGATTCGGCGCTTAGCTTAACGCCTTCAAATTCTCTTCCAAACTTGAAAGTTGTTGCGACAAATTGCGCACTTGCTCAGTTGTGGACGCGACGACGTCCTCAGGCGCACGCGCGACAAAGTCTTGGTTTGAGAGCTTGCTCTGCAAACCTTGCACAATTTTTTGGATCCGACTGAATTCTCCTGCCAACCGCGTCTTTTCACGACCGGCATCCATGATGCCCTCTACGGCCACATAAGCTTGAAAATCACGATCGATAACAACTAGGGCAGGTCGGGGGCGTGTTAGCAGCTCGCCCGCAGCGAGATCAGAGAGCCCAGCTAGGCGCTTCAGTAGATGCGAGTTGTCGTCAAATGACTGGCATTGGGCTGGCTGGGCGATAATGGTGATCGACAAACGCTCTTTTGGCGATATCTCGGACTGTGCCCGCACTGATCGAATTCCTGATACTAGGCGTTGCGCCTTGCTCCATTCCGCATGCGCCTCTTCATAGCCGACCATTTTGGCCGCATCTGGAAAATCAGCGATGACAATGCTATCTGGTCGCACGACATCTGGGTGGTGTGGCAGCTTCTGCCAGATCTCTTCGGTCACGAAAGGCATCACCGGGTGGGCCAATCGCAGCGCATGATCGAGAACATAAACCAGTGTCGACAAATGTGCATCGCGTACGGCAGGTGCCCCTGATTCAAGGGCTTCTTTCGAACTCTCAATACTCCAGTCGCAAAAGCTGCTCCAAATGAAGTGGTAAAGAAGTGACACAGCATCATTGAGTCGGAAGCCTTCCATGAGTCGATTAAATTCGGCCGTAACAATTTTCAGTTCTGTCAATAGCCACTTGCTGGGTGTGTCCAGTTGGGCTTTGCCCAGCGGTATCAGGCTCGTTGTATCGTTAACGTACCGCAGCAGAAAGCGGGACGCATTCCACAGTTTGTTTACAAACCGGGCGCCTTGTTCAAAGTCCCCGTGATCCATCTTTATTCGGCCGCCGAGTGGGGCCAAACTAACAGCTGTAAATCTGACGGCGTCGGCACCGTATTTATCAACGACTTCCAATGGGTCGATGCCGTTACCCAGGGTCTTAGAAAATTTTCGTCCCTTTTTATCGCAGACGGTGGCGTTGAAATAGACATGCTTGAATGGAACTTCACCTGTAAACTTCAGACCAACCATGATCATCCTGGCGACCCACAGAAAGATAATCTCAGGCGCGGTCACCAAGGTGTCTGTGGGGTAGAAATATCTAAGCCCAAGCTTGGATTCATGGTCTTTATCAGGCCAGCCGAAGGGGCTTAGGGGCCACAACCAACTGCTAAACCAGGTATCAAGGACGTCTTCGTCTTGTCTAATTTCAGGACTGGCGCAATGACTGCATGCGGCTGGATCTTCGATCCCAGTCGAAACGCCGGCACACTGCGCGCAATACCAAATAGGAATGCGATGTCCCCACCACAATTGTCGAGAGATACACCAGTCCTTGATGTTGTCGAGCCAATAATAATAGGTCTTTTTCCATGATTCCGGATGGAACTGTACGCGGTCATCGCGGACAGCGTCAGCTGCGGCGCGTGCCATCTGCTCCATTTTGACGAACCACTGGTGCGACAACCTAGGCTCGATGATGGTCTTACTTCGCTCCGAGTGAGGGATAGCGTGCCTATGACTCTTTTCCTCTACAAACAGCTCAAGACGCTTCATTTCCTTGATGATGGATTTCCTGGCATCGAAACGATCTAGGCCTTGGAACAATTTCGGGCATTGTTCGTTCATCGTGCCATTTGGGTTCATCACATTGATGAATGGTAGCTGATGTCTGCGACCGACTTCAAAGTCGTTGGGATCGTGTGCTGGAGTGATCTTCACCGCTCCCGTTCCAAATTCTGACTTCACGTAATCGTCGCCGATGATGGGAATCAGTCGATCTGTTAGGGGCAGACGTACGCGCTTGCCAATCAAATGCTGATAGCGTGCATCGCTTGGGTTAACAGCTACCGCAGAATCGCCAAGCATAGTCTCTGGGCGAGTTGTTGCAATAGGGATGTATTGATTAGGGTCGTCCTCAAGGGGATAGTTGAATGTCCAAAGGTGACCATTAACTTCTTGGCTTTCGACCTCGTCGTCGGATACCGCAGTTTGAAGTGCTGTATCCCAGTTGACCAGTCTCTCGCCCCGATAAATCAGCCCTTCTTCGAACAGTCGGACGAAGACATAGCGAACCGCCTTCGACAACTGCTCATCCATGGTAAATGCAACGCGGTCCCAGTCGCAGGAAAATCCCATGGAGCGGAACTGCTCCAGGATAATCCCGCCATACTTGTGGTTCCAGTCCCACAGACGCTGCGTGAATTCGTCCCGGCCCAGCTCTAGACGTGACTTTCCTTCTTCGCGCTGCAGCGCACTTTCAACCATCATCTGGGTAGCGATCCCGGCGTGGTCCGTTCCTGGTAGCCAGCAAGCATTATAGCCCTGCATGCGTCGCCACCGAATCATCAGGTCCTGAATGGAGTAACCCGTGCCGTGACCCATATGCAATTGCGAGGTCACATTTGGCGGTGGCATCAGAATCGTATAAGGCCGCTTGGACGCCTGCGTGGGTGAAGCGTGGAAGTACTTGTGATCAACCCAATGTTGATACCACCGTTTTTCATAGGTCTTGGGATCGTAAACCGGTGCCAATTCAGTCATGTGAGCCGCCATTGAGTGCGCAGAAATCGCTGTAATCATCGAATTTCAGACCTCTTTTCTTATACGAAAAGACAAGAAATTTAAACCTCGCTCTGTCTTAATTTCTGCTTTGGGAAATCAGAGGTGCTCTGGCACGACCTAGCTCTGTTGCCTGCAAATGCTCCATCATCGCCAGCGCATAAATATCCGGGATCACGCCGAAAGTTGTCGGATCTAAAAAAAGCCTCAAGCCGATTTATGGGATCTCCGAGGCGCCGTTGTGTGAATTGGACGGGTCATGTTGGATGCCCGAACAGAGTCAGAAACCACTTAGAGGATCGTCGCTATGAAGCACCTGCAATTTGGATTCAGCGCCATCGCGGCTTTGATCTTGGCTTTGCAAGGCTGTGGTCAGGACCCATCATTCTTAGAGCTGTATGACGGAGATGGCTCACCACGAAAACCTAAGGACGGCAACATTAGTAGCGCGGACTCAAATGGTGCTCAAGCTGTTGACCTCGATGGCGACGGAATTCCAGACGACTGGAACGGCGATGGAATTGATGACGACGCTGATAACGATGGCATACCCGATGATATGGATGGCGATGGGATCTCTGATTATCTGCAACAAGAGACGGGTGGAAGCGGAGCTGGAAGTGGAACTGGCACTAATGGAAACACGAATGGCCAAAATGGAACCGGCAATACTCCTCCGGCTTATAATATCCCGAAAGCGAGCAATGATGACCTAGCGGCTTTGCATAAGTGCCTGTCTAAGTGGCGCGACCTACCTTTTGGGTCTACGATCGGCAATTATCGCAAAATATATGCATCCGTAATCGTCGGCGGTAGCGGAATCGCGGTGCGCGACACGGAGAGAACGTCTGAGCCATTCCTGGTATTGATCACCGCTGCAGTCAATGTCAACTCGCAAGTGGAATATGAACTTCTCAATCCGAATGGCTACTACTGCATTAAAGTTGGCGTCAATGTGAACACGGATCTTGATGTAAATTTGCACTGCAACGCACGACTTGCAGATAGTTTGGTAGACGTGAATGTTGGATCGACGACGAATGGCAATACGGCGTCGGTCGGCGTCAACGTCAATTCCAATGTAACCGTGAACACCGTCCGACCATTTGGTGATGAGTGTGTTCGATAGGGGCATTTAGAGACAATGCGCTCGCAAGGGGCAATTCATAGGCAAGATTAGCGATCATCCACAATTTGGCGCGGCCATCAAGATTTCTTGATGGCCGTTCTCAATTTTTGTCGATAGCAAGAGTCGGTGGGGCTGGAAATCACAATGCTAGTGGGCACCCAAATCCTGGCTGGCAAGAAATGTCTCGTCGCCTAATTCCATAGCCGCGAACAAGGCATCGACGTCGCATGCCACACCAGAGCAACCATAGATTTTTTGAATTCGAACAATGTCGCCCTTTGATAACTTACGTGAAGCCAGTCCTTCGCCAATGAACAAATGCGGATTCATGATCGAAAGCGAATCATCCGTCTTACTGGTGTGTGTCAAGCCAAGAAAGTGACCTAATTCATGCAGAGCGAGTGATTCCAGATCTACGACTTCGCGGGTGCCCTGTGCTTTCAGCGCAAAGCTGTCACCAATAAGGAAGTGCTCGCGATTGTAGCGAATGTCTGCAGTTGCGATGGCATCCAAATTTTCTGGCGGGTTCTTCCAAATCGTAGTTGCAAGTACTTCCGAAGGCTTTTTCAGCTTGCCCCAATTGTTCTCAGAATAATGGCCATTGATCGTATCTTTCAGGGAGCTGTATAAGTCAGGAAAGCTATCTCCGGTTACCGAAGTCTGGGCGCCAACAAAGCGAAACATACCGCCCATCAATCCGGTCGCGCGTTCCCAAGTTTTCATGGCGGCTTTCAATTGCTGGACTTCAGCCTGAGTAAACTGAGCATCGACAACAAATGTAATCGGTAGAGAGGTCCAGCCGTCTTTCGCATGAATACCGTACTCTGGTGAGTCGGGATCTTGATTCGCGTTACCACGCGCAGCATATGTTGCTGGCGGAGACATGTCGTCTTCGAGCGAAACTTTGTAGAGCTGGGCGCCGCAGGCTACGAAATTGGCGAATAGGACCAGAACGGTCCCCATGAGGGTCGCATATCGCAACGCATAAGAAATCATCGCTTCTCCAGTCATATCAGGGGGCTAAAACCCCCTGTTTCCTCAACCAATAATACTTCTTATCGGCAAACTGGCAGCGGTCTTGACTGTAAGCTTTAACTGTCTGAAACGACTTTATTTTTCGACGGACACAAGCTCCACGTCGAAGCCCAGGGTCGAATTGGCCGGAATCACGTCGCCGACGCTCCTCGAACCGTAGGCCATTTCGGGTGGGATCACCAAGCGACGAACGCCGCCGACGCGCATACCAGCAACGCCCTCATCCCAACCTTTGATAACGCGGCCCGCGCCGATGACGAACGGAAAGGTGCCTCTGCCGCACGAAGTATCAAACTGCTTTCCGTCACCCAACTTACCAATATAGTGTACCACTGCTTTCGCCCCAGCTACGGCTTCTTCGCCGCTTCCTGCGCGCAAGTCTGTCTTGACCAGGGTCGTGGTTGCTTCGAAATTTCCGATGGATTCATATCCCGCGTCACAAATGCTGCCAGCTGGCACGGACTTGCTCGATTCGACCTTTGTATCGCTTGAGCACTTTTCACAACCTGCTGCGCTCATGATAAGAACCGCCCCCGCGGCAATGCCAATCAGTCTTTGCATAGACAATCCCCTTGTACGATTATTGGCTCGATTCTACTGGATACTTTAGGATTTGTAACGAAGAATCAAGGAGTTGTACTTGTGTGGGATAGGGGCTTTACATCGATGACAGTAGCCCGCTCGTAGCAAGTTGCCATTGCCGAGGCTCTGCCGGCAATGACTTGTCTGTCGGAAAGAACCTCGCCATTGCGACCTCGAATGTCGCACAGAACCAACACCGGAGCTGAGAACACGGATGACGCGAACCCAGATGCTAGCAGCTGAGGCGGCTCTCTCCCACCGACAGAAAAAAGCATGGTCCACTCGATGGCGGCAGCAAAAGCTAACGGGCAACTTAAGAACGCGAAAAAGATGGCGGTTACCAAGCGGCACATAGCAAGAAGCCTCTTATCGACAAGTTCCAACGAATCCCAAGCAGTCTACATATCGGCTCATTGAAAAATATTATGAGCGCTCGCAATGGGTCCGCACCAAATCGGCATAAGAGAGGAAATAGTCAGTTAAATCACCTCGACCCTGTAGTAAGCGCGGGCTGGTTACGTTAATTTCGGAAATCTTTCCACCGATGAGATCGTAGCCCACGACGAAGATTCCGCGGTCCAGCAAAGCTTTGCTCACACGCTCCACAGTCTCAATCTCGCCAGAGCTAGGGGTGTATGGCGACAGCTGCGCGCCGGCCCGAGTGTTTGCCAAAAACGACCCGCTTGCTGGAAGTTTGAGGCACCAAGCGAGGGGGATTCCGCCAACGGCAAAGGCGCGTACCTCGCCCTCATAGATGCGCTTGTCAAAGGGCTGAATCAAGCGCATGACAGTGCCCTGGTTCGTCGCATGGTCAAGAGTGCGGCGGGCCTCAGCCATAGATGGTTCATCATCCTTGATAACCTGCAGCCGACTAACGCCTTGGCCTCCAAACATGTCAAGAGGCTTGATGATTGCGTCGCCATGGGCATCTTCTAGCGCAAACTGTAAAAGGTCCTGGGTATCTGAGCTAACGAGCGCCGATAGCGTATCGCTCGGAAACTGGAAAATGGCCAGCTTTTCATTATGATCGCGTAACGCCTGCGGATCATTCATCACGCGCGCGCTCTGTGTAGCCGAGTCCAAGAGCCATGTCGTACCTATGTAATTCATGTCAAAGGGCGGGTCTTTTCGCATATGCACGCCGTGAAAATCAGGCAGTGCATAACGCACAGAGGCATGGCTAAGTTGGACAGACTGATTGCCAGAAAAGTCGAAGCGGCGCGCATGGACCATGGCCGCTCCAGCTGAACTATGCCAGTGTATGTGCCGTGGCTCGCAGAAGAAAACTTGGTCGCCCATACTGCCGAGCTTTCGGGCCAGCTTGAGTGAGGTGTCGAGGTCTAGATTCAGCTTTTCTATTGGATCCATGATGAATAGATGACGCTGCATAGTTAGCCTCCAAAAATCCACGCGGGCAGTATCTTGCCATATTGCGGGAATTGTGTCGTGGTGATAATCAACCCTAACCCACAGCAGGCATTGCCTGTTTTTGACTTCACGTGTTTCCTAAGATGAGGGTGTTTATGGCGATGCGCAAGCTCGAGAGTCTCTCTGGTTTGGATGGCCGCAAAGTATTTCTGCGTTTGGATCTTAATGTACCAATTGAAAAGGGGCGCATTACCGATGAAACGCGCATCACCGCCGCATTGCCCACCATCCGATATCTGCTGGATCGTGGTTGCCGCATTGCCGTCGCTTCGCATTTGGGGCGTCCTAAAGGGGCCCCCGAACCAAAGTATTCGCTTGAGCCCGTAGGCGCTCGTCTTGCTGAGCTACTTGATCGCGAGGTTGTATTCGTTGCTGACTACGATTCAGAGCCTTCAAGCCAGGTTGCTGACCGTCTCGATAAAAATCAATTCATATTGCTAGAAAATCTGCGCTTCCATGCCGGCGAGGAAGCGAATGATCCAGATTTCTCTCGCGCTCTCATTGAGGGTTACGATTTTTATGTGAATGATGCATTCGGAACTATGCATCGCGCCCACGCGTCTACTGTCGGTGCCGCCGAACTATTTAAGCCGGAAAATCGTTCTGCTGGTCTGCTCGTGGCTCGTGAAATCGAGGCAATGGGTAGTTTGCTGCATAGTCCTGCTCACCCGTATACGGTGGTGGTTGGTGGTGCGAAAGTATCAGACAAGATCGCAGTTATGCTTAGCCTGATGCAACACTGCAATACCCTGCTCGTCGGTGGCGCCATGGCCTATACATTCCTTAAGTATCGGGGTGTCAAAGTCGGTAAATCGCGTATCGAAGCTGATCGATTAGATTTGGTGGAAGCCATCTATCGTTCCGCAGAGGCAAGGCGCGTTTCTATCAAACTCCCGGTTGACCATGTATGCGCAGAAACATTTGCGGCGGATTCGCCGCCCGTTGCCATTGCCAATCAAGAAATTCCAGAACACCTCATGGGTTTAGATATTGGTCCAAGAACCCTCGAAGAATATAAAACGGTTATCCTCGGATCAAAGACGGTTCTATGGAATGGGCCTATGGGTGTGTTCGAGTGGGCCCCATTTGCGGAGGGCACAATGGGCTTGGCTCAAGCCATGACTCGATGCATTGGGAAAGTGGTCGTAGGTGGTGGTGACAGCGTCGCGGCGGTAAACCAAGCAGGCGTGGCCGACAAAATTTGGCATATATCGACTGGCGGGGGCGCATCTCTTGAGTTCCTTGAAGGAAAGGTACTTCCCGGAGTTCGTGTTTTGATGTCCAATTAATTTTTCTCTAGAGGGCCAAGGCATGCGAAGACTGCTCATCGCTGGAAACTGGAAGATGCACAAGAGTCATGGCGAACTGCGGACTTTTGTCGAACAGCTTGCAGATATTGTCACTTCAAAGCAAACGCACAATGCAAAGACCCAAACCTGGGTTGCGCCTCCGGCGACGCTTTTGGACAAGTCGCATCATCTTTTTGCTCCGCTTGGCGTTGAGGTGGGAGCCCAGAATGTACATTATGCCAGCAATGGTGCTTTTACCGGCGAGCTGTCACTAGACATGATCAAGGAAGCAGGCGCATCGTTTACTCTTGTAGGACACAGCGAGCGGCGACAGTTTTTTGGCGAGACAGATCCGACGATCGCCAAAAAGGTTGCGGCTTGCCAGGCGATGGCCTTTCCTGTGATCGCATGCATAGGTGAAACGTTGGAGGAGCGCAACGCTGGCCGGACTATGGATGTTTGTGGCCGGCAATTGGCTGCCATCTTAGAAGAGGCGCCGAATTCAGATTCGCTGATCATTGCTTACGAACCTGTTTGGGCGATAGGCACTGGCGTGAATGCCACGGCACAGCAAGCGCAGGAAGTTCACGCCTACATCCGAAGTCGACTTGTTGCGCGCTATGGCGAAACCGCAGCTCATAAGATTCGGATATTGTACGGCGGCAGTGTTAAGCCGGCAAATGTCGCCGAACTCTTAGCGCAGATTGATGTTGACGGCGCGCTAGTAGGGGGCGCATCCCTCGAAGCCAGTGATTTTGCAAAGCTGATACTTGCAGCAAACGCTCATTCATAGCCCGGTACCCCATCTGGGTCCTCGCTTGGTTTGCGTTTAGCCCAATGCGGAGTCAGTGGAGAGCGACGACTCATAGAAGTCTCCCTTTAGTTGCTCTTGCGTGATGCGGTTAATCACGTCAATTGCAACGCGTATTCCGCTAAGTTTGTTCCTTATTCTTTTGCGAATTTTCTGCAACGGCCTGCATGGACAATGACCGAGGATTCGGCGGGGTCACCTCTGCGGGCCTAATTTCTCCATGTGAGCCAAGGATTATGCAGGTGCTCCTTCATAGACGGCGCATAGATTGCTGCGGATTGACTGGATGAATCAACGCAACTATCAGTAAATATTGAACTAAATACAGAAGTCTCGATTTCCCAAGGCACCGCATCCCGCAAAATAAGTCAGGCAAATTAGTGGTTCGCCCGATAGGGAGCCATGGTCGCCGACTTGCACTCATATTGCCCATCGCCATCAGGGTCAACGCAGGAATAGGAGGGAGCATGGGTGTCGCTTTCAAGCTCGATAAGGAAGCAGGTTATTGGACCGCCTCTGAGATTTCTGACGTCAAGCGAGATGTCCGCAACGAACTCGAAGTCTATGGCAAAGAGCATGGCCAGCGCGCCAAATTGAAATATATATTTCAGTGTCTAAATGAATTGGGCGAGACTCCCGACAGCCATAGCTTACTTCGTTCGTTCGTATACGTCGTATCAGCATTGGTACACCACCTGCGTCACGGCGGCCTGCAGGGCAGAGAGATTCGCCGACTGTCACAAATTGGCCGAAATTGTTTGCGGTTGCAGGGTATCGTGCCCGGCCGATCGAAGACCTCCTTTCTATATGGCGAGTTGCACATGGCCCTGTCGCAGGTATATGGCGTCGAGGGTAATTTATGGCAAGCATCCTGGGACCAGCTCATCGCCAAGTATGCAACTCGCGATGAGCCCGTCGGCGGCATCACCTTGCATGAGCTCTCGCTTGGTAGGCGAGCCCTACGATTGGGATATGGCGAAACAGCCATTCATCATCTTGAAGCTGCTATGAAACATGCGGGTAAATCGCCGCAAGGTGCGACCTCTGGGCTTGCGTTGGTGAAGGCTCTGCGCCTAGCTGGGCGATATGAACAGGCGTCGATATTAATAGTGACTCTGAAAGGAGAGCAGGAGTTTGTAGCGGCGCAGCATCTCGAGTTGGGTTGGGAAAGTGCATGGCTTCAATTGCAAAGCGGCGGCGATTTTAGGGGCATTTTGTCCAGGGTAGGTGACCGGGGTGAGCATCATTCAGGCGAATTCATCAGCGAAGCAAAGATGGCGGCATATGCCATACAAAGCCGCGAATTTATGGATCGGTTCTCGAAAGTGGCAACTTACATGCGTCGCGCCATCATGACGCCTTCCGGTCTCGGCGCCTTTTATCATTGCCTGGAAGCACTTGAGGATTGCTACAATAAAGATATTCCATCGATCAATCGCTTGGATACTGTGGCACAGCTACTCGAAGATTCTTCCGAGATCGTCAGCATTGAGAAGGAGCTGTTGTTTCTAGCGGCCGCAGCGCGTTGGCTGGCTAGGGCAAATCTGCGCGAGTTTGCGGCCCAGGTTCTGGCAAGATATCGATCGATTTCTTGGTCATTGAGTTCAGGCAAGAACGCCGACTCCCTTGGGCTAGTCGGCGATCTTATGCAGAAGGATTGGTTTGCTTAATCGAGTGGAGACCGGGAGGCTTATGCGGCAGCTGCGTAGCTAACTTTGCGGCGACCCGGCGATAGTGCGTCTAAGTCCCTAGCTCTCGGCATGCAGCTTTCCGGCACGGCTATCAGAATCACTTCCGCATTGCGGCGATTGACATCGCGTTCCTTGAAGAACTCAATAAGGTCGACGACGCCGCCTTGTGGTCGGCAGATGATGACATCCGGCTTGATTTCGGCGGTCTGCTTGCGCAATTCCTCAGCAGACTCGATGGTTACTTCCTGCACCCGCACCCGCAGCTTAGTTTCCAAAATCTGTTTAGTAGTGATGTACTTATAATAACTATCTTCAATGATTATGATTTTGGTCTTCATGCGGCCCCCTCTTGATGCTGTGTGCCGAGTTCTGCCTTACATCAAAGCAGCCTCTGTGCCACAAATTCAATCCCCCAAGATCATTAGATTTTCGTAAAAAATTGGGTTTACCTGGTAGGTGATTGTGCTACAAAGGCCACCTTTTTGGGAATCAACTGTGTCTCCCCGTGCACGATTGGCTGGCGGGGCGTTTCCTTCACCAGAGCTAAGTATCTGAAAGGGCTAGAAATGCCTGAAATACATATTGTTGGCGGTGGGTTAGCAGGTACCGAAGCGGCGTGGCAGTGCTTAAGGAAGGGCTTCAAGGTGGTTCTTCACGAGATGCGACCTGTAAAATCAACCCCAGCACACCAAACCGACATGCTTTCGGAGCTCGTTTGCTCAAACTCACTGAAATCGGAGACAGCAGGCTCAGCACCGGCGATGCTCAAAGATGAGATGCGCGCCCTGCAATCCCTGATTTTGGACTGTGCCGAAGAGGCAAGACTGCCCGCGGGCCAGGCTTTGGCTGTTGATCGCAGCGTATTTTCGCGGGCCGTGACTGCTAAGTTGCATGAGGAACCCAACTTTTCTCTGATTCGCGAAGAAGTGACTGTGATTCCGACGGAGCAAGAGCTGGTAGAGCGCGAACAGGCATACATCATCGCTACGGGTCCATTGACGACCGACGGATTGGCGAAGTCGCTTCTGGAACTAGCTGGTTCTCCTGATCGTTTGTATTTTTATGACGCAATTGCTCCCGTCATCGCCGCCGATTCCATCGATGAGTCGGCGTGTTTTTTTGGGAGTCGCTACGGAAAAGGTGGCGATGACTATCTCAACATTGCACTTAACAAAGACCAGTACGATGCGTTTGTGCGCGCGGTAGCTGACGCAGAGAAAGTTCCGCTGCACAACTTTGAAGAAGCCATCTATTTTGAATGTTGTTTGCCGATTGAGGTGATAATCGAACGTGGTCACGATACCTTGCGCTTTGGTCCCATGAAGCCAGTTGGTTTTGTCGATCCCAAAACCGGGCTTCGACCTTGGGCGGTTCTGCAGTTGCGGCAAGAGAATCTTGAAAAGACGATGTACAGCATTGTTGGCTTTCAGACCAAAATGAAGTGGCCCGAGCAAAAGCGAGTTTTTTCTATGATTCCCGGTTTGGGTGATGCGGAGTTTTTGCGGTTTGGTTCGATACACCGGAATACGTACCTGCAGAGCCCACAGGTGCTTAAGCAGAACCTTGCATTTAAGCGTAATGGGCGCGTCTTTCTCGCAGGACAGATCACGGGAGTTGAGGGTTACACAGAATCAGCTGCGATCGGCCTTATGGCTGGCCTGGCATGCGCAGCGGAGATGGAAGAGCGACCGGTAAGATTGCCACCGAAAGGTACCATGATGGGCGCACTGTTAGATTACGTAACCACGGGCGGGCTTGGTAAATTTCAGCCAATGAACGCCAACATGGGACTTCTACCCGCCGTCCCTAAAACCCGCGGTGTTGCCAAGGCAGATCGAAGAGATCGGCAGGCCAATCTGGCCCGCCAGGTATTTGACAACTATTTAGCGGGAATTTGACGGTTGCTGGGCAAGGGCAGAAGTGACAAGAGCAATTAGTTGCGAAGAAATTGCGATAACATCCCTATCCTGGCAGCCTGAGCTTTTCAGCTGCTGAAAAATGGCTCGAGCAAGAGACTGAGCGCTGTGTTCGGTTACAGCGGTACAGCCGGCTTTACGAGTCGAAGGTAGTGATGATGAGTCATCTGTCTGTAACATTTCGAATCCTCCTGAAATGCACCGAGAAAAAATCCCAATGCGCATCCCGAGTGCAATCAACAAACGTGCCATTGCTGATGTCTTAACTATTCAGCTGTAACCATACATGATTGCGGCAAAACCTTAAAAGTCCGTTTCACATTGCAGCCTGGCGAGTGTGACTTTATGGATGGCCACCTGTGCCTAAAGTTCCACAGTCGTAAGCGCAACCACATGATCCTGAAAATATCCTGTATACATGCCATGTTAGGTTTGTTATCACGGAAAACAAACCTGCATAGCGTGCATTTTTTTCGCAAGAATAGAGCTGAGAGTTGGATGGTTATTACATTACTAAAATTTGTTCCCAAGAACTTGGTCAGCTACATGGTCGGCGCTCTGACACGGCTGCGATTCCCCTCTTGGTTGGCTCCGTTACCCTGTGGTTTGTTTGTAAGGATGTTTAACATAGATATGTCGGAAGCAGAGCTTCCGCTCCGGGACTTTTCTAGCATCGAAGAGGTTTTCACAAGAAAGCTAAAGCACACCGCTCGAGATATAAAATCGCCTGTTTGTTCGCCAGCGGATGGTAGGGTTACCGGGCATGGAAAGTTTCACATCGGTGAGGCGATGCAAGTGAAGGGCATTTCCTACAGCTTGTCGGAATTGGCGCTGGGTAGGGTGGGTAACGATAGTGAGGAGTCAGAAGCGGTCGCTAACGAAGGCTTTTACCATACCGTGTACCTCGCACCACATAACTATCATCGCGTCCACTCACCTGTTTCTGGCGAACTTGTCTCCCTACGCTACATCCCAGGCAACCTGTGGCCGGTAAACGAACAGTCCGTGCGGACTGTTCCCAGATTATTTGCACGAAATGAGCGATTGACGTTTCAAATTGCAACAGCGCACGGAATTGTATTCGTCGTCATGGTAGGCGCATTTAATGTTGGGAGAATTGTTGCGTCAGCAAAGCCGGAATGGTGCACCAACGATATGCTGAGGCAGATCCGGCCGCAGTATCGCCATTACAGATTTGACCGGCCGATCTCTCTAAAAGCAGGTGATGAGCTGGGTTTGTTCATGCTAGGCTCAACCGTTGTGAGCGTTTTCCCCGCAGCATTTTTGCAAGAATACGAATTTATCACCCTTCCGGGGCCGCAGGCCATTAAGATGGGTGATACCATTATAAAGACTTAGCAAGGCAATATATGATTCAGAAATCCAATCGCCGAACAAAAATAGTGTGGTCTCTCGAGGGTCGATGCATCAACGTGGAGAACTCGAGAGAGCTTCGGCCTGAGGATGTGGATGCCCTTCGCCTTGTCTATGACCACGGCAGCCTGGAAGATTTGAAAAGTGTACTCAAGGAGATTTCGTCACGCCCGACGCGCGAGCGCATTCCGGTCATGATCGATTTCTCCAGTCAGGTCCGGGCTCGCATCGGAAGTCTCAAAGAGCCGCGCGAGCTGAAATATGGTGAACGTGTCCTACTAGCGCCGCCTGGAAAAAAGGGCGACTTGGAGATAACCTCCGATGAATGGAAGAACGGAGCCCTGTTTGCGCCAGACGCGATTGTTTATTTTGGATTTGGCAACGTCGTACTGAGGGTGAGTAACGTGACTCCCCAGGGCGCAGATTGCGAAGTCGTGCAAGGTGGGATAGCACTGCCTTCAGCGGACGTTCATGTGCCATCCACTCGTAAGGAATCGCCACTAGGTGAAATTGTATCGGACCAAGAGTTAGCGATGTTTCTGGATTATGGCGTCGATTATCTTTTGATTCCTGGTGTGTGTTCCGTACTGGATCTGGAGAGACTAAGGCAGAAGATCGCTCAGAAATCGAAGTCTGGTCCGTGGATCGTCGGTAAAATAGACAGTGATCGCGTCTATGACAACTATCAGAACCTGTTGCCTGTTGTTGACGGTATCCTGATTTCCCGCTTGGAAATGGCGCTCACCATAAATCCGGCGACCATCCCGATTTTGACTAAGGAAATGATCCAGGGTGCTAATGAGCAGGCCAAATTGGTGTTCATTGCGTCTGAGATGCTGGGGTCCATGCGGCACAACGCCACGCCTACGCGCGCTGAGGTGTCAGATGTGGCGAATGCAGTTTTGGACGGCGCCGATGCTGTCGTGGCTTCCGAGGAAATCAGCTACGGCGATCACAGAATGCGTTCGGTAAAGCTGATGGGTCGGATTGTGGCCGATGTCGAGGCACAGAGTGCCACTGCATTGAACTGGCTTAAGCGCCAGCCAGAAGTCCAGTCCGAAATGGATGCCGTTGCCTTCGGGGCTTACAAGACAGCCGAGCGAATGTCAGCCAAGGCGATCGTTTGCATTACAGTGAGTGGCAACACGGCACTGGCGTTAGCATCATACAGGCCGCCGGTTCCTATTATTGCGGTGACGTTTAATGACGACGTGCGCAGAAGGTTGACTCTTATCCGTGGCGTGGAATGCGTTGTGCTCGAAGCTTCGCCAACAATCGACGATGTATTGCCGCAAGTGAATGACCTTTTGGTGCGACAGAGTCTATTACAGGTCGGCGATCGGATCGTCTTTGTTTCCATCACATTATCTTCGGTTGGACGTGAGGCTAGTAACCTGTTTACTATTCAAACTCTGTCGTAAAGGGAGCTGTGTTTTGGCGTATTGGCGGCATGCATTTCTTGGTCTTGGAGTATTAGGAAGTGGGTGGGCCAGCGCGGAAAGTAGCGATCGCGTCCTAGATTCGGTCGTCAAGCGAGCGACATTGTCCCAAGAGCAATCGGCTGCGGTATTTTACGGCCGCATCGACCTCCGGCATCAAATCAATACTTTTTATGACGACGACGGTTACCTGCAACGGCAGGAACCCGTTGGACAAGTTCGAGCTCGTATTGGCGCATCGCTGTACAAGGGTATGGTTGACGCCTATGCGACGGTGGGTGTTGTCAAGAAGACAGATACCCTGCAGTTGGTGCAGCGAAGGCCGGAGATGGCCGTGGAAATTTTTCCGATCGCAAATGAATACTTACTTGTGAATCAGTACCACCTGATCGACCTGCCGTTTTCAGAAGCTACCTATGATGCAGCAAATGCCATACCCCAACGGCAGGGCGCCGTTTATCGCCCGGGCATTGCCCTAACAACGTTTGTCAAGGTTGGGATTCCCTTGGTGAACCTGACAGTGAAAGGCGGAATTGATCTATGGACTGAAGTGTATTCTCGGCGACAATATGTTCTTCAAGATGATCGCGAACAAAGATTTTCTTTAGCAAGAAATCCCACAACAGGTGATCCAATTGAGATAAGAAATCCGAAGATCTTTACAGAGTACATGTTGGCATTCGCGGCCGATGACCTTGTTCTCTCTGGATTTGCGACTGAAGTCGGGCTCTATTATGATAACTTTTTTACTGAGTCCAGCTTGCAGTCGGTAGAGCCCGTGGTAGCTACTGGTGTGACGCGTGAGTCTTTCGTCAAGTGGCGCCTTGGCTATCAAATTAATTCAAGCCTGCAAATTGTGAATGACTTCTTTCGCTACTATGATGGTTTGCTGGAGAGCCAGCCGCGCGAGGAGCGCCGCACATATCGCAATATCCTTCGCTTGGTTCAAAACCTTTGAAAGCTGCGCATGGCTAGTGATACCCAGTTCCGTGAAATTGAATACAAGTATTTGGTCGATGAGAGCTTTGACCTGGGGGATTTTGACGCGAAGGTCCTGGCTCTGAAGCCAGAGAGGAAGTTTTCCGTACTTGTTGCTGACACCTATTTTGTCTTTCCGCACCTTTCCAACTTGGTATATCGCCATCGGTACGATGGGACGTTGCAAGACCTCGCAATAAAGTCGCTCGAGCAAGATCCAACCAATCGCTTAGAAGTGAATTTGAAGCTGACTCTGGACCATGGCAACCAGATTGCCCTAGTTCGGAAATTTCTATCCGCTCAGGGGGAGTATTGGTCGGGAGAAGTGCGCAAAGCAGTGGATGTCTATCTATTCCCAGATGTCGAAATCGTTTACTATACGGCAACGTCTGCAGGCAGAAGTATCAGTTGCGTAGAGGTCGAGGCGAAAGCTGCTAGTACGGTCGAAAGTGCTTTGCAAACACTAGAAATATATGCAAAAAATTTAGATCTGCACCAGCGCCCGCGAGCTAGCCTTTCACTTTTCGAGATGTTGCTCTTGCCACAGATGCAACAGCAACTGGTAAAAGGAACAAGACAAATATAATCCAAGGTTTTCCATTGGATCGAGATGAGATAACGGCGCACTGCTCTGTGACTCTGACGGAAGCGGATGCGAGCGGCACGTCTCGAGCTTCATCGCCCTGCAGGGCCCGGAGCGTATCGACCATTCCTGTTCCTAGCAGAGGTATACTCTCCGTCTGTCCCGAAATTCTTGGAAAGTAATATGCATTCACCGAATCTTTGTACAGGTCGGGATTTGCCGTACGCAGTATTCGCCTTCGCAGGTCCTTGTGCGAAATGTTGGGCTCGGAGGCAAGTATCAAGCCGGCAATCCCCGCAACTACCGGTGCCGCCATTGATGTGCCGTTTTTGGCTTCAATGCCGTCACCAGGAACTGCGCTACTAATTGAAGTCCCCGGTGCAGCAATATCAACCCAGCGACCGAAGTTTGAGCTGTCGTTCTTTTGGCCGCCATTCGTAATATTGGAAACGGCCACGGCATCTGAGAAGCCCGCCGGATACTGAATCTTCATCGTGTCTTCATTGCCGGCAGCAGCGACGAGCAGCATTCCACCTCCCGGAGCTTCAGCAAGCAACCTAACCATAAGCCCAACGACTCGATTCCGATGAAACTTACCGAAGGATGCATTGAGAATGCGAACAACAAGTGCGCCGTTGTTGGTGAACCGACTTACATAGACGAGACCCTTGATAATTGAGGAATCGAGGATCGTTCCCTCTGCTTTTGTCTCGGTCTTGTCAACAACTCGAATAGCCATGATTTGACAAACGGGGCAGATGCCTGCCATTTGGCCGCCACCTGCACTCTTGAACCCGGCAGCAATCCCCGCGACATGTGTTCCATGACAGCAGTTTTTTTCGCAGCCCTCACCTTGTTTCACGCGTGGACAGCTGCCACTGGAATCGATCCGAAATGGCCCGACATCGCCATTACCAAGCACACCCCGCTCGCCAACGGTTGTGTTACAGCCATTCTCATCATTGGCGCAGCCGGAGGCTCCAGCTTTAGGGTTTTGCCACTTCTGCTCGGACAGCAAGGAGTGGGTGAAGTCCACGCCGCTGTCCATGACCGCAATGATTGGATTGCTGGTAATGGCTTTGCCAGACTGAGCCAGAAACCCCAGACCCAGATTGAGATTTACGCTTCGATGCCAGGCGCTCTCCTGATAGGCTTCGTACGCGGTAGCATAGTCCTGCCAGGTTACGGACTGTGACAGTTCCGAATGGCCGTTGGCATCGGCGAACCAAATGCTGCCATCTGACTGCCACCGCGCTAACGTCTCTGTGGCTTCCTTGGAATTCGTAAAGTCTACGCGGGCGATGGTTGCAATCTGTGATCCCTCCCGGCCCGGCATAACATTAAGTTGCAGCGGATTGACTTTGAATGGGTTTGGAAACTCGTCAATAGGCCTACGGACGGCGTGGTCAAGATCGATGGCCGTCAGATAGTCAATGGACTTGACTCCTGGATTAGTAAGATATCTTTCCGACAACGCCAGGTAGTTGCCAACATACTCGGCTTGAAATGAGCGATATTGAACTGGTGGCTTGGCACCCGCAGCGCGAAAGGCGACGATGTAACTAGCTGGCTCAAACTCGCTTTCACTGCCGGCCAACGGTCCGGAAACATTTGGATTTAGATCGATGCCTTGATCCTCGGGGGAGTCGACTCCACATCCCGATAGAAACAATGCAACGAAGAGTGAAAGCCATGTACGCATGTGCACCCCTTATACGGCAATGAGATTGTAACTTATGGATTTTTAGATTAAAAATAAAAATCCTAGAGACCTACAGGGGAGCCAATACGCCGCATGTCCGACTTGAAAATCCAAATCAGCGAAGACATCAAAACAGCCATGAAGGCCGGAGACAAATTTCGAACGGGAGTTCTTCGGATGCTGCTAAGCGAGATCAAGTATGATCAAGTTGCTGGTGACAAGCAAAAAGAACTGACTCGGGACGAGCAACTCGCCGTTGTGGCGCGCTACCATAAGCGCCTGGAGAAATCGCTGACCGACTTCGCCGGAACCCCCAAATTGGAAGAGCTCAAGCGCGAGATGCTTATTATCGAAGACTACCTTCCTAAACGCGCAGGTCGTGACGAAGTCGAGGCCGCTGTGGCCGAAGTTTTGGGATCTAGCACGGAGCGTAACTTTGGGCTTCTAATGAAAATGGTGATGGCAAAGTTGGCAGGAAGTGCGGATGGTAAACTGGTCAGTGAGGTTCTCAAATCTCGCCTGCAGCCATAACATGAGATGTAACGAGCGATAATTCTTAAGGTCGGGACCGAAATTTGACTCTTCGTCAATTCTCCTTCTGCTAGCTATGTCGTGCACCAAAAATTCGCTATAATGACTGCATGGGGGAAAGAGTCCAGCTGGTGCGCCGGATTCGGTCATTTCACTAAATATTTAAATGGTTTCGCCGATAACTCAGGCGGGTGGATAACTCAGGAGGATAGAGTCTCCAACCATGATCAGGCTGCATACCATCTTTGTTTCTATACTTGGCCTCACTGCTGCGGGAGCCGGCGCGAGTGCGTCGCCAGTGCTCTTGGGCGTAGCGTTGAATATGAACGCCGAGCCAGCTGCGGTATATTTCTCGGATGCGAACCGTGTCTCCGTCACAACACCGAAGGCAGCTAATCCTGTGGCTACCGTGGTCTCAGTTTTCAGAGGCACCCTAGGATCGCTCGCAACTTTGCCGATTACCACTGCCGGCAATTATGCGATGGGGAATTTCGAAATACCTGCGCGGCTAAACCAGACGGAAGCACCCTTGGTTCCGGCTAACGCTTTTGCGGAGTTGCCTGCAATCGAGTTTGCTGCGGACTTGGCTAGAATCGATCTCCAACAGTTTTCTGCAAACGCCCAGTACGGTATTGCCGTCAGTTTACCTAATGAGGCACAGTCACAATTAGAAGGCGACGACGAGTCTGAGTCCGGGACCTTGACGCTAAGATCGCCGCGCATGGCCGGCGCTGATCAGCGAACATCATCCGTACAAGTTGTAGCGACACCGTTGGAATATGCGGATGTTGAGCTCGCATTTTATGATGACCGGAGCAACGGACGAGCGAATGCGTTTTATCCCGTGGCTGGAGCTGTGGTGCAATTGGTGGGGACACAGTTTGCAGGTAACACAAACGTTCAAGGTCGAGTGAGTCTCTACGATTTGCCGAAGCCGGGGCGCTACTTCATCACGAGTACTGACGAATCCGGAGCATATGTTCCAGGTGTATTTCAACTTTCCGTTGCACGCGGAAGGGAGATGAAGGGGACCCGTCGCTACCTGATGATGCGACGTAGACTTTTGGAAACTTATGCACAAATAGTTGGTTCGGCGATCACTGAGAATTCAGCCTCGATTTGTATAACCGCTTTTGACGGGTCATCCAGCAAGCCAATCTCCGGGGCGAGAGTCTCGCTGGATGTTGGTGGCGAGGGTCCCTATTATTTCAACCAGTTTGGCTTGATCGATCGATCCCGACAGTCAACCGGCGCTAACGGCCGGGCCTGCTTCTTTGGCGTCGAACCGGGCGCCGTTAGTCTGAGTTTATTTGACGGGCAGGAGCTGCTAGGGTCGGCTGTTGTTGCCGCACTGCCTGGCTTTCATTCCGAAGATGAAGTCGATCTGGAAGTTGGTCAGCGGATTGCTGTGAGTTTAGTTGCTGGAGCAACAGCATACGAGGAACTGAGCGACGATACATTGCCGAGGCTCCGAAATGGCACGGTCATCGAGCATGCCGATGTGTTTTTGTTTGGGCACGAAAGTGCAATGGAATTCGATGAGCGGTTTGGTAGCGCTAGCAAGCAGGATGGCGTGCTGTTTCACCAAAATCGGGCGCACGGGGTGGCCATTAACGGCGACTTTGAAACTTCACTCCTGAGTTTCGAGCAGGGTATGAGCCAGGATCAATCCATTGCATTCATGTTACCGCGTGGATTTTTGGAAGATATGGCCGTGTATGCGAACGCTGATTTCGATCCGGGACTCGGGTCGGTTCTCGTGCTTCACGACTTTCACCAAAAGCATCAGTCGGCGCAACTTGAGGCAGTTCTAATTCCATTGCATGGTGGAGAAAGTATTTCCGGCTGGGTCTATAACGAGCAGGACGCTTTTAAGGCCGTCTTTTTCAATTTATCGCCGGGTTTGTATCAATTGCTTATTAAGACCCGGGATGGCTATTGGGTTGCTGCTGATACAACTCCTGTTTATAACGAAACGGTTTCAATATTGAAAACAGGATCGCCACGGCGGGCGACACGTTAACGACAAGTGCAATCACTCGAAGTCTGCTGGCGAGTAGCAGCCTACGGGCTGGTGGAAAAGCCACCTGCCAAGACGAATCGCACCCTCTGCGAACAGTCCTCGGCCAAAAGCTCGATGCGACAAGGTCAGTTCCTCGTGTTGGCCAAGAAAGCGCACTTCATGTTCGCCAAATACGCCGCCTCCTCTAATGGAGTGCATTCCAACCTCTGTGGCAGAACGCTTTCCCGTTCGGTGCGTCTGCTCGGATAATCCACTTCGCTTCGATAAGATTTCCGAAGCCAGAAGCTTGGCCGTTCCGCTGGGGGCATCTGCCTTTGCGCCGTGGTGCGTTTCCACAAGTTCAATGTCAAATCCCATCTCTTTGGTTAACTCAGTTAGGAGGCCAAGCACGCGGCGCATGACCAACACCCCAAGGCTTGTGTTGGGGGCGATCATGATCTTATGCTTCTGCCCCAACTTCTGCGCAAGCAACAGAGTCGAATCCGAGAGGCCCGTCGTCCCGATAAGAACGGCCTTAGCCAAAATAGAAGGGTGACTGAGGATGCTGAGAAGTCGATCTGTGCCGGCGGGGTTTGAAAAATCAAGAATGAGCTTTGAACCCGCAATCGCACGCATCAGGTCATCGGAAGTGATGGCAGATGCGTTTCCTTGCGCATCATACAGCGAGGAGACGCCGAGACCGCCGAAAATCGTAACGCCACGCCCATCAGCGGCAGCTGCGCGAATGGCAGCTCCCATTTTCCCATCATAGCCCAAGATGAACACCGGCAAGTCTATTTGGGAGTTCATTCAGCCACACCTAGGCGCATTAATTTCTCCAGAGTACGACTATAGGCCTCTTGAATGAGCTCCTGACTGGACGGTTGCGGCGTTACTAACGGAAGTCGAACACCATCGCCACAGAAACTCATGCGGTTGAGTAAATGCTTTGCTGGGGTTGGATTGCTTTCGACAAACAGTGCATCAATCACGGGAATCAACGAAAGATGGATATCCTTTGCGGCATCTATCTGGCTATCGTTGAATAATTCTGTCATTCGAACCATTGATTTAGGGAAAATGTTGCTGACAACACTGATACAGCCGGATCCCCCTGCACAGAGCGACGGTAAGTAGGTGATATCATCTCCGGAGAGAAAACATGCCCGCGACCTTGCGGCGGCTCTCGTAAAGAAGGCAATATCTCCAGACGCTTCCTTGACGGCTGCGACGCCAGGCAAATTACTGATCTCTGCCAGCACTTGATGGGATAGAAACTGTCCCGTTCTAGCGGGGACGTGATAAACGCAAATGGGCAGCGATACCGCATCTGCAATGGCTTCAATATGTGCCGCTAATCCCGCGACGGAGGGTTTGTTGTATGGCGGAGTCACAATTAACAGTGAATCTGCCCCAGCATCTGCCGACAACTTTGAAAGCTCAATCGTCTGCGAGGTATTGTTGCTGCCAGTGCCAGCCATGACTCGGACATCTCTCGGTAGTAACGTCCGAGCCTTTTTCACCAGGGACAGTTTTTCCTGTGCCGTGAGCGTTGGGGACTCGCCTGTTGTGCCAAAGACCACCACCCCAGTTACCTTTGCGTTTGCTTGACGTGCAAGCAGCGTTTCAAAAGCCGCCCAGTCAATGGAGGAATCAGCCTTAAACGGCGTAACGATCGCAGTCCAGACTCCATCAAACTTGTGGTCGTTTCCAGTCATGATGCTTGACCTCAGTTACCGACATCGCTAGGCGCCGATGTGTTGTCGCTACGAAAAGGAATGGTCGGGCGTAAGTCGTCAATTTGGCTCTTTGGACTTCCCTTTAGCCCGCAACCGGTTATACCCGTTGCCAAGAAAAGTGCAATCAGGCTGAACGCAGAAATATTCCCCTCGAACAACCTTCTCAGTTTAGTCGATCGGCGCAGGTTCTCTTGCTTCTCGTCAACATTCAGTTGTAGGGACTGGCTGTCTTCATAGCTCTGCAAGAGTTTCTCGCAACCGCCTACCAGGAGCGGATCGATCCTTCCAAGCTCTGCTGCAATCAAACTAGTGGGTGTCACCGAGTGTGTGCGGCAATAGTCAAAAAGCGCACCAGCAGCTTGACTGGCTTTTTGTGAGGGGGTTCCTTTGTGCATGAGCTGGGCGACGACGGCCCTACGCAGCTCTTCGGGCCGAATTCGGGTGCTCGGATCTACGAAATTACGCGTCGCGGAAAGAAGGTTCGAAAGCGAATCTGTCAGTGAGGAAAGATCCCGATTGATGGCGTCGATGGATGCCACAACACGCAGACGTTTGAGCTCCCAGAGTTCCACGTTGTCCGTATCAGGCAGAGCCGTGGAAGCCAAAAACTGGAGCTCCGAACGGATGCTGTCACAATTTACCAGAGCTGGGGCAGTGGTGTCCTTCAGTAGATTCACCCGCATCTGATTGCAGAACTCTTCGACAGACTCCACGATACTCTGAGCGGCCACGCAGAATAGGCGTTTCGCCTGCGACTCGGTATGAAACGGAATCGCTTCAGCGCGTACGGCGCTGAAGCCAAGTTGGCTGGCAACAGCGTCATCAATAGCAAACTCAACTTTATCTGTTCGCCCCAGAGCCGATGGCAGAAACTGCGCCACATGATTCCTGGCGTCCAACATCTGGGAGCAGGCCTGCTCGAGAACTTCCGTCAAGTCGATAAGTGCGGTGCTGAATGATGCATGGCCCTCGATTTTTCCACCCACGGTCACAAAGAGTGGACGATTCAAAACAAGATTAACCTTATCGAGTAGAGCTTGGCCGAGTTCCGAAGCAGTCCGGATGCTGTCGTTCAGCATGCTCAGCATACTGTGGCGCAGCATATTTCGACAAAAGCCAACTTCTCCGTAACGGCAAAGCGCATACTGAACGACTTCACATGACTGGTGCATGACTTCGATGAATAGAGATGCTTGCAGACCTTGTCCAATGATGCCTTGCTGAATTCCTGTTAGGGTAACGCGGAGTTCATCAATGGCGCCTCGGCTCAGTCGCTCATGTTTGGTAATACCGGCAGCGATTCCTGTGAGGAACTCCATCGTGCGGGCAGAGTCCAAACGCTCTAGCGTGTGTTTTTCAGTGGGACCTAGATGAGCCATGGCCGCCTCCTTGCAGAAAAAAACTTGTTTTCTGCAAGGTTACCCGAAATTAAGCAGCGGTACCAGCCGAGAGCAGTTAGCTAGAAGCGAAAAACGGCGTGGGCCTCGACCATAAAAGAACTCTTCGCAGCCTCGTTTTTAATCACCTTCCAGGCATCGCCAGGTAGCGCAAAAGCACCGGCGACTCCGACGGATAGGTCCTTGCCAAAGGTGCGGTCGTATTTCAGATCCAACTCGTAACCAAGCGATTTTCCGGCAAATCCAATTGGACGCACCGCCTGCGAAGAGGCAAGTGTGTAGACATCTTTAGGAATTCCAGCAACTAGCGATGCCGTGACGAGACGTGCCTCAAAGTTACCAGTTTCGAGACTTTCGTAGCGAAATCCAAGATTGAAAACAGAAGCATTCATCACGCGGCCCGGGTCGAAAACACCATCAACGCGCAATTGATCAACTTCAGGGTGTTCGTTGAATAGCAATAGCGCCGGTTTAAAGTTTCTGTGAAAAGCCATGGCACGAGCTGTATTGCCGGAGCCGGCCGCGCGGCTAGGGCTTGCATCCGTGGGGCGCTCCTTACGATAACCGTTCTGCTCACCCGGGGCATAGGCATACCCGAAGAATACCTCACTCGATTTGGCATTCCCTTGGCGATATTCCGCCGGACCAACAAAGGCACCCGAGCGCATCAGCGTGTAGGAAACCTCGCCTGCAACGCCGATTGAGTCGACTTTGTTTTGAACAACGTCCTTCTTAACGCTAGTTCGCCCACCGTATCGAGCCCAATTTGGATCGGCCGATTTGCCAAGACGAAACAACAATTCGTTGCGAACGGCTAAGTCAGCGAAGAAAAACCCGGTGTACAAATCGGCAAACTTGATGTCGGTATTCTTGTCGTCGCCAAGTACGTTTGCAAAGTACATTCCAACTTGGCGGGTGAAACTTGATCCAGCGTTTGCTGCGCGGTTATCGAACTGGATCGAAAAGAAATACTGATCAAGATCTTCTGAACGATTGGTGGCGCTGCCGACATGGCTGCTATTGAGTTCTACGGATGGTCCGGATTCTGACAGCTTGTCATAGCCAAAGGAAATGCCAAGCGTCTGAGACTTCTGCAAATTGATGTCGCATGTGGCGCCATCGTAAACAGAATAAGCCGTATCGAAGGGGCCGGTTCCTGCATTGAGGAAAATGCCTAGGCCCCAATCGCGAGGACGGCGGCCAACCGTTAGCAGGCAATAGTCGAAGGCATATTGCACGTAAGCTTGTGTCACATAGGGCCTGTAAGGCTCGTACGCAGGCTCTGCTGTATTTTGATGCTGCCCAACACAGCCGCTGCCCGATGCTTGTGAAGACGAACCGATTGTATTGCCCGAAACATCTTGATAGATCGTGCAGTCTTCTGGGCGTCCCACATCGCCAAAATAAGCCTGGCGCGGGTCGTCAAAGAGCCGGAATTCCAGAAACATGCTCGTACGGTCGTTGGCGCGAAGCTCGCCTTTAAACCGAAAGTGCTGATCGATGGCTTGGTGCGTTTTCGATTCCGGTGACATTCCGGGCCGTGTTCTTGATTCGGCGCGAAGCGCAAAACTGCCCTCCCCATCGATGAAGACGGCGTTGGCGGTTGACGCCACTAAAGATAGTGCGAGAAGCGCAGAGCGGCTCCCAGCGCGATAGAGTTTTGGGAGATGATTCAGAGCTGCATGGTTCATCGTCGGCATGTCAATTTCCCTTAGTCTTCATCGTCCAAAGAGTCAGCATTGTGACCATCTTCACGCCATTGATAGCGCTTTATGGCGTCACACTTACCCGTAGTATCATCAATATCTGCCGCAAGAAAACAAAGCCAAGGCTGTGCCTTCGCGGGTTCGAAGCGTTTCGTCTTGTTGGACTCTGTGAGCCGATCTAGAGCAATGGACTTTTTCATTCCGATGATTGAATCATGCGATCCAGTCATTCCAACGTCTGTTACAAAACCAGTCCAGCCTTCCAAAATGCGCTCATCAGCGGTCTGTACATGACTGTGAGTACCATACACGAGCGATGCTTTGCCCGCGAGATAAAAGCCCATTCCTTGCTTCTCGCTGGTGGCTTCAGCATGCATGTCGACGACTCTTATCTTTACGTAATCTGGAATGTAAGGCAGCAGCCGCTGGACTTCGTGAAACGGGTTTCGATTGTCGGAGTGCATGAAGGCTTTCCCGATCAGATTCATAACGGCAATTGTGCGCCCATTTTGTAGCTGAATCAGCTTTAGCCCGTCGCGAGGTTCTCGGACGTTCATCATGTTTGCTGGTAGGACCAGTCGGTCAACTTGCTTGGCGAAGTCAAATATCTCGGGCTTGTCATGCCAGTGGTTGCCCATGGTGATGCAGTCGATGCCGAGTTGATTTACAAACTCGTCATAGAGCGTCCGCGTTAATCCAAAACCGCCTGCGGCATTTTCGCCGTTGATAATAATGGCGTCTGGTCTAACTTCTGAATGGATGCGAGGAAGCCAGCGCTTTAAGCAGCTCCGCCCTGCCTTGCCAATGACATCACCAATAGCAACAATTCGTGTCACTTCGCGAAGTCCACAGCCTTGCTCTCACGCATGATGGTTACGCGTACTTGGCCTGGGAACGTTAGCTCCTTGCGCAGTGTGGAGGCGATGTCATGCGATAGGGTGGTCATTTCGTCATCGCTGACGCCCGAGGGCCTCACGATGGCTCGCACTTCTCGGCCAGCTTGAATGACATATGCGGACTCGATTCCGGAGAAGTCGGTGACAAGGCGCTCCATTTCTTGCAGGCGCTTAATGTAGGATTCAAGGACTTCCTTTCTTGCGCCGGGGCGGTTTGCGGACAGACTGTTAGCAGCATGTAAGATGACGGCATAAGGTGATGCTTGACTCAGATCCTCGGTGTGATGCAGGCGCACAGCTTCGACGATATGCGAAGCTTCCTGGTATTTCTCACACAGCTCAGCACTCAATTGTGCATGGTGACCCTCCGTCTCCTGGTCGACGGACTTCCCGATGTCGTGCAGTAGGCCCGCGCGTTTGGCGTGCCGAACGTTTAATCCCATTTCCGAGGCCATGATGGCGCAAATGTGGGCTACTTCCACGCTATGCTGCAATACCGACTGCTGCCCGGTGCTGCGATAGCGGAGGCGTCCGAGACGCTTGATGAGTTCTGGATGGAGATCAGTAATTCCGGTTTCAAAACAGGCTTGTTCACCATTTTCTACGATGATCTGCTCAAACTCAGATTCAACGCGTTTTACGGTTTCATCAATGCGTGCAGGGTGAATCCGGCCATCTCCAATCAAACGCTCAAGAGAGATTTTCGCGATCTCGCGGCGAATGGGGTTGAAGCAGGAGATGATCACGGCTTCAGGCGTATCATCGATGATCAAGTCCACGCCAGTTGCCTGCTCCAGTGCCCGAATGTTTCGGCCTTCGCGACCGATGATGCGCCCTTTCATGTCTTCACTGGGCAGTGTAACCACTGAAATCGTCGAATCGTTCACATGCTCGCTGGCAATGCGTTGTACCGATAAGCTGATCATCGACTGTGCGATTTTCTCCGCTTGCGCACGTGATTCCTCTTCGATCTTCTTGATGCGTTCTTGCGCTTCTTTGCGGGCAATCTCTTCCATAGTTCGCATCAATTCGCGCTTTGCCTCTTCGGCGGTCAAACGAGCGATGTTCTGTAATGTCTTTCGATTCTGTTCAAGCAACTTCTCATTTTCAGCGATGACCCGCTTATAGCGCTTATCTTCTTCGTCCATTCGCTCCGTAGCCTGATCTAGCTCCTGCTCTTTCTTTTCAACAATGGATAGCTTCTTTTCCAGGTTTTGCTCCCGGGCGCGAATCTTACTTTCAAGCTTCGCCATTTCTGAGCGACGTGTCTTGGCTTCTTCTTCAAAGTCTTGTCGACGCTTGCGTCCTTCGTCCTTGGCTTCGCGCATGGCGGCTTTTACGAGCTGATCAGCTTCGCGGCGAGCTTCTTCGAGAATGGTCTTGGATTCCCCTTGTGCTGCTTCGAACGCGCGAAAGACCTGTCGCTTATGCAGGGCGTATGCAATCAGAAAGGAAAGAGGGACAACTAGAAGCACAATCACAACAGGCAAAACAGTATCCAAGGCCGAAGCTCCTGTATGAACAATTGAAGGATGAGCCAGAGCGATATCAAGTACTTGAAACAACCCAAGGGTACGAAATTCGTACGAGAATAGTTTCGCCCAACGAATCTAAGAGTTTAATGCTTCCCGTGTAACTTTGCAATGCTGGCGCGGGTGGGTTAGAGCCTGAAACTTAAGAGGAAAATCCACGAAATAAACAAAAAGCCCAGCGCAGGGGCCGGGCTTTTTGCTTTATCTGCTTTTGCAGCAACTATTGATTAGAAAGAACGAACTCAGCGCGGCGGTTGCGGCTCCATGAATCTTCATCATGTCCAGAAGCAACGGGGCGCTCTTCTCCGTAGCTGATGGTTGTTAGGCGAGCAGCATCGATACCCATACGAACCAAGTAAGTTTTCACAGACTCGGCTCGACGCTGACCAAGAGCCAGGTTGTACTCGACCGAGCCACGCTCATCGCAATGACCTTCGATTTGCACTACCGTACCCTGCGAGCCTTTGAGGCGACTGGATAGGCTGTTAAGCCGGCCTTGGGACTCAGAATTAAGCGTGTAGTCATCGAATGCGAAGTAAACAGCTTCCGGAGTGAAACCAGCCATGTCACCAACGGGCGGCTCGGCAGGTTGATTCATCGAATCAGCAGAAACTGGCTCTTCAGTAGCTTTTTCATCTTCGGCGCAAGAAGCCATTCCAACAAACATGGCCAAGACCAACGGCGCTAGCGATACAAAACGAGATAACAACATGCCCAATACTCCTCAGAAGCATCCAGAAAAATTACAACAACCCACCGCCAACATATCAGGCCAAAGGCTGTCAGATACGTTCTCAGGGCAGAAGTTGCCCTTATTGCACAAAAAATGCAAGCGAGCTTTTAGCCACTTAAGCTGTATTTGCATTGCTGCTCCCGAGCTTTTCTACCGTCTTAGCGAGCTGGTATTGGATGCCTGAGAAACTGCCGCTGGACATGAAGATAACAGCGTCGCCAGGCCGAAGCTCCCGATCCACCGCTGCTAGCAGGTCCTCGTTTTCGGAGAAGGCCGTCGCCGAAGTCCCAATCTGTTTGCATAGGATCTGAGTATTCATCCTCTGGTCCTCAGGAATTCGCGTATCAACGGGGCATTTGCCGACCAGAACTCGGTCAGCAAGGCTCAGAGCTTGGGCAAACTCCATGAGAAAGGTCGAGCGTCGGCTGGTGGCATTGCGAGGTTCAAAAGCGACGACCAATCGGCGATTGGGATGGGCTCGCCGAAAGCCACTAATGACGGATTTGACTGCGGTTGGGTGGTGGGCAAAATCTTCAAAAATATCGACACCGGCCCTGGACGCCAAGAGGTCTAAGCGTCGGTGCACTCCGGGAAATGATCTTACAGCTTCGGCCAGGGTAGTCGCGGTCACGGGTTGAATATCGCCGTTCTCACAAAGCCGGCTAATCAGGGCACAAGCCTGAGCTAGGTTTGCTGCATTGTGGTCGCCGCTCAGCTGCGTTTCCAGCTTGATGCAACCCCAGTAGCTGGTTTTGAGCGTGACTTCCCAGGTCCCATTTTGCGCAGCCGCTCGCATTTTTGGCGCCGCACTCAGGACCCTTGTTGCTGCCTCGCGTTGCCCCATGGCTGCGACGTAGGCAAAGCGGCTCTGGTCAAAGCCCCGACATACACGCTGGACACCTGAGTCATCAATGTTGGCGATAACTCGGCCGGGCTCCGAAACGAGCGAGATGACCTGTGAAAAGCGCTCCTCGATCTCCTCGACGGATTTATAAATGTCAGCGTGGTCGTATTCTAGGTTGTTTAGCAATAGATACTTCGGCTCATAGTGTAGAAATTTTGGACCCTTATCAAAGAACGATGTGTCGTACTCATCACCTTCGATCACAAAGACCTTTCCCGCCCCGAGCTCAAAACTCGTCTTTCTACCTCTTGGCAGCCCACCAATCATGAAGCCTGGCTCAGCCCCGACTTGCTCCAGGATGTGCGCCAGCAGAGCTGTCGTCGTTGTTTTGCCGTGCGTACCCGCAACGACAACCGACGTGCGGCGAGAGAGTAGGAGTTGACCCAATAATTCGGGGAAGCTGGTGTATGGTATATCGGAACTAAGCAGCGCCTCGAGCTCTGCATGGCCGCGCGAAAGTGCGTTAGCAACGACAACTAGGTCGGGCCGCTCGCGCCCTAGGTTGTCGACGGAGTAGGGGCAGTGAACGGTGATTTTGAGACGGTTCAATAAGTCGGACATAGGTGGATAAATACCCGAGTCCGAGCCAGTGACCTGAAAGCCCGCCGCATGCACCAATCCGGCGGCTGACCCCATGCCCGTTCCTGCGATGCCCATAAAGTAGATATGATCCCCTGGCTTCACGTCAAGCTTGGCTAATGGCGGTCGGAATGACATCCTTTGTCTCCCAAAGTAATGCAGACGGGGTGATCTGGCCTCGGCAGCCGAAGCCAATGGGAATGTTGTTCTTAATATGCCCGAATGATTCTGAAAAAAGGACTGGTAAGCCGGTGCGTCGAGCGAACTGTTGGCCAAGTTCTTCGCGCCAATCGGACCCATCGGCTTTGGCATTGCGAAAGACGCCTAAAATAATCGCCAGGCAATGGAAAAGTGTTCCGCTCTGAATCCACTGATTCAGGTAGCGCATAATGCGCGCAGGCGACTCATCCGTGTCCTCGAGGAAAAGTATGAACGGCCGATCTATGTCTGGAAAATACGGCGTTCCGATGAGGTTTGTAAGCACGGACATGCATCCGCCCATTAGCAATCCCGATCCATGAAAATCAGGGCGCGCATTCCAACTGGCCTGGACCGGCACTTCCAGCCACTCCGGCGAGGTTCTTAGCAGAATCTGGACCAACTTCTGCACACCCAGGTCACTAGCTTCCCAGAGACCGGATCCTGGCATGGGAGCGTGTAATCCGGGCCAGCCGAGACGTCGGTAGAACGCGGCGTGCAGAGTACTAACATCGGAAAAGCCGATAATTGGCTTTGGTGATACCTGGCTCAACATGTCCCAATGAATGTGGGGCAGCAGGTCGCTCGCGCCGTACCCGCCGCGAGCAGATAGAATGGCTACGACTTCTGGATCCAAAAGAGCCTGCTCAAGGGACTCCACTCGCTGCATTGGCGAGCTGGCCGTGTATGGCCACTCGGCTGAATATGGCGAATCGAAGAGCTTGCAGACGATGCCGAGTTGGCTTAGCTCTGCCATCCGGCGATCAAGATCGCTGTTTTGTTCCCTGCTCGAGGGACGTATGATGCCTAGTGTAAGCTTAGCTACGGTCACGCAGTTTGTTCTCAAGAGAGTTTTTTCAATTGTATCGCAGTGATTGCCACATATGACAGATTATAATTTCGATTGCGTCTATTTTACCGGCTACAAGCCCTGCAAGTTTAAGCGCCCTTGCAAGGGTTGTCCGACTTATACACCGGCGCAGTCCAGAATCGCAGTTGTAAGCCTCGAGGCTCTCGGTGCCGTTTTACGTTCTACCTGCCTTCTCGAACCCATTCGTCGCAAGTATCCTGATGCTCATATTACGTGGATTACCTTGCCAAGCGCGGTGGCGCTGTTGCGAGAGAACTCCTTAATAGACCGACTCCTTACCGTCGAAGCGGCAAACCTGCCCTTGCTGTCCCAGCTGCAGTTCGACGTCGTTTTCAGTGTCGATAAATCAGCCGCAGCTGGTGGCCTGGCCCAGTCGTTGCAAGCTAAGCGTAAGTTTGGCTTTGGTGTCGATCGCAATGGGGTCATCACTCCCTTGTCACATCATGCCGATTATCAGTTTCACGTGGGCTTAGATGATCAGCTGAAGTTTTTTGAGAATCAGAAGCCCGAGACTCAGCAGATTACGGAAACGATGGGATTGGAGTGGAAGCGGGATGAGTACGTCCTAGACCTCACGGATGACGAGCGTTCAGAGTGGCAGAATCGGCGCGCAGATATCCTGCGGAGCACAGGCAGCAAAAGGATCATTGGGTACAACACTGGGTGTTCCTTTCTGTACCCCTACAAGAAGCTGACTGTTGAGCACAGCATTGAGCTGATTCGTCGCTGGCGTCGGAATCAGCCAGAGGCTGCCGTAGTCCTGCTTGGAGGAAAAGAAGACTCCGATCGCCAGCGAGAAATGAAAGAGGCCTTTGCAGCCGATCCCTGCGTAGTCAATGCACCCACCGCAGAGGGCCTTCGGTCTGGGATCTTGTGGATGGCGACCGCCGATGTAGTGTTTTCTGGCGACTCCTTGGGAATGCACATAGCAATTGCTTTGAAGAAGCCGACTGTCGCATGGTTTGGTGTGAGTTGCATTCAGGAGATCGATCTATACGATCGAGGCGTCAAGCTTGCGGCGGAGGTCGCCTGTTCCCCATGTTGGAAGCGGGCTTGCAGCAATGAGCCAAAGTGCTTTAACCGCGTCAACATGGATGGGGCCAGCGCCGCGATCGGGTCCCTTCTCTAAACAATTCAAAATTCTCTTTATATTCGAATGGTTACAATTGCTTTCCTGCTTGCTGCTCGAGACTATTTTTGGTAAGGATTGAGGCCGATCTTTCATGTCGACAAACTCGGGGCTGAATGGGGGCCAAATACGTGACCTCTGCAAATTTTCTGATACTTTTGCGTATACTAGGCATCTTTGCCATCGTGACGAACAACGGGTTCGCCTCCGGCATTCCGCCGAAAGAAATCGGCCACGTCGATAAGACTTTTCTACACCGCTCGTCACCCATCATTCCTCACGAAAAGAATTTTGGTAACGAAGTTATCTATCAGATTTTCGTCGATCGTTTTGCTAATGGAAACAAGAACAATGATTGTCCGCATGAGGGGCGCTTCTGCGCAACCAAGCAGGATCGTAAAGCGGCCAGCAAATGGTACTCGTATTGGGGCGGAGACCTTCGCGGAGTTATACAGAACCTTCAGTATCTCAAAAGCTTAGGGGTGACCCGCATCTGGTTGACTCCCATCTTTGAGAATCAGATGGTAACCGTTCAGGCGAAACGACATGGTGAGTCGGTGGAGATCACCTCCTACCACGGATATTGGGTGCGGGATTGGTTTCGCTTGAATCCAAATTTTACGGATCATGGCGCAACCGACTACGGAATATTGTCAGAACTTATTCACCAAGCTGAACCGCAGATTAAGATTTATCTGGATACTGTTGCCAATCATACAAGCCCAGCGGACGCGACAACCGCATCTCTCGATTACTTGAACAGCATTGAGCCAATTACCAACGGTGGTCGATTTCCGCACAAGGGTGCCATCTTTCGCAATGGCCAATACGTGATGAGCTTCGATCATGATCGGGCGCTCAAGCGGGAAAATCCGGAATACGAACCTTTTTTCCACCACGTCAATGAAGCGATTTCCAACTGGAACGATCCGCACGAAGTGCAGACGTACCAGCTTGAACGCCTCGTCGATATCGATCAACGCAGCAGCCTCGCTACGAATTATTTGGCGGAATCCCACGACTTCTGGATGAGCCGCTTTCCTGGATTAGCTGGGTACCGTATTGACACGATCAAGCACGTACCTGATTGGTATTGGGGGGGGTTCTCGGACTACCTTTACCAACGGCATCCTCGTATGGAGTCGTTTGGTGAATATTGGGCCGCTGGATCGCAGAACCCGCAGTCGTATGAGTTTTACGATCGAACCCGCTTTTCCATGCTGGACTTTGACTTTCGCCGCGCTGTCCAAGATATTTTTGGCAGTCGCAGCGCGTCTTTTTCCACTCTCGTGGAGATCTGGGAAGATGACTCAAAGATGACCGATGCAACTTCTCTCATCACCTTTTTGGACAGCCACGATTTGCCTCGCCTGCGCGGAATGGGGATGAGTTACGCGGCGATGAAGCAGGCCATTGCACTTTGGTTTGCGTCCCGCGGGATCCCATGTGTCTATTATGGATTGGAGCAGGATCTCTTTGTAACAGGTGACCCGGGCGATCCATACAATCGCCCTATGATGGCCAGCTTCGATCAGTCCAGTGACATGTTTCAATTTACCAAGGCGCTGATCAAAATGCGTCGCGACAATGCGGCGGCTCGGTTTGGGACAACACATGTTGTGCACGAGACACGGCATATCATTGGGTTTGAGCGCGTATACGGTGAGGATGTGCTGTTTTTCGCCACTTCCAAGAACCCCATTCAGGGTGCAGATACCTTCGAAATGAAGGGGACTAGCCTGCCTGATGGGGACTATTTGGACGTCATAAGTCAACGTACATATCGAGTTCGAGCCGGCAAGGTGCCCGTTAGCTTGCGTAAAGGCGATATCGTACTGCTTTCCTCCGGACATCGAAAACCATAAACATTACGACAACATAAATCCAAGGATGACCTGTCATACACGTATGACAGGTCCCATCTCCTGTCGATTTTACCTAAAATAGTCGCATCGACTGGTTGCCTATTCGCCGAGTGGACTTATAGTTCTGGAGCAGATCTGGCCTAAGGGAAGGATATTTATGCCACAACGACTTTTGAAAAACTCGACCGTTAAGGTTGCCGAGGCGCTTCAAGCTAGCATTATGGAGCTGGCGAATCTCAGGAAGGCCATTGTGACCTCAGAGGTGCTACTTATGTCGTTGGTCGAACAGCAAGACTCGATCGTGATCCGAGTGCTGGATGAGATGAGATTGGACACAGGAAACATTCGATCCCAAATTATAGACATGGTCATGACGACGGTGCAGGGCTTGCCGGAAGTGGTTTACGGACGTGTCGCAAACCTTAAAGTTTCGGAAGATGTGAGCAACTTATTCGAGCAGGCTGATGCAGAGCGGAAGAGATTGAAAGATGGATACATTTCGACCGCCTCGCTTTTCCTGGCGTGCTTCAGCAAGGAAGTACCAGGCACCGCGTCCATATTGGACAAGGTCGGGTTGAAGTACGAATCCGTCGTGGCGGCTGTAGAGGCCTTGCGCGGTAATGCGAAGATTACCCAACGAGACGGTGAGTCGCGCAGAACAACTCTCGATCAATACACGACCGATGTGACCGCAATGGCCCGCAAGGGCGCTCTTGACCCCGTCGTTCACCGCGAAGACGAGATTCAAGAGGTGATTCAAATTCTGTCGAGGCGGAAGAAGAACAATCCAGTTTTGGTAGGAGAGCCAGGTGTTGGCAAGACCGTCATCGTCGAAGGTTTGGCGCAGCGAATTGCGCAAGCTGATGTCCCTGAAAACCTGCTCAACAAGCGGATTTTGTCGCTAGAGATGGGTTCATTGATTGCCGGTGCTAAGATGCAAGGCGAGTTTGAAGAGCGCCTTAAGAATATCGTCGATGAAGTTGTTGCTGCATCTGGCGATATTATTCTTTTTATTGATGAGCTCCATACGGTTGTTGGCGCTGGGCGATCGGGTGGTGGCTTGGACGCATCGAATATGCTGAAGCCGGCGTTAGCAAAAGGTTTGCTGCGTTGCTTGGGTGCTACGACGACCAAGGAATATAAACAGTACATAGAGTCAGATAAGGCGTTGGAACGTCGATTCCAGCCGGTCAAAATCGATCAGCCCTCTGTTGAGCAAACGATCGAAATCTTGCATGGGCTTCGGCACAAATACGAACAGCACCACCAAATCAGTTACAGTGAGGAGGCTCTCCGGGCTGCGGCGGAGCTTTCAGATAGATACATTCAGCAGCGCTTCTTGCCCGACAAGGCCATTGATCTCATCGACGAAGCAGGCGCTGCGAAGCGGCTTAAGGTAATTTATACGCCACCTGAGATCCGCGATTATGAAGCCAAGCGCCATGATTTGGGGGCTTTGAAAAAGAAGGCTTTTAATGATCAAGACTTCGAAAAAATGGCTCATTATCAAATGGAGCTTTCCAAGCTTGAGGCGGAAATGGCGGACCGCATGCGCGAACATAATAGCAAAATTGGACCCGCAGATCGGATGGTTGAGGTTGAGGACATCGCTGCACTGATTAGCAAAAAAACGGGCGTCCCTGCCAATAGGATTGTTCAGGAGGAAGCACAGAAGCTTATCAATTTGGAATCTGCATTGCAGCGTCGGGTTATTGGCCAGTCGGACGCTGTGCGCTCCGTTGCAAACGCGATTCGCCGAAACCGTTCTGGACTTCGCAAGCCGAACGCCCCCATTGCATCGTTCCTTTTTCTTGGCCCGACAGGAGTAGGAAAGACGGAGTTGGCAAAGGCCGTTGCCGCAGAGGTGCTGAATGACGAGTCGAAAATCATCCGAATTGACATGTCCGAATTCATGGAAAGGCATGAGGTGGCCAAGCTGATTGGTTCGCCTCCAGGGTATGTCGGTTATGGTGAAGGCGGTCAATTGACGGAGCAGGTTCGTAATAACCCTTATTCTGTCGTGTTGTTTGACGAGTTTGAAAAGGCCCATCCGGATATCTACAACCTTCTATTGCAAGTGCTTGATGAGGGATGGCTGACAGATTCGGAGGGACAAAAAGTCAGCTTCCGAAATTGCGTGATCATAGGAACCTCAAATCTTGGGTCAGAGATTTTGACCGACAAGCGCCGTCCGGTTGGGCTCGGTGCGCAAGATGCAGGTTGGGATAGCGATCGAGAAAAGAGTGCTGTTATGGGTGAGGTGAGGAAATTCTTGCGACCAGAGTTCATCAATCGAATCGACGAAGTCATCATCTTCAATCGTCTTGGAAGCGAAGAGTTTGACCAGATTGTGGATCTGCAGCTGGGAGATCTGGCCAAGAGGTTGGGGAATCTTGGCTACGACCTAAACGTCGATGAATCAGCGCGCAAGCTATTACTCGAAGGGATCGAGGTGACGCACTTCGGGGCGCGGCCGCTCCGTCGTCGGATCGAGCAGTTACTTGAGAATAAAATCGCAACGTTACTCATCGAAAGAGAGGGTGCGGGAGCCGCTAAAGCGGGCAGAATTGAAGTTACGCGCTTCGGAAATGACGTTAGTGTGCGCCTGAGCGATTGACCCGGAGCAGTGGGTGCAAATTCTGAACCATCAAAAACATAAGGTATTTTTGCCATAATTTGGTGAGTTGCCAGTCAATGTATTGCCGCAAAGCCCGATACCTACCTTAGTCTCGATATGCCGATCGTGTCATCAAGGTGGGAAATGCGCTACCCTCGACTTCTGAGTATGGCCATTCTTTTACTCCTCGCTGCGACCAAGCCAGCAGGAGCTGCTATGCCTCAAGCAATTGAGGAGCGATACGATGCAACAAAATCTTCGCTCTTCCGCTACCTCCTACTCAGCGAGGAAACTCAGAAGGAATTTCGAAGACTCGAGAAGCAGCTATTTGGTCTGACATCTGAGCGGCAGCGTAATCATATTTTGTTGCAGCTGGCTGCATTGACCGTTGATCATGCTCCAGATTCTGCATCTGGATACCTGAAGCTACTGCGGGGATCGGAGCGAGTCATGAGAGATCACGAGCCTGCCTCTCGAGCTATCTTGAGCTTGGTGGCCGCCCGTCAGTCTGGGCTGATCCGCGCAGAACTCCCTCCGAACCCAGCAATCCCGGTGAGCATTTCAGGCTCAGAATCGGACGAGCTCCAATGGCAAACCATGCAGCTGGAAATCGGGCTGACACTGCATTCTGGAGATCATGCGAGGGTTGTGCAAAATTTCGAAAAGGCCATGGCAGCTCCCCGCGGCCAACGCTTCAGCATGAGCACAGAAACTTTCCAGGATTACCAGCGGGCACTCGAGGCTTTAGGCAACGCGACCAAAATTTATCCTCTGCTTGAGCAGGTGGCGGCGCGATCACCGCATTCTGCAGAAGGTCGTTGGGCGATCGTGCAGCTTGTCAGCTGCGATAATCCCTCGATCACCAAGCAGGGAGCATATTTGCCGAGTCGTAGGTTCTTGATTCAGCTCTATCGCGCGGCTATTGATCCAGGGCTGCGTGAATATATAAAGGCGCGCATTAACCTTCCAGTTCGCGATGAGCGCGGCTTGAGTTATGTGATGAACGATCTCGACCGGATGAGCTTTCTTTTTGAAGCGGGCGATTATGCAGCGGTTCGTGCCGAATTTGGGCGACATCAGGGTATCGCCTTGGTCGAAGGTGCTGCACACTTTTATGAATTGGCTGCTCGAGCTGAATGGCGGATGGGAATGCGACATGAGGCCGCACAGCATCTATCGCAAGCTATTGCTGCCCAGAATAATTCGACGCGCCGGCGCACATTGCGAGTATGGCTAGCCGACTTACTAGCAGAAATGCGAATGCACATTCCCGCACGGGAGGCTTATCTAACATTGATGTCGGAAAGCCCCAGCCAGCGACTGCGCTGGGATATTTTCTGGAACTCGTATCTTGGCCGCGATCTGAGCAGAGCGGATCAATTGCTGTCGAAGTCGTCAGGGGCGGCGATTCGTGATGGGCACGGTGACGAACTGAGGCTGTACTGGGGAGCTCGAATTGCGGAATTGCAGGGAAATGGGGCGGTACTTGCAGAGCGAGTTGCACAACTATTAGATCGCTATCCAAGCTCCTACTATTCAGTCATGGCGCAAGTTAAGTGGCCTATATTCAGCGGCGCAGCGAGGAGTCAAGACTGGTCTGGAGAATCTGTATGGTCGCGCAAGAGCCGTTTGTTGCCATTGACCGAGCAAGTAGAATCTCGCGATTGGGCACAGGAAAACCCGAGTGACGAGCTCGAAAATTCGAATGACTCACAGACATACCTCAACCTGGGCGCGGCAGCTTCAGGTCGATTGGACGCTAATCGATTGTTGTCACTGGAAGAGGGAGCATCTCTCGAACGTCTGCTTGCCGAAGCGGCTGTGGCATCTGGTGTTGCGGTTGAGCTCATTAGTTCCATCATGCAGGTTGAGAGCGGCTTCAGGCCATATGTAGTCTCGCCGGTGGGGGCCTCGGGCCTTATGCAAATCATGCCTAAGACCGGCGCCCTGATCGCGAATAACCTTGGAGATGGGTCCTATGCCGAAAAGTTTCTATTCAATCCATCTCGAAATGTAGCCTACGGCGCTTACTACTTAAGGTTTTTGCTTGAGTACTACCGGGGTGTTATGCCGTTGGCCATTGCGGCATACAATGCCGGTCCAGCAGCCGTAGACCGATGGTTGGCCCGTTGTCGAGACTGCGAAATCGACGAATTTGTCGAATGGATTCCCTACCGCGAAACACGCCTTTACGTAAAAAATGTACTCCGACACTTCTCAAGGAGAGTTGGAAGCAGTGAAAAAGTCCTAGAAAAGCTTACTGGGCTAGAACTGCCCACTGACTTGCCGGCGTTTCAGGAAGTGTTCTAAACTCAGAAGTAGAGAGAATCCCCGACAGGACAAATGAGTCAGCGTGCGAAGGATGTGCTTTCGAACTTCGCAAAATGGCAACGATTGGATTGAGGCATATTATGGCTGAACAGTGGCTTTCAATTGTTGAGTATGCCCGCAGTTTTTCAATATCTGATATGACGGTCAGGCGTCGCATCAAGACCGGCAAGCTGCATGCGATCCTCAAAGAAGGAAAGTACTTCATTCCCGTTGATTCCGCCCGAGTCTCGGCGAGGCCGAGTCGGCCAGCAGCAAGTGTTTCAGATTTACCCTCTGTGTCGCCGACGTCTTCGGATGCAGGCTCGATGCCGACAGAAAATTCGCCGAGTAATTCGGAGTTGTATCACTTGCGCAGTCGTGACGCTGCGGCTCCCGCGGTAGCAAGTCGAGCTATATTTGCACCAAGCTCAAAGAGAATCGAAGCAGTGGCAGATGCCAGATTGTTTGATTCGACGATGGACCGACTGATCGTATCCGTTGAGCAGGCCGTTCGTCACTTAAAGGAATCTGAAGTTCGTCATGAAGACGTTTATAAAGAGCGAATTCGTCGTCTCGAAGCGGAGCTTCGTGTGCGTGAGGCAAAGATTCGTGAACTTGGACAACAAGTGGAGGACATGCAGATTCTAACCAGAATGCTTGAGGGGAAGGATCAAAGCCAGAAGAGGCATCCGTCTCCGTAACTCAGAAAACGGTACTCATGCTCTAAAGCGTGCCGATAAACATCCCTCGTCGCAGCGAATCCGATCAGGGCGGAAACCAGCATCAACAGTGTCGACTTTGGTTGATGGAAATTCGTGAGTATGCCTGTCACTTTGTCGAGTCTAACTCTTTCGGTCTCGGTTCTGGGCCGTACAAATAAATCAGTCGATCGCCATGTATCGCAGTTCTCGTCCTCATTTTCTTCGATCCCATTCCCATCTTTAAAAAATGAGAGTAGACAGCGCAAAGAAGTCGTGCCAATGGCGACCACATCTTGGTCAGCTCTGCGCGCAACTCTGATTGCGTCAAGAGTGTTCCGAGGAAAGTAATATTGCTCGGTGTGCATATGATGTCCGTCTAGATTCTGTACCTTCACGGGCAGAAAAGTGCCCAAGCCAACGTGCAGCGTGACAGGCGCAAAAGAGTGTCCCTTGTCGCGAAGCTTTGCAACGAGGTCGGGCGTAAAGTGCAGGCCTGCTGTTGGTGCGGCTGCAGATCCGACTTCTTTGGCAAAGACGGTTTGATACCGTTCCAGGTCAGCGATGCGCTGGGCGGAGTCATCGTTTTTTCGCCGAATATACGGCGGGAGCGGCGGCATGCCGTACATGGTGAGCCAAGCATCAAAATCAAGGTTTAGGTTTTGAAATTGAACCCGAACCTCCATTTCTGAACTTCTCTCAAGAACAACGGCGCACATGCCGCCCTCAAAGGCGATCTTGGTGCCGGTGGAAAGTTTGCGCATCGGCTTGGCTACAGCTGCCCAGACATTTGCCTGTCCAAGCGATGCCGCCGATAACCGTTGAGTTAAAAGCAATTCGACTTTTCCGCCAGTTACCAACTTACCAAAAATCCTGGCCGGGCGGACCTTCGTCTCGTTGATGATGAAAAGGCAGGGCCTGCGCAGGATCTCGGGTAAGTTATAAATGTAACGATCGCAAATATTTCCTTCTCGCGTGCGCACAAGCAGCTTGGCAGTATCTCTGGGCTCAACGGGATGTTGGGCGATACGTGTTTCGGGGAGTTCGTAGTTGAAGTCGTCAAGAGTCAGCTCTTGAGTCGGATTGTAGGTTCCCACTAGATGCTTTCTGCCTCTGGAAGCGTCAAGTACCACTTAACGAAGTCGCTTGCGGGGTGAGTAATCGCCTGTTCCGTGAGCTTGAATGGGTAGTCAATGAGCAGAAGTAACCCAGGAAGGAACTGCTCCCAATAAGCGTCCACGCGGCGGGCGTCGGTGGTTTCAAGTTCAAGGGTAACTGTCGGAATGCTGCGCTCATTGCCAGCATAGTTCCCGAGCGAGCCAGGATAAAAGGAATAGTCGACAACTCGGTAATTTTTTGACTTTTCGCTGATGGCGTGTGGAAGTTGTTTGGCTTGACGCTCACTTTCGGAGAGTGTTCGAAACTTTTGGTCTCCGGGACCATCGTAATCTAAGAATCCCAATGGCGCATGAATCGACAATATCTTGTCCGGGCGATAGAAATCGATCAGCTGCATTTGAAAGAAAGTCTCGATCTCCGTGTTGGGGAAATAGCCTGGGAAGTACCTAGGATCTCTTTTCTTCTTGCTCGACCAAAGTTCTCGAGAAAGATCGTACCAATCGGTCGTGAAAAAATTCCGGTTCGTATCGACGCCGTTTGAATTTGTACGCGAAGGTAGGTTGCGTAGGAAGCCATCAGGGTTGATAAGGGGAGCCACAATGATGCGCTTCTCCTTATCCAGGACACCGGGGTTTGCTGCCAAGTACTTCGCAAATCGAAAACCCATGGGCACCGGAGTCATTTCGTCCGGGTGCACCGCGCTCAACACCATAGATGTTTCTTTGCCTTCGCCGAATACCTGATAAATCAATGGGTGGCCATTTGCGGTGCGTACATCCGCGCGCCAGTTTACGCCGTCGCACGGTGCTTCTTTCCAGCCGAAGTTGTGAAACTGCTCTTGCAACCGCTGGCAGAAGTTTTCGAGGCTTTTTGCTAGTTCCGCTTCGCTAATCATAGACGAGCGAATATTTTGCGGAGTAATGAGGCGAATGGGCGTCAGTCCCAGGTCAGGCGTAAATGGCGAGCGTAAGGTTACGCCATAGGCCTGATCGGCGAGTAACGCAGCCGTTGCCAGAGTGAAGGAGGCCATCTTCAGTGCGCGAAACATTCACGCTCCAACGGAAAATTCTCTGATCTGTTAGTCATTATAGCGTGATTCAACCTAACATTCACACCGGGGCGTACAAAGGTCTATTTTCATGGAATCCGTCCCATGGCGCCACCTGACCTTGCCCCACGTTGCGTACAACTATGCCATGCAAATTGGGATCTTGGGTCGTGGTTATGAGCTTGACGCTCGGAAAAACTTCTCGGAACTGGCGTTGATTGCCCAAAAGATCGTTCGCGATGTCTTCTTGGATGACAAAAACGGCAAGATTGCCCTGCGCATCCAGCGACTTTGAGGCTTCCTTTAGCTCCAGCAAACTCCGCAGATGGCGCGCATCCACCAGGATATTGGGCTTGCCCAATACTTCTTCGTAAGAGGTCAGTGACTCTTGCAGTCGTTGAATGGCCGTTTGCGTGTGGGGTGCGTTGCGACTGACGAGAATTACGCCCTGAGTTGACATGCAGCCTCGCCGATTCAAAGCGAGAACATCGCGAGCAATCGCGTTTGCATGCGTCAGCAGGTTTTCTTCATCGACGATACATAAAGAGTGAAAAGTCCCGCCCCCTGCTATGGTTCCGGTGAAATTCCGCCGCAAGAAAGCCAGCGTTTCGTCGGCGCCAAAGCAGAAAACCCCGTCATACGCATTCGTTGTAAGGTTGGGGCGATCATCGTTGGGCAATAGGGCGATGTGAGAATCGGGAAGTGAATCAAACCACATGAGAATCGCGTGATAAGACGAGCTCAGGTGCTTACAGTCAGAGGGCAGCTTTAGCTGACAACGAAACCCCGCAATGTATGCCATCACCAACGGGTAAAGGCCGGCAATGCTATGGGAGCCCGGCAGCAAGAAAAGCCATGATGTGCGCAAGTGTCCCTGGCAAGCCGTTAATGCGGCCTTCTCCCAATCGGTTGCGGACCGGGGAACTGACGCATCTAGAGAATCAGTGGCCCACTTGGCTAGAACTGGTGACTGCAGTTCTGCGGATAACGCGGTCTGGTAGTCGCGATTGCCGAGCAACCGCGAGAATTCAAGGCTGATAACTCGCGCGCGAAAAGCTAACCCCGCATCAGAGCATAAGTCTGCTCCCTGTAGAATTTTGTTGGCTGCGGAAGGAAAAGTCTCAACCGACTGAATCGAGGTTGAAAGGTCCTGCATGTTTAGTGAGCAGCCTCGCGCGGGGGTTTTCGGTGCGCGGCCGACGAGTTGAAATTGGGATTGTTGGCCCCATGTCACGAGGTCTTCAGTCACAATAGGCAGCGGATAGTCCACGCGATTTGGGTCGTCGACAACCAGGATTTTAGATTTATTGTCATGGGGAATCGAATAAGCGCGAACACAAGAGTCGAAGCGAAACCACCTCTGACATAGCGGTACTTCGGCGCGCTGTTGAGCAGAAACCCAATCGTACGCCTGCGCCGAAAGCTCGCACATGCCGTACTCGCTAATGATGTTATTGGTGCAAATGCCGAAAGTTGATTTTATGTGTTCGTACAGTTTGGACCGCGTTGTTTCCCGACGTTGGCCTTTAAAACCACCGGTTTCAAATATGACGCTAGCGGGATGTAAAACCGTGTGGGAGCTGTTTTCGCAGACGTCCAGCAAGTGCAATGCCGTGCCGAAAATCCAAACGGGTCGATCCGTTGGCAATATGGATACAAAACCCTTAGGGTTCCCATATTCCAAGGTAAACTCTTCGCGAAACCAAGCCACCATTTGCGCTAAACTACTATCTTGCCAAGCTCCCAACGGCGCGGGTACTAGGCTAAAGCCCGGGATCTCTTCTGGTACAAAACCCGTCGCTTCCGCGAGAACTCGGCGGAACATAGCTAGGGATGCAGCTCGATAGTGCTCTAGACCCTGAGTGGAAAATAGAGAGCGACTGCGACTTTCCTGCGTTGTTCCACTGGAAAGGAATACTCTGGCGACTCCCTTGCCGACAAAAGCCGATTCGGGCTCTGTTTTGAACGACGAAAGCAGCAATTCCCGGCGACGAATCCCATCCCGGAAAACTGCATAATTCTCTTTTAATTCAAGCGTGTTGACCATGTTTTCTCAAGTCAGCCTTAGGGCGCCCTTGCGCCGAATTGGCGAATAGGTATATCGTCTACGTACGATTTATGTCTAAGAAATTAATGCGGAAATGTTGAATTTTCGCCTGCAGTAAAACGTTTTCATTTCGGCAGGTTATGACTAGCACCTATTTTTTAAAGCTACCTCACTTTGAAGGGCCGCTTGACCTGCTGCTGCACCTTATTCGCGAAAACGAATTCGATGTTTTTGATATCGACATTCTGGCACTGACGAATAAGTACCTCGACCATCTTCGGCTCCTTGAGTTTCGTGATCTTGCGGAAGCTGGCGAGTTCTTGGAGATGGCAGCGACACTCATCGAAATCAAGTCGCGCATGTTGCTGCCGATCGAAACGAAAGGCCCGCATGGGGACGACTTCGATGACGATGATCCGCGCCACTCGCTACAGCAACGCCTTATCGATTATGAGCGCTTTCGCGCAGTTGCCGACTATTTGTCTAGCCGTCCTCAGCTGGGTGTCGATATTCAGACAAACCACGAATGGTCGCGATTAGAGCCAAAGTACGAACATATCGAGGCGCCACTCACGGGGGAGCCAGCGACATTGGTGGTGCTTTTCGAGCAGATGCTCCGCGAATTAAGTGAGCGTAAGCCTAAGGCCATTGTTGAAGCAAAAACCCACATGGTGACCGTTGAGGAAAAGATCAAGGAGCTGACGCAACTGCTTGAACGGGTTAATTTTGCGCTGTTTCAAGGGTTCTATAAGAAGTTTCAGTCTCGCTATGAGTTGGTTGTTTACATTCTTGCGGTTCTTGAGCTGGTGAAGTGGAGCAAGATCAAGGTCTACCAGCGGGAATTGTTGGGACCTCTTTGGCTTTATAAATTTGATTTTGATGAACTGTCGCTACCGCTTAGTCGCGAGGAACGAGAGCGAATTGTAGCAAATGCCCGTCCCGATCTGGCGGCTGCGCCCATCGCGACACAATAGGAGTTACCCGTGACCGATAGCGATAACATGCGCGATGATGACCTTGTTGACGAGTTGGTTGCCGAAGAACTTCACGACGAACAACTCGTAGCCGCAGAAGAGCTCGACGATGAGGTACTAGGTGCTGAGGAAGATACAGAAGGTGATGAGGCATCATTCGATGATGAGGACTCGGAATTTGCCAATATCAGGCCCGTCGGCCGTCCGGATTCATTGCGCGAAAAACCAAACTGCAAATTGCCACTGCGAGCACAGATTGAAGCGGTGCTGTTTGCCTCACCGAAGTGCGTAAAGCCGATCGACGTATTGGAAGTCTTGGGTGACGATGGTTTGACTGTAAATGATATCGAAAGGGAGCTTGAGGCTCTCGTAGCCGAATTCGAGCAAAGAGGCGGCGGCTTCTCTCTCGAACACATCCGTGGGCATGGCTATCAATTCAGAACTGTTGCTGACGCGGGCCCGCTTATGGAGCGCCTTTTTGCCTCCAAGCCACGTCCCTTATCGCGTGCAGCACTGGAAACGCTGTCGATCATTGCTTACCGTCAGCCGGTAACCCGCGCCGACGTTGAGTTTGTACGTGGCGTTGATGCCGGAAGCATCATTAAGAACCTGCTTGAAAGGGGTCTTATTCGCTGTGTGGGGCGTAAAGAAGACGCCGGTCGACCCATGCTTTTCGGTACAACCGATGAATTTTTGGCCGTATTTCGCATGAGTTCGCTCAACGATTTGCCGCCGCTTTCCGCCTTTCAGCCATCTCACGACTCCATGAAAAAGGCTTTTGACCAAATTGAGGGTGGCGAGGACGAGATCGATCAAGAAGGTGATTTTGTCGGTGAGGAAACGGATAATCCTATTGTTTCCGGTGGATTGCATGAAATGGAAGTAGCCGAGCTTGCCCTTCTGCCAGAAGGCGACGCTTCTTCTTCCCTCCTGGACGAATCGATGTTAGAAGCGCCTGCCCCGACCGCCAACGAGCGATCAGGTGCCGTACGGGCAGCAGAGGACTTCGATGACGACAACGATAGCGGACAAGATCAGAATCCAGAAGTGGATTTCTCAGTTGGGGATAGCGTCTCGGCGGGAAGCCGAGCGTTGGATCCAAGCGGGGAAGATCTCAGTTAACGGCGAGCCGGTGACTGATATGGGTCACCGCGTCGATCCTGTACACGACAAGCTAACCATTGATGGCCGTCCATTCGTAAAATCGGAGCCACCCCGAGTATACTGGCTGTTGAACAAGCCGGACATGGTACTCACTTCAAGGTCGTCTCAGTCCAGCGATCGGGCAACGATTTATGATTTACCCAGAATCAATAAATTGGGATTCCTCGTTTCACCTGTGGGTAGATTAGATTACCGCACAGAAGGTCTGCTCTTACTTTCGAATGACGGGGACTTCGTTCACCGCATGTCGCATCCGAAATTCAAGCTTCCTCGGCATTATCTGGCACTCGTGAACGGCAAATTGACCGACGAACAGATGGCTGCTATTCAGGCTGGCTTCAACTTGGAAGATGGTCCAGTGAACCGCGTCAAGATTCAGTATGCCCATGGCAAGAATTTAGGGCGTTCCCGCGGCAGCTGGTACTTCATAACCGTGCATGAGGGGCGGAACCGCCTTGTTCGCAGAATTTTTGAACATTTCGAAGTTCCGGTTGTGCGTTTGGTACGGTATGGTTTCGGAGATCTGCGCATGCCCGAGGACTTGAAGCCCGGCGAGTATATTCAACTGACTCCCGCCCAAATCGACAAACTTCGGCACGACGCACTCATCTCGTAGACTTCGAAAGAAGGAGATTTGCATGAAGCTCGGAACCATTAAGAATGGTGAACGTGATGGCCGTCTAGTGGTCGTGAGTTGCGACTTGGAGCGGTATGTCGAAGCCACAGGGATCGCGCCAAACATGCAGGCGGCGTTGGATCACTGGAATGAAGCGGCGCCCAAGCTTAAGCTTTTGTATGCTGAACTGAATTCTGGAAAAATTAACGGCAACAAAACGGACTTTTCTAAGTTTCTCTCTCCTCTCCCTAGAGCCTATGAGTGGATTGACGGGTCTGCTTACGTCAATCATGTGGTGCTGGTTCGTAAGGCACGTGGTGCAGAGCCCCCGGAAACACTCCTAACTGACCCGTTGATTTACCAGGGCGGGTCCGGCGTATTTCTCGCGCCCACAGAGGATATTCCACTAGTGGATGAGAAATGGGGATTGGATTTTGAGGCAGAGGTGTGCGTGGTCTTGGGGGATACTCCTCTGGGAACCAAGGCTACAGACGCTGAGAAATTTATTCGCTTACTGACCATCGCCAACGACGTAACTCTACGAAACCTAATTCCAAACGAGCTGCAGAAAGGATTTGGGTTTTTCCAGTCTAAACCCGCGACTGCATTTGCGCCGGTAGCCTGCACGCCGGATGAGCTTGGTTCCGCCTGGCACGAAGGGCGTGTGCATCTCCCACTATTGACCAAGTACAACGGCAAGAAGTTTGGCGACCCAGAAGCCGGGGAAGAGATGCACTTTTCTTTCCTGCAATTGATAGAGCATATCGCCAAGACACGGGCATATACTGCCGGCACCATTTTGGGGAGTGGAACTGTATCGAATGAAGACCGTGCTCGCGGTTCGTCGTGCTTGGCAGAAGTGCGCATGATCGAAACCATCGACAACGGAAAACCTTCAACGCCATTTATGAAGAAAGGCGACTCCGTCGAAATCGAAATGTTTGGACCCGATGGGCGAAGCCTATTCGGAAGAATCGCCCAGAATGTCACCTAAGTTTCTGAATATATAGATTTTTATTTAATAATTATCAAAAATTCCAAGATCCTTCCGATAAGCTCGTGCGGCTTTGACCGTAAGGGGGCTATATGTTTTGGGTGCAGCGCAGACAGTTTACCCCACAGCTTATCGGCTTGCTGATCTTGGGAGTGGCGGTTTTAGTTATGTGGTTATGATCGCCGAAAGACTTTACTGACGGATGCCTGGTCTATTGGGGTCAAGACAACCTCGTCAACATTAACGTGGCTGGGCAGAGTCAAAATCCAGCGCACGCATTCCGCGATGTCCTTTGCGGTCAGCGGCTTCATCCCTCGGTAAACCTGCTTGGCCCGCTCTTCGTCGCCAAATCTAACATGGCTAAACTCTGTCTCCACCATCCCCGGGTCAATGGTGCTTACGCGGATACCTTTGCCATTTAACTCGAGTTTCAAAGTGCGAGTCAGAGCCAGCACCGCATGTTTTGTAGCACAATAAACGCCCCCACCTTCATAGACATATTTTCCGGCAATGGAGCCAATATTGACCACATGCCCCTTTTTGCGAGCAATCATGTCCGGCAAAAACTGGCGGGTGATTCGCAATAAACCACTGAGATTAGTATCAATCATTTGCTGCCAATCAGACTCTAATACCTCTGCCAAGGTGGCAGTTCCACGAGCCATGCCGGCATTATTGATGAGCGCAATATCAGCATCAGGAAACTGAGACAAAGTTTGTCTGGTAAACAGCTCGACTGAATTCCTTGCTTTCACATCCAGTGACAATGCTAGAACTTGCGGCGAGCCCAGTTGGCGACACCGCTCAGCGACGGTGGCTAACTTGTCCTCACGTCTAGCACCAAGTGCCAAGCAGTAGCCGGCGGCCGCAAGCGCTTCTGCAGTTGCGGCACCGATTCCTGATGAGGCGCCACTGATAACGGCGACTCTTGCTGGCATTTAGGGATTATCCTTGCCAGCCACGGGATTCCGAGTCACGACAACGGAGCGCAGCGCTCCTTCGCCATCAGAAAAAGAATAGAAGCCCTCTTCACTGACACAGCTATGTTGCACGCGGCGATAGAAACTATTTTGCGGAGCGAGTTTTACCGTATCTAAGGACTTGTCCTCGCGCATCTGTTTGCAGGCCGCAATCACATCGCGCGTGACCGCTGCGGTGAGATCTTTGGTCGAGCGACCTCCTCCGCGGTCGGTATCACGCCCTTTTCTTGGTGGGCCCCCCGCTGAGCCATTCGGTCGATCCCGATTTGGGCGCCCTTCGCGTTCGCGTGGAGGACCACCTGCGGAGCCGCCACGACCCGCGGGCGCTCCCCTTCTGGGAAAATGTGGAGCATGCTTGCCAACGGGTGGTCGGCTACCAGGCTCATCCACTTCTTCGACATATTCACCAAATGACCAATTCAGGTAACGCAGGAATAGGGCCGCGCCCCCCGGCATCAAGGATTTAATCTTCCCGGCAACTGTGCGCCACGGTTCAGCATGTAAGTCAAAGGCCGGAAATGAGTCGCCATAGGACGCTGAAAGAATTCGTCGCATATCTCGGCAAAAGCGAACAAAGCCCATGACCACTTCGTCGAGGCGTGAGAAATCCACAGCTTCTTTCGCGGCAAGACTGGGGTGATTGGCGATGTACCAATCGCAAAGTTCTTGCAGCGATTCGGACACCTGACCTTCATTAAGTTGGCTTAACCACTCTTCGCTGCTGGCTTTGTCCCAAAACCCATCGGTTATGCCCTTGGCGCGCAGGAATCGTTCCGTTTCTAGGCAAACATAAAGAAAGTAATCGACAGACACGTCACGTCCCAGTGAAACGCGAAATCGGTCCAGTAGTGCTGATTCTTTTTGACTCATGTATAGCGAACTTCCACTTCAATTCCAGCTGGTACAGTTGATTCGGCTTCAGGGAGCACAATATATGCGTTCGCTGCCGTCGTAGCAAGGAATTGAGCGCTGCCTTGGCCAGCTAATACATTCGCTTTGCCGTCAGAAACAGCTCCGCGAAACAAGCAAGTCAGACCAGCAGGCTTGGACACGTCCGAGGAAAGTCTTGCAATTCTGGACTGTTCCTCTGCTTGGCCGAGCATCTGCCGCAATACGGAGCGTGCAAAGAAATGCCAACCTACCGCCGTGGAAATTGGATTTCCGGGCAGTCCAAGCCACACGAATCCAGGGGCATTGGCGAGGAATATGGGTTTACCGGGTCGAATTTTTACCCCATGAAAGATTACTTCAAAACCCAAAGATTGCGCGAGATCAGGGACAAAATCAGATATCCCCATCGAGACGGCCCCGGTCGAGATGATCAGTGATGCGTCCCCCTCCCCGTGGCCCCTTTGAAATTTCTCAATGATGGCAGTTGTAGCTTCTGGATCATCGCGTGTCGTAGCAAATTGGGAATTGGTTATCCCTGCTTCCGCCAAAGCAACCCGTAAAAAATATTGAGTCGAATTATAGATCGCGCCTCCCTGGAGACTTTCTCCCGGTTGCCGCAGTTCGTTGCCTGTCGAGAGCACCAGAACGCGTGGAAACTTCCGAACGCGCAACTCGCCGTACCCGAAGTTGGCCGCAATCATCGTCGCTTCAGGAGTGAGTACCTGGCCAGGCATATAGAGAACTCGTCCTGTTTCAATATCTTCTCCCCGCCGCCGAATGTGCCGAAATGGCTGGGCAGAGTCGCGCAGCTGAATCGTCGTTGAGTCAATACGATCGGTGCATTCCACCGGAATGACGCTGTCAAACTCTGCTGGTACCAGCGCTCCTGTCATGATGGCAATACAAGTTGCTGAGCGTGTCGAATTGATCGAAGCAGGCTTATCTCCTGCTAAAATCAAATCCGTTATATTCAAGATCGCTCCTGGCTTTACATCCGCTCCTCGACATGCAAATCCGTCCATGGCCGAGTTGTCGAAGCTGGGAGATGGCATGGTGGCGCGAATATCTTGCCCGAGAATATGGCGATGAACTGCTGCGAGGGGAATCACTTCCGTTTCGCATTCACAAGGCAACTGGCGAATGGCGCTCTGAGCTGCCGCATAAGATATCATTCAGGGCCTCGGTGGCCGCGATGTGCGCAGAGACCCCTGGCCGACGTGACAGAGTTTCGAACGAGCGAACCCAATATATCTAACTGCTCGATTACAGCCTTTGGATTTCCAGGGAGAGCGAAAATCAATCGTCCATTCTTAACCCAGGCGCCGCCACGACTTAGCAGTGCATTCGGTGAATACTTGAGACTTTCTCGACGCAGATGTTCGCCGATACCTGGAATTTCATAATCGCAATGTTTCGACAAAACTTGCGGCGTGATGTCGCGGGCGGATAGACCAGTTCCTCCAGAAATCACGATGACATCTTCGGTGCTGGACAATTGTGACACGACATTGTTCAGCAGTTTCTCAGAATCTGGGATAACAGTGATGCCAGAGACTGCAAATCCCTGCCGAGCAAGCCATTGCTGCGCTGCAGGGCCGGCCATATCTTCGTACTGCTGTGACGAGGCTCTATCGGAGCACACGATCACATGTGCAGTCAGCTGAGGATTGTCTCTTGATTGATCCATGTTCCGAGTTTTCCTCCTTCCTTTCTTGCCACGTGAAGTTGCTCAATTGTCGCGCCGGGATCTACCGCTTTGATCATGTCGTAAATCGTGGCGGCAGCAATAGAACAGGCGACAAGAGCCTCCATTTCAACCCCAGTGCGGCCCGTGCACTGAGTGGTCGTGGTCACGATGAAGCGATTCTTATCGCGATCGGAAGTCACTTCGATATCAACCTTGGCTAACGACACGGCATGACAAAAGGGAATCAAATCAGCCGTTCGCTTGCAGGCCATCGTGCCTGCAATACGGGCGGCACTGGCGATCTCGTGAACATGTCGAGCGTCTAAGCGTGCGAGCGTGTCCGGCAAAACGCGAACGGCGCACTTGGCAATCGCCAAACGACTACTCTCTTGCTTGTCGCCGATGTCGACCATAGTGGCTCGACCTTCGGCAGTTAGGTGCGTGAAATCGGCCATAGCACCTCCCGCAATTGATCTAACGCACTTGTGTCGGAATTCGAAGCAACGGTAACATCCATTTTACGATTTGCGTTGCTCTTGATTCGATCGAAGGCTCGGCCTGGGTCGAACTGAATGACCGACATACTTTCTAGAGTCGCTCGCAATTCGTAGATTCCCTCGCGAATCAATGCCTGTACTTTTGGCAAGCCCCTGCGAGGCCATAGGGCTGGCAGGGGCATGATGCTGCCATGATATGGATCCAGATAAGCGACTGCTGGATGATGGGGCAAACTCAATAGGGCCGTGATGTTCGAGCAGAGGATGGCCAGATCAGGATGTTCCATTCGGGTTTGATCTACCGCTGTTGCAAGCAGATAAGGTGTGTCAATGGCCTGTAGTCCAGCCGCAATGCCAGTCAGTGCGGCGCGGACAGGATCTTGATAATAATCCCGATCGGCGACAATGCGAACATGGCCTAAGGCATCGAGAGGTAAATGCTCGGCCAGCTCAGATTCATACAGTTCGCGCTGAGCTTCATCGTGTACGATGACAACGGTCTCTGAGAATCCGGCCGCAAGCCGTTCAATAGCCGATACAATCAGAGATGGTGACCCATCTGGCCTGAAGAGACCTTTGTCCGTACCAAACCGCTGACTGCGGCCGCCGCACAAGATGCCGAGAGTTACATTTGCTAATTGTTCCATGATCGCCAGCGTCGTCCGTTAAATTCCCTATTATTTGCCATGGTATTCGAGGATGCCGCCGGCAAGTGAATAGAGATCTTGGGTTGTCCACTCACGAGCGAGCTCCGCTGCTGCAAGGCTGCGACGACCACTGCGACAGTAAAAAACAACAGGACGATCTTTGGGAAGTTGGTCGGCGTAGGAATCAAAATCCGATAATGGCATGTGAACGTATCCTGGGATGATTCCGCTCTCAAGCTCTTCTTCTTCGCGGACGTCAATGAGTGAGGCTCCCTTGCTAATGAGCTCTTCCATTTGCGCCTGATCAATCTCTTTAATCACCCATGTACTCCATGATGTTCGCTACAAAATGGCCAGTCGTGCGTTCCGTCCACATACCATTCTTTCTTCCATATGGGCAGCCTGGCCTTCACTTGATCGATTAGGAAGCGGCAGCCATCTAGGGCTTGGGCGCGGTGGCGGGCCGCAGTCTGTAAGACAACCGCAAAGTCACCAATCGCAAGTCGGCCATAGCGGTGAGCGAAGGCAACAGACCCAAGCGAATACTTGGCACAGGCCTCGGCGGCAATCGCCTGGAATTCGCTCTCCACTAGCTCGGGATAGAGTTCATACTCGATAGCTAATACTGGTCGGCCGTGATTGTTGTCACGAACGACTCCTACAAAGCAGCCGACGCCGCCGCACCATTTGGGAACTATAAATGACCGCTGTGCATAGTCGGGCGCAATGGGCGATTCAGAAAGGAAAATGTTTAAGATATTTTTCATCGGATTCAGCCACCAGCAACGGGTGGAATAAATGCCAACTCGTCACCGACATGAATACTCGCGTTGAAGTCGGAAAACTGGCCATTCACCGCGACTTTCAATTGATCGATACTGTAAGGAAAGCTGTAGCGCGATGCCAGCTGCTCGTAAACGGTACTGGCAGTTGTCGTGTCATGAATGGTCCATTGCTCTTGCGATCGCCCAGCAACTTCCCTTAGTCGGGCAAAATAGCGGATCGTTACGGCGTTTTCCAATCCGAGACTCCCTCGAGCTGTGGACTTACAAAGGCTGTGTGGAATATAGGGACCTGTCGCTGTGATGTCGAGAAAAAGGTATTATTCCAAAGTATTACTTGGTGTACGCAGGCTGAACTGGGGGGGGATCCGCAGATGGGGACGTTGTTTACTGAGCAGGCGGGGATCGAGCATCCGATTATTTGTGGCGCCATGTACCCGTGTAGCAATCCGGAATTGGTGGCGGCAGTTTCTGAAGCGGGTGGTATCGGCATTATACAGCCTCTATCGCTGGTTTACGTGCACGGATGGGACTTCTCCAAAGGAATGGATTATATGCGGCAGCTTACCCAGAAGCCGCTGGGAATGAACGTTATCGTGGAAAAGTCCGCTAAGGCCTATGAGCAAAGAATGCAGGCGTGGGTGGACATTGCACTGGAAAGGGGCGTGCGATTCTTTGTGACGGCCCTTGGCAACCCACAATGGGTAGTCGACCGGGTGCATGCCATCGGTGGAATCGTTTATCACGATGTGGTGTCTCGGCGCTGGGCAGAGCGCGCGCTGAAGTGCGGTGTCGACGGCCTCATTTGCGTGAACAATCGCGCCGGCGGGCATGCGGGGGCAATTGATCCCAATACGCTATATCAAGATCTGAAGGACTTTGGTGTGCCTCTCATCTGCGCTGGCGGGATCGGAGATGGGGGGCACATGCGGGAAGCCCTGTCAATTGGCTATCAAGGAGTTCAACTTGGAACTCGATTCATTGCCACTCACGAGTGCAAAGTTCATCCCGATTATCAGCAAGCCATTGTGCAAGCCAAGGCCAAGGACATTGTTTTGACGGAGCGGATCACAGGTGTGCCGGTGGCCGTCATCAACACACCGTTAGTGCAACGCATGGGCACTAGGGCCGGGCCCATTGCGCGCTGGTTGCTAAAGGGCCGCAAAACCAAGCACTGGATGCGTCTTTTCTATGCGTTACGTTCGATTCGCCAGCTCAAGCACTCATCATTGAAGGGCAAGGGCTATAAGGACTTTTTCCAGGCTGGGCGCAGCGTCGAAAACATTCATCAAGTGCTGAGTGTTCGCGAAGTGATGGCCTCGTTAACGTCTGGTAAATGAGTTTTTGCGAAAATAGCGCCGATCGGCTGGCGAGTTGCCAGTCGTTCAGCGCGCGAAACCGAATCCAGATTTACAGAGAGAAGTGGCGTCCCCAGGGGGATTCGAACCCCCGTCGCTGCCGTGAAAGGGCAGTGTCCTGGGCCGGGCTAGACGATGGGGACGTCTGAAACGGATCTGGAAATCTGGTGAGCCCGGCTGGACTCGAACCAGCGACCCGTACATTAAAAGTGTACTGCTCTACCAACTGAGCTACGAGCCCACACGAATTCCACAGAGTTCGTTTGGAGCGACTTTTCTACAGGGACCAGTTTGGGGTGTCAACGATAAATTCGGAAAGTGATTACCGCGGAATCCAGTAGGCATCAGACCATGTGCGATCTATAATCCCTTTCATCGATTGGCGTTATCCGTTGCCTGGCAACCGTTAGAGGACTTCCCATGACCGTCATCAAGCGCGACCGAAAAGAGTCTGCATCCGAATTGGTCAAAGCCATTGAGAAATTCGTTGGTTTGCTGAGGGACCAAGAAGAAGACGATGCTGCCGATGAGCTGGTCAAAGCTGCCGAGGCTTTGCGAAAAAGCGAGGCTGGCGGCGAAGGGTATCGTACTGCGCTTGCAAGTGTCGTTGAGGCATTTGAAGGTGAGCACGACCTGATGGTTTATACGCACCAACGCAAGCCAGATGGCGAATGGACTCCTGCTGATGAGTTAGCTTTGGCCAGCGCCCGTGTTTTGAGTTTGGCAAAACGACTTCGTTGAGCGCGCCCTTCAGCTGACTTTTTCCACCATTTGTAAAGTAATCTCCCGTTGAGGCTGCTGCTAGATATCAGGTCAGTTGCAGGTCGCTCTACAGCGTGCTAATCGTGGACAAAATTTCCTCGAGGAGGGCATCGTCGATGCTTACGCATCTTTCGATTAAGGGACTTGCTGTTGTTGAATCACTGTCGATCGACTTCAGCGACGGACTTAATGTTATCACCGGTGAGACCGGAGCTGGCAAATCAATATTGATTAAGGCGCTGAGCCTACTGCTTGGTGGTAAGGCATCTGCGGATACTGTGCGTCAAGGATGTGAGGCTGCAGTCATTTCCGGCCAGTTTGTCGTCGCCAGTGAGCATAGTGCCGCAAAGGCCATGGCGGCCCTTGGCATTGAACCTCACGAAGAAGATGGCGAAGTTGAAATCCTAATCCGCCGACAAGTCAATCGCAAGGGGCGAACCCAAGCCTGGATCAACGACGTTCCGATCGCGGGGGCCTCCCTCAAGGAATTAGGGGCGACTTTGATCGATCTGTTCGCTCAACATGACAACCATCGCATACTTGATCCGGCTCAACATGTTCATTACCTAGATCAATTCCTTCCGGTTCAGTCGGCGTTAGCTGAGGTGCAGGAATTGCACCGACAAACATGGGCGACCTACCGGGAGATATGCTCCACGGTTGAGCAGTACCTCGCCCAAGAGCGAGATCGTGATTACCTAGCTTACCGTCTAACTGAAATCCGAGAATTTGGGCCGGATATCGACGATTTCGAGCGCAATCTGGAGCAGGTGAGTCGCGGCGAAAAGGCCGCAGACTTGGGTGAGTCGGTTACCAGGGCTCAAGAAGTTCTGGATCAAGGCCATGATGGACAAGCCCTCAGTCGGGGCCTGCGCCAGGTAGCGAAATGGCTGGGCGGCATTTCTCTTGATGAATTCTCGGTCCTTGCCGCACAGGCCGCGACTCTGGCGGATGGGATTGATGAATTGAGTTATGAGGTCGCTAAATTGCAGCCGCAGGTCGAGATCACGGAAAGCGAGCTCGAGGCGGCGCAAGATCGCCTGGGAGCTTATCGTGACCTAATGCGCAAGTTTGCGGTGAATGACATACAGGAACTTGTTTGTAAGTGTCAGCAATTGGCCGAGCAGTACAATGCTTTGGAAAATATAAATGACGTGCTCATCGAGCGGTTGGCAGAGGCGCGTCGTACCGCTCTGAAATTGCGCCAACTCTCTTCGCATTTGAGTGATCAGCGCGCTACAGCCGCGAAACGCGTGAAGCAAGTTATTGAAAAGGAACTGCATGAACTCGCCATGCCCGGTTCGGCCCTTGAGGTGGACTTGAGCATTGTGGAAAAATCGGTGCCCGCTTTAGATCTGGCCAGATTCTCCGCGGATGTTCAGGACGCTTGGGCGGACATCGCCGAAGTTTTGGCGCATAACAATGAGTTCGGCCAAGATCGATGTCAGTTTCTGCTGCAGTCGAACCCTGGCGAGCCGGTCATGCCCCTGCATCGCATTGCATCCGGGGGAGAGGTTTCGCGAATTATGCTTGCTGTAAAGAGGGCTCTGGCTGCGGGCGCTGAAACCTGCTTGTTGGTCTTTGATGAGATAGACACTGGGATCTCAGGCAAGGTTGCGGATATTGTGGGGCGAAAGATTCGTGAGTTATCTAGGGACTTTCAGGTGATCTGTATCTCCCATCTGCCTCAGGTTGCAGCTTATGGCGATACGCATTATCTGGTGAGCAAGGTGGTTCGTGGCGGCCGGACTGAGTCAGAGATACTTCCGCTGAGCATGGAGCAGAGGTACCAGGAGGTCGCACGTATGATGTCTGGTCCCAAGGTTACAAAAACGAGCGTCGAGCTCGCCAAAGAGCTTATCGTCCGTGCTTCGATCTGACCCTTCAGTGAGAAAATGAAAGGGTCTGCTTGCGCAGACCCAATTCCCTAAGACGGTAGGATGAAAAGGTGGAGGGAAAAAACGTGAGGGTAATTAAGGCTTAACTACATCCCGTAGTACTTCCACATGAGTCACATTTCAGGCACGAACCATTTCGCACAAGGGTGAGCGATCCACACTCGGGACAAGGATCGCCTTCGTAGCCCTTCATCCGCGCCTCTGCATAGCGAGCTGCATAGCTGTCAAAGTCGCGCTCGTTAGCCATCATGGCGCCAACGCTGTGCGATTCAATAGAAACCCCACCGCCAGCATCGATGCTGACATGGTGCGAAGCAACAGCCGCTACGGTAGCATCTCTCTCGTCTTCGCCGTGGTCCATTCCATTGCCCTGGTCGGCAAAGTGAACGGGTAGCGTATCGAATTTCGGCCGATTCTTGTGTCGAGGTGTCGGGTCAATCTCTTCAGACCGGACATGCGCAAGGTCGTAACGACCCAAGTAGTTAATGGCCAAGTCGCGGAAGATGAAGTCGATGATGGATGTCGAGCGTTTCACGTGATCGTGTCCCAAAACCATGCCATTTGGTTCGAACCGAGTAAAGGTAAACATCTTCACGTAGTCATCTAGTGGCACACCATGTTGTAGGCCCATGCTGACCGATACGGCGAAGCAATTCATCATGCTGCGGAGCAGCGTACCTTCCTTGTTGATGTCCAGGAAGATCTCGCCGAGCGTTCCGTCTTCATACTCACCAGTGCGCAAATAGATATTGTGGCCGCCGATCTTCACCTTCTGAGTGTAACCACGACGTCGACTTGGAAGTGGACGATTGCGCGAAACATACTGAGTCACAACCTGTGTTGCGATCTTCTTGATGGTGTCGTGTTGCGACTTCTCCTCTTCAAACAGGTCATTCCACTCTTGGTTGGAAGTGTTTAGGGGTTGGCTGAGCTTCGAGCCGTCGCGATAGAGGGCATTTGCCTTGAGCATGCGGCGCCAAGACTTGAGGTAGGCCTCTTTCACATCCTCGACGCTGGCTTCGTGTGGCAAGTTTACGGTCTTGCTGATTGCGCCTGAGATAAATGGCTGCGCGGCGGCCATCATGTCGATGTGCTTATCGTAGGCGATGAAGCGAACGCCTTTGGTGCCGCACTTGTTTGCGCAATCAAAAACGGGTAGATGCTCGGCGCGGAGATACGGCGCACCTTCTAAGGTCATGGTTCCGCAAACGAATTCGTTCGTCGCTGCAATCTGTTCCTTGGTAAAGCCCAACTCCCGCAGGATGTTGCAATCAGGCCGAGCTAAGGTCGCTTCGTCCAGTGCCAGAACCGTTTTGCAGAACTGTTCGCCCAGCGTCCACTTGGTGAAGACGAAGCTAACATCAAAGGCAGTTGGTAGCTCGGCATCGAGCTTGGCCAGCAATTCGTCAGTAAACCCTTTTTCCTTCAAAGATGAGTGATTGATGTGCGGGGCATTGCGCAAGGAGCCGTGGCCCACACAATACTTAATCATCTCGTCGATCTGATCAGGACGGTATCCAAGTGCGCGCAGAGCTGGAGGAATGGATTGATTAATGATCTTGAAGTATCCGCCACCTGCCAACTTTTTGAACTTAACCAGAGCGAAGTCAGGCTCGATGCCGGTTGTGTCGCAATCCATCAATAGGCCGATCGTGCCGGTGGGAGCGATAACTGTGACCTGCGCATTGCGATAGCCGTACTTCTCCCCGCCATTTAAAGCTTCGTCCCACAAGCGCTTGCTTGCTTCGGATAGATTGCTGGGAAGCAACGAATGATTCAGTGTCATCGGCTTGATGGTCAAGCCCACGAACTGACTGCCAGAATGGGCGGCCTCGCGGTGATTGCGAATAACTCGCAACATGTCATCGCGGTTATGTTCGAAGCGTGGAAAGGCTCCGAGTTCCATCGCCATTTCTGCGCTGGTGCGATACGACTCGCCGCACATAACTGCGGTGAGGGCACCGGTCAAAGCGAGAGCCTGTTCGGAGCCGTAGGCGATGCCCATGTGCATGAGTAGCGCACCAATATTGGCATAACCAAGCCCCAGGGTCCGGTATTCCCAGCTGCGCTGGGCGATTTCCTTGCTGGGAAACTGTGCCATTTGAACAGAAATATCGAGGATTACCGTCCAGATCCGACAAGCGTGGATGTACTCTTCCAGCATGAATCGATTCTTCTCGATGTCGAAAAAAGTCAGCAGGTTGAGTGACGCCAGATTGCAGGCCGTATCGTCAAGGAACATGTACTCAGAGCACGGGTTGGACGCATTAATGCGACCATCTTTCGGACACGTGTGCCACTCGTTGATGGTTGTGTCAAATTGGACGCCTGGATCGGCGCAAGCCCATGCCGCGTAAGCAATGTCTTCCCAGAGGTCCTTGGCGTTAATCTCCTCTGCAATCTCGCCTGAGGTCCGGAAGCGCAGGCGCCACTGGCCCTCGGCAAGAACCGCATCCATAAAGTCATTAGGAATACGCACGGAGTTGTTGGAGTTCTGTCCAGAGACTGTCGCATAGGCTTTCGAGTTCCAGTCGGTGTCGTAAGTTTCGATTTCGAGACTGGTGATTCCTTGACGAGCTAGCTCGATAGTGCGCTGCACGTAGTTCATGGGAACATGGCCATCGCGAGATGCGATGATAGCCTTTTTCAGATCCGGGTTCTTTTTTGGATCGAAGCGGTCTTCGATCTTGTCGGCATCGACAGGCTTGTTACAGGCCTTGAGCACCGCGTTCAGATTCTGCTCTAAGGCCTTTGAGCCGGCCACCAGGGCGGCGACCTTGCGCTCCTCGATCACTTTCCAGTTTACGAACTCGCGAATGTCAGGATGGTCAAGATCTAGGCAGACCATTTTCGCCGCGCGGCGCGTGGTGCCGCCGCTCTTGATAGCGCCAGCAGCTCGGTCGCCAATCCGCAAAAAAGACATCAAGCCAGAAGATACGCCGCCACCAGAAAGCGTTTCGCCCTCGGAGCGGATGTTGCTGAAATTCGTGCCCGTACCGCTGCCATATTTGAAGAGTCGTGCTTCTCGCATCCAAAGATCCATGATGCCACCCTCGTTAACGAGATCGTCGTTAACGGATTGGATAAAGCACGCGTGGGGCTGTGGACGCTCATAAGCACTCGCCGACTTCTTAAGCTTGCCGGACTCCGGCTCTACGTAATAGTGGCCTTGAGCCTTACCTTTGATGCCGTAGGCGTAATAGAGACCGGTGTTGAACCACTGAGGGCTGTTGGGGGCAGCCATCTGATGGGCCAGCATATAAGAAACTTCGTCGCAGAAGGCTGCGGCATCATCTTCCGACGCGAAGTAGCCGTAGCGGCGACCCCAGTCGGTCCAGCAGCCGGCTAGTCGGTCGAAGACTTGACGACAGTCTGATTCGGCACCAATTTCTGGAATGCCAGCCCGACGTAAATATTTTTGCGCAAGGATGTCCGTTGCGACCTGACTCCAGGAGTCGGGAACAGTGACGTTTAAAGCTTTACTCGCCTTGCTGCCATCCGAGTTGCGCAACTCAGACTTGCGCTGAACGAAGTGAATACCGTGATACGGCTGTCCTTTGATCTTAGTGAACATCCTTGAAAACTTCATAGCCCGCTCCTCCTTGTATAACATCCCGAAACCATTCGGGGTTATGGCCATAGTCGACTAAGCTAAGGGACTGCAAACAACAAGCGTCCCTAGAGCTCTAACCGGCTGTTGCCGCTGGCCCAAATCGAATTAATTTCATGCGTGGAAATTACCGCTACCTGAGAGGAATATTAGCTCTCGAATTTCTGCGCTGTCAACATCTGCAACACAAAATATAGCGTCCACAGGTTATCCACAACACAACCTGTAGCGTCCTGATTTTTGCAAGAAACATTAATGGGCGGATTTCTTTTCAAAAATTTTTGTTTTTTGCCACTTTCGATGGAGGCTCGTAAACAGGTTATCCACATGGTGAAAAAGTAGGCGAAGGACTGCCGCATAAATGCACAAATCAAATCGATTTTTTTGCTTGAAAAATGGAGCTACTGTGCGCGCCAGCGGCGCGCATGATTGGGGTTGTTGGCAGCAGATTGGCGTAACCTAGACAGCTCAGCCTTTTGCTGTTGTTCACGTTTCGCGACATACTCAGCGTAGCGCTTTTCAGTTAAAAAAACTGTGGCTGAGATTTCAATTTGATCACCTTTATTGCCAGCCAAGAATTTGCGCTGCCTTTGTCGGGCTCCGTCGTTACCTAGCTGTCGGTGATACGACGTCAGATAGTAAGGGCCTCGAATCAGATCGAAGGAGCTGTCTGCATCGAGACTCATATCTAACGTGTGCCCGACAAAAGGCATCCCTGTTGACTCCAATCGCAGGAGATCCGTCATTCGATTTGGCGCAGTGGCGATCTCTGGTTTAACGTTTAGTTTCCATGTCCCCAGCACAACACTGCGCTCGTTGGGGATTCGATACCGCAAGTCGCGGCTACCTTCTAGGCCAATCCAAACATCATTCTCGTAGAATAAAATAGGGACGTCGGTGACTCCATTGGCGAAGGGATAAGGCTGATTCTCTTTGTAAAGATAAACGCGTTTTGAGCCAAGGCAGTTCCATTCCCATGGCGAGCAGTTAAGATCGACACGAACGGCGCGAACTTGCATGTCGAGAAGCTTCCCTGCTTCGATTTGAAATTCCCGAACCTCCTCCGAATCATTCAGTTTAATGCCGATGGTTCCTGGCAGGACGGCATAGGTTTCATTGAGGTTTAGCCAGTTGCCATCGTTAATCTCAACATAGGAGGGGTTGCCTCGTACTCGAGAAGATAGCTCTAAGTCCACGCCTTCAGGAGTAGACACGCGCAGATACCCGGGTTCCAGGACCAGTTCCATGCGGTCGCCGAGTGAAACTTGGCGCTGAGTCCCGTTGACTTCGACGTTGTAATTTCCTGGCAAAAGAAAAACGCGTTTGTTGAACGCTTCGGGTGTTGTGATGGCAACACGCGCTTCAGTGGGTGACACAAAAAATGGAACATTTTCCGCAGTTGGAGACGGATCGCGGACCTCAAGCGACGATAACGGGAACTTGATTGGACCAGCTTGTGGATGCTGTTTTGGCATGGATAGATGGATGGGCACCATACCGACGAGGATGTCCCATTCCCCTTCCAGCACTGTGAGTTGAAAGCGATTGGACAAGTTTTGTCGTGATCGAGTCTTTTCTAGACGATCGCATTGCACGGATAGCTGCCCGCTTTCCGGGGTGGCATTCGGCGTTTCAAATTGCACTTGATGTGAGAATAGCTGGACCGAGCGACCTGGGAGTACGACCGCCGAGACGCTGGAGCAATCAGCCAAAATCAAGTAACTTCCGGGGTCCAAACTCAGTGGCTCGTTGAAGTGTCCTATCTCTTCGGCGACGAACTGAAGCTGGTCCTCATCGCTGGCGCGATAGATTTCATAAGTTCCTGGTCCTGGCGAATGCAAGAGGACTGACCCCTTGTTTTGACTTTGGGAGCAGCTAATCCCAAACGGACTTAGGAACGCCAGCAGCGTTATACATAATGAATTTGGAGAAGTTGCACGCAACGGATCCTCCAAAGTGCTGGGGGAGTTGTGGTTCCCTGGATTCTAGGGAACCCGCTGCGCGCTGTCGAGAAGGAATTCTAGAAGACGAAAGCAGCCGAACCACCAATTTGCATGGTTGAAAAAGACCCGAACCCGACATGGACGGCAGGGCCGGCGCGAACCTTGTCGAGAATCGCCCAATCGATACCGCCACCTAAGGTAACGTTAAATCCGGTTGTGGGTGGATCGTCCTCGTTCGGGATGGGGTCAGAATCGCGCAAATGTATCGACATAAGTCCTAGTTCTGCACTTGCGAAGGCGTTACCCGCGACGATGCTTGGGTGGCGAACGGTTGCACCAACGTGGTATGCCTCGACCACTCCTACAAAGGATTGCTCGTCGAGTTGTGGGCGGACGTCTGCCGGCACATAGCGAAAAGTCATTGCCCAGTTCATCCCGGCAATGGGACTCATCGCGAAGCCGATCCCTAGTTCGCCCATGCCCAAAGATCGCCAGTTTTCGCCATCCGCTTGTATCGAACCCAGGCCCAGTCCTGTGCGAATAGATAGGCGATCAGCTAAAGCTTTACTCGCGGCCGTCTGCGGCAGCTCCTTGACTTCTTCGCCGGTGGCGTCAGTGGCTTCATCTGGTATTTTTGTAGCTGCTGAATCAGCCACGGGCTCAGCCGCAGGTTCTGACTTTCCTTCCGTTTGTGCTAGGTCCTGCATGCCTTTAGCAAGTGCTGGCATCGTAGACGCCCATGCGATCAAGCAAACGATAATCTTACCTTGGCTCATTGCGTCAAATCCTTCCGCGTTCGCAATTTCTGATGCGAGAATTGTCAGTGAATTAGATGAGAAGCTTCATCTGCAGTGCATATCGGCGATCTGGAATATCCCCGGCTGCCGAGCCTAGCTCGAGGCCGTAACTCACGACGCGAATATTTAGCAAGCCCACATCAAATTGTAGGCCGCCTGTGAGATAACCTTGGTGTAGTCCGCCGCCGACTTTGATGATGTCCCCATAGCCCCATTCAATTCCCATGTTCAGTTTCTTAGAAAAGTGCACGGGCTGATTGATGGCATGCATGTCGACTGACGTTAATAGATAGGAACGGCCCATAGTCCATGGCTTAGCGCTAACGCCAACATTCACCGAAGGAAGTCGAATAGGCGGTGCGCCAAGTGCTTCGCCTCCGACATCCTGCTGCTCATAGGGTGTACCGCCGATATCAGTAATACTGACACCAAGTGTGGGCTCCATGACCTTTGTTGGGGTGAACAGCATGCCAACATCTGCGCCGATGCCAAAGCCCCCTTCAACGAAGTCATCAAGTGATGGGCAGTCCGCTGATTCCCCATCCTCGCCCTCACAGCCAGTAAAGGCTTCTAAAGTATCGAGGCCAAATTCAGAAGCAACGCCACCCCGCGCGACACCCTTCAGCGCGACGCCAAACGACAATCGGTCCTGTAGCACACTCATGGCAAAAGCAGTTGTCAAAATGGCGCGGAGACCAACATCCAGTTCCACGGTTGGGTTGCGATGGAAGATCATATCACCTTCCATCTTAAGGCCTAACCCGATGCCGAAATTACGAAAAATCAAGTGAGGAGTGATTCCCACGCCAAGATGTTGCGTTTGGCCAGACTGCGCCTCGAACAAGTCAAGAACAGCTGTTTCACTACCAGCCGACCCTCCGACAAGATTCTGCGCGTCGTTTATGAACGCACTTGTACTCTCCGAAACTTCGAAAGTTGGATTGAGCAGCTCACCATCCCAGCTTTTCAGGCGGGCTAGCCCAGCGGGGTTATAAAATAATGCGTTATAGTCGTCTGCGACGGCAACGAAGGCATTACCCATTGACAATGGCCGAAGCCCATAATGAGTCCACTCCAACTTCTCGGCTTGCGCATCAACGGCAGACAATAAAAGGCCAGCCATCAAGCTTTGTTTGAAACAGCTCTTCCGCATTCTCTATCTCCGGTGCTTGGACTGGCAGCGGTTGCCACGGACAACGCGCGAGTCGAGCATTAATAAGTTACCGCTGGAAATATTAATATACTCTAGCACAGTCTGGCGTCTTGTAACAATCATCTGTTATTTCAAATGGTTGCGTGGATATCTTCTGGGACGTGAGGATGTTCAGAGCCGCATCCAAGTGCCAGCGGATAGTCCGTTGATGTCAGCGGGTTGTGATGGTACGATCGATGCGACTCGGCAACAAAAGTGCGCAGGAGCAGGCTTCGTGTCAAAAGCAGATGTGGCATCAGAGCGTAAGGACCAAATTGTCCGAGCGACCGTTGAATGTGTTACCAAATACGGCTACCACAATTTTTCAATGCAGGATGTTGCTCGGGTCGCCGGAGTGAGCAAGGGCATTATTCATTATTATTTCCTGAACAAAGACGAACTAATGATGTCGGTGCTGGACAAGGTTGCCGCCGATATTGAGCGCGTTCTAGCAGCTGACATGCAGTCGATCGATGATCCACGTAAGAAGATGGAAATATTTGTAAACGTTTGTTTTGACGTGGTCCGCAGTACGCGCGAGTACTACCAAGTCAGTATGGACTTCTGGACTCAGATCAATCAGAAGCCGGAAGTTAAGAAAGTCATTGCGCAGCACTATTCGAAGTTTCGCGATACGTGCGCCAATGTCATCCGTGCAGGAATCGATAGGGGTTCATTTAAGAAAGTCGACCCCCTAGCGTACTCCTCGTTAATTATCGCCATGATCGATGGTGTTAGTTTGCAATGGTTGTTCGACGAAGAGGTTTTCAATTACGACAACATCGTCAGGACAGCCTGTACCGAGATCCTTGACGGGCTAACGCCATAAGGAACCAATGGTCCTGACGGAAAGCACTCCCCCCATACCAGAGGAAACCCTCAGGTCCTACATTGAAACTGCCGATTCTGGCGTTCAAGTTGATGCCGAAGTAAGGGAAAGGATTCTTGCGGCCTTCGAGGCCTACGAGTGCTGGCTGCCGCTTTTCCGCCTGATTCGTCGATCCGTGGACGCAGGAGCAGCTGGAATAGAGGATTACCTCCGCCTTGGCCGTGTTCAGTCGCAATATCTCGACGATGTTTTCGCTGCAGCAGAGACATGCGTGCAGGCGGTTCGCCGACTGAAGCTTACATTCGTCGAGTTTCAAGATCGCTTGTTGTCTAATATAGTCGAGTCCGAAGATTGGAAGGTTGAAGCAACAGTTCTACAAGCTGTGGTTCGGGAGTTTTCTGAAAAGAAAGATATCGTCGCAGCCTACGAGCGTTTGTGTCTCTTGTTTGAGAAAAAGATTCATAATGAAGATGCTTTAAATAAATCGTACCAAGAGCTGCTCCAGCTTGAGCCGAACAACCTCAAAGCGCTGCGATATTTTAAGCTGATGCTGACGCAATCTGCGGATTGGCGAGAGGTTGCAAGTATTCTGACAAAGATGATCGAAGCATCGCACCGGCCACAAGATATTTTCCGCCTCGGCCAAGAGCTGGCGGCGGTATTGTTGTACCAACTCGACCAACCGCAAGAATCGATCAAAGCAATTGAGATGTACTGTGCGGACTCTCCTCTGGACACCTCTACGATTCATTACGACGCTTACCAGAGAATTGGCGATTGGCGCGGCTGCCTGGGGGTTCTTCAGGCCTGTTTACGGAGGGTCGAAGAAGATGGCGCTTTGGCAGTTTTGCACTACAAGGCCGGCGTATTGCACGATCAGTTAGCCGAGCGCGCAGATGCTCTAGCGCACTATCAGTTATCGATGCAGCATTGGCCATCCTTCCTTGAGCCTTATGAACGTGCGATTACTGCGGAGGTTAATTCCCGGAATTGGCCACGCGTTCGGGAGTTGTTAGCAGCAATGGCCCCTCAAATCGTTGACGATCGTTTGCGCCCGAAAATTTCCGAGGCGATTCAGCGAATAGACGAAAGCCTATCTGATGGACAGATCAAGGATCGCTGATTCCGAGCCTATGCTCACATCAGTGCATGTTGCACCTGGGCGCACGTTGGTACGAGCGCCGTTGAGTCAGGCAGTTGCGCAAATCGATGAGCGAAAGCTTTGGCTGTCTGTCATATGGGCGGAGCTGGCTGCTTATGACGTCTTGCCCTCAGAACTCGTTTGTGTAGGTGTGCAAGCGCAAGATGAAGTCGCACTAACGCGAGCTGTCAATTCTGCCTTCATGATCACTTGCCGATTCATCAGTCCAGTTGGAAATAGCCTTGTCGAATTGACTCGATGCTCCTCCAGCCAACTTATTGTAGCTGCAGGCCAGGCAAGGCTCAGATGGATCCCGCCGGCCCTGAGTCGCGGTACGCGCATCTTGGGTAAGCCCCTCGAAGACATTCTGCGGACGTATATCGACGCTCCCAATTCATTGGGTGCAGATAAGCACGAGACCGAACTTGTGGTCCAGCTCCACCAGGGGCAGATCGTCCCATTGGCACAAGTTCTAGATGGCAAGAAGCTGCTTAGAACTCGCTTTGGATTGCGCCAGAAAGAAGACTCCCAGAGCGAGGTGCGCCGTTTTGAAGTGCAGGGTTGGGGAGCGCATGCGGTTCGGCTTGCCCCATCTGCTTTTACTGGCTCAAGTCAAATCGAGGCTACTTCGGCCCAATTCCATGCTGGTACTGGCAAGGGATTGTGGAGTGAAGGCGACTGCATCAATAGAATTCTGAACTGGATATCTTCGACATTGGGTAGACTTGGCCGGACACCTTGGAAATGCATGATCTCCGATCACGATCCTATGCGAGCTGCAGTCTTGATTAGTGAAATTCGAAGACGCGATTCTGAGAAGTCGATTCGGTTTAACTCGCCGGATCTCTGCTTTGGGTTTCATCCGTCATTGACTCGGCTCCAACTACTGTCAGATGAAGCAGATCCCACCATACTCATTGACGCATCGTTGTATCCGTTTGTGTCCGTCACGATTCGTCGTCATGGCGGAGTGCCGAAATGACCTCCCAACCGCTTATGCACAGGCTTGAGTTGCGGGATGGGATTTTTTCCCGTGCTGGGTCTGTATGCGTGCAGACCTTGCACAATGTTGCAGATCAGGTGCAGGCCGGCATCCATTGGAGCGCTGTGATCCTCGATACTCAAGGAGATGTTCGACAGACGACAGCCGCGTACCTATCAGAGCTAACTGAGGGTCTTCAATTTGAGGAGCTTGTTGAGCGTATCGTTATGTTTCGTGAGTTGCTGCGCAAGATTCAATCGAGCAGTATCCCTTGGATTTTTTTAGCAGACGGAGATGTGACGGGGTCTGTAGCCGAGCTCTGCTTTTGCTGCCATGCTCGATATTTTCAAAGTGGGCAGGCCATGATTGGCTTTCCAGAATTAGAAATTGATGCATTTCCGCCTGGTGGATGGTTCGAGCGAGAAATTTTTAGAAAAAAAGCCGGTTCGAAGCATGATTGGCGAGCAAGAACAACGATAGATGCACGAAAAGCCGAGGAGCTTGGGCTCATCCATGGAGTCCTTGCCGTTGAGTCTTTGACGGATTATGTTTTCCATCATTGGGACATTTTGCATGCCGACCTCAAAGGGATGAGGTCAAGCGCAACAAAGGGCCCTCTGGGTGAAGGGGCAACAGCCAGCGTCAATTCGAACTTGGCTAACCCGCCAGTTAAGCAGATGCTTGCAGAAGACAGCTTGTGGGTAAACGTTTCGCAGATTTTTCGAGATTCGGAGGGCAAGAGAGCCCAAGGTCAATTAGACACAATCATAGCATCGATGGTAGCCCGTTTTTTCTTCTCAGAACGGCAACTTGTTTGGCACCGTAAACAGAGCGCCGCGACTGCGGCAACGATGTCGGCACCTCACCGGCACTCCAGCACTTTCATTTGCGTAGATCAGCTGGCGCCACCGGTGGCCGCGCTGTCTCAGTTGCTGGAAAGCGGAATGTCTATCGTCTTCTATGCAGACGAGATGGAAACGTTGAAGCGTCACTTGGATGTAGCCTTTGCGCGGCTAGAACGAAGGCTTGGAGCCATAGAGGCGCAGCAGCGATGGGTGAAGCAGATATCTTGGTTTATCGGTAGCGCGCCCAAATTCCTGCGGGTACCGGTTTTGTCTTGGGATGTCAGTGAAGTTTGCAGGCTCAGCGGTGGCGGGCTAACTTTCGATGTTCATTTTCATCGCCTTTCTGGCAATCGCATCGGTTCTGACCTCGGCTGCGCCGAGGTTGTGCTGAAGGACAGTGAGGCCCAGACATTCTTGGAAACGAGTGGCCGCGTGATAGCCATGTGCATCGCTGAACAGGTGGTGGTCACTTCTGGATGGATGTCACAGGGCGTACCGATTTCCACAATCGTGCGCTCATTGGTCTTTTGTGAAATGCTGCGCCTCCGGGATTCATGGGGCGTTGAGCTGTCGGAGTTTGCCCAGATACTTCGAGAAGAAGGCTGGGGGTTTATCGGTGATGAAGAGCGCTGGGAGCGGTTCTTGCGTTTTCGTCCACAAATTGATTACCTGGACTTGCGCGAGGCGGGTCAAGGCTTGCCGATTGACGAAGTCGGAGTGTCGATGGCGAGCTTGCGTGAGTTGCGACATATTTCCCTTCCGGAGCGCAATCGCAGCTTTTCTGATCTCGGGCGGGGCTTTTGGAGTCAGCATTTTCAGCTGATGCTGACGCTCCTGGTGCTCCAGTTGGGACGCCAGATTCCCAGCCCAAGTCGCGATAGATTGGAGCTCCTAATAACCCAATCGGTTGGGTGGCCGCGGGAGCTGTTGTGGCCAAGCGACTATATTTCTCGGGCTGGTTTGAATGCTGCCCAGCGTTACCTGCAAGATCATTGGCCTGAATGGCGATCACTGGAGCGAATTCACACATGACTCATGCGCAGCCCTTTTTTCAGCGACTCCGCGCAAGAATAGAATTACTGGGTCATGGTCTGTGCGTGGGGGTTGATCCTGACTTTGAATCAAACCCCGCATTGAGAGCGCTGGCTTCGCGGATTGGTCATCTATCTGCAATGCAATTTTTTGCGACGAGTTTGGTGGATGTTGCCGCCGAGTGCGCGGCGGCGATAAAGTTTCAGAGTGCGTTCTTTGAGGCAGCTGGTGGGCCCGGTGTTACCCTGTTGGGCCAAATGGTTGCGAAAGCCAGACAGAAAGGAATTCTTACCATTGCCGATGCAAAGCGGTGCGATATTTCATCTACCATGCGTGCTTATGGGCATGCAGCATTTGAGTCCGAGCAAGCGGATTGTATGACCGTGGTTCCCTATATGGGAGTTGAGAGCTTTTCGCCCCTTCTGCCCTGGCTGCGCAATGGCAAAGGGATTTACTGCGTCCTTCGGACTTCCAATCCTGAGAGCGCGGCGCTTCAAGAAGTGGCCGTCGGACCTGGTGCCGGCGGCGGTACGCAGATGTTTTATCAGACTGTAAATGACAGGCTACAGAATTGGCGCAGTACATGCGGTATCGAGGACGCAGTTGGAGTGGTTGTTGGGGCCACGATTATTGAAAAGTTGCCAACAACCGACGCGGACAGGTTTACTGGACAGAATCTACTGTTACCAGGATTGGGCGCGCAAGGCGGATCGCTTGGAGCGCGACATGCGCTCATCGCACAAGCTGCAGGAACGATGCTGTATCCGATTTCGCGCGGCCTACTTGCGAATTCAGAGGTGGAATTGGCTTTGTCGCAGGCTGATGGCGCTCAGTTTGCAAAGTACGTCCGAGCCAACATCGACAAACTAATTAGTGAGACGATCCCGAGCCAGTGAGGCTAAGACCGTCAGGAAGTGTGACTTAGAGAGGGGCAGGTGTTCTCCAGAATGCGCTGGGATGCCAGCATCCAGTTTTCTGATTTCAAAATTCGTAGAATGTCCGGTAGTTGTGCCAAATATTCTCGATTATGACTCAAGGCAGTCCAGTCGAAAGCGTCCAGTTCGCCAACTAGTTTATCTTCACGTCCGACGCGTAGTCCTAGTTCAATCATGATGCGCAAAAAGTTGGGATTCTTGCGCATGACCATGACATAGCGCGTGAGGTTCTGCCATGCCTGAGCGGTGCGATCTTGCTTCTCGGGTTTGCTGAGGGCGAGCATACCCATGAACACAGCGACTTCTTCGCTTTCTGGCGCGAGCATGTGACATTGTTGCAATGCTTGCCAAGCCTCATCAAAATTATCGAGGACCGAGTGAGCTTTGGCGAGTTGGAACCAAGCAAGAACTTCCTTCGGGTCGAGTGTCACAGCGGCTGTGAGGGCCTTCACAGCCTCATTAACTTGACCACTCTCTAACTGTGCTTGTCCGAGCAGTGTCTTAATTTGTGCAAAGGGAACTTCCACATGCAAGCACTCATCGATGCAGCGCTTCCGGTCTCCCATATTCAGTGCGGACCAGGCAGCGAGAAATCGCAGAGAAACCATTCCAGTTAGATCTGCGCAAAAACTCAAGTGTCGATACAGACTCTTGGCTTGACCGTGGGCGATTCCAAATTCGGCCAAATCAGCAATGATCTGCTGTAAATCGGAACCCATGCCTCGACATAGCCGATCCATTTCCTGAAAAGCAATTGTCGGATTTTCGTGTGTGCTGAGTATATTTCGCAGCGAACTCACCCAACTGATGGGCGAGTCTGGATCGAGGCGCAGCACAGCTGCAGCGAACTGAAGAAGTGATTTGTTCACAGGTCCGTCGTCTGCATCCATTAGGCTTTCACGGCTCAGGAGCCAACGCAGAAGTCCGGGATGATTTTGCAGGAAGGTGCGTCCAAATGACATTCTAATGGCTACCTTTCGCGGGTCTGATGCCTCTAGCATATCACAGCTGGTGTACGGACGGCCGCTGTCCACATATGTCACTTCCAAGACGACATAAACTGGGTATTTTTTATAGCGAAGCAACACGAGAGAAGAAGAAATGACGCACCTATCGGTAGCAACGTTTTGGCTGGTGTTGGTGTTGATAGTTCGCTCGCACTTAAGCAAAGATCTCCATTTTTTCCTAGCACTTGTGATGATTACGCCACTCGCGCAAATCGTAGTGAGCTCGTTTTGCAGGTCGCGGTGGTATGTGTCGGGCGCGATGTGTCTGCTCGCTGCGGTAGGGATCTATCCCCGGGTTGGTGCAGCTTTCTTGGAAAACCTTGATGACGCTGGATACGCGTCAGTCTATCGGCCCATCACTGGGGGCCGTGTACCTTCGCTCATGGAAGGCCATGATCGGCGCGTGCAGGTTGTGACACCCGTCGCAATGGGGGGTGTTTCAGCTTGGCGATGTTCGGGGAGCTCCTTGGAGTTTTTTGGACCCCGTTGCCGTGGTAGTGGGACATTTCGGAACGGTTTGCGTTCGTTGCAGTGGCTAGATCGTTTGATTAAACGCGCAAAGAGAGTGTTGCGAGTCGAGCCCATTGCCGGAATGCCAGCCGTGCAACGACGCTGGACGGAGGCACTCATATTCGGAGCCGCTGCAACGCTCCCCGCGGGGCAGAAGGGCAATTTCAAGCGACTTGGCCTGTATCATCTCTTGGTGATGAGCGGCCAGCACTTTACGATTGTTATCGTTGCGCTAGGTTGGGCTCTTAGTTTTCCGGTTCGAGTTCTGTACACGCTGCATGGCTGTTCCTATCGAATCATGGTCGCAAGTAAATTGACGATTCAGGTGTTGTTGATTGCGAGCGTATGGATCTACTTTGGAATTTCAGATACCAGTCCTGCAATATTGAGGGCGGCAATTGCGTCCACAGTGGCTCTGATGAATCCCTACCTACTGGGGGTGTGTTCAGGATCCAGAAGGATTCTATTGGTGCTGTTTGCATTTTTGGTTTGCTCGCCGTCTACTCTCTTCAGTCTGTCAGCGGCGTTCAGTTTCTTTGCATATACCATCGTTGTGAGTCGAGGTGATCTCCGAACGTGGCCATCGGCCTTGGGGACCCAGCTGCAATTAGCCGTGCCGGGATTGATGTGGTTTGGACAATTCAGTATGTTGGGTGCGCTTGTTGCATTGCCCATGATGTCTGCTTTCAATTGGGTGATGTTGGCTACCCTTGCTGCTTGGGCGTTGGCAGGTTTTGGTGTCGTGGCTCCATCTTGGATATCCGCAGTGCCATCCTGGTATCATTGGCTTGTTGATTGGCTGGTTGGGATAAATGACGCATTGAATGCTATAATGCGTGAGTGGCTTAGTCTAGACGGCAGAGTTGTATCGCTTGTAAGTATGTTTGCTATGGGTCTAGCTCTGCTGAATGCCATTGGCCGCAGTTCTACGCGAGTTTCGCACAGAGGATCGGAGTGAATCATGCTAAACCAGGGAAAGACAGTACTCATAGTAGAAGACTCTCCACGCGCCGTAACTCGACTACGCGATCTGTATTTGAAATTGGGCTGGGACGTTCGGGGAACGGCTCGCAATGGCGTCGAAGCCCTACAGATCTTGGAAAATGAGAAATTTGATCTCATCAGCCTCGACATCATCATGCCGGTTATGGACGGTATTGAGACTTTTCACGCCATTCAGAAGCGCAAGATTCCGGGTACTTGCTTCTTTGTCTCGGTCCTTGCTGCGGAGCAGCGGGTCGTGGACGTATATGCTGGAGTCGTACCTGCATCAAGAATGCTATCCAAGAGTCTATCGGATGAAGCACTTTTGGCAGCGCTGAAAAGAATTGATCCTGAAGCTGATTCGGCACTGAGCGGAGCTGGCGAAATCAATCCGTCGGCTCAAAAGCCTGTGCAAACCAGCAAAGAGGCCATGGCAGCGATGGAGAATTAGTCTGCTGATGCTAGTTTACTGGAATCTATCGAGTTGATGCTGCGGTTCGCAGATTCTCGGTGCCCTAGGCTGCCCCAGTTTCTGGGTCACGAATCCCCCTTAGTCCGCCGTGTATCACATTTTCGTCACTCAGCGGCGGCTTCTGCCTGATTGCCGCCAAGACTCCGCTTGCAACACCAATTGCGAGAGCAAACAGGGCTACAAAGTAGAAGGCGGGGTGCCAGGCGAATCCAAGCATTAAGAACATGACTGCGGCAATGGCACAAACGACCGAATTCACCAGAATTTTGTCCTTATGTACGATGGCTAGCTCAGCTTTTAGTACGCCGCTGCTGTGGCCGTCCAACACCAGATTTTTCTCTTTTGGTGTGTAAAGGTGGCGCAAGACGTTGCTTGGGCGGTAGACGTAACTTGCTTTCCAAAACGGCAAGTGAATCAACTGAATTCCCGCGATTTCCAGCTCTGTTCGGTGATCGATCAAGAAATCCACATTCAGCTGAGCGAGTTTATAGTGATACAGGTTGACGTGGGCCTTGGCTCGGCGAAGTGCTTCCTCTTCGTTGACCTGAACGCCCATAATGGGCAGGCCATTGGCAAATTTGAATTCAAAGAATTCGCGCTGGTCGTACGCGTTTCTCTTCTCTGATTGGGACTCTGCAACCCGGCCGCGGGACAATGTTGAGTCGAGCGGAAAGCCGTCCCACTCAACCTTGATCTCTTCCTTTGGCTCGTGGAGCCGAGTCATGCCCCAACTTTCACAGATGTTGTTGCGTGCAGATACGGCCCAGCGATAACTTCTTCGGAACTGTCCGCGTTCAACCAGGTATTCCGAGCCGGGAATGTTATCGAGGCGGCTGCGATGTTGACGGCGGACGAGGCCTTTCCAGACCGTATGCCCTTCCAGGGAAACGACCCAGTAGGGAACACTTACGCCTTTAATATCGACGACAAAAAACTCTCTATCCGTCGCCCCGGGGCGATGGTGCATGCGGCGCAACCATTCTCGGACGAGCTCCTTGATACCTCTCGCGTCAGCGCTGTTTGGTATGATGTAGTGGTCTTGATAGATATCCTTTTGGCCTGTTTGCAGGTCAAAGTGAAAGCTCGTCGAGCAAAAGGGGCACATCAAAAGATAGTCCCGGAAGTCGTACTGGGACGGCGCGTTACATGATGGACACGCTAACTCATGCATTGGCTTGTACCTCCGTCCTTAAATGTTATCATGGGCCCCCGTTGACAGCCTCGATTTGAGCATTATTTTCCTTTCTGAGGGGGCGGGCTTGAGTTTGATCGAGCGAGGGTTCGAGCGGAGATTACCAGTTAACTTACTGTAATTAGATATTTTATTAATTCATTTCGAAGTGGGAGAAGAAGATGGGCAAGATGATCGGCATCGACCTTGGGACGACGAACTCCGTGGTTGCAGTTATGGAGAACGGGCAGCCAAAGATTATTGCCAACGCCGAAGGGCAGCGGACGACTCCTAGTGTCGTCGGTTTTACCAAGGATGGTGAGGTTCTGGTGGGGGCTACTGCTCGTCGACAGGCGGTAACTAACCCAGAAAACACCATTTTCTCGGCCAAGCGCTTCATGGGATGCACTTTTGACGAGCGAGCGACTGAAGCTAAAAAAATGCCTTACAAGGTCGAGAAGGGCAAAAACGGAGCTGTGTCGTTTCAGGTCAACGGCAAGCCAGTGACGCCGCCAGAAATTTCGGCCAAGATCCTGGGCAAATTGAAGCAAGCGGCCGAGGACTACTTGGGCGAGAAGGTGACGGAGGCCGTCATTACGGTTCCGGCTTATTTCAACGATAGCCAGCGCCAAGCGACGAAGGATGCGGGCAAGATTGCTGGCCTCGATGTGAAGCGCATTGTTAACGAGCCGACTGCAGCAGCTCTCGCTTACGGGCTCGATAAGAAGCGAAACGAAAAGATAGCGGTGTTCGACTTTGGTGGCGGTACTTTCGATATCTCCGTTCTGGAAGTTGGCGAAAATGTAGTTGAAGTACTGGCAACGGGCGGTAACAACCACCTCGGCGGTGACAACATCGATGAAATCCTTATCGACTTCCTAACTTCGACCTTCAAGACCGACACAGGCATCGATATCTCTCGCGATCCGATGGCCATGCAGCGTTTGAAGGAAGCCGCTGAGAAAGCGAAAATCGAACTTTCTTCGGCACAAAGCACCGATATCAATCTGCCGTTTTTGACGGCGGATCAGTCTGGTCCAAAGCACTTGAATGTAAGCATCACGCGTTCAAAGTTCGAGCAGCTCATCGCGAATATAGTTGAGCAGACCATTGCTCCGCTGCGCAATGTTATGAAAGACGCTGGGTTAAGCGCTTCCGATATTCAGGAAGTTATTTTGGTGGGCGGCTCAACTCGAATTCCGCTGGTGCAGCAAAAGGTGAAGGAGTATTTCGGCAAGGAACCGAATCGCTCCGTCAACCCGGATGAGGTCGTAGCGATTGGTGCGGCTGTTCAGGCAGGTGTTTTGACCGGCGACGTTAAGGACGTCCTGTTGTTAGATGTGACTCCACTTACGCTCGGTATCGAAACCCTGGGTGGCGTGATGACGAAGCTAATCGAGCGTAACACCACGATCCCAACCAAGAAAAGTCAGGTATTTTCAACGGCGGCAGATAGTCAGACCTCAGTTGAGATCAACGTCTTACAAGGTGAGCGGGAGATGGCGTCCGACAACCGTCAATTAGCTCGCTTTACTCTCACCGAGTTACCAGCGGCGCCAAGAGGAGTGCCGCAGATTGAGGTAACTTTCGACATCGATGCCAATGGCATCCTATCGGTCTCGGCGAAAGATTTGGGCACGGGTCGAGAGCAAAAGATTCGAGTGGAGGCAACTACGACGCTGGATAAGTCGGATATTGAGCGCATGGTCAAGGAAGCAGAGATCAACGCTTCGGCCGACAAGCAGCGGCGAGAGCAGGTGGAAGCACGCAATGGACTCGACTCAATGATTTTCACCGTTGAAAAAACGGTCAAGGATAACGAAAGTGCGGTGCCGGCTGACATGAAGTCAGAGATCCAAGCCGCTATCGAGGCCGCAAAGACAAAGTTGAATAGCACCAATGTTGAGGAATTGCAGGCGGCCCGTAAGGAGCTAGAGCAGAAGTCTCATAAACTTGCGGAGTTGATTTATAAGAATGCAGCGGGAAGTCAGGGTGCGGAAGGCTCTACAGGCCCATCTTCGACGGCGAAAGACCCAAATGTCGTGGATGCTGAGTTTGAGGAAGGTCCAAACGCGTAGGCTATACGCAATAAGCTTTTGAAGCGGCGGCCCCCATCTGATGGGGGCCTTTTTTATTACTTGGATTTACCAGTGAATGCCGAGAGGATCTCAATCGGAAGTGGAAAAACAACGAGTGTCCTGCCTTCGGTTGACATCGAAGCAAGCGTCTGCAAATAGCGAAGTTGAAGCGTTGCTGGATTTTCCGACATCGTCGCTGCGGCGTCGCTCAGTTTGCGCGCGGCTTGTTGCTCACCTTCGGCAGCGATGATTTTCGCGCGTCTCTCCCGCTCGGCTTCAGCCTGCTTGGCCATTGCTCGCTGCATTTCGTGTGGCAAATCCACGTGTTTAATTTCTACGGCAACAACCTTAATCCCCCAGGGGTCGGTGTTTGCGTCCAGGATGCGCTGAAGGTCAGAATTAATCTTTTCCCGCTGGTTCAAGAGCTCATCGAATGAATGCTCTCCCAGCGCACTTCGCAAATGTGTCTGTGCGACCTGAGATGTAGCGTATAGGTAGTTTTCAACGTTAATAAATGCCTTTAGTGGATCAACGACGCGAAAATAGAGGACGGCGTTAACTTTCAAGGAAACGTTATCGGACGTGATGACATCCTGTGGGTCGATATCCATGGTGACTGTTCGGATGGATATGCGGATGAGTCTATCGACAAAGGGAATCACAAAATTAAGGCCGGGTTGCAGCGGTTGCTTCTGTGCCTTTCCAAGACGAAGAATCACGCCACGCTCGTACTCCGGGATGATCTTGATCACCGTAGAAAGGATGAAAAGGCCGATGGCTAGTGGAATCACTAATTCAATCATATCTGTACTCCGTGAGTTGGATGAGACATTGGCTCAATTTCAAGCGCAAGGCCTCGAGTTGCGGTAACGCGGATCGTCGCCCCTACTTCAGGTGCTGCGGTCCCCGACTTCAAAACGGCGGACCAATTTTCGCCGTTGACCATAACCCGTCCGGACCCGGATTGAAATGGTGAAACAACAGTTCCTGTCGATCCTGAAAGGCCCTCTTGCCCCGAGTACGTGCGCTCTCGCGCGGCTTTGAGAACAAGCCATCCGGCTAGAAAGGTGGTGCCGCCAACTACAGCCGTTCCTGGCAAAATGAGCCAGAGTGAAATTCGCAATCCCTGCTCATTGTTCGGATCGACTAACAATGCAGAACCGATCGCAAACGCTGCTAACCCACCAATGCCAAGAATGCCAAAACTCGGCAGGAACATTTCAGCCACAAGAAATGCAACACCCGCTAGAACCAAAAGCATTGCGCCAAAATTGACTGGAAGCGTCGCCGTCGCCATGAGGGCCAAAATCATGCATATTCCACCGACGACACCTGGAAATAGCGATCCCGGGTGTGTAAGCTCAAAACCTAATCCAATCATGCCTGCGAGGAAAAGGAGATAGAACAAATTTGGATTTGAAAGAATAGATAGGAAGCGTTCTCGCAGGCTAGGCTGGTAGGTGTCCAAGGCCGGCATCCCACTCGGCATCATAACTTCACGACCACCAGCTAGCACCACGGAGCGTCCAGCCAATTTCTCGAAGAGCTCTGTCTTGCTTGCTGCCACAACGTCAATGAGTTTATTCTCCAGTGCTTCGTCTGCGGTGACTGAGGCAGCAGCGAGTACGAACGAAACCGCCATCTCAACGTTGCGATTCCGAGCCGAGGCGATAGATTCCATGAATGCGGTCGTGTCATTCTCAACTTTTTTTGCCAGATCTTTCTGGTTAATGTCGTTGCCCGTGGCTTGCACTGGTGTGGCCGCCCCAATGTTAGTTCCGGGAGCCATGGCCGCCAAGTGCGCCGCTATGGTGATGAACGCTCCTGCGCTGCCTGCATGTGCTCCTGAAGGACCCACCCACACGATCACAGGAACTTCTGCGGCCATCATGGATTTGACCATGGAACGCGTCGCTTCCAACGCTCCGCCGGGTGTATCAAGTACGATCAGCAGCCCGTTGTACGAGTCGGATTTGACCGAACGCAGTGCGTTCTGGAGAATTTCGTCACTGGCAGTGCCAATGATGCCAATATCAACCTGAAGCCATCGTTCGTCGCTCGATCCGTCCGCAGAAAGCGTGTTGGATAAGGTACAAACGATGCTCAGCAAGGCGAGCGCCACATAAGCGATTACCGGCGCGCGTTTCAATTTGCTGGTGAGCATGTTTTTCATCAAAATCTCCATCAAAATTTGTCCATCTAGAGGTGCTGCTGATGCTGCGTCAGACTTGATTGTAGGACTTGAATCGACGACCAAGTCTGCCGCTTTGCTTCGGCGTGCTGCAGAACGGCTGCTAATCCCGGCGCTGCCGCATGCAAGACTTCGCAAGGAGGCTCTGCAGATTGCTCGGCCGCTGGCTTGGCGTCTAATGCAGAGTCGGAAAAAGTTAAAACTCCGCGGACCGCATTTGTCGGGTCCGAAGCGCGCGACAGTAGTATCGCAGGCGCACCGCGCCAACGGCGCACTTGGGTGCGGTACTCTGCAAAACAAGACTTTATAATGCGATCGAGAAGTGCTGATTCTGCTGGACTCAGCTGCAGCGTCGGGTCACAATTTTCCGAGTTGATGGTTTCTTGTTGGGTCTGGAAATGAGCGAGTTTAGGCTCGTCCGCAGATTCCAGGGGAAACGAAAGTCCTCGCTCTTCCAGCCAAAGCAAATAAGCATATGCGGATGAATTCAAGAGGAGGCTCTCCTGCGCCGATTTGCGCTGAGCCGTATATAACAAACTGAACAATTGTTAGGCAATTCTCTTTGGCGCTTGTCGTCGATTAAGAATGGTGGTTCGACAGCGCTCCGCGACGTGCTGCATTTTGGGATTGGCGTACCCACTCTGTTCCAATCGCCTGAATAAGAAGTGAGCTTTAGTCATGTCGCCCAATTTGAGAAAGCACTCGACCAGTACAATCAGTGGCCGCTGGACTTCGCGAGAGAGCGCCATCGCTTCGTGGCAGCGCTCAATGGCTTTCTCAAGTTGCCCAGCTCGCAGCAGTGTCTCGGCAAGGCGCTGGATATTCTCGTATGTTTGGCCTTCGGGGATAAGAATGAGGCGCTCGAAAGCACCGATGCTTAACAGTGGGTTCTTGAAGTGTGCGCCAATTTCAGCGAGCAGCTTGAGAGCTCCGGTGCTGTTGGCTTTACGGCTCAGTAGCTGTTCTAGCGTAGCTACAGCGGAATCCTGATTGTCCAATGCAACGTAAAGTTTCGCCAGAACAAGGTAGGTGTCCTCGCGATCTGGAAATTGGTTTCTTTCGTCGCGAAGCGCATATTCGGCTCGCTTTGGCTCATCGAAGTCGAGAGAGACTTTTGCGATAGCTTCCAACGACGCCGAATTTGCCGGCCTGTAGCGACGTAACCGTTTAAAGTAATAAATCGCTTTGTCCAGGTTCTTAGCCGCTGCGTAAACCTGTCCCATCCCCATAAGTGCGGCTGAAAACTTCGGATCGATGCGCAGAGCGGCACGATAATGTGCAAAAGCCCTCTCTAAGTCGCGGCTGTCGAAAAGGAGTTTTGCCAATTGCACCTGGCGCTTGGGGTTTTTTGAGTTGAGCTCAAGTTCCTTTGTCATCGCTCGGACGGCTTCCGGCTTGTTTCCTGCTGCCAAATAGATGTCCGCCAAAGTCGCAAAGTTCTTGTAATACGCGGGATTTATCTTCGCGCCTTCGATTAGGATTTTCGTAGCTTCCTGGGCCTTTTCAAGGCGGATCAGCGCCAAGGCCTTAACGTGTCTGGCGCGCATACTGAGCGCATCGATTTTAAGTGCAGGTTCAATTTTTTCAATGGCAAGACTGTGGCTACCTTGCAGCAGGAGAAGTTCAGCAGCCCTTGTAAGGCGTGTAGCCTCATCCGGGGAGTGAAATTTTGAAAGAACCGTATGAATTTTCTTTTCTACATCCGGCGTATGAAAGGGCTTGATAACATAATCGTCGGCACCAAGATCGGAGGCCTTGACGATGTCTTCCTTGCTGGCTTCTCCAGTTACCACAATGATGGGCGTGTCACTGCCGATGTCAGATGATCGAACGAATTCAATCACTTCGAATCCGTTGCGCTTCATATAAAGGTCAAGGAGAATCAGTGAGACAACCTGTTCGCCCAGCATTTCAATAGCCTGGTCGCCGTTCGAAGCTTCCAGAATTCTTGAAAACCCCATTTTAGCAAGCAATGCCTTCAGCGTCTTGCGCATAGGTGGATGGTCGTCAACCACCAATACGGTTAAGTCTTCAACATTGTATGGATGTTGGGTCATGTCGCCGGACTCCCCTGCTTCCTCTGCAGATCGGTCAACTGGCGAAAAAACTTAGATTCCTTGCATTTGGCCGGAGTTGATATCAATTGGCGACCAGCTTTTGGATAGATGCAAAAAAGCCCTGGAAGTTGCATCGTCTGGATTGGATTGCTGAGCGATTGCCCACTGGTCTTTGGCCAGGTCACGTCGTCCCAGCTTGAAATAGACCAGTCCCAGCAAAGTCCTCGCCTCCCAGTGGCTTGAATCGGCTTTTACTAATTCCTCAAGGCGGGCTTGCGCTTTTGCAGTTTGGCCCGCTTTGATTAGCAGGCGAGCTGCGGACATCTGAATATCGGGCATATCCGAAAATAAGGAGAGGGCTTTTGTATATTCCTGAATTGCTTCCGGGATGAGCCCACACTCTTCGTAAGTACGGCCAACCGTCGCATGTAAATTCGCAATTCGACCCAATACCATGCGAGGCTGCTTCCTCTGTCCGCCCACTTGGGCATGCAGACTAGAAAATATCTCGCGCGCCTCTTCGTAGCGAGACAGATCGCAAAGCGTCGCTGTTAGGTTTAACCCAGCTTCGATAAATGCCGGGTTCGCCTTCAACGCCCCTTCAAATTGCTCGATGGCTTCCACGAAACGAGACTGTAGGTGGTAAGTGAGTCCCAGTAGGTTATGCAGATTTGCCAGTGGCCCGTGTGTGCTCAGGGTTGACTTAATCAACTTCTCTGCGGCTTCGTAACGGTGAACCTGCAGGAAGAGATGCACCTTCTCCTGAATGGCGGTAAGTTCTGCTCGTGCGAGTGGATTTCTCACGGTACTCGAACCTCTATGCAACAGCCACAGCTTCGAATCTTCGCGTCACCATCACTTTGATCTGGCCGGGGAACGCAACGTTGGCCTCAATCTGCCGGGCAATTTGCGAAGACAAATCCGGCAGCTCATTCTCTCCCACTTTTTCAGGAGAAACCTGAACATGCACTTCGCGCCCACCATTCATGATTTCGATTTTCTGGATGCCGCGGAAGCTTCGAACAACCTCGTCGATTGCCGACAAGCGGATGTTGTAACCCTCTTCCAGGTTGACACGAGCTCCGGGCCGAGCTCCTGAGAGGGTGTCCGCCGTCTTCAAGATATAGGACAGCGTCGTCTCGAGCTGTAAGTCGTTGTGGTGCGACATGGCGGTGTCACAAACAACTCGCGGCTCGCCGAAGCGGTCTGCATAATCGCCACTTATAACAGCGTGGCTGCCTTCAATCCGGTAGTCGATGGTCTTGCCGATGTCGTGAAACAACCCAGACCGCTTTGCCAGATCCACGTTTTCGCCCAGTTCATGCGCTAACAGGCCCGCAAGCTTTGCTACCTCCAGCGTGTGCAAATACTGATTCTGTCGATAACTGGTACGCCAGTTCAAGTGGCCCACCATGCGCATGAGTTGAGGATGTACATTATTTAACTTGAGCTCTTTCATCGCCCGTTGGCCTAACTTTAGCGCCTGCGCTTCAATCTCATTTCGGTGCTTCTCAAAGACCAACTGCGCCTTGCCCCAGAGCCCCGGCTGCAGCATCAGCTCTTCGAGGGCAAGTCTGGCGGCTTCGCGATGGACACCGAAGCCTCCTGCTAATTTGATGATGGCGGGGGTTTCTGGGTTCTGAGTGCGGACAATCTCAATTTGCACTTGGTCCGCAACGGCCTGCAGATCAGAAAAAACAGTGGTCGAGTCCATGGAGAGGCGCTCAATGGTCGCTTCGCTCTTCAGCTCGACGTGGTTAATCGCTTTCGGCCAAGCGAAGTTTGGGGCGTATCTTGCTTGCGCGCGCAGGAGAACTCGAGTCGCCGTCTTCTTTGCCGAAGAATTGATTTCTTCTTCCAGCATCTTCAGCAATCGCTGTGCCTCAATCTGACGCTCGGCAATCAAATCAGCGGCTCGTCCGTGCGCGTATTTAATCGGATCGATTTGAGAAATCCGCCCCAGTTCTTGGACGAGCTGCTGCCGCTGTTCTGAGATTTGCCCTTCGACAGCCTGCGCCTCACTACGAACGATTTCGACCTTGCCCGTTATGGAGGCAATTTCGTTGCCTCTCTTGTCCACGCGCGATTGTTCTCGGGCTACGGCCGCTTCTTCCTGGTCAAGCTCTTCCTCGGCGGCCTTTAGGTCGGTGGCCCGATCTTGAAGATCAGCCTCCAAATCTTCCCGCGCATCCTGAAGCTGGGCGGCAGCCCGCTCTATAGAGTCGTGCATGATGAGCTTGGCCTGCTTTTCTGCCTCGCCGAGGACACGCCGCAACTGGCGCTGGTTCTCCGATTTCAGCCGCTTCGGCAAAATAATAAGCACGCTGAGAAAACTAATGTAGCCAAATACAGCGGCGCCGACGGCGTATACCGCTATTTCCGTCATGTTCATGGGGCAACCTCGTTGCAAGCGTTCATCGACGCTAAGTAACTTACCAGAGTATAGGAGTAGCACAGATTCCAACCTGATGATAGATCGTTGGGGCTCTATGTCCTTGACGCATGTCATGGAAACGTCTCGACTATTGAGGGAAGTTTGATGGACGTGATGGCAGTCATTGAAGAGGCTTTGCGAGAGTCGTCGGCGCTACTTCGCGAATTCTTTGGCAAGGAGCTTGAAGTCAACGAGAAGGCGGACCGATCTCTCGTGACGAGTGCCGACCTAGCGTCCGATAGGTATCTTCGGGAATTTATCGCCGCTAGATATCCCCATGATGCTGTTATCACCGAAGAAACATCCCAGACGTCGCGACTCTCCCACGGCCAGAGCGTCTGGATTATCGACCCCTTGGATGGGACCACAAATTTTGCAAATCGGTATCCTTTCTTTTCCGTTTCCATCGCGCGGGCGGTATTTGGGGCCGATCAAACCATGCAGGTCATGGCTGGCGGTGTTGCTGATGTTGTCCACTCAAAACTGTACCTGGCGGAGCGCGGCAGCGGCGCGCATGTTGATGGTAGGCGCTTACGGGTTGCAGAGTCGAGATCTCTCAGTGATGCGTTCCTTGTAACCGGCTTCTACTACTCGAAGGGTGCCGCCCTACGTGAGGATGTGCGACGATTTGGTGCTATTGCGGAAGTGAGTCACGGTGTCCGTCGAGATGGGAGTGCGGCCTTGGATTTGGCGCTAGTTGCGGATGGAGTTTTTGACGGCTTTTGGGAGCGTGGGCTGCAGATTTGGGATGTTGCAGCCGGCAGCTTGTTGGTTCACGAGGCTGGCGGCAGAGTGGTGAATTATCCAAAGTTACAGAATGATTCTAGTGGGTTTCGCATAGATGGCGAGGGCCTTTTAGCTGGTAGTTCATCGATCGTCGATCAGCTACTTGCCGCAACCGATTTTAGGATCTAGCTAACATTTGAGGTAGGGCGGAAATAAGCGATACAATGTTCATCATCGAAATGATCCGATACCGGAGCTAGTTGGTAGGGCGATGGCAAAAGGTAAATTTGTTTTTGGGATAGTTGTAGTTTTATTCGCTCGTCAGGCTCTCGGCGAAACACTTGAGCGTGTTGTCGACGACTTTGTCATAGACTGGACGCGAATGGAGCTTCGGTTTTCAGGGGAAATTAACGTTGGCGTTCAAGACACTTTCGTCGAGGCCGAAGCGTTGGCCCGTCGAGAAGCAGTCCGAAAGTTGAAGACTTCTTGGCCAAGTGTGAGGTCCCATTTGATAGCGCAGGGCCAAGGTGTGAATCTTCTAGACTCCGTCGATTCCCAGCGAGCGCGATCGTTTGAAACTATCTACAGCACCGATGGTTTGGTGCTGGTTAGTATGCGGCTGCCTCTGGCTGCAGCGCTGAAGCCAGCAGGGCGCGCATCGGTGGATACAGCGAATGAACCAAGGGAAAGCTTCGTTGTGGAAATTCAGGGGAAGTTCCAGCCGACTTTGGAGTTCACACTGATCGACGAGTCTGGCCGATTGTTATTTGCTTCCAGCCAGATCAATGCTGCCGCAATTGCCCAAGATCGGGTGGGAAGTTGGCTGGACCGGGCGAAGAGGGAAGGAGCCAAGCCGTACTTGGCCGTAAGCAATCCCGTGCAGATTTCCGCAACGATGCCCTCGACGGGGGTCCTTCAAGTTTCGTCGGTGGCTTGGGAGCAGGTCGCGGCAGCGGCAATTCCCCGCCTACGATCTGGCCGAATTGTGTTCGTCGAAAAGTAACCCTCACGAATTCATTAGGTTATTTACCATCCCCGGCATCACCTGGGGTTACTCATGGAAACCTATTGCACCACTAAGACTGAAGTGGTACATCAACCGGTCTAAGTTTTGATCAATTCGCGATTAGGGACACGCACATGCCTAAAGTTAAAACAAAGAGAGCAGCCGCTAAGAGATTTACCGTGCTCCCCTCTGGCAGGATTAAGCGAAACAAAGCAAACAAGCGTCACATCCTCACTAAGAAGACACGCTCGCGTAAGAACAAGCTGAAGAAGGCTGGCTATATTCATCCAGCCGATATGACGCTGGTAACGCGTTGCTTGCCGAATGGTTGAAGAATAAGAAAGCAGAACGTAATTAGGTCCGATTGGTCTCTGAAGGGATATAGAAGATGGCACGAGTAAAGCGCGGCTTTAAAGGGCGACGCAGAAGGAACAAGCTGTTTGGCTTGGCCAAAGGTTTTCGCGGTTCTAGAAAGAACCGATACAAGATTGCTGTCTACGTCGTACGACGTGGTTTAGCGTTCTCGTTTAGGGACCGTAAGGTCCGTGCTCGGGATTTCCGCAAACTTTGGATCATCAGGATCAATGCTGCAGCACGGTCTCATGGACTACGCTACGGTCAGTTTATCCATGGTCTGAAAAAGGCCAACGTGGCTATCGACCGAAGTGTATTGGCTGACCTGGCTTTGCATGATCCAAGCGGATTTGCTGAGCTAGCATCAAAGGCCAAGACAGCGCTCGCAGCCTAGTCTTCAGCCCTTTTCAACAACTTATCCACAGCGACATTCATTGGAGATCTGTATCAGATCTCCAATGATATTAATTTGTTGCGATTTATTTCTTGGTCCTGCTGCACAGCGGGCGAGTCGCATGTGGATAAAATCGCCCATGCTCTCATTGGGACTAGCCTTCTCCAGCTCACCGTTTTCAAAGTGGGACTGATGCCTCTTATACCCTATAATTATTCGTGATTTCAGTGGATTAATTCGCCGAGGTGGGAATTGCAGCATCCTTCAGATCCCGATATCGCGGTTTATGTGGACCTTGATGGGTCGTTGCTTTGTACCGACTCATTGCAGGAACAGCTGATAGAGATACTTCGGGAAAAGCCTCAGCGACTATTGGCGGCCATACCCGCCTTATTGCGGGGCAAGGCGCACTTCAAGACATTCATCGCCAATCAGTGCCCCATCGACGCTCGACTCTGGCCCTATAGGAAAGAGGTCCTAGATTTCATTCAGTCACGTCGGGACTCGGGGGCGCCTATCATCCTGGCAACGGGTGCGCCGCAGGTGATAGCGAACGCTGTGGCTGCTCACTTACAGATTTTTGACCGCGTCCTAGCAACGACGGAAGACGTCAATCTGACTGGATCGCGGAAGGCAGAGGCTATCCTTGCTGACTGCGGCTCGAACCAATGTGTATATATCGGAAACGACCGCGTTGACTTGCCTGTTTGGCAGAGTGTTGCTCAAGCCGTTGTCGTTTCAGACTCGGGCAAGCTGGTGCATCAGGCAGGCCAAGTCTCGGCGGTCGCCTGCGTCATTCCTGCCAATCAGGCAAGTGTATGGATTTCCATGCGCGCACTGCGTGTTCACCAGTGGCTAAAAAACGTCTTGGTCTTCATTCCGGTGATCTTGTCACACCGGTGGTACGATGAACTGGTGATGTTAAATTCGACCCTGGCGTTTGCCGCCTTCTGCCTCTGCGCGTCAGGCGTTTATTTAGCCAATGACCTCTTTGATTTGCCTAGCGATCGCAAGCACCCGATCAAGAAGTCCAGGCCATTCGCAGCCGGAACGTTGCCCCTCTCTTTTGCGGCAGGCTATATCCCACTATTTTTTCTGGTTGGCTTGGGTATCGCTGCGATGGTTGGTGCTCAGACATTTTGGGCAATTTTGGCGTATGTTTTCATCACCACCGCCTATTCGTTCAAACTAAAAAAGGTTGCCCTCGTAGACGTTTTCATTCTTGGGCTGCTTTATTCTTGGCGCATTTTGGTTGGCTCGCTGTCGGCGGAGATATCCATTTCGCCTTGGTTAATGAGCTTTTCCCTGATGTTCTTTCTGAGTCTGGCGTTGATGAAACGAGTTGCAGAATTGGTCTTGATGTCAGCCACTGAACCGAAAACGGCGCTGCGTGGTCGAGGTTATGTTCCGAGTGATCTGCAAATTGTTAGTACGCTGGGAGTTAGTGCAAGCTTAATGTCTGTACTAATTTTGATGCTGTACATGAGCAGTGATCAGGTTGTGGTCCTGTATCAATACCCCCAAATGCTTTGGCCGATTAGTGTGATACTTCTATACTGGTTATCCAGAAACTGGCTGGTAACGCATCGTGGCCAGATGCATCATGATCCGCTGGTCTACTCCATTCGTGATAACGCCAGCCTGTCATTGATCGTGACGGCCGTCATTTGCTATGCCTTCGCCACGGGTTGGGGTTGAGTCGGGTAGGTTGTTATTGTGGCTTAACTATTGACAAGGGGTAAGGTGATCCATAAGAGTTACCTGCTCACTTTTTGGGGACGTGGTGAAATTGGTAGACACGCTGGTCTTAGAAGCCAGTGCCGCGAGGTGTGAGAGTTCAAGTCTCTCCGTCCCCACCAGCTTTCGCGCCAGCGAAAGGTCTCTATCTGCTCATGATTCCGACGACGCTTTCAGATAACGCTATCATTGGCTCTTTGTCGAAACTTTGATTTGGGTCCCACCCACGCGAATCACGTCCTGCTCTGAAATGAGATGCATGCCCTTGATACGCGTGCCGTTGAGGAATGTGCCGTTCGTGGATCCTTGATCTTCGATGAAAACCTCGCCACTGTCGTTGAGCTTAATGAGCAAGTGTTTGCGTGATATCTCAGTATCTTGATCAAATTGTCCAAAGCTTGATGCGCGGCCAATGTAGACGATTCTTTGGCGCAAGACGAGATCTTCGGTCTTGCCATTGCGATAAGTAACTTGCAGCTTCAAAGCTTTCGACTGCGTTGACTGCAGCTCGCTCTCGATCAGGGTGTCGACGATGCTTGAGGTCTGGTGATCTCGATCTTTCTTGGACTTAAAAATTGTGGCAATGTGGCGGATCTCTTTCTCTTCTTTGAGCGAAAACGAGAACGTTGTTGAGCCAATGGTCACAGAATCTCCGTCCACCAACTTGGCTTTGACCACCTTTTCATTATTCACGAATGTACCGTTCGTACTATTCATATCAAAAATATGGTACATGCCATCGATGCATTGAATCTGGCAGTGGGTTGCAGAAACTTCGTTGTCATCGATAATGATGTCGCCCTTTTCGCGGCCGAAAATAGTCGCATCTCGGCGTAGCTTGATCATCTCGCTAGGAAATGGTCCGGAGCGAAATTCAAGTACAGCGCGCTTCGAGGCCTCTTTCTTTCGTTTATCCGCGGACATGTTCTTCCAAAACAGCCAGACGTAGCACCGGTCAACCTATTCCGGCACAGTCGAGTTCGGCAGAATTCTTAAAAAATTTGAATATGATCGTCTAACGGGCTAATAATATTGGATCGAGATTGCGCTTAAGGAATACTTGGAGATTAACCAGTGGACCAAAAGAATTCAGATCCTACATTGTCGCAGTCCGTGACTAATGTTGATTTTTCGGGGTTGGTGCTGGGTTTTAGTTCCGCTGCGTTGTCCTACATGGGGGTTGGTGCTGGCGTGCGTCCAGTTGAACGCAACCTACCTTTGGCGCTGCAAAACATTGAAATTCTCGCCATGCTTAAAGAGAAAACCGCAGGCAATTTGTCCGTCGAAGAGGGCGAACTCCTAAGTCGAATTCTATCCGATCTCCGCCTCAAATTTGTCGAAGCCGCGAAAAGGCCTTAGTTTCCCTCGTAAGTGAACGAATTGGCGCCAGCGGAAATGCGAAGTCTGGCGGGCGCTCGGCGCAAGTCAAATCATGAATTTCCCCGAATGACCGATAGCTTAGAGCGTGGACTACCAACCCATTGGACGGGCATTGGAGGGAAGTCTTGGATTTTTCTCGCTACGAATTTGAATGTCAGAAGGCCCTTCACAAGGGATTGCAATACGCGCGAAGTCTTGGGCATCCTGTGTTGGAGGTCGAGCACATTGCGCTGGCGATGCTGCGAGGGGGACAGGTGGCGCTTGCGGAGAGTGCTGTCAGCAGATTGCGAACAGAAATCGAGTCCCATCTAGCCACCCAGCCGAAAGTATACGGCCCAGTCACAACACAGTTTGGGAAGAGGCTAGACTCTGCACTCGATGCCGCAGAGGCAAAGGCAAATGGCCAGAAACTGTCCACGGCCATACTATGGGCGGCGCTCGCCAAGTACTCCATGATCATTCACCGGGTTCTGGAGAAAATCGAGTTACAAAAAAAGGCGTCCGAAGCGCCGATTTCGACGGACTTCACGCCAGATGTCCCCTCACAAAATAAAGGTGTTCGTAGCAAGGATCCTATCGCCGACAGTGCTGAAAAAGCAGTGCCTCCGACCCAAGAGCAGATTGAGCAAAAGGTGCTCCGTGAGTTTACCTCGGATTTAACAGAATTGGCCGAGCGTGGAGAATTGGATCCGGTGATTGGACGAGATCCAGAAGTGCGACGCGTTTTGGAGATTCTGGGGCGAAAGAAGAAAAACAATCCTGTCTTAGTTGGAGAGCCTGGTGTCGGTAAAACGGCGGTGGCGGAAGCACTCGCCCTGCGTATTGCAGAGGGCAAAGTTCCCGAATCACTCAAGGGGCGCCGTATCCTATCGCTCGATATTGCGGCCTTGTTGGCGGGCAGCCGCTACCGTGGTGAGTTTGAAGAGCGGATTAAAAAGCTAATCAAGGCCGTCAGTGAGCTGCGCGGAAAAGTTATTCTTTTCATCGACGAACTTCATATGCTGGTGGGTGCAGGCAATCCCGAAGGCGGCGTGGACGCGGCCAATATCCTCAAGCCGGCTTTGGCGCGCGGGGAACTCCATGTCTTGGGCGCGACAACGCTGCAGGAGTATGGGAAGCACATTGAAAAGGATGCCGCACTAGAAAGACGCTTTCAGCCGGTGCAAGTGGACGAGCCGTCAGCTGCCGTAGCTACGTCGATTCTGCGTGGGCTCAAACAGCGCTATGAAATATATCACGGTGTACAGATCCAAGATGACGCCCTGACAACTGCAGTTGAACTTACTATGCGGTTTCTGCCGCATCGAAGACTACCGGATAAGGCCATCGACGTCGTTGATGAGGCAGCAAGTCGCATGCGGCTGCAGATTGACAGTGTTCCCGCCGTGCTCGATTCTCTGCGTAGTAAGATTGAGCAGATTGAAATTGAGAAGAAAGCGCTTGAGGCAGAGGCGACTCGTTCCAAAGCCTACGCTCGGCTTGAAGTCGAGTTGAGACGGACTCGACAGGAGTATGATGAGACTAACGGCATCTGGCGTGGTCATAAAGACAAGGTGGAAGAACTGCGGCGCATGGAAGAGGGGCGTGAAGAAATGCGCACCCTTTACGAAACGGCGAAGTCGCGAGGAGACTACGATTTTGCCGCAAAATTGCAGTACAAAGAGATGCCGGAGCTCGAAAGTAAGATCGAGCGAAGCAGGCTAGAGTTAGCGTCGATTCAAAATCTTCACCCCTATTTGTGTCAAATTGTGGGCAAACGCGAAGTTGCTGATGTGGTCGCAACCTGGACGGGGGTTCCGGTTGGGAAAATTTTGGAGTCGGAAGCTCAGAGACTTTTGTCCATGGAAGAGCGAATCCTCTCCAGAGTCTTTGGTCAAGACGAGGCAGTTCGAAGAGTTTGTCGTGCCATTCGCCGCGCCCGTGTAGGGGTGAGTGATCCAAACCGACCGCAGGGCGTATTTCTCTTTTTAGGTGACACAGGCGTTGGCAAGACTGAGACAGCTAAGGCTATCGCCCGTGAGCTATTTGATGACGAGTCTAGGATCGTCCGTATCGATATGTCCGAATATATGGAAAGGCATAACGTTGCGCGCCTCATTGGCTCGCCTCCCGGGTATGTCGGGTATGGCGATGGAGGAGAGTTGTCGGATGCCGTGCGGCACAAGCCATATTCCGTTGTTCTATTCGACGAGATTGAGAAGGCACACCCACAGGTGCTCGATATATTACTGCAGGTATTGGATGAAGGACGTCTGACCGACGCGCAGGGGCGTTCCATATCCTTCCGCAGTACCACCATCATTATGACTTCAAATTTGCCGGTATATGAGTCGCCAAAGAGAGTTGGGGTGGAGTCGAATGAGGATCATCTGCGCGATCAGCTGCGAGACCACTTGCGACCAGAGATGCTGAATCGAATTGATGATCTGATTGTATTCCGTAAGCTGGGACTTCGTGACTACTCCTACATGATTGACCGCCTCCTCGAGGAACTCAATGGGCGGCTGTCTGATCGAGAGTTTCGAATCACACTTGGTAGCATGGTACGGGAGAGAATCGCCCGCCAAGGTATCGACGGTGGCTACGGTGGGAGGTCCGTGCGGCGCGCGTTCCAAGCAATGGTAGTCGATGCAGTTTCCGATAGGATCTTGCAGAGCCCGGCGTTGGTTCGCGGGGCATGGACCCTGGACCTGGATGAGGACGGCGGGTTAGGCTGGAGCGAGACGATGGAGCTGCACAAGTATCTGCCGCCTGCGCAGATGTAAGGGCCCCGTTTCACTGAAACATCGTTGACAGCCCCCTATGGCTACTATAAACATTGCTATTCCGCACACTCCGGGTCCGTTCTAGTAATTGGCCCGTGGTGAATTGGGGCGTCGACAAGTGGTAAGTCACTGGATTTTGATTCCAGCATTCGCAGGTTCGATCCCTGCCGCCCCAGCTCTCATTCAAACAGGGCAAACACATGGCTGATGCTGAGTTGCTGTTGTTTTCTGGAAGTGCCAATCACGAATTGGCGCAGCGAATCAGCGGTTTCCTGGATGCTCCCCTATGTAATGCGATTGTCTCGCACTTCTCCGACGGCGAATCTCGAGTTGAAATTCAAAGCAATGTCCGTGGCCGGGATGTATTTATCATTCAGCCAACTTGTGCGCCCGCAAATCATCACATTATGGAAGCGCTAGTGATGGCAGACGCCTGCCGACGGGCTTCAGCTCAGCGGATCACGCTAGTGGCGCCTTATTTTGGCTACGCGCGGCAAGAGCGAAAGAGCGCCCCGAGAACCCCCATCACCGCCAAGCTGGTCGCGGATCTGTTCACCGTTGCCGGGTATGACCGTATCCTGGCGATGGAGCTACACACATCTGCCATTCAGGGATTCTTCAATATCCCTGTGGATCATCTATTTGCGAAGCCGATATTTGGCCCGCACTTTGAGCGATACAAAGAAAATATGATCGTGGTGTCGCCAGATGCAGGTGGTGTCGAACGGGCGCGAGGCATGGCGAAGCATTACGGAGTTGGACTGGCCATCGTCGACAAGCGTCGCGATCGCCCAAATGAGAGCGAAGTGAACAATATTATTGGTGATGTCAAAGGACGAGACTGTCTCATCATCGATGATATCGTCGATACCGCTGGCTCCCTCACCAAGGCGTCGGATGCATTGATGGAGGCAGGCGCGACATCGGTGCGTGCGGCCATTTGTCATCCTGTCCTCAGCGGACCGGCAATTGAGCGCATCCAGGAGTCATCGATCAAGGAGCTGGTGGTGACCGACTCTATTCCATTGAGTTCGGAAGCGCGCAAGTGCAGCAAGATTACTCAGCTTACCATAGCGGAATTACTGGCAAAAGCAATTCGAAGGATTCACCAGTCGGATTCCGTAAGTTCCTTGTTTGTTTAATTAAGCGACTTAGAAATCTGGTTGCCAACAGACCGCTGGATGGCTATAAGTACCACCTTTGTTGCTAGGGTTGACTTGGGTATGCCTGTTTATATGGATCACCCTGGTATTGCTTTCGCGGGACCGATTACTTGTATTAAGGATGACGGACATGTCAGGCGAGCTGATTAAAATTGAAGGTGAATTGCGAGACATCACTGGCAAGAGTACCGCGCGCAAGTTGCGCCGTGATGGAAAGATTCCAGGTAACCTCTTGGATGCTGGCAAGTCCACTCCGATCATTTTGAATCCTAAAATGTTGGGTAAAGTACATCTTGCTGGTGGCAAGTTTGAACTGGTCCTTGCGGGCAAGTCCCACAAAGTGGCTATCAAAGAGCTGCAAATTGACCACGTGCGACGTGTTCCGTTGCACCTTGATATCGTACCCGTACGCTAGCGAGCGAGTCGGTGCATCTTATCGTAGGGCTAGGCAATCCCGGTCCGAAGTATGAATACACCAGACATAACGTCGGTTTTTTGGTGCTCGATCGGATAGCTGCTGAGGCGGGTATCCGCTTTGAGGCAAGTAAGTTTTCTGGAGAAGTGGGTCGCGGCCAAGTCATGGGTAAGGATTGCATCCTGCTTAAGCCCATGACCTTCATGAACCGCAGCGGCGAGAGTGTAGCGCAGGTTGCGCGGTTCTATAAGATTGATGTCCGGCAAATTGCGGTGGTTCACGATGACATCGATTTGCCTGAGGGTAAGGTGAAGAGCCGGTTAGGCGGTGGTCACGGCGGGCACAACGGCATTCGCAGCATGATCGACCGACTAGGAGATCCGGGCTTCTTCAGGGTTAAGGTTGGCTTTGGCAAACCCGAGGGTGCCACGGCCGAGATGATTTCGAGTTGGGTCCTGGGTAGGATGACGGATGCAGAACTCGCCCATTTGGAGGCAGAAGTGATGGCTGAAGTCGAGGAGCGACTCAAGGGTTTTTTGCGTAATTCTGCTGTGATTTCAGGTGTGTAATACGTGTATTTCATGAAATACACTTGCTTTTAATCCTTGCTAGCCACAGTGATGGCTGGCCCTATAGTCCAGAGCGGAGGAAGCCTTGCTTAGAGAGTATGAATTTACCCTGATCGCCCGAAGTGATCTGCCGGAAGCGGAACGCGCGAAAGTGTTTACCAAGTACGAAGACCTCATCCTGAAGGACGGCGGCGAAGTCCTGAAGAAGGAAGATTGGGGCGTCAAGAAGATGACGTTCCCCATGAAGAAGCAGCATCGCGGTCACTATATGTACTACGACTTTGTACAGTCGAATCCCGATCATCTGAAGGAAGCTGAGCGCTTGTTGCGCATCGACGAAAACGTCCTTCGTTATTTACTAATCCGCACTGGTGTTGAAGTGGATACGGCCGCTCGCAAGATTGAGCTTGCGAAAGTTGTCGCTCCTGCTGAACAGCCGCGCAATTGAGGTGAAATATGCGAGTCATTCTTAATCAGGACGTATCGAATCTCGGCGCAGTCGGACAGATCGTCAACGTTCGTAACGGCTATGCCCGCAATTTCTTGATTCCACGCGGCTTGGCGGCTCTTGCTGACGAAAAGAACAAGGCGGAGTTGGCGCATCGACTGCGAGTTCTTGAGCGCCGCCGCGGTAAGCTGTTGGAAGCTGCAAAGAAGCTAGCTTCGCAAATCGAGAAGACATCGATTACGATCGCCAAGCAAGTTGGCGAAGACGAGAAGATTTTTGGCACGGTAACAACCTCAGAGCTTGAGGAAATGTTGCGGGCTGAAGGGCTTGACGTCAGCCGCAAGGACATTAAGCTTTCTGAAGATGTGAAGAAGGTTGGTGTTTACTCGGCTTCTATCCGCGTCCATCCAGAAGTTGAAGCGAAGTTCAAAGTCTGGGTTGTTGCTCAGTAGTAAGTCTAGTCGGTTGTTGTAGAGTCAAATCATACGACGGGCGCGGTCTGCGCCCTGCGGGAGCCCTATGCAGGCTAGTGAGAGAAAAGGTGGCCAATCGTTACCTCACTCTCTCGAGGCTGAGCGCGCTGTGTTGGGCTCCGTTCTTCGAACTCCTGAAAATCTGATCCTCATTGAAGGGGTTTTGCGGCCCGATCAGTTTTTCTTTTCCCCCCACTCCAAGGTGTTTGAAGTTATTCTCGGCCTGTCGGCGGCCAATGAGCCGGCGGACGTGGTAACCGTCGCGGAGCGATTGCGCGGCGTGGACGAGGATCGGGAGCATTTGTCCGCGGGATTTCTCATTGAACTCATCGAGAATTGTCCTGTCACACAGAATATCGAATATTACGCGAACATTGTTCGGACAGATTATTACCGGCGTAGGGTTATCCTTACTTGTCAGGGCATCATTCGGGATGCCATGGCTTACGATGGATCCGTTGAAGAGTTTGTTGGGTCTTTTGAAAGTGAGTTCCTGTCTATTTCGCGTGAGTATGACCGCAAGGGTGTTGTCCTTGCTGGGGATGTACTTGATCGCACCATTGAAGAGATCCAAAAGCGCATTGAGAACGGCGATAAAATCACCGGAGTTCCAAGTGGTTTTAGTGAACTAGACAACTTGATTGGTGGTTTTCAGCCAAGCGACTTGGTGATCATCGCCGCACGACCTGCTATGGGTAAAACTGCTTTTGCCTTGAACTGCGCAGCCAACGCTGCACACCGGGGAAAGAAGGTCCTCGTCTTCACCCTGGAAATGACCAAGGAACAGCTCATGTCGCGTATCCTTTCCTCAGAAGCATGCGTGGATTCATCAAGGCTGCGTAAGGGAGATTTAAGCCCAGAAGAGCAGGATCGGTTAATCGAGGGTGCGCGCCAAATCTATGCGATCAATGAAAACCTCGGCATCGATGAGACCCCCAGCATCTCGCTGGCGGAGCTGCGCTCTCGTTGCCGTCGACATCATAAAGAATTTGGACTGAATATGGTGATGATCGACTACTTGCAGCTCATGGGGTCAGCAAATAAGAAGTTTGATAGCCGGGAACGAGAGATTTCAGAAATTTCCATGGGACTTAAGGCTCTGGCAAAGGAACTCAGTGTGCCGGTGATTGCGCTGGCGCAGTTAAACCGAGGTCCGGATGCGCGCCCTGACAAAAGACCAAAGATCAGCGATCTCCGGGAGTCGGGCTCTATGGAGCAGGATGCCGACATGATTATGTTCCTGTATCGTGACGAGTATTACAACCCCGCGTCCGAGGATACGGGCATTGCTGAGTTAATCGTGGCAAAAAACCGCCATGGTTCAACGTCGAAGATAAAACTAGCGTTCCATCCAAACTTCGTGGCGTTCAAAGACTTGTATCAGGAAGGCAGCATTCATCGCGCAGCGCCACTTGACGAATAGCCAAGGGGTCGAGCCGAAGACTAAAGCCCATACATCCGAATTTTTTTTCGAAGCGTGTTGCGGTTGATGCCAAGAATCTTTGAGGCGTGGACTTGGTTCCCACCGACGCGTCGCAAAATCTGCGCAAGGAGTGGCTTCTCCACCTTACCCATGATCAGATCATGCAAATTCTCGGGATAGAACGTTCCAATCTGATCGAGAAATCGGCTGATCTTAACCTCGATGATGTCTTCAATAGAAAAGCCATCGAGAAAGGGCCCCAAATCTTCCGATGGGCCTTGATTTGCCGACTTCTTGATTGCTGAGTCGTTCGCTAATCCAGACTGCATCGGTTTGTTTGTCGCTACAGCTGGGCTTGCTAGATTCGAGGTTCGCTCCACCAGGGGATACTCCAGACGGCTGGTTTCAGGCCTGAGTTACGAACTCGAATGGAGTTCGAAGAGCGGTATTTTTAGCAAGGTGTCCTCCAGGTGTCAATGTTGGCGTGACATCAAAATTTACGATCATCGAACTTCCTAAAGTCTCAAGCAAAGTCGGTCGGATTTGGGACGTTTCGCTACCAAGCAGTCCTGGCCATGCTTTGCAAATTACCTTCGTCGGCTTAACATAGAGTCATAGACAAAAAATTTACCGCTCGAGCCCGCGAAATTGGTTGATCATCACGAAACCATTCTTGTAAGTAACTCAGGGTGAATTCTAGATTCCTAGAGCATCTCTCTCGAAGTTCTTACTTCTCAAGAAGGTTTGGATGAGTTCGGGTCAGGGCGAAGATCAGGGTGAGTCGATGTCTGATCGGAAGATCGACGAGGTTGGTGCGTCTGAGTCAGAAGGCACAGTGGATTCGCCGACTGACGAGTTGCGACGGGAAGTTGACGCGTATCGCGACAAGTACCTTCGGGCAGCTGCTGAGATGGACAATATTCGCCGCCGCACAGAACGCGAACGATCAGATCTCTTGAAGTTTGCCGCGGAAAGCATTGCAAAAGACCTTCTGCCTGTGCTGGACTCATTGGACAAGGCGCTTTCGCAGCAGTCTGCAGAAGATGCAGCTGGGTCCATGGCAGAGGGTATGCGCCTGATCCAGCAACAGCTTCTTGCAGTTTTGCAACGGCATGGAGTTGAGCCAATACCTGCGCAAGGTTTGCCTTTCGACCCAAACTTGCATCAAGCAATTCAGAGAGTAGAAGTCGAGGATGTCGCTGCAGAATACGTTCATACCGAATACGCCAAGGGATACACCATTCATGGTCGACTCTTGCGTGCAACGATTGTTAGCGTCGCTATTCCGAAATCATGAGTTCGCGCCAGTTGATTTGTTCTTCATTCGGCGCGTGAAGCCCTGTGCGACAGTTTCCAGCGTTTTGGTCTTTCTGCCGAATCGGCATTTTTCCCGCTAATGTTATGTGACTTCAGAGCTCGAAGTTCCGGTAACTACTTTTCAGCAATAAAGAAAATTCCTGTCCGTCCGAAGCCCACTGTGAGTGAAGAGACTACGTAAAGCATCCGCACTGAGGAGTTGTCCATGTCCGACGTTTCTAAGCAACTCTCCGAAACCAATCCTCAAATACCGCTACTGCCGCTCAAGGACATCGTGGTCTTTCCCCACATGATTGTGCCTGTCTTCATCAATGAAGAGCTGTGCATCAACGCTGTAGAAGCTGCGCTTGAACGCGGACGCAAGATATTCTTGTCTGCGTTTAAGGTTGCTGGCTCAGATGGCGAGGGACTTGAGTCGAGTTTGCAACCGCCATTTGATGTCTACGACGTCGGAACCGTGTGCTCCATCATGCGAACTCGGCGACTGCCAGACGGCCGTATGAAAGTGTTGGTGCAGGGCTTGTCCAAGGGCGTCGTAGAGAAGCTCGAGAGTACCGAAGGTTACCCATGTGTCCGGGTAAAAGTTCTGCAAGAAGCCGCCATTGCCAATAGCTCGAGTGAAGTCGAAGCGACCATTCGCGTGGTCCGTGAGAATCTCGAGAAGGTCGTCAGCCTTGGTAAAGTCTTGTCTCCCGATATTCTCATGATCTTGGAAGATGTCACCGAGCCAGGCCGCCTAGCAGATTTGGTCGCAGCTAATCTGGGTTTGAAGGTCCAAGAAGGACAAGCCATCCTTTCCGTCACTTCGCCTATTGAACGCTTAAAGCGGGTTCATGCCTTCTTAGCTCGTGAGATTGAAGTCTACCAAATGCAGGTGCGAATCCAATCGCAGGCAAAGGAAGAGATTGGTCGGATGCAGCGCGAGCATTATCTACGCGAACAGATGCGCGCCATCAAGAGCGAGCTTGGCGATGCGGATGGCAAAGAAGAACTGGACGCTTTGTGGAAGAAAGTCGAGGAAGTTGCCCTGTCGTCAGAGGCGAAAGAGGAAGTCTCTCGGCAGCTTCGCCGTTTAGAGCGAATGCATCAAGACACAAGTGAAGCTGCGCTGACACGCACTCATATCGAAACGATCCTCGCGTTGCCATGGAAGCAAGTGTCGCAAGACAATCTAGATATCCATCACGTGAAAAAAGTTTTGGATGAAGATCATTACGGTCTGGATCAAGTTAAAGACAGAATCATTGAGTATCTAGCTGTTAAGAAGCTCAATCCGGAAGCGAAGAGTCCTATTATCTGTTTCGTGGGTCCCCCTGGTGTTGGTAAAACCAGTCTTGGTCGATCCATTGGCAAGGCCATGGGTAGAGAGTTCGTACGAATCTCTCTTGGCGGGGTTCGAGACGAAGCCGACATCCGAGGTCACCGCAAGACCTATGTTGGGGCGTTCCCGGGCCGTGTTGTGCAGTCATTGCGTCAGGCTGGCAAGTGCAACCCGATCATCATGCTCGATGAGATTGATAAGCTAGGTTCAGATCATCGTGGCGATCCCGCTTCCGCTCTCCTCGAAGTGTTGGATCCAGAGCAGAACAGTAATTACGTTGATCATTATCTGGGAGTCGCCTTCGATTTGTCCAAGGTGATGTTTATTGCTAACGCCAACACCTTGGAAACGATACCGCATGCGCTGCGGGATCGCTTGGAAATCATCGAGGTTTCAGGCTATTCCGAAGAAGAAAAGCTGATCATTGCGAACCAATACTTGATCCCCAAGCAATTACGCGAAAATGGCTTGAATGAAGATCGATTGGTGTTTAGTAAGACTTCCGTGACCACGATCATCAATAACTATACCCGCGAAAGTGGTCTGCGCGGCCTTGAAAAGCAAATTGCTTCTGTGTGCCGCAAGATCGCCCGTCAGTATGCGGAATCCGTGGAGACCAAGAACGGCGCGGAATCAGCCGCTGTCAAGCTGACTCCGGCGTTGGTTCAGAAGCACCTTGGTGCCGAGCGTTATGGCGCCGAGTTTTATCACATGGATCCGATGATTGGAGTTTCCCTCGGTCTTGCTTATACGCAGTACGGCGGCGAAGTTATGGCCATTGAGACAAACCTTATCAAGACCGGTCGTCACAAGTTAGTTCTGACCGGCAAGCTGGGCGAGGTGATGAAAGAGTCGGCGCAAGCAGCTCTGAGTTTCATTCGCGCTCGTGCGGTGGAGTTTGGTATCGACCTAGAGTATTTGAACAGTCATGAATTGCATGTGCACGTACCGGCGGGTGCTGTGCCAAAAGATGGACCAAGTGCGGGTACGGCCATGGCAACATCCATGTTATCTGCTTTGCTGGGCGTGGCTCCGGCATCCAAGACAGCAATGACTGGCGAGATTACCTTGCATGGTAAAGTGCTGGCGATTGGCGGATTGAAAGAAAAGTTGCTGGCCGCGCAACGCGAAGGTATCGAACGCGTTATCCTGCCCGAAAAGAATCGCGCAACTTATACGGAGCTGCCCGCGAACGTTAAGAAAAAGTTGCATGTCGAATTCGTAAAAGAGTACTCGCAAGTTTTCGAGCTCATGTTCACAGTTAGTCAGCGTGAAGGGGCGCGACCGCTACGCGCGGTAACACCTCCTGTTGCTGATGAAAATCTGGCCAGCTAGAAAGATCGGATAGTACTCAACGTGAAGTCGAGCCCGGCAAATTTCGCCGGGCTCGTTTTTTTTGTCGGAAATATGAATTATGATGAAACATATACGAATAGCACTCAGGGAGGTGAGATGGGCGCGGCATTGAAGTGGCTCCTGCGTACCGCATGCTATGGCGTGCTGTGGGTTTTTATCCTCTCAATAAATGTGGGCGGCGAGAGGCTCTACGATCGAGCTGCTGCAGCTCTAGTTCAAAATCGACTGGTTAGCGCTGCAGATGAGAAACTGCAAGAGGCATGGGAAAAGGTGTCTCAGTCCGTCCAGCGCGCGATTGCTGCTGGCGATGATCGGGATGGTCGCTCCAAGATTTGACTTAGCAATCCGCGGTCACATTGATTTACTTCATATGTATTCAGCACTTAGGTCTGATCAAAAGGCCGTAGTCAGCTGACTCTTTTGTGTTATATTGCGGCCCCGAGCCGCATTTTTTATTGGGAGTGACTGGTGGCAAAGCTGGAAGTTGTTACTTGGCCTGCAAAGGTCTTGGAGACGAGGGCCGTCGAAGTGACCGCCTTTGATGATGCGTTCCGTTCCTTTGTCGCTGACATGCATGAAACCATGGAGGCCTCCAATGGAATCGGATTGGCTGCAAATCAAGTCGGTGTCCTGCAGCGCGTTCTGACCATCATGATTCCATGGTCTGAAAATCGGTATAGTGAGCAAGAAGAGAAGCAGGAATGGTGGCATAACAAGAAGTTTACACTGGTCAATCCGGTTATCATTCGTAAAGCAGGTAAAATCAGCTATCAAGAGGGATGCTTAAGCTTTCCAGAGATCTTCGATTTTGTAGATCGGGCCGCTGAAGTCTGGGTAGAAGCTCAGGACGAAAGTGGCAAGAAGGTTGAGTTTCATGCAAACGGTTTATTCGCCATTTGCTTGCAACATGAAATCGACCACTTAGATGGCATCGTCTTCATCAATCGTATGAGTCGGTTAAAAAATAGCATGATTCGCAAGAAGATAGCACGCCGTGGCGCCTTACCGGTTAGTGAAACGGTAGAGTCATGATGCCATCCAAAGTCTTTATTTCTCCTTCTATCTTATCAGCTGATCCGCTGAACATGGGTGCTGAGATTGCAAGTGCTGAGAGGGCTGGGGCAGACTGGCACCACCTTGATGTCATGGACGGACACTTTGTTCCAAACCTGACCTTCGGGCCGCCTCTCATTCGCGCTATCAAGAGTATCGCCAGCATTCCGCTGGATGTTCACATCATGGTTAGCAATCCAGATTCGGTGGCTCTTGATTACGTGGATGCAGGAGCACATTACCTGACATTTCATGTTGAGGCAGCGGTACATGCGCATCGACTGCTGCATGCGATTCGCGAGCGCGGAGCACATCCGGGTGTTGCGATCAATCCAGGCACACATTTGGCGATGTTGGAGCCACTTTTACCGTACTTAGACATCATCAACGTGATGTCAGTAAACCCGGGATTTGGTGGCCAAAAGTTTATCGAACGGACCGTGGAGCGGATTCGGGCTATTCGGCAAATGATCGAGGCTGCGAGAGTCGACCATCATATTCATATTGAGGTAGATGGTGGGATAAATGCTGAGACGGCCGCACGTGTCATTGCGGCCGGTGCGGATGTGTTGGTGGCGGGTACTTTTGTTTACAATTCTACGGACCGAGCTAAGAGTATTCAGTCATTGCGACCTAGTGGATGAGATATGAATTTGAAGTCTGAAGCTTTTTCTTTGGGAGACGAGCGATTATCTTGCAGCCGACTTGTTGAGTTAGCTGCGACGCCAAACCCAAACGTTCTTATTTCGGCTGCAGGGCAAGCGAGAATCCAAAAATTCCGCAATCTTGTGGACATGGCTGTTGAATCTGGCCGGGTGCATTATGGCATCAATACAGGGTTTGGCTTGCTATCGGACGTGGTCATCGAGCGCAGCCAAGCCAAAGAACTTCAAGAAAATTTGATTCGCAGTCATGCGTGCGGGGTGGGACGAGCGCTTGAAAATGAGATGGTCAGGGCACTATTGATCCTGAAGGCTCACTGTTTAGCGCTGGGCCACTCCGGCGTTTCAACCGATGTGGTCGTTAAAATCCTAGATTTTCTGCGGGCAGATATCCTACCGGTGATTCCTGTCCAAGGCAGTGTCGGTGCTTCCGGGGATTTGGCTCCGCTTGCCCATATGGCCGTCGCGCTGTGTGGTGAAGGTGACGTTACATTTCAAGGCCAGCGGGTGCCTGCAGCACAAGCGTTGGAGCAGGCGGGTATTGCGCCTCTTCGACTCAAGGAAAAGGAAGGTCTATCACTGATCAATGGCACCCAGTTCATGTCCGTATTGGGAGCCTACGCTGTCACTCGTGCCGAGAGCTTAGCGCTCGCAGCCGATGTCTGTGCAGCGCTGAGTCTCGACGCCATGCGTGGAACTGTTGTTGCCTTTGATGAGCGGATTCATAATGTGCGCCAACAGATTGGACAAAGAGTCGTTGCGGCAAACATGCGGACATTGTTTGCGGAAGATGACGCCATTATGTCGAGTCACGAGCATTGCAGCAAAGTTCAGGATCCTTACAGCTTTCGCTGTGTACCCCAAGTGCATGGCGCTTCGCGGGATATGATAGATTACGCCAAGAAATGCATTGAGGCGGAGCTTAACAGTGTCTCGGACAACCCGCTTGTTTTCGAGGACGGCAGCGTCATAAGCGGTGGCAATTTTCACGGTCAGCCGCTTGCCATGTCTATGGATGCTCTTGGAATCGCAGTTGCTGAGCTAGGAAGCATCTCGGAGCGCCGCATTGAAAAGCTTACGAATCCAGCGATGAGCGGTTTGCCGGCATTTCTGACCCGAGAAAGTGGGCTCAACTCGGGCATGATGATTCCCCATGTTGTTGCGGCTGCACTGGTATCAGAAAATAAAATATTGGCGCATCCGGCTGTTGTCGACAGCATTCCAACGTCTGCAGATAAAGAGGACCATGTCAGCATGGGGCCGATTTCTGGCATGAAAGCATTGAAAATTATAGACAATGTGGCCAATACATTGGCGATCGAACTGATCGCGGCATGTCAGGGAATCGACCTACTAGCGCCATTGGAGCCCAACCGCGTATTGAAATCGGTGTATACTGCCGTACGCACGTTGTCGCCTAGGATTGATCGCGACCGAATTTTGAGTGGGGAAATAGAGGCTACTGCAGGCTGGATAATGTCAGGTCAGATGGCGCCAACTCTTGCCAAGACCGGGGTCAAGCTCGCGTAGCTCATCAATGAGGGGAAGATGTTATGTTCCAGGTATTGAGCCGTATTGCTTTAGTTTGTCTTGTTTCGGCGATGTTCAACAATTTGGCTTTGGCGGAAGAGCCTGCAAAGGTCGTGCAAGAAAAGCCAATTCGAGTTGGCGGGCTGTACATCGTAAGACAAATCGAACGCCTTCAATTGGGCTACTATCAAATCAAGTTTGAGTCCGTTGATCAGACCGGAAAATTTGATCGACTCATTCTGGAAACCGATCATGTCAATTTCGCGGTGCGCAAGGGTTCTGAGGTTCGTTTGTCGGCTGAAGTCTTGAGCTCCAAGGGAGCCGAGGCCGAGATCGCTCAGGTAGTGATTTTTCTTCCAGGTACTCAAGGGCCCACTCCGGTTTGGATGCTGTCTCGCAAAGACAGTTCGGGCGAACTTAGGGGCTCTAGGTTCTTGGAAATGCACGCCCCTTCGACAGACTATCAAGTCTTTTAAGCGTCAGATTCAACCTGGACTGGGTGAGACATGAAAATGGGGTCAGCGGCAGATTCCGATCGAAGTCTGTTGCCATTCTTGGTCAAGACTTGGTCCGGTCGGCTTGTTCTGATCAATGCCGTTGTGTTTGTCTGGATGTCATTGGCAAGTGACTCATTCATGTTGCCAACGCCAGAAGTTCTAGACCTTTTTGGTGCCAAAGACGTCGTCGCCATCGCCCAAGGCGAGTGGTGGAGGCTCCTGTCAGCTATGTTCCTCCACATAGGCTTGGTGCATTTTCTCTTCAATAGCTATGCGATTTACGTCATCGGCCCGCAGATCGAGTCTTTGGTCGGGCCGAAGTGGTTTCTGGCGTTGTACCTTATTTCCGGTGTCGTTGGTAACATCTGCAGCAGCCTATATTCAGTCTCGATTAGTGCCGGCGCCTCGGGCGCGATACTCGGCCTCTTAGGATGCGGGCTTTACATCGAATTATTGATTCGACGACAGATGCAGCGTTGGACGGGAAAACGCCCGCGGGCGGGCGCCTATCTGATCAATACGATTGGCATCGTCATCCTAGGAGCATTGATTCCCAATATCGATAATGCGGCACATTTTGGTGGACTTGCGGCTGGCTACATTTTTGGATATGCGCTTCTGCTCATACTGCCCAATCGATTGCGACCACAGTCGTCGGCAATGGGTTATCGAATCTTCGCTATGCTTGCCATCTCGGCCGTGGTAGCGGCCATCTTTGCGGCCAATCCGAATCTGGTTGTGGAAAGGTATCGGAACGCGGCCTCCCAATCGGGAGATTATCGCGAAAAGATATTCCTATGCACGCGGGCCCTTGAGCTGGCTCCTGGCAGTGCCCCCCTGCATCTAGAGCGAGGGGTCGCGTTGATTGTCATGGGCAATCTGACGCTGGGAATGGCGGATCTCGCTCGAGCGACGGACGCACCGGACTTCAGTACGAGAGTCGAACAACTTCGGTCTTTGTTGCTAGATCATGGACGAATTGCGGATGCTGCCGCATTGGAATCTTTTCTAGATCAGATGCAAATGTCGCCGGGCTAGGCTTGTCAACTAGGCGGCTTGTTTCTGCAGCATTGACGAAAACTTCAGCTCCCATGGTTGATGATATTGCTCGCGCAGCAAAACCCGCAACTTGTGATTTGCGAGAGGCGCTTCGGTGGGCGAAATCATCGGCAGCAAGTGGTACCAAAATTGGCCCGCTAGCCGATTTGCTACCGCATAATGCTCATCATCGACGATCAATCTTGAGTGATCAAAAATAAGTCGAACTAGCGGCTCCCAATGCGGGTGGCCGTGCTGGTGATGGAGCAGCGATGCTGCAAGCAAGACCTTATCGAGTTCGCCCTGAAACTCTAACTCTAGTTTAGAAACCCCCCGGCCCGTGTTAGCTCGGAAGGCAATGAGGTGGAAATGGCTGATCTCTTCAGCAATCGCGCAAAAGGCGTCCAGGTTATGCGTGTTTAATGAGGCGAGCGGAGGGTGATTGCAGATTTGATCAATCAGACCATTGCTCAGATGAATGCCGAGAAATAGCTCATCGGCGGAGGGCTGCTCAACCAAGACAGCGGCGCGATATGTTCGGCCATCGCGTGTGGATTCCTCTGCCTTCGGGCTGGTTAGAAGACAATCTCCAGCGGATATGATGGAGGGGAGATCATAAAACCGCTGCAAGCTGGCCTCTAGCTCGGCGACAAACTGCATCAACGGCTCGAGAGTGGATGGCTTACGTGGATCCTTGCTGGCTGCACTCATGTGCTTACTGTGCTTTCTTGTTGATCAAGATCGGTTGGATGCCGTTCTGCGCTAGTTTCTTCCGCAGTCGCTCACTCTTCGTGCTGTTCCAGCGTTCATAGAGTGAGAGAATGTCGGCATCGTTGGCGGCGATCGGTGTATCCTCGGCTACCATCGCAAAAACCTCCACAAACTCGGGAAATTTTTGCCCCAAGCGGTCATACATTGCAGAGAAATGCTCATCACGATGGCGATCCCACATGATCGACGAGAGGTTGAGATAAGCGTTCTTGCCCATTGCAATGTAGTAGTCGATATCGAATGTCTTGCGATTGAAGTAATCCTGGAAACAGCCAGCAACGTAGAGGCTGGTATCTCCCATGCGCTTGAACAGCTTGGCTTGTCTTTCTGGCGGTGATTCGAGCGCTTTCTTGAAAATGACAGCTAGCGGCGTCTCGAGAACATCGACTTCGGCTTCAATATCGTTCAGCCGATCTGGCGCGATGAACTCGCACAAGAGATTTACGAGATAGAACTCGATTTCGTCACTCATCTCGACCTGAAGCCGATCAACTGCAGAGCTCACTTTGTCGCGAAAGTATTCAGCTGGCTGTAGCACCTGCAAAGTTGTATTGCTCATTGGGCACCCGCCTCTTAACTGGTTGGCCAGTCAACTTTCTGGGCGCAAAGGCCCCTGACTGATGTTCTTTTTATCGGTCAATTTTTTAAAATTCTTGAGTTAATTCATAGCGTAACGCCTAGAGGCGTCCGTCCGCACGTTCTGAGCTCGCATAAGATGCTGTAATTATTTGGTTTATATATAAATAATTGGGGCTTTGTACGAGCCGGCACTCGCAGTAAGATGGCGAGCATCGGAAAAAGGGGCTCCAAATTGACTGACAAGCCACGCGAACTAGAATCATCAAGCAAGACAGCGGCTGTTGGCCTCAATAATACCGAAAAGCTTGGCCTTGAGGACATTGTTCGGCTCGCAAACAAGGTCGGTTTGGAGTACGTGGCGGCAAAGGCAGATGCTGAGCGACTGGAGCTAATGAAACCCACAGTTCGTGCACGCATTACGCTTCGACTTGATGATGGTAATTTGACAGAGGCCAAGCTGAAGCGACTAACGGAGACCGATGACGAGTATGTCTCTTTCCTCGAGAAACTCGCGGATGCTCGCTGTAACTGTGAGCGCCTAAAGGTCAGATATGACTCCTACAAGAATCTATTTGACGCACGACGCAGCCTACTGAGTTATCAAAAGGCTGAGTTAAAGCTGATTTGACCCCGCTCCCTTAGTGATCGACGATTTGCTGAGCGCATTTTTGGCTAGGTTGATTTCCGCTGTCAGCTCAGGGTCTGACACAGCTCGCTTGACGAAACTTCGAAAGTAGCGAGTAGCTTTTTTGGCATCGACAGATTCATGCGCTTTTCCCAGGTAAAAAAGTGCTTCATGCAGCTGGGGTCGAAGCCGAATGGCGCGCTCCAAATACGGAATCGCGCTTTTGGCTGAGCCGCTGGCCAGCTCGCACTTGCCAAGTCCGAGAGCAGCGCCCGCTAGCAGTGGCTGTTGTCGCAGGGCAGAGCGATACAGATCAACGGCCTTTTTGCACTGACCAGCTGCCGCCCACACGTCGCCCTCGACGCTTTCAATGTAGGCAAGTTGGTTGCTGTCGGCTTCGCCCTTTACGGACTTGAGGGTCCGATAGGCACTTTTGTGGTCGTGTAGCTTCATGTATGTTCGCGCCAAAATGATAGCCGCTTGCTGGTCGCGGGGAGCAATCTTCACAAGCTTCCGGGCGTTTGAGAGTGCCTCGGTGTAGTAGCGAATCTTGAAATAACTCCAGGTTAACGCTTTTAGCGCTCGTGGATCTTCCGGGCGAATGGACAGCGCCTTTTGATATCGATAGATGGCGTCCCCATAGACTTCCGAAGCCCGCAGCGCCTCACCGAGGTAGTAATTCATTTCAAAATTGTTTTCGAAGGCAGGGGCAGACCGCTTTAGACTCTCTGCCGCTCGTTTGTATTCGCCGACCCGAATTAGAACAATGCCGAGGTTGCGATGGGCAGTGTAGTTGTTTGGATCGCCGCTTATTTCTCTACCGTAGTGGTCAATGGCTTCCCGGTAGAGGCCATCCTGCGCATAACGATCCGCAAGTTGGAGGTTGGATGGAGGAGCTTGCTTGGCAGTGGAGACGCAGCTTGATGAAACGAGCGTGCTGCACAAAGCGGCGGCGCGAAGCCCGGAAAACGTTGCCCGAGTTAGAGTCAACGTACCAGTAGCGATTGTGCGCGACCAAATTTGAGTGAGGTTGCTTGCCATAACTTGATTATACAGGTTTACGCGGCCGAGAGCCTAGAGCTGGTAGGTAGCAATGTTGGATATCCACTGCAATGCTACTGCATGACGGCATATTCTTCGAAGAGCGACCAGCAGCGCGAGTCGAATGAATAAAAGGATAGAACCACTTGTTTCTCTTCCCAGTCCTTGTAGTTGGCCGCTTGGTAAGTATAGTACCGTAGGCCAAGCGATCCCGATTTACCAGAAACCATTCGGTCTGGTAGCGGCATGAACTCATCCAAGAAATAACACTCATTGGCGGTGTTCTTCATGAAAGGCAGCACAACCGGATCCGCAGTCTTCAACCGAGCACTGAGTCCCAGTGAGTTGCAGCCTGCTAGAAGTAAGAATGTGCACACAAGAAATACTACATTTGCTAAATTGGCCATATGGCAACTCCCTCTCTGGAGCTACAGAACCAAAGGGTGTTTCGACAAACATCAAGGGGACTTTAGTGAAAATGCGCACAGCGGCTGTTAGGTACGAAAATTGTGATCTTTTTTCTCGTCATACCGGCATCATGTTGGTCGTAGCGTGCGGCTTCATCTTCGGTTGTACAGGGCTCCGGAAGGTAGAGACCATCTCAAAATGGGACGCGCTGCAATCGGCAGCCAAAGCTGACTGTGCGCCATGGCCGATGCAAAAGCAGGACTTAGGGATATATGATTTGCGCCTCTTTGATGGGGAAAAGCCCCATTTTCTAGCCAGGATCATGGGTCGCGATGCGATTCAGGGATGGAAAGGCGCACCATTTGCGTTCGATCCAGAAGTCAACGCGAAGGATGTGCGGGCGGTTCAGCTCGGCGCTCGACCGGTTATTCTTGGGGGTGGGTCGAGTGCCCAGGGAGCTTTTACGATCGTCGCAAATCAAGATTCCGGGCGCACAGCTCAGATTGAAGTGCGCACATTTCCCGATAATATTGTTCGTCGTCGCTATCAAAATCTTGGGATTACGGTGGTCGATGGCTTCGCGCTGCCTGTGCAGGCGGCGTTGTGGATGGCAGTCAAAGTACATTCATCGGAAAAAAGTATCGAAGAGGTACCCGTCAGAATCTTGCACCTCTCTCAGAGCGAAGGTGAAGCGAAAGCGACTATCAAAACCGCCAATGTGCCCATGGGTACCGAGTTTCCCGCGTTACTGACGAGCGCAAAGGGAGATTCAGCGCAACTTGTTTGGCGAAAGGAGAAAGGCACTAAAAGCGAGTTCTTTTATTCTCGATTAGGAGCCGACGGCAGCTATGCGACGCCCACCCCTCTCAATATTCCCGTCAGCATGCAGGTGGAGAGTTGGGCTGCGGCTAGTTTTGGATCGAATATCCTTCTGGCCATAGTCGACGGAGACTCGCTTGTAGGGCAAGCAAGTCTCAAGCTAGTCCGCTTTGAACCTGCGGGGAAATCAGGCGCAGAAGTGAAGTGGGTGAAGACGAAGTCCCTCTTAAACGAGCATGTTTCGGATCCCGTCATAGCTTCAGGACCGAATGGCGCCTATGTCCTGCTGCCCAAATGGCTGGACGAAGAATCCACGATTGCTACCTACAGGCTTGGCATAGAGGCTGTCGAATCGCAGCCGGTTGCCGGCATTTTTCCCAAGGGAATTAGGCTAGTAGGGGCCTCGATCAGTCAGGATGGTAAGAAGTTGTTTGCTATCGTGCGCTCTCGTGCCAAGGTGGGCTGGAATTTTCAAGTGTGTCGGCTCGAGTCCATCTGAGGGCCGGCAAGGGAGAAGCCTATCTGATGAGTATTGCTGTCAGGTCCTTGCTGGTGTTTTGTGCTGACATCAAGTTAGCGCATAGTGTTTTTGCCATTCCGTTTGCTGCATCCATACTCTTTCTTTTACCAGTGCCTTTGCCCTCGATCCAAGTCGCCTTGTTGCTGCTTGCTTGCATGATTACGGCTCGCTCGTGGGCCATGGGTATGAACAGGTTCATTGATCGTGAGATTGACGGTAGAAATCCACGTACGGCAGGCCGGATGATTCCTGCAGGACGATTGCCGGCAGGTATCGGCCTGACGTGGACCACGGTGAGTGGTGTTCTTTTCATCCTCCTTGCCTCGCGTCTAAACGCAACTGCCGGCTGGCTAAGCATCCCGCTATTGCTCATCCTGGCTTCCTATTCTTACGCCAAGCGTGTTAGCTGGCTGACGCACTGGTATCTTGGTTTATGCCTGGGCCTCGCGCCTATTGCGGTGACGGTGGCACTTAATATGGGGATTCCGATTGCGGCGATAACGCTTGGTGCGGCTGTTGCTGCGTGGACGGGTGGTTTCGATGTTTTGTACGCGCTACAAGATATGAATTTCGATCGGAAGGCTGGCTTACATAGTGCGCCAGCTAGGTTGGGACCGCGAGTCAGCATCTATTTGAGTCGTGCCTCTTTTTTGCTGATGATTGGCTTGCTGATCGTCACGGGCTGGTTGACGCACCAATCGATGATCTATTTTGTTGGCGTTGCCATTATTTTCGTCTTCCTTGCCTGGGAGCACTATGCGGTGCGCGATGCGGTGGTGGATGGCCAGAGCCGAGGAATCAATGCTGCATTTTTCAATGCCAATGCTGCAGTTAGTCTGCTTTACTTGACGTTCGTTGTTGCTGCATGGTGGTCACATGCTTGAGCAAAGGCGACTTTTAGTAGCGGTTACCGGCGCATCTGGCAGCATCTACGCGCAGAGGTTGGTCGAGTGCGCGCTCATGCAATTTCCTCGCATTTACCTGGTGTTCACTGATTCAGGTCGGCAAGTCCTCAACTACGAGATGCAGAAGCATCGGCGACAAGAGGGGTTTTCACTTGTGGATGCCGCTGCCGGAAAAATCGCGGAGCCTTACCGCGAGCAGATTCGCAACATTGATGTCGGTGATTTATTCGCGCCCGTGGCTAGTGGTACGAGTGCTCCCACGGATATGGTGGTTGTGCCTTGCTCGATGGGGACCCTTGGACGAATCGCTCACGGACTTTCGACCAATCTCCTCGAGCGTGCTGCCGATGTGGTGATCAAAGAGCGCCGGCGGTTAGTATTAGTGCCGCGCGAAACGCCTCTGAGCGTGATTCACCTGGAGAATTTGCTCGCCGTTGCCCGTGCGGGTGCGATTATTGTACCTCCAGCACCGGGCTTCTATCACCATCCAACGACTTTCGAGGAGTTGGTTGATTTCACGGTTGGTAAGATCTTGGACGCGCTGGACGTTCCCCATGAACTCACGGAACGCTGGAATGTGCGTCGAATCTAGCTGCATAACCCTAAAATATGTATGGTATTTTTAGACTAAAGTACGCTCATTCTCAAGTTGTCTCGTGAATATGCCGATGAGCACGAGGAGTTCTCGTAGAGGAGAGTCGCTTTGAAGCACATTTGGCTAACTGTGATACCAGCCATGGTCATCACCTTCGGTTGTACCGAGGACGAGGGAGCTCTTCCTCCAAAAGCAGCTCAGCAATTCAACAATAATTGGAACTCCCAGTTTCCTATTGGATCGCAGGATCCGTGCGGTGTTACCGTACCACCAACCAACAATATGCAGACCAATCCGGCGACGCCTGGCACGAACAACTTTGGTCAGTCGCAGATATTTTTGCAGGCCATGGTCGTAACGTATGCAACAGATTTGAAGGTTATTATCGATAGAGTGTGTCTCGCATGTCATAACGGATCGGATGCATCCAAGCCAAACTTCACGATGTGGGCTGGTGTCAGCAGTTATCGGCGGCAAATCGTCAGCGAAGTTCGCTCGGGCCACGGCGGCCGTTTGACGGCGCTACAATCGGGTGAACAGCAGAAATTTGATGCCTGGGAGCAGGGAGGCTATTTGCAGGGGTCAACGTCTGGCACAACCACCGGTTCCGCGACTCCTGCCGTTAACCCTGGTTTCAATACGGGTACAGCTTTACCTAACTGCAACGTGTCCGTAGGAAGTACGGTGCCGGGAACCACGACGACGCAGCCTGGGATCGTAGTTCCAGATTTGCGGACTGTGTTGATCAATCCACCGGAACTGCAGCAATGCCATAACCAAAGCCTGATGTATGACCGAAATGCGAAGGCCTGCGACACCGCGAGTCTAGACATGACTTGGTGTCAAAAAGCGGGAATTGTTTCTAAGTTTGGAGCAAAAGGTCCCTTGGTGTCTACGGCACTGGATACCGCTGCTGCAGATGGTTATCAAATTGATCAGTGTGGAATGCGTGGAACCGTCGCTTTGGTGACTTTGTATAAGTATGTCGAAGGTACTTCGACGCAGGGTGATGCAAGTCTGCAGATACGCCGAATAGCCAGCGAATAAAATTTGGAGGACAAGGGCCGCATACCACTCTTAAGATCTGATCGCTATGCATCCGCGTCGAAACGAATTCCGAGGTCAAAAAGTGTCTTTGAAAGCCCGCCTTGGTGCTCTCGGTTGAGGGTCTCTAAGGTCACATCCACAGTTACTTCCTTGTAGTTGCCTTGACTGAAAGTTCGATCGTGGTGCACTTCGATAATGTTGGCGCCGGTGGATGCAATTTTCCCAAGGAGGGCTGCTAAGCTACCCGGTCGGTCGTTGACGCGACATCGTACTTTCATCAAGCGGCCTGATCGGATCATTCCCTTAGTCATAATTCGTTGCAGCAAGTTCACGTCGATATTGCCACCCGAGATGACGCACAGTACGGGACTATTGTCTACGTGTTGCCGGATGCGGTCAATTGATTGGATAAGACCAGCGACAGCAGCCGCACCCGCACCCTCAGCCAGCAGGTGATTTCGTTCCATGAGGTCCATAATGGCTGCAGCGATATCTTCCTCCTGCACAGAGAAAACATCGTCAACGAATGTCCTGATGATTTCAAAGTTCAACGGGTTGACCGACTTTACTGCAATGCCATCGGCTATGGTGGCACTTGGCGAACACTGCTGTATGGTCCCCGTGCGAAAGCTCATGGCCATGCTGGCGAACGCTGCACTCTGTACTCCGTACATGGCAATATCTGGACGTAAGGTTTTGACGGCACAAGCGATTCCACTCATCAGTCCACCACCGCCAATGGGTGCGACTATGGCCTTGATGTCTGGGCATTGTTCCAAAATTTCTAGCCCAATTGTTCCTTGACCGGCGATGACATCCGGATCAGCAAATGGATGCACCATTTGTACACCTTGAGACTTTGAAAACTCACTAGCTGCTTCGAATGCCTCTACATAGGTTTCACCTTTGAGTACAATTTGGGCACCAAGCATGCGCGTGGATTCCACTTTGATGATGGGGGTGGATTCTGGCATGAAGATGGTCGCCTGCACTCCGACCGACCTGCAGGCATAAGCGACGCCCTGAGCATGATTACCGGCGCTAGCTGCGACAACGCCTGCTTGCAGGTCAGACTTACTGCGTGACAGCAACCAATTTGAGGCGCCGCGAATTTTAAACGAGCCGGTGGTGTTCAAGTTTTCTAGTTTGAGAAACACGGGAATGCCGAGACGCTCTTCGAGGTAAACGGACTGCATGACGGGCGTTTTCTTGACGAGTTGTCGAATTCTCTGCTGAGCAGCCTGGATGGCGGATATCGTAATCGGAGCAGTCATGTAGGAACCCCGCAGTAGCGCCCAATTGAAGCTTATTGCATCCACGGTTATAATAACCTAGAGTCGCGAAAATCATTACAAATTTACGGTCAGTCAGCACGATCTATGGTGCTCGGAAACGAGCTTCCACCATTGTTTGTGGCGGGAGTGTTCATGGCCATTATTTGGGTTATCGAAAATGCGGAGCATTCGACGTCAGTGGCAAATGCACTGATGGGAGACTTTGCTGTACGTGGATTTCGGTCCCTGGCGTCGTTTTCTAGCTTGGCTCGCGTTCGCCGCCGCGGACTTCCCGATCTTATCGTGGTTGATCTGCCAAGTTTGGAGCAGAACCGGGCTACCATCGAAGTGCAAGTCGATCAGATGTTGCCGGGTGTGAAGCGAATTTTCTTTGCACCTGTAAACGTGACTCCGAATGGCCGGGATGAATGTCATCGCCCTGTGCGATCTATTGAACTAGCGGCACTGATCGAGGGATTTCTGTTTACTGGTAGCAACTCAGGAGGCTCTCGCCGCAAAGTCTCCTATCAGCGTCTGACTCTGGATATCGACCACCAGCAGTTGATCGATGAATCCGGAGATGTGGAGTCCTTATCGGGTAAGGAATCACGCTTGCTCAGATTCTTTTTTGAGAATTCAGGTCGGCGAGTAAGCCGTGAACAAATTCGGGAAACGGTTTGGCAGGGTGCCGCCGTGTCTCATAGAACTATTGATAGCCACATTTCGCGGCTTCGTCGCCGCGTTGAGCCGTTCGGCATGGAGATCACCAACATTTACGGGGGAGAATTTCTGCTGCGGTAGTGTTGCGAAGTTCCAGTCCTGGCAGCTCTAGTGTCTTCAGCGCGCGCGCCGGTATAGATCTAGACCAAAAACCAAAACGCACAGTAGCAGTGCTGCGCCGAGTGCACCTCGCACGACTCCAACATTGACCAAGAAAATGACCATGAAAGAAGGTACGATCAGTAGCGGGTAAGTTGCCTCGATACGGATGCGCCGACGTCTTGACGGGGTCGCAAGCATGCTTGATCTCCCAAAATTTATGAAATTTTAATCTAGCAGCTAATAGGTAGTTTCACCCAATGCAATCTTATTACCTTTGTAATATCAGCTGGATATTGGGGCGCTTGAAGGCCGGGATGGGATATCTACGCAGCCCGTTCTGGATATGTAACCTGCCGTACTTATTGTTGATACTTACAGTTCCTGGACGTGCGCTCGCACATGGCTCGAACCTCGAGTTGCCTTGGCTGGCTTTTGGCGATCACCGGGGGCATGTGGAGCCTTGCGGCTGCGATCCATCGACGGATCTCGGTGGTTTACGCCGTCTAGGCTCGCTCGTAAAGAAAGAGCGAGTGTTGACACCGCAACTGCATTTATTCGCACTTGGCAACCTTCTGGTTGCTGGTGGTTCGGGCGGGGCGCAAAAGAATCAGCTCATGCTGGAGGCCTTGGCAGCTTTGGCGCCGACGGCTACTTTGTTCAATTTGGCCGAGCAAAGGGCAATTAAGGATGATGCGGCGGCTGTTCAGGGGCTGCTGCAGAAAGTGTCACTGGTTCTGAGTCATGCCAGCGACGGAAAGCTACCCATTCCAATTCGTAGCTCCATTGTGACTGATAACGCGATCGTCTTGGGTTACGCACAGGCGCCAAATGGATCTCCTTGGACTCGTCCCTTGTCTAAGGAACTTTTGGCGGAATGGCGTACACTTTTGGAAAAGGCCCCTGCGCGACTGATGCGCGTCTTGTTGTTTTCAGGGACGGACGCAGAACTGCTTCAAATCTCGCAGAGCGGATTATTCCAGCTGATTCTCCGGTCAGCGCCGGAGCCACTTGACGGATGGGAGGTTCCCATTGACCAGGATGCTGGCGCACTCTTTGCTAAACCGATAGGCGTCGATTCCGATGTGCGCACTGTTCCCTTGGCGGGGCGCGGTGTGCTGCGAGGGGGTAAGCTCGAGAAGAGTGTCGCGCTGCCGCTCTCGGCACTTCTTTCTGCCGACGCCGGTCGAGGGTGCGCGGACAGATCCGCGTTCCCACTCAATTTGAACTGCCAACCGCGGGTAGCTGAAGAATTAAACGAGATGCTGACGGCCCAGCGAGTGACTTGGCTGCAGACAAGCTATGAGGATGGGCATCCCTTTGCAGAACTCTTTTCCCAGTATCAGCGCAATGTCTCGAATCACTTTGGCGTCATGGCAGAAGCTAAAGGCAAACTGTTGGCGCAGACGCCATTTGCTGGCTCAGAAGCCTGCGCGACTTGTCATCCTGCGGCGTATAAGTCCTGGAAGAACTCAAAGCATGCGCATGCCATTGATATATTGAAGTTGCGTGGCAAGACCGAAGATCCAGAGTGCGTCGGCTGCCACGTCCTCGGGTTCGACGTCGATGGAGGATTTGCCTCGCTCAGTCGCTCACCCCAATTTGCCAACGTGAATTGTGAAAATTGCCATGGCGCACGTTTGCAGCATACGACCAATCCCTCGTTGCAGCACGATCCAAAGCCGATCAGCGAAGAGACGTGCCGGACCTGCCACCAAGGCGAGCACTCTCCGCAATTCAATTTTGAAAGTTACTGGTCTAAGATTTTCCACGGCCGAGGCTAGTATGGACTAGCCATTTGCCAGCTTCCCGCGCCAGGACACCTGTCAGAGTTGGGTTTTCCTGGAGCAATTTCCGCCTTGCCTGCAACTGATCTTGCAGTCGTCGATCATGTAGGAGTTCTGACATAATCGTTTCCTGCATTTCTTCCTCGAACCAAGCAGTCGTTTGCTGGTATCGCCTTTGCTGAAATGCACCAGATTGGCGACGCTCACCAATCATCTCTTCCATCTTGGCCATGATCTCGGCAAAGCCGGTACGTTCGAGGCTGCTGGACAGTAAAACTTCGGTTTGAGTTTGGCGGCTGCTAGATAGCAGGTGCAATGCGGACTCGAGTTGTTGTTTTGACCTTTGCGCCGCATCATAGAAAGCTCCATCCGATTTGGTGATGATCACCAAATCGGATAACTCAAGGATGCCCTTTTTGATGCCTTGTAGTTCATCCCCCGAATTAGGGAGCTGCAGGGTGATGAACAAGTCCACCATAGATTCAGCGACGATTTCTGACTGACCAACACCAACAGTTTCAATGATAACGAGGTCGTAGCCCGCGGCCTCGCATAAAAGAATGGCCTCACGTGTTCTTTTGGCAACGCCGCCGAGCAAGCCTTTGGTTGGCGATGGACGGATAAAAGCACCTTCCGACGCTGACAAAAGAGGCATCCGTGTGCGATCGCCCATAATACTACCGCCCGTAACTGGCGAAGATGGATCAATTGCAAGTACCGCGACTCTTTTTCCGCGCTGTACGGCGATCAAGCCGAAAACTTCGATGAAGGAACTTTTTCCAACACCAGGCGGGCCACTCACTGCGATGCGCAAAGTCGATTCTTTGCCGGCTGGCAAAGCTCGCAGCAACTCATCCGCAGACTTGCGATCCCGGCTCAATTCACTTTCTAATAGCGTAATGCCTTTCGCCAAAGATCGGCGATCGCCCGCGATTATGGTTTCCGCATCTAATTGAGCCGCCGTCGTTGTTTTTGCCATTAGTTGCCTCCGGTGGCTTTCGATTCGCTAATGGCGTCGATAACCTTGTTGGCAGCGTCAAGAATAGGCGTCCCCGGGCCAAATACAGCCGATACACCCGATTCCAGCAGGAACTGGATATCTGCCGGAGGAATAATACCACCAACGACGATACGAATGTCGCTCGCTCCGGCGCGTTTCAACGCATCCTGAAGGGCTGGTACAAGTGTCTTGTGCCCGCCTGCTTGGCTCGAAACCCCGATAACATGCACGTCATTTTCGACGGCCTGTTTTGCCGCTTCCTCGGGTGTTTGGAACAGAGGGCCAACGTCCACGTCAAATCCAAGGTCGGCAAAGCCGCTGGCGATGACTTTGGCACCACGATCGTGTCCGTCCTGCCCTAGCTTCACGACGAGAATGCGCGGTCGGCGACCCTGCTGGGATTCAAAATTCTTGACGCGGTCCTGGATATTCACCAGCTCGTCCTTATTTGGAAAATGGCGGCTGTACACGGATGATGCCGTCAAGGTAGGAGCTGAATGCCGCCCCCAGACTTGCTCAAGCGCCATAGATATTTCACCAACCGTTGCCCGAGCTCTGGCAGCTGCAACGGACAATTCTAGCAAATTCTGGTTCCCTGACTTAGCGGCTTCAGTTAGCCGAGCTAAGCAGCTCCTTACTTCGTCACTCTTGCGCTTGGCTTTCACGTCACAAAGGCGGCGTAGCTGTTGGGTCAAAACCAAGGAATTGTCCACCTCGCGCACATCGATGAGGTTCTTGGTGGGAGATTGATAGCGATTCACGCCGACGATGACTTCGAGCCCGCTGTCAATTCGGGCTTGCTTTGCAGCTGCAGACTCTTCTATGCGCAGCTTGGGCATCCCGGTCGCAATCGCCTTGGTCATGCCACCTGACTTTTCGACATCCGCGATGATCTTACGAGCCTTTTCCATCAATTGACCTGTCAAACTCTCCACATAGAAACTACCACCTAACGGGTCGATCGTATGAGTGATGTTGGTCTCTTCTTGAAGAATGAGCTGGGTGTTGCGAGCGATCCGAGCGGAGAAGTCAGTCGGCAGGCCTACGGCCTCATCAAAAGAGTTTGTGTGTAGCGATTGTGTGCCTCCAAGAACCGCCGCCATAGCTTCGATGGTCGTGCGAATCACATTGTTATACGGATCCTGTTCGGTGAGCGAGTAGCCTGATGTTTGGCAGTGGGTCCGCAATATGGATGACTTTGGATCGGTTGGCGAAAACTGTTGCAGCAGCTCATGCCAGAGAGTTCGCGCAGCTCGAAGTTTGGCGATCTCCATAAAGAAGTTCATGCCAATGCCAAAGAAGAAGGAAAGTCGCGGCGCGAAGTCGTCGATGTCTAACCCACTTGCCAGCGCTGATCGAATGTATTCAAGGCCGTTTGCCAGCGTATAGGCCAATTCAAGCGCGGCATCCGCTCCTGCTTCCTGAAGATGATAGCCGCTGATGCTGATACTGTTAAATCGTGGCATGTGCTTACTGGTGTAGGCAATGATGTCGGATACGATGCGCATCGATGGATCGGGTGGATAAATATAGGTGTTCCGGACAAGATACTCTTTCAGAATATCATTCTGAATGGTGCCTGAAAGCGCTTCTTGTGCAACACCCTGCTCTTCGGCGGCAACAATATAGGATGCCAAAATAGGCAAGACGGCGCCGTTCATTGTCATCGAAACGCTCATTTTGTCGAGTGGAATGCCGGCAAAAAGTATCTTCATATCTTCGACGGAGTCGATGGCAACGCCCGCTTTTCCGACGTCGCCAGTAACTCGCGGGTGGTCTGAGTCGTACCCTCGATGTGTCGCCAAATCAAAGGCGACACTGAGGCCCTTCTGTCCGGCGCGGAGACATTGCTGATAGAAGGCGTTGGAATCCTCGGCAGTAGAAAAACCAGCGTACTGGCGAATCGTCCAAGGCTTGACAGCATACATCGTTGCGTGCGGGCCGCGCGTGTAAGGTGGTAAACCCGGAAACGAATCTACGTGCGAGAGCGACTGTGTATCGGCTGCCGTATACAGCGGTTTGATGGGAATGCCTTCCGCGGTTGAGCGTGTCAAATCACCGACCGGTCGATCTTTTAGCGTTGCAGATGCGGCTTTTTCCCAAGACAGTAGCGTCAAATCCATGGGCTTCTCATTTTGTTCCATCACTGTGGTCTTCACATAATCGCTTCATGGCGAGGTCGGATTCTAACGAAATCGTTGGCGATTTCCCAGTTATTGATGAGGGTCGTTGGCAGTCCATGAAGTTCGCGATATGGTCGCCATCGCACGTGGATTGGTGAACGACTTCGGAGGGTTAGTGGTCCATTGGATTAGTCATCGAGGAATTCGAGATGGTTGCGGCGAAAATACCATCGAGGCTTTTGTTGCTGCCAGGGCCGCAGGATTCGCTAGGATCGAGACTGATTTGCGCTGCACGCGCGATGGCCAAGTCGTAACGTTTCACGATCCTGACCTGCGCCGCGTTGCCAATCGCCCGGAAAAGATAGCGCACTTACTTGCCGAGGAAGTGCGAAGCGTGCCATTGGCTGCGGGGGGGCGCCCGGCTTTTTTCGACGAGCTATATGCAGAATTTCGCGACATCCAATTTACCTTCGATGTGAAGCGGGAAACCGGCTGGCAGGTCATCGATTTTTTGAGGGCTTGGTGCCACAGCGCAGAGCGCATTGCCTGGATTGAAAAGCACTGCAAATTTCTCTTTTGGGACGCCAAGCAGCAACAGTCCTTTCTAGCGCATTGGCCATCAGCCCATTGCTATGCCCGGCAATCAGAATGTATTCGGACAGCATTGTATCTGATGCTTGGGCTACATAAGATGCTACGCATCAAACCTCTTGTGACCTATAGCCTGACCCCAAGTTTCGTTGGGATCACTTTATTTCGTTCCTCATTCGTTCGGGCGATTCAACAAAATGGCGGTTTTGCCCTGGCTTTCCTGCCATCTCATGCCAGCGAAATTCAGAATGCGCTGCTCGCAGGCTTTGATGAGATCCTGATTGACGGGCCGAAACCAGCCTATTTCCAGTGAGCCATGTTAGAATAACTGAAGCATCCCACAATAGTAGAGCCTGATTCTCGGTCGTTTGTGATCACCGACAAAAACGGAGGTTTGTCATGATTCGCTTTTTTGGCGTGATTTTGTGCGTTTTCGGCCTTGGACAGGCGGTTGCTCGGGCAAATGATCTTGAGCATGCGCCACCGGCATTCGATCTAAAGGATGGCCGAGCGGTGCCAATTGACATCGAAAGTATCGCGCTCAATTGGGAATTCAGCACGGCCGCGGGTGCCAGAGCGCATGCTAGAGTGAGCTTTCGTACGGGCGAGTCGGGCTTCCCAATGTTTGACCTCGTACCGAATCCAATAGCTATTTGGCTGAATGGTAAGGCGTTACCTGCCCAGTCACTGCGACGAATCGCCGATCCCCATCAAGCTACAGAGATCCGGGTTCTCGCTGAGGTTGTCGATGCTGGTGATATGAACGTGATGGAGTTTCAGTATGTCGTACCAGACGTAACCTTTAACAATGGCAACGTTCGAGCTGGCTTGTTTATGAATGATTTGGCCACTGGCGGCAGGAAGTTTTGGGAGCAATACGGCCCCGCCAATTTTGAGTTTGATCAGTTCCAACAGACTATTGATTTGCGCCTGGTGGGCGTTAGCAAGAGTCATGAGTTGTTTGCCAACGGTGCTGTGACCGAAACGGCACCCAATGCTTGGAGAATTGTTTTTCCTGATTATTACAGCAGTTCATCTTTCTATCTGCATTTGACCGAGGCGGGAAGATTTGCCAGACGCAGTGCCTTGTATCAAGGTTTGGATGCCGAGATTCCTGTGTTGGTGTATGCAGAGAGTGCCAGCTTAGCGGCCTCCGGTCTTACAGACTCTTTGAAGTACTTCAAAGAGCTTGAGGCAACTTACGGACCCTATTCGCACCGATCGTTCATCGCTTACATGACGCCCGATGGTGGTGGCATGGAGTACGCGGGTGCGACCATGACATCTCTTTGGGCGCTTGGTCATGAAATCACTCATTCATGGTTTGCCCGTGGTGTGATGCCTAGTTCTGGCAATGCAGGTTGGGTTGACGAAGCCGTAGCGAGTTGGCGAGGAAACGGTTATCCGCGTGCGACAGCCGAGCCCAATCGACAACCAGTAAACCTCGGAGGATTTTCTCCATACCGCCGACATACCACCATGGATGCTTATACCTTGGGCGCCAAGTTGATGAGTGAGTTCGACTTCATGTTTCGACAATTTAGCGCCGACGGCAAGACAGGTATGCGTGCTGTTTTGCGACTGATCTTTGAGATGCAGAAGAATGAAACGATTACAGTCGATAGCTTTCGCAGTCAATTGACAGATTTGACCGGTCGCGATGTGCAAAGCGTCTTTAATCGGTACGTATATGGTAAAGGCTCTCGCGAGATACCCCAGATTTCAGCCGGGTTGCTGCAATCCTTTGGGTCAGATCGAGGTGCCATTGATCATCCGAGACCCTACACCCCGGAGGAGCTGGCGCGGTTTCGATAGATATCTTAACGCTATGTAAATATTGTCAGATATGGCGAACTTCGCTTTTTTCTTAAGTGCAAACCCGTCCCTGCCGATAAGCATTTCAGGGTTTACCTGCAGAACTCAGGGACGGGGCAATGCACAGTTACAAGTTAAGGCTTGCGGTGACTCCGCTCATTCTATCTGGCGTTCTCTATGCCTGCGACAACGCCAAGCAATTCATTTCCGATGATAAGAACGATGGCGTCTCGAAAGATGGGGCGGACCGCGACGCTGCGACTGAACCGGTCATGGTCGGTGGCGCATTCCTGACTTGCGGCGTTGCCAGCTCAGATCCAAAGCTTAGCCAAACTGAAATCGGTTGCCGCTTGGCGGAACGGAGCGACGATAGTAATGCGCGCATCTATGATGCGGCCCTGGGGTATCGTGTCGATTGGTTGATTTACGACGAGCAGAGAAAGTTGGTGCAGATTGCCGCACAGCAATTCTCGGATGCGGATAAGTGGCACGTCAAATGGGCTTATCCGAATTCGGCATTTGTTCAGCATCAGGTCATTCTCGAAGTCACAGCTCGCAATGGGCGTACAGCGACGTATTCAAAGGCGCTCAGTCGACTGGATGACATTGAGTTCGATAAACTTGGCGGCGCACAAGTCACTTATAGCCTGCTGCCAACATCTGGCGTCATTGAGCCCAATTCGGCCGACGATGATGATGCCGAAAAAAACCGATTTCCTTGGGAAATGCTGGTTTTGGGTGCCATCGATTACTGGGCGACGAGCTCGGCCTCAGAAACCACGACGGCGACCAACAACAACGGAGCGATGAGTGGATCGTCAACGAGTACAAGCGTCGCACAACCTGTGGGGACAATGCCTGGTACTTCGACAATACCGGGGTTTAGCTTGCAGCAGACGGCGCAGCCCAGTTCAATCGACAGTCTGCTGGGCAGCTATCATAGCGAAATGATAAAGCGCGGATATGATGCCAACCTGATTTGCTCGGCTCTGCATTCTGGTGGCAGGCTTAATAAGCTGCGCTTAAGGCGGCAGGCAGAGATATTGCCGTTGTCCCCAGGCGGGGAGCGCTGCTTTATGAACTTTCTGGAAGCGGACCAGTTGAGACGCTGTTGGTTTGTTTATGTAATGGAAGCGACTTCAGGAAGACCAACCCCATCGATCCGAGTACTGAGCAATGCTGAGTTTGATCCGCAGTCAGGGCTCATGGAAAAAGACCTTCGTTTAACCATCAAGCGCTATCAGTGCCAAAGTCGCTAGATTGCAGCATCAGCGTTACCGGACTCATCTCCCGCGTAGAGCCAGTGGCACGATTGGATAGACTGGCTGTGGCCGAAGTAGTTGGTCAACCTGTTCGATAAATTCGTAAGTACCCGCCAACGACTTCTGAATGATTCCTGGTAGAGCGGACGCAGGAGGGGTGCTTGTCGTGGAAACCTCGACTGTAAGGGCCAAAGTTCCATGCTGCATGTAGGCGTAGTCGATAAATTCGCCCTGCGTCGGATAATCGAAATATGACTGCAGATACTTGCGAAACCCCATGACTTGAGCGACCTTCTTTGCCACTTTCAAGAACATGGATTGCTGCGGTGGTGTATCAGCTGAATAGCACCATGGCCACAAGATGCCTTCCATGCCAGAGTGAAACGCTAGTGCACCCTTTACGGCGAAAGTCCCAAGCAAACTCTGAATCAGTGCAATTTCCGGCAAATAAAATGACTCGTTTACTGGTCGATTTGGAAATGCATAGTCGCGATTGGGGTCGCGACCGATAGCATCGCCGCGACGATGAGCTACATGCCCGTCTGGATTAATAATCGGTTGCAGAATTAGCACGAAACTTTTGAGGATATTCTGGATGTTTGCTTGCCGCGTATTTGTGGCGACATCATTGATGAGTCCCAGAACGGCCTCTGTGCTGGACTTTTCATCGCCGTGATGCGTCCCGTTCAAGTAGATTGCCGGCCCCGCCAAATCACTCCTAAGGGTCGCCGTCAAATAGAAAATCTCTCGTCCTTGCTGCGACTCGCCGAGTTTGTGCAGACGAAAGACTTCTGGTTGCTCCTGGGCTATGTTTGCTAGGTATTCATTGATTTCCGTTTGTGAATGATAACGGTCGAAACGGATGGGCTCGGCAGTTGCTTGTATCGTCCAGAAATGCAAAAAAACTATGGTTGAAAGAACAAACGGTCGGATGGTGGTGATCGATCGCTGCATAAAGGTTATTTCCTCGTGGTAGCCAGTTTTGGCCGCTTTACGCCAGCGACGCCTGAAATGGCGGGCGGTGCGACAGATGAAATCCAAGGCCGCGGCCGTATTCCAGGATCGATCCAAAGTCCAAGGATACCGTGGCTCCGGCCTTTTGGGTAACTTCATCTTCTGTTGGAAGATCAAAGTCATCGGCACCATAGCGCAACCCGAGCAACGCCTCTTCGTTCTTGGTTAAGACAGAAGTGCGAACATGTCGAATGTTGTCCAAAAAGATCCGGGAGACCGCCAGCCAACGCAAGTATTCTTGAGTGCTGATTTCACGACCGCCAAGTGCATTGTGGTAGGGTTTATAAGTCCAGCAAAGAAAGCTGCGCAGGGGATTACTCTGGGTATCTTGAAATTGACGTAGGGACTCCAAGTGGCTCAGTCGCTCGTCTAGTGTTTCATCAAAACCAATGACCATCGTCGCCGTTGAACCCATCCCGGCGTCGAGAATGGCCTGCTGAGCAGTGAAATATTCAGCAACGCGGAACTTACCAGGACTATGTCGGCGACGAAATCCATCTTCGAGTATTTCAGCTCCGCCACCCGTTATCCAGCGTGTGCCGGACTCCGCGAGCATTCTTGCGGCCACTGAGAGTTCTAGTTTTGAAACACGCGCCGCAAAGAGGAACTCGGCCACGGTCATCCCATAGAATTCGATAGAATCGCCAAAGCGTTCTCTGACCCTGGCGAACGTGCGACAGTAGTCAGCGATCCGCAACTTAGGATGAAAGCCACCATTCAGGCCAACCATCGTCCCGCCCAGATCTTTTACCCGCTGAATTCGGTCACACAACTGTTCGTCCGTGAGAAGGTAAGTGCCCGTCTGATGTGGTAGGCGATAGAAGGAACAGTAATCACACTTAGCAACGCAAATGTTCGTGTAGTTTACGATCGCCATGATCAGGTACGTAGCCCGATCTGGGGTGTGGAATCGACTGCGGGCCTGACTTGCCAATTCGCAGAGAGCCGTGTCATCAGCCTCGAGAGCAAGAAAGCCAGCTTCTGAGCGGCTTATGCGCTCACCTCGCCTAACCTTTTCTTGAATTACGTCAAACAACGGCAAACTCGCAGGTTTCTCACGACATGTGTCGTATCAACTCCAAATAGAGATATACAGAGCCCAGACTCTGTTTGCAAACTAAAGGTAGTAATAGAATCATTGCTGAAACTATTAGAATTCGTTGCGAAGTTTGAGAGTTGCGTGGAGATTCCCCTTGCAACTTGTGGCGGAACTGGCTAAACGTGGCCGCTCAAATTTTCTGGTCCAGTGTTAGTGAAAGGGAGAAGTAGTGGACGTACTACAAGTCATTAAGCAGGATCATGACGCACTCAGAGATTTGCTAACAAGCATTTCGTCTGAATCCCGCGTGAGCGAGCGTCGTGCGCTTTTCGATACGTTTGAAAAGTACCTTTCTATCCACATCAAGCTCGAAGAGCAGTATCTCTATCCGGAGGTTTCAGGTCTCTTTCCGGGTGCTGAAATGTTTGTCGATGCCTCCCTGGCGAATCATCGATCTGTCGTTCGACTTGTTTCTGACATTGGTAAGCAGCTGAAGAAGCCAGCTGCGGATCATGCTGGAATTGACAAGAAAATCGAGAAGTTAGATGAGTTAACCCGGGCGCATTTGCGCATGGAAGAAGAGCATATGATGCCGAAGGTTCGGGTCATGATTCCTACCCAGGACCGCGAGGACTTGGGGGTGGTTTTCCACGAAATGCGCCAGGAGTGGTTCGCCAACCCTGAAGTCGAGACTTCTGCCGCTCGAGCCAAGCGCAAGCGGGCGTAAGGGTCAAGGAAATGACTTGACGGGCTTTCCATATCTGGGGTATCTGCCCTAGTTCTGGGCTCTGTACCGATTAACTGAAATTCTGTCGAAGCACATTGCATTCAAAGGCCATCGCGTTATGAAAGACCCAATCATCAGCCGTTTTGAGAAGAAGACCTTCACGCAAGTGGCGAAGCTGCCGGCATTTCGTCCCGGCGATACCGTCCGCGTAGACTACAAAATTCGTGAAGGTGCGGATAAATTTCGAATTCAGCCTTTCGAAGGCGTTTGTATCCGCTACAAAAAAGGTACGGCCGATGGCTCGTTCACGGTTCGTAAAATTTCCGCCAACGGCGTCGGCGTTGAACGCGTGTTTCCGATCTATTCGCCATACGTTGAGGGCGTAACCGTAAAGGCGCGCGGCATTGTTCGCCGTTCCCGTCTTTATTACCTACGCGATTTGGCTGGTAAGGCGGCTCGTATTCGTAACCGCTTTGGGACATCCGTTGTTGCGGAGCCAGAGGCGCCTGCGGCAGAGCAAGCTGAGTAATTGATTGTGATTCCATGGAAAGCCCGTGTACTAGTTTGGTGCGCGGGCTTTTTTTATGGGTTGAGGAATCCGGCCCAGTAATCTACTGCCAATGGGCGAGCCTGCTCATCCATGCATACCAATGCCAAATCAAGGCGTACCGAGTCGTAATCTCCTCGATGCATGGTTGAAAACAGGCGCAAACCGCGCAATAGGGCGGCGGATTTTCTTCTAGAAATCGTTGGCTGACCCGATGTGATCCACCAAGGGTGAATATCGGCATGGCTTTGACGAGGCTGTGATCGTGATCTAACTTCAACGCCCACAAGCGTGCGGCCCTTATTGGCGATGATATCCATCTCGGTGCCTATTTTGCGCCAGTTGCGCGCCAAGATTCTCCAACCTTGGGCACGCAATTGTGCCGCAACCCAGTCCTCCGCAGACTGGCCGAGTTCTAACTTGCTCAGCACGATCAGTTGCGATCTTGAGAATGGATCATGTTACGAATCGGGGCGAAGCTTCGCCGGTGAATGGGGCAGGCTCCTAGCTTTTCGAGTTGCGCTAAGTGGACCTTGGTCCCATAACCCACGTGCAATTCGAAGCCGTACTCTGGAAACTTAGTTGCTTGCTCTTCCATATAGCGATCACGCGCCTCCTTAGCGAGAATGGAGGCTGCAGCGATAGCATAGCAGAGACCGTCGCCGCCAATGACTTGGCTTTGCTCTCCGAGATAGCCTGGCAGCTTCTGATTTCCATCAATGAGCAGCATCGAATAATTTTGGTTACATTGCTTGATGGCGCGGCGCATGGCCTTGAACGTTGCGGGGACGATGCCGAGGACATCGATTTCTTCCGAGGAGGCCATGGCAATATAGGACTCTCGGGTCACTTGCAAAATGGCGGGAATGATGGACGCGCGTTGTTTGGCACTGAGTGTCTTTGAATCTCTGATGAGCGATCGCTGCTTTTCCGGCAGTTTCGCCAAGCCTTCATAATCTAGAGCTGCGCAGGCTGCGAAAACGGGCCCCGCAATACAGCCGCGCCCAACTTCATCAACACCTACGATGCTGTAGCCTTCAGCAATTAGCCGTTGCTCTAGCTCGCCGCGCATGGGACCTCTCTAGAGAGCTTTCTCGATCAAGTCTTTTAGCTTGTTCTTGGGGTGTGCTCCAACCAAGGTGTCGACAACGCGACCGTCCTTGAATAGAACCATGTAGGGAATGGATCGAACGCCAAAATTGGCCGGAATATTAGCATTCTCATCCACGTTCATTTTTGCGATGGTAACGCGGCCCTTATACTCATCGGCGAGAGTATCCAGCACCGGGCCAATAGCTACACATGGGCCGCACCATGGCGCCCAAAAATCAACAAGCACAGGATTGTTAGCCTTTAAGACCTGGTCTTCGAAATTTCCATCGGTAACTGCGACTGTATTGGCGCCCATTGATTCCTCCCAAGGTGCGAAAAATCGGATGTGTCGGTCAGACGCATGAGTAAACACGAATTCGAAGTTTTACTCAACAGCGCTTCACGGGTATCATGGATTTTAAGATTTTCAGCCATGTTCATGCAAATATCGGATGTGCTAACGCATGCAGCCAAGCAAGCGCGAAATTCGAGTCGAAGTCCCCATGCAAGAGCTTTGGGTTCGTATGCGTGATGAGCCCGGGGTAGAGATTGGGCACGTAGCCGTTGGAAATGTTAGCCGTAGGGGTCTTTTTGTCCTTAGCGGCGCCTCTGTGCGCCCCGGTCAGCGCCTTGAGTTGGAGGTCGAAGGTCAGGGGCATTCAACATTCTCGGCTCATGGCACTGTGCGGTGGGTGCGATCTGAATCAGGCGATCGTCCAGCCGGCTTCGGGATATCTGTGCGCCCGAATGACGATAGAGCGGAAATGCGCTGGGACTCCATTTATGAGCAATATTCGCATTTGGTGACATTGCGTTCGGTCAGTTTGCCAATGTCCTCGCCGTCTCCCGTAGATCCCGTTCAGTTCGTCTTAGATGCCGACACCCTACTGATCGACGCGATCGATGAGATTGCCTGGCGAGGTGTTCAGTCTTTATTCATAAGGGACGGCCAAGAGCTTCGCCGGCTTGATGCCGACGCCGTCATTGCCATACAAGCAGATTTAGATGCCGCAAGCTATCGGCGCGCGCTAAAGGCTCGCGAGATTGAGATCGGATCCTACTTGCATGACATTCGCACCGCGCTAACGACGATTTCAGCCTATTCCGCACTGCTTGAAGAGGGTGAAATATCGCTGGTCGACTATCGGGGACAGGGAGGAGCGCAGGCGGTGCGTGATGGTCTGACGAAAATCGAAGAGTTGTCGTCGGACCTTCTGCGCCAGTTTGCCAGCACGGCATGGACGAGTCGAAGCGCTCAGCATCTTGTCAGCGCAGCTGAATTGATTCGGCTGGTAGAAGCTATGATGTGGCCGTTGACTAAACGTCGACAGATCAAGCTGCAGGTTAACTGTGACTCTCTCGCGCCCTGCATGATTGACATGGCGCCTCGCGATCTCTTTCGCGTTCTGCTGAACCTGGTGGCCAATGCTATCCGCTATTCACGGGACGGGGGAGAGGTTGTTCTCGAAGCCGCCTTGCAGGCGAGTTCTTTGCATTTTTCAATCAAGGATCACGGTGTCGGGATGAGCGCGTCGGACGTGAGTTCATTGTTCCGCCCGTTCACAACTGTTGGTGAGGCGCCGCCAGCAGGTGATGCGAGATTTGGGCTTGGCTTAGCCATTGTTCACCGATTGGTAACAGCGGCAGGGGGGCATATCGATGTGACCAGTGAGCTGGGCGTCGGAAGCGAATTTCAGGTATTCATTCCGCGGGGCCAGCCATTAGCTTGATTTCTCGGATGCGTTTCGTAACGCGACTTTGAACGCGTTTCAATGAGGGCGGAAAGGATCGACTAGCTTTTGCTTCATAGACCTCTGGCAGAATGTCGGCCAGGATTAATAGTAGCTGATCTGCGGTCACGCCCTGACTCAACCATGCGTCAATAACCTGATAGTCGTCGTAGGGAAGAATGTGCCCCTTGTTACGGCACTCGATGACATATTGAGCGATGAGTTCGCGGGGGGAAAGGTCATCGAGATTTATCAGAGTCATGATTTCGGGTCCAAGGTGCGAAATGCGGTTAACTCAGCGTTGAGCTTATCAACACGCTGCTCCAGAGAGCTAAGTGCGGACTGATAGCGTTCCATTTCCCGAAGGTGGTCGTGCATCTTGATGAGATTCGCGACGCGAATAGGCAGTGAGCTGAGATGATCTGGATGTATCAGGTCACAGTACCAATTGTCGCGGTAAGCAACAGCAAACTGCTCGTGAACCGCAGCGAAATCCAATTTGGTAAGAATTAAAGCCGGGACCCAAATACCCTGGGTCTTCGCGATCTTGCCTTGCAGGTTTGGGAACCAGGTCGCAAAGATTTCCGCATCGAGGTGATCGGCCGCCACGACGACCAAGTCGGCTCGTTCTTGTACAGCCTGCTCGTACCCCTGCACGTCAAAAAGACTGATTTCAGTCAGATCGCGAAGATGGCGCTCCAGCTGGCCCTTGATGAAGTTGACCTGCCGCGGGGCGTGGTCCCAATAGGCTACCCGAAGCTGCCGCATACCTTACCTGCCTCATCTTGCATCAACTCTACATTACTACCGGAAGTGCTTTCACTTTTCCGCTACGCTGATCATAATAGCATGAGACAAATCCAGTATGTGGGAATCTATGAAAGAACGAATGGTTAGGGCGGTGGCTCCAACTCGAGTCGATTTTGCCGGCGGCACTCTAGACTTATGGCCTATTCATTGTGTCATTGGGCCCTGTGCCACCGTGAACATGGGCGTTGATTTATCGGCGGAAGTGACTATTTCACGTTCTTCCTCTGTCCACTATGAGTTTGAATCGACGGATCAGGGAGCGAGAAAATCCGGAGATTGGCAGCAAGTGACCGCGTCCAAGGAAACCATCCTAGTGAGTCGATTTGTTCGTGCACTGTGGCATCCTGATTGGGGCCCTATCAGAGTGCAGACGCGAGCGAAGTCGCCCGCCGGTGCCGGCTTGGGGGGAAGTTCAGCATTAGCTATCGCTCTCGCAGGTGCTTTGTGCCGTGCCCGGAGCGCTTTTGACGACATACCCCTGATGGGTGAAAGGGATATGGTAGCTCTCGCTAGTAACGTCGAAGCAGGAATTATCGAAATTCCAACGGGCATACAGGATTATTGGGGAGCGATACGAGGTGGATTGAACATTCTGCGATTCCCGGAGGTTGGCCCGCAGGTGGTCACTCATCGACTTGAGGATGTTAGCCCCATTTCGAGCAAGTTGCTGCTTTGCTTCAGCGGAAAATCTCGAGCATCAGCTAGAAACAACTGGGATATATTCCGCGCGGTGTTTGAAAAGAATGAGCATGTATTAGGTTGTCTGCGACGCATTGCAGGGGCGGCGGTTGACTGTGCTAATGCCTTGGAATCGAGCGACTGGCAGGGCTTCTTCGCGGCATCGCAGCGGGAGTGGGGTGAACGTGAGCGCCTCTGGCCGGATATTCACACCATTGAGACGCGGGCGCTGACGGCTGCCGCTGCGCGAGGTGGCGCCCATTTCAGTCGCGTGTGTGGCGCGGGCGGCGGCGGCGTCATGGCTATTTTTGTCGACGAAGAAAGGCGCGCCGCGGTAGCACGTGAACTGAAAGCGGCTGGCGGCCAGGTGTTAGATGCCAATCCCTCGGCCCATGGATTGGTTGTTGAGGGGGAGGTATAGTCATTGACGAGTCAAAGGACGCTCCAAGCAGGGGACCTAGATGCCACAGTGAAGCGGCTCCGCATTCCGGAGATCGAGCGCCACATTTTCCTGTGTGCGGGTCCGAAGTGTTGCGACGAACAGGCTAATGAATCCGTTTGGGAGTTTCTCAAGAAGCGGCTTTCCGAATTGGGCTTTGAGCATGTGAAGGCGTACCGGACTAAAGTAAAGTGCTTGCGCGTCTGCAATAGTGGTCCCATTGCTCTCGTTTACCCTGAGGGGACGTGGTATCGACAGGTGGACGAGCAACGCATCGAACGTATCATTCAGCAGCATTTGATTGGCGGAAAGCCGGTAGACGAATGGGCTTTCGTCAGTAGACCACTGCCATGAGATGGTGGAGATGGCGCGGGTTTGGGGAGGCCGTTTGCAAGCAGTGATTGGCGGGATTAGCAAGGGATGCACGGTGGCTTCAGTCACTGGCGCGCTTTTTTGCGCTTTGCTGCTGATTGAAGCTAGCTGTGCGACATCCTCGGATCAATTAGAACCCGAGATCGTCAAGGTGGACGTCATTCAAGACGAAGCGCCGGTTTCCCTCGATCCGGTTACAGAACAACTCAACAAGTTGCTCGAGAAAGTGGGCGACGACGCACAAGAACGCGAACTTTTGGCGGACGTGATTTTGATGCTTGAGGCGCGAGTTCTCGAAAGTAAGGGCGACTACGAAGGTGCGCGAGCGAAATGGGGTAAGGCGACTGGAATTGCCCAAAACGCTTTTGCCAACTATGCCTTTTCCAACTGGGTCCGCGCCAACGCGCTGGCAATCAACAAACCGATTGCGCCGGATGTCTTGGCGCGCCTCCTGTTGGCTCAAGCTGAAGGCCAGCCAATTTTTGAGTATCTGAAGTCGCGCAAGCTTACGGCTTTGGTTGATTTGACCAAACGCATCTTGCCTCACATTCCCGATGCGTTCGTCGACAGCTCGACTGTTGCAGCAGTAACCTCAGAAGCCAATAAGGTAAAAGCTATAACTTTAGACTCGTTCGAGTCCACCATGCGTTCCGATCCCTATCTTGAGAAAACAGCAGCCGCCTTTTGCCGAAATCCTGCGGATGCGGAGAATGCCATGTGGGCGTCTTGGCGAAAGTCTATTCCGCCTTCGGTTCGGCGTTATTGGCAAGCGATGACAGCGGACTGCGGCGGCAACAGCGAGCAAGCTCGCGAGCATTATAACGCCGCATTTCGTGAGCTTATGCAGCGCAAGGGCATGGGTTCATTAGCAATAAACTCGCTGTATCAATTGATCCGTATTGATAAGTCATTTGGTGACAGACGCTCCATCGCCGATCACTACCAGCATATGGTGAAAATCTGGCAAGATAATCCGCCCATAAATGGATCGCCTGGCGAAGGGGCTGACCATCTCAAACTGAGAGAGGTCAACGACATCATTTGGGCCGCGCGCTATCGTGCCCTGGTGGGTGAATATGACCGCGGCCGAGAATTCTGCGCATTGGCGCTAGAAAGGATCGAGCGCGCTTCTATCGATATGCTTAAGCGACGATCATCCCATTGGCGAGCTTTGATGGAGTTGAAGGCGGAAGCCTACCATGTCAGGAGCTTTCGCATTGCCCTGGAAACGCGTGATTATCAGTCGGCCTATAACGACGTTGTTCTTGGATTGGCGATCCCTAAGCTCAAGCAGGAATGGATTGATCGATTTCAGTGGTATCAGGGCGTTTACCAGTATCTAGGCGGCGACTTCGCGGCAACCGCCAAACATTGGGAGTCGTTACTTGCCGCAGCGACCTCGGACGCATCGCGCGCACGTCTGCGCTATTGGCTCGCTCGCACCTATGACAATCTGAATATGAAAGAACAGAGAGATGTACATGTGGCATGGCTTGTCAGCAACCAGCCCCTGGGTTTTTACTCTGTGGTAGGCCTAGAGCGGGCGAATCTCGCATTTACTGGTGGCTGGCGGGAGATTGTTCAGCAGTGGGACGTGGGTGATGATAGCGAGCAGGTCACCGAGAAGTTTGATCTCCGGGCTTGGCGCGCCGAGAAAAGGGCAGGGCCTCTCCTGCGACGCGCTGAAGTGCTGGCGTTATCCCGAATTCCCGAGTTTGCCAGCTTTGCGGTTCGGGAGCTTGAGACCTATGCGCGTGCGACTTTTTCTGTCGCAAAGGCCGTCGATGGCTTTGTCTATTTGACTCGCTTGCAATATGCGGCGGGTGACTATTTTCGGATGATCAGCTTATTGAGCGACCTGACCAGCGCCCACGTTAATATCTGGCAGCGATATCCGCGGGAGCTCGGCGTCTTCTTTCCAATGCCGTTGCGCGAAAAATTCTTCCGGGCTAGCGAGGAATTTTCACAGTTCCCCGAGGCTCTGTTAGCAGTGACAAGACAGGAGAGCGCTTTCAATGCCAACGCGCTGAGTCCAGCTGGAGCCATTGGCTTAATGCAAATGATTCCAGAGACGGGGCGGCGGACCGCCGCCGAGGTAGGTATGAGCTACAGTGGGCAAATTGAGGACGTACTGTACGATCCCGCATCCAATGTGCGCTTAGGTGCCGCCTACATGAAAAAACTCAGTCTGCGTTACGGCGGCTTTATGCCAGCCGTGTTTGGCGCTTACAATGCCGGAGAGGAAGCTGTGGATGCTTGGCTTGAGCGCCGCCACCATACCGACCCGATGATGTGGGTCGAGCTCATCCCATTTTCTGAGACCAATCAATACGCAAAGAATGTCTGGCGCAATCTGGAAGTCTACCGGCTCATGCTGGCGAAGATAGAGGCATTTTCGTCTCATTAGCGTCGCCCAAGTCGCCCAAGTTTCTGCACAAATCCCCCACACATAAGCCTTTTTTCCTGCTAACCTTCATGATAAGTAATTAAACGCACTGAGTTTCTATAATTTGCCGGTAACGCCTGGAAAATAAATGGTAAATTCCGTGCTTCATGACGCCAAAAGAGGAGCGATTCCGGTGAAAATGACGAAAGTAGAGCGGGACCTGGCGAGAGAAGGAAAAGGCTGGATCAGCATCGTTTTCATCATGCTGCTTTTCCCGGCATTGTTTTTTCTCTGCGTATTCTTTCCCATCTGGATAGGAATCACACCTCGATGGTGAATCAGGACGCCTGGGGCTCTGCTGAGAACCAGTTGGCTTTGCGAAGAATTCAAAGCTGGACTGGAATTGGTGCGGTTTCAGCATTTGTGATCATTGCCTTCGGGTCCCTTGTGCGAGCGACGGATTCCGGCCTTGCGTGCCCTGATTGGCCGCTATGTTATGGCGAACTGGTTCCGGCTTTTACTTGGCAGATTTTCTTCGAATGGTTTCATCGCCTCTTGGCGGGACTACTTGCGATTTCCTTGCTCGTCGCTACTTCTGTACTCGTGCGGAATCGTACCTTGCGGAGCGCCTTTGGTGGCCAGTTGCTAGCCGCTAGCGTAATTTTAGCGGTCCAAATTGTACTTGGTGGGCTAACGGTTCTGAAACTGTTGGAACCAGGGATTGTCAGCCTACATTTGCTAAATGCAGTTGTTTTTCTATCGATTCTGATTTGGATTTACTTGAAGGCAAAGTTTCTTGCCTCGGGTGAAATATATTCCCGCCCTCATAAAACTCCAAAAGCTGTAGCCCAGGCGCTGCGCGTGATGACTGCAGCCATTCTCGTGCAACTCTTATTGGGCGGTATGGTCAGCACAAATGGTGCCGGCCTCGTTTGTCCGGACTTTCCGCAATGTTTTGGCATGTGGTGGCCACCTTACTCCTATTTAGTTAACCTACAAATGACCCACCGCTACCTTGCTTTTGTATTGGCGCTATTTATTTTTGCCCTGTCGGCGCTCAGTCTACGGGCGATGCTGCCGCCAATCACGCGCTGGGCGATGCGACTTCTGCCAACTCTTGTGACCGTTCAGATTTTGCTGGGCATCGCCAACGTCATGTTCTATTTGCCGGTCTGGGCTTCTGTGGCGCACTTGGCGAATGCGGTGGCCATGTACTCATTGGCATTGTGCGCAACGCTGGAAGTCTTTTTTTCCTCGCGCGCTTTTGCCGGCTCAACGATCCGTCAAATGGCCGAACAGCAATCCCTTTCCCCTAGCCATGAGGCCACTCTTCAGGAGGCTCCTTGAACTCGATTTCTGCATTAGCATCGCGTAGTTGGTCTGACTTTCGCGCTGAAATTCGTGAATATTTTGCGATGACGAAGCCGACGGTGTCGTTGCTTGTCGTTGTCACGGTGATTCCCGGGGTGCTGATGGCGGCAACCAAGCTGCCGACGTTACCCGTACTGTTGGCGACGCTCTTGGGGACTTTCTTGGCGTCCGGCTCGGGTGCGATCTTGAATCAGTTGTTAGAGGGAGATATCGATCAACGAATGCAGCGTACGCGGAATCGCCCTTTGGCGATGGGCCGCGCTAATCCCTACGTAGCTTGGGTTATATCCCTACTGATGGGGCTCGCCTCTATTCTGCTACTGGTTGGCTTTGCCTCGCCCTTGGCGGCCGGAATTGCTTTGTTCGGCAGTGCTTTTTACGTCTTAGTGTACACACTTTTGCTGAAGCCGCGGACCACACAGAACATCGTTATCGGTGGAGCTGCTGGTTCTGTGGGCCCTTTGATCGGGGCGGCTGCTGTTAGCGGTGAACTGAGTTCAGTTGCTTGGCTTATGGCAGGATTAATTTTTGTTTGGACTCCTGCCCACTTTTGGGCGCTAGCGCTTCAGTACAAGAACGACTACGCCAGTGCTTCCATTCCTATGTTGCCAGTTGTCCGTGGCGATGAAGTCACCAGACGCTATCAATTGGCGTATGCGATTGCGTTATTGCCTGTTGTCGCTGCGATCTGCTGGGTTGGAAATCTAACTTGGTTATCTTGGGTCGTTTGTGGTGGACTGACCATCGCCTTTGTCGTCGCGAGCTACAGGCTATTTGCCTCGCATCGAAATGACTCCGCCATGAAGGTATTTTACTTCTCGTGCGTTTACCTATTGGCGGTATTTGTCATTTTTTCGACCGATCGATTCTTCCAAATCTGGTAAGGGTAGAACCGACGTGCGCCTTTCAACATACTTGACGACGCTGCTATTGGGACTTGGATGCGGGAGCTTTGCCCTGGCCTCCGAACCGTTGGCAAAACAGTCCGCTGAGTATTTTCGCGCCAATCAAGAAGTCATGATGCGGTTTTATGCTCGGGTCGAGGGGCGACTTCCTGTGGAGTTTCGGGCACGCCGGCACGCCATGCGCATTCCTCCCGACAGCGAGCAAACTATCGATTTCATGATTACGAATTTGGGGGCGTCAGATTTAGTCTTGGACGTTTCTAGGAGCATCCAGCCTGGGAACGTCGGCGTCGGGTTGGAACTTCTGGAGAGTTTTAGCGATAGCCCCGTTAGGGTCAATGCCGGCGCAAGGAAAGAGCTTCGCTTGCGCTATCGGGTTTCGTCAGCCTTGCCAGCAGGCATCGACACGATTCAATTGACCTTTATCGCCAAAGCCGCCTCAAATCCAGCCGCCCAAATGTGAAAACTACAGCCCGCTGTTGCTTTTGCCGAAAAGATGACTAAATTGGTCGAGTAAACTCGACACTAGGTGGTCTATGATTGAGCAAATTAAGCAGATTATTGAGCAAGATATTAATCCTTACCTTGAGTTACACCAAGGTGGCTGCGAACTCATTGATGTTGAAGATGGAATCGTAACGCTTCGACTCTTTGGCGGCTGTTCTGGATGCCCGTCCAGCCAGATAACTCTTTTCAATGGTATCGTTCCGATTTTAAAGGAAAAAATACCGGAAGTTCGGGACGTAGTCCTCGGCTAACTCGCCGGACTATCAAGGAGAAAGGGAAAAACTCCGACGAGGCCTTCAGTTCACATAGGTCTTGACTGGAGGGCTTGTCATTGCGCCTGTTGAGTAACGCCTACTTCGCTGCTACCTTGTGTTTTAGTGCGGCTGTACTGCTTTCTCCTGTCGCACATTCCTTCTCGACGCATCCGGCGCCACCCAAGATCCAGCCTGATCATCGTCAAAGACTCGAGCCTGCGGCGGACGTTCCGATGGACCTCCAGAACGCAAAGGTTGTTGTAACAGATGACTTTTATGGGAAAAAATTGATTCAGGGCGAGGTCCCAGTCTATCGAATCAACCATCTACTTCAGCGCCTTCAGGCTGGCACTATCCCTGTCGGGACCGAAATTAAAGTTGATCGGATTAATCAGAAGAACGGCCGCATCTTCTACGGATATTTCGTTGATGAAACCGTTGGTGGGCAGACGATTCAGTCGCTGCGCTGGGTTGATGGTCTGAATCTGAAATTTGTCTGGAACTAGGCAAAACGTAAACTGTCATCCGCTTTGACCAACCTGTGTACAGAAAATCCCGACGAACGATACAAGATCATTACATATTTCGTGGCATGAGGGTTGCTCTTACTGGTCTGTGGTAGTTGCAGCCCCTTCGGTGCGACAGAGCTGATGTTGGACCTCCAGTTGTAGGTGTTGATTGATGAACCCGAGCGCCAAACCCCTTTACGAGCATGGATTTGATGAAGAAACGCTGGCTGAATTGCGCGAGTTACGCCAATTGCGGCTGCACTTGGCTAGAGAGCAACTGGCTCGATTTCCAGACACGCTTGCGGACATGGTACGGCGCGGTTTGATAGCCCCAGAGAATATAGAAGCGGATGCTCAGGAGCTCCGTGCCGAATTGGAAATGCGGGTGGAGACCATGGCCGTGCGCATGCACGACGACGCGGGCGTCTACTTTGATGAAATTGAGTTTTACCTGGGCTTTACTCGTTAGTCTGGAGAGGTAGTTAAGATTTCTACGGTGCCATCGCTGCAAATTGCGATGGTATGCTCAAACTGGGCGCTGAGTCCGCCGTCGATGGTGACTGCGGTCCAACCATCTTTCTTGATCTTCGATTTCCAATGACCCTCGTTAATCATGGGCTCTATAGTGAAGGTCATGCCTTCTGTGAGCCGGCTTCCCTTGCCAAACTCTCCATAATGCATAATCTGCGGATCTTCGTGAAATTCCCGCCCAATCCCGTGGCCAACAAACTCACGAACTACACTATAACCATGAGCTTCCGCGTGCTGCTGAATGGCTGCACCTATGTCGCCGATACGAGCGCCTGGTCGCACACGATCGATACCGCGCATCATGCAATCACGCGCGACCTCAACTAGTTTGCGGGCCTTTGCGGACACATCACCGACGAAAAAGGTCCGTGAAGTGTCGCCATGCCATCCGCCTAAGATCGTGGTGATGTCGACGTTGATAATATCGCCTTGCTTTAGGACTTCGCGCGAATCGGGAATTCCATGGCAGATGACATTGTTTACCGACGTACAAATAGACTTGGGAAAGCCGCGATAATTCAATGGCGCTGGAATGGCCCCACGCTCCAAGATAAATGCGTGGCAAATATCATTAAGCTCTTGAGTACTCACGCCAGGCCGCACATGTTCTGCGATCATGTCGAGAACTGAACTCGCCAGCTTGCAGCTATCTCGAAGCTCTGAAATCTCACTATCAGACTTAAGTACAATCACGATTTTCAACCACGAATAATCTTGGATAGCCAACGGGGGTCGCGGATGACGACGGGCCCGATCTGTTTCAGAGAGCCCTGACTCGCCTCAAGGCAGACCATATGCTGCACAATTAGCGTCACGGGCTCGAGGTCTGCAAGTACTCCATGAATCCTTCTTAGTATAGCAAAATCCGGCTTCTGCCAGGTGAGGGACTCAGCATAAGAAAGGAGGAGAGGGTCCAGTTCACGGCTTGCTAGCGGAAAGAAAATGTCGCCAGGCTTTGATTTCTCCATGAAATCAGGTGCAAAATTCAGTCCTGGCCAAGGCAACTGAACCGTGGCTAGAGTGCCATCGGCGTCCTGATCGGCCTCCGCCCAAGGGGCAGTTTCCACATCAATTCCGGCACCTGCTAGGCTGTCTGCGATCACTTTCACGAGGGCATTTTCCAGAGTGCCATCGACGCGCAGCCGAATCTGCATCCGCTGGGCGGCTCCACTGTCACCTCCAGAAAGGTTGGGGTGAAGTGCAGCCCATTGCTGACGTGCCGCCACGAGCTGGAATGGGGGAACTAGCGTCGACTTATTGTATCCCGGGTGGGCGCGCAGGATGGGGCCGGAAATCAAGTCGCCTAGGGAGGCAGAGCCGGTTCTGAGTAGCTCACCGCGAGGCAGCAGCTCGGTCATGATTCGCCGCTTCACTTTATCATTGACCACTCGGCTCTTCGGATTCCAGCTAATCAAGGAAACCAAAGGGAGATCGACACGTCGTTCACAGCGTGCTGGTTCGTCGCCCATTCGCACCCAGGGGGTTCCGGAAAAGTCCGAGGGAGCGCGAAATTTAAGAGTTGGACCGGTGAATGGCGTTTTGGGGAGTTCCATTCCCGCGAAGTGCACCAATATCTGCTGGGGTCGCAACTTATCGGAAACTGCACTCAGGCTGGCCGAGGTGGCGGATCGATTCCAGCGATAGTCGCCCGCACATTCAGGACCAGTCTGGGTGCCCAGCGAAGGCAGGTGAAACGGCATACCGGCGATTACATATGGCCCAAATGAAGGCTTTGATTTCCAGGTGATTTGAGCATGGGTAAGTCCCGTGGCTGACACAGCAAACTCAGGCAGGGCCCACGTGCCGCTGCTGTTCTGTGCGACGGCGACTGGCAACTGGGTCCTCAAAAAGTCAGCCAGGTCCAGCGAGGATACCGATGATCCATTCCACCAGCGAAGTCCTGGCTTCAGCTCGAAGCTCCATCTTGACTCGGTGGTTCGGTCGTCCACGGAAATGTTCTTCAGAAGAACGAGTTCATTCTGCTTGGTCAGCAAGTTCAGTTGTGTCAGTGGCGGGCATGCGAGGGTGCCAAATAGCGGATCATCGCCTAGATGAATAAACCCAGGTTCTGAAAGGGCATAATGAAAGGGGTATCCAAGGACTGCTAAGCTGTCCTTGGGGCTGCCAGCGGCGCCAGCGGGTGTCACGGTAGCAACAAATATGACCAGCCAAAAGCAGGTATGCCGCATATTTTGAAATCCTATAAATTCTTTCATCGTGAGAATCCGCCGATCTGAATATATGGTACGCAGGGCAACTTGGGCCCCGCTCGGTTTTAATGGAATTGAGGTAAGTATAACTCTTGGATTTTGAAGTTGTCATCATAGGTCGTACAGTCGCTGGTTTATCGGCGGCGCTGCACTTGCAACGATTGGGTGTCAATAGGATTGCGATGGTCGGATTGCCTTCTGGGGATCTATCTGCGACTCTGGCCTCTGGCCTGATCTTGGGAGAGTTTTTCGACAATTTCACCCGTTTGTCGCACTCCCATAGCCTGGATCATGCCAAACAATTATGGAGATTCGCTCAAGACTCTTTTGCGAGCGTGGTCGATTTTATTCAGAGTCAGTCGCTTAATTTTGCGTTGGGCAACTTGGGCCGGGTGATCCTTACCCAGCATGAGTTTCTTGAGGCGACACGAGCATGCCAGGAGCTGTCGGCCATTGGCGTGTCAGCCGCCCTATTCGAACCTGGTGCGCCTGAAATTTTAGGTCGATTCGGCCGATTCGATGGCGAGATCCGAGCTGTGCAGATAGAAGACAGTCCGGCTGGCTTTGTTGAGCCAACGGCTTTTGGGCGTGCGCTTGACAATTTACATGGCGCCGTCGTTTACGACGTACGGGTCGTCGCCGCTGGGGAAGTCGCGCGTGGCATGCGTATGCAGCTTGAAACTGGTCAAGTCCTGAGCAGCGAGTTACTGGTCATAGCTGACGCCCAAGCCGCTATGAGTCTCCTTCCAGGGTGGACGGATATACTGATTCCATATTCTGATCAGTGGTTGGAGTTGAAGTTCCCGGACCATGGTTTAGGTCAGGGGTCAGGACTCATTCTCAACCATGGTGCCGATTCTCTGGTGGCAACTGATAAAGACACCTTGCGAGTATGCGGCGGGCGAGTCCTGCGACGCCTCGCGGGAATTGGTGACGAGGTAGCGACCATCAACGAAAAGAGCACTTCCTATCTGGTAAAACAGCTCAATCTCCTTTGGGGCCTTCGTGATAAAGCGCACATTGAACGTGTAATCGCCCGTCGTGACATACGTCCCTGCGATGAATTGCCGCTTATTGGCCCGATGTATGGCACGGATCGGATCCTGGTTGCGGGTGGATTCATGGGGCAAGAACTTACCTTCGGCTTTGCCGCTGGTAAGTGTTTGGCCGAGCTGATTGCAAAGGGAAGCTGTTCACAATTGCCTCGATGCCTATGGCCGGAGAGACAGAGGAGTTTACGTGAATCATAAAGCCAAGAATCAGAAAACGATCATAGTGCGGTGCCCCACTTGTCGGCAATCAGTCAAATATGATCTAGAGAGCCCGTTTCGGCCGTTTTGTTCAGAACGCTGCCGCATTCAAGACACCGCAGCTTGGGCGGATGAGTGCTACCGCATCGCTGGTCCCCCCGCCGAGTCAGACGAGGGAACACCGGATAATCCAGAGGATGACTTTCTAGAGTGAGTACAAAGCCGATACTTGGAATAAAGTATCAGCGGTAGCGTCGCCCGTGGCAAAAAATGGGCCGTTATGGATGAATTGCTTTTGAAAGCGCGCGTCGATGCGCATCGGTGCAGCATCGTAGTACATTCCCAGAGACCACAAGTTATCATCCGCAGTAGCAGTTACTGAAGACACATCTTTTGTTTCATTGATCTTGTCATTGTTGGTGACTTGGCCGTAAAGGCTATACGTCATGGAGCCCATAGCGCCAAACGACTCAGTCAAAAGCGCTTCAAGACCAACCTTGAGATCTAGGCCGATGGCGCTACGCTCTACATTCTTATCGCTCGCGATGTAGCTGGGGGTGCCGCCTGCGATGACAGGCCCCTTGCTGGACAAATAGCTGAACTCCATGCCGGCAATTATCAGGCTCTTTTCCACCGGAACCAGCATAATGCCGCCGTGCCCCTCCACAACCATCTCGGTAAATTTACCAGATTCCGTGGTCGCTCCTGCTTTGGTTTTGGCTTCGGGTGTACGAAATCCAAGCGCTGCACCGTAGTAAGAGCGAAACGCATCGTCTTCGCGGCTGATCTGGCGGTAGTGGGCTTCGAGAGAGATTCCGTTGGTGTAGCTGCTTTCTGTCTTCGTTCCCCCGGTCTCGCTTGTAGACCCAAGATTTCCCATAACGCCAAGTTTTACGCCGATATCCATACGCCCGCTGTTGCTGCGAGTTGTGTATCCGCCCTTAAGATCCACTTGTGTGGCGCTGTTTTCTGTTTCCGTTGTGCCATCGTCAGTCTTGTCCGAAAAGCCGGCGAATGCCAACCCAGCACCCCAACCGCTACCCTTCTCGGAACGGTCCGCATAATAGAACTCAACAGGCTTTTGCGGTAGCGGAAACACGTCGCTACCGTTTGCCGAGGCTACGTATTCAGAGGCCAGGCCATCCGAAAAAATCCCCGAGTTACTCAAGAGGGCCTCGTCGCGGCTGACAATGATGCCTAGAGCGGAACGGCCTCGCTTGCCGATCAAACCGCCGTAGGCGCCAGCGCTTGCGGCAGCGCCGTTGCCCAACTCAATAATTGCCGACGAAAACTCAGGGAGAATGGCGGGAAAGCGATAGACGTTTGTATTGTCTCGGAGAGCAATATGGTCGCCAAGGGCGCTTCGCCGCGACTCGGTCGCTTGTGCAATTGTTGGAACAGCTAATGTGGTCAGCAATACAACGCAACGGACATGCATGAAAAGGCTCCTCGTGCTAGAAAATACTGAGCCTTGGTTATGACCCATCTAGCAGTACAAGCCAACAGCGAACTGATAGGTGAAAGTAACTACACATCGATGTCATGCAAGAAATATGCATTGGGCAGGCCGTCGATCAGGACTGCGATGATTGCGTTGCGACCAATCAGCTTGCCAACATGCTGCCCCGGCTTTATGGGGATGGCAAAGCTGTTAACTTTCTTGCGCGCGATGTCATATCGCTCAAGCAATCCATCGTGGAATAGATAGTAGTGCGCCTGCTGTGTGATATGCATGGCCACGATCCGGCGCTGGCCCTGGGCGGGAATTGCCTGAATGAGTTTGCCATCTGGTGAGAATCGCAGAACGGCCTGCTGCGTCCGTGCAAAAATCGACTCTTGTGTGGACTGCACATCTTCAAAGTTGCTAGTTGCTTTGTGAACGAGTTGTACCTTGCTCTTGGGATCTTTAAGATCCATTTTCGCAAGATAGCGGCCACGGGTGAACCATATGAACTCACTCTTGCCATCATGAATGCTAGCTCTCTCTGCGTTGATCAGCGGTGCAACATGGCTTGTCATCATCTTAGCGCCAGAACTCTCAAGAACGAGAATTCCGTCTTGATGTAACCACTGTGGCATTCCATCGGTGAGGTTGAAGCCAAGTGAGCGACCGGTGCCTTGCACCGGGTGAGCAAAGCGCAAGACCTTTGCCGGATTAAAATTCACACGAAATAGCCAACGATTCGAGGCCGCTAATAGCGAGCTGCCTTGAGCTCCGAGGCTTTGAAGTGAGTCACTTGCATTCTCCACGAGAGCCAGCTTTTGCATTTGACTGGTAATGAGAGACCAGCGCCAAATAGCTTTTCTGCCAGCGATCCAAAGCCCATTGTCTGTGTCCAGAATGATGTCGTTGGCAGGCAGGTCGGTGCTGACTTCCGACTGCTGAAATCCGCGCAGAGTGATGCGTCGGGCAGGAGAAAGATCCTGAGCAACCGAGGTTTCGGACGCGGATACGACGCACGCAGTCAGGATGGCTGCAAAGCAGGCAAAACTTCGTAGGCGAACTCGCATATTGAGAGCTCCTGACATGCGATTTGAGTCTGGGTCACGTACTATGGGTGACTAATACTATGTTCGATGGAATGCGCCAAATCTGCAAGGACCTGACACAGGATCAGATCCTTGGAAACTGGCGAAGACTTAAGAGTTAAGTCTGCATTTCTAACGGATTGCAGCATATCTTGATAAGGTTGCGCGGACATTCTCCGCAGCGATTTAGCGTATTTCTCGGCGACAAAAGGTGGAAGCCCAGTGGCTTGGGCGAAGTCTCTTGGGGAAACGCACTTAGGCGCTTCTGCAATCGTTAAGATTGCATGTCGCGCGTGCCGTGCGAGAATGGCATTGATGCCAATCGGGCTCTCGCCGCGGTCCATGAGCTGGTTAATGACCGCTGATGCGGCCGAGAACTTGCGCTCAAGCAGCAAATTATCCAGAGCAAAAATATCCTCCTCGCGCAGAACTCCGAGCAATGGCGCTATCTCGTTGGCGTCGATAGTTTGCGAACGTGCGCTAAAGATCAGCGCCAGCTTCTCAACTTCGTTACTCAGTTTTGACAAATCCGAACCTGTATAATCGATCAAGGTCTGGATCGCATCTTCTGACAGGGTAAGGTTTTGCCTTTTGGCAATCGCGCGAATGAATCTTGGGAGTTCCTTGAGACTTGGACCAAAACAAAGCAGGCTCTTTCCGTGCAGTCGAGTCACTTCGCGAGTCAGTTTTGCAGGCGCAGACGCGGCGGTGTACGCGATGACAAAGATGGTAGGGCTGTTCGCGAGGTCGAGAGTGTCCGCAAGGAAACGCTCTAAATCAGACTTTTTCTCGGAACGACGCAGGAGCATGATTGAGTTAGAATCAAAGAGAGATCGACACTCTGTATGGCTCGTCAGTTGTTCGTAGTTGGTATTGGCGGCATCATCCGATTCATGGGGGCAAGAAAGTCTAGCTGCCCACGCCGTTACCAGTGTTGAGGCGGTCCTGTTGACGAGGTAGTCGTCGGGACCAGTAACCAGAAAAAGGCGAGCCGCCAAAGAATCTGGGGTGTTCGCAACCCATTCGCTGAGTGACTTCACGTATTGTTCGTAGCGGCTAGGTCCGTAGTGGTTCATACAAGTGCGCTCAGTTCAACTTTGATTCGTCGGTCCAAACATTTTTCTAAGGGCTTGAGTTCGGCGATTAACTTCCAATATTCAGCCGTCGGAGGGTCGTCCGCCGTATGGATGATTCTGCACAAAAGCTCTGATGCTGATTGCATAACGATCTCGATATCTTTAACGCGACCGCGACGAGTGCGGCATAGGGACGAGGCTAGTCGGACACAGGCTGAGAGAATCATGACTTGCTGCAGATGTGCTTTTAACAAACCATGTTCGTCCAGTCTGTTAGCATTTGGGAGGCTCTTGCGATGGAAGCGAATCACGGCGCCAAGAAGCATCTTTTCGTCTTGGGTAAAGCCCATCATCCCTGAATGAGAGACTATATAAGCCGCGTGCTTGTGATGCTTCGGATACGAAATACTTTTGCCGATCTCGTGCAAGTATCCAGCGGAGAGAACAAGCATGCGGTTTGCAATGGCTGTGGATTCATCGATATTTGGGATCAGCACGGGAGCCAATTGCTCGTAGGTCCGGCCAGCGAGTCGCCCGACTTCACTAGCCTGTAACTCATCGATGCCAAATCGATGGCCGAGATCTACGACTGAATCCCATCGAACGTCGCGTTCATTTGGAGTTTCCGACGCATGAAAGCGACTATAAGTGTCGAATACTAATCCTTCGCGAAGGCCAAAGGTGGAGATATGCCAAGCGGGGATGCGAAACATCTTGGTGATGGAATCTAGAATGACCGCTCCCGCCTGAATAATCTCCGCCCGACTGGGGTCGAGATCGTAGCGCTCCCGGATCTTCTTGGGATCATTGAGCTCAAGCAGCCTCGCAGTGAGTTCTGCAAGTCCGGCAGCTGGCAGTTCGTAGCCGTTAATATCGAGGATGTCTCCGCGCCGGGACTGCTGGGCATGAATTAAAGCCAAAGCCTTGGCGGTGCCTGATGATGCGACGGCATTATCGATCCGTAGATGCCGCGCCGTCTCTGTCAAGGGTGCTAGGCGCAGCATGACAAAGCGGTCCATGGCCTTGCGTGCGTCTTCGCCATCCACACTTGCTTCATACAAATGCCTGGAAAGTGTAACCGCCCCCAACTTCAGAGATGAAATAAACTGGATCTTCTCGCCAGTCCAAATAGCCAACTCTGTGGACCCACCGCCGATATCAACACCGATGTTCACACCTTGGGTTGCGGCGATGCTATTTGCCATGCCGAGATAGCACAGTCGAGCTTCTTCAACACCATCGATAACTTCAATGTTAATGCCGAGTTCAATTCGGGCCCGCGATATGAGCTCGAAAGGATTTCGACATTCGCGAAGCACGTGGGTGGCAACTGCCCGGATATAGGCATCGAAGCTTGTCGCAATTTCTTTGAAATGCCGTAAGGTATCGATCGTGCGCTGAATGGCTTCTGGACTCAGTCTACGTCGCTCGTCCAGTGCTGCGCCAAGGCGCAGATTAACTTTCTCTGCGTCGATGATCTGTAGACCGCCGGATTTTGTAGGACGTGCGATCGCCATATGCACAGAGTTTGTGCCGATATCGATGGCAGCAATGGGTCGGCTTGAATCCATGGGTCTTAACGATCGCTTTTTGCCTTGATGCAGGCTGAAAATAGCCGGCAAATTGTTGCTGAGACTAGCGTGATGCCGCTATAGTATCAATCTTTAGTTCTTCAATCATTGTCGAGAGGTATGGAAATGAAGTCGTTGTTTTTGGGGCTCTGGCTTTCGCTCTTGACGGCTTGCGGAGGGTTGGGTGCAACTTCGAACAACGATGCTGGTGGCGACATTAAGCGCTCAGGGGGCGAGGTGCTAAAAGTACCGCCACAGTATGTAGATCGTGCACCCTCCTTGAGTTCGGATGGCTCGCGCATGGTATTCATCTCGGGAAGAGATGGGGTCAACCGAGTTTACGTTTTTGAAACCGCCGCAATTGCTGGCGAAGGCAACCCGCGAAGACTCACAACAAGTGATGAATGGGATACCGAGGAATCGGCGCTGATCTCTCACGATGGAACATACGCCGTGGTGCTTGCAGTAGCGGCGGGGCAGGCCGATCTGTTTACGGTCCGATTGGACGATGGTCAAACTGTACAATTGACCGACGATGCTGAGGTTGAGCGGGGCCCATCCCTGAGTCTTGACGATAAGATCTTGGTCTTTCGTCGCGCTAAGGCGCAAGGTGGCTGGTCTCTCTGGGCGGTTAGCATAGGAGCTGGCCCAAGTTTGACGGCTAAGGCGGAAATTACGGGCGTGACTGGCTCTGTCACAGACGCAAAGTTTGCATCTGGCGCGGGGTATAGCCTTGCAGTGATGGTCAGCGAGCCAGATGCATACGGCGAGTCATTACAGACTTTGACGTTGGATACGAGTCTGTCTACTGCGGCTAGCACGACAACAGTGGTGAAGTCAGGCATCAAGCGACAAACATCGGCGGCGTTTGCGTCGACTCATAACGGCATTGCGTTTGCGGAGTACCTGTCTGGTTCAGGCAAAACCCGCAGTCCTATAGGTGGTGAAGCTGGTGAGACAAAGGTCACGGTAGTCAGTGATCCGCGGCGATTGACTCTTGCTGGCACGAGCACGGAAATCGAACAGGTGGGATACGATGTTGTCGCGGTTACAGCGTCACAAGCAGCAGACTTTTCTGCTTGGGCAACACGCGATTACTACACGTGCGAAGGCAGGGAGGCGCTTTACGGCAACGGTCTGTATTTGTTGCAAGGTGCTAGCCAGGAGCGGCTTTGGCTTCTAACAAATGCAGAGCTGGATCGCTGGGAGATTTCGGGGGAGGCATGCACTTACACGCTTGCGGATGATTCAGATGCAAAAGTCGACACGACTGCGCGCAATCTTTTCATAAACAGCAGCGCTACAGCCTCTGACTTTACTCTTGCTTTTGAGAGTCAGTTTTATGGTGCAGATGGTTATTTCGGGGATCCGGAAGTCATGGTACTGCGGCGAGTGGCTGGAATATCCACGCTGGTGAACGCGTCCAACAATCGCAATCCAGAGCCGCTGCCCAAGTGATCACGCCTGCCTGGGTGGGCTAGCACTCTTGGTAAAAAATTCTCGAGCGGCATCCACATCGCGGCGAATCGCCTTCTGTAGCTCCCTTGTGTCAGGGAACTTCTGTTCATCTCGAAGACGCTTGACGAAATAAATGCCCGCGCGGCGATCATAGAGTTCGTCACTGGCAAAGTCGCTGTCCAAAACATGGGCTTCGCATCGTAGCTCTTGCCCGCTGGCGACGGATGGTCGAAAGCCGACATTAATGACGCATGGTAGGGCTGCCGAATCACGACTCAGAATCATAGGCGCCGAGGGCGACGCCGGACCTTCAAGCCAAATAAACCCGCAATAAACCCCATTGCGCGGGATCAGTTGACGAATCTCGTGCAAATTTGCGGTAGGAAAACCCAAACTTCGACCAAGTTGGTCGCCTCTTCGAATCGTTCCTTCGACGAGGTAGGGGCGGCCCAGAAGTTCAGCGGCCAATTCAGCATTGCCATCGTTGCGCAGAGTTTTGCGAATTCTCGTGCTGCTGATGGCCTCTTGATCCCATTCAATCGGAGAACAGGTTCGCACCAAAATATGACTCTCGTCGCCAGCTTGGCATAAATACTTGTAGTCGCCCAAACGCCCCTTGCCGAAGCGAAAGTTGTTTCCGACGACGATGGCTTGGGCGTTCAGTTTCGTCTCAACCACATCATGAAAAAAGCTCGTATGCGATTGCTGGCTGGTAAGTTCGTCGAATTTAAGCAGAACCGCCGCATCCATTTGTGCTTCAGAAAACGCCCGGAGCCGCTGTTCGGGAGTGAACAGCAGCTCGTCTGCGATATTCGGATTTCGGCCGAAATAGGCGTCTGGGTGCGGTTCGAAAGTTAGAACAGCAGCGGTACAACTCCGTGCAATTGAAATTTCCTTGGTGATTGCACAGAGTTCCGCGTGTCCGCGGTGAAATCCGTCAAAGTTGCCGACGGTAACTGCGGACGAATCAAAATAAGGTTTATTATTCAGTGGGTTACGTGCCTTGATGATGATCATCGAGCCCTGCGTAGCAAGTATACATCCGTTATTAGAGATGTTTTTATGATTGTATTGAACAGCAGCCAGCAGCTGCTATATTCCGTCGCCTGTTAACGATTTTTTCATGAACGGCACCCTAGACGCGAATTGCAGGGACCATATTGTATAGCTCAAGATTTCGAAAGACTTTGTTACCCATCCCACGCCGTACTTGGCGCATGTGCTTAGGTGGGTTTCTGCTTGGCATCGCGGCCACATATAGCTCCCTGTCTGGGGCGGAGCCTGAGCATGGTCCTGCTGAGTTACGATTGCAGGCGGGTTCACAGGCTGACCCAGATTTTTTCTCGACAGATGCACAGCGCATCACATTCGTCGTTTTGGGCGTGCTCGTGGTCAGCATCATTGGTATTGGGGTTTGGTCATCAACTGATTCTAGGCGCGCCGCCGGATTGATTGGCCTGAGTACGGGGCCTTCGGCAAAGAACTTATTCCTGGGTGTCAAATACAACGATGATGATAGCCGCGAGGCCATGGGTTACTTCCGCTCTTTGGACCTGCGCGAAGCTTCCTTTGTCAGCAATCGCTATTACACTCGCGGTCAGAGTCTTGACTTCAATTTGCGATCATTGCCTGGCTTTGAAGGGGCAGCTTCGCGTGTCGGCGGACTCGTAACGAGTTGTCGATCGATTGGTGGGTCGCCAGAGAGTTATTTGGTTCACGTTCGCTTTGAAGCTCTTTCCGATTTGACCAAGACTTCCCTCACAGAGTACCTTTCTAGCTTGACCCGAAGATCGACCGCGTACTCTCGAGCCTAGACGAACTATGGTGCAAACTCACAACTCGATGAGCTCAAGCCTGGCCTCGTCGTGGGTGATTGACGGCAACACGCGCGTCATGGGATTAATCGGTCAACAGGTCCGACATAGCCTATCACCGCTTATTCACAATTTTTCCATTCAACAACTTGGTCTGAACGCCGCCTACCTGGTCTTCGACGTCGCGCCCGGCAGTATCAGGAATTTATTGGCGTTGATGTGGGAGTTGGACGCTATCGGATTTAGTGTTACGACTCCACATAAGGAGTCGGTAGCCAACATAACGCTTGGGCATAAACTGGGATCGGTGAACACCCTCGTTCGTGGTGCACATGGTTGGATGGGCGCCTCCACGGATGCTGAAGGGCTGTCTCTGGCCATCAAGCGCATGGGCTTCGATTTTCATGCTTTTTCGCGCATTGTGATCATGGGCAACGGTGGTGCCGCTAAGGCGGTCTTGCATCATATTGGCAAGTCGTTTGACTCAGCACCTGAATTAGTCGTTTTGCGGCGAGACCAACGGCGAGATGCTGAATTGATGGCCATCATGCCTGCGACAATCCCTTTGCGCTTTGTTGACCTTACGCCCAACAATTTGACGCAGGAGTTAAGTGGATACAGTGGCGAGACAGTCCTCATTCAAGCAACGAGCGCACCGCTGCATGGTGATGATTTGCGAGGATTTGCTCCGTCTTTGGACTCCTATTTTGGTGTCGTGGTCGATATGGTTTATCGGGCTAGGTCCGAGATTTTGGCGGCCGCGATGCGCCGTAAATTACCGGCGCAAGATGGGTTGCCGATGCTGATTGAACAGGCTCGCTTGGCTCAGAAACTTTGGTGGGGTCAGAATGTGAGTTTCGACTCAATCCATTCGTATCTTATGCAGCATGGTTTCGCATAAAAAAAGGAGACCCACCCAACAGGTGAATCCCCTACTTCCAGGAAGAGTCTTTCTAGAATTCTAGTTCCAGATCAATGCGACGATCAGACACTTGCACATTGTTAGGCGGCAGGGTGAATTGACCATCGGTCAAGGATACGGAGTAGAGACCCGGCTCAACGACAAAGTGAAATGTTCCATCTGCGGCTAACGGAATCGATTGAGCAACAAGCATTGGCTTTTCCAGGCTTTCAAGCTTTACAACGATGTCACTTGGTTTGCGCCCCTTACCGACATTGACGATGCCTCGGACGCCGCTACCCTCGACGCGATCTAGAAGTAGGCCCCAAGCAGCGCGCAACTTGGCCACAGTCTTATCACGCCAAGTGCTGTAGCTTGGTTGGAATCCTTCGCGAGTGCTGCTGAGCTCGATGACGTATGGAATGATGCCGTAGTTTCCATACATCCAGTCAACGTCACCACCGTCAACGGCATAGAGCAACTCCCAGGGAGTTCCATAAGTGTAGGTTTTGTTTCCGTTATCGCTCGGCAGGCTTTGGGCCATCTTCTTGCCAATGCCGGCAACGATATCGCGAGTAGGGGTGTGCTCACCATCGCAACCATATGGGTAAAGGACCATTTCGCTATAGGAGTGATACGAAATGTTGAAGACGGGGCGGATGCGCTCGACCAAGCCCATGAGAGCTTGAGTTTCTGGCTCTGAGCCTGCTGACGCACCGCGATAAGTGTCTGACCACGTTGAGCCGGAAGATCCGCCACAAGCATTCCATTTGAATGGGTAATTTCGGTTCAGGTCGACTCCGTGACCGTTGCGGGTGTTCTTTCGCCACATGGAGTTGGAGGTCCACACCTTGTTGTTTCCATCGACATTAAGCATGGGGACGATCCAGATCTCATTGTTATTCACCCATGCATTCACCGTTGGATCTTTGCCATAGTTCCTGGTGAGGTAATCCGCAGTGTCGATAGCAACTTCGGTCGTCATGACTTCGCGCGCGTGGTGCATAGAGTTGTAGAGGATGACGGGCTCATCGGTTTCCCGTTGGTCGGGGTTGTCGGTTATTTTGATGGCCCAAATATCGCGGCCTTCAAGCGACTTGCCGATGGATTCCACGCGAACAATATCACTGTGCTCGTTGGCGAAATTTTGCACGGCAGTCGCAACTTCCGAGGCTGTGTGGTAGCCCGCGTCTGGAGCATCCACCGCAGAGGTTGGAATAGACTTGAGAACACTAATGCCTTTGATCGCGCGGATTTTTGCATGCAACTCGTCGGTGGCGATGATGTCGGCAACCTTGGCGTTGACATCGACGCCTGCAAGGTCGATATGCAATCGTCCAATGGCACGCATACTATGCTCGTAATCTGACAACTGATAGCGAACGAGCATTCGCTCACCAGATCCCTCATCGTGTGCGCCATGGGTGCCGTGAGCGAAAGCCAGCCCGGACCATAGGCTCACTGCAGAGACCAAAAGCACTTGCGCGGCTTGTCGTAAAGCCATAAGAAACCTCCCTGTTCTTGACGCCATTAGCAATGAGCAAAATTGTCCGCTATGCGTTCGTTGGCTGTCAAGCCAGTCAAGTTAATTTGGGTCTTCGCGCAAATTTTATTTGGTGCAAGTGCGGTTTGGTAAAACCCATATTTGCCGCGGACTTGAATGAGTATTTAGGTAGTTACGATTTTGACGTCGGTTCGTGAGAAATTATCGGCTTTGCTTTGCGAACAAGGACTCCTGTTATTGGGGGTCGTTCGTCCAATCTTGCCGGTTTCGGAATTTGAAAGATACGATGCTTGGATAGCGGATGGTATGTCGGCTGAGATGGATTACATGGTCCGGCATATGCAAGCTCGTCGCACTCCAGACGCTGTTCTTGACGGAGCCAAGTCGGTTGTTTGCTTCGCGCTGCCGTACTCAGTCAAGAAATCGTGTGAGGACGAATGCCTGCCCATCGCCAAGTATGCGCGGCTGCGCGACTACCATAAGGTGATGCGCAAATTGGCGGACGGAATCGTCGCGACCCTTTTCAGGGAGGGCCATTTCGATGCGCAGACAAAATATCGGATCACAATCGATACGGCGCCGGTATTGGAGCGAGCCTTGGCGGCGCGTTCTTCAGCCGGGTTCATTGGAAAGAACACCTGCTTCATCCATCCGAAACATGGCAGTTTTCTGCTGCTGGGCGAAATCCATCTCGATTGTGATTTACCCGCGGATACCCCTGCAACTGTAGTCCCAACGAGGCGCACGGACGAAGGAGGGTGCGGAACCTGTCGACGCTGTCAGGTGCATTGCCCTACCGGAGCTCTGGATCAGGCTTATCGATTGGACGCTCGACGATGTCTCGCCTATTGGACCATCGAGCACCGGGGAACGATTCCGGAGGAGTTTTGGCGATGGATACCTCAACACATTTTTGGCTGCGACATTTGCCAAGACGTTTGCCCCTATAACCGAGGGCCGAGGATAGATAATCCAGCCATCGTTCCCAGGCACTTCCATTTGTCCATTTATGATTTGTCCGTGCTATCGTCCGCTGATTATGAGCGTGTTTTTGGCGGTACTCCGGTGACCCGAGCCAAGAGGGACGGACTTAGGCGCAATGCTCTTCTGGCATTAGCGGCGACATCTTCTCCAGAGTTAGAGAAGGCGTTAGCCGCCGTCACTGAGGCCGATTGCGAAATGTTGCGACGGACTCGCGATCAGATCCGAAGTTGGCAGGATCGCGGCAAGCAGGTATGAAATCAGATCGCTATCTAGGATCAATCCGGCGAACTGGAATGGAGATCGAAGATGAAAGCACGCGCGGCGGTAGCATGGGAACCGGGGAAGCCTCTCGAGATCGAGGAAATCGACGTTGCAGCGCCTCGCGCCGGTGAAGTTCTAGTGCGCGTCGTGGCGACCGGTGTGTGCCATACGGATGCCTTCACACTTTCTGGCGCGGATCCAGAGGGTTTATTTCCCGCCATTCTAGGTCATGAGGGTGGCGGCATTGTGGAAGATGTTGGCCCTGGAGTAACTAGTCTTCGTCCTGGTGATCACGTCATTCCGCTCTATATTCCCGAATGCCGAACCTGCAAATTTTGCATGTCGGGAAAGACTAATCTATGTCAGTCCATCCGAGTCACTCAAGGCAAGGGTCTAATGCCAGATGGTACGTCTCGGTTCAGCCTAGGTGGCAAGATGTTGCACCACTACATGGGCACGTCAACATTTTCCCAGTACACGGTTGTTCCTGAAATTTCTTTGGCGAAGGTGAGTTCAAAGGCGCCGCTTGAGAAAGTATGTTTACTTGGTTGTGGCGTGACCACAGGTATTGGCGCCGTCATGAACACGGCGAAAGTAGAGGCGGGCAGCACGGTTGCCGTCTTTGGATTGGGTGGTATCGGGCTCAGCGTGATTCAAGGTGCCGTCATGGCCAAGGCTGAGAGGATCATTGGTATCGACATCAATTCGGAAAAGTTTACTATGGCGCAGCAGATGGGTGCTACGGATTGCGTCAACCCTAGGGACTCTTCGGAACCCATTCAAAATGTCATCGTGGAGATGACGGGTGGTGGAGTGGACTACTCCTTTGAGTGTGTCGGCAATGTTGACCTGATGCGTGCAGCACTTGAGTGCTGCCATAAGGGTTGGGGGCAGTCGGTCATTATTGGTGTGGCCGGTGCAGGGCAAGAGATTCGCACTCGACCCTTTCAGTTGGTAACGGGTCGCGTTTGGAAAGGTAGCGCTTTTGGAGGAGTCCGTGGGCGTACAGAAATTCCAAGGTATGTAGACCAATATCTCGCGGGCGACATTCGAATCGATGAAATGGTGACGCATGAGATGCCCCTAGAAGGCATCAATCGTGCCTTCGAATTGATGCATCTCGGCGAAAGTATTCGATCGGTCATCAAGTTCTAGCATAGAGATGGTGATGGACGGCTGATCCCACCTATGAGGACTTCTTCATACTTCTGCGGCTGGCGATGCTATCTAATACGTTGTTCCAGTCGCCTTCAAAACTGACGGCGCGATCATCAACGTAGTAGTCAGCCACCATTTTTGGGCCGAGCCAAATTTCATCGTAGGGAATCTGGAAATCGTCGAGGACATCTTCGATAAAGCGTACTTCTTGCCGCAAAAACCCGCGATCTGCGGCAATGCCAATACGACAGGTGTGAATGATGATCCGGTGACCATCGGCGCGTAGTTTCTCCATGGCTTCACGCGCGCCGGGCATCGGCGTCACCTCACCAAAAGCATTTTCCGCGATCAGCGTATGGTCAAAGTCTACGGCGATGACTGCCACGAGGCCTCCGCTCGTCGAAAGCATTTCGACGTCCATCTTCGATTATCAGTTTTGAGCAGGAGGAGGGCAATAGGCAGGCAAAGCTTGCCTGCCTTGAGCGAATCTACGGAGCCTTTTGATCAATGACAATTTTGACGCCTTCCGCTCCAAAGGGCACTCGATCGATGGTGCCAAACAAATCGCCAGGCTGGTCGACACCTGCCGTACCATCAATGTCAAGCCTGGCTTTGATACGAAGAAACTGGGGATGATCGGCATTGGGATTCATGGTCTGCAGTCGCTCTTTGGTCAGAAAGAACTTGAAGAATTCGCCTTTGGCATCTTCTTTAACGCGTTCGCGAACAGCGCCGTAAGGCATGGGCATCGTGCTATCAGCGTCGTGAACAACTATAAAGAGAGAGCGAATTCCGCGGGCGTCGTCTTTGAGTTCTTCGGCTAGCGAAATTGAGCCAGATGCAAACATTGGTGACTTTTCTCCGGTCATCAATGCACCAACAATGGCGCCAATGATGGACAAAGCCACAACTAAAATTCCCCAGCCTTTAACATTGCGCATGATCAAAAACTCCCAAAGAGATGAGGCGAACTCTAACATCGTCGCCGTGTTATCGGACAGATTTTTCTGCAAACAGATCTCATTTGAATGTCGGTGGTAGCAATCGATCTAGGAATGGAAACTTTACTCTGACATCGGTTAAGTTTCGGCCAAGCGCTAAGCCGGTAGCAAAGCGTTTCATCATTTTGCTGTCAGAGGTCAGTACGACATCGTCTCTCACTGCCAAGGACTCGATAAGAGCATTCAGGCTCACGTTGTCAGCTAACTGCGACAATTTCTCGGTCAAGCAGAACCAAAGACCGATATGTCCAGCCGGAACAAGTCGCAGTAGCTCATGCGCAACTCGGCCCATGGAATAGCGGGCGTTGATTTCGAGGATGGGGCGAATCTTCAAATGTGCATGGGCAGCGTCATTGTTACGGATAACTAAATTGTCGATAGCTGCCGGTCCCTGATACCCTTGGGCCTGCAGTGCGCTGCCGGCAAATGCCGCTGCCTGCCTAATGGCATGGTACATTGCCATCGCCACAGATCTTCGATCAGAGTGGAATAGCTGAGCGAGCCCTTGGCCTTCGCCTCGGCTAATCAACGAACCCCAGTATTGGCCGGTGGGCGACGTGAAAAAGGGGTGCACAGCTAATATTTGCACGTTGGAATCGGAAACGTTCACTAACGCGCTTATGTCAGCGATTTTCTCAAACCAAGGCTCAACGATAAGAGGCATGCCGCCAGCGAGCAGGCGCTCGACCCGAGTGCGTAGCTTAGGCCATTCGTCAGGGCGGCGACAGCGGAGTTGGCCTCTTCCATTGGAACCAAAATTGGGCTTTACTAACACCTCTTGGCCGCACTGGAGGCGATACGTGACATCGGCTTCAAGTTCCCCAAAGTTCGTGTGAGCCTTGGGGGCAAGTCTTGCATCGATGCCTTGAAATTCCGGCTCTCCTGCATGCACCGTCAGATAGTCGCAAAAGACGCGGCAGGCGAAGGCCTTGGAATTGACTTGCTTGATGACGGCCGAGTCGCACTCTGAGTGCTGTTTGAGTTGTTCCAATGCGTCCTGATGTTTGCGAATCGTATTGGTCCAAGCCCAAGGTATGACCTGGCGAATGGGGCGCTGGCGCAACAGTTCAGGCCAAATGTCCTTAGTCAGTGGTTGGAACTCCACAGGGGCAATGCCCAATTGGTAGATCCTCTGGAGGAAATCGGGTCGAGGCGGTTGCGATGTTAGAATAATATCATCCCGCTTCGCGACAAACATGAGCAAAGGCTCTAGATCACCTTTCAGTTCTTGCAGCCAAGCTGGCTTTTCTGCACGCGAGTCCGTCGTATCCTCTTGCGTCAGCCATTCTTGCTCAGCGTCGGGGTTGAAGATCCATAAAGCGGGTGTTCGTCCCTTGGAGCTATGAAAGACTCGCAGCTGCTGAATGTATTCGTCACTAAGCCCGGCACGGCGTCGACCCTCCTCATCAAAGATGGAGCCTTTGGCTCGTGCTGGCGTCAGTGGAAATGGTAAGCTTCTGCGATAAGCGTCCCAGTCGCTTTCGTCGGCGCCGCCTTTCCATTCGCGAAACCAATGCAATCCGTGCGCCACATGTCGAATTTCATCCTCATAGACAGTTACCAGCAATTGGTGGGTTTCCGTGTCTCCCATCTGCTGCACTGCATTGGCATAGTGGCGGGCGAAATCCAGGTTCGCTTGCTCGAAGGTAAGGCTCATGCGGGTAACAAAGTCCATGGGAGTCGCTGCGCTCGACATAGAGCGCCAGAAATAACCGCTCAAGGGTATCTCGCCTAACTCGACCCCGAGTTGCCGCATACGAGACAGATATGCTTGCAGATGCCTTAATTCGTCTAACAACGTTCGCGCAACACCGAGGCGAAATGCCTGAGGCGCGTCCGTAAAGCGCAAGATGGCCAGAGCCATCAGCTCAGCTGCAAGCAATTCGTGATTGGCAAACGAATGGAGCATCCGTCCTCGCTCAATGGAGGCATCCAAGGCTGCGGGGCGACTTTCAGGGCGTTCTTGCTTGGGGCGGAACTCAGCGGCAAGACCCGCAGGTCGCACGGGGGCAGAAGGTATAGCGATTGCGGACCCCGGGCTCAGATCTGAGAGTGAGTTCAAATCACAGCCTCGCAGCTTGTCGGCGAGAGAGCGGGAAAAGAGTACGGTTTCAGCTAACTGTCGGAGTTCCATGCAGTCCTTTAACGTGCCCCCAATTGGCTGGGTTTGTCACCTATACCCTGAGAGGATTCAGCTAGGCAAGGTGCCCGGGCTGTCGTTATGGTGAGCTCTTGCTAATGTTGTTGACGTAGGGGGGGGGCTTGGAAAAAAAGCTGGTTAAACCGATGACTCGCGAGGGTTTCGAGCGATTGATGCGAGAAGCTCAGGATCTCTTTCATGTTGTTCGGCCGAAGGTCCTACAGGGAATTCAGGATGCCGCAGCCGAAGGAGACCGCTCGGAAAATGCTGAGTATATATACGGTAAGAAGCGGCTGCGGGAGCTTGATAAGAGGATCCGCTATCTGGACTCCATTCTGAAAGATGTGCAGGTGATCGATCGTCGTTCCCTCAGGGGGCAGACGGTCTCTTTTGGTGCCACAGTCGTTGTTGCGGATATTGATGGCAAGGAGCACAGATGGACCATAGTCGGCGAAGGGGAAGCCAATGCCGATGAGGGTACGATATCGTGGAAGGCGCCCGTGGCGAAGGCCCTCTTGGGTAAACGCGTCGGTGATGTCGTGACAGTAACGGTTCCGGCGGGAGAATCAGAGTACGAAGTCCTGGGACTCTCGTTTGGGGACCAAGAGCCAACCAAGCAGCTTTGAATATATAAAAAGAAATGGTGCTCAGGGCGGGACTTGAACCCGCACACCTTACGGCATACGCCCCTCAAACGTACGTGTCTACCAATTCCACCACCTGAGCTCAATCAGTCGGAACCGATCGTATATATGCGTGGTGCCACACCGAAGTCTGGCAGAGGGTATCTCTTTACTTCTGCGCGGGTTCGCTAGCTGCTGGCGCCGCTGCCGGAGCAGCCTCCATCGCGGCAGGAGCTTGCTCCGTTGTCGCCGGCGGAGCGGTCTCAGCTGGAGCCGTTTCCGTCGTAGCCTGCTTTTCTAGTCGCTCTGCCAGGCCTTCGTCGCCACTGCGCGAGTTAGCAACTGTCAGGTAAATGCTTGTTCCCATGAATACGATAGCGGCACCATAGGTCAACTTAGCGAAGAAGGTGGTGGCACCTGTTGCCCCGAAGAAGCCAGAAGAGTTGCCGCCGCCAAAGGCCGCGCCAACACCGCCACTGTTGCCGCCTTGCACTAGGACCACGAGGATCATAAAAAGGGCAACCAGAACATGAATGACTGTAAGAAATCCTGCAATCGTCATAAGCTTATCTCCAGAACCGGCTTTCCATTGTATGTACAGCTGTTCCAGATATCAATCTGGTAAGTGGTGGCGCCTCCCGGAATCGAACCGGGGACACGAGGATTTTCAGTCCTCTGCTCTACCAACTGAGCTA